>NZ_JBATVG010000029.1:0-46865 GCF_049671645.1 Castellaniella sp. | reverse complement strand
GGCCCGGCGCGCAACGGGCGCGCCGGACGCCGATCTGCTCATCTCGATCCACCACGACTCGGTGCAAGCAAAGTATCTCCGGGCGGGCCGGCAAGCGGAATTCGCAGGGTATTCGATCTTCGTTTCGGCCCTGAACCCCCGCCCTGCCCAAAGCCTGCAGTGCGCCCGACGCATCGGCGAACGGCTGCGAGCGGCGGGCGAGCACCCGTCCGGATACCATGCCGAACCGATCGAGGGCGAGAATCGCCCCTTCGTCGACCGCCGCCTGGGCATCCACCGCTACGATGGCCTGGCGGTGCTGCGGACCGCCCCCATGCCCGCCATCCTGATCGAGGCGGGCGTCATCATCAATCCCCGCGAGGAAACACGCCTTGGGCAGCCGGGAACGATCACGCGCCTGGCCCGGGCCATCGCCCGGGGGGCGCATGAGTGCTTGACGGGTTGGCCCGCCGGGGGTCGATCCGCAGCGCATCCGGTGCACACCGCCGGAGAGCAGGCCTGAGGCACGTCCTTTTCAACCCGGACAATGCGCGACTGCGCGCGATCCGGGCAGCGGGACATCCCCAGGCGTGTTGCCCGCAAACCTGCGTATCCTCCCGGCCAGGTCCTGCGTCGGCTTCTCGTAAGCGTAGCAGTACGGAGGCGTCGGAACCGATTCGGGGCGGTAGTCCCGCAGCACCGGCTTCGCATCGCCAAGATACAGGTTGTCTTTCAAGCGCAGAAAGGCCTTGTAGTCGCGGGTATAGCCGTACCGGGATTTCAGTTTCTCGTAGGCCTTGCGATCGGATTCCCCGTTCTCCAGCGCGCTGCGTTTGGGCGCGATGGAGATATAGCGGCAGTAATTCACATTGATGCCTTCCACCGTGGGAAAGAACTCAGGCTCCACGCACTTGCGCCGGGCGTCGTTGTTGAAGATGTTTCCTTCGACCAGGGCCCTGGCCTCCAGACTGAAGCTCATGCCGTAGAAGTCCCAGTTCTCCACCAGGTTGTTGAACAGGTGGAAAGTGCCGAATTGCGCCCTGGGGTTGCGCTGCACGGTGTTGAAGAAATAGTTGTGGTGCAGCGTCACGCGCGCGATCGAATCGCGATCGTAGTTCTGAAACAGGTTCTTCGAGGTAATGTTGTTGAGCAACATCACCTTGTTCGAGTCGTGGAACCTGGTCCACGAGATCGTCACGTCGGTCGAACCGTTCTTCACATTGAGCAGGCGGTCGGACATCCGCGACAGGTCCATGTGGTCGACCCACACGTCGCGGCTGCCGTTGGCCACGTTCACGGCTTGCGTGAGTCGTTTCAGGCGCCCGTCTATCGTCAGATGGGTCAGGATGACGTTCCGGCTGCCATACACGCCCAGGCCGTCGTCTATCAAGACCACCCGCTTGCCGCGTCCGTCTATGGTCGTGTCGGACGGCACGCGCAGCTGCGTATCCAGGACGATGGTCATGTCGGAGGCAAAGCGTATCCACGTCCGCCCTTTGCGGGCTTGCTTGAGCGCGGCGCGCAGCGTGCCGGGCCCCGCGTCCCGGTCGGAGGTCACCTCGACGAACCGGCCGCCCAGCCCCCCAGTGGCCTGAGCCCCATAGCCTTCACGTTGCTGCAACAGCGCGGAAACGAATGGGCAGTGTTCATCCGGCGCCGTGCACTGCTCGCTAGCCAATGCCGGGCCGCCATACAGCGCGGCCAGCACCAGCAGCCAGATCGTGACTTTCCTTCGCACAGACATCGCAGCCGCCTATTCCTGCGCCGACCGATCCGCGGACGTCACATGGCGCCAGATGCCGCCGCTCAGGCGCAGGCTCTCCGGCTCACCGGCCAGATGCTCCCGAAGATGCTCGAAATACGCCTTCTGCCAGCGCTGCGAATAGGCTTGCGCATCCTCGCCCGGCTTGGGTGACGGCAGCATCTCCAGGGTGTAGGACATGCGGCCGTTCTCCCAGCGGGGCACGTAGAACACCGACGGCACGTTCAGGCGATACGCCAGGTGGGAAGCAAAACCGGAGTACGTCACGTCCTGTCCCTCGAAGCTCGTGCGCGGCGCGGCGGGATTGATGGCCCCATCGATGGCCAGACACAGCACGTAGCCCTCGTTGATCGCACGCATGCAGGCCTTGGCGACCTGGGCCTCGGTCTGGTCGGCGGTGGAGATCAGCGCTTCGGAATAGCTGCTATGGGCGATGCTGGGCGCCGTCGCCAGCCAGCGGGCCGGAATGCCCACCAGTTCCATGGCCATCAGGCCGGCGTACATGGGGCCCACGTGCGCCGTGGCGACCACGACGCCGCGTCCGGCCGCCAGCAAGGGCGCAAAAAAGCGCTCTCCGGTATCGAGTTCGCCCAGCAGGTACATGGCCTCTTCGGCGCGCTCTTCGCGGCATTCGAGCCAATCGAGCAGCAGATGGTCGATCATATGGCCCCAGCGCGCCCGGCGCTCCCAGGCTGCACGATCGATGGACGTATCGCCGCGCAGCGACCAGGCCCAATCCAGCCGCGCCTGCGGAATGGGCGCGGTATCCAGTTTTTCCTCCATGCGGGCCAGGGCCTCCTGGAACGTGCCCGGCAGCCGCGCGCTGCGCGTGGCGATGTATCGCGAGAACAGCGCCTCCGCCTCTTCCTGGCGACCCGCCTGCGTGAGCGCGCCGATGGCGGCCCGCTGCCACAGCAGCGTGTCCGGGGACTTCTCGACCAGCCTCATCCACTGATCGGCCGCATCGCCGTACTGCAGGGTGTGGCGCAGCGCGCGGGCATACAGGGCGCGCGTCTGCTCCAGTTCCGGCGCCTGTTCCAGGGCCTGCGCCAGCGGCGCCACCGCTTCCGGGTAACGCCCCGCACGCAGCAGGGTCTCCCCATAAAGCGTCAACAGCCTCACATCCGCCGGCGCCATCCGCAAGCCGGCTTCGAAATGCGCCACCGCATGCGCCTTGCGGTCTTCTTCCGTGCCGCGCCGCAGATGCGAGAGCCCCAGCGACGAGCGCAGACCCGCGCAGTCGTGGCCCGCGCGCAGCGCGGCGTCGCCCAGCCGGATGGCCGCCGCCGTGCGGCCGTCCTCCATCAGGGCGCGCACGGCCATTGTCGCCACGCGTTCGTTTGGCAGTCCGTCCGGAACCAGCGCCGCCGCGACGTCCGCCGCCTCGGCCGCATCGCCGTTGCGCACGAACGCCATCATCCAGGAATACGCTTCGTCCGGCTCGCTTTTGGCCAGGTCCAGGGTCGCGCGGGCGGCTTCGGCCGCCTCGGCCACCCGGCCCGCCCGCACGCGCAATTGAATCCGCGCGGCATGCAACGCCGCGTTGCCGGGCTCGATGCCGGCGGCGGCATCCGCCTCGGCAATCGCCCTATCCCACTGTCCCATGCGCCCGAAAAGACTGGCGAGCAGACGGCGATCCTCGACACGCAAGGGATGGACCGCGATCAGCACGCCCAGCGCGGCTATCGCAGGCCCGAACCGGCCCTCGCGCACGAAGGGCGAAACCAGCAGGCGCCTGACATCGCGCCAGCCGTCCTTGACCTGTCGCAACGCCGGTTCAAGCTCGGCCATATCGCGTTCGGGCTCGGCCGCATCGCGGATCCTCCCGATGATGTCGCGCAAGCGGGCGGCGGGGTCCCGCGGATCGGCGCCAGCCACAGGTCGGCGACTGTCTAGAGCCGTATCAACCATGACGTAGTCCTCTCAACAAAGCCATCGCCACACGAGCGATGAACATGAGCACAAAGCCCAGCGCCAGCGCCTGCAACAGCAGAAGACCCGTGCGCGGGCTGCTCGGCCGGTCCGTGGGAACCGGTTGCGCAATGATGGACAGGTACCGCTGCAAGCGCAAAGCGTCCGTCATCGCCTGTTGGTACGATTGCTGCGCCAGGGTCAGGTTTGAATCCGCGAACGTCTGGGCATTGCGCAGCGCCTCGTACGGCTTGAGCTGCTTGACTTCCGCATTGCCGCCTCCGCTCAAGCGATAGCGCACGGACGCGAGCCGCTTTTTCAGGGCGGCGACTTGCATCTCGGCGGGCTTGAGCATGAAGTGATCTTTGTTGTTCAGGGCGCGGATCTTGTCCAGCCTGATCTGCGCAGTGCTGAGCTCCCCTTCCAGCTGGCTGGACAGATTCAACAGCATCGACACCGTGGCGGCGGGGTCGACGTTTCCATGCGCCGTGCGCCATGTCGTCAGTGCCTCCCGGGCCGCCAGCGCCTTCTGTTCCGCCAGCCTGACCGACTCCCGGCTCACCGTCAGCTTGTCGGCAACACCCTTCTCATTCATGGTGTTGACGAATTTCTCGGCCAACTCGAGCAGCGCCCTGGACAGCGTAGCCGCGTCCGCGGAGGAAAACGCGCTGACCCGCAGCACATCGATCTGCTCCAAGGCGTTGAACGAAACATACACCGACGCCTGGTAGGCTCGATATAGCTCGTCCTCGCTGGCGTCCTCGGAAAGGCGATTGAACGGGTCCCAACTGACGTTTGTCAGATAACGGCGCAGGCCGATCGTCCGGTCGAGCTGCCGCATGCTGTCTCGCGACTCCAGGAAGTCGGCGACCGCCCAGCCGTCCACGAATCCGCCCAGCATGCCGCCCGAGTTTCCCGTGGTGAGCAGACTGGCCGCCGCACCCGCGCCGCCTTGCTGGCCGGATGCGGACTGCACGAAAAAGCGCGACTCGGCCTCATAACGCGGCACGGCGAAGAGGAACACGTAGACCAGGGCGAGCGCCACCGGCGCGATGACGATCAGCGCATTGATCCAGCGCTGGCGGCGGCGCTCGCGCAGCACTGACTGCCGTTCGCGGCGGCGACGTTCGATCTCCGATCTGTCTTCAGAACCCGAGCTGGCCCTCGTCGAAGCCGCCTCCGAGGTCGTCGCTGTGTGTTCCGGAGTCGCTTCGCGATCGTCGCGGGGGAAACCTGAGGAGGCATTGGTCGAGGTCGTCGTCGATGCGGAGCGCGCTTCGTTCATAGATCAACCCTTTGAAACAATAGTCCGCCAGCTGATTCTGGCGGTAGCTGGAGAAAATGAGTGTCCGGCTCACCAGCCGTTCTTCGAACAGAGCGAGCCAGAGACGGGTGAAACGGCAGGGCTCGAAGGGAACGCTCCCTTCGATCACGTAGACATCGAACGCCGGCGCCAACGCCAGCGCGAACGAAAACTCCTGCCGCGCGTAGAGCGGCCAATGCTCCATGGGCTTGGCCAGACAGGTGGGGTCGCTGACCAGGTCCGCCACCAGCTCGTACGTCGCATCGGCGTCGATCTCGTACAGCTCGCTGACGAAATCGATCATGTTCAGGCCGGTCGCCTTGCCGCGGATGAAGCCCTGCCGGCCGATCGCCCACGATACGGTGCAATCGTGCTTGACGAAGCCCTGGCGCGGCGGGCGCAGGCAGCACAGGAGGTCCACCAGCTGGCGGTGCATGTCCGGCACGGACGACAGCAAGGCGTAGCGTCCAACCGGGATATCGAGATTGGCATTGGCCAGCAGCGCTTGCCTGCGGCCGAAGGCATAGGGCTCGTCGGTCACGCCATTGAGTTGAATCATCTTCCCACCTCACATCGGCTGGACATTGGGGCGCGCCAGGCTCTCGGCCATCAGGGCGACCACCATCAGGAATACCAGCGAGGTCAGGAAATAGCCCAGGCTGGCATCGTGCGATTGGTACGCAGGGAAGTAAGCCGAACGCAGCAACTGCATGCCATGCGCGAACGGCGACCAGAGCACCCACGGACGCAATTGCTCCGGCAACTGTTCCGAGACGAAAAAGACGGACGCGAAGATCTGCAGGAAGCGTTCGATAATCGGCGCAAGCCGCAGGAAGAAGTGCCAGAAGGTCGCGATCGTCCCGAACAGCAGCCCCATCGCCGCACCGCAACCCCCCATCAAAACGACGAAAAGAATGAAGCCGGCCCAGCTTCTCGGCAAGGTGATGAGACCTAGCGCGTGGCCCGCGCCGATCAACACCGCGAACACCACCAGATAGACCGACACATAGATCAGCGACTGCACCAGGGCGCACATCAACGGCGTCACGCCCTGAAAATTCAGCAGACCGCGGGCCGACACATAGGCCGTGCTGCTCCGGAAGGCGATCTGCCGGAACATGATCCAGGTGGTCGCGCCCAAGAGCGCGAACGTCTGCACATCCATGCCCATGATGTAATGCGTCCCCATCAGGATATACAGCGACGAAATCAAGGTCAGCAGCACCACGGGGCCGACCAGCGCCCACACCAAAGCGATGCGGCTCTCGCCCTGCATCACACGCAACTGGTAGATGAACATTGCCATCAGCGTGCGCCCGACTGGCCGGACCGTGCCGGCCATGTCCGGCGCACGCCCTTCGTGCAAAACGCGCAAGCGGTCCCGCAGGATCGCCAGATCGCCCGCTTCGTCCTGCGCCACCTCGATTTCCAGCGCAATGTCGTTGCGTGACGCATAGCGCCGCGCTTCACGCGCCTCATCCTGCTTGCGCCGCTCCACGCGCCGCGCATGCGCCAAGGCCAGGCGCTCGTCCTCGGCCACCAGCTTGGCCGGCATGTAGCCCGGCGCGAATACCGCCACGCCCGCGCGGATGTCCTGTTCCAGGAGACGCACGATGATGCGCAGGCGCCGTCGGGAAAAATCGGCCAGGTTTTCGTCGACCGCGCTGCGCGCGATCTCCGCTTCCAGCTCCGCCTGCACCGACTCGTACACCGCCCGCCGGGCCGCCACGGAATCGTGCGGCGCCCCTTGCAAGCGAGCGAGCAAGGGCTTGAACAGCACGGCCGGCGCGGCCTCGGCTTCGAACAGCGAGGCGGGATCCAGCCGCCAGTCGGCGACACCGGCCCCTACCGTGTAGTGACCGCCCTTGCGGCGCGATCGCCAGCCTTTGATCCGATCCTCGTTGCTCGTCGACATGCTATTGGGCCAGCGAAGGCGAACTGGCGCCCGTATCGCCGCCGATGGCTTTCGTGGCGCTGAAGCCTGCGCTCATCGTGAAGCGGAAGGCCGACAGGACCTTCTGCACCTGCGTAAACGGCGCGTCCGAAATATAGATCGCCTCGCCCTCACGCACCGTGAATTCGCGCGCCAGCGCCACCTGCTCCGGACGGGTCAGGTCGAACCGGTAGACCACGGGCAAGGTGTCCGGTTTGCCGTCCACCCCGGCCTTGGCGGGCGTGAACAGGAACACGGAACGCGGATCCGCCAGCTTGTCGTCCAGCCCCCTGGAGTCGGCCAGCGCATCCAACACGCTGTAATTGCGCTTGCTGATGGCCACGCGCCCTTGAGTGCCGGCCGCCCCCAGCACGGTCAGGAACGCCTTGGATTCATAGGCGGTGATGACATCTCCGGACCGCAGCAGGATGTCGTTGTCCTGGTTCCGATAGATATCCGACAGCCGCACCGATGCCACCTGCTTGTTGCGACGCAGACTGATGATCAACTGCTCGGGATTCTCCTGCACCGGCGCCGCCTGCGCCAATACGCTGCTCAGGCGCTGAGTCGTCTGCGTGATCGGATACAGGCCGGGCTTGGTCAGGTTGCCCTGCACTGTCACCATCTGCCCGCGCTCGGAGGCAACGCGCGTCACGCTGACGGCGGCGCCCACGACCAGCTTGCTCAGGCGCGCCATCACGGCGTCATGCAACTGCGCCAAGGTCAGACCCTCGGCCCGAAACTTGCCGATGATGGGGAAGGAGACATGGCCCGAACGATCGATCTCATGATTGCCCAGGTCGCTCACACCGGTCGGGTCCGCCGCGAACACGCCCAGCCCGTCGCGCTCCCATACCTTGATGTTGATGCCGTCGCCGGGCACCAGGCGATCGAACCCCGCTTGCGTCAGATCGCGGTAGCGCGCGGGAAAATTGGCCACCTCGGGCACCCGGCTCTGCTGCGCGAGTTCGCGCGACACAGGCACCACGATGACGTCCTTGTCATCGTTCGCCCCCGTCATTTCACTCAGCATGGGGCCGGACCGCGGCAGTTGGCACCCCGTGAGCGTCAGTGCGGCAAGCAGCACCAGGACCAGGGGCGCGCGGCGCCGCAAGGTCGGGGCCAGGACTGTCATTTGCATAAGCTCCCTCAGCCTCAACGGCTTGAAAAAGACCCCGCCACGCCGCGCCTTCGGCTTGCTGTCCCCGCCAAGGGGACGCTTTTTGCCTTAGGGCGGCCTGGCGGCAAAAAAGAACAATCGCCCATCACGCTCGCATCAGGCCCATCGCCGGCGCGAGATCGATGTGATCTTCATTCCCGGAGATGGCGGGCATGCACAGACTCAGGAATTTGGCGAGCATTGCCTCGAGCGAAAACAGCCTCTGCGCGCGGCGGCGGCTATGCACCCCCACATCCTCATTGCTCTGCGCCTTATTCACCATCGACGTGACCTTCTCGCACGCCTCGTGCAGATCCGGATGCACGACATCGCTGAGCAGGTGGCCCGTCTCGTTTTCCACGAAGCACTCGCCCGCGCCGCCGGCCGGCGTCGAGATCACCGGGACCCCCAGCAACTGAGCCTCGATCAGCACGTTCGGCAAGCCTTCATAGCGCGACAGCAGCACACTGGCATCCATCTGCGAATACCAATAGCCGACATGGTTCGACAAGCCCACCAACAACAGCCGGTCGGTCACATGCAACTCTTGCGCCAGCGCCTCGATGTTCTCGCGCAGGCGCCCGTCGCCCACGATGACAAAGCGCGCCTGCGGGTGTTCCTTCAGGTACAGCGCGGCCAGCTTGATCCACAGCTGCGGACGCTTGTCCGGTTCCAGCCGGAATACGCCGCCGATCGTTTCCGTAGCGTCGTCCGTGCTTGCGTGAAAGGCCGTCCACATGGCCTCGTCGGCGGCCGACGCATCGGTCGCCAGGTCGGGCACGCCGTTGTACAGGATGTGAAAGCGCTCGATCGGAATGTCCAGCCATTCCGAGTAGGCTTGCGCAGCCTTGCGGCTGTTGCTGACGAAGAGCACCCCCGGCACCTGGGCCAGGGCCTGGTACAGCTCCGGATACTCTGCGCGGAAGCGATCCTTGCGAATATTCGGCGGCAAGCCGCGGAACACCAGGTGGATGGTCGGAGTGCCTGCCAGCAACGCCGCCAGCGCGCCGAACAGGCAGGTGCCGTCCTGCCACAGGCTCACCACGTCGAACGGCTTGGCCCGCAGCACCGGCGCAAGCCGCGTCACGCCATAATGGACAGGCGGGGGCAATTGTTCCAGCAAACGGGCCAGGCTTCCTTCGGGAACGGTCTGGTGAGACACCGAGATGGCCGGCAAGCGATTGATCTCCGTGACGGGAATCTGCGCTTTGATCAGGACAGGAAGGAAAAAATCGTCCTGCTTCTTGGGCGAGCCCATCGGCTCGGTGTGCTGCTTGACCAGCACTTCGACCTTCTTGGGCCGCAGGGGGATATCGGAAGACTGCGGGCCTGGGGACCCAGCCATGCGGGTCAATTCGCCCGCCAGGCGCGTCAATTGCCGTTCGGCGCCGCCGGGGCCCAGGCTGCCCGTGACCAGCGCCACGGAGACGGCCTTGTCCAACGTATGTGCGGCGATCTTCCGGTCGCGAAAATGCAGGATCGCATGTTTCATCGACACGATCCGGACGTCTTTTCCCGCCAGAGCCTCTTCGGATTCGAAGCGCTGGTAGAACGCATAGTCACTGGCCAGCCCCTCGGCGAGTTCGGCCGCCTTGCTGCCGGGCGCCAGGTGCTTGACCACCGGCGCAATCACCTCGAACGCGTCGGCCAGCAAGCCGCGCTTGCGCAAGCGCTTGGCAAACTCGGCGCGCATGTTGCGATCTGTATGCTGCGAGATCAGGCGGCGGAACAGGGCGTCGGACTGTTCGTGCGCACGGATGTCGCCCAGCAACTTCGCCCGCGCGAACAGACGATCGGCATTGATCGTCGACTCGGGCAGATGGCGGTCGACCAGCGCCATGGCCTCTTCGACGCGCCGTTCCTTCACGAGTCGCGTGGCGCAATAGCGGACGATCTGCAGATCGTCCGGGCATTCCTGCAGCAAGGTCTCCCATTGCTCGGCCATGCCCTCGTTCAAGCCTGCGGATTCCTGCAAGCGAAGCAGCAGGAAGCGTACCTTCGAGTCCTCCCTATGCCCCTTGGCCAGCATCTCCGCCCGGGGCAGATTCTCCTGTGCGATTTGAACCCGCCCCGACTCCGCAACGATGTCCGCCAACTGCGCTTGCACCTGTTGAAGATTGAATGTGACGTCCTCTTGCCCGGCAATCAGTGGCGAACTCATGCCACCTTTCTCCGATTGAGCTTCTCGATCCACACCATGCAGCGCTCGATGTAGCGATCGAACTGCGCCGGGCTCTCGGAGCGTTCTCGCAGTTTTTGCCAGTACGGCAAGGCCTGCTCGAAGCGGCGCAGGCGCATGGCGCCCACGGCGGCCAAGCGCAGGCCGACGGGATCATCGGGTACGAGTTTCACGATGCGCTCGCCCAAGGCCAGACGCTCGGTCGTGCTCGACGCTTCCAGCGCGCGCGATTCGGCGTACAGATAGGCCAGGATGCGCCGCTTTTCGTGATCCACTTCCGCCATCCCGGGCCACGACTGGGCGACGCGGTCCAGCAGGTTCCAGGCGGCCTGATGATCCCCTTGGGACAGCATCTGGCGGGCGCCGCGGATCGCACGCGGACCCAGCCTGCCGAGCTGGCGCTCCGCTTCGTTCCGGGCGCTCTGGTCGGCGGACGGATGAGCGAGCACGTCCTTGTATGCGTCGATGGCCTGACCGAACCAGCCCCCGCTGAACGCGACCCGCGCGAAGTACAGCTTGGCGCTGAGCGGCGCGGCCTCGCCAGCCGCAGCCTGTTCCAGATGCCGCATCGCGGTCTGCTTGTCCCCCAGCGCATCGGCGGCGCGGCCACGCATGGCGTGCAGTTCGGGGAAATCCACGTGGGTGTCGATCGCCAGGTTGGTCAGGTCGATCACTTCCTTGTGATTGCCGGCCACCAGCGCGGCGCGAACGCCCAGGCGCATTGCGCGTTCAAACGCCCGCTGCGCCCGCGCGCCGGCCAGCGCGTTGGGATTGAGCAGACGGTCCGCGCAGATTCGCTCGGCCGCGTCACGCAGGCGTCCTTCCTCCAGCGCGCGATTGCCTTCTTCGGCCCAGGTCGAGGATTGCGTCCGCAGCCACGCGCCGATTTCCTCCTGCCCGCTCTTGACCAGGTCGCAAGACGCCGCCAGCGTTGCCGCGGCCATGAAGCACCCTCGCCACGAGGCTTCCTTGACCAGTTCCAGGGCGTCGGCATCGTCCAGCGCGGGATGCTCCGAAGCCAGCCCGCGCAGCGCGTCGCGGTCGCCCGCCAGCAGCCGATCCCGCCACAGCACCGCGAAACCGCGACCATAGCCGGGGAGCGCCGCGCGGACCTCATGGACCCAGCGGATGGCCGCCGCCATGTCGCCGGCGGCCTGCAGCAGCGACAGCACCGTATCGGCCGCTTCCACCGCCATCGCATCCTGGGACGGTGAGATGCGGAACAACTGCTTCCACATGCCCAGGCTCTCGTCCACGTAACCCAGGTGGCCCGCGGACACCGCCGCGATCCGGACGATTTCCGGCGTCTCGATCTCGTCGCCCAGCAGGCTGGTCGCCAACGCATACGCCATGTCATGGTGGCCCAGCTTGAACTTGTTGCGCATCAGGATCTGCTCGGCCTTGCTGCCCGATGCCAGAGCGCCGTCCATGCCATCCAGCAGCGCCAGCGAGCCCTCGTAATCGCCCAGCTCCTCCTGGATCCCTGCGAACAGCAGCACATGATCGGGCAGCCCGGGGTAGCGGCGAAGCACTTCGCGCACGCGGCACGAGGCCTCCCGCAGATCGCCGGAATCCCAGAGCTTTTCGATATGCTCGGCGCTCTCGTCGGCGGCAAGCTTGGGCACGACGGGCTGCGGTGTGGACGCGCCCATCCGCGGACGCATGAAGTCCTTGTACCAGTCCGTGCACAGACGCTCGGCGAAGACCGGGGTGTAGTGCGTCAGGTCGAGCCCGCCGTCCTCCATCGCGTCCGCCTGGCCGATCTTGTTCATCAGCGGCGTCGGGTCGTAGCAAGGCACGCCGGCACGCCGGGCGGCGGCGGTCACGGCGGCGATCAGTTGCGCCCGCTGTTCGATGGTCACATTGTCCGGCGTCGTGGCGTTGACGTGCGTGACGAACACCACCTTGTCCCTGTCCAGCAGTTCGACGAGTTGGCGCATTTCCTGCTCGATTTCCTCGTCCGTCTCATCGCGCTTGACGATGCGGGCGAGCAAGTCGCGGTCGTCCGCATTGAGGCTGTTGAAAACCGGCTCCTGGTCCAGGATGGCGCGGCGCTCGGCAAGCCGTTCGGCGCTGGCCATGGACCAGAACTGGCGGGTACGCGCCCGATCGGCGAAGAACTCGCTGAAATAGCGGACCAGGTAGTTGGACTGGATGGGAAAGCCGTCAATGGTCAGGAGTTTGCGCGACGACAGCTCGACCATGTACAGGTCGGCCGGCTGGTGCGTCCCGCGGCGAGCCTGATCACCATTCGAAGGCCTGAAGATCAGGCGCTGGACGTCGGCGGGAATGTCGGTCTGGCCGAACATGAATCGCGCCTGCTGCAGCGCTTCGGCGGCCGTGTGCACGAAACCGTAGTTGCGGCCGAGCTGCAGCGTGATCGGGTAACGTCCCACAGCATCGCGCAGCGGCGTGTGGATGCGGCAGGTTCCTATCGGAGCGATGGTAAAAGCAGTCATTCGGGAGCTCTCCTGTAGTGATGGATACCGGGCCTGAACTTAGAGAGTCCAGTACAAGAGGTCGCCCGCAGGCAAGCAAATCGAGATGGGATCGAAATGCGTTTGCCGTATACGGGCAGGCATATGGCTAAAGGTGATGTCGGCTCGGTACCCAGCCAAGTCTTTCGGGTAGCAAGCCAATGCATCTTGAGGGGAAACCCGCAGCAAACCTATTTCTAAAAATTATCGTTGCTGTTGAAATGAATCAGGGGCGACCCCTAACACCCCCGGGAAATCCCTAAAAGAATTACAACCATGACGAACATGTAATGGCCCGGGGGCTGCTACTGGACATTGGCCCGCCTGTCGAAGGCCGCAAGACGAAACAGGAAGGCCGGAGCTGGATCCGGCCTTCCTGTTCCGCTATTCACAGCCCAGCGACAGGACTTCAATCTGTCCAGCCGCGAACTGGATTACCGCCGTTGGGAATCCAGCGTTTCGCCGTTCTTCGCGACATCCTGCGCCTTGGTGTAGCTTTCGATCAACAACTGATACGCCGGGAAGATCTGGGTGTACACCTGAGCCCATTCCAGGGCGTCCTCGCGGTTCCAGGTCTTCTGCAATTCGGACGCTACGGCCCCGGTATCCATGGGCACCACGCCAGCCTGCACCACGCGGGCCAGGGTGATTTCCTGCGCCATCTTGGTGTAAGTGCCGGAGGCGTCGATCACCGCGAACACCTTGTAGCCCTCGGCGACCGCGCTGATGGCCGGGAATGCCATGCATACGCTGGTGATGGTGCCCGCGATGATCAGCGTCTTGCGACCGGTTGCCTTCACGGCCGCTACGAATTCAGGGTTGTCCCAGGCATTGATTTCGCCCTTGCGCGCCACGTACTGCGCATGCGGCGCGTTGGCGCGGATTTCAGGAATCAGCGGGCCGTTGGGGCCCTGCGGCACGGACGCGGTCGTGATGACCGGCAGTTTGGACAGCGTCGCCATCTTGGCCAGGGCTGCGGCGCGCGCCCGCAATTCCGTCATGGGCATATCGCCCACAGTCTGGAACAGGCCGCTTTGGTGGTCGATCAGCAGCATGACGGCGTCATTCGCGTCGATGACAGGACGTTGGCCATTGAAATTGGCAGGTGAACTCATGGTATTTCTCCTTCGAGGATCAAGGCGCATCGCGCCTGGTTAAACACAAGGCGGCCGGCGTGCGGACCGGCATAGTCCAGCAGCAGAAACAGGCTGAGCCGCTTGCCGTGGCTCCGATAAGAAAACAAGGAGCGAACGAGAAAGCCATCTCCCCCCATGAGGACGCGGAACGCTGTAAACCCCGAGAGCCATCCCCACGCTGAACCCCAGCAAATCACCTACGATGGTGATGGATTCATCATAGAATCGGGACTGTCAACTGAGTAGCCCCACAATTCAGGCATCAGAGTCCTGTTTTTAAGACGATGAGACGATGCAAGATCTGAATGACCTCTACTACTTCGTCCAAGCCGCGGATCACGGAGGGTTCGCGCCCGCCGGCCGAGCGCTGGGCATGCCAAAATCGCGCCTGAGCCGCCGCATCGCGGAACTTGAAGAGCGCCTCGGGGTGCGTCTGATCCAACGGTCGACAAGACGCTTCACCGTCACGGATATCGGTCAGGCCTACTACGAACACTGCAAGGCCATGCAGGTCGAAGCAGAGGCCGCCCAGGAAGCCATAGACGTCTCGCGCGCAGAACCGCGCGGCACGGTGCGCCTGGACGTTGGGTCGACATCGCGCAGTGCTGAGCACCAGCAATGCACCGAAATCCACCGATTCTCTGCTAACACTTGAGGTGAGCGAAAAATGAAGAAAATTGGTCTCATTGGCGGCATTGGCCCCGAGTCCACCGTGTCTTACTACCGCCAGATCGTTGAAGGCGTGAAGGGCCGCATGGGACATGAAGTACTCCCCAGACTGTCTATCGAAACGTTAAATGCCTTCAACGTCTTCTCCCTCTGCAAGCAAAAACGCTTCGACGACTTGGCCAACTACGTTCTGGAGGCCATCAACTGCTTGGCGGCAGCCGGTGCCGAGTACGCAGCGTTGACTGGAAACACGCCAAATGTGGTCCTTGATCAGCTCCAGGCCCGAACGCCGATTCCGCTCATCAGCGCGGTTGACGCAACCCTTGCGGTGGCACAAGTCCGTGGGGCTAAAACGGTGGGGTTGCTGGGTACGGCTTTTACGATGACAAACACTTTCTTCAAGACCCCGTTTGAAGCTGCGGGCATTGAAATCGTTTGCCCCGACACCGATCAAATCTCATATATTCAAGACCGCATTGAAGCCGAGCTTGAGCATGGCGTCGTCACCGACAAGACGCGTGAGGGTTTTGTCCAAATCATTCGGTCGCTCAAAGAGCATCACTCGATCGATCAGATCATCTTGGGCTGCACTGAGTTGCCACTGCTGCTCAACGACGGGAATAGCCCCGTTCAATGCCTGGATACGGTCGAAATCCACGTTGCGGCGATGGTCGACGTGATATCCGAAGCTTAAGTGCACGTCGTCGCCGTCTGGATTGCGCAGCATCGCCAACTGCCCCACGATCAACCCCTTGGAGCGTCGCAAATCTGCCAGATCGTTTCCAAAGATGCGCAACACGAGACTGCTTTCAAAGGCGCATGTGAATGCTATTGAAAGATGATTCTGAGACCCGGGGCACAAATTGCCCATCAGGGCTTTCAAATATCATAAGCCTTTGATTTATATATATGAATCAAGAAATGGCATTAAGACATGGTGCTAAAAATACGCATCGTCACAAGCTGGATAGCTGGCTACCGGAACCCCATCTGATCTGGCAGTATCCTTGGCACACGCGCTAGCCGAAAAAGCACGGCTTCAACCTGCCTTAGACCGTCTCCTCAGCGCCAGCTCCAGCTGGAAACCCGCGCCAGTGCTGCAAATAGCCGTTTTGCGGAGTTCAGAGCTGAGCGGCGGAAGTTCAAAACTCAGTGGCGTTCGACAGCACATCCCACACCAGACAAATGTAACTGCATACCGCAGCTCCCTTGAAATAGGGAAAATCATCCCTATAATTAGCACTCGATGGGGTTGAGTGCTAACAACACAGTCTTGCCCCCGCACCTCTCAATTTCTACGTACAGGAGTTCCTCCATGGCACTGCGTCCTTTGCACGATCGTGTGATCGTCAAGCGTCTGGATAACGAGCGCACCACCGCCTCGGGTATCGTCATCCCTGAAAGCGCCGCTGAAAAGCCCGACCAGGGCGAAGTCCTGGCCGTCGGCCCGGGCAAGAAGACTGAAGACGGCAAAGTCCTGCCGGTCGACCTGAAGGTCGGCGACAAGGTCCTGTTCGGCAAATACGCCGGCCAATCCGTCAAGGTTGATGGCGAGGAAGTGCTCGTCATCCGCGAGGAAGAAGTCCTCGCCGTGATCCTGTAAGCCACCGCTTCGTTCAATCCCAAGGAATTTCAACATGGCTGCAAAGCAAGTTTATTTCGGCGACGATGCCCGTACCCGCATCGTCCGTGGCGTCAACATCCTGGCCAATGCCGTCAAGACCACCATGGGCCCCAAAGGCCGTAACGTGGTGCTGGACCGCTCCTTCGGCGCCCCCACCGTGACCAAGGACGGTGTGTCCGTGGCCAAGGAAATCGAACTGAAGGACAAGTTCGAGAACATCGGCGCCCAACTGGTCAAGGAAGTCGCTTCCAAGACCTCCGACAACGCCGGTGACGGCACCACCACCGCCACTGTGCTGGCCCAGGCGATCGTCGAAGAAGGCCTGAAGTACGTGGCCGCCGGCATCAGCCCCATGGACCTGAAGCGCGGCATCGACAAGGCTGTGGTCGCCGCCGTGGCCGAACTGCACACCCTGTCCAAGCCCTGCACCACCAGCAAGGCCATCGCCCAGGTCGGTTCGATCTCGGCCAACAGCGACACCTCCGTCGGTGAAATCATCGCCAACGCGATGGACAAGGTCGGCAAGGAAGGCGTCATCACCGTCGAAGACGGCAAGTCGCTGGACAACGAACTGGACGTCGTCGAAGGCATGCAATTCGACCGCGGCTACCTGTCGCCCTACTTCATCAACAACCCGGACAAGCAAGTCGCCGTCCTGGAAGATCCGTTCATCCTGATCTTCGACAAGAAGATCAGCAACATCCGCGACCTGCTGCCGGTGCTGGAACAAGTCGCCAAGTCCAGCCGTCCGCTGCTGATCGTGGCTGAAGACGTCGAAGGCGAAGCCCTGGCTACCCTGGTCGTCAACAACATCCGCGGCATCCTGAAGACCACCGCCGTCAAGGCCCCGGGCTTCGGCGACCGCCGCAAGGCCATGCTGGAAGACATCGCCATCCTGACGGGCGGCACGGTGATCTCCGAAGAAACCGGCCTGTCGCTGGAAAAAGCCACCCTGGATCTGCTGGGCCAAGCCAAGCGCATCGAAGTGGCCAAGGAAAACACCACCATCATCGACGGCGCCGGTCAGGCCGCCAACATCGAAGCGCGCGTCAAGCAGATCCGCGCCCAGATCGAGGAAGCCACGTCCGACTACGATCGTGAAAAGCTGCAGGAACGCGTCGCCAAGCTGGCGGGCGGTGTGGCCGTCATCCGCGTCGGCGCTGCCACCGAAGTCGAAATGAAGGAAAAGAAGGCCCGCGTCGAAGACGCCCTGCACGCCACGCGCGCAGCCGTCGAGGAAGGCATCGTCCCGGGCGGCGGCGTCGCGCTGATCCGCGCCAAGGCTGCCGTGGCCAAGGTCAAGGGCGACAACGCCGACCAGGACGCCGGCATCAAGCTGGTCCTGCGCGCCATCGAAGCCCCGCTGCGCACCATCGTCAGCAACGCCGGCGACGAAGCCAGCGTGATCGTCAATGCGGTTGAGCAAGGCAAGGGCAACTACGGCTACAACGCGGCCACCGGCGAGTACGGCGACCTGGTCGAGCAAGGCGTCATCGACCCGACCAAGGTCACCCGCACCGCGCTGCAAAACGCGGCTTCCGTGGCCAGCCTGTTGCTGACGACCGAAGCCGCCGTGGCTGAAATCGTGGAAGACAAGCCGGCCCCCGCCATGCCCGACATGGGCGGCATGGGCGGTATGGGCGGCATGGGCGGCTTCTAAGCCCAGCCCTCCGCGATCCCCGGCTTGGCGGTTTATCCGCCACCGGGGGCAGCCTCGGAAAAAATCCCCGCCGCGGTTCGCCGCAGCGGGGATTTTTCATTGGTGGCGAGCGCCTCTGATTTTTCCCCATAGGCAATTCTGTCCCACCCAGCATCTCTTCCCGCCGCTGGCACGATACGCTGCCAGGCAGCGCGACATCCTTCCCGAAGCCGATCCAGGCAGCATCCAGCGCGACACACTCGCTCAAGCCGTTGTCGAAATTGACAACAAAGGCTATCATTTTTCTGACGGATAGAGATGAAGGCAACGCTGATCACCCACCACAGATCCGTAGACGACACAGGGGGCATCATCGAGATGGTCATCTGGCAGGTGCCGCAGGCGATTCCGCCCACCACACACGGCTTCAAGTATCGGCTGGTCTACGTCAAAAACGGTCGGCGTGTCATCGGTTTCGACAACGAGCGCGGCAAAGGAGATCACATGCATCTCGGCCAAGTCGAACAGCAGTATGCCTTCACCAGCATCGATCAGCTCATTGAAGACTTCATCGCGGAAGTCGCCAGCATCAGAGATCTATCACGATGAGAACACTGACTATTACGAACAATGCCGACTGGGAGGTCGCATTGCGCACTGCGGGGACGCGGGCAGCGGCGGGACTGAAAGCGGAAAGCTACCAGGGGGAGACTTTGAACTTCGAGTCTCCGGCTGCCTTCTTTGCGCACATCAACGAGCGCCGCTGGCACATGCTGCGGGAAATGCTGGGCCACGGCACAGTCGGCGTCCGTGAACTCGCCAGGAGAGTGGGAAGAGACGTCAAAGGCGTCCACACCGATGCCGCCATGCTGGTCCAACTGGGCCTGTTGAAAAGGGACGGCAAGGGCGCGCTCAGTTGTCCCTACGACAGCATCCATATCGACATGCATCTGGAGGCGTCCGCCTTCACCCCAACGACTTGACGGCGAACAACCCGCCCCCCCATCAGGCCAGGCAGCGCGGACACGCCGCGCCGCCTGAGTCCATTACAATGCCGGGACATCCTGCCCTGACATCCTTGATGACCCAGCCTTCTCCCTATAAAAGCACTGGCGGACTGATCCGCATTGTCCGCGCCTTCGGCTATTCGCTGCAGGGGCTGGAGGCGGCGTGGCGGCACGAAGCGGCGTTCCGCCAGGAAACGCTGCTGGCGGTGGTGCTGATCCCCCTGGGTCTCTGGCTGGGCGATACCGCCCTGGAACGGCTGTTGCTGGTCGGCGTGCTGGTGGCGGTGCTGATCGTCGAATTGATCAATTCGGCGATCGAGGCCCTGGCCGATGCCATCAGCACGGATCATCACCCACTGCTGGGGCGCGCCAAGGACATCGGCAGCGCGGCCGTGCTGGTGATGCTGCTGTTGGCCGGTGCCGCCTGGGCCTGTGTGCTAATTCCCCGCTGGCTATAAGCCACCACGCAAAGAGATATCCTATGACTTTCACCGACACGCTGCATCGCGCCTGGACCCGCCAGGATTCCCTGCTGATGGTGGGTCTGGACCCGGACACCCGCCGCTTTCCGGCGGAACTGGCGGGCCGCCCGGATGCCGTGTTCGAATTCTGCCGCCGCATCGTCGACGCCACGGCGGCCTACGCCTGCGGCTTCAAGCCGCAGATCGCGTATTTCGCGGCCCTGCGCGCGGAAGACCAATTGCTGGACCTTTGCCGCTACATCCACGAAAAACATCCCGGCCTGCCCATCGTGCTGGACGCCAAGCGCGGCGACATCGGCAGCACGGCCGAACAGTACGCCCGGGAAGCGTTCGAGCGCTACGAGGCCGACGCCGTCACGGTCAACCCGTACATGGGACGCGATTCGGTGCAGCCGTACATCGACTACGGCGACCGGGGCGTGATCATTCTGTGCCGGACCTCCAATCGCGGAGGCGCCGACCTGCAGGACATGCGCCTGGCCAACGGCACGCCGCTCTACCTGCACGTGGCGGACCAGGTCGCCCGCGTCTGGGACACCACCGGGCAATGCGCCCTGGTCGTGGGGGCGACGTTCCCGGAGGAAATCGCCCAGGTGCGCCGCCGCGTGGGTGACATGCCGTTGCTGATCCCCGGCATCGGCGCCCAGGGCGGCGACGTCCAGGCGACAGTCCAGGCGGGCCGCACTGCCGCAGGAACCGGCATGATGATCAATTCATCCCGCGCCATTCTGTACGCCAGCCAGGGCGAAGATTGGGAGCAAGCCGCCGCACAGGCAGCCAGCGCCACCCGTGACGCGATCCGTCAGGCTTTGCAGCCTCGCGCTGAAACCTGAAATCAGCGGCGGCTCAGGTCATCCAGCGCCACCTGCAGGGCAAATCGCACCGCTGCCAGGCGGATGGACTCCCGATCCCCCTCGAAGATCCGGGTCACGGCCCGGGTCGTGATGCCCGGCCCGGCCCGGTGCGCGATGCCGAAGCACACCATGCCGACAGGCTTGCCGGGTGTCGCGCCGTCGGGCCCGGCGATCCCTGTGGTCGCCAGGGCCAGCCGCGCGGACGGCACCGCCCCCAGCACGCCGCCGGCCATTTCCATGGCGGTTTCCTCGCTGACGGCGCCAAAGCGTTCCAGCGTATCGACCGACACCCGCAGTTGCTCGACCTTGGCCGCATTGCTGTAGGTGACGAAGCCGCGTTCGAACCAGCGGCTGGAGCCCGGGCACGAAGTGATCGCCCCGGCCAGCAAGCCCCCGGTGCAGGATTCCGCGGTGGCGCACAGCCAGCCGGCGGCCCGCAAGGCGGCCCCCACTTCACCCGCAAGGGCGCGCAAGTCGCGATCGATCATCACAGAACCCCCAGACGGATGAGCACGGCGGCCGCCAGCAAGGCATACACAGCCGCCAGAATGTCGTCAATCATGACACCAAAACCGTTCTTGAAACGCCGATCCAGCACACTGACGGGCGGCGGCTTCAGGATGTCGAACACCCTGAACAGCACGACCCCGGCCAGCTGAGCCCAGAAGCCGGCAGGCACCAGCCACAGCACCAGCCAGATGGCGACGATTTCATCCCAATTGATGCCGCCATGGTCGGCGATGCCCAGGTCATCGCCGCAACGCTGCGCCGCCCAGCAGCCCAGGCCGAACGCCAGCAGCAGGATAAGCACCATCCAGGTGTCCGGCAATCCGCGCAGGAATACGGCCCAGAGCAACCAGCCGGCCAGGGTCCCCCAGGTGCCGGGCGCCGGGTGAATCAGGCCGGAACCGAACCCGAAGGCCAGGATGCGTTCCGGACGGGCGAAGACCCAGGCAGCCGATGGCCGCTCGGGATTGTCGGGCGCATCACGCCCCGGCTCAGGACGACGGGAAGGGCTCATACGGAATCTGCAAAATGATCGTAACCCTGGTGTGCAACCTCTAGCGCCTGGCCGGCGGCATCCAGCACCCGCACGCCCGATCCGCGCTGGATCGCCCCGATCCGCGAGATCGGCAGGCCCAGCTGGCGCCCCAGGATCTCGATCTGCTCGCGACGGCGCGGATGCGCCGTAAAGCACAGTTCATAGGCATCGCCGCCCGCCAGCAGGGCATCGCGGCGCACCGCTTCGTCCAGGCCGTCCAGCACCGGATCGGCCGGCAAGGCGTCCAGCCAGAGTTCGGCCGCGCACTGGCTGGCATCCAGGATATGGCCCAGGTCTTGCAGCAGGCCGTCCGAAACATCGATGGCCGCATGCGCGACACCGGCCAGATAGCGGCCCAGCTTGAGGCGCGGGACGGGACGTTCGAGGAAGGGCCTGGCGGCCCGCAGGCGCTGCGGATCATGCGGCAGACGGCCCTGCGCCAGACGCAGCGCGATGTCCGCCGCGCCCAGTGTCCCGGACACCCAGACATCATCGCCCGCCCGGGCCGCATCGCGGCGCAAGGCATGGTGATGGCGGACCTCTCCCATGACCGTAATGCTCAGGACCACCCCGGAGGATCCCCCGGTGGTATCGCCGCCCACCAGGGGGCAGCGGCATTCCCGCGACAAGGCATGGAAGCCGTCGGCGAAGGCCTGCAACCAGGTCTCGTCGATGCGAGGCAGCGAAATCGCCAGCGTGCAGGCCAGGGGCCGGGCGCCCATGGCGGCCAGATCCGACAGGTTGACGGCCAGGGCCTTGTGCCCCAAGAGGCCGGGATCGGTATCCGAAAAGAAGTGCCGGCCCTCGATCAGCATGTCGGTGCTGACGGCCAGCTCGCAACCCTGGGCAGGCGACAGCAGGGCGCAATCGTCGCCCACCCCCAGCATGCCGCTGGGGGCCGGCCGGCTGAAATACCGGGCAATCAGATCAAATTCGCCGCCTGAAGGCATAGGCCGAGCTCGAGCGCGTCAACGACGCGCGGTGGATTGCACCTCGGACGCGCGGACCTCAGCAGCCAGCTTGTCCAGCACGCCATTCACGAAACGGTAGCCATCGGTGCCGCCAAAGGACTTGGCCAGTTCGACCGCCTCGTTGATGGCCACGCGATAGGGGACCTCGACGTGATGGACCAGTTCGAAACTGCCGATCAGCAGGACCGCATGTTCGATCGGGGACAGTTCGGCCAAGGGGCGGTCGATATAAGGCACAAAGCTGGCCCGCAGGGATTCCGCCTGGCGGGCAGCCCCCTGCAGCAGGGTCTGGTACCACTGGGCATCGGCCTGATCGAAGCTTTCGCCGTCGCGCACGTGCGCGTCGATTTCACCGAGTTCGCCCAGATCGCTGCCGCCGCGCAACAACCAGGCGTAGACCCCCTGCAACGCGAATTCACGCGCCATGCGTCGGGCGCTGCGGGCATTGGCCCGCCCGCCGTTACGCGCCTTGGGTTCAGTCATCGGCATCCTCGTCGAAATCCTCGTCGTCGTCATCGTCACCGTCATCGTCGTCTTCCGATTCGGGTTCGAGCGCGGCGACCAGATTGGCCATCTCGACCGCGGCACGGGCGCAGTCGCGGCCTTTGTCGGCGGCCCGCGCCTGCGCCTGTTCGTCGGTATCGGCCGTCAGCACCCCGTTGGCGACCGGGATGCCGGTTTCCAGCGCGATGCGACTGATGGCGGATGCGGATTCGTTGCTGACGATTTCGAAGTGATAGGTTTCGCCGCGGATCACAGCGCCCAGAGCGATCAGGGCGTCGAATTCAAAGGTTTCAGCCATCTGGGCCAAAGCCACGCCGAGTTCCAGAGCGCCGGGCACCGCGACGACCATCACGTCGCGTTCATCCACGCCCAGGGCGGCCAGTTCGTCCAGGCAGGTCTGCAATTCGGCTTCGCCGATTTCGGCGTTGAACCGGGAACGCACGATGCCGATGTGCAGGCCTTCGCCGTTCATGTCGGGGGTCATCACATAAGGGTTCATAGTCGTGATTCCATGTCAGTTGATGGCGCCGGAGACGCCAGGTTCGTTATGGTACCCCGTAATGGTCAGGGAGAACCCTGCCATGCTGGGCATTTTTCGGGGCCGCGCCAGCAGGCGCGCCTGGCCCACGCCCAGGTCGCGCAGGATCTGGGCGCCGATCCCGAAGGTGCGCAGCCCGTGGCGTTCACCATCCGTCACGGCCGCCGCGGGGGCGTCCGCCGTGCTGCGCGCCCAGGCGTCGAACTGGGCGAACAGCAGGTCGGCTTCGCCATGGCAATTGAGCAGCACCAGCACCCCGCTGGGGGCGGCCGCAATCGTGCGCAGGGCCTGCGGAATGGTCCAGCTATGGCGGGTGGCGCCTTCGCACAGCACGTCGAGCACGCTGGTGGGTTCGTGCACGCGCACCAGGGTTTCCGCATCGGCGCGGATCTGCCCATGCACCAGGGCCAGGTGCGGGGCGTTGGAGGCGCGGTCGCGATAGGCCACCGCCAGGAAGTCGCCCCAGGGCGTGGTCACGGTGCGTTCCACCAACCGTTCGACCATGGTTTCGTGTTCGCTGCGATACTGGATCAGATCGGCGATCGTGCCGATCTTCAGGCCGTGTTCCCGGGCGAACACGATCAGGTCGGGCAGACGGGCCATGGTGCCGTCGGGCTTCAGGACCTCGCAGATGACGGCGGCGGGCGTCAGCCCGGCCATGGCGGTCAGGTCGCAGCCGGCTTCGGTATGGCCGGCGCGCACCAGCACCCCGCCGGGCACCGCCCGCACCGGGAAGATGTGCCCGGGCTGCACCAGATCGGCCGGGCGGGCATCCCGCGCCACGGCGGCCTGGATGGTCCGGGCGCGATCCGCCGCCGAGATGCCGGTGCTGACCCCCTGCGCGGCCTCGATCGAAACCGTGAAATTGGTGCCATAGCGGGTGCCGTTCTGATTGGCCATCAGGGGCAGCTGCAACTGTTCGCAGCGTTCCTGCGTCAGGGTGACGCACACCAGGCCGCGCGCGTGCGTGACCATGAAATTGATCGCATCGGGCGTGACGAAATCAGCCGCCATCACCAGATCGCCTTCGTTTTCGCGGTCTTCCTCGTCCACCAGAATGACCATGTGACCGGCCCGCAATTCAGCCACGATTTCCTGGACGGAAGCAATCTGGAAGGACGAAGATGCGTCGCGCACCGCCCCGGTATCCGTATTCATTTCAATGCTGTCCCAATAAAAGACTATGGCGCCATTTTAGCGGCTGCCCAACAAAGCCTCGGCAAATTCCGCCGCCACGAAAGGCTGCAGGTCCTGCATGCCTTCACCGACGCCGATCCAGTAGACCGGCACGGGCCGCACGCCCTGGCTGCCGGCCGCCACCGCCGCCAGGGTGCCGCCCCGGGCAGTGCCGTCCAGCTTGGTCACGATCAGGCCCGTCAGCCCCAGCGCCGCGTCAAAAGCGCGAATCTGCGCCAGGGCGTTCTGGCCGGTATTGCCGTCGACCACCAGCAGGACCTCGTGCGGGGCGCTGGGATCGGCCTTGCCGATGACCCGCTTGATCTTTTTCAGCTCTTCCATCAGGTGCAACTGGGTGGGCAGCCGGCCGGCCGTATCCACCAGCACCACATCGGCGGCCCGCGCGCGACCGGCGTTGACCGCGTCAAAGGCCACGGCCGCCGGGTCGCCGCCTTCCTGGGCGATGACGGTCACGCCGTTGCGCGCGCCCCAGGCCACCAGTTGTTCGCGGGCGGCGGCGCGAAAGGTATCCCCCGCCGCCAGCAGCACAGTGGCCTGTCGTTCCTGCAGGGCATGCGCCAGCTTGCCGATCGATGTGGTCTTGCCCGCCCCGTTCACCCCGGCGATCATCACCACCATGGGGGCGGACTCACCCACGACGAATGGTTTTTCCAGCACTTTCAGATGACCCGCCAGAATATCCTGCAGGGCGGCCCGCACGGCATCGGGCTGATCGATGCGCTGTTTGCGCACCTGCGCCCGCAATTCAGTCAGGAGCTTGCCGGTGGCCTCGACCCCCGCATCCGCCATGATCAGCGCGGTTTCGAGTTCCTCGAACAACGCTTCATCGACCTTGACGCCGACGAACAGGCCGCCCAGGCTCTGGCCCGTGCGCGACAAGCCCCGGCGCAGGCGGGATAGCCACGAGCCCTCGGCCGCCACTGGGGGCGCGGCCTGATCCAGGCGCGCCAGTGGATCGCCGGCGAGGTCCATGGCATCGGCCCAGGGGTCGGGGGGTTGCCGGGCCGATGTCCCGTCACCCGGCGCCTCGGATGCCTCTTGGCCCATGCCCGAGGCGGCAGCTGCGGCTTCGGGCTCGGCGGGCGGCGCAGGCCGTTCAGGGTCGGACCCGGCCGGGCCCCGCAGCGGCAACTCGGTGGACGCCACCGGAGCGACTTCCTGCAAAGCGGGGTCCGCGATGCCGCCGGCCAGGGTTTCCGGCGGCAATTCGGTCGGCGCCACCGGGGCGATCTCGGGCGAATCCGCGGCAATAGCAAGCGAATCCGGCTGGGGCTGGGGTTTCTTGCGTTTAAAAAAACTGAACATAGGCTTTACACTGAACGATCCGGCGAGCGCCCGACGCCGTGCCGAACATCACGGGCCGCGCATGAAAAGACATCAGATTCGTATTGTAGGCGGTCACTACCGCAAAACCCCGATTTCGGTCCCGGACGGAGATCACCTGCGCCCGACGCCGGACCGGGTGCGCGAAACGCTGTTCAACTGGCTGGCCCACTTCTGGGACGGTTCCTTCGCCGGGCGACGGGTGCTGGACTTGTTCGCCGGCTCCGGAGCCCTGGGATTCGAGGCGGCCTCGCGCGGCGTCGCCCTGGCCCAGTTGGTGGAACAGGCTCCGGCGGCCCTGGCAGGCCTGCGGTCGGTGCAGGCTCGCCTGCAGGCGCCATCCATCCGCATCCATGCGGGGGACGCCCTGGCGTATCTGCACGCCCTGCCCGCGCCATCGTTCGACCTGCTGATGCTGGACCCGCCCTTTGGCGGCGGCTGGCTGGAACGCGTACACCCCCTGATCGGCCGCGCCCTGATGCCGGGCGGACTGCTCTATCTGGAATCGGGCACGGCCATGGCCGGACCGCCGCCCGACTGCCTGCTGCTGCGCCAGGGCCGGGCCGGACAGGTGCATTACGCCCTGTTGCAGTTTGCTGCATCGCAAAAAAATCGCAATAATGATCGACCGGAATCGGGCTGCGATTCCCCTACGCTATCGGAGAGTGCATGATCACCGCCGTCTATCCCGGAACGTTCGACCCCCTGACCCGCGGACACGAAGACCTCGTGCGGCGCGCTGCCGGCCTGTTCGACCAGGTGGTGGTGGGCGTCGCCGTCAGCCAGAACAAGCGCCCCTTCTTCAGTGTCCAGGAACGCCTGGAAATCGCCGAAGAAGTCCTGGGGCACTACCCCAACGTGCGCGTGCGCAGCTTTGGCGGCCTGCTGAAGGACTTCGTGCGCGAACAGGACGCCCGGGTCATCGTGCGCGGCCTGCGGGCCGTGTCCGACTTCGAGTATGAATTCCAGATGGCGGGCATGAATCGCCACCTGCTGCCGGAAGTCGAAACCCTGTTCATGACACCGTCGGACCAATACCAGTTCATTTCCGGCACCATCGTGCGGGAAATCGCCATCCTGGGCGGGGACGTCAGCAAATTCGTGTTCCCGTCGGTCGAGCGCTGGCTGCACGCCAAGGCCAAGATCCTGCGCGAACAACAGGATCCGGCGACCTGATGTCCCGTTTGAATTGACCGGACCGGGCGGCCAGCAGGGCCGCCCATGCGCATTTACCCGCGATCCGGCCAGGCGACCGCGTCCGCGTCGGGGTGGACCTTCATCAGGCGGCACGGCTGCCCCAGCCATTCCGTCAGCCAGGCGGCCGCCAGATCGCCTTCATCCACGACCCGCACGGCCTGCGGCCCCACCTGGGCGCTGCGTTCCACGCTGGCGTCATCCTCGATCACATCCAGCGGCACATCCAGACGCAGCATGCCGGACGCCCGCACGACCAGATAGCCAAAGCGCAAGCTCAGCTCCAGCTGCCCCAGGCGCGGCGCCTGATCCGGGCTTAGCCATGCATGGGCCGGATCGACGACCAGCCAGCGGCGGTCGTAGGCGCCGGCATCCGCCAGGGCGGGCCCGCCGGCGATGGGTTGGGCGAGGGGAAGCGTCATCCAGATTTCCTTATAGAAGATTCATTGACCCAGCAGGCCCTTCAGGGCATTGCCGATGCGTTCGACCGGATCGGACTTGGCCGCGGCATCGGCCCCCGGGCGCCGGGGCTCGGGTTCCGGACTGGGCAATGCCTGCTCGATCAGGTCCTTGCCCTTGATCAGTTCCATCAGGCCCGACTTGACCGCTTGCTGGATGCTCTGATTATGAATGGCCTCCCACTGCACCACGTAATCCGGATGCGCCCAGTCGCCCGTGACCTGCACGGGAATCGTCACGCCGAGCAAAGAACCCAGGCCGCTGGCCAGCGGCTTGGGCGGCCGGGCGGCCACCTGGGCCAGCAACTGCAGATTCAGGCGCTGCGCCGGCAGATCGATCTGGGCGGGCTTGCCGGCCGTGACCCGTACCAGGCTGGAGGCCAGCAACAGCTTGGACACCGTGCCCTGCCCATCCTTCAGATCGATCCGGCCTTCCAGGGTGCTGAAGGGCGTGCTGCGCTGTTTGTTGAAAGGCGAAGCCAAGGCGTCCAGACGGCCTTTCAGCACATTGCCCAAGGCGGCGGAAACATCCGACAGGGTCTGGGAAGCATCGATGCCCTGCACCGCGCCATCCTTCACCTGCCAGGCGACCCGGCCCGATACCCCCCGCAGCCAGGCGTCCGCCGTCGCGCCCTGCGTCTTGAGATCCAGTTGGGCCGCCCCCTGGCCGGACAACAGATTGCGTCCCAGCGTCGCCTGCAACAAAGGCGCGACGGCCACCTTATCCAGATTCAGTTTCAAGCCCAGCGTCTGATCAGCGGCGACCCTGGCCTGGGCGGTCAGGCTGCCGTCATACAGCTTGGCCGTCAGCTTGGGCAGCGTCAACGCATCATCGGCCACGCGAACCGGAGTGGCCACCTGGGTCAACTGCAGGTCGCGGATGCGCAGATCGGTGATCCGCAAGTCGCCCTGGATGTCCTGCCCCTTGAGGAAGGACAGATCGATCGCGGTTGCGGCTGCGGCTGCGGCAGGCGCCGGAGCCGCGGCGGCCGCAGCGGGCTTGTCGCCGGACGCCTTGGGCGCGGTCTCGCCCTGGCCCGCCGCCGGGGGCTTGGCCGGAGCGTCGGCGGGCTTGGGCATCCAGTGGTTCAGATCGATTTTTTCCGCGCTCAGGGAAAACTGGGTGCGGGGCTGGGCCAGGCGGGTCGTCGTGGCTTTCAGGGCTGCCTGCCCGCCATCCATGACCGCGTTCAGATCGACATCCAGCGCATCGCGCACCAGGTCCAGGTGCACGCTGCCGATCATCGGGATTTCATTGATGAACTTCGGCTGCGCCTGATCGCGCAAGGTGACGTCGCCCTTCAGGGCGGTGAGCGACCCCTTGCGCAGCGAAGTATTCCAGGCCAGGGGCGAGGTCAATTTCACCTGCACCAGGCGCTGTCCCTGCGTCAGGGCGCCATCCAGGCTGGCCTTGCGGAACTGCCAGTCGTTGGCGGTTCCGCTCAGGCCTTCCAGCCCCAGAGATACGGCCAGGGTCTGATCCCCGGTCGACTTCAAGGTCGCCGCGACGGGGTCGGCCTGGGCCGATTCCGGCGACACCGCCAGGGAAGGCGCATCCAGGGCCAGTTCCAGGTTGCGGCCCCGGTCCTGGCCGGAGGCCCGCAGGGCAAGCTTGGCGACTTTCAGTTCGAGATTGCGCGGGTCCAGGCGCAATTGTCCGGCCGTCAGGTTGGCCTTCAGGCCCTGGATGGGATGCGCCCCCACGATATCGCCCGTCAATGCCAGTTCCAGATTGCCGGCCGTCAGACGGCGTTCGCTGCCCTTGTACCCCAGATTGCCCTTGAGGGTGGCATTGGCCTGATCCAGATTGCCCAGGCGCCCCGTCAACTGGACGTTGATTTTTTGCGCCGAATAATAGCCGCGTCCCCCCGGATTCAGGCGCAGCAGGGCCTGGGCCTGCAACTGGGCATCCTGCACGGGATCATCCCCCGCCACCTGCGCCTTGAGCGACACGTCGAACGGCTGGTCGTAGGTCACGCGACCGGTGTTGGCCTCGATCGAGGACAGTGTCGTGGACAGCCCGCTGACCTGGTCAAGATAGTGAATCTGCCCGTCTTTGAGCTCCAGTCCGGCGATATCGATGTTCAGGTCGGAACGCCCCTCGGGGTCGTCCGCCGCCCCGGCGATGGCGGCCAGCGGAGCAGCCGCAGCGGCGGCAGCGGTCGGCAGACCGGACGCCTGGGCCGGATGGCCGGACTCCAGCAAATCGCTGAAATTGAAATGCCCCTTGGCGTCGCGCACCACCCAGGCCTTCAGGCCAGTGATGGCCACGTGATCCACCACCAGCTGATTGGACAGCAAAGGCCAGATCGCCACGGCAAACCGGGCGCTGTCCACCGAAATGAAGGTGTCTTTGGACGAATGGTTGGACAGCGCCACGTCGCTGACCGACAGGCCGATCCGGGGAAACAGGGACAGGCTGATGTCCCCGCCGATGGTCAGGGTCCGCGCATAGCGGTCGAACACCAGTTGTTCCAGCCGCGATTTATAGGCGTTCGGATTGAAGGTCAGCAGAAAGATCGCCAGACCGACCACGGCCACCAGCAAGGCCACGACCAGGCTGAACAGAACCCGCTTCAACCAAACATTCATAATGAATCCCGCATATCCAAAGTGCACGCCGCCACCCGGGCGGGCAATAAGCGAAATGCTAACCCATGCCCGCCGCCGATAGTCCTTGAATCCGGCCAACCGCTCGGGCTTTATGTCTCAAAATCTTAGTAAAGTCGTAAAACATAGATTCATATAACTATTAGATATATGTAAATCGGCGATTCGAACTGTGTCTCGACCGCCGATCCCCGGTACCATGATCCACTGTTGCAGCAACAGGCCCCCGCCTGGCTGCCGCAGCCAGAAAAACATACAAGGAGAAGCCATGCCCACGTTCGTTTTGAAGCACGGGAGGCCGCCATGCAGGTAGGCATCCCCCGAGAAACACTTCCCGGTGAAACCCGGGTCGCCGCCACCCCGGAAACCGTCAAGAAACTCGCCCAGGCGGGCCACCAGGTCCAGATCGAGCGCAGCGCCGGCCTGGCCGCCCGCTACCGCGACAGCGACTATGAACAGGCCGGCGCCACCCTGGTGGATGCCGCCCAGGCGCTGGGCAGCGAGCTGGTGCTGAAAGTCCGCCGACCGGCCCCCGCCGAACTCGCCCACATGAAGGCGGGCGGCGTGCTGCTGGGCATGCTGGACCCCTTTGACGCAGACGGCCTGAAGACCCTGGCCGAAGCCGGCCTGACCGCCTTCGCCCTGGAAGCCGCGCCGCGCACGACCCGCGCCCAGAGCCTGGACGTGCTGTCATCCCAGGCCAACCTGGCGGGCTACAAAGCCGTGCTGCTGGCCACCCAATACTACGGCCGCATCTTCCCCATGATGATGACGGCGGCGGGCACCTTGAAGGCCGCCCGCGTGGTGGTGCTGGGCGCAGGCGTGGCGGGACTGCAGGCCATCGCCACGGCGCGGCGCCTGGGCGCTGTGGTCGAGGCATCCGACGTGCGGCCCGCCGCCCGCGAACAGGTGGAATCCCTGGGCGGGAAATTCATCGATGTGCCCTATGAAACCGACGAGGAACGCGAAATCGCCCAGGGCGTGGGCGGCTACGCCCGTCCCATGCCCGCCGCCTGGATGGCGCGGCAGGCCGCCCTGGTCGCCGAACGCTGCAAGCAGGCGGACATCGTCATCACCACGGCCCTGATCCCTGGACGCCCCGCCCCCGTGCTGATCCAGCCCGACACGGTCGCGGCCATGCGGCCGGGTTCGGTCATCGTCGACCTGGCCGTGGAGCGCGGAGGCAACTGCCCGCTGTCGGTCGCCGGCGAGGTCGTGGATCACGACGGCGTCACCCTGGTCGGCCTGAGCAATCTGCCCGCCTTGCTGGCCACCGACGCGTCCGCCCTGTACGCCCGCAATCTGCTGGATTTCCTGAAACTCGTCATCGACGCCGAGGGGCGCTTCGCGCTGCCTGCCGACGACGACATCATCAAAGCCTGCCTGGTCTGCCAGGACGGCAAGGTTCTGAGGAGCGCCTGATGGAAGCGGTGAACCCGACTCTGATCAACATCATCATCTTCGTGCTGGCCGTCTACGTCGGCTTCCACGTGGTCTGGAACGTCACGCCGGCGCTGCACACGCCGCTGATGGCCGTCACCAATGCCATTTCCGCCATCGTCATCGTCGGCGCCATGCTGGCCACCGGCCTGACCGATGGCGGGCTGGCGCAGGGCATGGGCGTGCTGGCCGTCGCATTGGCCGCCGTCAACGTCTTCGGCGGATTTCTTGTCACCCAGCGCATGCTGGCCATGTTCAAGAAAAAAGACCGCAAGGGGGGCCAGGCATGATTTCGGCCAACCTCGTCACCCTGCTGTACCTGGTCGCCTCCGTCTGCTTCATCCAGGCGCTGAAGGGCCTGTCCCATCCCACGACATCCCGGCGCGGCAACGCCTTCGGCATGGCCGGCATGGTCATCGCCATCCTGACGACGGCGGCGCTGATCATCGGCCTGGCCCGCGACGGCTCCGCCACACTGGGGCTGGGACGTATCGTCCTGGGCTTGCTGATCGGCGGCAGCATCGGCACCTTGCTGGCCCGCAAGGTCGAAATGACCAAGATGCCGGAGCTGATCGCCTTCATGCACAGCATGATCGGTCTGGCGGCGGTTGCCATCGCCACCGCCGTCGTGGCCGAACCGCATGCCTTCGGCATCGCGGCGGCCGGCAGCCCCATTCCCACGGGCAACCGCCTGGAACTGTTCATCGGCACCTTCGTGGGCGCCATCACGTTCTCCGGCTCGGTCATCGCCTTCGGCAAGCTGTCGGGCAAATACAAGTTCCGCCTGTTCCAGGGGGCCCCCGTCGTCTTTGCCGGCCAGCACCTGCTGAACCTGGCGCTGGCCATCGTGATGCTGGCCTGCGGCTTCTGGTTCATGGGCACGCAGTCCTGGCTGCCTTTCGTGCTGATGACGGTCATCGCCTTCCTGCTGGGCGTGCTCATCATCATCCCGATCGGAGGGGCCGACATGCCGGTGGTGATTTCCATGCTGAACAGCTACTCGGGCTGGGCGGCGGCGGGCATCGGCTTTTCCCTGAACAACCCCATGCTGATCATCGCGGGGTCGCTGGTGGGCTCATCCGGCGCGATTCTGTCCTACATCATGTGCAAGGCCATGAACCGGTCTTTCTTCAATGTGATCCTGGGCGGCTTCGGAGCCGAGGCCTCGGCGGGCGGCAGTGCCGCGGCCGGCGACCGCAGCGTCAAATCCGGCAGCCCGGACGACGCCGCCTTCCTCATGAGCAATGCGGACACCGTCACCATCATCCCGGGCTATGGCCTGGCAGTGGCGCGCGCCCAGCATGCCTTGAAGGAACTGGCAGCCAAACTGTCCGCCCAGGGGGTCACCGTGAAATACGCTATCCACCCTGTGGCCGGCCGCATGCCGGGGCACATGAACGTCCTGCTGGCCGAGGCTGAAGTCCCCTACGACCAGGTCTTCGAAATGGACGACATCAACGGCGAACTCGGCCAAACCGACGTCGTGCTGGTGCTGGGCGCCAACGACGTGGTCAATCCGGCGGCGAAAAACGATCCGGGATCGCCCATCGCCGGCATGCCGATTCTCGAGGCCTACAAGGCGCGCACCGTGATCGTCAACAAACGGTCCATGGCGGCCGGCTATGCCGGCCTGGACAACGACCTGTTCTACATGGACAAGACCATGATGGTGTTCGGGGACGCCAAAAAAGTCCTGGAAGACATGCTGAAAGCCTTGGAATGACCGGGTTTGTAGTGGCTAACCCGTAGCTTTCCGGCCTGCTTGCGCAGGCCGGAATCGTTTAAAATTGAAACTGACATATTCCAATTCCACAGATCATCCATCATGGCCTTCGAGGAAGACGACCCTTACTCGGTAACGCAGCGGCTGGACATCCAGAACATCCTGCAAGGGCTGCTGCACAAGCGCACGCTCGTTCGCCTGGACATCCCGGGCCATGCCGTGTCCGTCATTTCCACCCTGCTGGACATCGATGTCAAACAGGGCACGCTGATCCTGGACAACGCCACCGAAGACGCCCTCAACACGCAGTTGCTGCGGGCCCCGGCCGTGCGCATGCAAGGCATGCTGGATCGCGTCATGATCGAATTCAGCGGCAAGCTCACCCCCACCGTCTACGACAACCGCCCCGCGTTCTCCATGAATTGGCCCGATCAGCTGCGCCGCATGCAGCGCCGGGAATTCTTCCGCATGGACACCCCCGCCAGCAACCCGGCCACCTGCACCATCGAAGACCCCTCCCTGCCCTCGGGCAAGGTCACCCTGCCGCTGGCCAACATCAGCGCAGGGGGATTGCAACTGATCGACCGCACCGAATTGCTGGCGCATCACGCCATCGGCAGTTTCTTCGACGACTGCACCTTGAATCTGCCCGAAGCCGGCTCCCTGGACGTCAGCCTGCGGCTGCTGCGCCACACCCGGCTCATCCAGGACAGCGGCAAGCCCCTGCTGACCATCGCCTGCCGCTTTTTCAATCTGCCCGCCAACCGCGAAATCACCATCCAGCAGTACGTGGGCTCCCTGGAACGGGCCGTGTTGGCCCGCCGCTGGGGCACCGAATAAACCCCGCTTCATGCCTGGGCCACGGGCGTCGCCCGCAGGGCCGGCGCGCGATCACGCCGGCTTAAATATATCGATTGCATATTTGACAGGTCTGTGCCACCATGCAAATGGCATCCCGCGCTGCTCGTCAGTCCTGACCCCCAACGCCCGGGCGCCGTCAACCTGAATTCACGGCGGCCCGCCCTTGGCGACAGGGTCGCCGGCAGTGTCCGAAGGACCCCATGCACGCATCTTCCTGCGACATCGCCGTCATCGGCGGCGGCATCATTGGCGTCAGCTGCGCTCTGGCGCTCAGCGAAACCGGCCAGGATGTCGTCCTGATCGACCCCCAGGAGCTGGCCAGCGGCGCCAGCAAGGGCAACGCCGGCGGCCTGGCCTTCGCCGACATCCTGCCCCTGGCGTCCCCCCGCATCATCCGCAAGGCCTTCCACTGGCTGTTCGACCCGCTCGGGCCCCTCAGCCTGCCACCCGCCTACCTGCCGCGCATCGCGCCCTGGCTGGTGCACCTGTGGCGCTCCAGCCTCCCCGACCGCTATCCGGCCAACATCCGGGCGCAGGCCGCGCTGATGGAACTGGCCCAAAGCGAAATGCTGGATCAACTGGAACGCACCGGCCTGTCCGGCCACCTGCACACCCAGGGCGTGCTCGAAGTCTACGAGGGCGCCGCCCGCTATCAGGCATCTCTGGACACGGCGCAATGGCGGCAACGCTACGGGGTTGAAACCCATCTGCTGCAAGGGGCCGATCTGGCCGCGCGGCAACCGGGGCTGTCGCCGCGCTTCACTCACGGGGTCTTCATCCCCGACTGGCGCAACGTGGCCGATCCTTATGCCCTGGGCCAGGCCCTGGGCGAGCAGGCCATGGCCCGAGGCGCGCGGCGGATGCGCCAGTCGGTGCGCTGGCTGCGGCCGGCGCCCTCCGGCGCCCAACTGATCCTGGAAGATGGCAGCCAGCTACAGGCCCGCCAGGTCGTGCTGGCGGCCGGCGCCCGCTCCCACCTGCTGGCCCGGGGCCTGGGCGACCGCATCCCGCTGGAAACCGAGCGCGGCTACAACACGACCCTGGCGCCCGACGCGCTGGATCTGCGCCAGCAAGTCACTTTCAGCGACCACGGTTTCGTCATCTCCCCCCTGACCTGCGGCATCCGCGTCGGCGGCGCCGTCGAACTGGGCGGCCTGGATCGCGCGCCCGACTATCGCCGGGCCCAGGTCATGCTGGACAAGGCCAAGGCCTTCTTTCCCGACCTGGACACGACAGGCGGCACTCAGTGGATGGGCTTCCGGCCCAGCCTGCCGGATTCCCTGCCCATCATCGCCCGGTCGCCGCGCCTTCCGGCCGTCATCTACGCATTCGGACACGGCCATCTGGGCCTGACCCAAAGCGCCGCCACGGCACGGCTGGTCCGCGACCTGGTGACGCAGCAACCTCCCGCGATCGACCTGCGCCCGTATCGGGTCGATCGGTTTTCCCTATGGGGCGCCCGCTCATGAAACGCATTTCCATCCTGGATTCCCATACCGGCGGCGAACCCACCCGCCTGGTTCTCGACGGCTTCCCCGATCCGGGGCCCGGCGATATGGCCCAGCGCCGCGCCCGGCTGGCTGCGCAGCACGACGACTGGCGCAAGGCCGTCATCCTGGAACCGCGCGGCCACGACGTGCTCGTGGGCGCTCTGCTCTGCCCGCCCCAGGACCCGCAAGCCGCGGCAGGGGTGATCTTCTTCAACAACACCGGCTACCTGGGCATGTGCGGCCACGGCACCATCGGCCTGATCGTGTCGCTGGCCTACCTGGGGCGCATCCAGCCCGGCGTGCATCGCATCGAAACCCCTGTCGGCACGGTGGACGCCACCCTGCACGACGACGGCAGCGTCAGCGTGCGCAACGTGCCCGCCTATCGCCATCGCAAGGACGTCACGGTGGACGTCCCGGGCCTGGGCCCCGTCACCGGCGACATCGCCTGGGGCGGCAACTGGTTCTTCCTGGTCAACGCCCCGGAGCGCGTCCATCCGGGCGCCGACACACGCCAACTGACTGAACATGCGGCGGCCATCGGCGACGCGCTGGAAGCCCAGGGCATCCGGGGGCGCGACGGCGGCCTGATCGACCACATCGAACTGTTCGGAAAAGACCCCGAGGCCGACAGCCGCAGTTTCGTGCTGTGCCCCGGCAAGGCCTACGACCGTTCGCCCTGCGGCACCGGCACCAGCGCCAAGATCGCCTGTCTGGCGGCCGACGGCAAACTGCAAGCCGGCCAGGTCTGGCATCAGGCCAGCATCATCGGCAGCCGCTTCCAGGCCAGTTATGAGCCGGGGCCGGACGATACGGTGATTCCGACCATCCGGGGCGAAGCGCACATCAGCGGCGAAACGACCCTGATCCTGCAGGACGACGATCCCTTTGCCTGGGGGATCACGGTCTGATCATGTCCAACGCCACCACCACGCACACCGCCAAACCCCGCGCCACCGAAGCGGCCTACGACGCCATCGAACAGCTGATCGCCACGCTGCAACTGGAGCCCAACCAGCCCATCGTGGAAAGCGATCTGATCCAGTTGACCGGGCTGGGACGCACGCCCATCCGCGAGGCCCTGATGCGCCTGGTCGCCAGCGGACTGATCGAGCAGCAACCGCGCCGGGGGTTGCGCGTCAGCGAAATCCGCATCGCGGAACACCTGATCCTGATCGACACCCGCCGAGTGCTGGAACGCCTGATCGCCACGTCTTCCGCCCGCCGGGCCACGCCGGACCAGCGGACCCGACTGCTGCAGTGCGGCCAGGACATGATGGATGCCGCCCGGCGTGGCGATCTATCCGGGTACATGCAGGCCGACCAGGCGCTGGACCGCATCAATCACGAAGCCTGCCGCAATCCCTACGCGGTGCAGGCCATCGTACCCATGATCATCCAGTGCCGGCGGTTCTGGTACGCCTTCCGGCACGAGGGCGATCTGGAACGCGGCGCCCGCTGCCATTTGATGGAAGTCGAGGGCATCCACGCCAACGACCCCGAACAGGCAGTCGCCGGCGCCGATGCGCTGATGGATTATCTGACGGAATTCACGCGGACGGTGATCGAGGCTTAGGGTTGCCGCTCGGATTCGCCAGTCAGCAGAAAGGGCTCCCGAAGGGAGCCCTTATCCCTGCAAGGCCTAGTTCACGTACCAGATGGTTTTGGTCTGCTGGTACTGGTCCAGGGCTTCCAGGCCGTTGTCGCGGCCGCCGAAGCCGGACTGCTTGTAGCCGCCAAACGGCGTGCTGATGTCGCCCTCGGAGAAACCATTGATGGACACCGTGCCCGCCTGGATGGCGCGGGCCACCCGCTGGGCGCGACCCACGTCCCGGGTGTACAGGGATGCGGCCAGGCCATAGGCGCTGTCATTGGCCAGTTCGATGGCTTCGGCTTCCGTCTCGAAGGGCGTCACCGCCAGGATGGGGCCGAAGACTTCTTCCTTGAACAGGCGCGAGCCGGCAGACACCTGATCGAAGATCGTCGGCTCGACATACCAGCCGCTGCCCAGGTCCGCATGGATGCGGCCGCCATGAATCAACTTGGCGCCCTCGGCAGGAGCGTCGTCCAGGAAGCCGCGCACCTTGTCGAAGTGGGCGCGTTCGACCATCGGGCCGATCTTGACCGACTCATCGGTGGGCAGGCCCACCGTCCAGGTGGACAGGCGCTCCTGCAGGCGCGCCAGCAGGTCGTCCTTGATGCCGCTTTGCACGATCAGGCGCGATCCGCAGCTGCAGTTCTCGCCCATGTTCCAGAACGCGGCCGCCAGCACGTGATCGACCAGACCGTCCAGATCGGCGTCGTCGAAGATCACCTGCGGGCTCTTGCCGCCGCATTCCAGCACGATTTCCTTCAGATTGCTCTCGGCGGAATACTTCAGGAAATAGCGTCCGACTTCGGTCGAGCCGGTGAAGGACACCACGTCCACGTCCATGTGCCGGCCCAGAGCCTGGCCCGCATCCTCGCCCAGGCCGGTGATCAGCATCAGCACATCTTCCGGCACCCCGGCCTCGTAGGCCAGCTGCGTCATGCGATAGGCGCTCAGCGAGGTCAGCTCGGCCGGCTTGACGATGACGGAATTGCCCGCCACCAACGCCGGGGCGACTTTCCAGGCATACATCTGCGCCGGGAAATTCCAGGGCAGCACCGCGCCCACCACGCCGATGGGTTCCTTGACGATCAGCCCCAGGGCATCCGGCCCGGTGGGCGCGATGCGCCCGAAGCACTTGTCGATGGCTTCGGCATACCAGCGGAAGGTATCCAGGGTGGCCGGCATGTCCGTGTTCAGGCATTCGGTGATCGGCTTGCCCGCATCCACGCAATCCAGCGCGGCCAGTTCTTCCGCGTGTTCCGTCATCAGATCGGTCCAACGCAGCATCACGCGCTTGCGCTCGGCCGGCGCCAGTTGGGACCAGGCGCCCGCCTTGAAGCTGGCGCGCGCGATCTTGACGGCCCGGTCCACGTCGGCGGCCGTGCCGGCCTCGATGGCGCCGATGACGCTGTTGTCGATGGGGGTGGTGTTATCCAGACGCGCGCCCGGCGCAGTCTGGCCCGGGATCAGGTTCCCGGCCCACAACTTGGCGGCGCGGGCCTGCGCGAAAACCTGTTCTTTGCTCTGCGGCATGGTGATCTCCTTAGCGCTTGTAGGCGTCGAGCATGGCCTGGAATTCCTGCGCGTCGGCATCCGACAGCGGCGCCAGCGGCAGGCGAACGGTGCCGGCCTCGACGCCATGACGGCGGCAGCCCAGCTTGGCCTTCTGGTTGTAGTCGCCGGATTCCATGGCCAGGATGACCGGATACATGCCCGCCATCAGGGAGCGGACCTCGTCCCAGCGGCCATCCACGGCGGCCTTGACCATCGCAACCTGTTCGGCCGGGAAGACGTTGGCGCCGCCGCTGATCCAGCAGCGCACGCCCCAGAACAGGAAATCGGCCGCCATGTCGTCGGACCCGCTGATGATCTGGAAGTCCGGAATGCGGGCCTGGATCAGGTGCAGGGCGCGATTGAAATTGCCGCTGCTTTCCTTGATGGCGACGATATTGGGGATCTTGGCCAGTTCGATCACGGTTTCCACCGCGATCTGCACGCCCACGCGCTGCGGGAAATCGTACAGGATGATGGGCAGCGGGGTGGCGGCCGCCACAGTGCGGAAATGCAGCAGGATGCCCGCCTGTTCCGGCAGGCTGTAGGGCGGCGTGGCCAGCATCAGGCCGTCATATCCCAAGGCCTGGGCGCGCTGGGCATGGGCGATCGATTCCTGCGTGGACAAGGCATTGATCCCGGCGATGGTCTTCGCCCGCCCGCCGACCGCCTCGACCACGGTGCGCAGGACCAGATCGCGCTCCTCGTCAGTGAGCGCATAGTATTCGCCGGTGGTGCCGCAGGCCACGATACCGGCCACGCCCGCCTCGACGAAACGGTTCACCAACTGCGTCAGGGCCTGTGCGTTGACCTGCCCATCCGCCGTGAACGGGGTGATGATGGGGACCAGGATACCTTCGATATTCATATGCCTTCCTAATGACAAAAGGACGCCCGGTCAACCGGGCAAATGCCGGGGCCAGGGGCCCCGCAAACAAAATCAGAAACCCACGATGCGCTGCGGCAGCCACGTCGCCAGGGTCGGGAACAGCACCACGATCGCCAGGGTCAGGAACTGGACCAGGATGAAAGGAACGACGCCCCGGCAGACCTGGCCGTACTTCATGTCCGGCGGCGCGATGGACAACAGGTAGAAGATCGACGACGCCATCGGCGGAGTCAGGTAGCTGGTCTGGATGACGATGATGACCAGCGTGCCGAACCAGATCGGGTCGACGCCCGCAGCCGTCAGCACGGGCAGGAACAGAGGCACGCAGATCAGCACGTTGGCCGTCCAGTCCAGCACGAAACCCAGCAGGAACACGATGCACAGGAACAGCACCAGGGTGCCGTTCAGGCCCAGCCCCGTGTCGGAGATCAGCGCCTGGATCAAGCGCCCGCCCCCATTGGCGGCGAAGATCCCGGTGAACATGATACCGCCGGCCACGATCAGCAGGATCATGGCGGAAATCCGGACCGTGATGGCCAGGGACTGGCGCATCATCGACACGCTGAACTGCCCGTAGCAGATGCACAGGATCAGAGCGCCGATGGCCCCCACTGCGGCCGCCTCGGTAGGCGACGCGATGCCCGCCATCAGGGATCCCAGCACCGCGAAGATCAGCAGCATGGTCGGCAGCAGGCCGCTGGCCGTGATCCGCAGCTTTTCAGCCAACGGCAGGCGCATGTCGGGATCATCCGCCCGGGGGCCTTTTTTCGGATCCAGGATGCACACGCCGATGATGTACAGGATGAACAGCGCCACCATGATCAGGCCGGGGAAGAGCATCGCGGCAAAGAGTTCTCCGACGGAGATCTGGGCCAGCGAGGCATACACCACGGCCACGACGGACGGCGGAATCATGGTCCCGAGGGACCCACCGGCGCAGATGGTGCCCGCAATCAGGGAGTTGTCATAGCGAAAGCGCTGCATGGCGGGAATCGCCATCAGGCCGACCATGACCTCGACCGCCCCGACCACCCCCGCCGCGGCGGCGAACGTGGCGCCCATGGCGATGGTCGCCACGGCCAGGCCGCCCGGCAGCCGCCCCAGCCATAGCTGCATCGTGCGAAACAGCCGCGCCGCGATGCCGGAGCGCTCCAGGATCGCGCCCATCAGCACGAACATGGGGATGGCGGACAGAATGTAGTTGGTGGTGGCCGAATACAGACCACCGTAAAGCTGGTTGAAGACCTGATCGCCGAAGGCGAACCATCCGGCGATCAGCGCCGGGATGATCAGGGAAAACGAAACGGGAATGCCCAGGAAAATCAGCAGGAACATCCCCGGAAACATCAGGGCGGCAACAGTCGGATTCATCAATGTTCCTTCTTGGCGTCCAGGCCCTGGCCGCAGAAGGCCCGCAGGCCTTCCGCCGCCAGTTGCAAGGTCAACGCGATCAGGCCGATGGCGATGCACAGATAGAACGGCCACATCACCGGGGCCCAGGGGCTGACAGTTTCCACTTCATGGCGCACCCAGGCCCGCCAGGTGTGCGACATGGCGATCCAGGACAGCACGCCGAAAAACGGCGCCAGGATCAGCAGGTAGGCCACCCCCTGCACCGCGCCATTGAAGCGCGCGGGCAGGCGGTTGCGCAGGACGTCGATACGGATGTGGGCGTCTTCGCGCAACACGTAGGCCACCCCCAACAGAAAGACGGCGCCGTTGGCCATATAGGCGATGTCGAATGCCCAGACCGTGGGCGCGTCGAACACGTAGCGGGCGAACACTTCGTAGACCATCGAGAGGGTCAGGACGACCGCCGCCACGCTGGCCAGTTGGGAAGCGCACCACGACACGCCATTGGAAAATCGGGTCAGGGCATTAAGCATCATTGCCTCGCAGACGAAAGATCTCGCATCAGTCACGGATCAGATAGTTGCTTTCAGCCTTCCAGCGCTTGTGATAGGCCTCGTAGTCGGCCAGCACTTCCGCCATTTCCGGCTTGCCGGCCGCCTTCTGGGCATCGGCCGTCTTGTGCATCCAGTCATAGCCGGCATCGGACAGCTGTTTGACGAAGGCCGGGTCCAACGTGATGATCTCGTTGCGGCCGCTGCGATACTTTTCCATGGCCTTCATGTCTGCGTCGTAGAAATAGTCCAGGCTCTGTTCCGTGGTCAGCTGCGCGGCGGCTTCGATCAGCGGTTTCAGATCGGCGGGCACCTTGTCCCAGGTCTCTTTTTTCAGGAAAACTTCCCACATGAAGGTCGGCTGGTGCACGCCGGGCACCACGATGTACTTGGCCGCCTGGTGGAAGCCTTCCGGCATGTTGGCCGAGGGCGGCGCCCATTCGACGGCATCCACGCCCTTGCGCTGCAGCAGCGTATAGGTTTCACCCGCCGGCACCACGGTCGGGACCGCGCCGAAATAATCGCGCATCACCTCGGCCCAGGCGCCGGACGTGCGGTACTTCATGCCCTTCAGGTCTTCGGCGTTGCGGATCGGCTTGTTCGAGTGCGCCAGGATTTCGGTCGAGCCGATCCCGACGATCATCGTCTTCAGGCCTTGCTGCTCCCGCAGTTTTTCAAGCTTTTCCTTGCCGCCGCCCTGGTACAGCCAGGCCTTGTATGCGTCCGGCCCCATCCCGCCGGGGAAGCCGGCAAAAATGGCGTTGACCGGATTCTGGTTCACCAGGTAGCTGGACGTCGAATGCCCGGCCTCGACCACCCCATCCTGCACCGAGTCGAAGACCTTCAGCGCCGGCACGATGACGCCCGCGCCAAAGGGCTGGATATCCACACGCCCGGACGTGATGGTCTTCACGTTGGAGGCAAAGCGCTCGAGAAAATTCTGGTAGAACGGCGACCCTTCGGGCACCGACGTAGGCACGCGCCACGTCACGTCGGCGGCGGACGCCGCGCCCACGGCGCACGCGGACAGGACCGCAATGGCAAGACTGCGATAAATGGTCTTCATGTTTCCCCCGGATAGTAGTGAATGTCAGCATCGAGGCTGACCAGCCAGTCTAATATCCAATAAATATATTTACAACATATTAAGGGTAAACACTGAATGCCGTCCCGCCACGGAATCGGCGCAGGGATGTGCTAGGCTTGCCTGTCTTTCCCGATCCCAGGAGATCCGCATGCCCACCATGCACATTGAATTGTTCGAAGGCCGCACCCCCGAAAAGAAACGAGAACTGGTGCAGGCCCTGACCGAACGCACCTGCGAGGTGCTGGGTTGCCAGCCGGGGGCCGTGGACATCATCCTGACAGAGATCCGCAAGGATCACTGGGCCACCGGCGGCGTGCTGTGGTCCGAAAAACAGTAGCCGCCTACTGAGGCTTCTGTCCGACCAGCCTTTCGACTTTCTTGCGCAATTCGGGGTCTTTGCGCACGGCCTGGCTGATGCCGTTGTACTCGGCCACGCTCATGCCGCCCGCCTCGACCCGATCCACCATCTTCTGGTCGGCCTCGACCCGGATCGCCTGCTTGGCATCCTGGCCGGAAGCCGCCTCGAAACGGGGCTGATATTCGGCCACCACGCCACTGACCTCGCGCACGGCGCTGGCGTACCGCTGCAATTGTTCATCCGTCGGCTGATCGACCGCCTCGTAGGCGGCCCCCGGCCCCGCCGCACGAACCGTCGTGATCGGCCCGGTCAGCCCGAGGGCAATCACGGAAGCGGCCATGAACGCCTTCATCACCTGATTCATCTTTGACTCCTGATTCACGTGAACAACGTTTCCATGATGGCGACGCCCTCCGCCGGTTTCAAGTTTCCCAATGCTCAGTCCTGTAACGGCATACCACGGTCCTCTCCGCCGGAATGCACGCTCCGACAGCTACACTGATCAGCCAAAGGCCTTCCAGGCGCGCCCTCCGGCTGCCTGATGCCGCCCGGACACGGGACCCGGTCCGGGACCCCGACCCACCCCTGGATGGAGGACACACAAATGGATACGGATTTCTGGCTGCAGCGCTGGGAACATGGACAGACGGGCTTTCATCAAAGCCGCGTCATGCCCCTGCTGCAAAAACACTGGCCCGCCCTGGGCCTGGCCCGCGACAGCCGGGTGCTGGTGCCACTGGCCGGCAAATCGCTGGACGTCGCCTGGCTGGCGGCGCAGGGGCATCGCGTCCTGGCGGTGGAACTCTCCCCCCTGGCGGTCGAGCAGTTCTTCGACGAGCATCAGCTGACGCCCGTGGTGCGCGAAACACCGCAGGGCCGTCTGTACCAGGCCGGCGGCATCGACTTCCTGTGCGGCGACATCTTCGATCTGGACGCGGCGACGCTGGCCGGCTGCCAGGCCTGCTACGACCGGGCGGCCCTGATCGCCCTGCCACCGGCGCTGCGCGCCCGCTATGCCACGCACGTCTATGAGCAATTGCCGGCGGGCTGCCGCACCCTGCTGCTGACGCTGGACTACCCCCAGGCGGAGATGGACGGCCCCCCCTTTTCCGTGCCGGATGCGGAAATCCAGGCGCATTACGGGGCGCGTTGGCAGATCGACACCCTGGAAACCCGCGACGTCCTGGAGCACGAACCCAAATTCGCGGCACGCGGCGTCACCCGCATGCACACGACGGTCTACCGCCTGACCGCCCGATAGGCCGGCGGGCCAACTTGCCACGCCGGGCCGCCAGGCGAATAATGGGCCAAAAGATAGACTGGCCCGCGGGGGTCCTTTCAGGAGTCCCCATGAAAACTTCTCGTCGCACTTTCTTGATCTCCAGCGCAGGGCTGGTATCCAGCCTGGCGCTGTCCCGCCAGGTCCTGGCGGCCGATCATGTCGATGAAAACAGCGCCCTGGCCAAACAGCTGGGCTACAAGCACGACGCCACCCTGGTCGACCATGCGGCCCAGCCCAAATACAAGGCTGGCGAGCACTGCGCCAACTGCCAGTTGTATCAGGGCAAGGCGGGCGACGCCTGGGGGCCCTGTCCGATCTTCAGCGGCAAGGACGTGTCTGAAAAAGGCTGGTGCAGCGCCTACACGCCCAAAGCCTGACGTCCGTCCGGTGACCGGCCCGATCGCCGGACACCGGTCTTCTCCAGCGGCTCCGCCCGCGTCGAACTGATAGGATGGAACCTTTCCACCGCATCGGTTGTGCACCATGACGCTTTTGATTACGGGCGGCGCCGGCTATATCGGTTCGCATACGGTTCTGGAATTCCTGAGCGCCGGCCGGGATGTGCTGGTGCTGGACAATCTCAGCAACAGTTCCCGCGAATCATTGGCCCGGGTCGCCGCCCTGACCGGCCGAACGCCGGGCTTCATCCAGGGCGACGTGCGCGATCGCGCGCTGCTGGATCGGCTGTTCGCGCAGCACGCCATCCGCGGCGTGGTGCACTTCGCCGGCCTGAAAGCCGTAGGAGAAAGCGTACGCGACCCGCTGCGGTATTACGACAACAACGTCATCGGCACACTGACCCTGTGCCAAGCCATGGCCGCCGCCGACGTCCATCAACTGGTCTTCAGTTCTTCAGCCACGGTCTATGGCGATCCGGCGGACATGCCGATCCCCGAAACCTGCCCGACAGGCCGGCCCGCCAACCCCTACGGCCGATCCAAGCTGATGGTCGAACAGCTGCTGCAGGACCTGGCCGCCGCCGACCCGCGCTGGGCCATCGCCCTGCTGCGCTATTTCAACCCGGTGGGCGCCCATGCCAGCGGCCGCATCGGCGAAGACCCGCACGGCATTCCCAACAATCTGCTGCCCTACATCAGCCAGGTGGCCGTCGGCCGGCTGGCGCGCGTGTCGGTCTTCGGACACGACTACCCCACCCCGGACGGCACGGGAGTGCGCGACTACATCCATGTGGTGGATCTGGCCCAAGGGCATCTGGCCGCGCTGACCTACCTGCAGCAGCACCCGGGCGCCCACATCTGGAACCTGGGCACCGGCGCGGGCTATTCCGTGCTGGACATGATCCATGCCTTCGAGGCCGCCTGCGGCCACCCGATCCCCTACGCCCTGGCCCCTCGCCGACCGGGCGACGTGGCCGCATGCTGGTCCGATCCGGCCAAGGCCAGGCGTGAACTGGGCTGGCAGGCGCAGCGCGGCCTGGCGCAAATGATGGCCGACGCCTGGCGCTGGCAATCCGGCAACCCGGAGGGCTACCCGCCCGACGCCTGAAGACCGCGCCTGAAGACCGCGCGCGTTCCAATTCCAGAAAGAACAGGCCCCCGACACGGCCCCTGTTGTGCCGTTTGGATTCGGACACACTTCGTACAATCAAGTGAAAATTTGTCCGGTCCGCGTCGGAAAGGCTGTCCACGCGGTTCCGAAAGCCCTTCCACACCTCGAGGACTCCATGCGTAACCTCAAAATCGGCACCCGGCTGGCGCTGGGATTTGGTCTCATCATTGTTTTGCTGCTGATCATGTCCGGCATCGGCGCATGGCGCATGATCGCCACCGAACAGGACAGCGCCGCCCTGTCGCAGCGCCAGTCGAACAACGCGCAGGTGTTGCGCTGGGCGCGGCAGGTCGAAGTCAACGCCAATCAGGCCCTGGCCGCCGCCAACCTGACCAACCCCGACGTCCTGAAGACCTTCAAAGACGGCATGGATGCCTCCGACAAGCGCTCGGACGAACTCCAGAAGCAGATCCAGGAAGGCTTGCGGGCCCCCGACACGATCGCCCAGTTCAAGCAGGCCCTCACCCAGCGCGACAACTATCGCAACGGGCGCGCCCAGGCCTTCAAGGACCTGGACAACGGCGACTACGCCAAGGCCGATACCTTCTTCAACCAGGAAATGCCGAAGATCACCGCGCAATACATCGCGGAAATCGACAAGCTGTCGGGCATGCAGAGCGGCATGGTCGAGCGCACCTTCACCGAAGGCGCCCAGGCCAACCAACTGGGCCTGACCCTGCTGGGCGTCGCCACCTTGCTGGCGCTGATCCTGGGTCCGCTGTTCGCCTGGCTGGTGACACGATCCGTCACCCACCCGCTGCGCCACGCCGTCAGCCTGGCTGAATCCGTGGCCCGACGCGACCTCAGCCACCACATCCACGCCAGCGGCAAGGACGAAATCGGCCTGCTGCTGCGCGCGCTGGGCTCCATGGAAGAAAACCTGCGAGGCGCTGTCAGCGAAGTGCGCAGCGGCGCCGACTCGATCGCTTCGGCCGCCGGCCAGATTTCCGCCGGCAACCTGGACCTGTCCTCGCGCACCGAACAGCAGGCCAGCTCCCTGGCGCAAACCGCCGCCACCATGGAAGAAATCACCGCCACCGTGCGCCAGAACGCCGACAACACCCAGCAGGCCAACACCCTGGCCGCCGCCGCCGCCAAAACCGCCACCAACGGCGGCACCCTGGTCGCCCAGCTGGTCGACACCATGGGCGAGATCAACAGCAAATCCC
>NZ_JBATVG010000028.1:0-118722 GCF_049671645.1 Castellaniella sp. | reverse complement strand
TCATGAAGGCCCCGGCCAGGATGAAGAAGGGGATGGCCATGAGCGTGAAGTGCTCGGAGGTCTCGTAGAGCTTGAGCGAGAGCGAGGCCAGCGAGTCGGTGCCGAAGGCCATGATGGTCAGGAGCGATGACAGGCCCAGGGCCACGGCCACGGGCATCCCCATGAACATGAACAGGAACAGCAGGATGAACAGGGCGAATGTGGTCATTTTTGGTCTCCCGCGTCATCGCTGCGGTATTTCATGGCGTCGGCGACTTCGTCGCCCAGCAAGGATGCGTGATCGCCCTTGACCAGGTGCCAGAGCACCTCGCCGAAGCGGACGATCAACAGCAGAAAGCCCAGGGGCATGACCAGGCGCGGGACCCACTGGGGGATGGGCAGGTCCTGGGCCATGATGCCGATCATGTGGATCTTGCTGACGTAGACCCAGCTGCCGTAGAGCACGATGAAGGCGTAGACGAGGCACAGCAGCGTGCTGGCGACGGCCAGGTAGCGGGCGGGGCGGGGCGCGAGCAGGCGCACGAAGGCGTCCACGCCGATGTGCGCGCCCACGCGCACGCCGTAGGAGATGCCCAGGAAGATCAGGGCGCCGAAGAGGTACATCGTCAGTTCGAGCGCCCAGACGAAGCTGTAGTTGAAGACGTAGCGGGCGATGACCTGGGCGAATGTCACCACAGTCATTGCCGCCAGCAGGAAAGCGATCAGGCCTTCCTCGATGTGTTCCAGCCAGTTTTTCGACATGGTGGGGCGCTCCTTGGTCAGAATGTGAAACGGCCGCTATGAGCGGCCGCGCTGAAACCGCAGGACTCCGCCAATGTCATGAGGGCTGGTTCGAGGCCTGCGCTGCATCGATGAGATCCTTGCCGATGCCGGCCTGGGATGTTGTCCAGACCGGGGGCATGGCCGCGCGCCAGGCGGCGACGTCTTCCTTGGACGGGCCCGGCGATGCGGCGAGACGGGGAGTCGGACACTTCATCAAGGGGATGCTCCGGATAGCGATGCGCTCGGAAAGGACAAGGCGTCTTGCCGGCCTGTTGCCGACTGAACAGCGGCTGAACGGGCGGAGTGTAATGGAATCGCCTGGATCTGGCGAGAAGGGGAAACCACTATCCCAAGGCGTGGCGCAGTTGGTCCAGGGCAGTCTCGTCCAGCAGCCGGGCGGCCATGGGCAGCAGTTCCTCGTCGGCGCGTTGCAGATAGCCCAGGTAGTCGTCGATCCAGGGCTGCAGAGCCTCGGCGGAGCTGCCCGCGTCGCTCAGGCAGGCGCGGATGGCGCGCCAGCGGTGCTGCAGTTCCTCACCCCGGTCCGCCAGGCCCCGGGTCATGCCTTTCAGGCAGACCGCGTCCGAACCCGCCATGGATTCGATCAAGGCGGGAAACAGCGTGAGCCGCAGGATCCGCCGTTGGGCTACAGCCGGGCCGTCCAGCCAGGCGATTGCCTGGGCCTGGAGCGACGGGTCGCTCAGCCCCGCCAGGTGTTGGCGCGTAAGGCTGTGGCCAGCCAGCAACTGGGCGATGGGGTCGGCAGTGGCGGCGTCGGGCATGAAGACTCCTGGGGCAGGAAGGCTTTCATGGTAGCGCATTTGTCTTATTTCTAAAGGAAATAAAGAAATCATGAATTTATCGTTGTTATGCATTAAGCGGAATCGTTAAAGTTCCTCTTATCCAATCAATTCATGGTTATAAGGCCCCAGTCGCTTGGCAGGCCGAGCAGGCAGGAATCCACGATGAAACTTTCCTTCAGTCAGGTTGAAAAGCAGTTCGGCGATCTGCGTGTGGTCGATCGGTTCGACAGCGAGATCGCGCCGGGCGAGCTGGTGGCGCTGGTCGGGCCGTCAGGCTGCGGCAAGTCGACGCTGCTGCACATGGCCGCCGGTCTGGAAAAGCCCAGCGCCGGTCAGGTGCTGGCCGACGGGCAGCCGATCCGCAGCCCTGATCCCAGCCGTATGCTGATGTTCCAGGAAAATGCGCTCTATCCCTGGTTGACCCTGTCGCAGAACGTCGCCATGGCCCTGGAACTGCAGAAAGTGCCGCGCGCCCAGGCCCGCGCACAGGCCGCCGCCTGGCTGGACAAGGTCCGCCTGAAAGGCTTCGAGGATTATTTCCCGCATCAGGTGTCGGGCGGCATGCGCCAGCGCTGCGCCCTGGCGCGGGCCTTCATTACTCAGCCTGAGGTCCTGTTGCTCGACGAGCCCTTCGGCGCGTTGGATGCCCTGACCCGCATGACCTTGCAGGATGCCCTGCGAACCCTGATCCGTGAAACGCGCCCGACGGTGCTGCTGGTCACGCACGATGTCGACGAGGCGCTGTTTCTGGCCGACCGCATCCTGGTGTTCAGCGCCCGGCCTTCGAATTTGTTGAAAGAATTCCATCTGTCGGACAGCGACAAGACCCACGATCTGTCGAATTTCGCCGGCATGCGCCGGGAGATCCTGAGCCTGCTGGGCATTGTCGCCGACACCGAACCTTCCACCCAGTCCATCCCCGAGGAACTTGCAGCATGAAATTCAGTAGAGTGTTGATTCCGGTCCTGGCCGCCCTGACGCTGGCGTCCCAGGCCGCTCTGGCTGCCGAGCCCTTCAAGGTCGGCTACATCCGTGTCATGGACGATGCCCAGGCCATTACCGCCTACGAGGGCAAGTTCTATGAAAAGCAGGGGCTGGACGTCCAACTGGTGGAATTCAAATCGGGGACGGACCTGATCAAGGCCATTGTCGGCGGTCAACTGGACACCGGGGTGCTGGGTTTCACCAATGCCGCGTCCTGGTCCTCGCGGGGCGCGGACCTGAAAGTGGTCGCCGGCGCTCAACGGGGCTACCATGCGCTGGTGGTGCGCGACGATGCCGACATCAAGACCGTCGCCGATCTGAAAGGCCATACCCTGGCTTCGCAGAAAGAGGGCAGCACGGCCGATACGGTGCTGCGCGGCGTGGTGCTGAAAGACGCCGGTCTACAGGCCTCGGATGTGAACATCCTGGGGGTCAGCCCGCAGGTGGCCGTGCAGTCGCTAGTGGGCAAGCGCGTCGATGCCGCCTTCCTGTTCGAACCGCAGGCCAGCATCGCCCAATTGATCGCGCCCGTCAAACAGATCTATGAAATCGGCGAGGTCTGGCCCTTCCCGTGCATGGTGACGATCACCTCGGGCAAGACGCTGCAGGACAAGAAAGACCTGGTCTGGAAGTCGCTGGACGCCCAACGCCAGGCCATCGATTTGCTGCAGCACAAACCCGACGAAGCCGCCAAGCTGATCGCCAGCTACTTCATCGCCGAGCCGACGCTCAAGACCTTGCATGACGGCGACGTGCCGCGTGAAAAAATCATCAGCAAGGCCATTCAGACGCAGACATTCAGCCCCGCGCTGACGTCCAAGGATCTGGGCCGCATGCAGGAAGTCGCCGACATCATGCAATCCCAGGGCGCGCTCAAGACCCAGGACGGCAAGCCCTTCGACGTGAAGTCGATCGTCGATCTGGACTGGCAGCAGAGCCGCAAGCTGTAAGCAAGATGGGTGCGATAATCGCACCCATTCCTTACTTTTCCAAATGGCCGGATCTGTCCGGCCATGTTCTTGAGCATGAGTAAAAAAAGACACGTTTCCCCCGCGGCCCGCAAATTGGCCATGCTGGTTGCCATTGCGGCCATCCTGCTGGTCTGGCAATGCGCCGCCTGGACTTTGCCCGATTTTCTGATGCCCGGAGTGCCGGTGGTGCTGGAACGCGTCTGGCATGATCTGCAGACGGCTGAGTTCCGCGCCATTCTGGCCGGCAGCATGGGGCGCCTGGGGGTCGGGTACGGGTTCGCCCTGCTGTTTGGCATCGGTTTCGGGCTGGCGGGCGGCTTGCTGCTGTTTTTCCGCGAGATCCTGAAATCGGCCATCATTGTGCTGCAGTCCATCCCTTCGATTGCCTGGGTGCCGCTGTTCCTGATCCTGATGGGGTTCGGCAATGTGCCCATCATCGTGGTGATTGCGCTGGCGGCTTTCTTCCCGGCGGCTCTTTCGGTCATGAACGCCACTGAAAGCGTGCTGCAGACGCATGTGTCGGCGGCCCGGGTCATGGGCGCCAGCCACTGGGACATGGTGCGCCGGGTCTACCTGCCGGCGGTCATGCCCGAGCTCATCACGGGCGCGCAATTGGCCTTCGGCAACGCATGGCGCGCCTTGATTTCGGCGGAAATGCTGATCGGCTTCGGCCAGGGCCTGGGACGTTCGCTGGCGTATGCCGGAGAAACCGCCGACATGGTGGGGGTGATGGCCAATATTCTGACGATTGCCATTCTGGCGACGCTGATCGATCAGGTCCTTCTGGAAAACATCAAACGCCGGGTTTTGCGCTATCAATATGTTTAATTCGCCGTGGATGCTGAATGTGCCGTGGCGGCGCCGCGCGGGCGCCGCGATCGTCGGGTGGAGTGTTGCCGTCGGCCTGATCTGGCTGCCTGCGGGGGCTGGCGCCCAGGAAGCGGGCGGCTGGCGCCTGGGGGTGGCGCAGGTGCCTGGCGCCCCGGTGCCGGGCGCCAAGCCTCGTACGCCGGTGCGCATCGAGGTTCTGGCCGCGCAGGCGACGCAGGGCAGCGCGCCTGTGCAGGCCGTGGCGCTGGATCAGGCCTTGGCGCAGCTGCGGGATGGCGAGTTGGATGCCTGGGTGGGGGTCGTGCCGTCCGATGCGACGCTGCCCGATGGCGTTCAGCGCCGGGACGTCGCCTGGTCGGCCAGTCCGTTGGCGATCTTGCGCACCGATACCGATATCCACGACTGGGCCGCGCTGGCCGGGCGTACGGTGTGCCTCAGCGCCGATGGACGTTACGTGGGTGAATTGAGCGCCCGGTTTGCCGCGATCGAACAGGTGTATCCGTCGGCCGCCGATGCCCTGCTGGCTTTGCGCACCGGGCGGTGCGATGCGGCGGTGGAGGATGAGGATTTCTTGCGGCAGCTGCTGAAGTATCCCGAGTGGCGGAAATTTTCAGCTCAGCTGGCCCCGTATCGGCAGGGAACGCTGACGCGGTTGTGGCGAGCCGACCTGCCGGTCGCGGGCCGCGAGGTTCTGCGTCAAGCCCTGAGTCCGGCCGTCCTGCGGCAGGCGGCACAGGAACAGGCCAAAGCCATCGCGTTCGAGGTCTATCTGGATCAGAGCGTTCCGGATTGCCACTGAGGGGCTTGGCGCCCCCGCAGGGATGGCCGCCGGATCAGCGGCGGCGGCGGGGAGGAGCCGAAGTGGTGGCGCCGGGGGCGCGGTTCAGATGGCGGAAGGTGATGCGGCCTTTGCTGAGGTCGTAGGGGGACATTTCCAGCGTGACCTGATCGCCCGCCAGGATGCGGATGTGGTGCTTGCGCATTTTGCCGCCGGTGTAGGCGATGACCGGGTGTCCGTTGTCCAGCGTGACGCGGAAGCGGGAATCCGGCAGGACTTCGGTTACGGATCCGTGCATTTCGAGTAGTTCTTCTTTGGCCATATTGTGTGCTCTCGTCAATTCGTTAAATCATCAGTGGGCGCATACAGGGTCGGCCCAGCCGCGAGGGGAAGGACGACGGGATCGTAAGGGCGATCAGAATCCAGACAGGGCGCATGGGCCCCAGAGAGGCAGCAGGCACCAGGAACACTGGGCCCGGCAAGGCAGCCGGCAAGCCGACAAACACTGAAAACCGCTGATGAAACAAGCCCTTATGTTAAGGCTTGAAGCGGCATTATGTCAACAAATAAAGCGGCGGTTAGAATTCCTGTTGATCGATGCAGGCAGATGAGACGCATGAATGATAGATTGACCCCCGGAACCGTGGCTTTGCTGCTGGTCCCCCCCATGCTCTGGGCCGGCAATGCGGTGGTGGGCCGGGCGGTGGTGCATCTGGTGCCGCCTCTGACTCTGAATTTTCTGCGCTGGGCGGTGGCCTTGCTATTGCTGCTGCCCCTGGGCCATCGGGTCTTGCGGCCGGACAGCGCCGTGTGGCGGCAGTGGCCGCGCTACGCCTTGCTCGGGTTGCTGGGGGTGGGGTTGTACAACTCGCTGCAATACCTGGCCCTGCATACGTCCACGCCGGTGAACGTCACCCTGGTGGCGGCCAGCATGCCGGTCTGGATGCTGATCGTGGGGCGGGTCTTCCACGGAGCGGCGATCCGCCCCGCGCAGCTTCTGGGGTCCGTGTTGTCCCTGGTCGGGGTCGCCCTGGTGCTGTCCCATGGCGAATGGGCGCAATTGCGGGCTTTGCACTTTGTGGCCGGAGACCTGCTGATGGTGCTGGCCACCATCATCTGGGCGTTTTACAGCTGGCAGTTGACGCGGGTGCCGGCCGACGCCCCGATCCGCGCGCATTGGGCAGGGTTTCTGCTGGGGCAGGTGCTGTACGGGGCGGCTTGGTCGGGGCTGTTCGCCGCCCTGGAATGGGGATTGGGCGAGCAGCGGATCGTCTGGGGCTGGCCTTTGGCGATGACGGTGGCCTTTGTCGCCATCGGTCCGGCGATCATCGCCTTCCGCTGCTGGGGCGCCGGGGTCCAGCGGGTCGGGCCGACGCTGGCGGGTTTTTTCAATAATCTGACCCCCCTGATCGCCGCGCTGCTGTCCCTGGGGCTGCTGGGAGAGTATCCGCACGGGTATCACGCTCTGGCGTTCATGCTGATCATCGGCGGGATCGTGCTGTCGTCGCGCCGGGGGCGCGCATGACGCGCGGCGGCGCGGATCCGCATCCGGGGTTGGCGTATCTCTGCCTGGGTTCCAGCATGTTCGTGGTCGGGGCCTATGTGGCCTTGAGCAAGCCGCTGGCGGCGATCTTTCCCGTCTTCCTGCTGGGGTGCCTGCGTTTCGGCATCGGGGGGCTGGCGGTGCTGCATTGGTTGCGCAAACCGGCTGCGGAAGCTCCGCTGACGCGCCGCGTGCGCTGGCTGGTTTTCCTGGAGTCCTTCATCGGCAGCTTTCTGTTCACGGTGTTCATGGTGCTGGGCGTCAGCTACAGCAGCGCCGTGGCGGCCGGGATCATCATGTCGGCCATTCCGGCCGCCATCGCGGTGCTCAGCCGCCTGGTGCTGCGCGAGGCGATCCGGCCGCAGGTGCTGGCCGCCATCGCCTGCGCCGCATGCGGAATCGCATTGCTGGCTTTGGCGCAACCGGTCGATGACGGACTGACGCCGGAGCCGGCGACCCGGTGGCTGGGATACGGGCTGCTGGGGGGCGCGGTCCTCTGCGAGGCAGCCTATGCCGTCATCGGCAAGCAGCTGACCGGGGTCTTGTCGGCCAAGCGGATCAGCGTGTTGATGAATGCCTGGGGTTTTGTCCTGATGCTGCCGGCCGGCGCCTACGCGGCCTGGCATTTCGATTTTGCGGCGATCACCGCTCCGGTCTGGGGCCTGTTGCTGTTCTACGGCCTGGCGGCCAGCGGCACCATCTGGCTCTGGATGACGGGATTGCGCCGGGTGCCGGCGTCCCGGGCAGGGGTGTTCACCGTGCTGCTGCCCGTGGGGGCGGCCTGCGTCGGGGTGGGGGTATTGGGGGAATCCTTCAGCCGGCTGCATGCCTTGGCGTTTGCGGCCGCCTTGCTGGGCCTGATGCTGGCGGTCTGGCCGGGGCGCCCGGCCCGGGCCTGATCACCGCCTTCAGGCAGGCTGGGCGTGTTCGATCAGCAGTTGCACGCTGGTTTGCCCGCCCCAGGTGTTGTTGTCCAGTCGATAGACCGCCATGATTTGCGCGGGCAAGGGCTCGGCGTGGTTGAACCAGATGGCGTCGATGCGCCGGCCGTCCCGTTCCAGAAAGAGTTTCAGGTGGCGCTCCTTCAGCACCCGCTGGTGCACGACCTGGAAATGATCCTGGAACAGCGGCGCCGGGAATCCCGCGCCCCAGATCTGTTCCGCCAGCAGCGCGGCCGTGTCGGCCGTGGTGTAGAGCGGTTCCAGGGATCCGTCCGTTTCCAGGCAGGGTTCGAATCCGTCCCGGCCGCTGATCGTGCGCACGGCGGCGTCGAACTGCTGCGCGAAGTCGTCGAATGCCGCCTGGCGCAACGTCAATCCGGCCGCCATGGCATGGCCGCCGAACTGCAGGATGGCGCCGGGCAGGCGCTTGCTGACCAGATCCAGCGCATCGCGCAGGTGGACCTCGGGAATCGAGCGTCCTGAACCGCGCAATGTGTCCGCAGCATCCGGCGCGAACGCCAGGGCCGGGCGCCAGTAGGTTTCCTTCAGCCGCGAGGCCACCAGGCCGATGACGCCCGGATGCCAGCCCGCCTGCCAGACGCAGACGCTGGCTGCCTGGGCGAGGGGCTGGCTGTCCAGGTGGGCCAGGGCCTCGTCGCGCATTTCCGTTTCGCGGCTGCGCCGTTCTCGGTTGATGTCGTCCAGGGCCTGCGCCAGGGCGCGGGCGCGGGCGGGGTCGTCTTCCAGCAGGCAGTGGATGCCCAGGCTCATGTCGGCCATGCGGCCGGCTGCGTTGATGCGCGGCCCCAGGGCGAATCCCAGGTCGTTCGTGCCCGCCTGTCGCGGGTCGCGCCCGGCCACTTCGAACAGGGCCGCGATCCCGGCCTGCATGCGCCCCTGGCGGATGCGTTTGAGCCCCTGCGCGACCAGCAGCCGGTTGTTGGCGTCCAGGCGGACGACGTCCGCCACGGTGCCCAGGGCCACCAGGTCGCTCAAATGGTCCAGACGAGGGCCGCCCTGGGGGGGCACGGCGCCCCGTTCGCGGAACACGGCCCGCAAGGCCAGCAGGACGTAGAAGATCACGCCCACCCCCGCCAGGTGTTTGGAGGGAAAACCGCAACCCGTCTGATTCGGGTTGACGATAGCCAGCGCGGCGGGCAGGTCTTCGCCGGGCAGGTGGTGATCGGTGACGATGACCTGCATGCCTGCGGCCCGGGCGGCGGCTACCCCGTCGATGCTGGCGATGCCGTTGTCCACGGTGATCAGCAAATCCGGCCGGCCCGCGGGGTGCCGGAGGGCCAGCTCCACGACGGCGGGCGACAGGCCGTAGCCGGTTTCGAAGCGGTTGGGCACCAGGAAGTCCACCCGGGCGCCGAAGGCCCGCAGCCCGCGCACTGCCACGGCGCAGGCGGTGGCGCCGTCGCAGTCGTAGTCGGCCACGATCAGCAGCCTTTGTCCCGCGGCAATGGCATCGGCCAGCAGGCGGGCCGCGTCGCTCACGTGCGTCAGTCGGGCGGGCGGGATCAGGGCGGACCAGTCCGTCGGTGTGGATTGCGCCAGGCCCCGGGCCGCCCAGAGCCGGGCCAGCAGGGGATGGATGCCGGCTTCGGCCAGGGCCTGGGCGCGCTGCCGGTTGGCGCTGCGAGGGCGGATCAGCGGCTGCACCACCAGCGCCTCCAGTCCTGGGCGCGCAGCTTTGCGAGCCAGCCGCCCCGGGGGGCCACAGTGACGTAGCGGTCGCGGCCGGTCAGCACCAGCGTCGGCTGTTGCCGGGCCAGGGGGGCGAGGCTGTGCTGTTCCAGCGCGGCCAGCGCCTCGATCCAGTCGCCCCAGTTCTGCGTGACGGCCGCATTCTGCAGCGAGGCGTCGATGCGCAGATCGGCGGGCGCGGCGCGGGTCAGTTGCGAAGGCCGGGCGCCGCCGTACAGCCAGAGGCTGTTGAGCGGGGGCAGGCCGTTTTCCTGGCGGGCCTGGTTGACCGGATGCTCGAACCAGGCCATCTGCAGGGTATTGATCAGGCGGCGCCAGGGGCGTGCCGCCGGATCCTGAGGCCACCAGTCGTTGACCGCGCTGGTCGCCACCAGCGCGGGGCTGGCGCAGGACAGCCGGATGGCCTCGGGCCAGCGCACGCGCCAGGTGCCGGGGCTCATGAATTCCAGTTGCAGGCCGCTGTCGTCCAGGTATTCCCGGGCCGTGTTCAGCAAGGCGGCGGACTGTTCCTCCGTGATGTCCAGCGTGGCGGCGGGCAGCAGCGCGGCGCCGTCGCGCGAGGGCGCCATGTGGATCACTTCGGCCAGCCAGACGGGGTCGTCGTCGGCCGTATCGGCGCGCAGGGGGCCCAGACCTGCGCTAATATGCTCGGCTTGTGCGGCAACAAAACCCCGCGCCTGCAAACACCAGTGTTCCAGGGGCGTGCACCAGGTCTCGGCGGCCGGGCTGGGGGTCGGGACGGCCCGGCCGCGGCTCAGCCAGCGGGCCAGGGTGGGGGCGCGCTGCGCCAGATGGGGCGCCAGTTCGGCGGCCACTTCAGGATCGGGCCAAGCCCCGGAAATCACGATATGCATGTCGGAATTGTAGAGTCAAACAGATCAAAGGGCGGTTCACATGGCCTATGAATGGTGGATCGGCGCGCGGTATGCCGGCCTGGCCCGCGTCGGACGCGGCGGGCGCCGGGGCGACCGTTTCGTCTCCTTCGTGGCGGCCAGTTCCATGGCGGGCATCGGCCTGGGGGTGGCGGCCCTGATCATCGTCCTGTCCGTCATGAACGGTTTTCAGACGCAGGTGCGCGACCGCATGTTGTCGGTGCTGCCGCACATCGAACTCTACGTGCCGGGCGGAAGCCACGAGCAGGTGCTGGAACATTGGCAGGACTTGGCCAAAGCGGCCGAGGCCGACCCCGAGGTCCGAGGGGCCGCGCCCTTCGTGGCGGCCCAGGCCATGCTGGCGCGCGGCCAGTCGCTCAGCGGCGTCCAGGTCCGGGGCATCGACCCCGCCATCGAACCGCAGGTTTCCGATTTGAAGGGGCAGCTGGAATCCGGGTCGCTGGACAGTCTGTCGCCCGGGTCTTTTCGCGTCATCATCGGCAGCCAGATCGCCCAGACCCTGGGCTTGTCGGTCGGCGATACCGTGCTGATGCTGGCCCCTCAGGGGTCGATTTCACCGGCGGGCTTCGCGCCGCGCATGCGGCAATTCACGGTGTCGGGCGTCTTTGCGACGGGCTATTACGAATATGACGCCACCCTGGCGTTCGTGAACGTGCAGGATGCCGCCCGGGTCTTTCGCGACAGCGGCGTCAGCGGGGTGCGCCTGCGGATCGCCGACATGCAGCAGGCCCCGCAGGTGGCCCGGCAACTGCTGGACCTGATGCCGCAAGGGGTGCGCGCCATGGACTGGACGCAGAACAATCGCACCTGGTTTGCGGCTGTGCAGACGGAAAAGCGCATGATGTTCCTGATCCTGACCCTGATCGTCGCCGTGGCGGCCTTCAACCTGCTGTCGTCCCTGGTGATGGCGGTCAAGGACAAGCAGTCGGACATCGCCATCCTGCGCACCTTGGGGGCGACACCGGCGGAAGTCGCCCGGATCTTCCTGGTGCAGGGGGCCCTGATCGGTGTCGTCGGCACGGCAGCCGGGGTGCTGCTGGGGACGCTGGCCGCCTACAACATCGACGTCATCGTGCCCTGGATCGAGCGTCTGTTCGGCATTCATTTCCTGCCCCAGCAGATCTACTTCATCAGTGAACTGCCTTCCAATCCGCAGGTGGGCGACATCACCGTCATCGGCGTGACGTCGCTGGTCCTGTCCTTGCTGGCAACCCTCTATCCCAGCTGGCGGGCATCCCGCCTGCAACCTGCCCAGGTGCTGCGCCATGATTGATGCGGTGAATGATGCCCAGACGGTGCTGCGCGCCGAGCATCTCGTCAAGACCTACGACGAAGGCGCGGGCCGTGTGGACGTTCTGCAGGATGTGAGCCTGTCGGTGCGGGCGCACGAGATGGTGGCCGTCGTCGGCGCGTCCGGCTCGGGCAAGAGCACGCTGCTGCACGTCCTGGGCTTGCTGGATCAACCGGACAGCGGGAAATTATGGGTCGCCGGCGAGGCCGCCGGCGGCCTGAACGAACGCAAGCGCAGCCAGTTGCGCAACCGGGCGCTGGGCTTCGTCTATCAGTTTCACCATTTGCTGCCGGAATTTTCCGCCCTGGACAATGTCGCGATGCCGCTGATCGTGCGCCGCCTGGGGCGCAATCAGGCTCGTGAACAGGCGCACGGTCTGCTGGAGCAGGTCGGCCTGGGGAATCGCGCCACCCATTTCCCCGGGCAGTTGTCCGGCGGCGAGCGTCAGCGGGTCGCCCTGGCCCGCGCGCTGGTGACCCAGCCCGCTTGCGTGCTGGCGGACGAGCCTACGGGCAATCTGGACCGCCACACGGCGGATGTCATGTTTGACCTGCTGCGCAGCATCAACCAGAATCTGGGCACGGCCTTCGTCATCGTGACGCACGATCCGGCCCTGGCGGCGCTGGCGCATCGTCAGCTGCACATGCAGGCGGGGCTGTTGTCCGAAGGCTGAGCGGCGTAGCCGCACGAGGATAGAGCGGCGGGGCCGCAGCGCCCTGCGGCCCGCGCAGGATGTGTCGACGGGCCGCAGCGGCCGGCCGCTCCGGCCCGTCGGTCCGAATCCGCGCGGAGCGCGTGTCGCGGGGTTGTGCTGCTTGGACGGAGACGCTGATGCTTGTTGACACGCATTGCCACCTGGATGCTTCCGAGTTCGATGCGGATCGGCCGGACGTCATCCGCCGGGCGCGGCAGGCCGGCGTCCAGGGCATTGTCATCCCGGCCGTCTGCCGGAGCAATTTCCAGACTGTCCGGGACCTGGCCGCATCGTTGCCGGGCGGCGCCTATGCGCTGGGCATCCACCCCCTGTATGTGCCGCAGGCCGACGAGGACGATCTGGCCGCCCTGGAAGATCGCCTGCATGCCTGGCGGGGCGATCCGCGCCTAGTGGCCATCGGCGAGATCGGCCTGGATTTCTTCGTGCCCGAGGTCAGCGCCCCGGCGCTGCGGGTGCGGCAGGAACGGTTCTACACCCGCCAACTGGATCTGGCGCGGCAGTTCGGTCTGCCCGTGCTGTTGCATGTGCGCAAATCACAGGATGTGCTGCTGAAACATCTGCGGCGGCGCCCGCCGATCGGCGGCATCGCCCACGCCTTCAACGGCAGCGCTCAGCAAGCCGGGCAGTTCCTGGGGCAGGGGTTCGCCCTGGGGGTGGGCGGGGCCATGACCTTCGATCGCGCCCTGCAGATCCGCCGCCTGGCCGCGCAGATGCCGGCGACGGCGCTGGTGCTGGAAACCGACGCCCCTGATATTCCGCCTGCCTGGCTGGGGCGCGATGCGGCCGGCCGGCCGCAGTCCGCCCGCAACGAACCGGCCGAAGTCGCCCGGATCGCCGACAGCCTGGCCGCGCTGCGCGCGGAGCCCCGGGATGCGGTGATTGCGCAGTGCGGCCGCAATGCGATGCGGGTCCTGCCGAAGCTGGAAGCGCTGCTGTCGTCTTCCTGATCGAGGCCGGATCGGCGCGGTTGACGGGTTTCGGTACGCCCCGGTGCTGCCGGGGCTCCGGCGGCGTCCCGGTGCCATAATGGGCTCGGAGGCCTGGTCCGCGGTGTCCGTCGCGGCGGGGCCCGATCAATCATACCGAGAGGAAGACATGCCAAAACATACTTTGCGCCTGGCCGCCGCCGTCGTGGCCGCCGCCTTGGCCGGTGCGCCCGCCCTGGCCAGCGAGATCGTGCAGGCCTCGTTCACCTCGCCCACGCTGGGCCGTGACCTCAAGATGGAGATCTATCTGCCCGACGGGTATCAGGACGCCCAGGAGAAGCTGCCGGTGATCTACATGTTGCACGGGGCTGGGGCCGACGAGACCGCCTGGGTCGTCAATGGCGGCATCAAGGTGACTGCCGACCAGCTGATCGCCCGGCACGAACTGCGCCGTTCCGTCATCGTGATGCCGACCACCGGTCCTGAATCCTGGTACGCGGACGCCAATGCGGTCAAGGCCGAGACCGCCTTCATCAAGGACGTCATCCCCTACGCCGAGCAGCACTACAAGATCCGCACCGACCGCGCCGGGCGTTCGATCGGCGGCCTGTCAATGGGGGGATACGGGGCTTTGAACCTGAGCCTGTCCCATCCGGACCTGTTCTGCGCCGCCGGGGTCTTGAGCCCCGCCATCTACGATCCGTTCCCGCCGCCCACTTCGGCATCACGCAAGACGCCGCAGTTTGCCAAGGACGGAAAATTCGACGAAGCCGCCTGGACGAATTCGCTGTATCCCGCCAGATTGGCGGCGTATCACAAGGCGAACACCATCGTGCCGATGTGGATCGAGTCCGGTGACCATGACCGTTTCGGTATTGTGCTGGCGGCCGCCAAACTGTACTGGACGCTGCACGCGACGCAGCCTGACGATGTCGAGTATCGGGTGATCGACGGGGATCACGATTGGCTCGTGTTCCGGGAATCCTCCGTGCGCGCGTTGCCCTACATGAGCAAGAAATGCGAGGCGCTGGACCGGAAGTCCTGATGTGAGATCGCAGGCCCGGGCGCGTCCGGCGTGCCTGCGGCCGGCCGAGCGGGTGTGACAGAACTGGCCCAGGGTCCTGGTTTTGTCACGCCCGCGCCGCTTAGCCTTTCCTCTCCAAGGCATTCAGGGGTGGGGCATGATCGGGCGGCTGGCGGTGGTGGCGGGACTGTTGGGGGCCGGGGGCGCGCATCAGTTGCCCGAGCTGCCGGCATGGCCCTGGACGGCAACCGTGGTGCTGATCCCGGCCGTCATGCTGGGTCTGGCTGGATTTCTGAGGTGTCGGGTCGGCTTTCGTGAGGTGGGCGTCCTGCCTGCGGATGATGCCTCTTCCCGGGAAGGCGATTCCGTGCGGGAAGGCGGTTCGCCGCAAGGAGGCTGCTCATCGCGGGAAGGCGGTTCGTTGTCGGGCCGGGCGCCGGTTTTGGTCCGCGCATCATGCATCCTGGCGCTGTGGCTGCTGGCCGCCAGCCTGGCTTTTTCAGTCACCGTCTTCCAGGCGCAGCAGCGGCTCGCCCAGGTCCTGGAGGACGGCAATGTGGACCGGGTGTCGCGGGTCACGCTGCGCGTCCAGGGTCTGCCGCGCCTGCAGCCGGACCGGATCCGCTTCGAGGCGGACGTGCTGGATTCGCACCCGGCGGGGGTGCCGCGACGGATCCTGGTCAACTGGCCGGCGTCGGGCTGGCGCAGCCCTTATGCGGCGGCGCGGCCCGCCGACCCGCCGTTTCCGGTCGTGCGGGCGGGCCACGTGTGGCGCATGGCGCTGGTCCTGAGGCCCGTCCAGGCGGCGCGAAACGCCGCCGCCTTCGATTACGAGGGCCATGCGTTCGCCGCCGGCATCCGGGCGACAGGCACGGTGCGCGGCGCGCCGGAACACCTGCGGGACGAAGACTGGCACGGCATCTCCGTCGTGGCCGACCGGGCGCGGCACCGGATCCGCCAGGCCATGGCCCCGCATCTGGACGGCACGCGCTACGGCGCCGTGCTGCGGGCCCTGGCCATCGGCGATCAGGATGGGATGGACGATGCCGACTGGCGCATCTTCAACCGTACCGGCCTGACGCACCTCGTGTCGATCTCCGGGTCCCACATCACGATGCTGGCGGGTGTGGCGGCGCTGGCCGCGCGCTGGCTGTGGTGCCGCCTGTCCTGGCGCGGCCGCGTGCTGGCCGAATACTGGCCGGCCCGGCGGGCGGCCGCCTGCGCCGCCCTGATCACGGCCTGGCTGTATTGCCTGCTGGCGGGCTGGGGCGTGCCCGCCCGCCGCACCTTCATGATGCTGGCGGTGGTGGCGGGCGCCCAGGCCCTACAGCTGCGCTTGAGCGGTTCCCGGGTGCTGGCGCTGGCCGCCGCCGTCGTCGTGGCGCTGGACCCCTGGTCCCTGCTGGCCAGCGGTTTCTGGCTGTCGTTCGCCGCCGTGGCGGTGCTGCTGGCGGTGGGGCATGGTGCGTCTCAGCAGACGCAGCCAGCTTCGGGCTCTGTGTCGCGCACAGGTCGCTGGCTGCGGGGCCTGAAACTGGCGGCGCGCCTGCAGTGGGCCATCACCCTGGCGCTGGTGCCCGCGCTGGCCTGGGTGTTCCACGAGGTGTCCCTGGTGTCCCCGGCGGCCAATGCCTACGCCATTCCCCTGATCGAACTGTGCGTCACGCCGCTTTCGCTGATGCTGGCGGCCGTGTCCCTGGCGTCGGGCCTGGACTGGGCCGCCGCCGGCCTGGCATGGCTGGCCCACGGCGTGCTGGCGCTGATGATGCAGCCAACCGAATGGCTGGCCGGTTTGCCGACCTGGCCGGTGGCGGCTGGCCCCGCCTGGCTGTACCTGCTGGCGGCGGCCGGGGCGGCCTGCGCCTTGTGGCCGGATGGCGCCCGGCTGGGTTGTCGTCGTTCAGGCGCGGGGTTCGAGGCGTCCGGCACTCCGGGCCGCGGCGTTGCCCGGTGTACGCCTTTCCCCGTTTCCGCCGGGTCCGGTCGAGCGCAAGCGGCATGGGCGTCGCGCGGCCGCCAGGCGGCCGCAATGCTGTGGCGCCGGCGCCGCTGGGCCTGGCTGGCCCTGCTGCCCATGGCATTGTGGACGCCGCCGCGTCCGGGCGAGGGCGAATGGGACCTGCATGCTCTGGACGTGGGGCAGGGCAGCGCTTTGCTGTTGCGCACCGCTGGGCACGATATCGTCTTCGACGCCGGGGCTCGCCATGCGCGGGATGCGGACGAGGGCGCCCGGACGGTCGCGCCCGCCCTGCGGGCGCTGGGGGTGCGGCGCCTGGACGCCCTGATCCTGTCCCATGCCGACCTGGATCATGCGGGCGGCGCGCGCAGCATCCTGGAAGCCGTGCGGGTGGAGCAGGCTTTCAGTTCCTTCGACCTGGACCGCTGGCTGGACCGGGAATCCCGGCTGCTGCAGGCGCCGCCCGCCTCGCGCCCGCTGGCCGCCAGCCCCTGCCGGTTCGGCGGGCGCTGGCGGATCGACGGCGTCAGTTTCGAATTTCTCTGGCCCCTGGACGTGCGCCGCGAGCGCAAGGGCGCCCAGGCCAATGCCGGCAGCTGCGTGCTGCGGGTGCGCGGCCAGTATCACAGCCTGCTGCTGACCGGCGACATCGAAGCCCGCACCGAGGCGGCCCTGGTGCGGCGCGGCCTGACCTCCGCCGACGTCGTGGTGGCCGCGCATCACGGTTCGCGCACCTCTTCGTCGGCGCCCTTCGTCCAGGCCGTGGCCGCCCGGCACGTCATCGTGCAGGTGGGCCGCTGGAACCGCCACGGCCATCCTGACGGGACCGTGCTGGACCGCTGGCGCCGGTCCGGCGCGACGATCTGGCGCACGGACTGGCAGGGCGGGGTAAATGCCCAGTCGCGCGGCACCGGCCTGTCGTTGTACAGTGTTCTTGAGTCGTCCCGTCGTTATTGGCACGGACGGCGCCCGTAGTGAATTGCTGGCGACCCTTTATCGATTCATCTCCACTCTGTATAAAGCATTTTATCGAGTTCGAGCATCGTCGTCGGATATTGCAATAACAGGTTCGCCAACTCGGTTTGGTCTATGAGCAGAACGTCATTAAGTGCGGCCTGTTCATATGCCTGACCGTTGAAGAATTGGTTGGTGACGCAGGCCTTTTGGAAGTCTACGCTTTGGTGCTTCCGTTGATAGAAAGCTTCACCCGCAACTACTTCCTTAACCGCGTCCCAGCCAAGTGTCTTGCCTTCTGTGGTTGACGTTTTTGCTTGGATGAGTACGCCCTTTCCAGCGTGAGTTGCTACGACGTCCACTCCATGGTCTCCGGACTGAGGAGTGCAATAGCATTTATATCCTTGCTTGCTCCAGAGGACAGCCATGAGCCCTTCAAAGTGACGCGGCTCCATACTGAGTGCGTGGCTTAAGGTGATGCTCTCGTTGAGGTCCTCTCTAGCTGCGGGCGGAACCACATCATCGACGTCAAAATCGCCAGGACGGACGTCCCCAGAACCATTTAGCATGTCACCGGCCAGTTCCCGTTTACGCGTCAAAAGCTGGTCTAGCCTGATGTCAAATGTTGAGAAGTCGTCAGCCCGTACGACTGGATAGTAGACGTACACGTCCTTTTTTTGCCCAATGCGGTAAGCTCGGTCTGTAGCTTGGTCCTCTTTGGCTGGGTTCCACGTTCTGGTGTAATGGACAACGTGATTGGCTGCCTGGATATTTACGCCAAAGCCGACGGCAACTGGAGATAGGATGATGACCCCGAAGCCTGGTGCCTCTTGGAACCGTTTAATCTGCCGCTGGCGACTATCTGCCCGGCCCGTAGTGGCGCTAGTGTCACCGTTGATGATAGGCGGAGAAATCTTGAATGTTTCCTCAATGTAGTATTTCAACAGGCGTTGAATATTACGAAACTCACAGAAGACGATGACCTTTTCATCTTTCCCTCTGATGGATTCCAACTGCTCAAGCAGCCAGTTCAGCTTAGGAGCTTTATCCCGGTACTGCTTCAGGGGTTCTGGGTTGGCAGCTGTTAGACCGTAGCGGCGTGGGTCTGTGCAGATGAGCCTCAGGTATTGCAGAAGCCCCAGCGTATTCTTAAAAGGAGTGACTGAGCCGCTGTCCTTCCTTGTCTTGAAGCCCTCGATGGCCGAGGCATAGAGCTTGCGCTGCTCTTGCGACAGCGGAAGATGTCGACATTCCTCTACGATGATTTTCTGAGGTAGGTCTTTGGCGACTTCTGCCTTTGTCCGCCGCAGAATCTGGGGCTTGACTCGGGCTCTCAGCTCTTCGACACGTGCTTGTCCCTCATCGTCCTTTGCATCAATTTCGATTGGCTTTTGATACCGAGTCCCAAAGTCGTTCAAGGCTCCGAGTAAGCCTGGCTGAACAAAATCGAATAGACACCACAGGTCAGTCAGAGTGTTCTCTACCGGAGTCCCTGTGCAGGCAATCTTGAAATCGACGTTTTGTTTCTTGGCAGCCCGAGTAACCATTGCGGCTGGGTTCTTGATGCGTTGTGCCTCGTCGCAGACCATGAGAGACCAGTGTTCCGCCGCAAACGAGAATTCGAGGTCCCGGAGCGTTTCGTAGGTGGTCAGAACCACCTTGGCGGAACCAACCCAGCCTGGTTTGAGGAATCGAACCAAGCCATCTTCTGCTTGCAATCGTTCTTCGATATCCTCTCGGGGCACACGCAGGCCTGCCAGTGAGTCACCGTAAGCTGTCAGAATCGGCAAGGTGCCTGGCTGTATGAACTTGTCGGCTTCTTCGGCCCAGTTTTCGAGCAGTGATACTGGAGCTACGACCAATATCGGGTCGACGTTTGGGTTGCGCTCGACAAGCCAGGCCATCAAGGATAGAAGTTGTAATGTCTTCCCGAGACCCATGTCATCGGCCAGGATGGCGCCGCGAACCTCATGGTCTGTGCGAGATTTGTACAAATGCTGAAGCCAAACGAGACCGTGCTGCTGGTGCGGCAGTAGTGGCAGGCTTGGGTTAAGGGAGCGCGGTAGCTCCGCGGCTGTAGGTAGCGCGAGCAGAGCTTCTCGCCGCGCCTCTTCGTAGTCTACGGCCTCAATATTGGGGCGCAGTATGAGCGTCTTGCGTGGCGCTGCAGGCGGCCCTGTTCTCTTTGAACGCTCGGTTGGGTTCTTGCCCTGCCTGATATCCTCTAAAGCCCCTTTAATGGTTGCGAGGATGTCACGAGCCTCGGCCAGGGGTATGTCCTTCGAAAGGCCAGGAATCTTGACGGAGGTGCTCCCTTTGGCCTCAGCTTGAGATATTGCTCTTTGTAGTGTCTCGAGAGTCTCCTTGGTAGCAGGTATCCCTTCCACACCGCCTTCGTCATCAGGCCCGGAGGCAATGATGACCAAAATGTTGTCCGGAACCCAGCCGCCATCGTTCTTTTTCGCGATGTAGGGAGAGTAGTATGGCTTCTCAAACCCTATCCCTTCAATGCGAGAAGAGTATGCACTGAGGTCATGGACTTGGTCGTAGGTGACCAGAGAGTAGCCTTGCTGGCGCTGCTGCAAGGCCGCTTGGAGTTGAGCAAGGTAGTCTGGAGCTTCGCCAAGTAGCTCGAGGTCATAGCCGCGCCAGCCAAGTAGCTGAAAGTTTTTGGCGAGAGCAGCCTTCAGTCGAGCAGTAAATTCAGCGAGCGCGTCGTCATTGAGTTCAATACTTTCGGATGAACAAGGGCCTTCCGCACTGACAGACTCTATCAGCAGGCTGACCTTATTGGGATAACCGGTGGAGTCTAGCTCAATCTGTGGGGTGAACCGCTCGTATAGGAGACCCGCCTGTTCTCTGGCTTGTTCGAATTGCTCTTCGTCTATGACGTCTTGGGCATCCTGCCCCAGTGTGGCGTAAGGATTGAGAGCAAATGCCTGGGCCCGAGACCCCGAGACGCGTCGAAGGGGTAGCCGTTTAATCTCCTGCAGGACTGTCTTGACCTGCGGAGTAATCAGAACCTGAAGGATGCCGTCGGAGGTCGTTATGTCGTAGCGGTCAGGGACGGTCCGGTGAGCGTCAAATCGTTCCAGCCAGTCTTCTGGCGCGCCCTCAAAGGAAGGGGCGATTTCAATGACGTTATCCTCTGCGATAACCGTTTTTCGGAGCCCAATATTTAGCCGCTCGGGCGTGAGTACCACGGAGCGGCGAAGAAAGTCATCAAGCCGGGCATCAGCAGCCAACGCCAGAGCTCGAATCCGTCCCCACGCCTGACGATGCCCAGTGTCATTGCGGGCTTCGGGGGGACGGCGAGAAAAGACAATGACTTCCTTAATGACCTGCCAGTGCTCTGGTTTTACGAGTTCATCGCCGTCGGTGCCAGAAAGGACGGGGCCATCTACCTTGATGTCATGGGTCCGTCCACTTTCATCTTGCCAGCCAGCTAAAAGGATGGAGAAATCTTCGTCTGTTAGGGCGTTACGGCTTTGCAGTATGGGGCGCTTCGTGGTGAAAGGCGGGAGCCTCAATACGTCAGCCAGTTCAGCGTAATCAGGACGCTCCAATGCAGTAAAGGCAGCGTCCCATGGAATCTCTACGCTTTGTTCTGCTTCCGTCGCCAAGCCATCGTCAATGAGTTGCGCCAAGTAACCCACTAGTAGGGGCGATTCCAACGGCTTCCCGCCCTGAGTCTGGTGAATCAGGATTCCCTTGGATGATAGGGTCTGTCGCCAGACTCTCGAAGAGTGGCTTGCTTTCTTGAAGAACTTGAATGCCATGGGTCTACCTTATTTCCACCAACCTTTCCCAGCCTTGTACTGGAAGCCCCAGTCTTGAAAGAGCTGTATTAGTTCAGGGTCGTTGCTGTCTGTATACGCCCATATGTTGCCACCCTTGCTTTGGCGGTCAGCAATATCAAAACGTCTGAATTTTGACAAAGCCTTAAGCTTGTAAGGGGCAAAGCTTCCGTATTTCTCGCTGAGTGTGGCGGGTGTCGATTTTGTTGGCGCGGCAGCATGTGCGGTCTGATTGAGGGCAATGTCCGGAAGAAGATTGAAGTTCTTCTTCAGCGTCGCCTCGAACATATCTTCCCATCGCTGCCATCCATGAATGTTGTCTTGGTGCTGCAGCCAAAGCACGCTTTGATTCTTGTTCTTTAGTGAATTGCTCGCACGGCTTGAGAGGCGTAGGGGCTCCGCTGAATCGAAGACAAATGGCAGCGTATCTTTCTCGTACCCATATAGCGCATTCCCCATGGCACTGAACTCTACGGCAACTAGGTTCCCTAGCGTCATGATGAACGCGTTGTTCGCACTGTTAGTGTCCTTTAGCTCCGTGTGCAGCCCCTTCATCTTTCTCAATAAGACTGCGAAGTCGCGATTAGGCGAGTTCAATGCATGTGAGCCCAGTGCGAACTGGACATTCGTCATGGACTTTACATAGCGCAGCCAGAAATTGGCTCGTCGACGGTCACCAACGCCGTCTTCTGCAAGCGTGGTGAAGAATGCCTCGATGAACTCGCCGCGAAGCCATTCTGCAACCATTTCTCTGGCTTTATCTGTGACGCCACCCCATTGCGCGGCCGTGGAGGGAAGCCACGGATTTCCCCACCATTCGACGGCGGTGTCTCGTAGCCTCTCGTGAATGACGGGTGAGGGAGTTTGAGTGTATGTGTCGAGGATGAGCGTTAAGCTTTGATTCCTGATTTTTACCCCATGCTGCGCCAAGTTGGTCAGCATAGTAAGGAGGTTTGGAATCAGGGCTTTAAATTCTTCAGGCGGCAACGAAATTGCGTGACGAACTTGGGAATGAATCAATGCGCTAGTGAACCAAGAGTTGTCTGTGATGCCGAGCTGCTCTTGGATGCGCTCGACGGTGGACGTGTCTCCGGCGAGCATCGATTCGGCATAAGGTGTGCAAGGGTTCTGTGAGAACAGGTTTTTGTTTTCGTTGGTGGTGATGACCCAGTCCGGATTCTGCCGTTTGGTGTCGACAATTTTTGGAGACCTATCGTGCAAGTAGTCCCGCAGCTTTCGCCAATTCCTGCGGCCTTCTTCCGGTGCGACGTTTCCCTTAGAGTTGTCGTAACTGAAATAGCTGCGAACCAGACCTTGATAGCAGCGACGGAACCATCTGGGCTCATCCACCCATTGTTCAACGCCTGTGTCGCTGCTTAGGATGGCCTGAAACCGTTCCCCATCCTCCATGATGCAGGGTCCCCCGGGGCGGTTGGGTAAGCACATCCCGAAGGAAACGAGCCTGGCATCCTTTAGGTTATCGACGCTGTGTGCCTCCCAAAATTTGCGTACAGCCTTGGCCTGGAGGTCTTCCGGTTCATACGGGCTTGAACCTGCACGGATATGCTGTTGCAGTGCTGCTAAATGCTTATCAAGACTGCTTTCGCCCGTGGCCAGTCTAGTTTTGATGTCAAAACTGCTGTGCAGCTTGTTTGCCAGAAGTTGGAGGGCGGTAGTCATCGCAGAGCACAGTCCCCAAAGTTGTTATCCATATCGACTGGCGAGGCACTACGCTTTTCATCAACACCTAGGAACTCAAGGCGCATTTCGACTCGCCGGCTTTCTTCATCGCTCTCCTTAGCAGCATTGAAGGAATACCCACCAACGAAAAATAAGTTTCTGACGTCAGATTTTTGAGAGTCATCCAGCAAGTTGGGCCCGGTGGTGGCAAACATTGTGCACAGCACCTTTTGGCTTCGCTGGAGGCTTAGGTTCAGATTAGCTAGGTAGGAACCCTTTTTGTCGGTGTAGCCCTCTATGACGATTCGCTTGAGTACACTTTTCCCAAGGTCATCATTGGCCAGCGTCAGAATTTCCGGAACGAATTGACGCAGCACTTGCTCCTGCTGTGCATTAAGCCTCCAGTCGCCAAACGCGAAACGCGCCCGCTGACCAAAGTCGATAACCTGGCGGTTCTTATGGACAGAGATGCCATCGTATTTTTTTGCTGCATCCTCAAAGCGTTGAAGAATCAGTTCAATATTCTTCTGGCGCTCCGCCACCTTCCGGTCATGCTCGGAGACCGTCTTGGTGACAGCCAGCAGTGCAACTCCCATGACCACCAAAAACAACACCATCAGGGCAGTCATCAGGTCAGCGAAAGAAATCCAGAACGGTTTCTCCGCCTCATCTTTGGCACCGCGCTTTACGACGATTCTTGCTCCGAGCATGGTTTATCGCCTATCGGGAGCAGCAATGGTGCCTAGGCTGCTCTCGAGTTCCTGAATGGCTCCCGCGAGTAATCCAACTGCAGAGCCGAGTTCGTCGTGGAATTTGTTATTGACCTTAGCCAAGGTCGATACCACGGCTTCCCTGAAGGAGTCTGAGGATTGTTCCAGAACTTGATTGACTCCGTCCAAGTACTCGTCTGCAGCTTTTTGGGCCGTGGCAAGCTTAGTTGTTGAGGCCTCAATGCGGTGCAAGGCATCAGCTGTGATGCTGGCTTCTTTGCGGGCAAGCTCAATGGTTTCTCGTACCTCGGATAGGAGGCTTGCCAGTGTTTCGCGTTGGGTCCTGTAGTCCCGCAGCGCTTCTTGCAGCGAGCTTGAACTTGCAGTGAGGGAACCGGAAGCCTCGGCCAATTTGTTGCTAGTCTCTGTGACTTGGGCCATGACTCCGGTGACACGCTCGCCTGCAGCAGCAAATGATGACGCGGCTACTCCAAGGCGCTCGGCGCCGGCGTTCATCTTATCTACGGAAGATGTGGTAGCTGAAGATAGTGCAGCAACGCTCTGACTCATTGCCTTGGACGCAGTGCTGATTTCCTGTATGGCGGCTTCGACGCTACTCGTCATTTGGTTCACGGCGCTTGATGCGCGGTCTGCCATCTCTTGCTCACGGGCCTGATTGTTGGCAAAGGCTTGGGCCTGGGATGTACTGAGCGTCCCCAGGATGGAAGTCATCTGTTCCCCGATAGTTTCCAATGTGCTCTGGAGCTTGTGCTGGGTTTCCGTTTGGGAACTCTCTACCAACTCACGAATTTGGCCTACAAACTCTTGGGTCTGTGCGTTGATGCTTGCTTGCCGTTCTTCCATCGACTGAATTGCCGCAGCCATCTTCGTGGCCATCTCGTCGGTGGCGCGTTTGCCGCTATTTTCGAGATTCCCGAGCAGAGTATTTAGAGAAGCCACAGCATCTTGCATGCTCTGCGCCGTCTGCTTGTTCAGCTCGTTGATGTTATTGATTTGGCCACCGAAAAGGTCGTTTAGGCGTTGGCTGAAATGAACCATGACATCGTTGAGCATGTCGATGGCTGCCTTACTCTGGTCGCCAGAGGCGCTCTTAACAGAGGCAGCAATTTCATCCAGCGGGGCTTTCAGGCTTTTTTCTATGCTGGTAGAAATGACCTCTCCGAGCGATTGATTGCCTTCTTTTGTGGCCGCGAGCTGTTGGTTATGGAGAGTCCTCCCGGCTTCAATTTGCGACTGGGTGAGTTCTTGCAGTACCTGCTTCAGGTCATTGACGAGTGAGTCTTTCAGAATTTTTGCTTGGCTGGCAGATGCTTCGGATGCGTTGACCAGCCGAGATAGGTATTCTTCGCCCGCACCAGATTCAAAGTGTGAATCGATCACGTGGGAGATAGCTTCGGTCTTTCGATAGAGCGACGCTAGAATTGCTTTTTCAATGATGGTGTAGACCATCGCTAGTGCAATAGCACTGCCTGAAAGCAGAAATGCGTGTCCCACTGAGTGCATGAGCGACTCAAGGCTTTGGCGTACGGTCTCAGCGTTTTCAGTCACCTGAAACTGTTCCAAACCCTCAATGATGCCCCCGAAGGTACCGACGATGCCAAGCCCTGTGAAGATGCCAGGTAGATGCTTGAAAAACTCCGTTCCTAGGTAACTATCGACCACATATTGGTCGTTGAAATACATCTCAGCCGGGGTGGTAGAGCGTATCGCGGATACCTGTCGTTGTCCGTCTTGCTCCTCGTATTGTGCGTGAAGGGTCTCGTCGTATTCTTTCCATAAATGGCGCAGGTGCTTCGTAGGAAAGATTGCCTGTATTGCCTCTCGACTAGTCTTGGGGTTTATTGCACGTAATTTTTTTAGCATGCTGCCCAAGCGAACCCGGTAGACCAGTGCCCACAGGAAGAAGAGTACGGAGAGTAGGGATAGGATACCCAGAAAATGAGGGATATAGGCTGCAAATACCAGTAGGCCTTTGACTGCCCAAGCTCCAAGTTCGACCAAAAGCTCTTGAATCATGCTGTCTGTATTCCGACGGTTATTTTTCTGGAGTCGGCATGCTTAGTTATTATCTATTGATAAAATTACTTCAATAGAAAAATCACAACAAATAGACAAAAGCACTGCACGGAGAGACCCCGGGAGAGTTATCACAATATAACTGTTTTCAGAAGGTTACAAAATCCTAGAAAAACCTTACTAGGCATGTGGATAAGCTGCCCTTTAGCCTTTTGAGAGAGGGCCTCACCTAGCGGCAGAGACGATGCTTTGGGGTCTTTGCAGACCGATGGTCTGTCTCTTGCACGCTTGGCGAGCAGGGGCTCTTGGCGTATCTCGGTAGCTATACGAGGGAAGTAGGCGGTGAAGAAATCGTCTGTCGCACCCCTTCAAAGGGGGTTTTTGCGGGTGATGGCTTGGTGGTGTTTTTTGGACTTTGGGGCCGCGTTTCCAGAGTCTCCTGCTGCTAGTTAAGGCCGCTTTTTCCCCTCGTCAGTTCTTACGCCTCGCGTAATTGCCTCTGAATTGGGCAGATTTACGCGAGGCGTTGTCGTTTTCAGCACTTCACGACTACTTGTGCGAAGTGCATTTCCGCTCCACGACTACTTGTGCAAAACGGCCTTTTGGGGCCGTTTTCAGCGTTTGGTCGGAAGTGAGAGATGAAATGCGGGACGGACGAGTGAGTGGTAACTGGATAACGGGCAGATGTTGTCGCGGGGTAGGGGATGTAAAAAGTTCATGTAAGTGGCTGAAAAATCTATTTAATGTGTGTTTTCTTCACGACTTAAGGCCCGCATATAAACCGTGGTTACTTCACGACTAGTTGTGTAAAGGTGGGTACTTCACGACTTACTTGTACAGCCACAGATGATGCCGACTGGCGCATCTTCAACCGCACCGGCCTGACGCACCTGGTCTCTATCTCCGGATCCCATATCACGATGCTGGCCAGTGTCGCGGCCCTGGCCATGCGTTGGCTGTGGTGTCGCCTGCCCTGGCGCGGCCGGCTGCTGGCGGAATACTGGCCGGCCCGCCTCGCGCCCGCTGGCCGCCAGCCCTTGCCGGTTCGGAGGGCGCTGGCGGATCGACGGCGTCAGCTTTGAATTTCTATGGCCCCTGGACGCGCGCCCCGAGCGCAAGGGCGTCCAGGCCAATGCCGGCAGCTGCGTGTTGCGGGTGCGCGGCCAGTATCACAGCCTGCTGCTGACCGGCGACATCGGGGCCCGCACCGAAGCGTCCCTGGTCCGGCGCGGCCTGACCCCCGCCGATATTGTGGTGGCCGCGCATCATGGCTCGCGCACCTCGTCGTCGGCGCCTTTCGTCCAGGCGGCTGCCGCCCGGCACGTCATCGTGCAGGTGGGCCGCTGGAACCGTCACGGCCACCCGAACGGCGCTGTCCTGGATCGCTGGCGCCGGTCCGGCGCGACGATCTGGCGCACGGACTGGCAGGGCGGGGTAAATGCCCAGTCGCGCAGCACCGGTCTGTCGTTGTACAGTGTTCTTGAGTCGTCTCGTCGGTATTGGCACGGACGGCGCCCGTAATGGTTTACGCGATCTTGCGCAGCAGGGCAGGATCGGCGATGATGCGGCAGCCGTCCACAAGACGACTATTGCCCGCCAACGGGTTAATGGCAAATCCAAAAGATTTCTGCGACCATGACACAGACACCGCTGAAGTTCTATGTCCCCGAACCCTCGGGGCGTCCCGGTCAAGCGACCGATTTTTCCTATCTGCGGCTGCAGCCGGCTGGCGCCGCCCGCAAACCTCCCGTCGATACCATTCCCTACGATACGCGCGATCTGGCCCTGGGCCTGATCCGGGTGCTGGACGATGACGGCCAGGCGGTCGGCCCCTGGGCCGAAGACCTGCCCGACGATGCCATCCTGCGCCGGGGCATGCAGGCGATGATCAAGACGCGCGTCTTCGATGCCCGCATGGTCATCGCTCAACGCCAGAAGAAGACCTCCTTCTACATGCAGTGCCTGGGAGAGGAGGCCATCGCCATCGGCCAGTCGCTGGCGCTGCGGGACGGCGACATGCATTTCCCGTCCTACCGCCAGCAGGGGCTGCTGATCGCCCAGGACTACCCGCTGTTCGACATGATGTGCCAGATCTTTTCGAACGACAAAGATCCGCTGAAAGGCCGCCAGTTGCCGGTGTTGTATTCCGTGCCGGAAAAGGGCTTCTTCACCTTGTCGGGCAACCTGGGCACGCAGATGCCGCAGGCCGTGGGCTGGGCCATGGCGTCCGCCATCAAGGGCGATACCCGCATCGCCTGCGGCTGGATCGGCGATGGCGCTACCGCCGAATCCGATTACCAGACGGCGCTGCTGTTCGCCAACGTCTACCGCGCGCCGGTGATCCTGAACGTGATCAACAATCAATGGGCCATTTCCACCTTCCAGTCGGTGGCGGGCGGCGAGGGCATCACCCTGGCGGCGCGCGGCATCGGGTCCAATGTGGCGTCCCTGCGGGTGGATGGCAACGATTTCCTGGCGGTCTACGCCGCCTCGCGCTGGGCGGCGGACCGCGCTCGCGGCAATTGCGGCGCCACGCTGATCGAATGGGTCAGCTACCGCGCCGGGCCGCACTCCACGTCCGACGACCCGTCCAAGTACCGGCCGGCCGATGACTGGTCCCGCTTCCCCCTGGGCGACCCGATCGACCGCCTGAAGCAGTACCTGATCGGGCGCGGCATCTGGTCCGAACAGGAACATCAGGATACCCAGAAGGCCTGCGAGGCCGAAGTCGTCGCAGCCCAGAAAAAAGCGGAAGCCCACGGCACGCTGGCCACGGGACGCACGTCCAGCGTGGCCACCATGTTCGAGGACGTCTACAAGGAAATGCCGGAACACCTGCGCCGGCAACGCCAGGAACTGGGGGTGTGACCATGGCACAGGACAATCTGAAAACGCGCCCCATGACCATGATCCAGGCCTTGCGTTCGGCCATGGACATCATGCTGGATCGCGACGACAACGTCGTCATCTTCGGCGAGGACGTGGGCTATTTCGGCGGCGTGTTCCGCTGCACCGAAGGCCTGCAGACCAAATACGGCCAGTCTCGGGTGTTCGACGCGCCCATTTCCGAAAGCGGCATCGTGGCGGCCGCAGTGGGCATGGGGGCCTATGGCCTGCGTCCCGTGGTGGAAATCCAGTTCGCCGACTATTTCTACCCGGCCGCCGACCAGATCTTTTCGGAGGCCGCCCGCCTGCGGTACCGCTCGGCGGGCGGCTTCACGGCGCCGCTGACCATCCGCATGCCCTGCGGCGGCGGCATCTTCGGCGGACAGACCCATAGCCAAAGCCCGGAAGCCCTGTTCACGCACGTGTCGGGACTGCGCACGGTCATGCCGTCCAATCCCTACGATGCCAAGGGCCTGCTGATCAGCTCCATCGAAAACGACGACCCCGTCATCTTCCTGGAACCGAAACGCTTGTACAACGGGCCGTTCGACGGCCATCACGACCAGCCGGTCGTGCCCTGGTCCAAGCACCCGCTGGGCAATGTGCCCGAAGGCTATTACAGCGTGCCGCTGGACAAGGCCGCGCTTTACCGCGAAGGCCGCGAACTGACCGTGCTGACCTACGGCACCATGGTTTACGTGGCGGAAGTCGCCGCCCGGGATGCGGGCATCGAGGCCGACATCATCGACCTGCGCAGCCTGTGGCCGCTGGATCTGGACACCATTCTGGCCTCGGTGCGCAAGACCGGCCGCTGCGTGGTGCTGCACGAGGCTACCCGCACCAGCGGCTTTGGCGCCGAACTGTGCGCCTTGGTCCAGGAACATTGTTTCTATCATCTCGAAGCCCCGATCGAACGCATCACGGGGTGGGATACGCCGTATCCGCATTCCCATGAATGGGCGTATTTCCCCGGCCCCAAACGGGTGGCCGAGGCATTCAAACGTGCGTTCCGGGAGGCATAATGGGTATTCATATCATCAAGATGCCTGACATCGGCGAAGGCATCGCGGAAGTCGAATTGGTCGAATGGCACGTCCAGCCGGGCGATGCTGTGGTCGAGGACCAGATCCTGGCCGATGTCATGACCGACAAGGCCACCGTGCAGGTGCCGTCCCCCGTGCATGGGCAGGTCGTTTCCTTGGGCGGCGCCGTTGGCCAGGTCATGGCGGTGGGGTCCGAACTGATCCGCCTCGAAGTCGAGGGCGAGGGCAACGAGCACACCTTCAAGACTCGCGCCGCGTCGGCTGAGCCGCCGGCATCGGCCGAATCCTCTTTGGCCAGCGCCGCGGCGCAGGGTGGCGGCGCGCGGGCAACGTCCGCGCCCCAGGCTGCGGATGCCGCTCCGGCGGCGCCCGAAGCGCCTGTGGCCCGCGCCGCGCCGGCGGTCGCAACACCTGCAGCGCCTGCCGCCCACGCCGTCCAGGCGCCGCATGCGACCACCCACGCGCCGGCGCGGCCCGAGGGCCAGCGGCCCCTGGCCTCGCCCGCCGTGCGCCGCCGCGCCTGGGATCTGGGCATCACCTTGCAGTACGTGCCGGGCAGCGGTCCGGCCGGCCGCATCACGCAAGGGGACCTGGACGCCTGGCTGGCCCGCGATCGCAATGACACCTCGCATCGCACCACGGGATCGCTGTACCAGGCCCACGACGAGGAAACCGCGATTCCCGTCATCGGCCTGCGGCGCAAGATCGCGCAGAAAATGCAGGAATCCAAGCGGCGCATCCCGCACTTCACCTATGTCGAGGAAATCGACGTCACCGAGCTGGAGTCCTTGCGCGGGCGGCTCAATGCCCGCTACAGCACGGAACGCGGCAAACTGACCCTGCTGCCGTTCCTGGCGCGGGCCATGGTGCTGGCCCTGCGCGAATTTCCGCAGATCAATGCGCGCTTCGACGACGATGCCGGCGTGGTGACCCAGTTCGGCGCCGTGCACCTGGGGGTGGCGGCGCAGACGCCGTCGGGCCTGATGGTGCCGGTGGTCCATCATGCCGAGACGCTGGACCTCTGGTCCTGCGCGTCCGAAATCGTCCGCTTGGCCGAAGCCGCCCGCCAAGGCAAGGCGGCCCGGGACGAACTGACCGGCTCGACCATCACCATCACCAGCCTGGGGCCGCTGGGCGGTATCGTGTCCACCCCGGTGATCAACCACCCCGAAGTCGCCATCGTGGGCGTCAATCGGGTGGTCGAGCGCCCGGTCTTCCAGGAAGGCCGGGTCGTGGCGCGCAAGCTCATGAACCTGTCCTCGTCCTTTGATCATCGCGTGGTCGACGGCATGCACGCCGCCGAGTTCATCCAGTGCATCCGGCGCTATCTGGAATGCCCGGCGCTTCTGTTCGTGGAGTAAGCAGCATGTCCAATCCCATCAATACGACCTTGCTGATCATCGGCGGCGGCCCCGGCGGCTACGTGGCCGCCATCCGGGCGGGCCAATTGGGCATTCCCACCGTGCTGGTCGAAGGCGCCACCCTGGGCGGCACCTGCCTGAACATCGGCTGCATTCCGTCCAAGGCCTTGATCCACGTCGCGGAACAATTCCACGCCCTGCAAGGCTATGCGGGGGATTCCCCCCTGGGCATCCGCGCCCAGGCGCCCGAACTGGACCTGGATCGCAGCATCGCCTGGAAGGACGGCATCGTCAAAAAACTGACCGGCGGAATCGGGGCCTTGCTGAAAAAGCACAAGGTCACGGTCGTCCAGGGCTGGGCGCGCATCGTCGACGGCAAGACCGTGGACGTGGACCCTGTGGCCAAGGGCAAGGCGGGAGCCCCCCAGCGCATCCGCTGCGAGCATCTGCTGCTGGCGACCGGATCCGAACCCGCCGCCTTGCCCTTCATGCCGTTCGGCGGCCCGGTGATCTCATCCACCGAGGCCCTGTCGCCTGAAAAACTGCCGAAATCGCTGGCCATCGTGGGCGCGGGGTACATCGGACTGGAACTGGGCACCGTCTACCGCAAGCTGGGCGTCAAGGTCGACGTCATCGAGGCCCAGGACCGCATCCTGCCCGCCTATGACGCCGAACTGGTCAAGCCCGTGCACAAGGCCCTGAAATCCTTGGGTGTCAACCTGCACCTGCAGACCCAGGTGCTGGGGCTGACGGAAGACGGCAAGGGCCTGCGCATCCAGCCGCCCAAAGCGGATGAACAGGTGCTGCCCGCCCAGCAGGTTCTGGTGGCCGTGGGCCGCCGGCCCCGCAGCCGGGGCTTCGGCCTCAGTTCCCTGATGCTGGACATGGACGGCCTGGCCGTCCGGGTGGACGAGCGCTGCCGCACCTCCATGAACGGCGTGTGGGCGATCGGCGACCTGACCGGGGAGCCCATGCTGGCTCATCGCGCCATGGCGCAAGGCGAATGCGTGGCCGAGCAGATCGCGGGTCATGTCCGGCGCTTCGTGCCGGCCGCGATTCCGGCGGTGTGCTTCACGGATCCGGAAGTGGTGACGGCCGGGCTGTCGCCGCAACAGGCGGCGGCCGCCGGCATCGACGCCCTGGACGGCGTCTTTCCGTTGGCGGCCAACGGCAGGGCCATGACGCTGGAATCCACGGATGGCTTCGTGCGCGTCGTGGCGCGGCGCGACAACCACCTGATCCTGGGCTGGCAGGCCGTAGGGCGGGGTGTGTCCGAGTTCGCCGCCGCGTTCGGCCAGTCCATCGAAATGGGCGCGTGCCTGGAAGACGTCGCTCATACCATCCATGCTCATCCCACCCAGGGCGAGGCCATCCAGGAAGCGGCGCTGCGGGCCTTGGGCCAGGCGCTGCACATATAGGGCGTGGGGGCTGCGGCCGGCAGGCCCGCCCTCGGCGGATGAGGGCGGGCTCGGCGCCAGGCGGGAACGGGCGGGCCGACTACAATCGGGATATCGTCTTTTAGCCAAAGGCTGTGCCCATGTCAGCGACTGTCCATTCGGCCACCGAGCCCCGCCTCGATTTCGTCACCTGCGCCAGCCCCGCCGGCCTGCACCGCATGGCGTACTGGGAATGGGGCGACCCGCGCAATGACCGGGTGCTGTTGTGCGTGCATGGACTGACGCGCACGGGGCGCGATTTCGACCTGTTGGCCCAGGCGCTGCAGGATGATTATCGGGTGGTGTGCCCGGATGTCGTGGGCCGCGGGCGGTCCGACTGGCTGATCGATCCCTCGGGCTATGTGGTGCCGCAGTATGTGGCCGATATGGTGACGCTGATCGCCCGCCTGGCGCCCGGCCAACTGGACTGGGTGGGCACTTCGATGGGCGGGCTGATCGGCCTGGGCCTGGCCGGCGCGGCGATGGTGTCGCCGGCGCTGCGCCCCGGCAGGGGCGCCTGGGGTTTGGGCTCTGCGCCGGATATTCCCCTGGGCCGCATGGTGTTCAACGATATCGGCCCCGCTTTGAACTCGGGCGGCCTGTCGCGCATCGGCGGCTATGTGGGCCAGGACATCCGGTTCGCATCGTTTCAGCAGGCAGTGGATTACGTCCAGGCCGTGTCCCAGGGATTTGGCCCGCACGATGCCGCTGGCTGGGCCGCGCTGACCGAGCACGTCTTCCATGAGCAGGACGGCGAGTGGGTCAAGCATTACGATCTGCGCATCGCGCAGCCCTTCGCCCTGCAGACTCCAGAGGCCACCGCGGCCGCCGAGGCGCTGCTGTGGCGGGCCTGGGACCACCTGCCCATGCCGCTCCTGGTCCTGCGGGGCGCCCAGTCCGATATCCTGTCGGCCGAGACCGCGCAGCGGATGGTCAGCCGCAATGCCAACGCCCGCTGCGTGGAGTTCCTGGGGGTGGGGCATGCGCCCACCCTGCGGTCCGAGGATCAGATCGCGGCAGTGCGGCGTTTCCTGCAGGACGCGTGATACGGCACGATACGGCAAGATACGGCACGGTCGTGTACAGTTGGACGGATGAGCTTGAATATTGATTTACATAGCCATTCCCGGCAGTCGGATGGCGTCCTGTCGCCGGCGGATGTCGCGGCAAGGGCCCACGCCAACGGCGTGGATTGGTGGGCGCTGTCGGACCACGATGAAACCAGCGGCCTGAGCGAGGCCGCGCAGGCCGCCCGCGATCTGGGCATGGGCTTCATTCCGGGGGTGGAGATCTCCGTTACCTTTTGCGGCAAGACGGTCCATATCGTCGGCTTGCGGATCGATCCCGCCGACGCCGCCCTGGCCGCCGGTCTGGCCGATATTCGCCGCAGCCGCTTCGACCGGGCCCGGCTGATGGCCGAATGCCTGGCCGGGTGCGGTATCGCAGGCGCCTTCGAGGGCGCCCTGCGCCACGTGGACAATCCCGATCTGATCAGCCGCGTGCATTTTGCCCGCCATCTGCTTGAACAGGGGCATGTCAAATCCTTGCAACAGGCCTTCGACCGCTATCTGGGCGAAAACAAGCGGGCGTTCGTGCCGATTCAGTGGGCCAGCCTGGAACAGGCCGTGGGCTGGATTCATGGGGCGGGCGGCAAGGCCGTCATTGCGCATCCCGGGCGCTACAAATACACCCCCCAGCAGCGCAGCGCCCTGTTCCAGACCTTTAAGGATCTGGGCGGGCAGGGTATCGAGGTCGTCACCGGCAGTCACACGCCGGCGCAGTATGAGCAGTATGCCCGCCTGGCGGCGGAATATGGGTTTCAGGCGTCGCGCGGGTCGGATTTCCACGCTCCGGGCGTGGGACGCGTCGATCTGGGGCGCATGCCGGATCTGCCCGGCAGCCTGGTTCCTGTCTGGCGGGACTGGATTCAAGAGGAACACTGAACATGAACAAGGCCTTCGTCAAAGAGTCGGACGGGGATGATGACGATGATCTGCCCGACGCCCGGACGCTGCCCGCCGGCACGAAAAACTATATGACCACGGCCGGCTACCGGACTTTGAAAGATGAACTGATGCATCTGATGAACGTGGAGCGGCCGGAGGTGGTGCAGGTGGTGTCCTGGGCAGCGTCCAATGGCGACCGGTCGGAAAACGGCGACTATATCTATGGCAAGAAACGCCTGCGGGAGATCGATCGCCGCATCCGTTTCCTGACGCGGCGCCTGGAGTCTGCCGAGGTCGTCGATCCGTCGCAGCAGCCCAACCGCGATCAGGTGTTCTTTGGCGCGACGGTGCATTACTGCGACAGCCAGGGCCAGGAGTTCACCGTCACCATTGTCGGCGTGGACGAGGCCGAGCCCCTGGTCGGACGCATCAGTTGGGTATCGCCCGTAGCCCGCGCCCTGATCAAGGCGCGCGAAGGCGATACCGTGACCTTGCGCACCCCGGTCGGGATCGAGGAACTGGACATTCTGGACGTCAGCTACCCCGCTGCGCCGGACTGAAGCGATCCGAGCCCGGCGCGGGCAGCTCTACGGGCCGGGGACACAGCCGCGCGCGGGCGATCGGGCAAGCCGTCGGGACGGTGGCAGGGGCATGGGCCTGCTCTTGGCCCGATCCCGGTAAAATGGAAGATTCTTCCTTTCGTTTGCCTTGGGCCTTTCTGCCGTGACCTCCGTATTGATCATTCCCGGTTCCGCCGCTTTGTCCGATTTTCGCCGGCAGCGCCTGCTGCAAACACTGACAGGGCAGGGCCTGCCGGTGGCTTCGGTCGCGGCCCGGTCCTGCTATTTCGTCGGGGTCGACGGGGCGCTGTCCGATGCCGATCGGGCGCGGCTCGATGCGCTGCTGGACGATGGCCGGCGCGAAACAGCGCAGGCCGACCGGCATGCCGCGCAGTTCATGGTGGTGCCGCGTCTGGGCACGATTTCCCCCTGGGCCAGCAAGGCCACCGACATCGCCCGGCATTGCGGTCTGCCGCAGGTTCACCGGATCGAGCGCGGGGTGCGGTATATCGTCACGCCCGAACGCCGCCTGCTGGGCGCGCAGAAATTCACCGACTCGCAGATCCAGGCCATCGCCGCCTGCCTGCACGACCGCATGACCGAAGCCGTGATGCCGGCGGATTTCGACGGGCAGGCTCTGTTTGCCCCGGTATCCGGCCAGCCGGTGCGGGCGGTGCCGGTCATGGAGCAGGGCCGCGCGGCCCTGGACGACTGCAATGCGCGTCTGGGCCTGGCGCTGTCGGCCGACGAAATCGAATATCTGTTGCGCGCCTATCGCGACCTGGGGCGCGACCCCACCGACGTCGAACTGATGATGTTCGCCCAGGCCAATAGCGAACACTGCCGCCACAAGATCTTCAATGCGCACTGGACGCTGGATGGCCAGGCGCAGCCCCAGACGCTGTTCGACATGATCCGCGCCACCCATGCGGCCCAGCCGGAAGGCACGGTCGTGGCCTACTCCGACAACGCGGCCGTCATGGCGGGCGGTCCGGCGTCGGCCTTTCACGCGGGGGATGCGGTCGACACCGTCTACCGCCGCCACGACATCACCTCGCACATCCTGATGAAGGTGGAAACCCACAACCACCCCACGGCGATTGCGCCGTTTCCAGGGGCTGCCACGGGGGCCGGCGGGGAAATCCGCGACGAGGGCGCCACCGGGCGCGGCTCCAAGCCCAAGGCGGGCCTGACGGGTTTCACGGTGTCCGACCTGCGGGCGGGCGATGCCCTGGAGCCCTGGGAAGACCCGGCCAGCGCGCCGGATCGCATCGCCACGCCGCTGGACATCATGATCGAAGGCCCTATCGGCGGCGCAGCTTTCAACAATGAATTCGGCCGGCCCAATCTGCTGGGCTATTTCCGCAGCTTCGAACAGACCGTGGCCGGGGTGCGGTGGGGCTATCACAAGCCCATCATGCTGGCGGGCGGCCTGGGCCAGATCGATGCCCGGCTGACACACAAAGACCCTCTGCCCCCCGGAGCGCTGCTGGTGCAGCTGGGCGGGCCGGGCATGCGCATCGGCATGGGCGGGGGGGCGGCGTCCAGCATGGGCGCGGGCACCAATCAGGCGGACCTGGACTTCGATTCCGTGCAGCGCGGCAATCCGGAGATGCAGCGCCGCGCCCAGGAAGTCATCGACCGCTGCTGGCAGCAGGGGGACGGCAACCCGGTCCTGGCCATCCACGACGTGGGCGCGGGCGGCTTGTCCAATGCCTTCCCCGAACTGGTCAATGATGCCGGGCGGGGCGCGGAATTCGAATTGCAGCGCGTGCCTCTGGAAGAATCCGGTCTCTCGCCCGCCGAAATCTGGAGCAACGAATCCCAGGAACGCTATGTGCTGGCCATCCTGCCGGCCGATCTGGACCGCTTCGCGCGGATTGCCGATCGCGAGCGCTGTCCCTACGCCGTCGTGGGCGTGGCGACCGAGGAACGCCGCCTGCGCGTGACCCTGGGCGAGGGCCTGCCGGGCCTGGATCGCCCGGAGGGCGAACTGCCCGCCACCGCCTTGCGGCCTGTGGATGTGCCCGTGGACGTGATCCTGGGCAAGCCGCCGCGCATGCAGCGCGACGCTCGCCGGGTCGACCTGGACGGCGTTCCGCTGGACCTGGCCGATATCGAACTGCCCGATGCCGTGGAACGGGTGCTGCGTCATCCGACGGTGGCCAGCAAATCCTTCCTGATCACCATCGGCGACCGCACGGTGGGCGGCCTGACGGCCCGCGACCAGATGGTGGGGCCGTGGCAGGTTCCCGTCGCGGATTGCGCCGTCACCCTGCGCGACTACGAAGGGGTTGCCGGCGAAGCCATGGCGCTGGGCGAACGCAGCCCGATCGCCGTGCTGAATCCGGCGGCATCCGGCCGTATGGCCGTGACCGAGGCCCTGACCAATCTGGCGGCCGCCGGGGTGGCCCGCCTGGAAGACGTCAAGCTGTCCGCCAACTGGATGGCGGCCTGCGGTGCGCCGGGCCAGGATGCCGCCTTGTTCGATACCGTGGCCGCTGTCAGCGACTGGTGCCAGACGCTGGGCCTGTCGATTCCCGTGGGCAAGGATTCCCTGTCCATGCGCACCGCCTGGCAGGACGACGCGGGCGATCATCAAGTCGTTTCTCCGGTGTCGCTGGTGGTCACGGCCTTCGCGCCGGTGGCCGATGTGCGCGCCACCGTCACCCCGCAGCTGCGCACCGATGCCGGCGATTCCGTGCTGCTGCTGATCGATCTGGGCGAAGGGCGCCAGCGCATGGGCGGTTCGGTCCTGGGGCAGGTCTTCCGTGGCCTGGGCGCCGAAACGCCCGACATGCAGGATGGCAATCTGCTGCGCACGGCCTTCCTGACCGTGCGTGAACTGGTCGCGCGCGGCTGGGTGCTGGCCTGCCACGACCGCTCCGATGGCGGCCTGCTGGCCGCGGCCGCCGAAATGGCCTTCGCCGGCCACGTGGGCGTGTCCCTGAACCTGGACATGCTGACCATCGATCCGCACACGGCCGATGCCGGCGACTACAAGATCCGCAACGATCAGGTGGCGGTCCTGCACCACGAGCACAATCTGACGGCGCTCTTCAACGAGGAGGCCGGCTGGCTGCTGCAGGTGCCGCGCGCCCATCGCGACGAGATCCTGCAGTTCCTGCGCCAGGCCGGCCTATCGGCCGTCACGCAGGTGGTCGGCATGTTGAACGCCAAGCAGGAACTGCAGGTGTTCCGCGATGGCGCCATCCTGTATCAACGGCCCCTGGCCGAATTGGGGCAGATCTGGAGCGAAACCACCCGCCGCATCATGGCGCGGCGCGACCATCCCGATTGCGCCCAGGCCGAATACGATACCTGGCTGGACACGGAGAATCCGGGGCTGGCGCCTCGGGTGGATTTCGACCCGCAGAAAGACGTGGCGGCGCCCTTCATCGCCGCCGGCGCCCGTCCCCGGGTCGCCATTTTGCGCGAGCAGGGCTGCAACAGTCAGGTGGAAATGGCCTGGGCCTTCGACGTGGCGGGCTTCCAGGCGGTGGACGTGCACATGACCGACCTGCTGGCCGGGCGCATCCGCCTGGAAGACATGCAGGGCCTGGTCGCCGTGGGCGGCTTCAGCTATGGCGACGTGCTGGGCGCGGGCGAAGGCTGGGCCCGCACGATCCGCTTCAACGCAGCGCTGGCCGACCAGTTCGGCGGCTTCTTCGCCCGCCCTGACGTCTTCGCCCTGGGCGTGTGCAATGGCTGCCAGATGCTGGCCGCGCTGGCCGACATGATTCCGGGCGCGCAGCACTGGCCGCGCTTCACTCGCAACGTTTCGGAAAAATACGAGGCCCGGCTGTCTCTGGTCGAGATCCTGGATTCGCCGTCCCTGTTCTTTGCCGGCATGGCCGGAACGCGTGCGCCCATCGCCGTGGCGCACGGCGAAGGCTACGCCAATTTCAGCCAGCAGGGCGATGCCCGGCAGGTGCTGGCGGCGGCCGCTTTCGTGGACAATCGCGGCACGCGCACCCAGGCCTATCCCGCCAATCCCAACGGCAGTCCGGACGGCCTGACCGCCGTCACCACGGCCGATGGCCGCTTTACCGCCATGATGCCGCACCCGGAACGGGTCACGCGCAACGTCGCCATGTCCTGGCGACCGGCCCGCTGGGGGACGGCGGACCAGGGCGGAGACGGCACGATCCACGGCGGCTATACCCCCTGGATGCGGATGTTCCGCAACGCGCGGACCTTTTTGGGATGAGACAGGACTGAAAATGGTCCCTGTGAACTGACCCTCAAAGGTTGGATCGGTGTCCAACTTTTTGGGTGCAGTTCACTGCGGACCCTTCTGTGCCGATCGAATCCGAGCGGCCTGCAGACCGCGAGGTGGGGGGATCAGCCCCGCGTCTGCGCTCCCGACGGCCCCTGGAAGTCCGGGGCGAAGTCGTCCACGGCGATCACCCTGTCGCACAAGGCGTTGCGGGTGCGCAGGCGTTCGTATTCCTCGTCCGTCAGTCCTCCGGCGGCGTGGACGGCCTCGGCGATGTCGCGCACATTGGCGCGCGGGTCGCCTGCGGGAAGTCGTCCTGATTTTTCGAACTCACGCACGCGGGCATCCAGCGGCTGCGTGGCCAGCACGGCCTGCAACGCGGCTTCCAGGGCTCCCACCGGTTCTTCCTGGGCGGCGGGCACGTAGGCCAGGCGGGTCAGGCGGTTCCGGGTGTCGCCCGGGGTGCAGAGCGCGTCCGCCACGGCCGCGGACAGCGTGTCCGAAGGTGCTGAGAAACTGCGGCCCCAGGGGAACAGCAGCACCCGCAGGGCGCAGGCCAGGAACCGGTTGGGGAAGTTGCTCAGTACCCCTTCGATGGCTTCCTGGGTCCGGCAGAACGCATCCTGGATGGCCCAGTGCGCCAGCGGAGCATCGGCGGCCTGGCGGCCCTCGTCTTCGAAACGCTTGAGCGTGGCGGAAATCAGGTAGAGCTGCGACAGCACGTCGCCCAGCCGCGCGGAGATCGATTCGCGCCGCTTCAGCGAGCCGCCCAGCACCAGCATGGAAGCATCCGCCAGCGTGGCGAATGCGGCTGAAAATCGCGTCAACTGCCGGTAATAGCGTGCCATGCCGGGGGCGACGTCGGTATCGGGGCGGGCCAGCAGGGCGCCTGTCCAGCCATGCCCGATCGCGCGCAATTTATTGGCGGCCGCGTGGCGCATATGCCCCCAGAACGCCACGTCGAAATCCGCCAGGCCCTGTTCCGGATCGCTGGCCTGCGCGGCGCGCATTTCCGCCAGCACGAACGGATGGCAGCGGATGGCGCCCTGGCCGAAGATGATCAGACTGCGGGTGAGGATGTTCGCGCCTTCGACGGTGATGCCCACGGGGATCTGCTGGTAGGCGCGTCCCAGGAAATTCTGCGGCCCCAGGATGATGCCCTTGCCGCCGATGATGTCCATGCCGTCGTTGACCACGGCGCGGCCGCGTTCGGTGACGTGATATTTGGCGATGGCGGACAGTACGGCGGGTTTTTCGCCCAGGTCGACGGCGCCGGCCGTCATGGATCGCGCGGCATCCATCAGGTAGGTATTCGCGCCGATGCGGGCCAGCGGCTCGATGACCCCCTCGAATTTGTGGATGCGGGTGCGGAACTGATTGCGGACCACGCTGTAGGCGCCGACCGCTCGCGCGGTCAGCTGCGCCATGCCGGCGTAGGACGAAGGCAAGGAGATCGAGCGTCCCGCCGCCAGGCATTCCATCAGCATGCGCCAACCCTGGCCCGCCTGTTCCGGGCCGCCGATGATGAAGTCCAGCGGCATGAACACGTCGCGCCCCCGCGTGGGGCCGTTCATGAACATGGCGTCCAGCGGAAAATGGCGCCGGCCGATCTCGACCCCGGGGTGATCGCGCGGCACCAGGGCGCAGGTGATGCCGATATCAGGTTCGTCGCCCAGCAGGCCGTCCGGATCGTAGAGCCGGAATGCCAGCCCCAGCACCGTGCAGACCGGTCCCAGCGTGATGTAGCGCTTGTCCCAGGTGACTCGCATGCCCAGGACCTCCTGGCCCTGCCACGTGCCTTGGCAGACGATGCCGTGGTCCGGGATGGCGGCGGCGTCCGATCCCGCCCAGGGGCTGGTCAGGCCGAAGGCGGGGATGTCCTCGCCGCGCGCCAGGCGGGGCAGGTAATGGTCTTTCTGCGCCTGCGTGCCGTAGCGCAGCAGCAGTTCCGCCGGGCCTAGCGAGTTCGGGACCATGACGGTGGCCGACAGCGCTGAATTACGCGATGCCAACCGGGTCACGACGGCCGAATGGGCGCTGGCGGAAAACCCCAGCCCGCCGTATTCCTTCGGGATGATCATGCCGAAGAAGCGGTGTGTCTTGATGTAATCCCAAGCCTGCGGGGGCAGGTCCAGATCCTGGCGCGTCACCTGCCAGTCGTGCACCATGGCGCACAGCGTTTCGACTTCCCGGTCCAGGAAGGATTGCTCTTCTTCCGACAGCCGGGGGGCGGGGATGGCATGCAGGGCGCGGGCGCTGGGCCGGCCGGAAAACAGGGCGCCGTCCCACCAGACCGTGCCGGCTTCCAGGGCCTCGCGTTCGGTGTCCGACATGCGGGGCAGGATGCGCCGGAACAGCTTGTACAGGGGACGGCTCAGGAATTTCAGGCGCCAGTCCCGCTGCGTCAGCACGATGGCCGATGCTGCCAGGACGAGCACGATCAGGATCAGCACAACGGTCATGACGCGACTCCAGGTTCAGGCTCTGAGTCATGATACCGCCTGGGCGGGCGGCAGCGGCCGACCGGGGCTCGCCCGTTCCCGTGCGACGGGCCGCCGCCGGCGGTTCAGGCCGGGAAAATCCAGACCGCTTCCGGGGGCATGCTCAGATAGCAGGGATCGGGCGTTCTTTCCTGGCGTCCATAGGCGCGCAGGGTCAGGCCCTCCGGGTCGTGCGCGCCGGCCTGGCGAAACAGGTATTCCCATTTGTCGCCCAGGTACATGCTGGCCGACACCGGCATGCGGATGCTGTTGGGCGTGGCGTCCTGGCTGAGCGCCACCTGTTCCAGGCGGATGATGGCCACGGCATCCTGTCCGCTGGACAGCGGCGCCATCGCCGTGCCCGAAATCGACCAGTCCGCGCCTTGCAGCGTGGCCCGCTGGTTGTCCGCCTGAATGACCTTGCCCTGCAGGCTGTTGTTGCTGCCCATGAATTCGGCGCAGAACCGCGTCCTGGGCGAGGCGTACATTTCCTGCGGCGTGCCCTGCTGTTCGATCTGGCCGTTGTGCAGCAGCAGGATGCGGTCGGCGATCGCCATGGCTTCCGCCTGGTCGTGCGTCACCATGATGGCCGACAGGCCCAGGCGCAGGATCAGCTCGCGCAGGAAGGCGCGGGCTTCTTCCCTCAGCTTGGCGTCCAGATTGGATAGAGGTTCGTCCAGCAGCAGCACGGGCGGGTTGTAGACCAACGCCCGGCCGATGGCCACGCGCTGCTGCTGCCCGCCGGACAGCTCGTTGGGGTAGCGTTTGCCCAGCTTGCCCATGCCCAATTGGTCCAGAATCTCCTGGACGCGGGTGTGCTGTTCGGCGGTCTTGACCTTGCGCAGCTTCAGGGGGTAGGCGATGTTTTCTTCCACGGTCTTGTGCGGCCAGAGCGCGTAGGACTGGAAGACGATGCCCAGGTCGCGGTGTTCGGCCGGCATTTCGGTGCGGGAGTCGCCGTCGAACAGCACGCGTTCGTTCATGGTGATGCGGCCCTGGCTGGCCTGTTCCAGCCCGGCGATGGCTCGCAGCAGCGTGGTCTTGCCGCTGCCCGACGAGCCCAGCAGGGCCACGACTTCGCCGCGCTGCAGTTCCAGCGAGACGCCTTTGAGCACCGGATTGGTCCCGTAATTCAGGTACAGGTCCTGGACAGTGAGTTCAATCATGAAGCTTGACTCCGAAACGTAGTGCGACACCCATGCCGATGACGACCAGCAGGATATTGATGAAGGACAGCGCGGCGACGATGTCGATGGCGCCGGTGGCCCACAGGGACACCAGCATCGAGCCGATGGTTTCCGTGCCCGGCGTCAACAGATAGACCCCGGTGGAGTATTCGCGCTCGAAGATCAGGAACATCAGCAGCCAGGAACCGATCAGGCCGTAGCGGGCCAGCGGCACCGTGATGTGGCGGGTGACCTGGGATTGCCGGGCGCCGGTGCTGCGTGCGGCTTCTTCGAGTTCCGGCGACACCTGCAGCAGGGTGGCGGAAATCAGGCGCAGGCCATAGGCCATCCAGACCACGGAGTAGGCCAGCCAGACGCTGAAGATGGTGGACCTCAGGCCGCGCAACGGCTCGATCAGGTGGTCCTGCATCCACAGGGCGCCGGGCAGCACCGACAGCCAGCCGTCGGCCAGGGAATTCTTCAACCACATCGGCACGAACAGGAAGATCCACAGGAATGCCAGGCCGGCCAGCAGCCCGGGCACGGCGCGGGGCACCAGCACGCTGTAGTCCAGGAACCGCGTCACGTGGTCCTGCTTGCGGTGCCCGGCCAGGGCGATGGCGGTATAGCAGGCCACGGCCAGAGCCCCGCCGATCACGCCGATCAGGATGGAGTTCCAGATGGCGCGCATCAGGGTGGGCTGTTCCCAGATCGTCTGGAAGGCATGGATGGACAGCACGTCGGTCAGGGAGATGCCGATGCCCCAGTTGGTGACGAAGGCCCGCAGCACCACGCCCGTCAGCGGCACGATGATGGCCACGAACAGCCACAGGCCGACGACGGCCCCGGCCGCGCCGCGCCATTTGCCCAGCGGCAGCACGCGGGGGCGGGTGACCTTGCCCTTGACGGTGGCGTAGCGGGCGGCGCTGGCCAGCAGCCGTCTTTGCAGCATCACCAGGGGGATGGTGAAGGCGATCAGCACGATGGCCACCGCCGCCATCAGGTGGTAGGACGGGATCCCCAGCTTGTTGGTCAGTTTGTACAGGTAGGTGGACAGCACCAGGTGGCCTTCCGGGTCGCCCAGCACCAGCATCAGGCCGAAGACTTCCAGCCCCAGGAAGAACAGCAGGACCGAGGCGTAGGACAGCGCCGGGCGCACCATGGGCAGGCTGACGGCCGTCATCACCTGCAGGGGGGAGGCGCCGGTGCTGCGGGCGGCCTCTTCCACGTCCGAGCCCAGGCTGTGCAGGGCCGACGAGATGTACAGGTAGGCGTAGGGCACGTGCGTCAGCCCGGCGATGACGATGATGGCCGGCAGCGAATAGATGTTCCAGGGCACGAAGCCCAGCAGATTCTGGGCCCAGGTCGAAAAGAAGCCCACCGGGCCGGCCGCCACCACGTAGCCGAAGCCCAGCACCATGGGCGAGACGAACACCGGCACCAGGATCAGCGGCTGGATCCAGCGGCGTCCCGGCAGATCGGTGCGCGATACCAGGAAGGCCAGGATGCCGCCCAGCGGCACGGCGATCACGACCAGGCCGCCGGCCAGCGCGAAGCCGCTTTTCAGCGCCTCGTAGAAATCGGGGTCGGCGAAAATGAAGCGGAAGGCATCCAGTCCGACGTGCTTGTCGGGCATGAAGAAGGGTTCCGACAGGAAACTCTGGACAATGATGAACGACAGCGGCAGATAGATCGCCAGTGCGGTCAGCGCCACCACCAGGCCGCGCGGCAGAGATTGCCGCCGTATGCGCAGGAACGACATGAGGGCATCCTGTTGCAGTGGAAGGCCCCGCCCGCGCCCTTTGGAAGCGGGCGCGGGTCAGGGGGGGCGGAAGGAAAGGCCGGCGACTTACTTGCCGGTGTCCTTGCGCCACATCTTGATGAACTCCAGGCGCTTGGTCTGATCCAGGTAGTCCAGCAGGGACTTGTTGACCGGGATGGGCTTGAGCGCCTTGCCCAGTTTCTTGGTCATGCCGTCGACGTCATTGTCGCCGTCGATGTCCGTGCGCACCGAAGCCAGGTCGGCTTTGTTGGCCATCACGTTCTGTCCGCGCTGGGACAGCAGGTAGTCCATCCAGAGCTTGGAGGCGTTGGGATGCTGGGTCGCCTTGCTGATGAAGGCCACGCGCGAGAGCACCAGGGCGTAGTCGGTCGGATAGGCCACCCCCAGGCTGGGGTCGGATTTCGCCCGGGTTTCCGCATAGGAGCCCAGGATGTTGTAGCCCAGCAGGTTTTCGCCGGAAGACACCCGCTCCATCATGGTGCCGGTCGAGGACTGCACCACCAGGCCCGCTTTGCTGGAACCCGTCAGGAAGCTTTCATAGTTGGGATCATTGAGCTTGTCCTGCACGGCCAGCATGAAGCCCACGGCGGACTTTTCCACGTCGTAGGTCGTGACCTTGTTCTTGAAGCGGGCTGTGTCGCTGGACACCAGCTTGGCGAAATCGGCGTGGGTCTTGGGGACCTCGCCGGATTTGACCAGGCGCTTGTTGTAGATGAATACGGCCGGTTCATAGGTCGTGCCGTAGGCTTTCTTTTCCCAGACCGACCAGTCCGGCAGATGGGAGATCTCGACCGAGGGATAGGTCATGGCGTAGCTGACGGCCAGTTTCATCGTCGCGTCCATGGCGGAGCTCCAGACGACGTCGCCGCTGTTGCTGCCCGAGGCCTGTTCGCTGAGGTAGCGGCTGTACAGTTCGGTGCTGTTCATGTCGTTGTATTCGACCTTGACGCCCGGGTACATTTTTTCGAAATCCTGGATGACCGGGTTGGCGGCCTTGGTGTCGGTCGTGGAATAGACGATGACCTTGCCTTCCTTTTTCGCCCCGTCGATGATCTGCTGGTAGCTGGCCGGGTAGCCTTGCGGTACGGCTTGCGCGATGGCCGCCGTGGCCATCAAGCCCGACAGGATGGCGGTAGCCAGGGCGGTGCGCGTGACTGAGTGTCGCATGACGGATGTCTCCTTTGTTGTGATGGACTGGCGCCGGTTGCGGGCCGGCCCATGGAGAACATCTTAGGCAGCGAAGCTGTCACCGTCCTGTCGTGGCGGGAGCGGCATTCGGGGTGTCCGTGACCAGGCGCCGCCAGTTCTGCAGGAAGCGGGCATGGCGCTGCTGATCCAGTCCCACCAACAACGCCGGGTTCAGCGCAATCGGCTGGATGATGCTGGGCGCGTGGGGGGCGTCGTCGTTGCCGTCCGGCGGGGCGGCGTCCGCGTCCGCGCGCAGTTCGGGCAGGGCGCCCAGGCCCGCGTCCCGGTCGATGACGGCCTGGCCATCGGGCGACAGCAGCCAGTCGATGAAGGCCTCGGCGGCCCGCGGCTCCTTGGCCGTGCGCAGGATCAGGGCGGAGCGGGTCAGCATCAGCTGGTAGTCGTCGGGGATGATGACGCCCAGCCGGGTGTAGCGCGTGCGGTAGGCCCGCACGTAGGAGCCCAGCACGTTGTAGCCCAGGTCCAGCCGGCCCGCTTCGATCTGGTCCAGGATGTCCCGGGTGTCGGCCGACAGCCGCACGCCCACGCGGCCCAGCGCATTGGTCATCCCCCAGAAGTTCGAGGAGATCATCTCGTCCTGGGTGGCCAGCAGATGGCCGACGCTGCTGCGCGTGATGTCGTAGGTGCCGATCCGGGCATGAGGGCCCTGGCGTTCCAGGGTGCGCAGCAGTTCGGTGCGCGAGCGGGGGGCCGTGTCCGCCGTGTAGTGGTCGGTGTTGTAGACCATCACGATGGGTTCGAAGGTGAAGCCGAAGACCTCGGAATGCCAGCTGGCCCAGGCCGGCAGCCGTTGGGTGTCGGGGGATTCGTAGCGCCGTGCGTAGCCGTCGTTGGCCAGGCGCAGTTGCAGGTCTTCGGCCGAACTGATCAGCAGATCGCTGGGGGGCAGGGCGCCCGATACGGTCTGTTCGTACAGTTCCAGGCTGCCGACCTCGTGGTAGACGATGGCGACGTCGGGACGGCTGCGCTGGAAGGCCTGCGCCAGCACCGCGAAGATCGGCGTATCGGTCGGGCCGGCGATGGTCAGGGTGACGGTGGGTGCGTGCGGCGCCGGGTAGCGGGTGGTCTGTACCTGGGCCTGGACGGGGGCGGGCAGGGCGCCGAGCGCCAGTCCCAGCATCAGGGCCGCACCGCAGCAGGCGCTGATCAATGGCGTCGATCCGGGCGTCGGTCCGGATGTGTCCAGGGGCAGGTTGACGCAGGCCAGCAGTCCGCCGCCGGGGCGATTGCGCAGGACCATCGTGCCGTCGTGGCTGCGCACCACCGATTCGACGATGGCCAGACCCAGACCCGACCCCGGGGTGGCCTGGGCCGCGGCGCCGCGCACGAAGCGTTTCAACACGGCGTCTTTTTCGTCGTCCGGGATGCCGGGGCCGCGGTCCGCCACTTGCAGGATCAGACGCTGTTCGGGGGCGAGATCGACGCTGAGTTCCACCGGACTGTCAGGGGCGTGACGCAAGGCGTTGTCGATCAGGTTGAGCAGCATTTCACGCAGCGCCACCCGGTCGCCGCGCAGGCGGGCGCGGCGCAGTCTGGGCGGCACTGAAATCCGCAGCCGGGCGGTGTCCCGCAGGCTGACGCGCAGACGGACTTCCTCGATCACGTCGGCCAGCGCCACGGGCGCGCTGCTGCGGGCCCCCAGGCGATGGGTGATGGTGGCGTCCATCAATAATTGATTGACCAGCAGGCTGGCGCTGCCGGCATTGCGGAAAATGCGCTGCAGCCGCTCGTGCAGCCGCCGCGGATCGGTTTCTTCCAGGGCGACTTCGGCCTGCGCCCGCAAAGAGGCCAGCGGCGTGCGCACCTGATGGGCCGCATCGGCGACCAGGTTGTGCAGCATGTCCAGCATGGCCTGCAGGCGCTGCATGAAATCATTGACCGCATCCACCAGATGGGTGACTTCGCGCGGAGCAGGGCTGGCCAGAGGTTCCAGGTCTTCCGGCTGGCGGCGCCGCAGTTCCTGTTCCAGCCCGCGCAGCGGGGAAAAGGCGCGGCTGATGCCGAACCACAGCAGGATCAGCGCCACGGCGGCCATGATGGGCAGCGGCATGGCGCCGCGCTGCAGGATCTCCGCGGCCAGGGCATCGCGGGATTCCCGGGTTTCCGCCACGCGGATCGTCACCCAGCGGGCCTGGCGGTTGAAGCTGATCAGCCTCCCCAGCGTGGCCACGCGCAGCATGTCGCCGTGGTAGGGGCGATCGACGAACGTCGGGGCGGCGGCATCGGCCAGGGGCATGCCCGTGTCCAGGTCCTCGTAGCCGGTCACCAGACCGCCCTGGGTGTCGCGGACGGTGTAGAACACCCGCTGCTGGCTCGACAGCATGGCCAGCGCCGCATAGGGCAGCTCCGCCGTGATCCGGTTGTCTTCCAGGCTGATGGCCCCGGCAATGGACAGGGCCGACGCGGCCAGGACCCGGTCGAAGGCCTGGTCCGAGGCCCGGTGGGCGTAGTCCCGCAGGAACAGGAACAGGCCCAGGGACGACAGCAGCAGCACCAGGATGGCGGCCGTGGTGATGCGCTGCCGGATCGAAAACGGCTTACGGGGCATCGCTGTCCGCCTGGTAGCCGATGCCGCGCACGGTCGTGATGCGGATGGGCGTGTGGGCCAGCTTTTTGCGCAGGCGCGAAATCTGCAGTTCCAGCGCGTTCAGGGAGACGTCCTCGTCCAGGGAGAACAACTGGTTCATCAGGCGTTCCTTGTCCACCGTCTGGCCCAGCCGCGACAGCAGGATCTCCAGCAGCCGGAATTCGCGCCGCCCCAGTTCCAGCGGGTTGCCGTCCAGGGTCGCGCAGCGGTTGCTGCTGTCCAGGGCCAGGGGCCCGTAGTGGGTCAGGCTGGAACTGTGGCCGGCCGCGCGGCGCAGCAGCGCCCGCAGGCGGGCTTCCAGCTCGCGCAGGTCGAAGGGCTTGACCATGTAGTCGTCGGCGCCCAGGTCCAGCATGCTGACCCTGTCCTCGATCTCGGCGCGGGCGGTGACGACCAGCACCTGCGTCTCCATATTGGCCTCGCGCAGTTCCTGCAGGATGGCGAAGCCGTCCTTGCCGGGCAGCATGATGTCCAGCACCACGGCGTCCCAGTCGCCGTTCTTCAGCCAGCGCGATGCCGCCAGGCCGTCTCGCGCCCATTCGACGCTGTGGCCGCTGATCCGCAGTTTGGTCTCGATCGCGTCGCCCAGGTCAGGGTTGTCTTCAATCAGCAATATGCGCAAGCCTGTCTCCTGCCTGCCGGTTTCTTCTAGGGGTTTATCCGGGGGGCCCTACGGCGTATAATCCTGCTTTGCCCGGAGTCTACACAGTTTATGCGTCTCATCAAAAAAGCGCTCACCTTCGACGACGTTCTCCTGGTGCCCGCATTTTCCCAGGTTCTGCCGCGCGACACGCGCCTGACTACGCAACTGACGCGTGGCATTCAGTTGAACATCCCCCTGGTGTCCGCCGCCATGGATACCGTGACCGAATCCCGCCTGGCCATCGCCATGGCGCAGGAAGGCGGCATCGGGATCATTCACAAGAATCTCAGCGCCGACGAACAGGCCCGCGAGGTCGCCCGCGTCAAGCGCCACGAATTCGGCATCGTCATCGATCCCGTCACCGTGACCCCCACGATGAAGGTCCGCGACGCCATCGAATTGCAGCGTCTGCACGGTATTTCCGGCCTGCCGGTGGTCGAAAGCGGCAAGCTGGTGGGTATCGTCACCAACCGCGACCTGCGCTTCGAAGACCGCCTGGATGTGTCGCTGCGTGAAGTCATGACGCCGCAAGACCGCCTGGTCACGCTGCGCGAAGGCGCCACGCTGGAAGAAGCCCAGTCCCTGATGCACAAACATCGCCTGGAACGCGTGCTGATCGTCAACGGCAAATTCCAGCTGCGCGGTCTGGCCACGGTCAAGGACATCGTCAAGAACACCGAACACCCCATGGCCAGCAAAGACGCCCAGGGTCAGTTGCGTGTAGGCGCCGCCGTCGGCGTGGGCGATGGCACCGACGAACGCGTGGAAAAACTGGCGGCGGCGGGCGTGGACGTCATCGTGGTCGATACGGCGCACGGCCATTCGGCCGGCGTCATCGAACGCGTGCGCTGGGTCAAGAAGCATTACCCCAACATCCAGGTCGTGGGCGGCAACATCGCCACGGCGGCCGCGGCTCTCGCCTTGGTCGAGGCCGGCGCCGACGCGGTCAAGGTCGGCATCGGCCCGGGCTCCATCTGCACCACCCGCATCGTGGCCGGCGTGGGCGTGCCCCAGATCACCGCCATCGCCGACGTGGCCCAGGCCCTGGAAGGCACGGGCGTGCCGCTGATCGCCGACGGCGGCATCCGCTATTCGGGCGACGTGTCCAAGGCCCTGGCGGCTGGCGCATCCACCTGCATGATGGGCGGCATGTTCGCCGGCACCGAAGAAGCTCCCGGCGAGGTCGTCCTGTTCCAGGGCCGGTCCTACAAGTCGTACCGGGGCATGGGCAGCCTGGGCGCCATGGCGGACGGTTCCGCCGACCGTTATTTCCAGGACCCGAACAACAACGTCGACAAACTGGTTCCCGAAGGCATCGAGGCTCGCGTCCCCTACAAGGGCAGCGTCATCGCCATCATCTTCCAGTTGGTGGGCGGTATCCGGGCGTCCATGGGCTACTGCGGCAGCGCCAGCATCGCCGCCTTGCATGCCCAGGCCGAATTCGTGGAAATCACGGCGGCCGGGGTGCGTGAATCGCACGTCCACGACGTGCAGATCACGAAGGAAGCCCCCAACTACCGGGCTGATTGATCGGTGCCGGCCGCTGTCGCGCATACGGTCGCCCTGGCGGGCGCGCGGATCGGCGATGATCTGGCGCAGGCCATGCGCGGCTGGCGGCGCGACTTCCACCGGTACCCGGAATTGGGCCACCAGGAACACCGTACGGCCACCCGGGTGGCCGAGCTGCTGCGCGGCTGGGGCATCGTCGTCCATGAAGGCTATGGCGGCACCACCGGGGTGATCGGCGTCCTGGACGGACGCCTGGGATCGGGCCCGACGCTGGGATTGCGGGCGGATATGGATGCCTTGCCCATGCAGGACCAGGGCGGGCATGAACATCAGTCCCGGCACGATGGCGTGGCCCATGCCTGCGGGCATGACGGCCATACCGCCATCCTGCTGGGCGCCGCTTGCCATCTGGCGGCCCATCCGGACTTCGCCGGGCGCGTCGTGTTCATCTTCCAGCCCGCTGAAGAACCCCTGACCGGCGCCCAGGCGCTGGTGGATGCGGGTCTGTTCCGGGATTTCCCCTGCGATGAGCTCTACGGCCTGCACAACAACAACTGTATCGGTCCGGGCCAGGTCGGCGTGCGTGTCGGGGCCATCCTGTCGGCCTGCGACCTGTTCGAAATCCACATCCAGGGGGTGGGCGGCCATGCCGCCATGCCGCATCAGGCCAACGACCCCATCGTGGTCGGCGCCGCTCTGGTGCAGTCCCTGCAGTCCGTGGTCAGCCGCAACATCAGCCCCTTCGAGACGGCGGTGCTCAGCATCTGCCAGTTCCAGGCGGGCAGCGCCATCAATGTCATTGCCGATCACGCCGTGCTGCGCGGCACGGTCCGCACGCTCTCGCGCGAGGCCCAGGCCCGCACGCTGGAACGTCTGCGCGATCTGTGCGAAGGCGCGGCGCAGGGCTATGGCTGCCGCATCGAGTTCCGCCATCTGCTCAGTTCCCCGCCGACCATCAACCAGGCAGGGCCGGTGGATCATGTGAAACGCGCCGCCGCCGCCGTGCTGGGCGCGGATCAGGTCATCGATCCGGTCACGCCGTTGATGGCGTCCGAGGACTTCGCCTATCTGTTGGACCACTGCCCGGGGGCGTATTTCTTCCTGGGGCATGACGGCCTGACCTGCCATCACCCCGAATTCGATTTCGATGATGCGCTGTTGCCCCAAGGGGCGGCGATCTTCGCCACCCTGGCGTATCAGCGGCTGGCGGACTCGGTGTCCAGCAAGGCCTCGGCCACCTGATCAGGCGCGCTGATCATCGCGTCATGGCCGCAGTCCAGGTCCTGCCAGGACCAGCGGGCGCCATACGTTTCACGCACCCATGCATAGGCCTGCGCGACGGCCTGGAAGGGCGGCTGGACGCAGCGCAGGTACGTGACCGGCAAGCCATTGCCCAGCGGATGCTCCAGGCGCAGCGGTTCGCGATAGGAGCCGATCGGCTGCGGCGTCAATCGGTCACGCACGGCGTCGATGTCGGCGGGCCGCGTCAGGCCCAGGCTTTCAGGCCGGGGCGGCGCGATGCCGCCGGTGCCGGCGGCGCTATGTTCCAGCCGCTGGACGACGGCCTCGGGCAGAGTGTCGAAAGTCGATTGGCCGGGCGGCAGCAGAAAGGCATCCAGGTAGACCAGGCGCCGGATGCGGCCGGGCAGGCGGTCGGCCACGCCGGAGATCACCAGCCCGCCAAAACTGTGGCCCACCAGGACGACCTCGCGCAGGTCCTCTTCGGTCAGATAGCGCTCCACATCCCGGATGAAAGTGTCCAGTGTGATGTCCGGCCCCAGCAGATGGCTGCGTTCCCCCAGTCCCGGTAGGGTGGGGGTATCGACGCGGCGCCCTGCTCGTCGCAATCTTTCCGCCACGGCCGACCAGCACCAAGCGCCGTGCCAGGCGCCGTGAACGAGCACGTAAGGATGGGGAGGGCTCATGAGCGGGTCTCCGTCGGGACGGCGGCTTTGTCGCCCGCGTGCAGCCGCAAGATGGGCAGCGCGCCCGCGATCAGGCCCAGGGTGCCCAGAACCAGGGCGAATTCAAGCGGCGCGCCGAACAAGGCGTGCGTCAGACTGAAGAACAGCGGACCGATCAATTGGCCCATGGCGAAGGATGCCGTCATCGCCGCCATCTGCCGTTTGGCGCCGGCATGGCCGACGGCCGCCTGGGCCTCTTGCAGGCCCACCATGGTGATCACCATGAAGGTGCTGCCGACGCACAGGGCGGCCAGCAGGATGGCGGCCAGCGAATGCCACAGGGCCGGCAGCAGCACGCCGATGGCCATCAGGATCTGCGCGCCTGCCCAGATCTGCTGGCGGCTGAAGCGTCGCGCCAGACGGCTTGCGATCAGGGTGGATACCGCGCTCGCCAGTCCGAAGACCGGCCAGGCCAGGCTGAACAGCCAGGGATCGGGCACCAGCAATCGCGCCTGGGCGGGCAGGAAAGTGGCGGGAAGGATATAGCCGAAACCATACACCCCGTAGCACAGGATCAGTCCCCAGTGCAGCGGCGGCGGGCTGAGGGCAGGCGTGGCCATGGTCGGGTCCGACTCGGCCGCGTCGAGTGGCTGCGCGGCCTGCGGAGCCGGTGCCGTCATGTCTGTCGTATCGGTTTCCCGGGGCGCGGCCGCTGGCGCCGGATCAGCCTGGCCCGGCGATCGCCACAGCATGGACGCCCCTATCAGCCCCAGCAGGGCCGCGGCCGCCAGCCACAGCCAGGCGTGCGACGAGGTCGTGCCCAGCAGTGTCAGCCCCATGCAGGCCAGTCCCGCGAATGTGATTCCGCAGCCCACGCCGGCGAAGACGATGCCGCTGTGCCGTTCCTTGCCTTGCGCGTTCAGGCGGGCGATGCACAGCGATGCCGTTCCGATCATGACCCAGGCGCTGGCCACGCCCGCCAGCAGGCGCCAGGCCAGCCAGCCGGCCCAGTGGCCGTCCAGCCCCATGGCGGCCGTCATCAGCACGACCAGCCATAGCCCGCGGCGCAGCAGCGTAGCGGGCGGCCAGCTCATGTGCGTGACCATCAGGGCGCCCAGCAGATAACCCAGGTAGTTGGCGCTGGCCAGCCATCCCCCTTGGGAGAGCGACAGCCCCAGATCGGCCTGCATCATGGGCAGGATCGGCGTGAAGGCGAAGCGGCCGATGCCCATGGCGACCGCGAGGGCCAGCAGTCCGGCGATCGGCAGGGGGATAGTGCGGGAACGGGATCCCATCGTTTTTTCTCCTTGATCCCGTTAATGTAACCTTCCCGCAAGAGCCGGGCCAAGCAGGGAGACTGCCGGCCCGACCGGTTTTTCCGGCGCTTACTGCTTCAGCTTGCATTCCCCGGAAGGGCCCGGCACCAGAGAGGCGGGGTAGGTGTGGGTGATGACGGGCCGCAGCACGCCGTCCACTTCCTGGACCTGGCCGATGTAGTTGGGGATGACGAGCTGGTGGTCTTCCGCCCGCATGGTGGCTTCGCCGTAGATGGTGTCGTAGGTCAGCCCTTCCAGCGCCTTGGAGACGTCGCGCGCCTTGACGCTGTCGGCTTTCTTCACGCCGGCGAAGATGGCCTGCACGCCGTTGTACGCCGAGCCTTCGTTATCCGTGGGCACGCGACCGAACTTGGCCTGCCAGGCCGTCACCAGCGCTTTGTTCAGGGGCGTGTCGATTTCCGCCCCGTATTCCATGTTGCCCTGTATGCCCTTGGTCGCGTTGTCCGTCGCGTTCACGACGAAGTTCATGATCATGGCGTGGCCCAGCGTGGTCTTGGCGTTCAAGCCGAAGCTTTCCGCTTGTTTGACATAGGCGATCAGGTCGCGCCCGACCAGCGCCACCCAGACGCCCTCGATGTCCGGGTTGGACTTGATCTGGGAAATATAGGGTGCGAAGTCCTTGGTTCCCAGGGGCGGGAACAGCGTGAGGGAAACTTTTTTCCCCTGAGCCTCGGCGGCCTTGGTGAAGGCCTGGGCCGAATCGTGCCCCCAGGTGTAATCCGCCGCGATGACGGCGAAATTCTTGGGTTTGATGTCCTTCATCCATTCCTTGAACATGGCGATATCCATGGTGTCGGAATGGTTCGTGCGGAACATCCCCGGCTTGCAGCTGTCGCCGGTGATCTTGTCGCTCTTGCTGACGACGGCCATCAGCATGGCGTTCCAGCGGTTCAGGTTCTGGCCGACGGTCATGGTGATCGAGGAGGCGATGGGGCCGATCAGCAGCTTGTACCCGTCGCGCGCGAGTTTCTCCGCCGCGTGCAGGCCTTCCTTCGGCGTGCTTTCGTCGTCTCCCGTCTTCAGCAATACCTTGCGGCCGTCCACGCCGCCTTTGGCGTTGGCCTCATCCACGGCGAACTGGATGCCGCGCATCACTTCTTCGCCCTGTTGCGCGAAGACGCCGGAAATCGAGGTGACCGCGCCGATGCGGATGGGTTCTTTCTCGGCGGCCTGGCTGGCGGTCATTGCCAGGCATGACGCGGCCAATACCGCCATGCAGGAACGTTTGAGGGAGTAGGGGGCCATGATTTGTCTCCTTGGTGGATGAAATTCGCTCAAGCGGCGATGTGGCGGTGCAGATCCGAGGTGTTGTCTGGATCCACAGGGCCGGAAGCGGCTACCGCGCCTTTTTCGACGGCGTAGTAGCGGGTTGTGGTGCGGGCGACGAGCCCCAGGTTCTGTTCGATCAGCAAAATGGCGGTGCCTTGCCGGCAAATCAGGTTCAGCGTGTCGGCCAGCTGGTCCACGATGACCGGCGCCAGGCCTTCGGTGGGCTCATCCAGGATCATGAGCTTGGGGTTGGCCATCAGCGCCCGCCCGATGGCGAGCATCTGCTGCTGGCCGCCCGACAATGCCGTGCCCGGGGTATGGGCGCGCTCCTTCAGGATGGGGAACAGGCGGTAGACGGCCGCCAGGTCCCACGATCCGGAGCGCCTGACCGCCGAGCCGATGAGCAGGTTCTCTTCTATGCTCAGGTTCGGGATGATGCAGCGCCCCTGGGGGACAATCGCAAGGCCGGCCTGGGCAGGGGTGTAGGCGGATGGCCTGGCGACCGGGCGGCCTTCCAGCAGGATGCCGCCCGATGCGACGCGGGCGATTCCCATCAGCGCGTTCACGGTCGTGGTCTTGCCCATTCCATTGCGCCCGATCAGGGCGACTTGTTCTCCCTGCGAGATCTCCAGGCTCAGGCCGTGCAAGATGTGGGCGGCGCCGTAATAGGCGTGTATGTCGCGGATTTCGAGCAGCGGATTCATGCGGCGCTCCCCAGATAAGCCTGTTTCACCCGAGGGTGGGTCCGGACCGCCTCGGGGCTGCCGTTGGCGATGACGCGCCCCAGCTCGAAGACGGTGACGGTGTCGGAGATATCGAACAGGATGTCCGTATCGTGTTCCACCAGCAGGACGGACACGTCCCAGTCGCGGGTGAGCTGGAGCAGGTGCTCGGCCAGTTCCCGGGATTCCTGGGGTGACAGGCCGGCCATGGGTTCATCGAGCAGCAGCACCATGGGCCGCCCGACGAGGGCCAGCGCGAGATCCAGGCGCCGTTGCTGTCCATAGCCCAGGTCTTTCGCGGGAACGTGGGCCACGCTCAGCAGATCCAGCTGCTCCATGACTTCGAGCGCTTCCGGTTCGGGCGCATCGGCGCCCACCTTGTGGGCGGCCAGCACGACTTGCTCGCGCACGTCCAGGTTGGCGAAGATGCTGGTGCGCTGGAAGGATCGGGCAAGCCCTCTGCGGCGCCGCTGGATGATGTCCAGCTCGCTGATGTCCTGGTCGGCCAGACGGACCGAGCCGCGCGTCAGTTTCCTGCGGCCGGTGATCGCGTCGATGACGGTGGACTTGCCGGCGCCATTGGGGCCGATCAGTCCATGGATTTCCCCTTTCCTGAGCTGGAACGACACGCCGTCCAGCGCTTTGACGCCGCCGTAGTGGATGGCGATGTCCCGGGCTTCGAGAATGATCGATTCTGCATTCATCTCGTTCTCCTAGTGGGTCGTGGTTTGCCGCCCGGCGCCGCGCGGCCGGCGCAGGCGGTCGGTCAGTTTCTGGAGCGCGCCGCTCAATCCGTTGTCCGTGAAGACCACGACGATAATGAGCACGAGCCCGAACAGGGACAGCCAGTGCGTCGAGAAATCGCCGATCAGGTCCTTGGCCACGATGAAGACGACCGCGCCCAGGGCGGGGCCCGGGATGCGCCAGTAGCCTCCCACGACGACCATCATCAGCGCCGTGCCCGATACGCTCCAGTGCATGCTCTCCGGGGAGATGAAGCCTGTGTTCAGGGCCGCCAGGATGCCAGCCAGTCCGGTCAGGACCGCCGACAGGGTGAAAATCAGGACGCGGGGCGCCATCGGACGTATCCCGATGAACATGGCGCGTTCCGGGTTGTCGCGGATGGCCTCGGTCGTCCGGCCGAACTGGCTGCGCTGGAGCCAGCTCAGCAGGGCGATGCTGAGGATCAGGACGGTCCAGGTCGTCATGAACAGCGTGGCCGGCTCCAGCAGGGTCCCCAGGGGAATGCCGAAGAGCGTATCGGGCCAATCGATGCTGATGCCGTCCGCGCCGCCGGTCAGGGCGCGGGATTGGAGCGCTACCTGATAGAACAGCTGTCCGAGGGCGAGCGTCAGCATGGCAAACGCAATGCCCGGGATGCGGACGATGACGAAGCCCAGCAGCAGGGCGAACACCGCGATCCCCGCCAGGCTGATCAGGATGGCGGCTTCGGCCGAGATCCCGGTGTCCTGCAGCAGAATGGCGACGACATAGGCGCTCAGGCCGAAAAAGGCGGCGTGGCCGAAACTCACCATGCCGTTCTGGCGCAGCAAGACGCCCAGGCCCGTGGCGAAGACGGCATAGACGGCGGCCTGCGTCAGCAGGGACAGCACGATTTCGGAGCGGATGAACTGGCTGGCGGCCAGAACCAGCGCCAGCGCTGCCAGGGCGGTCGGCGCGATGCGGCCGCGCCGTTGGGAAATGGTGAGGGTCATGTGCGGTTTCCGGCGATTCCAGCCGGCCTCCAGATCAGGATGGCAATCATCAGGAGAAACGGCAGGGAAGCCGATATGTCGGGGAGATAGACGGCGCCCAGCGTCTGAACCTGTCCCAGGACGAGCGCGGCCAGGAACGCGCCGGGCAGGCTGCCGAGTCCGCCGATCACGACGACCATGAAGGAATCGATCAGGACGTCTCCGCCCATGGAGGGCGACAGCGACAGGAACGGGGCGGTGATGACGCCGGCGAAACCGGCCAGGGCGGTGCCCAGGCCAACCACGATGGCGCTCAGCCTGTCGGTGTTGACGCCTTGCATCGCCGTGGTCGCCGGGTCTGTGCTGGCCGCCCGGACAAACAGGCCCATCCGGGTTTTGCGCAGCCAGAGCGACAGACTGACGGCCACTGCGATGCCCACCAGGACGACGGCGAGGCGATAGGCCGGCAAGGTCATGCCCAGGATGCTGATGGAATGGCTCAGTTGCGCCGGTTCCGCCAGCGCCAGGTTGCTCTTGCCCCAGACGGTCTGGACGACATCTTCGATGATCAGCAGCAGGCCGAAGGTCACGAGGATGATGCTCAGCGGATCGTAATGTTGCAGGAGCCGCAGGCCGTAGCGGTCGAGCAGGGCGCCCAGCACGAACATGATGGCGGACGCGGCCGCCAGCGCGACCCAGAAGTTCGCATGGACGGACAAGGTGTAGCCCAGGTAGGCGCCCAGCATGTAGAGCGAGCCGTGCGCGAAATTGACCACGCGCCGCAGGCCGTAGATCAGCGCCAGGCCCGAAGCCACGATCGCCAGCAGCGCCCCGTAGACCAGTCCATTGATGATATTGATAGTCAACATGGTGTCGAGATCCTCGGTGACGTTTTCAGCGCGGCGGCGCCAACGAACTTTCCGGCGCGCCGAATGCTGTCCAGCCGCCGTCCACAGGCACGGTCGCGCCGGTGATGTAGCTGGCTTGCCCGGACGCCAGGAAAGCGATGACCTGTGCGATTTCGTCCGGCTCCGCCAGACGGCCCATGGGGGTTCGGGACATGATCCCGGAGGTGTCGAGCGCGCCGCGGGCCTCGAGCTTTTCGATCAGCTCGGTGCGGGTATAACCGGGGGCGACCGCGTTGACGCGCACATGGCGGCGCGCCCATTCGCAGGCCAGGGATCGGGTCATGGCTGAAATGCCCGCCTTGGCCGCCGCATACGCATTGCGTCCGGGGATGCCGCCGAAAGCCGCGATGGAGCTCAGGTTCACGATCGCGCCGCCGCCGCGTTCGATCATGTGCGCGCCGACGGCTTGGGACATCAGGAACGTGCCGCGCAGATGCGTGTCCAGGACTTTGCTGAAAAGGTCGGCGTCCTGTTCCAGCGTGGGAACGGGTTGATCCCCCACGCCGGCGTTGTTCACCAGCACGTCGATCCGTCCCAGTCGGCGGATCGCTTCGCCGACCGCTTGCCGCACGGATGCTTCGTCGCCGACGTCGCAGCCCAGGCCGATATGCCGCTCGCCGAGTTCCTGCGCGTGCGATGCGGCGGATTCCGCATTCAGGTCGAGCAGGCAAACGTCGTATTGCTGGCTGGCGAGCAGGCGGGCCGTGGCCAGGCCGATCCCCGCCGCTCCTCCGGTGACGAGGGCGGTTCCGATGGTTTTGGCGTTCATGGTTGAGGGCCTCCGCCGTAGAGCAGTTCGGCGCGGGTGAGCAAGCGGGTTTCCTGGGCGACGATCAAGTGGCCGGAGGCCGCGAGGTATGCCGGAAAGTCCGGGTGCGTGTCCCTGCGCAGGCAGCGTTCCTGATAATCGCTCAGGTCCTTGTAGGCCCACAGGTGCACGAACTGGTTCAGCGGGCCGACGTGGCTGGTATACAGACCGATCGGGTTGCCCAGGGTCTCTCTGAGCACCGGCATCGCCAGTTCGTTGAAGACGCCGAGGAATTCCGGCATTTTGCGTAAGGCGATGGTGTAGATGCGATGGTCGATCAAGGTCAATGAGTCATCGATGATCATGGGTTTCTCCTGGAAGGCGGGTGAGGGGCGCCGGGGCCGTCACCGCCCGGTTTCCGCGATGTGCCTGGCCGTGATGTAGCCGAAGGTCATGTTGGGCCCCAAGGTGATGCCCGCCGCGATGTAGTTGCCTCCGAAGATGCTGGCGCGATCGTTGCCCACGGCATAGAGGCCGGGGATGGCCTGGCCGGCCTGGTCCAGCACTTCTCCGGTCACGGCGGTCCGCAGGCCTTCGAATGTGCCCAGGTCGCCCATCAGCAGTTTCAAGGCGTAGAAGGGGCCGGTGGTGATGGGCGCGACGCAGGGGTTGGGCCGGTGTTCCGCATCGCCCAGGTAGCGGTTGAACGCGGTGGATCCGCGATGGAATGCCGGGTCCTCGCCGCGGACCGCGTGCTCATTGAAGGCGCGGACCGTCTCTTCCAGCCCTTCGGGGTCGATGCCGGCCGCTTGCGCGAGCGCCTTCAGCGTGGCGCCTTTCTGCACATAGCCGCGTTTGATCATGGGGCCCAGAGGCATGGGTGCGGGCTTGGCGTAGCCCAGGCCGTACTTGCGGATCGTCGGGTGATCGCAGATCAGCCACATCGCCGTTTCCTTGCTCCCTTCGCACGCCTTGATCATGGCCTGGCCGACGTCGTGGTATGAATTGGATTCGTTGGTGAAGCGCTTGCCGTTGCTCGTCACGCCGATCATGCCGGGTTTGTACCGGTCGATGAGGTGGGGGAACACGCCGTACCGGCCTCCGCCCAAAGGCACGTGCGATACGGGAATCCAGGCGGAGGCATTGGGAAAGTCCAGCTTGAGGCCGGCGCCCAGCTGTTCCGCGATGCGCACGCCGTCGCCCGTGTTTTCGGCCGGCGTCGGCGAGAGGTGCCGGCCGCCGCGCGCCACGTGGGGATAGGTCTGTCTCAGGCGGGCTTCGTCGTGCGGGAAACCGCCGGCGGCCAGTACGACGGCGCGGTCCGCATGGATATGGACGTCGTTTTGCCGATTGCGCACGACCGCGCCGGTGATCCGCTCTCCGTCCCGGATCAGGCGGGTGACCGGGCTTTCGGTATAAATGGGGATATTCAGATCCAGAGCCGTTTTGGCCAGCCGGGCCATCAGGGCGTTGCCGCTGGTCACGTTGATGCCGCGGCGATACAGGACCAGCTCTTTCAGGTGCTTGCTCAGCCGCCGGGTGACATACAGGAACGAGGCCAGCGATTTCGTGACATTGAAGAAGTGCTTGATGTCCGGGCTGGAGGAATTGAACATCATCCCGATGAAGGTGATGGTCTTCAGCGGGGGACGCAGCCGCTTCATGTCGGGCCCGAGGGCCCGGATGTCGAAAGGTTTCGCCAGGATCGAACGGCCTTGCTGGGCGGCGCCCACCTGGTCGGGGTGGTAGTCCGGATACTGCGTGGGAATGAATTTGACGTCCGTCTCGCGCTCGAAGAATTCCGCCATTTCCGGGCCTTTTTCCAGGAAGGCGTCGATGGCTTGCGGATCGAAGTTGCCGCCGGTCTCGTGCCGGATATAGTCCAGCGCGGCTTCCCGGGAGTCGAGGATGCCCGACTGTCTGGAGACATGGTTGCCGGGGATCCACAGGACGCCGCCGGAGAATGCGGCGGTGCCGCCGAAAACGGGCGCCTTCTCCACGACGACGGGGCGCAGCCCCTGCTTGGCCGCCACGATGGCCGTGGTGAGACCCGCGACGCCCGCGCCCACGATCAGCACGTCGCAGCGCATGTTGTCTTGTAAAGGTTGGGTATTCATGGCGTGACTCAATTTCCGTTGGACTGGTTGAAGCCGGGGCGGGGGACCATGTCCATCAACATGGCATCCATGCCGCCGTTCACGGCGATATCGGTCGCATTCACGTAGCCCGACCGGGGGCTCAGCAGAAAGGCCGCCGTATTGGCGATGTCTTCGGTTTCCCCCACGCGCCGGCTGGCCGTCATGGCCGCCCGGCGCGCTTCGAGGCCGGGTTCGGCATAGAAGGCGGTGGTCAGCGGGGTGCGGATCATGCCTGGGGAGATCGTGTTGCTGCGGATGTTGTCGGCGCTCCATTCGACTGCGATCTGGCGGGACAGCAGGCGCACGCCGGCCTTGCTGGCGCTGTAGGCGCCGCTTCGGGTCTGCGGGAAGCTGCCGGCGATCGAGGCGATGTGCACGATGCTGCCGCCGCCGTGGAAGCGCATCTGCCCATGGAAGGCGCGGGACACGCTCAGGTAGCCGGTCAGGTTCACTCCCAGGACCCGGTTCCACTCCTCGAGGCTGACGTCCTGCAGGGCGGCGGGCCGTAGAATGCCTGCGTTGTTGACCAGGCCGAAGCAGGGGCCGAGGGCTTTTTCCGCCGTTTCGGCAGCCCGGGATACGCTGTCCGGGTCGGATGTGTCGCAGGCAATGCCGATGGCGTCGAAGCCCTCCGCGCGCAGTGACGCGGCAGCCGCTTCGCAGCTCTCGCGGTCGTAGTCCAGCAGGGCGACCCGGGCGCCGGCGGCAGCCAATTGCCGCGCGATGCCCTGTCCGATGCCGTGTGCGGCTCCAGTGACGGCACAAGTTCGCCCCTGCAAGCCAAGCCAGTGCGGCTCTTGCATGATGTTCTCCTGGGTTGCTGATTGGAAAGCCGATCAAGCGCTGTTTGCGGATCGGCTTGTCGCACCGCTATGCTTGATTTGTGTCAAGACGAGGGTGCTTTGTTGCTTGCCATTATCTGGAAGTTGTGCTGGATCGTCATTGACAATTCCTGCCGTCAACAGGACAATTCGTGCATTTACGCCGCAAGAATGGTTGGTATGAGAGAAAACCCTAAGTACGGTTTATATGCGACCCAGGGCCTGGATCACTGGGTGGATTCCGTGCATATCGAAACCATACCGACGCGATCTTCTTTGAATAATTGGGTAATTAAGCCTCATCTGCATAAATCCTTCATACAGATTCTTTATCTGACTCGTGGCGGCGGCGTGATCGGGATGGATGACAAGATGCTGACTGTCACAGCACCGTGTATCTTGTCAATTCCAGAACAGATAATGCATTCCTTCCATTTCTCCGAGGACGTGGACGGCCCTGTGATCACGGCGGTTCAACACGTGCTGGAGCGGGTGGTCGGCGCGGCGGATCCGAATATGCTGTCTGTGGTGCGCGAGCCTTTCGCCATGGAATTCGAACCCGGCGACCCGGCTTTGGCGCCGATCGCCCCTTTGTTCGATTCCATACAGGATGAGTTCAGAAGCCATCGGGTGGGGCAGCCCGGCATCTGCGTGTCGTTGTTGGCGGCGCTGGCCTTGCGGGTCGGGCGGATACGCTACAGCCGCGGGCTGCCCTTGCGCGCCGGCAGTTCCCGCAAGGCGGTCCAGATCCAGAAATTCCGGGAGCTGGTGGACAAATATTATTGCGACCATGTGCCGCTCAGCGTCTACGCCAATGAGCTTGGCGTGACGGGCGGGCATCTGACGCGTCTGTGCCGCGATGTGCTCGGCATGTCGGCGACCGCGGTCATCAGTGAACGCCTGGTGCATGAGGCGCAGCGAAACCTGGTGTATACGTCGGACCCCGTCAAGTCCCTGGCGTGGCGGCTGGGATTCGATGATGAAGTCTATTTCAGCCGGTTCTTTCGCAAGCATACGGGCGTGAGCCCCGTGAAATTCAGGGAACAAGCCAGGAACCACGTGGAGCGCGCGCGTTGATGCGCAAGCGCCACTGAACGCCCGTGCGATGCGGTAAAGTTACACCCTGAACGTTTCTTTCCTCATGAGCATCATGCATCAGCGCATCCTTATTCTGGACTACGGTTCACAGGTCACCCAACTCATTGCCCGTCGCGTGCGCGACACCGGCGTCTACTGCGAGATCCACCCGGGCGACGTGGACGATGCTTTCATCCGCGATCAGATGGGGCAGGGCCTCAAGGGCATCATCCTGTCGGGCAGCCATGCATCGGCCTACGTCGACGAATCCCTGAAGGTTCCAGGCGCCGTTTTCCAGGCAGGCGTGCCGGTACTGGGCATCTGCTACGGCATGCAGTCCATGGCGATGCAATTGGGCGGCAAGGTCGAGTTTTCCGATCACCGCGAATTCGGCTATGCCGAGGTCCGCGCCCACGGCCACACCCGGCTGCTGAACGGCCTGCAGGATTTCGAAACCCCCGAAGGCCACGGCATGCTGAAAGTCTGGATGAGCCACGGGGACCGCGTCACAGCGCTGCCGCCAGGCTTCATCCGCATGGCTTCCACGCCCTCGTGCGAGATCGCCGGCATGGCTGACGAATCGCGCGGTTTCTACGCGGTGCAGTTCCATCCCGAAGTCACTCACACCGTGCAGGGCCAGGCCCTGCTGCAGCGCTTTGTCACGGAAATCTGCGGTTGCTCGCGAGACTGGAACATGCCCGATTACGTGACCGAAGCCGTCGCCCGCATCCGCGAGCAGGTCGGCTCGGACGAGGTCATCCTGGGCCTGTCCGGCGGCGTCGATTCGTCCGTGGCCGCAGCCCTGATCCACAAGGCCATCGGCGACCGGTTGACCTGCGTGTTCGTCGATCATGGCCTGCTGCGCCTGAACGAAGCCAAACAGGTGATGGACACCATGTCCCGCCATCTGGGCATCCGCGTCATCCACGTCGACGCCAGCGAACAGTTCATGGACAAGCTGGCCGGCGTCGCCGACCCGGAAGCCAAGCGCAAGATCATCGGCCGCGAATTCGTCGAGGTCTTCCAGGCGGAATCGGCCAAGCTGAAATCGGCCCGCTGGCTGGCCCAGGGCACGATCTACCCGGATGTCATCGAATCGGCCGCGTCCAAGACCGGCAAGGCCGTGGCCATCAAGTCCCACCACAACGTGGGCGGACTGCCCGAGACCCTGAACCTGAAGCTGCTGGAACCCCTGCGCGAACTGTTCAAGGACGAAGTCCGCCACCTGGGCCTAGCCCTGGGTCTGCCGCCCGAGATGGTCTTCCGCCATCCTTTCCCCGGCCCCGGCCTGGGCGTGCGCATCCTGGGCGAAGTCAAGCAGGAATACGCCGATCTGCTGCGCCGCGCCGACGACATCTTCATCACCGAACTGCGCAACACCATCGACCCGGAGTCCGGCAAGTCCTGGTACGACCTGACCTCCCAGGCCTTCACCGTCTTCCTGCCGGTGAAATCCGTGGGTGTCATGGGCGACGGCCGCACCTACGACTACGTCGTGGCCCTGCGCGCCGTGCAGACCACCGATTTCATGACGGCGGACTGGGCGGAACTGCCGTATGCGTTGTTGAAGAAGGTGTCGTCGCGGATCATCAACGAGGTGCGCGGGATCAATCGCGTCACGTATGACGTGTCGAGCAAGCCGCCGGCTACGATCGAGTGGGAATGATCCTGCTGTTGGATTGATGATGTAGAAAACTTAAAAGCCCGCGTATGCGGGCTTTTAAGTTAATGATATGGAAGAGGGTCTCGCCTATGCTATTTCATCACCACTCAACAACAAGCTTCCCGAAGTGTTCGCCGCGTTCCTGCTGTCGAAAAGCGTCCGCCAATTGTTCTAGAGGCAAGCTGCCGTGGATAACGGGGCGAATGCTGGTTTGATCGAGCGCTGCGACATACTCTTGTTGCTGGCGACGATTGCCAACAATCAGCCCTTGTAGACGAACCTGCTTGCTCATCAGCTCCGTTGTTGGGATATCGCCATTAAATCCGGTCAGCACCCCGATCAAGGCAATATGACCACCGACTTTTACGGCCCTGATCGACTGTGCAAGCGTGCCAGCTCCCCCAACTTCCACGACGTGATCCACGCCGCGCCCAGCGGTCAGCGCCAACACGTGATCGCCCCAGTCTGGAGTGTTCCGGTAGTTGATGATGTGATCAGCCCCAAGTTCACGTAGCCGCTCGAACTTGTCATCCGAGCCGGTTGTGGCAATAACACTCGCACCCATGGATTTGGCGATCTGCAGCGCTGCAATGGAAACGCCTCCGGTACCCAGAACCAGTACGCTGTCACCGGCTTTGATCTGCCCATTGACCACTAGTGCGCGCCAGGCGGTTAAACCCGCCGTGGTAATAGTCGCCGCTTCTGCGTGGCTCCAGCCTCGCGGAGCGTGAGTGAATGCTGTCGTCGCACGCACGGCGTACTCGGCTGCGTAACCATCGATACCATCGCCCGGAGTGTCATGGAAGTTGGCAACTGCATCGAAAGGCAAACCGTCGGACCACTGGGGGAAGAAGCACGAAACTACATGGTCGCCGACCTTGAACTCGGTCACCCCCTCCCCAATGGCTTCGATCACCCCAGCGCCGTCGCTCATTAGGACACGACCGTCCTCTGTGGGCATCGCACCATTGGCGACCAGAAAGTCATGGTAGTTAAGGGAGGTAGCGTGTAACGCGACACGGATCTGGCCAGCTTTGGGTTGGCCGGGATCAGGTAGTTCTTTCATTGCGAGATTGTCTAACCCTGCGGGGGTACGTACAACGATAGCTTTCATAAATAATTACTCCTGTGTTCTGAAGTCAGCATGGCTTTATCTGACTTTTTGATTAGACCGGTCGTATAGTAAATAGGTAAAAAAACTCAGTTAACGTCAGTGTGACTGTTGGAGGGGCAATCCCAAGAGTTCCTCTGTTGCTACCAGTGCTGACTCCAAGGGGGCTGCTGTATGGCTGATTTTTGCGCATATGCTGGCACCCAGCCACAACTGATACAGCGTGGTGGCCACAATCTGGGGATTCAGGTGCATCGGAAGAGACTTGTCATGGATGCCTTCTTGGATGATGTCTTTTAAGCGGCTGATGGCTTGGCTAGTCCCTTGCCCTAAAACTACACGCATTGCCTCTGAAAGATCACTGACCTCGGCAGCCAGCTTGACGACCAGACACTTACCTTTAGGGTCGCAATTCGTTTGGGTTTCGAGCCAGTAGGTGAAGTAGTGCATGAGTCGCTCGGCGGCAGAGAGCCCGGGCTTGCTGAATAAGGCATCCACCGTCGATAAGTAGTTGGTGAAATAGCTTTCTATCAACGCTTCGCCAAAGGCTTCTTTGGAGCTGAAATAATGATAAAAAGATCCCTTTGGCACGCCTGAGGCTTTGAGAATTTCATTTAGGCCGACCGCACTGAATCCTTTGCCGCTGATGATGGCTTGGCCGGTATCAAGAATGTGCTGGCGTGTGTCGTTAGTCATAAAGCGCATTCTAACCCATATTAGACCAGTCGTCTACATCGAATTTTCACATGCTGGCGGATCAGCAGGCATATCAATAGCAAGTCCTGACGACGCCAAGTGCAGCCCGGCAGATTTCGCTTGATCAATCCATAACCGTGTGGTTATTATATGGCCAAATGGTTATGGATTTGGATAGTGCACACACACGACGCCTTGTTTAGAACGCTGGCCGACCCGACGCGACGGGCGATCTTCGAGCGGCTGTGTCGCGAGGGCGAACAGACGGTCGGGGCGCTGACGGCTCAGGCAGGAATCTCGCAGCCGGCGGTGTCGAAGCATCTCGGCATCCTGAAGCAAACCGGGTTGGTGCGAGACCGGCATGAAGGGCGACAGACGCACTACAGCGCGCAACTCGACGAGCTTGCCCCGCTGACGGACTGGACAAATCAGATGACACGCTTCTGGCAAGACAGGCTCGACGACCTTGAAGACTTGCTCAATCGGATGGACCAATGAACGACATATCCACTGAAACACGCACCGTTGTTGTCGAGCGCGATATCGCTCATCCACCAGAAAAAATCTGGAGGGCGCTCACGCAGCCTCATCTGATCCAGGAATGGCTCATGAAGAATGACTTCAGGCCGGTGGTGGGCCACCGCTTCAATCTTCGCGGCGATTGGGGCGGTGTGCTGGATTGCGAAGTCCTGGTGGTCGATCCGCACACGACTTTGTCCTATACGTGGAACTTCACGCATGACGATCCCGCTTTCGACCTGAAAAGCGTTGTGACCTTCACGCTCGAACCCACCAGCTCAGGAACCCGCCTGCGTGTGGAGCAATCAGGTTTCCGGCCCGACCAGAAGCGGGCATTCGGCGGCGCGAAGGCCGGGTGGCGGGACTTTTTCGAGAAGTTGGAGCAGGTCTTGCTCCAGGCCGACTGAAGCGCCATCCACACGATTCCAACCGATACGTCTGTCGTTCAGGGCGCGATTTCACCCACGCATATAGCGAAGGAAACACTCATGAAGATCAAATTAACCAAGGTGTATGTCGACGACCAGGAGAAGGCTTTGCACTTCTACACGCAGGTTCTGGGCTTCACCAAGAAGGCCGACTTCAGCAACGGATCGTTTCGTTGGCTGACGGTGGTTGCGCCCGACGAGCCGGATGGGACTGAGCTGCAACTCGCGCTCAATGACGACCCGGCGGGCAATGCTTATCAGCAAGCCATCTTCCAGCAGGGTCAGCCCGCGATCAATTTCTACACCGATGACGTCAAGGGCGACTATGAACGCATCAAGGCGCGTGGCGGCAGCTTCACCATGGTGCCGACTGAAGTACCCGGCTCGACAATCGCCCAGTTGCATGACACCTGCGGCAACATCATCCAGATAACCCAGTTGGCGCGTTGGTAACTACGCGGAATGGCGTAGATCGTCTCGCGGCGGTCTGCGCGACCGAATGATCGCCGGAAAATTCAGCATCCATATTTCGATGGCAGCCGAAGTGAGAACACTTTGCAGCATGGACAAATAGCCGACGTGGTGTGCACGCCCATCCACCCATCAAATTAAAGGAAGAACGCATGCAGGACGTTTCTATTCGCCTGGACGACACGCCGGGCACGTTGGCGAAAATGGGGGAATGCCTGGGCCGGGCCGGCATCAGCGTCGAGGGCGGCGGCGCCTGGGTCGTGGGCGAAAGCGGGTTCGCCCATTTTTTGTTTCAGGACGGCGAGGCGGCGCGCGCAGCACTTGAAGCCGTCGGAATCGAAGTGCTTGAAGTCCGGGATGTTGTCGTTCAGCGCCTCAAACAAGCGGTGCCGGGGCAGCTCGGCCAGTTGACTCGCCGAATGGCCGATGCGGGGATCAACATTGAAGCACTCTACAGCGACCACGATCATCAGCTCGTGCTGGTCGTCGACAAGCCTGAAGAAGCGCGTATTGTGTCTGCCAAATGGGCGGTTGAAACATGATCCGGTGATAACAGCCCGGCTGCGCAGGCAGCGATTCGACTCGTCACAGGGTACCCGTTGGCCGTCCTGCGCCAAAAAGCGGCTCCAACGGCCCCAGTCGGCTCGAAGCCGATCAGGCCACGCTGAAGAGCGGCTGGCGAACGCCGCAGGCGTGGATGCTTAAGACAGAGAATGGCCCGCTTTCGCCAGCAGACCGCGCGCTTTCTCCAGGTCGCTCGATTTCACAAGCATGTGGTCTCCATCGAAGGTGGAAACCACAAAAATCCCGATGCCGTTGGTCGATAGCGGCTCGATCACGGACAGCACGATGCCCGTTTCATCAAAGGCGAATGGACCTTGAAACTTGAGGCAGGACCAACCGCCATCCAACTGCACGTCTTGCGGGATGCGATCTTGCGGGCAGACGATGGAAAGCTCGTCGTCGGTACGGCTGATGCTGACGAATCCGCCGCCATCGGCCCACGCTGGGACAGGATCGGAAGAGCGTAGCCGAGCCACCCCATATGCGCCGTTCAAAAGCTGCAATTTAACGTGAGACGTCATTTGAGTTCACTTCCCTGACAAAATTCACACTGTCGCATTTTGGGCGGCCCCCGCCAGCACCACGCAATTGCCGCCTTGTTCCTTGGCCGCATACAGAGCGTGGTCGACCCGCTGCAGCGCGGTATCGAAGTCGTCCGCGCTGTCGAGCATCGTGGCGCCGAACGAGGCGGTGACCTGGGGCACCGGCGCCACCGACAACTGCGCGATCGCCAGTTGCAGGCGCTCAGCCACCATATGCAGGCCAGCCGCGTCGATGCCCGGCACGAGCACCAGGAATTCCTCGCCACCCCAGCGCGAGATGCATTCGTCCGTGCGCAGCAATGCCTTGCAGCGTCCGGCAACCGCCTGCAGCACCAGGTCGCCGACCGGATGGCCATAGGTGTCGTTGACTGCCTTGAAGTGATCCAGGTCCAGCATGATCAAGCCGGCTGGGCGGGCGTCGTTGAGCAGGTCCCTGAGCACGCGCTCGCCCAGGCGGCGGTTGTGGATGCCGGTAACCGGGTCGCGGTGCAGCATGATTTCCATGCGCGCGCTCTCGGCTGCCATTCGTTTGATCGTATCGGTCAGCCCACGTTGCATCGGCAGCAGCACCACTACCAGGATGCTGACCGGCCCATACGCCATCAGCAGGTCCATGCCGCGCGGCGTCCACATCTCGTCGGGATGAACTGCCAGGTACGTCAGTATCGGCAGCGCGACCAGCAGCCAGCAAATCAGCGCCGCCATGAAGGCCCGGCGACCAGGGACGAAGAGCATCACCATCGTCAGCAGTATCACGAACAGCGACGCTACCGGCGGCAGCACGTCGATCAGCCGTACGCCGGGTGTCGAGGCCGCGTGCAAGGTGTAGAACCATGCCGGCGCGATCATCATCAACGCCCCGATGAGCAGCGATATGCGCACGACGGTCTGCAACCACCAAGGGCGCAGCGTCAGGGCGATGATCAAGCCGGCGAAAACCACGGCGCCGGAGGGCGGCACGATCAGGTCCATCAGTTGATGGACCGGACTAAGCCAGTGGATCAATGTGGCGCTGACACTCGCGAACAGCGTCAGCCACAGCATGATCAGGACGGCGACTCGGACGTAACTGTCTTCGGACTCTCGCATGGGTATCGTCAGGCGCCTGCGAAGCAGGGTGCCCAGTGTAGCATCCGGCCCCGGGGCCGCCATTTCTCTGCATGTCGGCGAAATTTTGCCGGGCGGCCGTCCTGCATCGGGGGCAACGGTCTTTCGTGGTGCATCCACTCCGGCAGCAACCTGCGACTTTACGGTTTCAGCCGGGGAGTCCACGCCTGCCCGGAGCAGGAGCTGGCTGGCAGCGGTTCGGGGATAGCCCGGCGCTGCCCGGATGCCGGGGCGAGCACTATCATCTTGGGCGTCTCGGCGTCCTTTGCGCGAAATGCAATGATAGACTGCGACTGGCCGCCGATGCGCCGCCGGGCCGCTTTCTGCGCTATTCGGGAACAGAAGGCGATCTCAAACGGGCTTGCGAGTCTCTTCCATGAATGCAACCGTCATCCTAGGCATGCTCTGCGTGCACCTGATCTGCTTTTGCGTGATGTTCCTGTTGATCAGCATCCGGCTGAACGACAGGAAAATGGGCACTGACGTCTTTGCCGCCGGCCACCTCCTGCTGGGGCTGGCTTATTTTCTGCAGCTTCTGGGCGGCGCCCCCGGGTGGGGAGCGATGAGCGTCGTCAACCACACGCTGACGTTCTGCGCTCCGGTCGTGTACTTGCTGGGGGCGGTCCGGTTCTTTGATCGCCCCATCCCGGTGTGGGGGCCATTGCTTACTGTGGCCGGCGTTTACACCTTGGCGCAGGTGCTGGTGCAAGCGGCGCTCGGGACCGAAGCCCGCCACGCCTTGCTGGCCGCCTCCTGTGCGGTGTTGTTCCTTGGCATGACGGTGGCCTTGCTCTATGGCATACGCACGTTTGCCAGGGATCTGCGCGTCGAGATGATCCTGTTCGCCGTCCTGATCGGCGGCATCTGCGTGTTGAATGCCGCAAAGTTCGTGATGATTCTCTCCGGGGGGTTGCAGGCCCTGGACATGAATAGCCGCTTCCAGATGGCGTTCTACATCTACATGTCGTTCCTGGGCACGGTGCTGCCGCCGGCCGCGGTCTGGCTGGTGCTGAACCGCCTCGTCGACCAGTTGCGGGTGCTGGCCGTCAAGGATCCGCTGACCGGTCTGTTGAACAGGCGCGGCCTGACGGAAGGGCTGGCCACGCATTTCCGCTCCCGGAAGGCGGGGCCCGCGCATCTGCTGATCGTGGACATCGATCACTTCAAGCACATCAACGATACCCATGGCCACCAAGTGGGCGATGTCGTCTTGTGCCGCGTGGCGGACGCTCTCAAACGCACGGCCCGGCAGGGGGATCTCGCCTGCAGGCTGGGCGGTGAGGAATTCGTCGTGGTTGCGCTGAATACCGACCATGGCGGCGCCGTGCGCCTGGCCGAACGCATGCGCGAGACGGTGGCCTCCAGTCAGGCGCCCGGTGGCAATCCGCACGAACAGGTTCAATGCACGGTCACCATTGGCGTGTCGGCGGGCTTCGCCAGCGCCGGGGCGCTGGACGAAGTCTTGCGGCAGGCGGATGCCGCGCTCTATCGCGGCAAGACCTCGGGGCGCAATCGCGTGGAATGGGCGTTGGCTGTGTGAGCGACTGGTGATCCGCGCCTGTGAAGCGCCTGACAGCCGGCCGGCTTGATTGATGGCTTGAGCCCGGCCGGTTAGGGCGGTTCATGCGGTGGCGCTGAATGCATCGCTGTATTGAACGGCGCCTGTTGGCGCTGTCCCCTGCAGGGCCAATGCCATGAAATATTCAGGTGGAACGCCCGGCAGTTGAAGGCCGGCGCAGGTCCGAAAGCCGAAGCGTTTGTAATACGCGGGATCGCCCAGCAGCACGCAGCCTGCGGCCTGCATGGCACGCAGTTCGCTCAAGGCCTGTTCCATCAGGCGAGAGCCGATGCCTTGCCCCTGTCTTTGCGGCAGGACGGAGATCGGCCCCAGGCCGTACCAGTCGCCGGCTGTTTCGCCATGGTCCCCTGTGATCGTGACAGGGGACAGCGCGACGTGGCCGATGACCTGCCCGTGCTCCTCGGCAATGATGGAGCGCGTCAATTCGTTGGCTGCGCGCAATGCGCGCACGATGAATTGCTCCGTGTGGCTGGTGTGAGGCGCCTGGGCGAACGCAGCTACCGTGACGGCTTCGATGGCGATAATGTCGTCCGGGGTTTCGTGTCGAAGCTGGATGGTCATGCGTGTCCTGGGTTCCTTGCTGAGATCACCGGCAGGCCGCAAGCCTTCGCCTATTGCCGTCCGAGCGCATGTCGCTTTGCCTGGCGTCATCGGTGAATCCAGCCCTGTGCGATCAGCGGTGCACAGAGTTTGCGGTAGATCCTGAGCGCAAGCAAATACACCGGAGTGAGATACCACGTTGCCGCATGGAGCGAGAGCCATGCGCTTGCAATCGCTACGATTGCGGCGCCCGCCATGTCGAGCGGGAAGTGCACGCCCAGGTAAATGCGCGCCCATGCGATGGGCAAGCCGGCCAGTGATAGCACTGCGCCCAGGCGAAAGTATTTTTGGGACCACAAGCTCAAGGCGACCGCCCACCACAGGGTCAGGTGATCGCTTGGGAACGATGAATCCGGCGCATGCGAAATGAGCGTGTGCCCGATAGGGACCATGAAGGGTCGGGGATGCCAGTAAACGAGGCCGATGCATTGGTTGAGCAGAAGTCCAAGCAGGCCTGCCGTTGCGGCCACGACCATCGCCTTGCGGGTATGGTTGCCGCCCCGCAGCCAGGCGGCGACCATCAGGAGCGGCACCGCCCAGATCAGGTCGCTGGCCAGAAAAGCGGCAAGCGATACGGTCCACGCGCCTGGGTGTGCGGGCGCGTTGAGCCAAATGAATAAGGCATCGTTGACGGAGTTCATACGGTCCTCTGTAGTAAGGCGGGCTTGCGAGGCGGCTATGTTGGGCTCGGAAGACGCGCAGCCGAAAGACTACGCGCGCCGACTTAGGAGACACTGAGGGCACCCACGGAGCTCGAGCGTGGCGCTGCTTTACTTCAGATACGTCCGGATGACGTCGATGAGTTCTGTGGCGCCGAGTTCCCGCTCTGCCTGGCTCGACAGATCGGAGCCTGCGATATGTCCGCGGATGTGGCTTTCCATGACTTCTCCCATGAGGCCTTGAACGGCGCCGCGCACGGCCGCGATCTGGTGCAGGATGCCGGCACACTCTTTTTCCGCGTCCAGAGAGCGTTCGATGGCGTCCACTTGGCCTCGAATGCGGCGTACGCGCGCCAGAAGCCTGGTTTTATCTTGGGTGGTGTGACTCATGAGCTGTATTTTAAAATAGGGTGGTAGGGTATAGTATAAGCATCATGAAAACCCTTGTCTCCCGGTCGCCAGCCGTGTGCGCGGCGCTGGCGGCGGCCGTGCTCTTTGGCTTGAGTACTCCGATCGCCAAGGCGCTCCTGCGCGGCAACTCCCCGGTGTTGCTCGCGGGGCTGTTGTATCTGGGCAGCGGCGTCGGTCTGGGACTGCTGAGACTCCTGCGGGACCGGGGCTGGAGGATGCCCGCCATGCCGGGCGCTCAGTGGCTGTGGCTGCTGCTTGCCGTCGGCTTTGGCGGTGTGCTGGGGCCCGTCGCCCTGATGCTGGGCCTTGCCCATACATCGGCCTCGGCAGCCTCCTTGCTGCTGAACCTGGAGGCCGTCCTGACGGCTGTGCTTGCCTGGGTCGTTTTCCACGAGAATGCGGATCGGCGAATTGTCGCCGGCATGTTGCTCATCGTCCTGGGTGCTGTCGTTCTCGCGTTACCTGGGGCGTCCGGCGATACGGCTTTCGGCACGGGCGGCGCCTTGGTGGCCGCCGCCTGCCTGTGCTGGGCGTTGGACAATAACTTCACGCGCAAGGTGTCGGCTGCCGATGCGCTTTTTGTGGCCGGGTTCAAGGGTCTGGCGGCAGGCATCGTGAACGCCGGAATCGCGTTGTGGCTGGGCGTCGGCTGGCCGCAAGCGTCATTCGTCGGGTTTGCGATGGTCGTGGGTTTCCTGGGTTATGGATTGAGCCTGGTGTTGTTCGTCCTTGCGCTGCGCGGCCTGGGTGCGGCCCGGACCGGCGCGTATTTTTCCACTGCGCCGTTTATCGGCGCCGCCGTGGCGGCGCTTGGATTTGGCGAGGCCGTGACCTGGGTGTTCTGGGTGGCCGCGCTGCTGATGGCGGCCGGCGTGTGGCTGCACCTGACTGAGCGCCATGAGCATCTGCACGCACACGAGCCCATGGTGCACACGCATCGTCATGTGCATGATGCGCATCATCAGCATGTTCACGATTTTCCGTGGGGCGGGGACGAGCCCCACACCCACGAGCACACGCACGCGCCGCTTGTGCACACCCATCCACATTATCCGGATATTCACCATCGGCACCGGCATACGTGACGCGCGTGTCGTTGAGCGCAGGCTGCGTCAGACGGCCTCCCTGCTTACAACTGCAGGCCCGTCGCGGCCCCCCAGAGTGTCACCACCCCGAGGATCGCGAAGACTGCGGCGGCGATCGTGTGGACCAGCTTCATCGGGATCCTGGAGCCCAGCCGATCACCGACGAACACCGCCGGCACGTCCGCCAGCAGCATGCCGACGGTGGTGCCGATCACGACCAGTAGCGGCGTTCCATAATGCGCCGCCAGGGCGACGGTGGCGATCTGTGTTTTGTCGCCCATTTCCGCCAGAAAGAAGGTCACCAATGTCGCGCCGAAGACGCCGAGCCGTTTGGCCGCGGCCGTTTCGCTATCGTCTATTTTGTCGGGGATGAGGGTCCAGACGGCCATTCCGATGAAGGAGAACCCCAGGATCCAGCTGAGCGCGGTTGGATTGACGAGCGCGGTGATCCAGGCCCCCAATGCGCCGGCCAGACCGTGATTGACGAGGGTCGCGGCGAGAATGCCGAGGATGATGGGTACCGGCTTTTTGAAGCGTGCAGCCAGGATGAAGGCAAGGAGCTGGGTCTTGTCGCCGATTTCGGCAAGGGCGACGACACCCGTCGAGATGAGGAAGGCTTCCATCAGAGTTTCCGGGCCGGATGACAGACGAATGACTACGACGCATCTCCGGCCAGGATGGATGCACAGTAGTCAAAGGTCTTGCCAAGTTCAGGAACCGCTTGCACCATGGCGTAAGCCAAGCATGTTGATGCAAGCCGCTTCGGAAAGAAGCGCGGCTACTCCCCCGTGACGGTAGGGCGAGATTGTACCGGTTTTCCGGAGCCGGTGTTGGTCGGGAGCCACCGCCGATCGAAAGCGCCTGTATTTTCAAGCAATAAGCGTGAATATTTGTACCGCTGACTGCGGGGATGTCGGGCTGGGTAATATCTTGATGTACATTGCCCGCCCACCCATCCGTGCTTGCATGACAATGGCGCTACCCAATTTGTTGGCAGACGATCGATGAGAAAAATAGTATCCGTGGCTGCGCTGACGCTGGGATTATTCGTGGGGACCCCGGCTGTACAGGCGGGTGGGGTGGACCTGAGTATCGGGATCAGCATTCCGGGTGTCGTGTTCGGAGGACCTCCCGTGTACTACGTGCCGCCACCGCCTCCTCCGCGTGTCGTCGTGGTGCCCGGTCCGACCTATTATGTGCCGGGGGCGCCGTATTATTACGACGAGCACGCCTACAAGCACGCTGAAAAGCGTTGGCGCAAGCATCAGGAGCGCGCGTGGAAAGAATACCATCGCGCCTACTATGGCGATGAGGGCGACGATGATGACGATTGACGGCGGATCGGATTGATCCCCTTTGCCGACTGAGTCATTGCATGAGCACGAGCGCGCGGCAGGCCGGCTCTGTTTTGGAGCCCCTGAAAGTCGTTTTCCCTTGAAAAGCGCAAGGACTGATTTGCGCCTGCGGCTCGCGGCTCAGAACTCTTCCAGAAAACGCATGCGGAATCGGCGTCCCTTGATATTGCTGTTGGAAAGCCGCGCAAACGCTTGCTTGGCGATCCGGCGATCCAGCGCCACGTAAGCGTTGAACTCGGTGATGTTGATCTTGCCGACCTGTTCGAAAGCCAGGCCGCCGTCACCGGTCAGGGCGCCCAGCAGGTCGCCGGGACGCAGCTTGTCCTTTTTGCCGCCTTGTACGCATAGGGTGATCATGGGGGCGGGCATGGGGTGCCCGGGCTTGGAACGCACCGATTTGAGATCGGCCCATTTCAACGCGGCGCCCTGGTATTGCTCGATCAGGTTCGCCCAGCGCATTTCCTCGGGCGAACACAAGCTCAGCGCCAGCCCCTTCTGGTCGCCGCGGCCGCTGCGACCGATGCGGTGCACGTGGACTTCGGTGTCTTTGGTCACGTCCACATTGATCACGGCGCTCAGGCTCTGGATGTCCAGGCCTCGGGCGGCCACGTCGGTCGCGACCAGAACGGTGCAGCTCTGGTTGGCGAACTGGATCAGGATTTCGTCGCGTTCGCGTTGTTCCAGATCGCCGTTGAGCGCCTGGGCCCTGATGCCTTCGGACCGCAGGCGTTCGACCAGGTCGTGGCTGCGGATCTTGGTGTTGCAGAATGCCAGCGTGGACGCGGGGCGGAAGCGGGTCAGCAGCGTGACCACGGCGTCCAGCCTTTCGCCTTCCTGGATTTCGTAGAAAATTTGTTCGATGCGATCGGCGTCGTGCCGGACTTCGACTTTGACCTCGGCCGGCTTGCGCAGGAAGCGGGCGCTGAGTGCGCGGATGTTGTCGGGATAGGTGGCCGAGAACAGCACTGTCTGGCGCTTGGCGGGGCAGTGCGAGACGATCGCGGCGATGTCGTCGTAGAAGCCCATGTCCACCATGCGGTCGGCCTCGTCGAGCACCAGTGTGTTCAGGCTGGACAGATCCAGGCTGCCGCGCTCCAGGTGGTCCTGGATGCGGCCGGGGGTGCCCACGACCAGATGGGCGCCGCGCGCGAGCGATTCGGTCTGGCGGCGCGCGGCGGCGCCGCCGCAAAGCGTGAGCACCTTGACGTTGGGGATCAGTCGGGCCAGCCGACGCAGCTCCTGGGCGACCTGGCCCGCCAGTTCGCGGGTGGGACAGAGCACCAGCGCCTGCGGAGTCAGGCGGTTGACGTCCAGGTTCTGCAGCACGCCCAGACCGAACGCCGCTGTCTTGCCGCTGCCGGTCTTGGCCTGTGCGATCAGGTCTCGGCCTTCCAGGATGAGAGGCAGGCTTTGCGCCTGGATAGGCGTCATCCGTTCGAAGCCCAGGCCTTTCATGTTGTCCAGCAAGGCGGGCAGGAGGGGCAGGGAGGAAAAGTCCGTTGTGATCACGATAGGGCGGTGCGAGAAACCGCGAAAGCTTGAATGACCGTCAGTGTATGCGTTTGCCACGGTCCGCGTGCTTCAAATGCTTGTTTGCCGGTATCGGCCCCCGGCCGATGGCACCCGTAGCGGGGCCTCGGCGGGCGCCTCTCGCCTCGGCGGGCGCCTCTCTTGTGGTTGCCTTAGAACGCTGGATGGATGCTCAGCGCCAGCATGGAAGACAACTGGCACAGCGGCCTGCCGGAGGCTTGTTGCAGGGCATTGAACGCATCCTGCACGGCCTGCAGGTCGCGTTGACTGGCCGGCGCCCGGGCGATGATGTCCGCTGACGCCAGGCGGGCGATCACATCGCTGGTCAACAGGAACGTATCCTTCCCGGCCAGGCGCAGGAAACCGGCCCCTGAACGTCCCCCCAGGCGGGCGCCGCGCCGGGCAAGCACACGCCAGAGTCCGATGATGTCGGTGGCCGGCCAGTCGGCGATGAAAGCACCGAAACCGCGGCCTTGTTCCCGGCGGATATCCAGGATGAAGCGGGCGTTTTGGGCAATGGTCTGCAGCTTGGCGAGGTGGCGGATGATGCGCTTGTTTCGCAGCGACTCCTCGAGGTCCGCCTCGCTGAGCAAGGCCATGGCCTCCGGCGCGAAGCCCGAAAAAGCCTCCTCGAAGGCCGGCCATTTGGCGTCCACCACTGAATGCTGCATGCCCGCCTGGAATATCCGCTGCGTCATCGCCGACAGGTACCGGTCGTCGCCCTTGCGCCTCAACTCATCGGGCGCAAGCGTTTGGGGCAGAAAGGCCTCCATGGCCGTGTCGGAGTCGAAACGCGCGCGCACCGTGTCGTGGAGCCACCGATAGGTCAGATTCACTGTGATCCTTCTGGATTGCGGAAGCCGGCGCCAAGACATGTGGCGCCGGATGCCTCGAAAGCCGGATCGTAGCAGGCAGGCGTTTCCGGCGTCGCGCCGGGGGAGATGGCAGGGCGGTATGCACGTATCCGATGCGCGCAATGGACACCCCGGACGCAGGCACCGACCCAGCGCCATCGCGCTCATTCCTTGCTTTCGCGCCGCAGCAGTTCCCGCTTGCGATCCACCCCCCAGCGGTAGCCCGAGAGATTGCCGTCGCGCCGCACGACGCGATGGCAGGGGATGGCGACGGCGATGTGGTTGGCGGCGCAGGCCTGGGCGACCGCGCGCACGGCCTTGGGGGCGCCGATCCGTTCGGCGATTTCTGTATAGCTGACCGTCTGGCCGGGCGGAATTTCGCGCAACGCCTGCCACACCCGTTGCTGGAACACGGTGCCGCGCACGTCCAACGGCAGGTTCAGGCCAATGCCGGGCGCCTCGATGAATCCCACGATCCTGGCCACCAATTGCTCGAAATCACCATCGCCGCCGATCAGCATGGCCTTGGGGAACTGATCCTGCAGGTCGCGCACCAACCGGTCGGGGTCGTCTCCCAGCAGGATGGCGCAGATGCCGCGCCGGCTTTGCGCGACCAGGATCGCGCCCAGCGAGGATTGACCCACGGCGAACCGGATTTCGGCTCCGACGCCCCCGGCCCGGTATTCTTTGGCGCGCATGCCCAGAACCTGTTCGGATGTTTCGTAGAAGCGGCTGCTGGAATTGAAACCCGCTTCATAGATCGCATCGGTGACGGTGCCGTCGGCTGCGTTCAATTCCTCGCGCAGTTTGCGGGCGCGGTAGGCCGTGGCATAGGCCTTGGGCGTCAGGCCGGTTTCGGCTTTGAAGACGCGGTGGAAATGGAAGGGGCTCATGCCGGCCTGCGCGGCCAGCTCGTCCAGGGTCGGCGCCGCCTCGGACGTTTCGATCAGGCGGCAGGCCTGCGCAACCAGGGCTGTGCGCCTGTCCGTGGCTGCGGTGTGTATGGTGACTGTGTTCATGACGTCATTCCATCCGTTCATCTTGGTGTCAAGCTTAGACTGGAATTCAATGGCAAGAACTCCGTTTCTTGCGCTGGGTGCGCAAAAGACCCTCTATACTCTTGCGCATGCCTACCGCTCATAACCTGCACCTCGGTCACGCCGACGAACCCTATCCCGACGCGTTCTATGTGCGCCGCGGGGACACCGAATTCCTGTCCACCTTGCATGCCCAGGGCGCCTGGCAGCCTGGTGAGCAGCATCTGGCGGCGGCCGCCGGGCTCGTGCTGGCCGAAGCAGAACGCCGCCTGCCCAGCGACAAGCTGGTGTCCCGCGTGTCGTTCGACGTGCTGGGGGTGATCCATTCCGGCCCATTCACCATCGATGTCAGGGTGGTGCGACCGGGCCGCTCGATCGAATTGATCGAAGCCACCATGCGTCACGGGGACCAGATCAGCATTCATGCGCGCATCTGGCGCCTGTTGGCCAGCGATACTGCGCGGGTGCAGGGCACAGAATGGGCGCCGCTGCCGCCGCCCGACGCCATGCCGCCCCTGACGTTTTCATCGGTCTGGGACGGCGGTTTCATCGCGTCCCTGGAAGCTCGCCGGGGGGCCGACGTGCGCCCGGGCCGGGGACAGAGCTGGATCCGCACTGCGTATCCTCTGGTGGACGGGGAAATCGATCCGCCCGTGGCCGGTTTCGTGAAACTGATCGATACCGCCAACGGCCTGGCGGTTCGTGAAAATCCGAACGCGGTGTTTTTCGCCAATGTGGACCTGACCATCCACTTCACGCGCCAGCCGCAGGCCGGGTGGGTCGGCTTCGACACGCGCGTCAGTTTCGGCCCGACCGGGCTGGGCGAAACGTTTTCGGTCCTGAGCGACATCCATGGGCCCGTGGGCACGGCGGCGCAAAGCCTGACTGTGCGGATCCGGGAATAGGGCGCCGGGCGACCTTGGCCGCGCCGTGGCTCGTCCGCGCTCGAAGCCGCCGCAGCGGCGTCAGCGCGGCTGTCGCGCCGACAGCGCCTTCACACCCGGATGGTGGCGGTCCTTGTCCGACAGGATGGGATCGGCGATCGGCCAGGGGATCGCCAGATCCGGGCAATCCCACGCAAGACCGCCCTCGTCGGCCGGATCGTAATACTCCGTGCATTTGTACTGAAAGATCGCCGAATCGCTGGTGACGCAGAAGCCGTGCGCATAGCCGGGTGGAATCCAGATCTGGCGATGATTGTCGGCCGAAAGTTCCACCGCGACATGCTGCCCGAACGTCGCGGAACGCGGGTCGATGTCCACCGCCACATCGAACACGGCGCCCTCGATCACCTGGATCAGCTTGCCCTGCGGGCGCCGGCGCTGGAAGTGCAGGCCGCGCAGGACCCCATGCGCGGAGCGCGACACATTGTCCTGCACGAAATCCAGATCGATGCCCGCTTCCTCGCGGTAACGGCGCGCGCTGAAGGATTCCAGGAAAAAGCCGCGCGCGTCGCCGAACACCCGGGGTTCGATCAGGCGCACGCCGGGCAGGGCCGTGTCGATCACTTTCATGTCTGGCGGCCTTCGCCGGCCAGCGCCAGCAGGTATTGACCGTAGTCCGTCTTGGCCAGGCGCTGGCCGCGTTCCAGGAGCCCGTCGCGATCCAGCCAGCCGTTGTTGAAGGCGATTTCCTCCAGGCAGGCGACTTTCTGGCCCTGGCGGCGTTCGATCGTCTGCACGTAGGTGCCGGCATCCAGCAGGCTTTCGTGCGTGCCGGTGTCCAGCCAGGCAAAGCCGCGCCCCAGCACCTGGACGTGCAGGTCGCCCCGCCGCAGATAGGCGTTGTTCACGTCGGTGATTTCGAGTTCCCCGCGCGCCGATGGGCGGACCTGGCGGGCAATGTCCACGACGTCGTTGTCGTAGAAATACAGGCCCGTGACCGCATAGGGCGATTTGGGGCGTTGCGGCTTTTCCTCGATCGAGACGGCGCGGCCGTCGGCGTCGAATGCCACCACGCCGAATCGTGCCGGATCGGCCACCCGGTAGCCGAACACCGTGGCTCCGGAGGGCCGCTGAGCCGCCTCGCGCAGCATCTGGCTGAAGCCGTAGCCGTAGAAAATGTTGTCCCCCAGCACCAGGCACACGCGTTCCTGGCCGATGAACCCGGCCCCGATCAGGAAGGCCTGGGCCAGACCGTCGGGCGAGGGCTGTTCCGCATAAGACAGCGTGATGCCGAAATCCGATCCGTCGCCCAGCAGCCGCTGGAAGCCGGGCAGGTCGTCGGGGGTGGAGATCACCAGCACGTCATGGATGCCCGCCAGCATCAGGACCGAGAGCGGGTAGTAGACCATGGGCTTGTCGTAGATCGGCAGCAGCTGCTTGGAGACGCCGCGTGTGATGGGATGCAGCCGGGTGCCGGAACCGCCGGCCAGGATGATGCCTTTCATGGAGTCTGCGCAAGGTGGAAGACGAGACCCGTAGTGTAATGGCTGTGGCCGGCGATTTTCTGGGAAAGTCGGCTGCCATGGCCCGCGCGGGTTCCGCCGGGCCATGGCATGTCGTCAGATGGCGGCGATGGCCTGGATCTCCACCAGAAGCCCGGGTTCGCTCAGGTGGCTGATCTCGACCATGGTGCTGGTCGGAAGGCAGCCCGCCTGGCTGAATTCTTCGCGCGCCGCCACGATCTGCTTGAATTCACGCATGTCCACGGTATAGACCGTTGTCCATACGACGTCGGCCATGGTGGCGCCGGCCGCCTTCAGGCTGAGCTCCAGGTTGTGCAGGCATTGCCGGGTCTGCTCCAGCATGCTGTTGCCGCCGACCTGGCGGCCGTCGCCATCGCGTGCGAGCTGGCCGGATACGAAGATCAGACTTTTGGGGCTGTCGACGCGCACATAATGGTTGTAGACGCTCGCGCGCACGTTCTTGAAGCCAGGCGGATTGCCTCGGGTGATCGACATATTGTTTCCTCGGGGAAGAAGATAGGCTGGACGGGGATGCCGTCAGGCGGGTTCGAAGCCGCCCCGACGCCGCTGTTGCTCGGCATCGGGGCCGGTGAGCAGCGCGATGAGGCTCGATGCGGTGGCGGGATTGCCGGCCCTCGTCGGGATGGCTGCGGCATAGACCGTCGCCAGTTCGAAGCGGGCGGGCAGCGGGCCGGCCAGGGATACGCCGGGGGTGTACAGAATCTCCGTGACCTGCGTGCAGCCGATGGCGCCTTGCGCGCCATGGGCGGCGAGTTCCCGCATGGCGGTGGCTCCGTTGGGAAAGGGGCGCAGGCGCTGCGCAAGAGATTCAGCGAGCCCCAGCTCAGACAGGACTTTGATGAAGTGGATGCCCGCCGTGGCCTTTTCCGGATCGGGAAAGTAGATTTCGGGAGCGGCCTGCAGAGCCTGGGCCAGGGTGTGCGGGTCGGTGACCCGTGGCGCCGGAGCGCCTGCCCGGTGGGCGATCCCGGTCCGGACGACGCCCAGGGGGCGGATGCTGTCGGCCTGAAGCAGACCGTCCGCAGCCAGTCCGTCGATGAGCTTCTGGCTCAGAATGATCAGGTCGCAGGCCGCGCCGCTCATGAAGTGCTCGCGCATCAGGCCGACCGCGCCGAATTCTCCCGAGATGGCATGCGCGTGCCGGCGTCCGAACGTGTCTTCCATTTGGCCGACCAGCCCTTTGGCGGCGCCGGCGCTCAGGATATGCAGGGTGGGCGTGGGCGCGGCGCTCATCTCGCGGCCTCCTGGGCGGAGACCGGATTGTGGAGTTCTCCCAGTCCGTTGGCTGCCACCCTGACGACATCGCCGTTCTGCAGGAAACGCGGCGGCGAGAAGCCGATGCCCACGCCCACGGGCGTTCCCGTGGCGATGATGTCTCCCGGAAGCAGGGTGAGTCCCTGCGAGAGCGTCGAGATCAACGTGGGCACATCGAAGATCAGGTCGGAAAACCTGGCCTCCTGGCGCAGTTCCCCATTGACCCAGGTGCGCAGCAGGCAGTCCTGCGGCTGGATTTCGTCGCGCGTCGCGATCCAGGGGCCGAGCGGGCAGAACGTGTCTAGCGATTTGCCCAGGTGCCACTGCACGTGCTGCTTTTGCAGGTCGCGCGCGGTGACGTCGTTGAGCAGCACGTAGCCGAAGACATGATCCATGGCCTCGTCGGGGGCGACCCGGCGGCAGGTCTTGCCGATGATCACGCCGATTTCGCCTTCATAGTCGACCGACCGGGTGAAGCCGTGGTCGAAACGGATCGGGTCGTTGGGGCCGGAGAGGGTGGTTGTGGCCTTGGAAAAGAACTGCGGATATTCCGGGATGGCGGCGGCGCCGGTAGTGGCGTTGAAGCCGCTGCGGTCGAATTCGGCGGCATGTTCCCGATAGTTTTTGCCGACGGCGAATACATTGCGCCGCAGTTCGGAGAACGGGGCCAGGAACCGGACGTCCCGCAGGGCCGCCGTGCCTGCCGGGGGCAGTTCCGTGGCGGAGCCCGCAAGAATCAGATCCAGCAAGGGGTTGGCCCCGTGAGTCAGGCTGGGCGCCAGGAATGTGGCGGTGTCATTCGCCTCGTCGATCGTGGCCAGCCGGATCTGGCCTTCCCATGAACAGCGTCCGATTTTCATCAATGGCTCCTCGTTTTATAGCGCGGTACAGTGTGGATAAGATGTAAAGTTATTATGACATGTTGACATCATGATGTCTAACGCCATAAGATAAGCCCAATCTCACCCGCGAGAGTGGGTGGCCAGTAAGTGCCAATAGCAAATAGGAGACTGCGAAATGGACAAGATCACATTGGTGAAACCGGACCAGGCCCAGGGGGAAGTTGCCGAGATTTTTGCGGACATCCAGCGGATCAAGGGGGATCGCTACCTGACGCCCACCTGGGGTTTTTTTGCATTGGACGTGGATCTCCTGCGTCACTGGTGGGGGCTGACCAAGCGCCTGCAGATGATGGATGGCGATTTGCCCCAGACCTTGCGCAATGCCATTTCCCTGATCTGCGCCAGCGAAGTCGATTGCCCGCGCTGCATCAATAATCATCAGACCCACCTGATCGAGCATTTCGGCATGGATGCGGATGACGTCGCGGAAATCCTGGATTTCGAGAACTCGGACAAAGTCGATGTCCGAACCAAGGCGGTGCTGCGCTTTGCGCGCAAGATGGCTTTCACCGAAGGCCTGGCCGACGAGGATTTCCAGGCGCTGCGTGACAACGGCGTGACGGATCGCGGGGTTGCCGAGATCGTTTCGATGGCCATGATGGAATCCGGCATGGCGCGCCACGCAGTGGGTGTGGCGCAGTTCGAGGACGGGGATGCCTGGCCGCGCACCAATCTGCCGTCCGCCTTCTACGGCGATAACGTCAACCGCTAGGCGCGCCATCATGGACAGCGTGATCAAAGGGCAGGTCGCGATATTGGGCGACTTCGTGTCCGCCGATGTCATCCTGCCGGCGCGCCACTCTTTCCTGCCGCCCGAGGAGATGGCTGCCAATGTGCTGGGCGAACTCGGCCCGGACGTCAATGAACGGGTTCGTTCGCATCCGATCCTGGTGGTCGGCAAGGCCTTCGGTTATGGGACGGGGCGGGAATCCCCGGCGCGTGCGCTCAGGGCTGCCGGGGTGCGGGCGATCATCGGGGGGCCCTTCGCGCGCATGTTTTTCCGCAACTGCCTGAACAACGGCATCCTGACCATCGAATGTCCGGAGCTCGTCGCCCAAGGCGTGCAGGAGGCCGATTCGGTGACGGTTTCGCTGGATGACTCCACGATCCGGCATCGCGACGCGGTATTTTCCTTTCCGCCCATCGCGCCGGCCGTATTGGCGATCATCGCGGCCGGCGGCCTGATTCCGTATGGCAGGACGCTGCTGGGAGTGTCGACATGATGCAAGAGACCATGACGTTCGTCGAGAAAGTGCTTTCGCGCTGCGGCGGCGCGGCGGCCAGGGCGGGGCAGATTGTCGAGGTCCGCCCCGACTTTTCCTATTCGCACGACTATGCGAGCTTCTCCATCGATGCCTTCCATGAGATGGGCGCGCGAGCCGTCGTCAATCCGGAGCGGGTGTGCATCTGCCTGGATCATGGTGTGCCGGCGAATAGCGCGAAGGATGCCAATCATCACAAGAAGGTGCGGAATTTCGCGGTCGATATGGGGTTGGCGCGGTTTTACGAGGCCGGCACGGGCATTGCGCACCAGGTCATGCTCGAACAGGGCTGGATACTGCCCGGCGCCTTGTGCGTGGCCAATGATTCGCACACCTGTTCGGGGGGCGGCGTCGGTGCTCTGGCGTTGGCGACCGGCGAAACGGAGATGGGGTTTCTGTGGGCGACCGGCCGCATCTGGTTCAAGGTGCCCACGACGATCCGGGTCGAGCTCTCGGGCGAATTTGGCGCGGGGGTCTATGCCAAGGATCTGATGCTGTACCTGATCCGCGAGCTGGGCGTGCTGGGGGCCTTGTACGAGTTCATGGAGTTCCATGGACCCGCTGCCGCGCGCCTGTCGGTTTCCGAGCGGTTCACTTTGTGCAATATGTCGGCGGAGGTGGGCGCCAAGGGCGCGGTGTTCCCGGCCGATGAGATCACGCGGGCCTATGTCGGCAACCGTGGCCGTTATGGTTGGGAAGCCGTGCAGCCCGGGCCGCGGGCGGAATATTCCCGGGTCCTGGCGGTTGACCTGGGGGCCGTGCCTCCGATGGTGACGCTGCCGGGCATGGAAGACCGCGGCGCGCCCGTCGACACCGTGGCCGGACAGCCGATCGATCAGGTCTTCATCGGATCCTGCACCAATGCGCGAGCCGATGATCTGGCGATCGTCGCGCGGATACTCCAGGGACGGCGGATCGATCCGAAGATCCGCTTGCTGGTGGTCCCCGCATCGCGCGACGTGCTGCTGCAGGCCACCCAGGCCGGCGACATGAGCGCCATCATCGCGGCGGGCGCGACCTTGATGCCCAGCGGCTGCGCCGTATGCGCCGGCGGTCACCAGGGCGTGCTGGCCGATGGCGAGCGATGCCTGTCCACCTCGAACCGCAATATGCCGGGGCGGATGGGCAACAAGAATGCCGAGATCCTGCTGTGCAGTCCCGCCACTGCTGCGGCGAGCGCGCTGGAGGGCTGCATCGCCGATCCGAGGAAGTACTTGTGATGCCGGCGCGCCAGCGGATCCGCGCGGGGTTCTCCTACAGCGACCGGATCGCGCCGCTGCTCGATGGGTCGGTATCCGACGCGGGCCTGGATCTGGAGATCCGGCTGGACGCGGCAGCGTCGATTTTCCGTCAGGCCCGGGAAGAGGGCGGCTTCGATGTCGCGGAAATGTCGCTGGCGACGCATTGCATGGCCGTGGCGCGGCGGGAACGGGATTTTGTCGGCCTGCCGATTTTTACTTCGCGCATGTTCCGGCACCATGCGATCTACGTCCATGGCGACAGGATCCGGTCGCCGCGGCAATTGGCCGGGAAACGGATCGGCCTGGTGAACTATGCCTCCACGACCGCAGTCTGGTTGCGCGGCATCCTGGCGGAACACCATGGTCTCGATCCCCGGGAGGTCACCTGGTGCGTGGGAGGCGCCGATGGGGGGCCCGCGGCCGGGCCGGCCAGTGCCGGGACGCGGGAGGCGGCGGTCGTGCCCGCCGATGTGAAGCATATTCCCGTTGCCTCGGAAGTCGGCCTGCTCGACCTGTTGCAACGCGGAGACGTCGATGCCGTGATCAGCCCCGGGCTTGCGCCGCAGGCCCATCGCGCCGTCCGGGAACTGCGATCCTTGTTCGACCCGGCGCAGGCGGCGGAGCGCGCCTATTTCAGGGCCACGGGCATCTTTCCGATCATGCATCTGTGCGTCTTGCGCTCGGCGGTCCATGCCCGCCTCCCGGATCTCGCGCCGCGCTTGTTCCGCCTGTTCGAGGACGCTCGGCGCGTGGCCCAGGCGCGGCTGGATCATACCGACCTGGCCCCCGTCATGCTGCCGTGGTGCCAGTACGCCCGCGACCCTGATTTCAACGCCTTGCCCGGCCACGGCTGGGCCCATGGCGTCGAGTCCAACCGGCAGTGCCTGAGCACGTTCCTGCGCTATCTCCGCGAGCAGGGATTGCTGAGCGCGCCGCTCGATCAAGAAGAAATATTCATTAAAGACATTCCAGGAGGATGGTCACAATGAGTTCATTGGGAGACAACCCCCACGCTGGCCGGCAAGGGGCGAATGGTTCGGCGGATCCACCGTGCGAGGGTCCGATCATCGCGCTCGATCGTGTCTTTTTTTCCAGCAAGGATCGGAAAGGGAAGACCATCGGGATCCTTCAGGACTTCAGCCTGCGCGTGGCTCCGGGGGAGTTTGTCGCGGTCGTCGGGCCCAGCGGATGCGGCAAGAGCACCGCCTTGAACTTCATGGCGGGCCTGGTCAAGGGGCATCAGTCGGGGACCGTGCGTGTGCGCGGCGTGGATGTGTCCGGCATTGCGCAGGGCATCGGCTACATGTTCCAGACCCACGGCTTGTTTCCGTGGCGCAACATCATCGACAACGTGTGCCTGAGCCTCGAAGTGCAAGGCGCCCCGCTGGAGCAGCGTCGCAGCAAGGCAAGCGGCCTGCTGGCGGAATTGGGACTGGCGGGGTTCGAGAACCACTACCCGGCGGAGATCTCCGGCGGCATGCGCCAGCGGGTCTCGTTGGCCCGGACGCTGGCGACGGATCCGGCCATCCTGCTGATGGACGAGCCTTTCGGAGCCCTGGATGCGCAGACCAAGCTGCTCGTTCAGGATGGGTTCGTGGCGTATTGGGAGAAGAACCAGAAGACGGTGGTGTTCGTCACCCATGACCTGAGCGAGGCCATCTTCCTGGCGGATCGCGTGGTCGTTATGTCCGCGCGCCCCGGCCGCGTCAAGGCGGAATATACCGTCCCGTTCCCGCGGCCGAGGAATTTGGCCGAGATCCGGGTCAGCGCGGAATACGGGGAATTATGGGAGCGCATCTGGCTCGATCTCAAGGACGAGGCGCGGCATTCCATGCAGGGAGGACTCCATGATCAGTAAATTCTTCACTGCCGTCACGTTCTGGCGTTTAGGCGTGCTGGCATTCCTGGTTGCGGGCTGGGAAATCGTCGCCGTGACGGGCGTCATCCGTACCTTCTGGATCAGCAGCCCTTCGCTCATCCTGGAACGCTTCGTGGACATGGCGATCGATGGCGAGATCTGGTTCCACCTGTACATCACCCTCGAGGAAGCGGTCGCCGGTCTGATCATCGGCAGTCTCGTCGGCGTGGCCCTGGGCCTGCTCACGGGAGTGAGCCGACGGCTGGGGCCGGTGATCGAGCCGTTCATCATCGCGCTCAACAGTCTGCCCCGGGTGGCGTTGGGCCCCTTGCTGGTGATGTACGTCGGCATCGGGTTCGCCTCGAAATTCTTCCTGGCCTTTTCGCTCGTCGTGGTGCCGGTCATGCTCAATACCTATGAAGGCATCCGTTCGGTCGATCAGACACTCATCAACGTGATGCGCGTCCTGCAATCGTCGCGCTGGCAGCTGTTCGTCAAGCTGCTGCTGCCCAATTCGCTGTCCTGGATCATATCGAGCATGCGCAGCGCGGTCTCGTTTTCCATCATCGGCGCGATCGTGGGCGAATTCATTTCCGCTCAGGCGGGAATCGGGTTCCTGATCGACCGGGCCAGCGGCGCATTCGATACGACCGGCATCATGGTGCCCCTGTTCGTGCTGATGATCCTGGCGTTCAGCCTGGATCGCCTGATCGTTTCGTGGGGCAATTATCTGTTGCGCTGGAGAAAACAAGAACTGGAATGAGTCGTTCCGGTGTGCCACGGCCCGGGCTGGGTCCCGGGCCACATCAAAACCGAGGAGACGTGTCATGAGAAATTTTCTGAAAAAAGCGTTGTACGCCGTCAGCTGCCTGTGCCTGGCGGCGGGGGCATCCGCGGCATCCGCCCAGACCCAGGTCAGGATCGGCAGTTCGGTGCATTCCATCTTCGCCTTGCCGATCTATTACGCCGATCAGAAGGGCCTGTTCAAGGAAGAGGGCCTGGATGTGAAGGTCAGTTTCTTTGCCGGCGGCCCGCCGGCGGTGGCGGCCTTGCTGGGCGGCTCGGTCGATTTCATCGCGGCCTCGCTCGAAAACCAGATGAAGGTCAACAAGCGCGGCGAGGACATCCGCAGCGTCATGACCGTCCAGGCGGATTTCAGCGGCGCCCTGGCCGTGCGCGAGGAGGTGGTCCGGAAGTTGGGCCGCAAGCCCACGATCGCCGACATGAAGGGTCTGCGCATCGGCACCTTGTCGCGAGGCGGCTATGCCGACATGGCGGCGCGCTATCTGTTGCAGACCGCCGGCGTGGAACCGGACAAAGACGCCACCTTGATTCCCATCCGTGGGTTCGACAAGGTCCTGGCGGCCGGAGAGGCGGGTTCCATCGATGCCGCGCTGCTCGTCGAGCCCTGGCCCACGCTGGCGGTCGAAGGCAGCAAGACGTGGGCCTATGTGGTCGACATGGCCAGCGGCGAAGGCCCCGACGTTTTCCAGGACATGGGGTACCTGACCTTCCAGACCACCGGGGCGACGCTTCAGGAACGTCCGGATGTGGTGAGCAAAGTGGTGCGGGCGATGGCCCGGGCAATGGCCGTGGCTCGAGATCCCGCGCGCCTGGATGAGCTGGTGGAGGTGGCCCTGGTCGAGTTCCCGAACTTCAAGGTCGAGGAGCTGCGTCGCAGCATTGAAAAGCAGCAGCACTCGTTCCGGCCCGCGCTCACGCCGCAGATGATCACGAAGAACATGGAGCTGCTGTTGGCCAACGATGCCATCACGCAACCCGCGCCCACCCAGGCCGAGGCCTTCGCCGAGGGGATGGCGCCGCTCTGAATGTCCCGATGCCGGCGGTAATTTTTTAAGGAATCACTATGATTTTCGACGTTGATGATATGGCCTTCGAGGCCCGTGTCCTGAAGAATCCCCTGCCGGTGCTGGTGGATTGCTGGGCGCCATCCTGCAAGCCTTGCCTGGGGATGCACCCGGTCCTTGAGGGTCTGGCCGCAGAGTACAATGGCCGCCTCGCGGTCGCCAAGATCAACATTGATGAGAATAATGCGACGATGCGGGCCTATGGTGTGCGTAGCCTGCCGACCTTGTTGCTGATCCATCAGGGGGCGGTCCTCGATAAGAAGCTGGGTGTCATGTCCGGTCCGCAGATCATGGATTGGATAGACAGCCGGCTCAGCGTATGACGCGGACGGTTCAGGACTCACTGGAGATGCCGACGTTGAACGGTCAGGATACGGAGATGCAAGAGGCTGGCGGCCTGCGTGCAGGTGAAGAGCAGCGCTTGGCGGGCGTCGAGAGAATCATTGAATCGGACCCGCTGAATCCCTCCAGCCCGGTGCCGTTGTATGCGCAACTGGCGACGCGCCTGTCGGCTTATATCACCAGCCTGGGAGAGCAGGGGGTCGGGCGCCTGTTCCCTTCCGAAAACGAGTGCATCCGGATGTTCGGAGTGAGCCGGCCGACCGTGCGCCAGGCGATCACCGAACTCATGGCCCAGGGCCTGGTGCGCAAAGAACGCGGTCGCGGGACGTTCATCTGCGAGCCCCGGATGGTCCACGACATCGCGCATATCTTCGAAGACGACATGCGCGCGGTTCACCGGACGGTGGAATTCAACCTGCTGGAGCACGGCGAGGTGCCGGTGCCGCCGGCCTTGCTGCCCATCTTCGGCAGCGGCACCGAGCGCTTGTACCGGTTCTTGCGTCTTCGGTCGGTGGCGGGCCGGGTGATGGGGCTCGAGGAACGCTTTCTGCTCACGCAGTTCAAGCATTCCCTCACGCCGAAGGTGCTCATGGAAAGCCATGTCTTTTCGATTCTCAAGCTGTGCACGCAGGCCGACGCGATTACGTCCATGAACGCGGTTCGCGCCGCCGCGCTCAATGCGCACGATGCGTCGCTGACGGGGGTGCAGGAGGGCTCCACGGCGCTGATTCGTGAAACCACGTATTTCATCGATAAGAAGGCGCCCGTGATGTACGGGGTCGTGACGTTCCTGGCCGATTTGTACCAACTTCGCTTCCAGTCAACCATCGAGTTGCGGACGAAACAGACGGAGGAAGGGCATCGTGAGTGATTTTGATGACGGCGGCCACGCGCGGCTGCTGATTCTGGGTTCGGGGCCGGCCGGCTACAGCGCCGCCGTTTATGCCGCGCGCGCCAACCTGCAGCCGGTGCTGCTGAGCGGAATGGCGCTCGGAGGACAGTTGATGACCACGACGGACGTGGACAACTGGCCGGGAGACGGCCAGGGCGTTCTCGGGCCGGATCTGATGACGCGCATGCGCGAACATGCCGAACGCTTCGGTACCCGGATCGTGCAGGACCACATCGAGTCGATCGATCTTGGGCAGCATCCCTACCGCCTTCAGGGCGAGCGAGGGGAGTACACGTGCGATGCCCTCATCGTCGCGACCGGGGCCACGGCGAAGTATCTGGACCTGCCCTCGGAACAGGCTTTTCTCGGGCGGGGGGTGTCGGCCTGCGCCACGTGCGACGGTTTCTTCTATCGGGATCAGGTCGTGGCGGTCATCGGCGGCGGAAACACGGCTGTCGAGGAAGCGCTGTATCTGTCCTCGATCGCCGCCAAGGTATGGGTCGTGCACCGGCGCGACCAATTCCGCGCCGAGCCCGTGCTGGTCGACCGATTGCAGGAGAAGGTCGCCGAAGGGCGCGTGGGCATCCTGTGGCACCACGAATTGGCCGAGGTTCTGGGCGATGACGACGGTGTGACGGGGGTGCGGCTGCGTGACAATCGCGATGGCGCGCTGGTCGAACTGGATCTGTCCGGCGTTTTCATCGCGATCGGACATGCGCCGAACACGAGTCTGTTCGAGGGAAAGCTCGAAATGCGCGGTGGCTATCTGGTGACGCGCGGCGGCCTCGATGGGCAGGCGACGGCCACCAGCGCATCCGGCATCTTCGCGGCCGGCGACGTCCAGGATCACGTGTATCGGCAGGCCATCACCAGCGCCGGCAGCGGCTGCATGGCCGCGCTGGATGCCCAACGCTGGCTGGAAGCGTCCCGGGCGGCGGCCAAAAAAACCTGACGCGGGGCCGTCGGTAGCGCGGGCCTGCCGACGGTTATCCCAGCGCCGCCACTGTCGTCACGGTGGCGCCGCAGGCCCGCACCAGTTCGGCGTCGTGGCTGGCGAAGAGCACGACGCGGTCCCGGGACCAGAGCCTGAATTGTTCGGCCAACGCGGCGCGGGCCTGCCTGTCCAGCCCGTTGCTGGGGCCGTCCGCGATGATGACGGCCGGCTCGCCCAATGCGGCGGCCGTCAGGAAGACCTTGCGACGCGTGCCTGTCGACATCTGTTCGAAGCGCTTGTCCAGATGCGGTTCCAGCCCCAATCGGCAGGCCAGGTCGAGCGCGGCGGCGTCCACGATGGCGTGTTTTTCCAGGGCGACGTGTTCCAGCAGCTCGCGCCCCGTCTGCGAAGGGAACGCCAGGCAATCGTCCGGCACGAAGGCCAGGCGCGCCCTGGCTTGCCGCGGCGCATGGGTCAGGGAATGCCCATCGACCCAGACGTCTCCCGTATCCGGTGCGATCAGGCCCGCGATGATGTTCAGCAGGCTGGATTTTCCCGTGCTGTCTTCCTCGCAGAGCGCTACGCACCCGGGCGCAAACGCATGAGTCAGCCCCTGGAATACGAGATGGTCGCCGTAGCGCTTGCCGAGATTGTCGATGCGTAGCATGCCGGCAGTGTACGCATGAACGTGGCGTGAGGCCAAGTTGATTCGGAGTATCTTGCCATGGACAGGCGGATTAACGATACTTTGAAAAGCAGCCTTTCCGTAGCACGGTGACATTCAAAGACAGGGGCGCCTGGCCGTGATCGGTCCGTGCGGCTTTCCCTGGTGAACGATGGGGAAATCCATGCCGCAAGTCCCTCGTGTGAAGCATGCGTGGCCTGTCCGGTTCGTCATTGCGGGCCTCGCGGTGGCGGCCATGGCGCTCGTCGCCGGGGCGCTGATCACGCTCAGCTGGTACGGCTCGCGGGCCATCCTGCTGGATATGGCGGCCATCACGGCGCGCGATACGGGCCAGATCGTGGCCGAGCGGGCGCGCAGCTTCGTCGAGCCTGCTTCGTTGTCGCTGCGCCTGTTGGCATTCGACCCTGTGGTCGATGCCCGGCGGCTCGATGAACGGTTGGAGCGGCGCAGTGTCCTCGCGACCGAGCTCACCGAAAATCCCCTGGTGTCGGCCATTTCCATCGGCTATGAAAACGGCGATTTTCTGTTGATGCGGGCACTGGACCGGCGCGACATCCGCGAGCGCTTCCAGGCGCCGCCCCAGGCCAATTATCTCGTGCAAGTGGTGGCGCGCGGCGATGACGGCAACAGGCACGGGCTGTTCCTGTTCTACGATGCCAAGAACGATCTGGTGATGCGCCGGCCCGAGCCCGACTATCAGTTCGACCCGCGCGCGCGGCCCTGGTATATCGGTGCGATGGATACGGTGTCCACCGTCACCTCCAGACCCTATGTCTTCTTTTCGACCCGTCAGGTGGGCATCACGCTCTCCCGCTTGTCGCACTCGGGACGGGCTATCGTGGCGGTGGATCTGGCGCTGGAAGACCTGGGCGAGGCCCTGGGCGGCTTGCGCATGACGCCCAGCGCCGAACTGGCGCTGGTGGACGAGGATGGCGCGGTGATCGGCTATCGCGACATGGGGGCGCTGCTGGTGCGCAAGGACGATTCGGATGACTTCCAGCTGCGTACTCTGGATGCCTTGGGCGTCGACGCGCTGGCGCGCCTGTGGCAGGTCGCCGACGGCGGCGGTCAGGTCGTCTCCTACGAATCCGGCGGACGTGAATGGTTCGGGGCGGCATTGCCGTTCGATGGTATCGATGGGGTGGACATGCGGCTGCTGACCGCTGCGCCCGTCGATGAGCTGCTGGGCGCGCTGACGCTCACCCGCACGCGCATGGTGCTGATGTCGGTCGTGTTGATCGTGCTGTTCCTGCCGCTCGGCTGGTGGGTCGGCAGTGCCGTAGGGCGCGCCCTGGAAGGGGTTTCGGCGCAGTCGCTGCGCATGTCCCGATTCGATTTCCGCCGCCGCAAGCATCGGTCCGTCTCCGCATTGCGCGAAGTCGAGGCCCTCAACGGCGTCATGGACAAGGTCGCGGGCTCGATGGAGGCGCTGCTTGAAATCAGCCGTGTGCTGGGCTCCGAGCCGCGGATCGAAACCATGCTTGCGCGGGTGCTGGAAAAATTCGTCCAGGCGACGCGCTGCGAAGGCGGCGCCGTCTATCTCTTTGATGGCGAGCGCCATCGCTTGACGCGCGTGGCCGCGTTCGGGGCGCAAGGCGCATTGCGGGATTCGATGAGCGCGGACGAAGGCGAAGCGATGCTGGCCGACGCCCGGGTGCGGGGCCGGGATCATCGCCGGATCGCCTTCGCATTGATCGGCCGCGACCAGCAGTCGCAGGGACTGCTGGTGCTGGTCCATGACGCGGACTGGGACCACGCTGCGCCAGAGTTCGTGGCTTTTGCCGATCGCCTGACCGGCATGTTGGCCGTGGCCATCGAGACGCGCCAGTTGATCGAGGCGCAGCGCAAGCTGTTCGAGTCCGTGACCCATATCCTGGCCGACGCCATCGATGCCAAGAGCCCGTACACGGGCGGACACTGCGAACGGGTGCCGAAGCTGGCCATCCTGCTGGCCGATCGCATGGAAACCGAGGCCAGCGGCCCCTATGCGGATTTTCACCTGAACGAAGACGAGCGCGAGGCCTTTCGCCTGGCGGCATGGCTGCACGATTGCGGCAAGGTGACGAGCCCAGAACACATCATGGACAAGGCCACCAAGCTGGAGGTCGTCTATAACCGTATCCATGAAATCCGCATGCGCTTTGAAGCGCTCTGGCGCGATGCCGAGATCGACTGCCTGCAGGCCCGGTTGCGTGGCGAGGACGCCGGCGCCGCCGAGGCCCGGCGCGACACTGTCCAGGCGCGGCTGCGCGAAGATTTCCGGTTTGTCGCGGAATGCAATATCGGCGGCGAAACCCTGTCCGACGGCGTCATCGAACGCTTGCACGCCATCGGCGCGCAGACCTGGCAGCGTTATTTTGACGATGCGCTGGGCCTGGATGCCCAGGAAAGCGCGCGGCTGACCGGCGGCCGCCTCGCGCCGCCGTCATTGCCCGCTACCGAGCCGCTGCTGGCCGACCAGCCGCGCCACATCGTCCCCTGGGACGATGCGCGGCGGCCCGCCGTGGAGCGCGACGATCCTCGCAATACGTGGGGTTTCGACATGGTCTTGCCTGAACACCGGCGCAACCTGGGCGAGCTGCACAACCTGGCCATCCGGCGCGGCACGTTGACCGATGAGGACCGCTTCACCATCAACGACCATATCGTGCAGACGCTCATCATGCTTCAGCGCCTGCCGTGGCCGCCACACCTGCGGCGGGTGCCCGACATCGCGGCCAATCACCACGAGCGCATGGACGGCGCCGGCTATCCGCGCCGCCTGCGCGGCGAACAACTTGGCACCACCGAGCGGATCATCGCGCTGGTGGACGTGTTCGAGGCCCTCACGGCGGCCGATCGTCCCTACAAGGCGCCCAAGACCCTGTCCGAGTCGCTGGGCATCATGGCGGCCATGTGCAAAGGCGGGCACCTGGACCCCGAGCTGTTCCAGTACTTCGTGCGCAGCCAAGTGTGGCTGGATTATGCGCGGGCCTTCATGCGCCCGGAGCAGATCGACGCGGTGGATGCCGAGGCGCTCGCGCGCGCCGCGAGACAGGAGGGATCTGCATGACGCCCTTCCTGCGCCGCGCGCCCAAAGCCCCGCAAGGGCGCCGTCAGCGCCGCTCGGATGGCCGGCGCCTGATGCTGCTGGGCGGACTGTATCTCGCGCTGCTCGTGGTCGTGACGGCCCTCGTCGCGGTTTTCGTCAGTCCCCGGCACGCCGTGGTTTCCGTGCAATCCGAGCCCCCCGGCAAGATCGTGCTGACGGTGGAGAGCCACGGCCGACAGACCCGGTTCGACATGCGCGCGCTAGAGGCGCTGCCGCAGCAAACCTACACAGTGACCACGCCCTGGTATCTGCGGCCCGTGTCGTTCCAGGGGCCGCTGCTGCGCGACGTGCTGGCCGCCGCCGGGGCCAGCGGCACCCGGATCGAAGCTGTCGCGGTGAACGACTATGTCGCAGCCATCCCTTTTGAAGACGCCAGAACGCTGGACGTGATCATCGCGCTGCGCATGGACGGCAAGCCCATGTCGTCGCGCGACAAGGGGCCGTTGTTCGTGGTGTACCCCTATGACCGCTTGTCGAAGGAGATGCGCGAGCGGTCTTTTGCGCGGTCGGTCTGGCAGCTGGATGGGCTCAGGGTGCGGTGAGCAACGCGTTGATGAAGCATACCCCGCCTGAACTGGCTGAGCTGGGGCTGTCCCAGTACCGACAAACGCTTTCAGGCATGAATCGCGTCATCTACGAAGTGCAAGGCGATGTACTTTACGTGCACATCGTCTGTGATACGCGCAAGGATTTGCGGTCGTTGCTGGCGACGCGATTGTTGAGCCGCTGAATCTGGCGGCATGTCACATCCGCTGGCCACTGCCAACCAATCTGGGACTATGCTGCTGGCGCGTAAGCGGGGGCATTGATGGGGCTTGCTGTTAGCACTATAGTGTTGTGAGTTAACTGGCAGAAATAGCCTATTGGACACGGTATGTTGGACTTAATTCTTAGCAAGCCAGGCGAGATCGTCAAGCGGCTCTGCGAGCGCCTACGAACGGAACGGTTGGCGCTGGAGATGACCCAGGCGGACTTGGCCGGACGGGCCGGCGTTGGCGTCAATACCGTGTCCAATCTGGAAGCTGGCCGCAATGTCGGGTTCGAGACCTTGGTTCGAGTGGCCATGGTGCTGGGCCGAACCAAAGAACTCGAAGACCTGTTCCTGCCGAAACTGGGCAGCATCGAGGACATCCGGCGTTACGAAAACAGCGCCAAGCGTCTCCGTATCAAGAGGAAGCTCAACGATGCTTGAGCAAGTGGACGTCTTCTACGAGGGCTGGGGTGAACGGTGGAGGTGGGGCGCCTTGGTCTCCACGACTGCCCTGACCGGTCGCCCGCTGATCGCGTTCGAATACAGCGATGAAGCCAAGCGCAGGGGGCTGGAGCTGTCCTCCTATACCTTGCCGCTGGAAGGCCCCCGCTTGCGTCGGGATTTTCCATTCCACCAATTGGGCTTGCCTGGGCCTGTCTATGACGCGCTGCCGGACGGGTGGGGCATGTTGTTGATGGATCGCCTGTTCAGGCGCCGTGGGCTTACGACGGCGCGCATTGGCCCGCTGGAGCGGCTGTCCTATATCGGCAGTAAGGCGATGGGCGCCCTGACGTTTGAGCCCGTGGCGCCGGAAGGGCAAGAACCGGAAGCCCACATCCCGCTGGCGCGGCTGGCCGCCGAAGTGGATGAAGTGCTTCATGGAGACGGCGGCGAATTTCTGCAGACCTTGTTGTTGGTGGGCGGTTCACCCCAGGGGGCGAGGCCCAAGGCCCTGGTGTATCGCGATCCCGAAACAGACAGCTTCACCACTGCCGCCACGCCAGGTTTTGAAGCCTGGCTGGTCAAGTTTCCAGCCAAAGACGAGCACGCCGAAGTGTGCGCGATCGAAATGGTCTACGCCCAGTGCCTGCGCTTGTGTGGCATCAAGACCCCGGATACCCAGTATTTCAGCCTGCCCAACGGGTCGGCGGCATTTGCCAGCAAGCGCTTTGATCGTCAGGGTGATTTGCGTGTGCCCATGCAAAGCCTCGCGGCCTTTACGGGCGCCGATTACCGGTCTCCCGGGGTATTGGACTACGTCAATTTCCTGCGAGCGACGCAGATTTGCACCAACGACGTGCGGGAAATGGCGGTGGCCTTCGAACGCGCCGTCTTCAATGTCGTGTTCAACAACAGAGACGATCATCCCAAGAACTTCGCCTACATCATGTCGCAAGACGGCCATTGGCGGTTGGCGCCGGCTTACGACGTGACCTTCTGCGAGGGCCCGGGCGGATATCACCAGATGGACGTGATGGGGGAAGCCCAGACGATTTCCCGCGCGAGCCTGCTTCGGCTTGCCCAGGAGGCAGAAGTGCCCCAGGATGCCGCCGGCCGGATGATTGACGTCATCTGTGGCGTGGCACGCCGGTTTACGGTCATGGCCGATGAGATGTATCCGCAGCTGATTGCTCGCGATACGCTGCGCGGGATTCAGAGCTGCATAGACCAGAACGTAGCTGGGTTAGGTTAGGGCTGGTAATCGCCAAAACGACTGGTGAGGCGGCGCCGTGACTTCAACGCCCGTTTTTCAGCTTTAGGTGTGAACAGGCGGTTGGATCAGGTTCTCCGCAGGAATGCCGAGCCCTTTGTGTAGCTTCCAGATCATCGGCAGCGTCAAGGACCGTTTGCGGTTAAGGATTTTGTATACGCGGTTTCTCTGACCGATCATGGGTTCCAGGTCTTTCGCGGTCAGCTCTGCCTATTCCATCCTGAATTTGATCGCTTCAACTGGATCCGGCAGGCCGATCGGGAAGGTCTTGGCTTCGTAGGCTTGAACGAGTGTGGTCAGGACGTCCAGGCGGTCGCCTTCGGGGGTGCCGATGTCCAGATCAATCTCTACGAGATGAGAGATTGTCTCAAGCGCGGATTCGTAGTCCGCTGCGGTGCGGATAGGGCGGATGTCCATTGTTCACTCCATTTCTACGGTTTCGGCGCTGGTCACTAGTGCGTCGCGGAGACGCAGATTCGGGGCTGTGCTCAATTTGTCCAGTTGCGCACCCGAGGCATCGGCGGAGGTGAGATTATGCTGGTTGATGATACGGCACGCCTAGATTAATTGGCCTGTAAACGCTTGATTTTCTGATCAAAAGAAAGCGTGTTTTGGTCGAATTATTTCAATCTTGAAAAACCTAACCTGTTAAGTTATGGTATGTAGGCTTTGATATGAGTAGAGTCGCTCGGTACAGGGGCATAGAGATCATTGTTCGAACAATGAGATGGGCATTGTGAGCCGCATGTGCATGCCTATCATCTTGAGCAAGGTTGGGAGTTGCGGGTTTTCTTCTCGTACGTTAGCGACCAAATCATTGAGGTTGAGCTACTGTACGGGCAGGTTCCCAAGCGAAGCGTAGTGCAAACGGTCATGAACAAAGTGATCGATCATCTGGACAAAGCTCAGGAACTCTTTTGGCAGGCCGTACAGACTGTGTGCTTAGATAATCGGCATATTATTGTAGTGAACGGCATGGCTTGGGCCGCTCAACAGAGAACGTCAGGGGCCTTGAAGGTAAAAACGGCTTATTACATGCCCGCTGTCAAATCTATTAAGGTTGATATCCACGGCGCAGTGGAAATGCTGATCGCACAGTGTCCCTAGAGGTTGATCATGAAAGTACAGCGTAAGCATACGGAGTTAAACCTTCAGGCGTATCAAGCTCTTGCGTGTTCGGAGCCTGATCTCTTACCTAACCCGTGGGCATTGGACCGGATCCGATACCTCGCCAGTGGCGGTATTCGGCGGCTTGAGCTTTCTTTCCCGGATCCTTCCGCGCCGTCACTTGTCATTCCAATTGGCAACATTCGGGAGCTGGCTTCTGCGGCGGTCAGTGACTTGCTCGATCTGCACCCTTAGCCCGGCCCGTGACACCATTGTCTCCGACACATTGGATGTCCACATCAGCGTTGAAGGGCTGATCCGGGATTTGCAACGATCCGTCGTGTTTAAGCGAATCGTTGCAACGCTATGGGGGGCTCAGGGCGGAAAAAGTGCGAGCGAGAAGAAACGAGCGGCCTCTGCTGAGAACGGTAAGAAAGGTGGGCGCCCTCGTAAAGATGTCATAGAGGATGTGCCCGCCCATCATAGGCTCCGACAGGAGGCCGCGCATATTTAGCGCCCCTTGTACTTCATGCTTTGCGGTTGAGTTGCAATGAATTTTGGAGTGCTACTAAGCGGGTTCTTATCAATGATGCGTGACTCCACGCAAATTCTTTGGGTTGTTGTCGCGGTGTGTGGCATGTGGTGAGCCCTACTGTCGCTGTGCGGTAAGTCATGGGCATGCATTTCTTGCAGGCTACGGAACCTAGGCTGGCTTAACGCGGATCGCGCCTTTTTCTTTCATCGTCGAGGCCAAAAAGCGGCATTGACCCGATGCGCTGGTCAGGGGTCATGCTTCGCTTTCTTCGCTCTTCAATACCGATTGCGAAAGATACGTAAAACAATGCGGAGCGTGCTATCTGCATGACTCGGATTGCTTTGGCTTCGAGCGCATCACTGCCAATCGCAGTGCCAAAGTCGTTATTATTAGTCTCTTTAATCATGAACGGCTTGGCCCAGCCTTCGCTGACACGTAGATATGTGTGTTCTAGCGCATTACGGATGTTATGCAGTTCTCGGGCGTCGGCTGCCGTGGTCTGTTTAAGCTGCTCGTCGAACAGCTCCTTCGATAGCCAGAAGAGACCGCGAAGTGGTAGATTGTCGCGTTTTTCAAGTTGTGGGAGTAGGCGAGCTTTGCTCTCAACCATCCAGACGTTCTTGAAGCTCACTCTGCCTGGAACTTTGCCTAGGTTCCAGTAGCGGTCAACAAGAAAGGCGACCTTATCCAGTAACGAATAAGCGACACGGAATGCCGTACGGACCCGCTCGCTCGCTAATGAGTAGAGCGGATAATCGAGAGTGTCCATAAGGGCAACGTCACGATCGGAGAAATGTACTTGTTCGCTACTCATTCCCTCGAACAGCGTGAATCGAGCGGATACATACTCCTGCTTCATCTGGTTGAAGAGACCGATAATGGGTGGGGGGAGATGTTCGTTAGGGCGATCACCAAATCTTTCGATGAGGGGCGGCAACATCAGGCTGTCCGTGGCTGCTGCAAGATGAGGGCCAAGATCGTTTAGGGGAGATAGGAAGAGGCGATGGGCAAGACACCAGCGACGATAAGCGCGCTCCGCTTTTGATTGACCCTCGTTGCCGCGATCAAGGTTCTGTAGTTTCCGAACCTCGTCGATATTGACCGCGTAAGTAAGCTCCGTTGCTCGGTTGGTAAAGTAAGAAAGAGCGGCTTGTGAGTCGACGGAATCGTAGAGTGCGTCTTTGGCTGTTGCTGCGTGAAGGCTGTCAAAAGCATGTAGGGCTAGGATCGCGCGGGCATGGTCGTCAGCAACCATGCCCGCGTAAGTTATGAGGCCATTGCCACGGTTACCACGTGCCATCGCAAAGTTTGGGATGATATGCAGGGCTGAGTCCCAGACGGCGACTGCATCGATTGAGCGGCCAACCAAGTTGAGGAGGTTCGCATGGTTGGTGAGTATTTGGCAGCGACGGATTTTGTTAAGGCTTGTGAAACCGGGGTGGTTTGACGCTCTGGATAGTGCCAGTAGTTCAGCCTGCCGTTCTGGAGCCTCCCAGGTCCAAGATTGCCGAGTATTCACAATATGGGACCGCGCTGCCCATGCGTTAGCACGGAAATATTCAACTAGCACACTATCTTTTTCGGCGAGCTTTCGTTTCGATAATTCGTCGAGTAAATAAAGTGCGCGTTTGGCACCTCGTTCGAAGGACGCATCGTGGGAGTTGTCGATCAATTCACTGATGTGTGCTAGCGCTTCGGCATCGCTCATTTTTGTGATGCTGCGCTCACAATATTTGTTCAAGTATTCGAAGTCGAGAGGTGTGGTCATGTGCACAGCTAATCTAAAGTTGGGGCTGACGGTGTGTGTGCGTTCAACACCGTGAATGTGGCATGAGCAGTGCCAGATTCTACAGTTTTCGCGCCGAGTGCGGTAGCATACGTACCTCTGACGGGGGTGTGACCTCCTTCCAAGGCATGGACAGCCCTAAGCTGGAGAATCCGACATGTTTCGGGTCGTGATGATATGCTCAGCAAACACGGCTGGCGCAGTGTCCGAAAAAACCGGGGGGGCCTGAAATAATTATAATTCTGCCTCCAGTTCTCGAGCTTCTGGCGCGCGTCGTCGAACGAAGTGAACCAGGTCACATTCAGGCATTCGTCGCGTAGGCTGCCATTGAATGACTCGATGACGGCATTATCCGTGAGCTTTCCTGGGCACGAAAAATCAAGCGTCACGGCGTTCTCATAGGCCCATTTATCGAGTACCAGAGAAACGAACTCAGGGCCGTTGTCCACTTGAATCCTCGTTGGAAAGGCCTGCCGTTGCGCGGCGACATACGCCAATACTCGAGCTACGTCGGCTCCCGTAAACGATTGCCCCACCTCGAGTGCGAGACATTCGCGCGTGAAGTTATCCACCAGCGTCAAGATCCGGAAGCAGCGTCCATCGAACAATGCGTCGGAAACGAAGTCTGTGCTCCGGCTCTGATTGGCTGCAGTCAACACGGGGTGTTCCAAGCGGTGTGCTGCCACCTTGCGCCGGCGAGGCCGCTTGGTGCGCAGATTCAGGCCTTCTTCCTTGTACAGGCGGTAGACGCGTTTGTGGTTGACCTGCCAGCCTTCACGGCGAGTCAACACGAAGATGCGCCAAAAGCCATAACGCACCCGGGTACTGGCGATCTCGTGCACACGCGCCTTCAGCGGTGCGTCAAGCACGCGAGGCTTAGGCTTCTGGTACCACCCCGACCGACACTACTGGCACACGGCACACGCCCGAACGATGCTCTGACCTTGTGACAGCTCTCCTCGACCGAGACACCCATCTGTACCCGATGCAACGCGAAGGCGATCTGCTCTGCGGTGAACTTCGTTTCCTCCCTCCTGAGGGCTTAGTGTCGCCGGATTTTGCTACTTCTGAGCAGTCCGCTTTTATGGGGGGAGGTCAGAGGCCAAAGCGGCTCGGAATCTTTCCCAGCGAATGCCTACTTGACAGGGAGGCTTACGTTCCTACTTCTGGCAATCGCTAAAAATGGGAGATTACCGAGCAGCTTCAGGTCTGTATCCGCCAGTAAATCTACTGCTACAATCGCGACCGCATCAGAACCAAACTAAAAGGCCTGAGTTCGGTGTAATACCGAACTCAGGCCTTGGCCGCCCAATCTTCAATCGGCCGACTTCTGAGGGCCAGTTTACGTTGAGGCCGTAATCTATGTTATATATTTTTAAGCAACTGAACTAGGCCTTTATCGACAGCACTTTCAACTTCCGGATGTACATCCCCTGCGTATACAAGTGTTAACCACCGCGCAGCGCGGCTGGAAGCAACATATAGCGCCGTCAGCTCCCGTATGCGGGAAAATGCGTTTTTTGCCTGCACCCCGTGCGAGGATACAACAATTACATGTGAAAACTGTGTACCACCGAGGAACTGCCACTCGCTCACAACGATTGAACGTCGAGAATATGAAAGCTTGTCAATATCGTCCAAACTGAGTACTTCTGAAATATTAGGTATTCCTGCATTTTTTAGGCCGCGAGCTAAATCGGGGGCTGCTCCATCCAAAGATATTATTGCAATCCGCGAATCACGATCAATTTTTGATAGATTATTTTGGATAATTAATTTAATTCTACTTGCAATGGAATCATGAGGCGACAGCTTTATCAAATTCGGTCGGTCTTTGTCATCCTCAACCTTCTCTATAACGAGCCCTTGAGCGTTAAGTGGAAACGCCAAATATAGGCGATACACAAAGGCAAGAATGGCTGGAGTAAATCGAACTGGGGAATTTAGCTCAATAGATTTGCGATTTACTCTTGTCGGAACATCTTTTTGCCAACTCGGTAAAATAGAGGAAAAAACGCCTTGACTCGGATCCTCCGCAGTTACAAATGCGGTGGATTCGAAGGACGACGCTAATAGAGCGACTGCAAACCTTTCTTGTGCATCAAATAGCTGAAGTTCGTCAATGAAAATAATATCAAAACCATCGCTTTCTCGTTTTACTCCCCATGCGAAGGTCTCAAGAACCTTTGTCGCATCACTCACTAATTGATCTGTGGTAATAAACTCTCGTTCGCGGAGTTGCAGAAGAAAATCCCTATAAGCAAGGAGGACTAAACCTCTGTCCCCGCGACTTGGAAAAGGAGGTAAATCATCGCTGCGTGTGCGAGAAAGGTATTCCTCCTCTTTCTTTCGATCACCGGGGATTAGTCCATCAGCGAGCAGAACGCCGTTAATTTCCTCGTATAGGTACTCCAAAAGCTCAGTCTTCGCCGTTTCGTCTCCATCCAATGCAGATCTGTGTAATGGAGAGAGATATTGAGCATCTAGCACTGCGCGATCTATTGGTGTTATTTTTTGTAGAGAATCCGAAAGGTATCCTAGCTGAAGCCTGCGTCCTGCAGTTGAATCATCTCCGAGCACCTTCAATCCTTTCAGCATAGACCCGCCGATTATATCGTTCAATATCTGCAGCAGGGGGTAGACAGTAATTCCGGTTACAGGGTTTCCAGAGTTTAAATAAGATAGCGTATCATCAATATGTTCTGCCATGGTCCAGCTGTGGGTAGCAAATAATACGCGGACAGAGCGCCCTGCATCAGCTGCCGAATGAATTTCGTGAATAGCTCTGAGGCAAAGGGCAAGCGTCTTTCCGCTTCCTGCTGGTCCTACAATACGAACGCTAGTCATTGGGGGTTGCTGAATAATCTCTTTCTGCCTGTCGTTCAAAAGAGGCAACCATTCCTCAAACGTCTTTCTGTTTCCAATAGCGGCCGAGCCAATCGCCTCAAAATCTACCCTATCAACCAATCTATTTTCTTTGTCTTTTTTTATGGCGTCTTTTCTATATTCCACGCACTCATCAACTGCGCTCCTCAGCAGAGGGACTGCTGGAGTTGAGAAATCTTCCAGGTTTTGTGTTTTCCCGGACGAGGTTAATTTGACAAAGTTAACTGCCTTCTCCGACTCTTGTAAATCGACGATCCAGCGAATCGCGTCGGGGGTATTTCTCGGGAGGGCAAAAAATGATATTAATGATTTGAAATGATATTCCGACCATGAAATTGGTAGGCGAATTGGAAATTTTCCAGTAGCCTTTAATACACGAAACACACGAGCAAAGATCTCTTGGGCGCTTGTGTCCGGCGGAAATTGCGTCAACTCGTTGACAAAGATGTTCGCATACCTGACTCCAGAAGTGTCCTTTTTGGACCAAATAACACCATAATTTCCGTATGACTTAAATACCAAGCCTTGAGGAAGGGGGGAAATAAAAGGAGGGGTTGCTATATTATTCGAGAAAGAGGCGAGAAGTTCTGCAGCCCCTTCGGTGATTGCTACATTAATTATGGTCATGCAGTTCTCTCTTCTAATTAAGAAATTTCACTTAAAAAGATATTTTTCTCTTTTTTTAACTCAGATTCATACGAATCTGGAAGTCCAATATCGGAAAATACTTGAGCTAACGTTTGTGTTAATCTATATCTCAAAACAGGGATTAATCGCCCGATTCTTCTTCCTTTTTTCTCATCTTCTTGGCTTGTTTTTAGTGAAACACTGGTGCCCTGTAGCTCACGAAGCAGTCTAAGAAAAGCAATGTTAATGTCTTTGCCAAGTCCGTTTATTCTGGGAAGCACGATACAATCTCCAGGCGGATTGTTTATAAAATTCGTTATTCTGTCTTTTGTCAGATTATTGGTTTTTGCGTTTATCGTTAGCAGTGCTTCGTCTAAAGTTTTAAATGGGTCTTTGGCAGCCACATGTCCTCGCGCTTTTCGTATTAATGAGTGCAAAGCTACGGCATCTGGTGAAGAAACTCCACTTGGCAATGAGTTAACCCCCAGCAAGGTTTCGAACGTATGCGAGGTTGGATCCGCAGCCTGCTGAGGAAGGAGGCTTTTTTGAATGGCATCTGCGAAAAGCGGAACTAGAGCGGATTCTAGTTTCTCAAGCTGCTTTGGAATATAAAATTTTTTGAAATAATCCGTCGCAGGAATGAGTGGAACCACAGTGACTCTTCCCCAGTTTTTCCCTTTTGCTAGATCGCAATCAGCGGTGACGACTATTGCTGCTTTCTTAAGGTAGTCACGATTCCCTTTCCATGCAATCACATCGCCTTGCGAAAATCGATTTTCATTGCTAGAGAAATCCAAGCAATCTATTGGGGTATTTTCAATTTTATCTTTCATGATTTATTATCTATTAACCTCAAAAATCCCATTGAATTAGCCATTTATTTCTATATATTTCGTATAACAGAATGGCTTAATAATAGAATCTATTATGCTAAAAATGCGGGAAAAAATGATTCGACTATGGAGGCTGAAATCCCTCTTATTGTATGATATTTTTAATTTAATCATTGCAAAATATGTGCCGCATGCATAGCACATCTTTCGTCGAATAGGCATTCGTCGTAACTTGCCAAGCATATCACCACAAACCGAAACGTGCCGGTTCCCCCGGATTAGCCTCGCCAATGTCTTGAGAGGGGAGGAAGCCTCCGAGTTTTTCAAACCTCACGGCGTCCGTTCGGGGATCCATCTTGCGTTACATGAAGGCTAGCTAGAGCGTTTGTGTCAGCATTAATTCATGTCCATGAACACGTATGTAGTTAACTCTCGTCAGCAGGCCGCGTCGCCGATGGCCTACCGATACCGCGCAGTTCAAGAGCGAGCTGATCACCCAGTGCCTGGAGCCGGCAGCCTCCTTGGCGGCAGTCGCCATCGGACACGACCTAACCCCCAATGCCTTACGTCACTAAATTACCCAGCATGAATGCCTTGGTCTGCGTGATGTAGACGCCCAAGCTGAAGGAGTACCCACCGTGACGGTCGCAGTGCCTCGGACTACTTCCCCTTGTCCAGTCTAGTCAATCACTGGACCAGCCTTCTGAAACACCGGACATAGTCGCCCATTTAAAATAGCAGGTAGGCATACAACTGTGTTTATGACCAGCGGCAAGCAGGAAGTGATGGAATTACTGGCTCAGTCGGAACGTCGGTGTCGCTGGTCGATGGTGCAGAAGCTGGTCATTGTGCGCGAGAGAAACGAGCATGGCCAGACGGTTTCGATGTTGACGCGCCACCATGGGGTGGATCCGAACCAGCTGTTTCACTGGCGCAAACTGTACCAGGGCGGTGGGTGCTGGCGAGCAGGTGGTCGCTGCCTCGGAGCTGGCCGACGCACTCAGGCAGATTCGGGATCTGCCGCGGATGCTGGGCAAGAAAATCATGGAGAACGAGATTTTGCGAGAAGCGGTGGAGTACGGCCGCTCAAAAAATGGATTGCGCGCTCGCCCTCGTTGCCGGGGGAGGACCAGTGAAGCGGTGTATTGACCCAATGAAACCCCGCTCATTTCAAACAGGCCATTACCTCACCCATAAGCCTCCAAATCCGTCTCGCTATCTACTTCTCCCCAAACCCCGCGGTAAGGTACTGCTTCGACAGGCACTCTTCTGGCCTGAACAATAGCCTGCAGCGTCCCCGTCATATGCATCTTGTCCCGTTTTGAAGCAGGCAGGCTCTCCCGGATCCGTGCAATCTCTGCCCACCCCGTCGGGCTAATCCGCAGCAACCCCATGTATTGTCCCTGGATAGCTTGCACAGAGTCAGGCGTCAGGCCGATTTCAGCTAGTGTCCCATCGGGATTCAATCGGAACGTTTCGGCGTCCGACAGGGGATCGGCAAATCGACGCTGCCAGATCTCCAACCAGTTCGGGTCGTAAGTGATAGCCAGATCTGCCCGCGAAGCCATCAACAGAGACACCGCTTCGAGCTCGTAGAAAATATCCGAATAGCTGATGATGCAAGGCTCGCATGACAGCCAGTCTTCGGCACAGGCAAGCGACGAAACCATATTGGTTTCCATCCAGCGCGGATTGTGAAATTCTCGAGAGGCGCGGTCGGCCAGCATCTCGCGGCGGTAACCGGTGACGATGCCGATGTCTTCGATGCCGGCGGCTCGCAGGGCGTCGATCTGACGGTCCAACAGTGCGCGACCCTGGAATTCGACCAGGCACTTGGGGCGATTGTCTGTCATGTGCAGCATGCGACTGCCACGCCCGGCGGCCAGGATGATGGCTTTCATAGGAACAGGTTCCGGATTCGTTGTTTGTCGATCGGGTCGAAGGGCGCGGATTCGCGTTCCGGGTGCCACATCCAGGCTTCCCAAGGCTTGTGGATGCCTCGTATGGCTTCGATCGCGCCGTCCGGCGCTTGCGCCAGCACGTCGAAGCCTTCGGGACAGGCTTGCGGCGCATAGGTGTGAAAGCTGTTCACGTCCTTGGCGATTGTTCCGGCGACGGGATGCCGGATACCGACGTGGCTTTGGATGGGAATAAGAGGGCAGCCTGCCCACAGAGCCATCAGCTGCATGCCGCGACACACGCCCAGTACGGGCAGCTCCATGTCGCTGGCCCATGCCAGCAGTTCCTGTTCGGTCTCGTCGCGTAGAGGTGTGGCGCCAATGTCATCTCCGCCCGTCAGGATCAGGCGGTTCACGCCCCAGGATTCACAGTACGCGCGGATGTGCCCCTGGCCCAGATTGGGTAACGGCATCCAGGCTGCTTCTGGCAGTGCGGACGCGAGAAACGCGGCCCAGTCCTGAGCGATGGCATCCCTGGGTTCCGCGTAGTTGGCCGCCGAGGTGACGCGCATGGTCAAGCCGATACGGATCGAATCAGGCTGCTTCAATGGGGCGGAGGATTTTTTCCACACAATTCAACTCCACGTGATGCGCATTGGAAATACGGCGGTAGATCTGTTCTCCGACGCCGATGGCGGCGGGCAAGCCCAGTTCCGCGCAGCGCACGGCCATGTGGGAGTTTGCGCCGCCATATTGTGTGATCAAAGCACCGGGTGATTTGGTGAAAATCCAGTCGAATCCTGGATCTGCATTTTCGATGCAGACGATCCTGTTTTGGATCTGGATCGTGGAGGGAGTGTTGGCGCTGAGGCGCACCACGGTGCCAGTGGCATGCCCCAGCCCGATGAAGTTTGGCACACTGCGATTCAGTGTGGCGACGTGAATGTCGCGGCCGCTGAACAGGATGTGGCTCAGGCGCAAGGCATGGGCGGCGTCGAGCGAGCGTCGGGCCCGGTCCGCCAAGTCGAGATAGTGGCGGTCCATGTCGTCCATGATGGCTTGATGGAGCGATGCGCGAATCGTATTCCAGTCCAGGAAGGAAAGGTCGTCCCGGGACAGGCCGTGGGAAGCGCCCCAGCGGATGATCGCGGAAAGGGCGTCGGACAGGCAGCGGGTGAAGATGAACTTGACCTGCTCACGGGCGGCGATCGCCTTGGCTGCATGCTCGAACAGCATCCGGGCATCGATCTTGGCAAATCCCGCCTCGGACAATAGGGCATCGATGTCCTGTGTTTCCTGTTCCGTGGGGGTGAATGCATCGGCTATCGGGGCGGGCGCGCCGGGTTCCATGTCCGTGAACAAGTCGTCGCGTTCGTCATAGCGCAGTGACGTGATTTCATACGTGCCTGGTCGCAGGTGGCCATAGCGACGGAAGAAATCGGTTCGTGCCAGGGTGTCCGCGCCGGCTGCCTGGTAATCGGTCAACAGATCGCGGGTCACTGTGTGGATGCCGCGTTTGAACTGAGCCAGCCGGTCCTGCGTCAGGGCTTTGCGCCAGACGGCGGATCGCAGCAGGGCTTCGGCAATGAACGCGTGGCGAGCCGCAATCGCGAAGGGCAGCGTGCCGGCGTCTTTGCAACGATCCAGCAGTTGCGCCGCCCAGTCCAGGTCTAGTCCTGGGGGGCGTGCTCGAGAGAGCTCTTCGTCCAGGCAGCCCGCGTCCTGCAGCGCCTGGTCCAGCGTGTTGTCCGGCCCGGGGCGCAGACTGTCGAGCGTCAAGCTGAGCAGGGATTGCCTGTATTTTCCCAGCTCGTCGGGTGCCAGCAGACCTGGGTAGCGGTCCGGAAATGTCGTATCGAAGCAGAAGTCCAAGCAGGTCGGGACGATCTCGAATTCGACCTTGTCATGAAATTCCGGATGATCTTCCAGACGTTGCAACCAAGCGTCCACCAACCGGCTGCCGATGCCGCCCTGCAGGGCGGCTGGCAGAAATGAATTGAAGCTGTTGCGGACATCAATGTATGGATGGTGGTTGATAGTGACCATCAGTTCAGCAGAGCCGGTGTCCCGGTAGCCCATCCGGGCGCGTGCCAGGTTCCAGACGCGTTCTGTGATCAGGTCCCGGTACAGCGATGCCGCCAGCGGACGTGGAGTGGTGCCGATGATCTCGGCTGGATTCCAGTCCGGCATGACGGCCAGGATGGTGCGTGCGCCCAGGATTCCTGGCCGGGGCTGGGATGTCTGTTCGATGAACCGTTCGGCCTGGCTGAGTTGTCGGTGGACGCGACGTTCCGTGACGGGGTGCCAGTTGCGGGCCAGAGCGATGCGGCGGACCTGGAACAGGTGCATTTTCCCTTGGCTGTCCAGGCCGAATTCGATGTCCAACGCGGCGCAATGGCAGATCTGCTCCAGTTCGCGCGCCAGTCGCAGGATGGCTGCGATGCGGTCCGAACGAATCAGGGATTCCGGGCATTCCCGATGGACGTAGAGGCTCTTGTGGATGCCGTTCCCGCTGGTCACGGCGTCGGTGCGCCCGGTTTCATCGTCGTAGTCGATGCAGAAATACGGCGCGCCGTGCACCATGTCGTAGGTCATGATCACGCCGCTGACGACGATGTCATGGGCCATGGCCTGGATCAGGACTTGATCCTTGGGGTTGCCCGTCATGGATTGCACGACTTGTCGGATGGCCGTGTCCAGGGCGTCCTGGTCGGAGGTAGTCACATCCAGGATGCTGAGAAACGCGCCGGCCATGGATGCGGTCGCTGCGTCCTCCGACAGGGCGCTTGATCGCACCGCGATGGGTCGGTTGCCGAACTTCACCTGGATGGCTGCCAGCACTTGTTCCGAACCGGCGTGCCACTGGTCGCAGGAGAAATGCGTGGATTCACCGATGGCACCCGACTGGACGCGGTCCGCCAAGTTGCGCAGGGTTTCGGCCTTGGTGCCGAATGTGAATCCGGAATTCATCGGTGTGTCGTCAGGCAGTTTCATGTTTCGGCAGGCCCAGGATGGCCAGGTGCTTCAGGACGGGGTGGATGACGAAATAGGTCGCGCCTTCGTCCTGTTTCTGGGGACTTGGCGGTGCGAATGATCCGGTGGTGGCATAGTCGCGCAACAACCGGATCAGCGTATCGGCCCGGATCGAGGCATCGTAGATTCGGTCAATGTCGATGTTCCTGTCGGGGGCGGGATAGCTTCGACGAGCCAGAATGCCGCCGGTGTCGATCCGGGCATCAAGAAAGATTGCGGTTACGGCGGGCGGTGCGCCGTTCAATAGGGCATAGTAGATCGTAGTACTGCCCCGGTAGTCGGGGATATGGCCCGCGTGCATGTGCAGAAACCGGGCGCCCAGGCCTAGCGCTTCGGAAGAGACGATCTGGCCGCCCGCACCGGAATAGATCAGCGTGTGAGGTTGCAACTGCCGGAGGGCCTCCAACGCGGGCGCATCGTTGACGCTGGATGCCGCGACTGTCAGGGTGCGGATGCCGGCCCGGTGGCAGGTGGCGATGACCGGTTCGTTCAGATCCACGAGTGGAATGCCTCGCCAGCGCTGCGGGGACGGAGGCGCCGCCGGAGCCCCAGGACCGTGATCGCCCAGCAGCAGGACGAATTCCGGATGCAGGCCGCTGGCCGCCAGTGCTTGGATGTAGGCTTGCGATCTGGCAGTAGGGGCGGCGACCAGGCCCATGCCGGGCAGTGTGGCCGGGGCTGGGCGCGTTTCCAGGGGAAGGAGAGAAGTGGCCTGCGCGTGCGGAGTCGGTGAATGGGCGGCAAGCCGATCCACCAGGTTCCGCTCCCGTTCCAGGATGGTCCGCAGGCGTGTGCCGTCAGACCGCGCTGTCATGGGCATCATGCTGTCCGACGTCAGCGTGTCCACACATTTCAGCAAGCCGTTGAGATAGCGTAGATCGGTGGTCGAAGCTGCCGCTTGCCCCAGAACCTCGGCCCACAGGAGATAGCGCTCCAGGCCGCGGTAACGAGCCGGATCCTTGGGTTTCCAGGCTGCCGTATAGTCGTCGTGCAGCCGCTTGGACACCTCGAAGCGCTGCAGGATGCGATCCAGCATGGCGCGGTCGGCGGCTGAAAGCGGGGAGGCTTCTATCGTCGCCTTCAGGCGCCGAAGGGTCTGGGCAACGGGTGCCGAGTCATTGATGGCTTCAGGGGCGTCATGGCTCGTGTCGCACGCAGCCAGAACAGCAGCCCTTTGATCATGCCAAGCACGCAGGAAATCCCGGCCGCCGAACGGGGTATAAAAGTAGGTATTCCTGTTTTCCAGCAGATCACCCGAGGCGTAGGGGTATGAAGAGGTGGTCATGACGCAGCATCCAGCCCAGCCTGCGCCAGCGCCCGTGCGGCCAGGGAGGGGATGTCTGGTGTGTCTCCGGAGGAGTCGACCACTAGGTCCGATTCTGAGGGCGGTTCGAACGGAATGTGTATGCCGACGACGTTGGGGACTTTACCGGCATCGGCGGCGGCATACAGGCCTTTGACGTCGCGTCGGCGCAGGGTCTCCATCGGAGCGTCCATGAAGATTTCGAAGTAACGGCTGAACCGGGTCCGGTTGTTTCGCTGCATGTCGGCGAAGATCGACAGGATACAGCAGACTACATGGATGCCTTGACGATCCAGCATTTCGCATAGTGCGGCGATGCGCTCGGCGTTGATGCGCCGACCTGCCACTGTATAGGGGGCAGTGCCCTGGTCGAAGGAAAAGACTTGTCGCAGGGTGTCGCCATCAAGCAATACTGTGTTGGGGTGCCGTGCCCGGAGTTGGCGGGCCATTTCAGTACCCAGTGTCGTTTTGCCGGAGCCGGACAGACCGATGAGCCAGATTATCATGATCAAGAGGCCGAGTTTGAGGAGATGGCTCGATGTTATTGCAGGATTATAGCTTTTGGGCGATTAGAACGTAAATATTGCAAAACTGATCGGGCATCGCTCGCATGAGCGTGTCTTGTAGTAGATGTCCGAGCCGGGATAGCTTATATCCTTCGGCTCGAGCCCTGTTTTCATCGAATTGCTTATGGGAAGCTGACCTGAAGGTGGGGAACTTATAAAGGAAGGGCATGTTCTCTACGGGGGAAATTGTGCTTATTTTGAATCCAGAATCAGAAAAAAGCTTTGAAAACTCTCTTTTTGTGAGATTCATTTTGTGAAATTTCCGAGGAAGCACTCGTTGTTCTTCGGTTTTCTGCTTTCTACTGGCCAGCCAATCGGTTATTCTGGTTTGTATGTTGTCTGCCCGGAACGATGCGCAAACGATTCCTCCCTTTTCCAGAACTCGATACGTCTCATCAATGGACTGCTTCAGGCTGCTTTCCAGATTATGGTAAAGGCCGAACGCAAGGACGTACTTGAACGATTGATCTCGATAGGTCAAATTGGTGATGTCGCCGGTTTCCACCTTCAGCGTGGGGTCGGCCGATTTCAGTTTTTTGATGGCTTCTTCTATGTAGTCCATTCCAACAATGTCATAGCCATGGTCGTGGTAATAGCGGAGTATGCGTCCGGCGCCGCAACCAGCTTCCAGTATTCTGCCGGACTTGTCCGTTACTGCCATCATCGCATATTTCAGCGGGTAGGCTTCGGGGTTGTTCATGGGCGCATCTGCGGGGATGCCTCCCCAGCGGGATTTCCAGTATTCCTTTGTGTCTTGCGAGCGGTATGTGATTCGCATATGAAATTTGACGATGGATATTTCTGGTTGATCGGGTTTTCGCCCCGAGGCAGAGTGGCAGGCATAACTGGTCGTTAGGGCTGGGGGGCAGCTCCTTGAAGTAATGTCAGGAAGTCCAGAATCTGTCTGTCTTTGCAGAGAGCGTATAACTTTCTCTTGGTCCCAAGCCTTTTTCTCAAGTCGAGAAAACTTTCCAACAGATAAGTGAATGAACAGATCAAGATCGGGGTGTCGTATGTCTGGAGTGCGTCGGGGTGCTGAACCGTCATCCCCTTCACAGTGGTTCCGATGAGCCTGGGGTCCGGGTCCGCAATTATTTTGACGGTGGATGTCGCCGCTGGGTGTTCAAGGAATTGACAAGCCAATTTTCGTGCGCCGTAGAGCGCCAATTCCCCATCATGCACGATTGGCCGAAATGTGTTCAGATCGATCAGCGTCGGATGTTCGAGAGGTTCGGACTTGTTTCCGGGGGGGATGCCTTTAACGACGGACAGCAGATTGGGAAGGAAATTTTCTTCCAGAAAATCTCCTGAGCTGATGGAAATGTTCGGATCGATGTTTTGGTTTTGGTATACATGATCCAGCAGGGATTTTCCAGTAAGAGCCCACCAGCGTTCGGCTGCGGCTCTCAGAGAAGGGGCTAGATCTTGCGTTGTTATCAGCTTGTAGAAATATTTCAGGCTCAGCTTGGAATAATAATCTAGAATTACGGTTTTCCTAGAATAACTATCGGCGAGAAATAGCAGGATTTCGTATTTTGATGGCTGTTTCGATGCTATGGCGTTGAGCGCCATGTTTGCCGGTTTTGCCGAAATAACCTGCAGTGCAGTGTAGGACAGTGGGTCGAGTGGTCGATTTTCCGAGTCCAGGTTGTAGTAGACCCATTCTTCCTGTGGCTTGTGCTCGAGGATGTAGTCGATATTTTTGATGAAATAGTCGATGGAGCTTCCTGGGTTATGGAAGCCGAGCCTTGCGCAGTTCTCGATGCGCTGGGAGGGTGTGATGATCTCCTTCTTGCCGATATAGGATTTTATCTTGCCCACCAGCTCGCTTTCTGGGCAAGTCTCCACCGAGGGATCCTGCGATGCTGTGGGGTTTCCGTCCGGGTGGCAGAGAAAGATAGGGCGGCCCGTCGCTAGACTGAATAAGTGCGCTTTATAGGCGCGATGGCACACCATGACCACTGATGTGGAGTAATCCTGTACGTAAGATTCTGCCGTGCTCAGATAGAAGTTCTCGAATTTTTTACCGAGATCCACACAGCGCTCGATGACTTCGTGTTGATAGTCGTATTTGTAGGGCCTGAAAATGATCTTGTGGTCCGGAAAATTTTCCAGTAATTTCTTGAGCGTGGGTTCTATGATATGAATTGATTTCTCTTCCTCCACGGACAGTAGCGCCACGTGATAGGCGATGGAATTGAGCCCGGACGGAGGGACTCGGGTCACTGCGTTGATGAACTGGTCCAGCTTTGGAAAGCCAAATGGGATTTGGCATACATGGCTGCTGGCATGGTTGCGGAAATTCCTGTGGTGCAGGCCTTCGAATGCAGTAGTTTCGATTTTCGATGATTCCCTTGTGGGGCTCAAAATATAATCAAAGGCCATCCCGCCGCCATAATCCATAACGGTTTTCAGAAAGGGGATGTCAACGCCGTGCGGTAGACCGATTTTGATCAACCCCTTGGGGTACTCGCTGTATGTGTCGCAATTCGATTCCGGCAGAAAAACCATATCAAAATTTTCCAGCAAGTCGATTTCACGGTCTTCGTATGTAACCAGCGTTTCTCCGATGGATTCCTTCAGATACCATGATGCGTCGTTATCGAATTCTCTGCGCTTCGCGAGGGCAAATCCGCTGATGCTTTCAAAATGATTTAATTTTTCCAAAAGTATCAGCAAATGGTGACTGATCGGGCTGCGTTCGATTCGGATGCCGATTTTTATCTCTCTGCGTGCCGCCTTTTTGTTTTTTTTCCATCTTTCCGCTAGCTCCGTCAGAGTCATTGTTTTCATCGGGGGGATATCCTTTTGGGGCGATGCCTCGAATTTCCTGAGGAAGGTGTCGAAAGTCCTTGTTTCCTCAGGTTTGGTGCGGGTTTTCTTCAGTAAAATCTAAAGCTGACCGGCTCCTTGGGTCCTGGTTTCCTTGGGGAGAGGCCTACTTGTGTATAAAAATTTCGTGTCCTTTGTTGATAGGATCTTACCGTGAAAGCAGTCATCCTGGCCGGGGGGCTGGGCACCCGGATTTCCGAGGAAACGCATCTCAGGCCCAAGCCGATGGTCGAGATCGGCGGCAAGCCCATTTTGTGGCATATCCTGAAGATGTACTCGCATCATGGCATCCGGGACTTCGTGATCTGCTGCGGCTACAAGGGCTATGTGATCAAGGAGTACTTTGCCAACTATTTCCTGCACATGTCGGATGTGACCTTTGACATGACCACCAACGGCATGGAGGTGCACCAGCGGCATGCCGAGCCCTGGCGGGTGACGCTGGTCGACACGGGCGAGAGCACGTTGACGGCGGGGCGCCTGAGGCGGGTGCGCGACTATGTGAAGGATGAAGACGCCTTTTGTTTTACCTATGGCGATGGGGTCAGCGATGTGGACATTGGCGCGTCGATTCGTTTTCACCGGGGGCATGGCCGTCTGGCGACGGTGACGGCGGTGCAGCCGCCGGGGCGCTATGGGGCGCTCAAGCGCGAGGGTGAGCGGGTGGCGGGCTTTACCGAGAAGCCTCGGGGTGACGGCGGGTTGATCAATGGGGGGTTTTTCGTGCTCTCGCCCGCGTGTCTGGAGCGGATCGAGGGGGATCAGAGCAGTTGGGAAGGCGAGCCGCTGATGTCGCTGGCGCGCGATGGCCAGTTGATGGCGTTTGAGCATAAGGGCTTTTGGCAGCCGATGGATACGTTGCGCGAAAAGAACCTGCTTGAGGACTTGTGGGTGTCGGGCCAGGCGCCGTGGAAGACCTGGGCGTGACGCAGGAGCGGAACACGGCTTTTATCAAGCCCGATCCCGCTTTCTGGCGAGGCCGGCGGGTGGTGTTGACGGGTCACACCGGCTTTAAGGGAAGCTGGCTGGCCCTTTGGCTGCATCGGCTGGGCGCCCGGGTGACGGGCGTTGCGCTGCCGCCGACCAGCGAACCAAATCTATACACGCAGGCGCGAGTTGGCGAACTGTGCGACAGCCATTTCATCGATATCCGCGACGCGCAGGCTTTGGCGGACCGGGTCCGCCGGGCCGAGCCCGAGGTGGTCTTTCATCTGGCCGCGCAGGCGCTGGTGCGCGCCGGCTATGAGGATCCGCTGGCGACCTATGCCACCAACGTCATGGGCACGGCGCACGTGCTCGAGGCCTTGCGGGGTGTGGAAGGCTTGCGGGTCGCTGTGATGGTGACCACCGACAAGGTCTACCGCAATCTTGAGCAGGCCTATCCCTATCGCGAGGACGATGCACTGGGCGGGCATGACCCCTACAGCGCCAGCAAGGCGGCCAGCGAACTGGTGATCGCCAGTTACCGCGATGCCTTTTTGTCTGCCCGGGGCGTGGCGCTGGCTTCGGCGCGGGCGGGCAATGTGATCGGCGGGGGCGATTGGGCGGCTGACCGTCTGGTTCCCGATGCGGTGCGTTGCTGGCAGGCCGGGCAGGCCTTGCCCGTTCGTCGCCCGCAGGCGATCCGGCCCTGGCAGCATGTGCTGGAGCCTGTCTGCGCCTATCTTCGGCTGGCCGAAAGCCTGTATGCCACGCCGACTTTGGCAGGCGCCTACAACTTCGGCCCGCACACGCACGAGGCAGCCACGGTGCGCCAGGTGGTCGGGCAGGCGCGCCAGGCCTACGGCGGGGGCGGCGTGCAGTGGGGGGATGGCGGCGAAGGGCCGCATGAGGCGGGCTGGCTGGCTCTGGAGGTCGCTCGCGCTCGCGCGGTGCTGGGTATTGAGCCGCGCTGGGCCTTGTCGGAGTCCATCGCCCGGACGATGGCGTGGTACCGCCACCGGCATGAAGGCGAGGACGCTCGAGCCTTGTGCGAGGCGGATATCCGGGCTTTCGAGGCGGCGGGGACATGACTCGCTTTGCCGTCAGCGAGACCGGGATCGAGGGGCTGCGTGTCGTCCAACGCCAGCGCCTGGGCGATGGGCGCGGCTTCCTGTCGCGGCTATTTTGCGCCGAGGAACTGGCGTCGGCCGGCTGGTGCAAGCCCGTGGTGCAGATCAACCATACCTGGACCCAGGTGCAAGGCACGGTGCGGGGCATGCACTTTCAGCATCCGCCGCATGCCGAGATGAAGCTTGTCACTTGCCTGCGCGGCGCGGTGTGGGATGTGGGCCTGGACCTGCGGGCCGGGTCGCCTACCTTTTTGCAGTGGCGCGCCGCGGAGCTCTCTGCCGACAATGGTCGTGCCCTGCTGCTCCCGGAGGGCTTCGCGCACGGCTTTCAGGCGCTGACCGATGATTGCGAGCTGCTGTACCTGCACACGGCGCCTTATGCCGCGCAGGCCGAGGACGGCCTGTCGGCCACCGATGCGGCGCTGAGCATCGCCTGGCCCTTGCCCGTCGCGCTGCAATCGGACCGGGACCTGCGCCATCCGGCGCTGACGTCGATGTTTACGGGACTGAAACTGACATCATGAATTGTCGTCATTGCGGCGCGATGCTGCGTCACACCTTTCTGGATCTGGGTTTTGCGCCGCCTTCGAACGCCTATCTGCGGGCCGAGGATCTGGCGCAGCCCGAGACCTATTTTCCGCTGAAGATCCGCGTCTGCGACCGGTGCTGGCTGGTGCAGACCGAGGACTATGCGCGCGCCGACGAGTTGTTCAGCGCGGACTATGCCTATTTTTCCAGCACCTCTAGCGGGTGGCTGGCGCACGCGCAGCGCTACGCGCAGGCGATGACGCGGCGCTTGGGGCTGGACGGCGAGAGCTTTGTGATCGAGGTGGCCTCCAACGATGGCTATCTGCTGAAGAATTTCGTCGCTGACGGCATTGCCTGCCTGGGCATCGAGCCCACGGCGGGCACGGCGGCGGCGGCCGAGGCGATTGGCGTGCCGGTGCTGCGCGCATTCTTTGGCGAGGCGCTGGGCCGCCGGTTGGCCGGCGAGGGCCGGCAGGCCGATCTGATCGCGGGCAACAACGTCTATGCGCACGTGCCCGACATCAATGACTTCACGCGCGGCCTGGCGGCGGCCT
>NZ_JBATVG010000027.1:0-182068 GCF_049671645.1 Castellaniella sp. | reverse complement strand
CGGCCCGGCGGTAAAACTGCCCCCACGCCGCGCAGGCTGCGCCTGCTTGCTGCCCCCCGAGGGGGCGTGTTTTACCTTGGGACGGCCCGGCGGTAAAACTGCCCCCACGCCGCGCGTGGCTACCCCGAGCGGCGTTCCATCAATGCCCAGGCGATGGTGCCGGCATCCACGTATTCCAGTTCACTGCCGCTGGGCACGCCTCGGGCCAGTCGCGTGACCGTCAAACCGCGGCCGCGCAGCATGTCGGACAGGTAATACGCCGTGGTTTCCCCTTCAGCGGTGAAATTGGTCGCCAGGATGACCTCGCGCACCTGGCCGTCGGTCGCGCGCTCCAGCAGGCGGGCGAACTGGACCTGGTCGGGGCCGACGCCCTCCAGGGGGGCCAGGCGCCCCATCAGCACGTAATACAGGCCCTGGTATCCATGGCTAGCCTCGATCATGTTCTGATCGGCCGGCGTTTCCACCACGCACAGCAGCGACGCGTCGCGATCCGGGTTTTCGCAGGTGGCGCACAACGGCGTCTGCGAAAAAGAATTGCAACGTTCGCAATGACATAGCCCCGTCACCGCATCGCGCAGCGCATCGCCCAGCTTCAAGGCGGCATCGGGATCGTGCTGCAGCAGATGGTAGGCCATGCGCCGGGCGGTGCGCACGCCGACGCCGGGCAGACCGCGCAAGGCGTCGATCAAGACCCGCAGGGGTTCCGGTTCGGGCAGGCCCGCCGCCATGTCAGAACGGCAGTTTCATGCCCGCAGGCAGGGACATGCCGGCCGTGACGGCCGACATTTTTTCCTGGGCGCTGGCTTCCGCCTTGCGCTGTGCGTCATTGAAGGCGGCGGCGACCAGATCTTCGATCATGTCGCGGTCATCGTCGAACAGCGAGGGATCGATGACGACGCGCTTGACGTCGTATTTGCAGCTCATGGTGACCTTCACCAGGCCGCCGCCGGCCGCGCCTTCGACGATCAAATCGGCCAGGGCGTCCTGGGCCTTCTTCATGTTTTCCTGCATTTGCTGGGCCTGGCGCATCAAGCCGGCAATCTGACCTTTCATCATGGCGATGTCCTGATTGGATGAGGGGTGAAAACGGAAACAGGGACTATACCCCAGTGTCCCGCCCGATCAATGCTCGTACTCAAAGTACGGATCAACCGAGCGGGGCGCTGGGCGGGCGGACAGTCCCCGGGACGAGCCGGGCGGAAAACTGCCCGACCAGCGCCTGGACCAGGGTATCGTGTTCCGCTGCGTCTTCGGCCGCTTGCTGGCGCTGGGCGCGGGCCGCCTGATCCACGGCGGCGGCCGTATCGTCGCCCGTGCTGCCGTACGCGACATCCAGGCGCAGCACGCGGCCGAAATATTCCGACAGCACTGTGCGCAGGCGGTCGTGGGCGCCGCCTTCGGTATAGGTGTGAATGGCCACGCGCAAGCGGATCTGCTGTTCGTCGCCGCCCAGCCATTCGCTGTTCAGCGCCAGCGCGCGCGCCGCCCCGGTGACGGGCAGGTCCGCCGCCAGCGCCGGCCATTCGGACGCGGTCAGGCGGGCGGGATCGGGGACCTCGATGACAGCCGGCGCCGACGCGCCCGGCAAATCCGTCAGCCTCACGGGCAGGTCTTCCGCGTCCAGGACATCGGCCGCCGCAGCTGCCTCGAAATCATCCGGCACGTCGGCGGTCCAGTCCTGGCCTGCCGGTTCCATCTCGTCAGGCGGCGCATCGGCATCCGGGGCTTGCGCGGCCGGCGCGATCCGATCCGAAGTTCCGGCGCCGGAGGCGCCGGCATCCGCCGCCTCCCCTGCCAAGGGTTCCCGGGGCTTGGAGGCCGTCGGCGGCAACGCCGGAACACCGGATTCCGGCGCATCCCAGGCGGGCGGCTCGTCAGCCGGGGCCGCAACGGGCGCAACCGTGGCGGCCGGCCGGACAGCGAGGGCCGCCGGCGCAGCAGGCGGCGCATCAGACAAAGCCGCGGCCGGCGCAGCAACGGGAGGGGCGACGGCCAACGCTGCGGGCGCGGCGGCGGGAAGCGACGGCGCCGGGACAGCCGCAGCGGTGGAAGCGCCCGCAGAGGCCGCGGGGGCGGCCACAGGCGCGGCGGATCCCGCCGCCGGCCGGGCGGCAGGCACGTCCAGCAATACCGGCGGCACACGATCCGGCGGCAACAGGGCCAGCATGCGCAGGCAGGCCATGACGAAGCCCGCATATTCGTCGGGCGCCAGCGCCAGTTCCTGGCGGCTATGAACGGCCACGGCGTAAAAGAGCTGCACGTCGTCCGGGCCAAGGCCGGCGGCCAGCGCCTGGATGTCATCGGCCAGGGGATCGTCCGCCTGAGCATGCCCAAGGCGCTGAGCAATGGCGACCCTGGACAGCAGGACCGCCAGGTCCGCGAGCGCGGACTGGAACGACAGGCCTCGGGCGGCCAGCTCGTCCGCCACGGCCAGGATCCCGGGCGCGTCGGCCGCCGCCAAGGCCCGCAGCAGCGCGACCAGATGGTGCTGATCCAGCGTGCCCAGCATTTCACCCACGGCGGCGGCAGTGAGATTGCCCGCCGAATAGGAAATGGCCTGATCCGTCAGGGACAGGGCATCGCGCATGGAGCCCGCCGCCGCCTGGGCGATCAGACGCAGGCCCTGGGCATCGGCGGGGATGGATTCCTGGCCGAGGACGTGCTGCAGATGTTCGACGATGGCCGGCACCGTCATCTGCTTCAGGTTGAACTGCAGGCAGCGCGACAGCACCGTGACGGGGATCTTCTGCGGATCGGTGGTGGCCAGGATGAACTTGACGTGTTCGGGGGGTTCTTCCAGGGTCTTCAGCATGGCGTTGAAGGCATGCCCGGTGAGCATGTGCACTTCGTCGATCATGTAGACCTTGTAGCGGCCGGCGGACGGCGCATACACCGCCTGCTCCAGCAACTGGGTCATTTCGTCCACGCCGCGATTGGACGCCGCATCCAGTTCGATGTAGTCGACGTAGCGTCCGGCATCGATTTCGGTGCAGGCCTGGCAATGGCCGCAGGGCGTTGCCGTGACGCCATCGGCGCAGTTCAGGGATTTGGCCAGAATGCGCGACAGCGTGGTCTTGCCCACGCCCCGGGTGCCGGTGAACAGCCAGGCATGATGCAGGCGCCCGGACGACAGGGCATGGGTCAGCGCCCGGACCACGTGGTCCTGCCCGATCAGGGTATCGAAAGAACGGGGGCGCCATTTGCGCGCCAGAACGAGATAGCTCATGAGTCGGCCGCCGCCCGGAAAAGACAAAAGGAAAGGCGAGCCTGACTTCGGCACTGGTTCTGCACGGCTGTGGCTGCTTCGTTCCCGACCTGACCAGGTTCACCGCCGAACCATGCGAAGGGGCCCGCCTCTTGAATTCTAACAGACCTCAGGCACTTCGCGCCTGCAACGCCGCCACGGCCGGCAAGGTCTTGCCTTCCAGGAATTCCAGGAAGGCCCCGCCCCCCGTGGAAATATAGCCTACCCGGTCGGCAATGCCGTATTTGGCAATGGCTGCCAGGGTATCGCCGCCGCCGGCGATGGAAAAGCCGTCCGATTCGGCGATCGCCTGGGCGATGACCCGGGTGCCGTCGGCAAAAGCATCGAATTCGAAGACCCCGACAGGACCGTTCCAGACGATGGTGCCCGCCTGACGCAACTGCTGCGCCAGCAGCGCCGCCGTCTGAGGGCCGATGTCCAGGATGAGGTCGTCGGGAGCCACGTCGGCGGCCGCCTTGACCGTCGCGGGCGCGTCGGCGGCGAATGTCTTCGCCACGACCACGTCCACCGGGATCGGCACCTGGACGCCCCGCGCCTGCATGGCCTGCATGACGGCCTTGGCCTGATCGAGCTGATCCGGCTCGGCCAGGGACTTGCCGATGGGCAGACCCGCCGCCAGCATGAACGTGTTGGCGATGCCGCCCCCCACGATCAACTGATCGACTTTATCGGCCAGGGCCTGCAGGATGGACAGCTTGGTGGAGACCTTCGACCCGCCGACGATGGCCACCATGGGGCGGCGCGGCGCCTGCAGGGCGCGGCCCAGGGCATCCAGTTCGGCGGCCAGCAGCGGCCCGGCGCACGCCACGGGGGCGAAGCGGGCGATGCCTTCGGTAGTGGCCTCGGCCCGATGCGCGGTGCCGAAGGCGTCGTTCACGTAGACGTCGCACAAGGCCGCCATGCGGCGGGCCAGATCCGGGTCGTTCTTTTTTTCGCCCGGGTTGCAACGGCAGTTTTCCAGCAGGACCACGTCGCCCGCCGCCAGATCCACCCCATCGACCCAGTCGCGCGCCAACCGCACGGGACGGCCCAGCAATTCGGCCAGGCGCTCCGCCACAGGCTGCAAGGTGTCGTCAGGGCCGACGACGCCTTCCTTGGGGCGGCCCAGGTGGGACGTCACCATGACGGCGGCTCCCGCATCCAACGCCAGGCGGATCGCCGGCACGGACGCCCGCACGCGGGTGTCTTCCGTGATCTTCCCCTGGTCCAGGGGCACGTTCAGGTCGGAGCGGATGAAAACGCGCTTGCCCGCCAGGGCGCCGGCCTGCGCCAGGCCGGAAAGTGTCTGTATCGACATGATTTGCCTTTTTTCTGCGCGAGATGCCGGCGCGCCGGGCGTCTGAGCCCGGCATGCCGGCATCTGCGGAACGGAAAAAAGGGCGGGTCGCCCCGCCCTTGTGTCTGGTGTCCTGTTCGGTCAGCCCGAACAGGACACTTGCCTGGCCGCGCCCGGATCGGGCGCGCCGGCGAGACGATCACCGGACTGCCCGGCTTATTTGGCGGCCATCAGGGCGACCGTGGTATCGAGCATGCGATTGGAGAAGCCCCATTCGTTGTCGTACCAGGACGAGACCTTCACCAGGGAACCGGATACCTTGGTCAGCCCCGCGTCCACGGTGCTGGAGGCCGGGTCGTGGTTGAAGTCGACCGACACCAGGGGCTCGGTGGTGTAGTTCAGAATGCCCTTCAGCGGGCCTTCGGAAGCAGCCTTGAGGATGCCGTTGACCTCGTCCACCGAGGTTTCACGCGCGGCCACGAAGGACAGATCGACGATGGACACATTGATCGTCGGCACGCGGATCGCGTAGCCGTCGAGCTTGCCGTTCAGTTCCGGCAGCACCAGGCCGACCGCCGACGCGGCGCCGGTCTTGGTCGGGATCATGCTGTGCGTGGCCGAACGGGCGCGGCGCAGGTCCGAATGGTAGACGTCGGTCAGGACCTGGTCGTTGGTGTACGCATGGATGGTGGTCATCAGGCCATTGACGATGCCCAGTTGCTGATGCAGGGGATGCACCAGCGGCGCCAGGCAGTTGGTGGTGCACGAGGCGTTGGAGATGACCGTGTCGGATGCCTTCAGCACCTGGTGATTGACGCCATAGACGATGGTGGCGTCCACGTCCTTGCCGCCGGGGGCGGAAATGATGACCTTTTTCGCGCCGCCCTTCAGGTGGGCGGATGCTTTTTCCTTGGTGGTGAAAAAGCCCGTGCATTCCAGCACCACGTCGACGTTCAGCTCGCCCCAGGGCAGCTTGGAGGGATCGCGATCCGCCAGCACGCGGATCCGGTCGCCATTGACCACCATGAAATCGCCATCGACCTCGACCGTGCCGGGGAAGCGGCCGTGGGCCGTGTCGTAGCGGGTCAGGTGGGCGTTGGTCTCGGGATTGCCCAGATCATTGATGGCCACGATCTGGATATCGTGCTTTTTCCCGTCTTCGTAGTGGGCACGCAGGATATTGCGGCCGATACGGCCGTAACCATTGATGGCGACGCGGATGGTCATGAAGGATCTCCTTTACAAAAGCTGCTCGACAGCGGCCGCAACATGATCGGCCGTGAGGTTGAAATGTTTGAACAACACACCGGCAGGCGCCGATTCCCCGAAAGAGTCGATCCCGACCACAGCACCGGTCGTCCCGACATATTTGTACCAAGTGGCCGTGCCCCCGGCCTCGACGGCGACGCGCGGCAGACCGGCCGGCAGCACGGCGCTGCGCCAGCCGGCATCCTGGGCGTCGAAGACCTGGGTGCAAGGCATGGACACCACCCGCGTGGCAATGCCGCGCGCGGCCAGCTGATCCTGGGCATGCAAGGCAAGCTCGACCTCGGAGCCGGTGGCGATGATGATGGCGCACGCCCCCACCATGTCGCGCAACACGTAGCCGCCCCGCGCAATGGCATCGGTGGTAGCGGCGTCGCGGGCGACGAAGGGCAGGTTCTGACGCGACAGCAGCAGCGCCGAAGGGCCGCCGTCGTGCATGGCCATGCCCAGGCTGGCCGGGCGCTCCAGGGCGGCCTGCCAGGCCACCGCGGTCTCGGTCGTGTCGCAGGGCCGCCAGACGTGCAGATTGGGAATCAAGCGCAGGCTGCCGGCATGTTCGATGGACTGGTGCGTGGGGCCGTCTTCGCCCAGGCCGATGGAATCGTGCGTGAAGACATGCACCACGCGCTGCTTCATCAAAGCCGCCATGCGCAGGGCGTTGCGTGAATAGTCGGAAAAAGTCAGGAATGTGCCGCCGAAGGGCAGGTAGCCGCCATGCAGGGCCATGCCGTTCATGATGGCCGCCATGCCGAATTCGCGCACACCGTAGTTGATGTGGCGCCCGGCCTGCAGGCCATTGGCCGTATGGCGCACAGGCGCGACGCCTTTCCAGTCGGTGAAGTTCGACCCGGTCAGGTCCGCGGAGCCGCCCAGCAGTTCGGGCAGGATGTCGGCAAACGCCGCGATGGCCTGCTGCGAGGCCTTGCGCGAAGCGATGGATTCCGCCTTGTCCTGGGTGGACGACACGTAGGCGCGGGCGCGCTTGGTGAAATCGACGGGCAGTTCGCCAGCCATGCGCCGGCACAATTCCGCCGCCAGTTCAGGATAGGCTTCGGCATAGTGGTCGAACCGCACCTGCCAGTCGGATTGCAGATGGGCGCCGCGTTCACGGCCGTTCCAGTAGGCGTAGACCTCGCGCGGAATTTCGAAGGGCGGGTGATTCCAGCCCATGGCCTTGCGGGCCGCGGCGATCTCGTCGGCCCCCAGGGGAGCGCCGTGGACTTTTTCGGTGCCGGCCTTGGTGGGCGCGCCGCGCCCGATGACGGTGCGGCAGCAGATCAGGGTGGGCCCGCGGCTGCCTGCGGCATGGGCCTTGGCCTGAGTGATCGCCGCGTCCAGGGCATTCATGTCGTGGCCGTCGACCCCGCGCAAGACGTTCCAGCCGTAGGCTTCGAAGCGGGCCGGCGTATCGTCGGCGAACCAGTTCTGCACCTGGCCGTCGATGGAAATACCGTTGTCGTCGTAGAACACGATCAGGCGCGACAGGCCCAGCGTGCCGGCCAGGGAGCAGGCCTCGTGGGAGATGCCTTCCATCAGGCAGCCGTCGCCCACGAACACGTAGGTGTCGTGATCGATGATGTCATGCCCCGGGCGGTTGAATTCCTTCGCCAGCAGCGCCTGGGCCAGCGCCATGCCGACCCCGTTGGCCAAGCCCTGGCCCAGCGGCCCGGTCGTGGTTTCCACCCCCGGCGTGATGCCGACCTCCGGGTGTCCGGGCGTGCGGGAATGCAACTGGCGGAAATTGCGCAGCTCATCCATGGGCAGATCGTAGCCGCTGAGATGCAACAGCGCGTACAGCAGCATCGAGCCATGCCCGTTGGACAGCACGAAACGGTCGCGGTCGATCCAGGCCGGATCGGACGGGTTGTGACGCAAGTGACGCGTCCAGAGCACGTGCGCGATATCAGCCATGCCCATGGGGGCGCCGGGGTGTCCGGAATTGGCTTGTTGGACGGCGTCCATGGCCAGCACGCGAATCGCGTTGGCCATGGCAGGATCGGGGGCGGGCAAAGCGCTCATAGGGTCTTGGGGGGCGAACCGCGCGGTCATTGCCGCAAGCCTCGCCGCATACAGGATGACAAAGCCCTGAATTTTACCACCCTGCCCGCTCCGGTTTATAGTCCGAGCATTCACGCCGCAGGGACAAGCCTCCATCCATGCCCACCGCCCGATTCTTCTGTCCGTCGCCGCTGCAGGCCGAGCGCCGGATCGAACTGCCCCAATCCCTGGCGCACCATGCGATCCGGGTCCTGCGCCTGCCCTCCGGCACTGCCGTGACCCTGTTCGACGGACGAGGCGGCCAGTACCCGGCCGTGCTGGACATCCAGGGACGAACCGTCCTGGCGGACGTCGGCCTCCACCAGGCCATCGACTGCGAACTGCGCGGCCAACTGACCTTGATACAAGGCATCGCATCGGGCGACAAGATGGACTGGGTCGTGGAAAAGGCCGTGGAGCTGGGCGTGGGCACGCTGATCCCGGTAGCGGCCGAACGCAGCGTGCTGCGTCTGAGCGGCCCCCGCCTGGAAAAACGCCTGGCGCACTGGCGCGCGATCGTCCAGGCGGCCAGCGAACAATGCGGACGCAACCAACTGATGCGGATTCGGGAACCTGCCCCCTTGCGCGACAGCCTGGAACATCTGGCCGGGGTCAGCCTGTTCTGCCATCCGGACGGCGACACCGATTTTCCCCAGGCCTTGCGCGGCGTGGACGACCATCTGAATTTATTGGTGGGGCCGGAAGGCGGCTGGTCGCCCGACGAATTGGCCCTGGCGCAGCGTCAAGGCCTGCAGGGCGTGCGTTTCGGGCCCCGGGTGCTACGCACGGAAACCGCCGGGCTGGCCATGGCGGCCGCAGCCTGCGCCCTGCTGGGCTGGTAAGCGCCGCCGACTGCGGCGCTCGGGAAATGGTTCAGTTTTCCTCGCGCCCGGAATACGGCGTGGGATCGACACCCGGTTCGGGGGCGGGATGCGCCCCGGCATGCTGGATGGCATAGACGAACACGCGTTCATTGTTCTGGCCGAACTCGACCACGTCGTCGCACACCGCGCGGATGGCCTGGGCATCCTCGGCCAGGGCCGGATCGCCCGAATGCAAATGACGGAACCACAGGAACAGGCCGGTCTTCTGGTCGCCGAGCGTGTCGCACAGGCAATCGTACAAGGCATCCAGATTGCCGCCGAAGAATTCAGGATAGTCGATGGACTTCACCACGGCCCGCAACACGGCGGAGCGGCTGCGCGCGCGATCGCAATCCACCACGAAAGCCGCCAGGCCGGCTTCGGCGGCCGCCGTCAGCGCATCCTGTTCAGACACAGCCTGGGCGTCGACGACACCCCGAGCGAACATTTTGCTTATCTGGGCCTGACTCATGCGGGCCACTCCTTGAAAAAAGCGATGATTTCATCAGCACGGTTCATGCTGTCCGCCCTGCCCAACGCAATCAGGTCCCGGGTGTAGCCTGCCTCGAACAGTAAATAAGACGCCAGCGCCCCCCCTGCGGCATCCGCCTTGCGAGGCGAAACGCCCAGCACCCGAAACAAAGTCTGCACGGCACGCGGCAATTCATTCAGATGATCCAGCGCCATGTCATCCAGTGACCGGCTGGGGGCGATCATCAGGGTATGGATGGGCCGCAGTGACTCGCTTTTTAATCCATTTGCGGGGATTCGCGCAAGCAGCCCGTTGATTCGTTCCATGCGCTCCATATCGACCGAGATGCCATCCAGAAAAATATTGGACAAGGTATGGCCGGCAATCTGCGCCAGGCTGGGGTACGGAGGGCTGAGTTCGCGGATGCCGGGCTGCGTTTCGTCCTGATAATTGGTGCTGATGACGAAAACCCGTTCCGCCCCCAGGTGGATGGCCGGGCTGATGGGCGCGAGCTGGCGCATCGAGCCATCGCCGCACCACAGGGTCCGGTCGCCCATCAGGATCGCCCGCGCCGGAAACACGAAAGGAATGGCGCTGGAGGCCAGCAGATGATCCACCCCGATGGAGCAGGCCACCGCCCGGCGCAAGGTGCGCGTCCAGGGCAGGATGCTGCCTTCCCGCGCCTGATAGAAGGTCAGGTGCTCCCCCGTCGTGTAGGCCGTGGCGGTAATGGCCAGCGCCTTCAGATGCCCACGATCCAGATTGGTCTGCAACCGGGAAAAGCTGAGCGTCCTGCCCAGCAGGCCCGCCAGGGGGTCGTTATCCAGCAGGGACCGCGGGGCATGGCGGGCCAGCTGGGGGCGTATCCACCCCAGGCCCAGCATGCCCAGCCACTGCAGGCCGGTGCGCATGAGGCGCGGGGCGTCCGAATAGTAGATATCGTGCGTATGCAGGGCCTGCCACAAGGTGGACAGGTGGCTGACGGCCCGATGCGGCTGATGGGCGCGGCAAGCCAGGGCGGCGGCATTGATGGCCCCGGCCGAGGTCCCGCAGATGATGTCGAAGGGATTGCGAAACCGAGGGCTGCTGTCCGGGTCCAGCACCTGCAGGATCCCGGACAACACGCCGGCCTGGTAGGCGGCGCGGGCGCCGCCCCCGGTCATGACCAGGCCGATCTGCGGCCGGTCAGGCGCGTCGGGGTTTATTGGCATCGACGACCGTCAAGGCCGCCATATTGACGATCCGGCGCACGGTGGAACTGGACGTCAGGATATGCACCGGCGCATTGGCGCCCAGCAGGAAGGGCCCGACCGCCACGTTGCCGCCAGCTGCGGTCTTGAGCAGGTTGTAGGCGATGTTGCCGGCATCGACGCTGGGGCAGATCAGCAGATTGGCTTCTCCCTGCAGTGTCGTGGACGGCAGGATGCGCTGGCGCAACGCCGGGTCCAGGGCGCAGTCGCCGTGCATCTCGCCATCGACTTCCAGGTGGGGATCGCGCTCTCGCACCAGCCCCAGCGCCGCGCGCATCTTTTCACCCGAGGATGAACTGCCGGTGCCGAAATTGGAACGCGACAGCAGGGCGACCTTGGGTTCGATATTCAGGCGGCGCATTTCCTCGGCCGCCATCAGGGTGATTTCCGCAATCTGCGCGGCGTCCGGATTGTCGTTGACGTGCGTATCGGCCAGGGCGATGGTGCGCTCTTCGAGCAGCAGGATGTTCATGGCGGCGTAGGTCCGCGCCCCTGGCTGCTGCCCCAGCACTTCGTCGATGAAGCGCAGGTGATTGGCATAGGAACCGACCGTGCCGCAGATCATGCCGTCGGCATCGCCCAGATGCACCATCATGGCGCCGATCAGCGTCAGGCGACGGCGCATTTCGACACGCGCCATTTCCTTGGTGATGCCGCGCCGGCACATCAATTCCCAGTACGTGGTCCAGTATTGATGGAAGCGCTCGTCGTGTTCGGGGTTGGTGACCTCGACGTCCTCGCCCAGACGGATGCGCAGGCCGTATTTTTCGATGCGGGCCGCCAGCACGGCCGGACGGCCGATCAGGATAGGCTTGGCCAGGCGCTCATCGACCACGATCTGCACCGCGCGCAGCACGCGTTCGTCTTCCCCTTCGGCAAAGACGATGCGGGATTTGCCGCCCTCGCGCACCATGGCCCGCGCGGCCGAGAACAGCGGCTTCATGAAGGCGCCGGAATGGTAGACGAACTGCTCCAGCTGGCCGGCGTAGCTATCGAAATCGGCCAGGGGGCGCGTGGCCACGCCGTCGTCCATGGCGGCCTTGGCGACCGCCGGGGAAATGCGCACGATCAGGCGCGGGTCGAAGGGCTTGGGGATGAAATAATTGGGCCCGAAGGATACGTCGTACAGGCCATAGGCGGCCGCCACGACGTCGTTCTGTTCCTCTCGGGCGAGCTTGCAGATGGCGGTGACGGCGGCCTTTTCCATGCCGCGGGTGATCGTCGTGGCGCCGACGTCGAGCGCCCCCCGGAAGATGTAGGGGAAGCACAGGACGTTGTTGACCTGATTGGGGAAATCGGACCGGCCGGTGGCGATCACCACGTCGTCGCGCACCGCGAACGCATCGGCGGGCAGGATCTCGGGATTGGGGTTGGCCAGCGCCAGCACCAGCGGGCGGGCCGCCATTTTCTTGACCATGGGGGGTTTCAGCACCCCGCCGGCCGACAGGCCCAGGAAGACGTCGGCATCCCCGATGATGTCGTCCAGCGTGCGGGCATCGGTCTTTTGCGCGAAACGGGCTTTTTTCGGGTCCATCAGGACGGTGCGGCCTTCGTAGACCACGCCCTCGATGTCGGACACCCAGATGTGTTCCAGGGGCAGGCCCATGTCCATCATCAGTTCCAGGCAGCCCAGGGCGGCGGCGCCGGCGCCGGACACAACGACCTTGACCTTGGCGATGTCCTTGCCGACGACTTCCAGGCCGTTGATGAAGGCGGCCGTCACGCAGATGGCCGTACCGTGCTGGTCGTCATGGAAGACCGGGATCTTCATGCGCTCGCGCAGCTTGCGCTCGACCTCGAAGCATTCCGGCGCCTTGATGTCTTCCAGGTTGATGCCGCCGAACGTGGGCTCCAGGCCCGCGATGATGTCCACCAGCTTGTCCGGGTCCTGCTCGTTGATCTCGATGTCGAACACGTCCAGGCCGGAAAATTTCTTGAACAGCACGGCCTTGCCTTCCATGACGGGCTTGGACGCCAGCGGGCCGATATTGCCCAGGCCCAGCACCGCCGTGCCGTTGGTGATCACGCCGACCAGATTGCCCCGCCCGGTATAGCGAAAGGCATTATGGGCATCGTTGACGATTTCCTCGCAGGCCGCCGCCACCCCCGGCGAGTAGGCCAGCGCCAGATCCCGCTGATTGGAGAGTTGCTTGGTGGGAGTGACCGAGATTTTGCCGGGACGGCCATGCTCGTGATACTCGAGCGCCGCCGCGCGCAGGGATTCATCCATCGTGATGCCTTGATCAAGTGATATGAGGGGTGATGCCATTCTAGCCGCTTGCATGGGTCAGGAGTATGCCCTGGCGCGCATGCCGTTCATGCATCGACGCCATAAGAATGGTCGAACCGCTGCCCCTGGGCGGGAAACAGCCCATCGGGGTCGAACAGCGCCCGGATGGCCTGATCGCAGGACTGCCGGACACCCCCCGACCCGGGGCGATTCCCATAGCGGGATTCGTAGGGCCGGTCGGCCGGCGCCCCCAGGCGTTCATCGAAAACCAGCCATTCGACCCAGCCCAGTTCGCCGCCATGGCCCAGCAGGAGATGAGACAGGTTGAGGGTCTGCCCCGCCGCCGGACTGAGCGCATCGAGCCGATAACGGGCATCCCAGCACGTCCCCGGACCCTCGGACACGTCCGCCATGACGCCGGCATTCAGTTCGAAGAGGCGCGGAATCATTCCCTGCACGCGCAGATTGTCCAGCGGCTTGCGGTTATCCACTCCGAAAGCCCCCAGATTGGCTTGCGTGCCATCCGCCAGCAGCACCAGCGCATGCACCAGGCCGCTGGCGGCGGTCTGCCCGCGATCCCAGTCGCACCCGCGGCGATCCGCCAGCCAGGCGGCCACGGTCAGGTGAGGCGGCTGGTCGCGAAACTGAGGAAGGCCGGCGGATTCCAGTTCACCCACGAGGCAACCCGGCTGCACGAACCAGCGCGGGTCGTCGGCCCCCAGCCGTTCATGGCGGGCCATGGCCGAGCCGGGTTCCACCCACAGCACGGGCGTGTCATCCTGCGGGGCCGACGATGGAATACCGTCCAGGGCCAGCGTGACGCCGTATTCATGGCACAGGGCGCGCGCCTGATACACATCCTGCATGTGGCCCGGCACCAGCCGGGCGCTGCCGGTCGGCGTGGAAAATTCATAGACCTGCCCCTGGGCCGCCCGGCGCAGGCGAGCCAGGAAGGCTTCCCAGGGAGATCGCTCGGCCCGGCGTCCAACCAGAAAGGCGCGGCGCGACGGTGACTGCATAGGGGCCCCCCAAGGCTACAATGAAACTTTTAGACAACGCGGCAGAGATTCGTCATGGTCCGATTGGCCGATAGAACCGAACGCACGGTGCCATTCTACGCCGTGGAAGTCCTGAAACAGGCGCAGGCGCTGGCCGCTCAGGGCCGCGACATCATCAGCCTGGGCATCGGCGAACCCGATTTCACGGCGCCGGCCCGGGTGCTGGAAACCCTGAACCGGGCCGCCGACGCCGGCCTCAGCGGCTATACCGCGCCGATCGGCATCCCCGCCCTGCGCGAGGCGATCTCCCACTACTACGACACACACTTCGGCGCTCGGGTGGACCCCTCCCGCATCCTGATCACCGGCGGCGCCTCCGGCGCCCTGCTGCTGGCCGCGCTGGCCCTGATCAACCCGGGCGACGAAGTCCTGATGCCCGACCCGTCCTACCCCGCCAACCAGAACTTCGTCACGGCCGCCGGCGGCACCACCCGGCTGATCCCCACCGATGCCGAACACCGTTTCCAACTGCGTCCGGAAGACATCGAAGCCCACTGGGGGCCGGCCACGCGGGGGGTGTTGATCGCCTCCCCCAGCAACCCCACCGGCACCTCCATGCCCCGCGAAGCCCTGCGGGCCCTGATCGCCGCCGTGCGGGCGCGCGGGGGATTCGTCATCATGGATGAAATCTACCTGGGCCTGTATTACGACGAAGCCCCGCAAAGCGCCCTCACCCTGGACGACGATCTGGTGGTCATCAACAGCTTTTCCAAGTACTTCCACATGACGGGCTGGCGTCTGGGCTGGCTGATGGCGCCGGCCGCACTGATGCCGGCCATCGAGCGGCTGGCCGCCAGCCTGGCCATCTGCGCCCCGGCGCTGGCCCAGCATGCGGCGCTCAGTTGTTTCGAGCCCGAGGTCATGCAGATCTACGAACGCCGGCGCCTGTCCTTCAAGGAACGGCGCGACTACCTGCTGCCGGAATTCGCGCGACTGGGGCTGAACGTGCCTGCCGCGCCCGACGGCGCCTTCTACATCTTCGCGGACATCCGCGCCCAGGGTCTGGACGGCGCTGAATTCTGCCGCCGGCTGCTGCACGATGCCGGCGTGGCCGCCGTGCCGGGCCTGGATTTCGGCCGCGCCCACGCCGGTCACACAGTGCGGTTTTCCTATGCCACGGGCCTGGACCGCCTGCGCGAGGCCATCGCCCGGATGGAAGTGTTTTTGGGAAAGCTGGGCGCGCCGGCAGCCGCAGCCGCCCAGCCGCTGGCCTGAAAAAGGCCGCCCCGCACAGGGTCGGCCGCTCCGACCCGATACGGCCTCAGTTCTTGCCGGGCGGAATCCCGGATGCCAGCGCGATGCGCCGGCGCTCGGCCAGCACGCTGGCGCCATAGCCCCCGTCGCTGGGGCCCGACGCCCCCACGTAACAGGCAAGCCCGCCCTCGATCGAGCCGCGTCGGCGGATGCAATCCGCCAGGATCTGCGCCCCGATGCGGATGTTCACCGCCGGATTGAAGATCGCCGCCGGCCCGCCGTGCGCCCGCAGCTTCTCGCGATGCACCCGGCCCATGATCTGCATCAGCCCCTGGGCCCCGACAGAGCTTTCCACAAAGGGGTTGTAGCGCGACTCGATGGCGATCACGGCCAACAGCAGCTGCGGGTCCACATGGCGTTCCTTGCCCACGCTGAACGCCATGCGCACCAACGCCCCGGCAACGCTGGAGGCGATGCGGTATTTGCGCGACAGATAGCTGCGCAGGCCCTGAGCCTGGGCCGCCGTCACCCCGGGGATCGCCTGTTCGCCCATGCTGGCGGACAAAGCCTGCATGAAATCCAGGGGCCCCGAGGACACGACGTCGGACGGCGCGGGCTGATCGTCCGCGGCGGGTTTCTGATCCACGGAGACATCGGGGGCCGGCGCCGAGGCGGGCGCGGCGGCGTCCGGCGCCGGGCCGCCCGAGGGCGACGCCCAGGCATAATCGGCATCGCCGCCGCTATAGCCCGCGTCGTCGGCCTGGAACATGGCCAGGACGACTTCGTGCAATTGCTGCGACTGCTGGCGCATGGACGGCAGCACCAGGCTCAATCCCAGTGTCGTCAACACGGCCAGCCCCAGATAGATGGCGCTGACGTGGATGAATTCACCGACGGGATGCAGCACGGCGCGCATGCCGTGCTGCAGGCGATCAGATAACAACCCTGCAACCATGGATGCCTCCGGCAGCCGTGCGGGCGGGGGGAATGGTAATCTTTGGCACGACGACACTGTAACCTGATTGGCCATTTTCTGTGAAATACCGCGACCTCCGGGACTTCATCGCCCAGCTTGAACGCCAAGGACAACTGACACGCGTTCGCCACCCGGTCTCCACCGCCCTGGAGATGACCGAGATCAGCGACCGCGTGCTGCGCGCCGGCGGCCCCGCCCTGCTGTTCGAACAGGCGCAACATGACGGGCGGACCAGCCCCATCCCGGTGCTGACCAATCTGTTCGGCACTCCGCAACGGGTGGCCTGGGGCATGGGCGCGGACGAGGTATCGGCCCTGCGCGACACGGGCGAGCTGCTGGCGTCATTGCGCGAACCCACCCCGCCCCATGGCATGCGCGACGCTCTGTCGAAAGTCGCCCTGCTGAAATCCGCGCTCTGGGACATGAACCCGCGCCAGGTGCGCGGCGCCGCCTGCCAGGACATCGTGATCGAAGCCGATCAGGTCGACCTGAACACGCTTCCGCTGCAAAGCTGCTGGCCCGGGGACGTGGCGCCGCTGCTGACCTGGGGGCTGGTCATCACACGCGGCCCCAACGCCCGGCGCCAGAACCTGGGCATCTACCGCCAGCAGCTGATCGGCCGCAACAAGCTGATCATGCGCTGGCTGTCGCACCGCGGCGGAGCCCTGGATTTTCGCGATCATTGCCTGGCGCACCCGGGGCAGCCCTTCCCGATCGCCGTGGCGCTGGGCACCGATCCGGCGACGCTGCTGGCGGCCGTCACGCCGATTCCCGACAGCCTGTCGGAATATCAGTTCGCCGGCCTGCTGCGCGGGTCGCGCACCGAGCTGGCGCAAGCTCTGGGCAGCGACCTGCAAGTGCCCGCCCAGGCGGAAATCGTGCTGGAAGGCCATATCCTGCCCGCTTCGGACCCACGGGCGGCGACCCCCACGATACCGGACGGCGCGCCGCCGCCCCCGGACACCGGCTACGAAATGGCGCTGGAAGGCCCCTACGGGGACCACACGGGCTACTACAACGAACAGGACTGGTTCCCGGTCTTCACGGTAGAGCGCATCACCCATCGGCGCCAGCCGATCTATCACAGCACCTACACCGGCAAGCCGCCCGACGAACCCGCCGTGCTGGGCGTCGCCCTGAATGAGGTCTTCGTCCCGCTGCTGCGGCGCCAGTTCCCGGAAATCACGGATTTCTACCTGCCGCCCGAAGGCTGCAGCTACCGGCTGGCCGTGGTCTCGATTCGCAAACAGTACCCGGGCCACGCCAAACGCATCCTGTTCGGACTCTGGAGCGTGCTGCGCCAGTTCATGTACACCAAGTTCATCGTGGTGGTCGACGAGGACATCGACGTGCGCAGCTGGCCGGAAGTCATCTGGGCCATGACGACCCGCATGGATCCGGTGCGCGACACCGTGCTGGTGGAAAACACCCCCATCGACTATCTGGATTTCGCCTCGCCGGTATCCGGACTGGGCGGCAAGATGGGGCTGGATGCCACCAATAAGTGGGCGGGCGAGACCCAGCGCGAATGGGGGCGGCCGATCAGCATGTCCGCGGACGTCAAGCAGCGGGTGGACGCCATGTGGGACCAGCTGGGAATTTCCTGAGCCGGCCCTCGCGCCGCATGCATCCAGTGTGCTGTTCGGTTGATCCGTACATTTGAATTCGGACGCCAAACTCAAGTACGAGTATTCACCGAACAGCGCACTAGGGCTTCGGGCTATCCGCCGAGGCGCGCCGCGCCAGCCAGACCAGCCCTGTGATCAAGGCGGTTTTCAGGGCGACGCGACGGCGGCTGCCGGTGCCCAGCACCGATCCCAGCAAAGACCCCATCAAGGGATAGCGGCGCAGGAGCCTCAGGCCGACGCCCAGCCATCCCAGGCCTGCGGCCCGCAGATGGTCGCCGGCTTGCGCCGCCAGGACATCGGGCCGCACGGCGCCCGCCAGGCGGCAGGCGCTTTGACGCACGGCCAGGCGCTGATAGCCTGCCTGCAGGCGCAGCAATTCAATGCGCAGGCGGCGGTCCTGGAAGGCGGATCTTTCCTGAATCGAACGGGTCATGGAACCTCTCCGGGAACCGCCGTCGCATCGGCCGGCTCGCCTTCGGGCCCGGCGCCTGTCGGCGCCATCCCGAACGCCCGGGCATCCTGACGCAGCACGTCCGCCGTCACGGCAAAGAGAGCGGGGTCCTGCCGCAAGCGCCTGCAAAGCACCACGATCAGCACGACGCCCACGACGGCATACCCCAGGGCCAGCAGCCACAGCGCCAGAAAACGGTGATCGGTCGGCCAGAAATACAGGGCCAGGGTCAGGGTGGCCACCAGCAGGGCCAGCAACAGGAACACGGCGGCCGCCAGCAGCAGCGCCAGGCGGCCCAGCAGCCGATCACGCGCGTCCTGGGCTTCCAGGCCAAGGAGCTCCAGGCGGGTGCCCAGCAGCGCGGTACTGTGCGCAGCCAAGTCCGCCACTGCGCGGCCAAGCGCCCCCATGGGGATCAGCGCCGCGACAGCAGGGCGCCCAGCAAGAGCCCCGCCACGCCGGCGAACCCCACGGCTTTCCAGGGATTGGCCTGGACGTATTCGTCGGTATCCTGGACGACCTTGCGACCTTGCTCGAGCAGATTGGCCTGGGTTTCGGACAGCACCGCGCGGCCCTGGTCCAGCGCCTGCAAGGCCCGGGCGCGCAGGTCGGCGGCCTTGTCGCCGGTCGCGTCGGCTGCTTCGCGCAGCAGCTTTTCAGCTTGGTCCAGGCTGGATTTCAGGTCCTCGATCAGGGCGTCGCCGGCAGACTGGGTGGCAATTTGCTTGCGTGTAGCCATTCAAAACTCCTTGGGTCGGACAGAGGAATCTCTATCCTACCTGATCATCCGGCGAGCGAGTGTCAAAAACTGTGTGCGCCTGCGGCAGATCAAGCCGCAGCCGGCCGCGCAGGCGTTTTATTCGGTCTTCTGCCGCGTGCCGAAGATGCGATCGCCCGCATCCCCCAGGCCCGGGATGATGTAGCCATCCTGGTTCAGGTGGTCGTCGATGGACGCGGTGTAGATGTGCACGTCCGGGTGGGCCTTTTCGACGGCGGCAATGCCTTCGGGCGCGGCCACCAGCACCAGGGCGCGAACGTTGCGGCTGCCGGCCTGCTTCAGCATGTCGATGGCAGCCACCATGGAGCCGCCCGTGGCCAGCATGGGATCGACGATCAGCGCCAGGCGCTGATCCAGCTGCCCGACCAGCTTTTCCAGATAGGGCTGCGCCTGCAGGGTCTCTTCATTGCGGGCAATGCCCACGGCGCTGACCTTGGCCCCCGGGACCAGGCTGAGCACACCGTCGAGCATGCCGATGCCCGCCCGCAGGATAGGGACGACCGTGATTTTCTTCCCCGCCAGCTTTTCCACATCCAGTTCGCCCGCCCAGCCGGCGATGCGCACGGGTTCCAGCGGCAGATCCTTGGTGGCCTCGTAGGTCAGCAGCGCTCCGATTTCCTGGGCCATCTCGCGGAAATTCTTGGTGCTGAGGTCGGCCCTGCGCATCAGGCCCAGCTTGTGGCGGATCAGGGGGTGGCGGATTTCGTGGATAGGCATGGCGGCTCGAACGGCAAAGAGGTGGTGGCCTGCAGTGTACTGCCTCCGCAAACAGCCACGCACCCCCGGCGGATCAATCCGGAATCACCGCCGTGACTTCGATCTCGACTTTGGCCCGGTCCTCGATCAGGGCGGCGACCTGCACCGCCGTCATCGCGGCATTGAAGCTGCCGATCAATTCGCGAAAGGCCTTGCCGATTTCCGGGTAGGCCGCCACGTATTCATGTTTGTCCGTCACGTACCAGGTCATGCGCACGATATGTTCGGGCTTGGCGCCGCCCGTCTCCAGGACCTCGACGATATTCTGCAATGCCTGGCGCACCTGGCCAGCCATGTCGTCGGTGTGAAACACCCCGTGGGCATCCCAGCCGATCATGCCGGCCACGAAGATCTGGCGGCCGCGCACGGCCACGCCATTGGCATATCCCTTGGGCCGGGGCCAACCCGGGGGAAGCAAGACTTGCATGAGGAACTCCTCCATCGATCAACAACGTTCAGGGCGCGGGCCCGCCCCTTCCAGGCCGGACCCGCGTCAGGCCGGCTCGTGCAGTTTGAAACGCTGCAACTTTCCGGTCTGGGTGCGCGGCAGGGATTCCACGAAATCCAGGGCGCGCGGATATTTGTAGGGGGCGATGCCGGCCTTGACGAAATCCTGCAGTGTTTTCCTCATGGCCTCTCCCGCCGTCTGGCCGGGCCGCAACACGACGAAGGCCTTGACCAGCTGGCCGCGCTCCGCGTCCGGCACGCCGATGACCGCGCATTCGGCCACCGCCGGGTGCTGCATCAGGGCATCTTCGACATCCGGCGCGGCAATGTTGTAGCCCGACGAAATGATCATGTCGTCCGTGCGCGCCTGGTAGTGGAAATAGCCGTCGATATCCATCAGGTAGGCGTCGCCCGTCAGGTTCCAGCCATGCTGCACATACTTTCCTTGCCGCTCATCGTTCAGGTAGCGGCACCCGGTGGGGCCCTGGACCGCCAGGCGCCCGATGGTGCCGGGCGGCACATCATGACCCAGATCATCCACGACCTTGGCCCGATAGCCGGGCACCGGCGTGCCGGTCGCCCCGGGCCGGGCATGGGCTTCGTCATGGGAAATGAAAATATGCAGCATCTCCGTGGACCCGATGCCGTCGATCAGCTCGATGCCCGTCGCCTCTTTCCACGCCGCCCGCGTCGAAGCGGGCAGAGTCTCGCCCGCCGACACGCACTTGCGCAAGGCCGTGCGGCGCAACTCCGTGCCGCGCACCGCCAGGGTCCGATAGGATGTGGGGGCCGTGAACAGGACCGTGGCGCCGAAGGTCTGGATGGCTTCCAGCAGTTGCGGAGGACTGGCCTTCTCCAGCAGGACGGTGGATGCGCCGACGTGCAGCGGAAACAGCAGCAGCCCTCCCAGGCCGAAGGTGAACGCCAGCGGCGGGCTGCCCATGAAGACGTCGTCCTCGGTGGGATGCAGGATATGGCGGGGCCAGCACAGGCAGATGGCCATGACGTCCCGGTGATAGTGCATGGTCGCCTTGGGCACGCCCGTGGTCCCGGATGTGAACCCCAGGATGCAGGTGTCGTCGGCAGCCGTCGCGACATTGTCGAAATCGGGAGACGCCCGCTCCATCAGGGCCTCCAGGCCATCCGGGCCGTCATGATCGAAGTGCCGGATATGTTTGAGCACCGGCTGTTCCCTGGCGGCCAGCGCCATTTCCTCGGCCAGGGCCGCATCGCACAATGCGTGCGTCACTTGGCCGATCTCGATGATGGCTTTCAGTTCCTTGGCCCGCAGCAGAGGCATGGTCGCCACGGCGATTCCCCCCGCCTTCATGACGGCGAACCAGCAGGCCGCCAGCATGGGATTGTTGGGCGCGCGCAGCAACACGCGATTGCCGGGCGCCAGGCCCATGTCGCGCACCAGCACATTGGCGATGCGGTTGGCTTTGTCCTGCAGGTCGGCGTACGTCCAGTCGATCCCGGGCGCCCGGATGCACATCCGCGCACCCCGGCCTTCACGCACGTGCCGGTCCAGCAATTCATCCGCGCAGTTCAGTTGTTCGGGGAATTGCAGTTCGGGCAGATCGAACAGAAATCGGGGCTGCTGGTCCGCGGGCGGCAGATGGTCGCGCGCAAACGTATCCAGGTGGGCACTGCTCATGGTCTTGTCTCCTGATCACGGATCATTTCTTGCGATTACCGGGGCCTTGGGGCCCTCTCGTGGCACTTCCGGGCGCGCGCATCATCCAGGCGGCGCCTGCGCGGTTTTCAGCAATTCGCGGGCAATGATCAGCTGCTGCACCTCGGTGGCGCCTTCGTAGATGCGCAAGGCGCGGATTTCGCGGTACAGGCGCTCGACGGGCTGTTCGCTGACCACGCCCTGGCCGCCGAACAACTGCACCGCCGCGTCGATGACCTGCTGGGCATTCTCGGTAGCCGTCATCTTGGCCATGGCCGCTTCCCGCGTGACGGCTCGCCCCTGGTCCCGCAACCAGGCGGCGCGATAGGTCAGGAGCGCCGCGCTGTCGATCGCAGTGGCCATCTGCGCCAGTTTTGCCTGGCTGAGCTGGAAATCAGCCAGCACGCCCTGGAACATGCGCCGCGTCATGGCGCGGTGCAGTGCTTCATCCAATGCCCTGCGGGCAAAGCCCAGGGCCGCCGCCGCCACGGACGTGCGAAACACGTCCAGGGTGCGCATGGCCAGCTTGAAGCCCTGTCCGGGCGCGCCCAGGCGCTGGCTGGCGGGGATGCGGCAATCGGTGAAACGCAGCCGCGCCAGCGGATGGGGAGCGATGACCTCGATGCGTTCGGCGATCTCGAATCCCGGCGTCCCGGCATCGACGATGAAGGCGGAAATGCCCCGGGCGCCGGGCGCCTCGCCCGTGCGAGCGAACAACACGTAGAAATCGGCGATGCCGCCGTTGGAAATCCAGGTCTTCTCGCCATTCAACACATACTGGTCGCCCTCGGCCCGCGCTGCGCAGGACAGGGCCGCCACATCCGAACCGGCGTCGGGCTCGGACAGGGCGAAGGCGGCGATCGCCTCGCCCCGGGCCACGCGCGGCAGGTAGCGCCGACGCTGCTCGGGCGTGCCCTCCAGGGAAATCGCCCCCGACCCCAGCCCCTGCATGGCAAAGGCAAAATCCGCCAGGCCGGAATGGCGCGCCAGGGTTTCGCGGATCAGGCAGATGGCCCGGGTATCGATGGCCTCGGCCGACCCGCCATCCGCCGTCCCGGCCACGGCATGGCGCAGCCAGCCCGCCTCGCCCAGCGATTGCGCCAACGCGCGGCAGGCCTGATCCACGTCACGTTCGTGCGTGGGTGCGATGTGTTCTGCAGCCCAGGCATCCAGGGCCTGCGCCAATTCACGGTGGCGAGGTTCGAAAAAGGGCCAGTCCAGATAGGCGGTGTCGGACATGGTCAATCCCCCTGGAACCGGGGCTTCTGCTTGTCCACGAAGGCATGGTAGGCGCGGGAAAAGTCCTGCGTCAGCATGCAGATGGCCTGGGCCTGGGCCTCGGCCTCGATGGCCTGGTCGATGGTCATGGCCCATTCCTGGTGCAGCATGGTCTTGGTGATGCCGTTGGCAAAACTGGGGCCCTGCGCCAATTGCGCCGCCAGGGCCTGAGCCTCGGCCAGCAGGGCATCGGGTTCGCACAGGCGATTGAAGAACCCCCAGCGTTCGCCTTCCTCGCCGCCCAGGCTGCGGCCGGTGTACAGCAGTTCGCTGGCCCGACCCTGGCCCACGATGCGCGGCAGCAGGGCGCAGGCCCCCATGTCGCAGCCGGCCAGGCCGACCCGGTTGAACAGAAAGGCGGTCTTGCTGCGGGCCGTGCCCAGGCGCAGGTCCGATGCCATGGCGAGAATGGCGCCGGCGCCAGCGCACACCCCATCCACGGCGGTGATGATGGGCTGCGGGCAAGCCCGGATGGTTTTGACGAGTTCCCCCGTCATGCGGGTGAACATCAGCAGTTCCGGCGCTTTCAGGCGGATCAGGGGACCGATGATTTCATGGACGTCGCCGCCCGAGCAGAAATTGTCCCCTGCCCCGACCAGCACCACAGCCCGCACGTCGTCGGCCCACTTCAGCTGATGAAACAAATCCCGCAATTCGGCGTAGCTCTCGAAAGTCAGCGGATTCTTGCGTTCCGGACGGTTCAGGGTGATGGTGGCCACGCCGTCTTGCACGTCCCACAGGAAGTGACGCGCCTGATAGGCCGCCATGGGCCGGCGGTTGCCGGCCAGCAGGCCGGGGTCGATCAAGGATTCAGTCATGAGATTTCCTTCGCGTCGGACGAACCGCTTTCTTGGCGGTGGCGGCGGCCGCTTCCAGCTCGGGTTGGCGCTGGGCCAGATGCACGCGCAACTGGCCCAGCAGCAGGTACAGGGATTCCTTGTTCTCGACCGGCAGCCCCCGGAACATCTCCGTCAGCCACTTCTCGTGCTCGACGGCCATGGCGGCAAACGCCTCTCGCCCCTGCGGGGTCAGGCTGACGAAAAAAGAACGCCGGTCCTCGGGGTCTTCGGCGCGCCGCACCAGGCCATCCTTGACCAGCTCGTCCGTCAGGCCCGTGACATTGCCGCCGGTCACCATCAGGTAGCCCGACAAAACCTTCATGCGCAGCCCTTCGGGATGGCGGTCCAGCTGGGCCATGTAATCGAAACGCCTCAGGCTGGTGGCGATGCGCGTGCGCAGCAACTTGCGGATCTGCTGCTCGATCTGGTTGGAACACGCCAGCAGGCGCAACCAGATCCGGGTGTCCAGATGGTCGTCGGCCTGCACGCGGGCTTCCAGGCCGATGTGTTCATCGCCCAGGGACTGCACCAGTTGCAGATGTTGTTTGGCTAAAGAATTCACAGGTCGGACTCCTTCACATCACTTCGCCGCCGCTGACCGAAATCGTCTGCCCGGTCACGGCGCCCGCCGCCCGGCCGCACAACCAGACGACGGAATCCGCGACTTCGTCGGGGTCGATCAGCCGCCCCTGAGGATTGGATTTGATGAGCTCGGCGCGGGCGGCGGCTTCGCTGCGGCCGGTGCGCGACACGATGCGGGCAATGCTCTCGCGCACCAGATCGGTGTCGGTATAGCCGGGACATACGGCATTGACCGTGATGCCCGTCGCGGCCAGTTCGCGGGCCAGCGACCGGGTCAGGCCGATGACGCCGTGCTTGGCGGCGCAATAGGCCGACACATAGGCATAGCCCGTCTGCCCCGCCGTGCTGGCGACATTGACGACACGCCCCCAGCCCGACTGCAGCATGTCGGGCAGCACAGCCTGGGTGCACAGCATGGTGCCCGTCAGATTCACATCCAGCATGCGCTGCCAGAGGGCGGCGTCCATTTTCAGAAAGGCGGCGCTTTCCGCCTGACCGGCGTTGTTCACCAGCAGCTGGATGGGACCAAAGCGGCGCCGGGCCTGATCCGTCGCCTGCGCCAGTTGAGCGGCATCTGCCACGTCAGCGGTCACAGCAAAAATGCCATCGGGGTCCTGCGCGGCCAGCGCCTGGCCCGGCGCGGCGCTGCGTCCCAGAACCGTGACCCGGCACCCCTGCGCTCGCAGGCGCTGCGTGATGGCGGCGCCGATGCCGCGGGCCCCGCCCGTCACCAGGGCGTGCAAATCGGCCGTCATAGCGAAGCCTTTGCGGCTGCGTGGCGCAAGGCCTGTTCCTGGGCGGCGTGTTCGCGCTGGAACAAGGATTCCATCTGGCGTTTCCCCTGGAAATACGGCTGGGGCCAGGCAATATCGGTGTAGCCGATCTTGGCGGCCTCTGTGAGCGTCCAGGCGGGATTGGCCAGGTGCGGACGCGCCACCGCGCACAAATCGGCGCGGCCCGCCGCCAGAATGCTGTTGACGTGATCGGCCTCGCTGATCGCCCCCACCGCGATCGTCGCAATGCCGGCCTCCTGGCGGATGCGGTCGGCCAGCGGCGTCTGATACATGCGGCCGAACACCGGTTTTTCCTGCTTGCTGACCTGTCCGGAAGAACAATCGATCAGATCGGCGCCCGCCGCCTTGAAGGCGCGGGCGATTTCAACCGCGTCTTCCGGCGTGGTGCCGCCATCCACCCAGTCAGTGGCCGAAATCCGCACCGACATGGGCCGGTCCTGGGGCCAGATGGCCCGCATGGCGGTGAAGACCTCCAGTGGATAGCGCAGGCGGCCAGCCAGCGCGCCGCCGTACTCATCGGCGCGATGATTGGTCAGGGGTGAAATGAAGGCGGACAGCAGATAGCCGTGGGCGCAGTGCAGTTCCAGCCAGTCGGCGCCGATGTCGACCGCCGCGCGCGTCGATGCCAGGAACTGATCGCGGACCCTGTCCATGTCCTGGCGCGTCATCTCATGGGCAAGCTGGCTGACGCCTTCCAGGTACTGCTGCGGCGAGGCCGACATGATCGGCCAATTGCCTTCGGGCAAAGGCAGATCGGTGCCTTCCCAGGCCCGGCGGGTCGAGGCCTTCGGCCCCGCATGTCCCAGCTGCAGGCCAAAGCAGGCGTCCGTGTTCGCGTGGATCCAGTCGGCGATGCGCTTGAAGGCCGCCGTGTGTTCCGGCCGGTACAGCCCCGGGCAGCCCGGTGTGATGCGGCCTTCGGCGCTGACGCACGCCATTTCGGCGAATACCAGCCCGGCTCCGCCCAGGGCGCGCGCGCCCAGATGCACCAGGTGATAGTCGCCCACCAGGCCGTCTTCGGCGGAATATTGCGCCATGGGCGACACCACCACCCGATTCTTCAATCGCAGCCCGCGCACCGTGTACGGGGTGAACATGGGCGGCGGAGGGGTCCGCCCATCCGGCACCGCCACGCCATCGCGCCGGGCGAACCAGCGCTCGTAGCCTTCCAGCCAACGCTGGTCGCGCAGGCGCAGATTTTCGTGGCTGATGCGCTGGCTGCGCGTCAACATGGAATACATGAATTGCTCGGGCTCCAGCTGATCGCAGTAACGCCGCCCGCAGACTTCGAACCATTCCATGGCGTTCCAGGCCGCATTCTGCAAACGCAGGGTTTCCACCCGGCGGGCTTCCTGGTAGGCGGCCAGCACAGCGGGAATGCGATCGGGCGTGTCCCCCAGCAGCGTGAACTGGCGCGTCAGTTCGATAGCGTCCTCGATGGCCAGCTTGGTGCCCGAGCCGATGGCGAAGTGCGCCGTATGCACGGCATCGCCCATCAGCACGACATGGCTGCCGTGCTGATTGCGCAACCACCAATGCTCGCACACCACCCGCTGGAAATTCAGCCAGGCGGAACCCCGCAGATGCCGCGCATTGGAAATCAGCGGCTCGCCCTGCAGGTTGCCGGCAAACAGCCGTTCGCAGAATTCGATCGATTGATTCTGGTCCGCCCGATCCAGGCCGTGCGCCTTCCAGGTGTCTTCCGTGGTTTCTACGATGAAGGTCGAGGTGCTGTCGTCGAACTTATAAATGTGCGCCTGGAACCAACCATGCTCGGTGCGCTGGAAATCGAAGGTGAAGGCATCGTACAGACGATGCGTGCCCAACCAGATGTAGCGGTTGGGCCGGGTGACGATATCCGGCTGGAACACGGCCTCGTGCTGCTTGCGAATCCGGGAATTGACGCCATCGGCCGCGATGATCAGATCGGCATCGGGATAGTCGGCGTCGGACTGGGCATCGGTTTCGAACACCAGCCGCACGCCCAGCGCCTCGCAGCGCAGTTGCAGGATGTTCAGCAGCTTCTTGCGCCCGATGCCCACGAAGCCATGTCCGCCGGAACGGATGCTGCGCCCTTTGAAGAGCAGTTCGATGTCGTCCCAGTGATTGAAGGCGGCCTGGATTTCATCGGCGGTTTCGGCATCCCACTGGCGCATATTGTCCATGGTGGTGTCGGAAAACACGACGCCCCAGCCAAAGGTGTCGTAGGCGCGATTGCGTTCGACCACCGTGATGTCATGGGCCGGATCCAGCTTCTTCATCAACAAGGCCAGGTACAGGCCCGCTGGTCCGCCGCCGATACACACGATTTTCATGATCCGTCTCCTGATGCCCGAAAGGCGCCCGGCGCGCTGGACACACCTGCCGTCCCGGCATCGCCGATTTAATTTAGTTTCTTTTAATTTAAAAGTAAACTAATTGAGTGTCAACTGCCTCGATCCCAGGTTGGGGCCCGCCGGTCCGGACGGATATGCGGGGGACGGAAATGCGGGCGGGTCCGCGGCAGGACGACCAAAGACGGCGCCCCGCTCATGGAGCGGGGCGCCGTCGATCTGGAACATGCGGAAAAGTCGCGGATGGCAGCCCGCGGAACCTGCGTCAGCGACTGGCCAGCCAGCGCACCAGGGCGTCGTCGAAAGGCCGCACCGCGGCCGCGCCGGGGTGATTGACCAGGCTGACCAGAATGTAGCGCTTGCCGCTGGCGCCCCGCACATACCCGGCCAGCGCGCGGGAATTCTTCAAGGTGCCGGTCTTCAGATGCGCCTGGCCCCGGGTATCGTCGGATCGCAGACGACGGCGCACCGTGCCGTCCATCCCGGAAATCGCCAGCGAAGACACGAATTCCGGCATCATCGGAGACCGCCAGGCGACATCCAGCATCTGCGCCAGACCACGCGCCGTGATCCGTCCCTGGCGCGACAGGCCAGAACCATTGTCCAGCACCCAGCCGGCCGTATCGACCTTCTGATTCTTCAGAATCTTCTGCACGGCCTGGCCGGCGGATTCCGGCGTGGCCCCGGGGCCGTTCATGTCGGCCCCCAACGTCAGCAAGGTCATGCGCGCCATGACGTTGTTGCTGTGCTTGTTGATCTGACGGATGACGTCGGCCAGCACGGGGGAATCGTGCCAGGTCAGGACCTGGGCCTTGGCGGGCGCCGGTCCCTGCGAGAAACCGCGCCCCAGGGTGCCGCCCAGTTCCCGCCACAGCAGCCGGAACAGCGCCTCGAAGTGATCCGCCTGTGAACCCGCCAGGCGGTACAGGCTGAATTCCCCGCAACTGCCCCAGGCCTTGCCTGCCAGGCGGATGGTCGTCACCGGCCCTTGCGTCCTGGCATCCGCGACGAAATTGCTGGCAGGCCGGCAACTTCCGTCCTGCCAGTCCAGGCGCCCCTCGACCCGCACCGTGGGGGTGGGCGGGTCGACGATGGGAATCCACTGGCGGTGCGCCTCGTCAGGCTGGAACAAGATGCGGGTGGCGCCAAAGCCCACCATCATGGCGTCGGGGCTGGCGTTGTACGGCCGGTCGGGCGAGTCGTCGAAATCCCCCGGATCGATCGCGACCTGGCCGAACAGGCTGCGGTCCACGACCACGTTGCTGAGGTTCTTGATGCCCCGCAAGCGCAATTCGCGCAGCACGTTCCACAGATCCTCGACCGTGAACCAGGGGTCGCCCGCCGCCTTGACGTACAGCGGCCCCTGCAAGGTGCCCTGCCCGTCGACCCGCGCGCCGGGGTCGGCCAGGAACTGGGTGCGCCAGACGTAGTCCGGCCCCAGGGTCGACAGCGCCGTCCAGGTGGTCACGGTCTTCATGACCGAGGCCGGATTGCGCGGCACGTCGGCCTGAATGCTGCTGATCACGGGGCCGCCCGCCTCGCGGATTTCCAGAGACAGGGCGGATTCCGGCAATTTGGTGGCCTTCCAGGCCTTCTGCAGTTCGGGGGGCAGCCCCTGGGCGGCGGCGCCGACCGCCATCCCCAGCAGCACGGCCCCGGCCAGCATCCGGCCCAGGCGCGGCCAGCCGCCGGCGCCCAGCCCCGACGACCGGAAAGCCGTCTGCCCATTCCTCTGCTGTCCTGTGCGACCCATGCTGCCACCCGACAAAAACCGTCAGCATAATCCAAAGAGCGATGGGACTAAAATACGGGCCGACTTTTATCTTCCCGGCACCGCGTGCCCGCCATCCCTGTGACTGCTGATCTGGATCTTGCCGACTTCGACTACGAACTGCCCCCCGAACTGATTGCCCAGCACCCCGCCGCCCGGCGCGACGCCAGCCGGCTGCTGCACCTGGACGCCGGCGGCGCGCTGCATGACCGGCACTTCACGGACCTGCCCAGCCTGCTGCGGGCCGGGGACCTGCTGGTCTTCAACGACACCCGTGTCATCAAGGCGCGGCTGCGAGGCCGCAAGGACAGCGGCGGGCAGGTGGAAATCCTGGTGGAACGCATCCTGGACCCCCGGCATGCGCTGGCGCATGTGCGGGCCAGCAAGTCCCCGCGCCCCGGCACCCGCCTGCTGCTGGCCGACGGCGCGTTCGAAGCCGAAGTGCTGGGCCGCAGGGACGAACTGTTCGAGCTGGCCTTCCCCTCCCCCATCCTGGACCTGCTGGACCGGCACGGCAGCGTGCCCCTGCCGCCGTACATCACCCACACGGCGGATGACGATGACGAATCCCGCTATCAGACGGTGTACGCGCAACAGCCCGGCGCTGTCGCCGCCCCCACGGCCGGGCTGCACTTCGACCAGGCCATGCTGGACCGCCTCAGCGCCCAGGGCATAGACCAGGCCTTCGTGACCCTGCACGTGGGCGCGGGCACCTTCCAGCCGGTGCGCGTCACCCACATCCGCGACCACGTGATGCACTCGGAGCGCTATGTCGTGCCCGAGGAAACCCTGCGCAAGATCCGCGAAACCCGCGCCCGGGGCGGACGCGTGATCGCCGTGGGCACCACCAGCGTCCGGTCGCTGGAAGCCGCCGCCCGCGAAGGCGACGGCGAGCACGCCACCGAAGGCGACACCCGGATCTTCATCACGCCCGGCTACACGTTCGCCAACGTGGATGCCCTGATCACCAATTTCCACCTGCCGCAATCCACCCTGATGATGCTGGTGTCGGCGCTGGCCGGCATGGAACCCATCCGGCGGGCCTACGCGCACGCCGTACAATCGCGCTACCGCTTCTTCAGCTACGGCGACGCCATGTTCATCGAGGCCGCCCAGACTTCCTCTGCCCAGACCCCATGACCGGATTGCAATTCGAACTGCTGCACACCGACGGCGCCGCCCGGCGCGGCCGCGTCACCCTGAACCACGGTGTCGTCCAGACACCGATCTTCATGCCCGTGGGCACCTACGGCAGCGTCAAGGCCATGCTGCCGCACGAACTGACGGACATCGGCGCCCAGATCGTGCTGGGCAACACCTTCCACCTGTGGCTGCGCCCCGGCACCGACGTCATGGACCGGCACGGCGGCCTGCACGGATTCATGCAATGGGACAAGCCGATCCTGACGGATTCGGGCGGCTTCCAGGTCTTCAGCCTGGACGGCATGCGCAAGATCACCGAAGAAGGCGTGCGTTTCGCATCCCCCATCGACGGTTCGCGGCAATTCCTGTCGCCGGAGGAATCCATGCGCATCCAGCGCAGCCTGAATTCCGACATCGTCATGGTGCTGGACGAGTGCACGCCCTACCGCATCGACGACCGGCCCGCCACGCACGCGGAAGCCGCCGCTTCCATGCGCATGTCGCTGCGCTGGGCGCGGCGCTCGCGCCAGGCGTTTCACGACCTGGGGAACCCCAATGCGCTCTTCGGCATCATCCAGGGCGGCATGTACGAGGATCTGCGCGACGAATCCCTGGCCGGCCTGACCGACATCGGCTTCGAAGGCTATGCCATCGGCGGCCTGTCGGTGGGCGAGCCCAAGGAAGACATGATGCGGGTGCTGGCCCACGTGGCGCCACGCATGCCCGCGCAAGCGCCCCGCTACCTGATGGGCGTCGGCACTCCCGAAGACCTGGTCGAAGGCGTGCGCCAGGGCGTGGACATGTTCGACTGCGTGATGCCCACCCGCAATGCCCGCAACGGCTGGCTGTTCACCCGCTATGGCGACCTGAAGATCCGCAACGCCCGCTACCGCGACGATCTGCGGCCGCTGGACCCCGGCTGCCACTGCCATACCTGCCAGCATTTTTCCCGGTCCTACCTGCACCACCTGCAACGGGTCGGCGAAATCACCGGCGCGCGGCTCAACACGCTGCACAATTTGCATTTCTACCTGAACCTGATGGCCGAGATGCGCGCCGCTATCGAACAGGGCCGCTTCGAGGCGTGGCGCCAGGCCTTTCTGCAAGATCGGTCCCGAGGCATTGAATAGCCGCACCGCACGATCGGCCTCTTTATCGCTACAATCAAGAGTTAATCTCATATCCAGACCCCTCATTCAACCCTGATTTCCCAGGAGCCTTCATGTCCCTCGTTGACACTCTGACCCTGATCCCGGCCCAGGCGGCCGGCGGCGAACCCAACGCGCTGATGAGCATGCTGCCCATCATCCTGATGTTCGTCATCCTGTATTTCCTGATGATCCGCCCTCAGATGAAGCGCCAGAAAGATCACAAGAAAATGGTTTCGGCCCTGACCAAGGGCGACGAAGTCATCCTGTCGGGCGGCATGCTGGGCAAGCTCAGCAAGGTCAGCGACAACTACCTGACAGTCGAAATCGCTCAGGCGGGCGACAAGGCGGTCGAGACCATCGTGCAACGCAGCGCCGTGACGTCCGTGCTGCCCAAGGGCACGATCAAGTCCCTCTGATCGCCCCATCCGGCGCCGCTGACACGCGGCGCCCGGTCTTTTCAGCCCTCCCTTCCGACCGACCATGAACCGCTACCCCATCTGGAAGTACCTCATCGTGCTGGCCGCCGTCCTGATCGGCGTGCTCTACACGTTGCCCAATCTCTATGGCGAATCGCCTGCCGTCCAGATCGCAGGGGCGAAAACGTCGGTCAAGGTCGATCAGAACACGCTGGAAAAAGCCGACCAGATCCTGAAGCAGGCCGACATCCAGCCTACGGCCAGTTCGTTCGAAATGAACGGCCCCGTAGGGTCGGTGCGGCTGCGCTTCGATTCCACCGACACGCAGCTCAAGGCCAAGGACACGCTGGAAAAAGCGCTCAACACCGATCCGCAGAACCCGGACTACACGGTGGCGCTGAATCTGATGTCGGCCTCGCCCAACTGGCTGACGACACTGGGGGCGCACCCCATGTACCTGGGCCTGGACCTGCGCGGCGGCGTGCACTTCCTGCTGCAGGTGGATCTGCAGGGCGCCCTGACCAGCCGCTATGATTCCATGGCCGGCGAGGCCCGCACCACCCTGCGCGACGCCAAGCTCAAGTTCGAAGACGTGGAACGCAACCAGCAGTCCGTGCGGGCCAGCTTCGCCACCCAGGACGAACGCGATGCCGCCGCCGATGCGCTGCGCCGCGCCATCCCCGAAATGGTCTTCACGACCAGCCAATCGGGCAGCAGCTGGCTGCTGGACGGCACCCTCAGTCCCGCCTCGATCACTCAGGTGCAGAACAACGCCCTGAAACAGAATATCCAGACCCTGCACAACCGGATCAACGAACTGGGCGTGGCGGAACCGGTCATCCAGCAACAGGGCGGCGACCGTATCGTGGTCCAGTTGCCCGGCGTGCAGGACGTGGCCAAGGCCAAGGAAATCCTGGGCCGCACCGCCACCCTGGAAATCCACATGGTGGATGATTCCCCGGCCGCCACGGCAGCCTTGCAATCCGGCCGCGTGCCCTTCGGGCTGGTTCGCTACACCGACCGGGACGGCCGCCCGCTGCTGCTGCGCCGCCAGGTCATCCTGACCGGTGAAAATCTGCAGGACGCCCAGCCCGGCCGCGATCAACAGACTCAGGAACCCACCGTCAACCTGACCCTGGATTCCAAGGGCGCCCGGATCTTCCGCGACGTCACCCGCGACAACATCGGCAAGCGCATGGCCATCGTGCTGTTTGAAAACGGCAAGGGCGAGGTCGTCACCGCCCCGGTGATCCGCTCCGAGATCCCGGGCGGCCAGGTGCAGATTTCAGGCAGCATGTCCGCCCAGGAAGCCGCCGACGTCTCCCTGCTGCTGCGCGCCGGTTCGCTGGCCGCGCCGATGCACATCATCGAAGAACGCACCATCGGCCCCAGCCTGGGCGCCGCCAACATCAAGCAGGGCTTCGATTCGACGCTGTACGGCTTCACCGCCATCGCGATCTTCATCATTCTGTACTACCACCTGTTCGGCCTGTTCTCGACCCTGGGGCTGTCCTTCAACGTGCTGCTGCTGCTGGCCGTGCTGTCCATGCTGCAGGCCACGCTGACGCTGCCCGGGATCGCCGCCATCGCCCTGACCCTGGGCATGGCCATCGACGCCAACGTGCTGATCAATGAACGGATCCGGGAAGAACTACGCTTGGGGCTGCCGCCCCAGCAGGCCATCCACCTGGGGTTCGATCGCGCCTGGGCGACGATTTTCGACTCCAACCTGACCAGCCTGATCGTCGGGGTGGCGCTGCTGACCTTCGGAACCGGCCCGGTGCGCGGCTTTGCCGTGGTGCACTGCATCGGCATCCTGACCTCGATGTTCTCGTCGGTGGTGGGGGTGCGCGCCCTGGCCAATCTGTACTATGGCCGCAAACGCAAGCTGAAAACCGTTTCGATCGGCCAGATCTGGAAACCGAAGCAGGACTAATCAGGACTCATCATGGAATTTTTCCGCATCCATCGCACCATCCCGTTCATGCGGCATGCGCTGATCCTGAACATCATCAGCCTGCTGACATTCCTGGCCGCCGTCTTTTTCATCGCCTCGCGCGGCTTTCACCTGTCGATCGAATTCACCGGCGGCACGGTGATGGAAGTCCACTATTCCCAGACCGCGCCGGTCGGCGACATCCGCACGGCCATCGATACGCTGGGCTACAAAGACTTCCAGGTGCAGAATTTCGGCACTTCGCAAGACGTCATGATCCGCCTGCCGATCCGCCCCGACGAAGACACGGCCGCCCAGAGCCGCACGGTGCTGTCGGCCCTGCAGGCCCAGCATGCCGACGTGCAGCTGCGCCGGGTGGAATTCGTCGGCCCGCAGGTAGGCCAGGAACTGCTGCATAACGGCCTGATGGCGCTGCTGTTCGTGGTGGTGGGCATCATGGCGTACCTGGCCATACGATTCGAATGGAAGCTGGCCGCATCATGCGCCATCGCCAACCTGCACGACGTGGTGATCATCCTGGGCTTCTTTGCCTTCTTCCAATGGGAATTCTCACTGTCGGTGCTGGCGGGGGTCCTGGCCGTGCTGGGCTATTCGGTCAACGAATCCGTCGTGGTGATGGACCGGATCCGGGAAAATTTCCGCAAGCAGCGCAAGGCATCGGTCCGGGAAATCATCAACGCGTCGATCACGCAGAACATTTCCCGGACGGTGATCACGCACGGCTCGACGCAGATGATGGTGCTGTCGATGTTCTTCTTCGGCGGCCCGACGCTGCATAATTTCTCCCTGGCGCTGACCATCGGGATCTGGTTCGGGATCTACTCGTCCGTGTTCGTGGCCGCCGCCCTGGCCATGTGGATGGGGATCAAGCGCGAAGACCTGGTCAAGCACGTCAAGAAAGAAGGCGCAGACGTGGAATTGGGATGAGATCGGACATGCAAAGGCCCCTGCGGGCCTTTGCATGCCTATCGAATCGGAGCAGCTTGCAAGCTGCGAGGTGGGGCGGGCCGGACACGCATAGGCCCCTGCGGACCTATGCGCGCCGGTTTCATCGGAGCGGCCTGCAGGCCGCGACGTGGGGGAGATGCCGCAATACGAGAAATCCCTGCGGCCCTTTACATGCCTATCGAATCGAAGCGGCCTGCAAGCTGCGACACGGGGCAAAGCCAACGCAGCAAAAAACCGTGTAGGCCCCCGCACAGCCTTGCCGGCAGCCTACCTCGCCCGGCGAAACAACCACCGCCCCAGCGCCGCCACCAGCAGCATCGCCAGAGCGCCGGCGCACAACGCGGGCGGCACCCATCCGTCGCCATAGCGCCACAAGGCGGCGACGCGCTCGAACTGAAAGCCGGTGACCACCAGCCCCACGCCGGTCAGCCCCAGCGTCGCCGATACGAATTGCGGCTGGAACAGAATCAGAGACACGGTGGCGGCCAACAGGACGATCATCGCCAGCCACAGCGAGGCATCGCTCAGCCGCACCGGAGAAGCGGGCCATAGCCGATCCAGGAGACTGGGCTCGCCCACCTCGTAGCCCAGGACGCCCGACACCCTGTCGCCGGTGGCGGATTGCACGTGCCAATTCAGCGCATAGCGACCGTATGCCGTTTCCGGGGGGATGGGGATGCGGACTTCAGCGCCTGCATCGCGAATCGCATACAAGGGCAGCGCCTGCCCCTGAGGATCGACCAGATCGACCTGCGTCACCCTGACGGGTTCGCTGAACACCAGGGAAATCTCCGCCGGCGGCTGGGTCAGCATGCGGCCCGACGACAAGGAAGTCGCAACCAGCGCGACGTTTCCCCAGGAAATCTGCGACCACAGCAGCAGGCAGGCGGCAAGAAATGACTTCACGACATCGGTTTCAACTGAGGGACGTGCGCCAGTATAGGTCCTTTCCGAAGACCGGCTGCGCAGGGCGGGGCTTTGCCGGGACCCGCCCGGTTCAAGTATCGCTAATCGCTACTCAAGTAGGCATTTTGGACTTCAACAGTTTAAACAGCTATAAAGACATCATTAAAAGTAATGTCATTGCTGCACACAAGAGGAGAAGTCATGCAGACACACGAACTCAAAGACCCCACCCGGCGCCGAGCCTTGCTGACGGGCGGCGGACTGGCCGCCCTGGCGGCCGTCCCCGGGGCATCCTGGGCGGACGGCGTACGCACGGACCCGCCGGCCAAGACCACGGCCGCCGGCGGCAAAGCCCTGCCGGAATACGCGGCCTGGAAGAACGCGGACGCGATGATCGTCCACAGCGCCAACACCATCGAACTGCGCCGCCAGGACTTCGGCCACAGCACGATCACGCCCAGCGATCGCCTGTACGTGCGCAACAACCTCAATCCGCCCTCGACCGACATCGTCAAGGATCCGGATGCCTGGACGCTGGAGATTTCCGGCGTGGCCAAGCCCGCCAAGCTGACCGTGGCGGATCTCAAGCGCCTGGGCCTGACCGCCGTCACCATGGTGCTGCAATGCTCCGGCAATGGCCGGGCCTGGTTTCCCCACAAGCCCAGCGGCACCCAGTGGACGGTCGGCGCAGCCGGCTGCGTGGTGTTCGCCGGCGTCCCGGTCAAGGACGTCATCAAGGCCTGTGGCGGCAAGGCCGGCGACATGAAATACATGACCAGCACGGGCGGTGAAGTCCTGCCCGAAGGCCTGGATCCCAAGACCCTGATGGTCGAACGCTCCGTGCCGCTGGCGGCCATGGAAGACGCGATCCTGGCCTGGGAAATGAACGGCGAACCCCTGTCCCTGGCCCACGGCGGACCGCTGCGCATGATCGTGCCGGGCTACATGGGCGTGAACAACGTCAAATACATCAAGCATCTGGCGCTGACGGCCGAACAATCCCCCGCCAAGATCCAGCAAAGCAGCTACCGGTTTTCCGCAGTCGGCGAAAAGGGCACGCCCGATCACCCCTCCATCTGGGAAATGCCGGTCAATTCCTGGATCACTTCGCCCTTCGAGCCGGCCAAGCCCATCTCCGCAGGCCGCGTCCAGATCACCGGCGTCGGCCTGGGCGGCTTCCATGCGCTCAAGGGCGTGGAAGTCTCCATCGACGGCGGCAAGACCTGGCAGGCAGCCCAGGACTTCGGCCCCGACATGGGTCGCTATGCCTGGCGCACTTTCGTTCTGGGCCTGGACCTGAAACCGGGCAAATACCAGATTGCCACACGGGCCACCAACACGAACGGGGATACCCAACCCAAGGAACGCCAGGAAAACAACCGTGGCTACAACAACAACAGCTGGCTGGATCACAGCATCGAACTGGAGGTCGTCTGAAGTGAACCGTTTCATGTTGAAGTCGATGAACGGCGCAGCGATCGCCCTGGCCTGCGGGGTCATGGCGATCGCTGCGGCAACACCCGCCAGTGCTGACGAAGCAACGCTGGCTGAAGGCAAAACCCTGTTCCAGACGGGCGCAGTCCCCGCCTGCGCGGTCTGCCACACACTGCAGGATGCCGGGGCCAGCGGGGCGATCGGCCCCGACCTGGACGAACTGCGGCCCAACCAGGAACAGATCCTGGCGGTGCTGCGCGATGGTTCCGGCCCCATGCCCTCGTTTGCCGAGAGCCTGACGGACGAACAGCGCCAGGCCGTCGCCGACTACGTCGTCTGGGCAACCCAGCCGCACTGATCGGGCCAGCCAGCCGCCCCCCGGCCGGGTCTCCGATTCCGGGGTCCGGCCGGTCGCTTTTCCACCCGCGGGCCTGCGCCTTTCGCCACGGCGGGGGCGCCGGCCCGCGCCGCCGCCGTGCAACCCGGGCGGCGCGTGAAGTAAAATAGCCGATTACCCATCTCTGACCGCCCCCGGGATATAAACCCGCCCCGGCGCTTTGCCATGCAAGAAACTCCTGTGCGCCGTCCCGGCGTCATCCCCGCATCCCGTGAATCCGCAGAGCACCTGAAGGACCAGGCCTGGCGCCAGACCCAGGACGAAACCCTGGCAGGCCTGCTGCAACCGATGGAACCGGGGCAGCACAAGAAACTGTTCATCCGCACCTTCGGCTGCCAGATGAATGAATACGACTCCGAAAAAATGGTCGACATCCTGCGGGCCGCCAAAGGCGTCGAGCTGACCGATACGCCCGACGACGCCGACATCATCCTGTTCAACACCTGTTCGGTGCGCGAAAAAGCGCAGGAAAAGGTCTTTTCGGACCTGGGCCGCGTCCAGCACCTGAAACAGGCCAAACCCGGCCTGGTCATCGGCGTGGGCGGCTGCGTCGCCAGCCAGGAAGGCGAGGCCATCGTGCGCCGCGCTCCCTATGTCGATGTGGTGTTCGGCCCGCAGACCCTGCACCGCCTGCCCGAACTGATCGACCGGCGCCGCGCCACCGGGCAGTCCCAGGTGGACATTTCCTTTCCGCTGATCGAGAAATTCGACGCGCTGCCGCCCGCCCGGAAGGAAGGGCCGTCGGCTTTCGTCTCCATCATGGAAGGCTGCAGCAAATACTGCAGTTTCTGCGTCGTGCCCTACACGCGCGGCGCCGAGGTCTCCCGCCCCTTCGACGACGTGCTCACTGAAATCGCCGACCTGGCCGACCAGGGAGTGCGCGAAGTCACACTGCTGGGCCAGAACGTCAACGCCTATCGCGGCCCCACCGGGGACTCCGGCGAAATCGCCGATTTCGCCATGCTGCTGGACTACGTGCACGACATCCCCGGGATCGAGCGCATCCGCTACACCACCTCGCACCCCAAGGAAATGACGGCCCGCCTGATCGAAGCGCACGGCCGCCTGCCCAAGCTGGCGCCTTTCCTGCATCTGCCGGTGCAGGCAGGCAGCGACCGGGTGCTGGCCGCCATGAAACGCGGCTACACGGCGCTGGAATACAAATCCATCATCCGCCGCCTGAAAGCCGCCCGCCCCGACATCACCCTGTCGTCGGACTTCATCATCGGATTTCCCGGAGAAACGGAGGACGATTTCCAGAAAACCCTGGATCTGGCTCGCCACGTGGGCTTCGACCAATCTTTCTCCTTCGTCTATTCCAAGCGCCCCGGCACCCCGGCGGCCGACCTGGCGGATCCCACCCCGCAGGCGGAAAAACTGGATCGACTGCACCGCCTGCAGACGCTCATCAATGAGCAGGCCGCCGCCTACAGCCAGGCCATGGTGGGCGGCATCCAGCGTCTGCTGGTCGAAGGACCGTCCAAAAAGGATCCGAATGACATGAAAGGTCGCACCGAGAACAACCGCATCGTCAATTTCGCCGGCCAGCCTCGACTGATCGGCCGGATGGTGGACGTGCGCATCACACAGGCCCTGACCAATACCCTGCGCGGCGAGATCGTCACCACGGAAACCGATCGGGCGGGCGCATGACGGCCCCCAAAGCCCCCAGGGCCAAAACGGCCGGCGCACGGCCCGTGTCCCTGCAACTGACCGGCAACAACACGCAGTTGTCCAACCTGTGCGGCCCGCTGGATGAAAATCTGCGCCAGATCGCCCAGGCCTACGATGTCACCATCGGCCGGCGCGGCAACCGCTTCAGCGTGCGCGGCGCGCGCGCGCATGAGGCCGGCCAGGCCCTGCGCTGGTTCCACGAACGCTCGTCCCAGGCCCCCTTGTCGCTGGATACGCTGCAGCTGGGGCTGGTGGAACTGAGCAATCGCGGCACCGGCGCCGCGGCAGACCGCGGCCCTCACACCCCCCGGGACCTGCCCGAGCTGCCTCCGGTGGACGACGAAGGCCCTGCGCTACGCACCCGCAAATCCGACCTGCGCGCGCGCACGCCGCGCCAGCGCGACTACTTGAACGCCATCCTCAAGCACGACGTCAGCTTCGGCGTCGGCCCGGCCGGCACCGGCAAGACCTGGCTGGCCGTGGCCTGCGCCATCGACGCCCTGGAACGCGAATCCGTCACCCGGCTGGTGCTGACCCGCCCGGCCGTGGAAGCCGGCGAACGCCTGGGTTTCCTGCCCGGCGATCTGGTGCAGAAAGTCGATCCCTATCTGCGACCCCTGTACGACGCGCTGTACGACCTGCTGGGCTTTGAAAAGACCCAGCGCCTGTTTGAAAAGCAGACCATCGAAATCGCACCCCTGGCCTACATGCGCGGACGCACCCTGAACCACGCCTTCATCATCCTGGACGAGGCGCAGAACACCACGCCCGAACAGATGAAGATGTTCCTGACGCGCATCGGCTTCGGCAGCAAGGCGGTCATCAACGGCGACCCGTCCCAGGTGGACCTGCCCAAGGGTCACCAAAGCGGCCTGCTGCACGCCCTGGACGTGCTGGACGGGGTGCCGGGCATCGCCCAGACCCGCTTCACCAGCCGCGACGTCGTGCGCCACCCGCTCGTGGCCCGCATCGTCGATGCCTACGAACAGGCGGGCGACCATGTATCCTGATTTTTCCCTCAGCATCCAATACGCCGTAGCCGCGCCGCTGTTGCCGCGCTGGCGCCTGCGGCGCTGGGTGGGCCGCGCCCTGGCGCAGGCGCTGTCCGCCCCCGACCCGCGCGCCGGCCAGCCCGTCGCCCTGACGCTGCGCCTGGTCGACGCCGATGAAGGCCGCGATCTGAACGCCGCCTGGCGGCAGCGCGACTACGCCACCAATGTATTGACCTTCGAATACGGCGCCGACCCATCCGGCCTGATCAGCGGCGACATCGTGCTGTGCCTGCCGGTGCTGGAACGCGAGGCCGCCGAGCAAGGCAAGCCCCTGCTGCATCACGCCGCCCACTTGATCACCCATGGGGTGCTGCACGCCCTGGGCTACGACCACATCGAAACCGACGAGGCCGAGCGCATGGAAGCCCTGGAAACCGCCATCCTGGCCGCCCAGGGCATCCCCGACCCCTACCGTCCGGCAGACGCAGGCTAAGCACGCCGCGTTATCGGTTATGCTACACAATCCACAGACTCGTCCTACGGACAATGCCAGACCCACACTCATCAGACTCGGAACCCCGACCGGCGTCGTCGTCCTCCCCTTCCCTGTTCTCCCGCCTCAAGGCCTTGCTGCGGCCGTCTCCGCCCGCAGACCGTGAAGGCATCCGGGCAGTGCTGGAAGCCGCCCACGATCACTCCATTCTGGACGGCGAATCCTACGCCATGATTTCGGGGGCGCTGGAAGTCGCCGACAAGACCGTGGCGGACATCATGGTGTCGCGTTCCCGCATGGACCTGCTGGACGTTTCCAGGCCGCTGGCCGAACTGATGCCCTTCATCACCGAAACCGGCCATTCCCGCTTTCCCGTCTACGAAGGCGATCGCGACAACATCATCGGCGTGCTGCTGGCCAAAGACCTGCTCCTGACGCTCTCGGATCACGCGCTGGATATCCGCGCCCTGATCCGCCCCCCTGTCTTCATCCCGGAATCCAAGCGGCTGAACGAACTGCTGCACGAATTCCGCATGAGCCGCAACCACCTGGCCATCGTCATCGACGAACATGGCGGCATTGGCGGCCTGGTCACCATGGAAGACGTGCTGGAACAGATCGTCGGAGACATTGAAGACGAATTCGACGACGAAGACGACAAGACGATCTTCCGCACCGGGGACAACAGCTGGCGGGCCATGGGCACCACCGAAATCGAAGACTTCAACGAAACCTTTCACGTGCATCTGCCCGACGAGGACTACGACACACTGAACGGCTGGCTGGCGGCGGAACTGGGCCACATCCCCCGACGCGGCGAACGCTTCGAAGGTCAGGGCCTGGCCTTTACCGTCGTGGGCGCCGACGGCAAGCGCGCCCGCTGGCTGCACGTGCAACGCCTGACCGAGCCCTCGACCGCAGCCGACACGACGAACGCCTGACCGCTTTCCTGCCCACACCCCCATGACGTCCCACTCCGTGCCGAACGACACCCCCGCGCCCGTCCGGCGCGCCCCCGCCCTGGCGGGATCGCTCTGGCGCAAACGGTGCTGGGCGCTGCTGGCGGGCGCCGTGCAGGCCCTGTGTTTCGCCCCCGGACCGCTGCCCGCCTGGAGCCTGCCCTTCGTGCAAATCGCCAGCCTGGCGGTCCTGGCGGCCTACACCTGGGGTGCGACCGGGCCGCGTCAGGCGGCCGCCTACGGCTGGCTGTTCGGGTTGGCCCAATTCGCCATCGGGGTGTATTGGCTGACCATCAGCATGCACCAGTTCGGCGGCCTGGCCCTGCCCCTGGCCATCGGGGCCTTGCTGTTGTTCGCCGCCGCCATGGCGGTGTACGCGGCGGGAGCCTGCGCCCTGAGCGCCTGGCTGTGCGCCTTCCACAAGAACCCGGAACAGCCCGCCCTGAGGCAGATTCTGAACGCCACGGCCTGGGCCTGCGCCTGGACCTTGTTCGAATGGCTGCGGGGCACCCTGTTCACCGGCTTCACCTGGCTGAACGCGGGCTATGCCCACGCCGAAGGCATGTTTGCCGCCTGGGCGCCGTTCGTCGGGGTCTACGGCCTGGCCTGGCTGTCGGCCTTTGCCGCCGCATCCATCGCACTGATGGCCCGGGCCAAGGATACCGCCCATGATCGCAGCGCTGCGGCCGCCATCGCACTGACTCTGGCGACCGGCCTGCTGGGCATCGCCTGGGCGCACATCAACTGGGCGCAGCCCCATGGCCAGCCTCTGCTGGTCCGCCTGGTGCAGCCGGCCACACCGCAATCGGAAAAATTCGACCCCGCCCGCTTCCCCGCCACCCAGGACCGCGCCCGACAACTGGCAGGCCTGACGGCCAAGACCCCGCAGGATCAACCCAGGCTGGTCATCCTGCCTGAAACCGTCATGCCGATTTTTCAGGATCAGGTACCGCCGGCCCTCTGGCAGCCCTGGCTGGATCTGGCCCGGCGCATGGACGCCAGCCTGCTGCTGGGCCTGCCGCTGCACGAGCGCATGCCGGCCGGCGACCGCTACACCAACAGCGCCACCGTCATCCGGCCGGATGACCGCCAGCCCCCGCTCTTCGCCGGGCAATGGCGCTACGACAAACATCATCTGGTCCCCTTCGGGGAATTCATTCCCCCGGGATTCCACTGGTTCGTCCGCGCGCTGCGGATCCCCCTGGGCGATTTCGACCGGGGACCATTGCGCCAGCCGCCCCTGATGCTCGCCGGGCAGTCCCTGGCAGTGAACATCTGCTACGAAGATGCCTTCGGCGAGGAAATCGCCGCCGCCGTCGCGCCGGGCAGCGACGGCGCCCCCGGCGCCAGCATCCTGGTGAACCTGAGCAACCTGGCCTGGTTCGGCAATACCTGGGCCCTGCGCCAGCATCTGTGGATCTCACGCATGCGGGCGCTGGAAACCGCGCGGCCCGTCATCCGCGCCACCAACACCGGCATGACGGCCGCCATCGACCCCGACGGCCGGGTCCGCGGCCAGTTGGACCCGGCCATCCCCGGCGTGCTGGATGTGGAAGTCCAGGGCGCCCAGGGCCTGACCCCCTACGTACGCTGGGGCAATTGGCCCATTCTGATCTGGGTGCTGCTGGGCCTGTTGCTGGCCTGGCGATATCGCCGCCCCTGACGACGCCCCTGGTGCGCCGTTCGGTTCACCCGGCCAGCGCGCTAGCGCTTCAGGGGTTCGTCCCGTGAATCCAGCAGCCGCCGCTCGAAGCTGAGCTGATCCAGGGGTTCGCCCAGCCAGAACCCCTGCCCCGCGTCGCATCCCATGGCCCGCAGCACGTCGTATTGCGCCTGGCTGGTAATGCCCTCGGCAATCACCCGCATGCCCAGGCGATGGGCCAGGGCGACGACGGATTCACAGACCATGCGGGCGGCTTCGCTATCGGGCAGTTGCGCCGTCATCTCGCGCTCGAGTTTCAGCGTTTCGAAAGACAGTTCCCGGGATGCCAGCAAAGCGGGCATGCCGACGGATACCGCCCCCACGCTGAATCGCATGCCGGACTGATGCAATTGACGCAGGCGTTCCCGCACCAGCGGGCTGAGATGCAGCAACAGTTGCTCATTGAATTCCAGCGACAGGCTGTCGGCGGGCAGATCCAGGTCGTCGAGCAGGCCGAAGACCGTATCCAGCCCCGACTGGGCCAGACCGAGCTGGCCGGGCGACACGTTCACCGTCAGGCGCAGATCCGGGGCCGGGGTCTTGCGCCAACGGCTCAGTTGGCGAATGGCCTCGCGAAACACCCAGTCGCCCAAGGGCTTGATCAGTTGGCGCTCTTCGGCGAACGGGATGAAATCCATGGGTGCGATGACCCCGAATTCAGGATGCCGCCAGCGCAGCAAGGCCTCGGCCTTGATGATGCGCCCCGTCTCGAAGGAATAAATGGGTTGGTACAGCAGAAAAAACTGGCCTGCATCGATGGCTTCGGACAAAGTCACCAGCAGGTCATGCTGCATGCGGGCGCGCTCCCGCATGGACTGATCGAAATACTGATAGCCATTGCGCCCCGCCGCCTTGGCCTGATACATCGCCATATCCACGTGGCGCATCAGCATCTCGGCGTTGTCCGCGTCCCCCGGATACAAGGCGACCCCCAGACTGGCGGAAATCTGGATCTCGTTGCCCATCAGCAGATAGGGTTCCGTGATGCAGTCCAGCAATCGTCGGCACAAGGCATCGAGCTGCGGCCTCTCGGATACGTCCGTCGCCAGAATCACGAACTCATCGCCGCCCAGGCGGGCAATGAAGTGGCTCCCCTGACCATCGCCGCAACGGCGCAGGCGGTTGGCGACCTCGACCAGCAGGCGGTCCCCCATCTCGTGCCCCATGGAATCGTTGACTTCCTTGAAGAGGTCCAGATCCAGGAACAGCAGCGCCATGGGCCGAGCCTGCCGATCGGCCTCATCGACCGAGGCCTTCAGGTGCTCGTTGAAATACTGGCGATTGGGCAGGCCGGTCAGCGGGTCATGGTGCGCCTGATTCCAGATGGTGGTTTCAACCTGCTTTTTCTGCGTGATGTCGCTGAGCATCACGACCCGGCAATTGACCGAGCCGTCATGATTCCAGGCGGTATCCAGCACGACGCGCTGGGCATATTCCTCGCCGGATTTGCGCTGCAGCCAGTATTCGCCTTCCCAGCGCCCCTTGGTATTGATGGCATGCCACATCTGGTCGTAGAAGTCCCGATTGTGACGGCCCGGCCGCAGCAGGATCAACAATTCCCCGGCCACTTCGTCGGGCCAATAGCCCGTCATGCGGGAATACGCCGGATTGACGTCGATGATGACGCCCGTGGCATCGGTGATGGCGATGGCCTCGCTGCTGTTCTCATAGGCGATGGCCGCCAGCTGGGCGGAGGATTCCGCCTGCTTGCTTTCGGTGATGTCCTGGACCAGGCCGATGATGGCGGCGTCGTCTCCCGAGCCCACCAGCGTGATGAAGGTTTCGATGTCGAACAGGGTACCGTCCTTGCGGCGGCCATGACGCTCGAATCGCAGCGTGGCGGCCTTTTGATTGCGGCCGGATTTCAGGGCCTCATCGACCAGATAGCGCTCGCGCGGCGCGATGATGGACAACAGCGACAGGTGCCCGATCATCTCATCGGGCTGATAGCCGAAGATATCCGCCATTTTCTGGCTGACAAAGCTGAAGCGGTCGTGCGCGATCAGGAAAATGCCCACCAGGGCATTGGACGCCAGGCCCTGAAAGATGATTTCAGACCGCTGCAGCCCGGCCTGATCCGCCCGCATCTGGGTCAGCAATTCATGGATCTGCTGGCACCCGGTGTTGTAGGCCTGCGCGATCTCGACGATTTCCGCGGCCCCCGCCGGCGCCAGCCTCGTGGTGTAGTTGCCCTGCATCATGGCGCGAACGGCGTGACGCACGGCCAACAAGGGCAGCACGACGCCCCGGCGCACCAGGAGAAAGGCCCCCACCAGCACGCCCAGATCCAGCAGCACCAGGATCACCAGCCAATTGAAGGCCTGATCCTTGGCTCGATGCAACAGGGGCATCAGGGCGTCCAGCGCCGTATTCAGCGTGCCGAGCAGGGCGGCCGCGTCATCGGCGACCCACTGCCGCTGCACCACATGCGGTAGATCACGTCCTTCGGCAGCCGACGCGTCTCCGCGCGAATACGAATCCAGCATCACCGCCTGAAGGCGCCCGCGCAACGCAACCCATTCGTAGCGGATCTTGGGCAGGAACACGCGCACGGACGGCTGGCTCAGGGCCGTGATCTCGCGGTCCCCCACGACCCCGCCCTGGTCCAGCGCCTGCAGCGCCAGATCCATGGCGTCGATTTCCTTGCTGATCTGCCCGGTCTGCACCAGGCCGCCATCCGCCAGCCGCATCGCCCGCACCGCCAGCTGCTGGCTGAACGTGCGCATGCTGCCCAGCGTGGCGGATTGATCCAGGGCCGCGTCGTAGCGCGACATCAGCGAATACACCAGGATGACATTTCCCAACGCAAACGCCAGCATCAACCCATAGAACACGGCCGACACAGCCCGAAGCCCGAGCAATGCGCGGGCAGCAAGCCCTGCTGGTTTCGAAAATCGTGGGCGCATGCGATCCTGGTGGTCAAGGTGCCGGCAGCCTCATCCCACTGTCAGGGCGTTCTCGTGCTGCCACAGAGCATGTTACCGGATATGCCCGCAAAGACAATCCCGCAAAAGGCCGAATCCTGGCGGGAGATCAGGCTTTTGGGACACAGACCCGCGCATTTCCGCTGTCCCGCGATTCGCCGCGCTTTGTAGCCGGGGGGCGCGCCTATCGTTCGTGCGGCGTCGCACGGCGCGCTTGCCGCCTTGCTCATTCCTTGCTCTCGGGAAAGATGCATCCGCCCTTCCGGACCAGCGCCTTTACCTCTTCGCTCACTTCCGCCGGGCTGCGGCTCAATCGAGCCATGAACTCCTTGCTGCGCCGCGCATACGACTTCGCATCGTGCTTCGCGCTCCAAAGGACGATTTCAAGCACGATGGGAATGAGGTCCAGGCCCTTCTGGGTCAGAGTGTAGAAGTCCTTGCGTCTGTCGTCGGGACTGGGCGCCCTCGTGAGAATGCCTTGCTCCTCGAGAAAGGCAAGGCGGGAAGCAAGGACATTGGTCGCGATTCCCTCTTCCGATTTCAGGAACTCGCCATACGTCTTCTTGCCCACGAACACGATGTCGCGGATGATCAGGAGCGACCACCGATCACCGAAGATCTCCACGCCGTAGTTCACCGCGCAATGGGACCGAATGTCTTCTCTAGACGCTGTCTTCATGGCCAGATATTAACATCGCTTGCATGCTGCAAGTAAAATTCTGTTATTCACTTGCTTTTTGCAAGTAAAGCTCATAGCATGATCCGTACATCGGGCGCCGGATCGCGCCGGCGCTCCATGAACGATCAACCTCACATCAGCAAGGAACTTCGAAATGAATATCGGCTTTATCGGTGCCGGCCCTGTCGCCCAAACCCTCGCCAAACACGCTCTATTGGCAGGTCACCAGGTTGTACTCAGCAACTCGCGTGGACCTGAGTCGCTCACCGCCCTTGTGGCGGAGTTGGGTTCCGGCGCCGCCGCCGGGACAGTGCAAGAGGCCGCGAAGCAGGACCTCGTCGTGCTCGCCGTCAAATGGTGGAACGTGCAGGCGGCGTTGTTCTCGGTCGGCGACTGGGCGGGCCGGATCCTCGTGGACACAAGCAACCGCGTAGCCAGCGCTCAGCCGTTGATGCTCGGCGACATCACCGGGCGGACGTCGAGCGAGATCATCGCCGATCTCGCGCCGGGGGCGAAGGTCGTCAAGGCGTTCAACACCGTTCCAATGCACTGGATCTCCGATTTCTCGTCGTCAAAGCGCAAGACCGTGTTCTTCGTGTCCGGGGACGACGCCGGCGCCAAAAAGACGGTGAGCGACTTTATCGAGGAGATCGGGTTCTGCAGTCTCGATCTAGGTTCCCTCGCAGAGGGCGGCCGACTCCAGCAAACCGGCGGGCCGCTGGTAGGAGTCAACCTGACGTTCAATGAACGGTTCGTCCTCCCTACGATCGACTGATCGGCGGCATGGCGCGCGCTGCCCCATGCCGCAGGGCTAGGACCACCTCGGGATCGATACACACCCGGGCCATCTGGCAAACCCGAGTACGCGCATCCGCATCCGTTTGGCATTTGAATCGAGGCGAAAAAAAAGCACCTACTTAGCGTAAGTGCTTTTTTTCACTGAATTTTTTGGCGGAGCGGACGGGACTCGAACCCGCGACCCCCGGCGTGACAGGCCGGTATTCTAACCAACTGAACTACCGCTCCGCAGCGGTGCCAGGTAAACTGGCGTCCCCTAGGGGATTCGAACCCCTGTACTCACCGTGAAAGGGTGATGTCCTAGGCCTCTAGACGAAGGGGACAGGACATTCATCGAAGAAGTTTGGTGGAGGTAAGCGGGATCGAACCGCTGACCTCTTGCATGCCATGCAAGCGCTCTCCCAGCTGAGCTATACCCCCAAACAAGGTCTTCATCAACGAAGAAGCGAGATTATGCACGAAAATTTTCTTGTGTGCAAGCGCACAGGAATATTTTCATTAATCGCCTGGAATCGCCCAATGTCATGGAGCCACGCCGGCCAGGACCGAGCGGACCGCCGCCGTCAGATGCCGCACATCTTCCGGCGGCATCACAAAGGCAGGCGTCAGGTACACGGTGCGCTCCAAGGGGCGCACCCACACGCCAGCCCGCAGAAAGGCCTGACACAAGGCAGCGCGATCAGGCGCGCGATGCAACTCGACCGCGCCAATCGCCCCTTTCACGCGCACGGAGCGCACACACGGCAGTTCACGACACCCCCCCAGCCCTTCTTCCAGCAATGTTTCGATCGCTCGCACCTGCTCCAGCCTGGGCTCGCGCTCGAAAAGATCCAAAGACGCATGGGCGGCGGCGCAAGCCAGTGCATTGCCCATATAAGTCGGACCATGCATCAAGGCGTGCGCGGGATCGTCGGACCAGAAGGCCTGGAATACACGCTGGCTGGCTACTGTGGCCGCTAGGGGCAGCGTGCCGCCACTCAAGGCCTTGGATAAGGTCAGAATGTCCGGAACAACCCCCGCCTGTTGAAAGGCGAACAGAGTGCCCGTCCGCCCGAAACCGGTGAAGATCTCATCGAAAATCAGCAGTGCCCCATGACGGTCCGCCAGGCGGCGTAAACGCCGCAGCACATCGGGGCCGTGCATGCGCATGCCCGCAGCCCCCTGCACCAGCGGCTCGACCAGCAAGGCGGCCACCTGCCCTTCTTGGCGACGCAGTACGGCATCCAATGAAGCCTCGCTTTCGTCATCCCGAGGCAGCGGCAAGACATCCTGGCCCGGCAAGGTTGCACGAAACGCGGCATGCATCCCGATCTGCGGATCGCACACGGCCATGGTGCCAAACGTGTCGCCATGGTAGCCCCCTTGAAACGACACGATGCGCCGCCGGTCCTCGCCCTGATTGAGCCAATACTGGATCGCCATCTTCATCGCCACTTCGACGCTGACCGAGCCGGATTCTGTAAAAAACACCCGATCCAGCCCCGCTCCCAGCAGTGTGCACAGACGCCGCGCCAGCGTGAGCGCCGGCTCATGCACCAGGCCGCCGAACATGACATGCGGCATGCGTTCCAGCTGCCTTCGCACCGATTCGGCGATATGGGGATGGTTATAGCCGTGGCACGCAGTCCACCACGAGGCCAGTCCATCGAGCAAGACGCGGCCATCGCTCAAGTAGAGCCTGCAGTCTCGCGTTTCCCGGACGAGGGTCGGTGCCATGGCGGTTTTCATCTGGGTGTAGGGCAGCCAGATGTACGGGTATCCCTGGTCGAACCAGGCAGGGGATGTCGATGTCATATTTTGTTTCGCTTATTCAATGCCTTGTCGAGGCAGGCAGAATGCCTGCCGAAGACGCGGCGATGAAGACCATTGCTTGATGTTGCTTTTAACTTTCATGTTCATCTATCTTGCTTTTATCTTCTGTTAATTCCTTTATTTAATCGCATCGATCTATATTATTCCCATGCACCCGACGCCTCATTCCCACGCTGCCGGCAGGCCGCCTTCCAGCCCTTTCGAGCCGCTCTACCGGCACGCCCTGGGCCGGCTCGAGCAACAGTCCCGACGACGCGCCCTGATCGCGGTCGACACAGCCGCGCCCGACCATGCCGGGCCAGCGCAACTGAACTTCTGCAGCAATGATTACCTCGGTCTGGCATCGCACCCGACCCTCATCGATCGGGCCAGCGACTACGTCCAACGCTACGGAGCCGGGTCAACGGCTTCGCGTCTGGTCTGCGGCACACGAGCCTGCACACTTGCCATAGAAACCAGGCTGGCGCGCGCCAAGAGCGCCGAAGCCGCCCTGCTGTTTTCGTCGGGATGGCAGGCCAATGCGGCCGTACTGCCGGCGCTGCTGCAGTTGCTGGGCCGCGACACCCAGGTCTATGTCGATCGCCTGGCGCACGCCAGCCTGCACCAAGGGTGCCGAGCCGCAGGCGTCCGGGAAATCCGCTTCCGCCACAACGACCTGGACCACCTGGAGCACCTGATCCAGGCGCATGCCGCCAAGCCAGCGCGCCGGATGATCGTGACTGAAAGCGTCTTCAGCATGGACGGCGATCGATGCGATCTCATGAATCTGAGCGCGCTGGCGGAAAGACATGGGGCCTTCCTGTATCTGGACGAGGCGCATGCCACCGGCGTCCTGGGCCCCGGCGGCATGGGGCTGTCCGGCCTGAACCCGGATGGCGTCCACCTGGCCATGGGAACGTTCAGCAAAGCCATGGGCAGCTTCGGCGCCTACGTCGCCGGTTCGCGCGCACTGTGCGATTACCTGATCAACACCTGCTCGGGCTTCATCCACACCACCGCCCTGCCGCCGGCCGTCCTGGGCGCCATCGACGCCGCCCTGGACCTCGTGCCCGGGATGCAGGTCGAACGCGACAGGCTGGCCGACCACGGCCGACAGCTGCGCGCACGCCTGCAGGCGCTTGGCCTGGAAACCGGGACATCCAGCACGCACATCGTGCCAGTCATCATCGGCGACGAACGGCGCGCCCTGGCGCTGAGCCGCCACCTGCGCCAGCAGGGCATCCAGGTGACTGCCATCCGACCGCCCACCGTGCCTAAGGGCACCAGCCGCCTGCGCATCGCCCTCAGCGCCGGCCACACCGCAGCCGACATCGACACCTTCATCCAGGCGCTTTCCCAAGCCCAGGCATCCTGAACATGAGCCCCAAACAGCCATCCCCTGCCAGCCACGTCGCTGCCACCACTCGACAAACCCGGCATGCCGCAACAGCATTCGATGCTGCCGCAGCCCGGTACGACCAGCACGCGAGTGTGCAACACAGCGTGGCGGACGGCCTGCTCGACCACATCGCCCGACAGGCGCTGCCGCCAGCACCCCGCATTCTGGAAATCGGTTGCGGCACCGGCATCCTGACCCGCAAGCTGGCCGCCCGCATCCCGCTTGCCGACTGGACCATCACGGACCTGGCGCCCGCCATGCTCCAGCAAGCCAGACGATCCGTGCGCCTGGGCGGCACGGCGCGATTCCAGATCATGGACGGGGAACATCCTCAGGATCCGGCGCCCGACGCGCGGTTCGACCTGATCTGTTCCAGCATGGCCGTGCAATGGTTCCGCGACCCCGGACAAGGCATGATCCGGCTGGCCGATCTGCTGGCGCCCGGCGGCTGCCTGGCCATCGCAGTCCCGACCCGGGGCACCTGGGCGGAATGGCGTGCCGCCCACGAAACGCTGGGCCTGCAGGCCGCCACGATCCCCTTCCCGTCCGTCCACCAGTTGCAAGCGCCTGCCGAAACATTCCGGAGCCAGCTGCACACGAAGCACTATATCGATGAATGCGGCAGCGCCCTGAATTTCCTGCGACACCTGCGCGGCATCGGCGCCACCACCCCAAACGCCGACTGCCGCCCCTTGTCCGTGGCGCAGTTGAAGCAGGTCTGCGCGGTATTCGAACAATCCGGCGCTCGATGCTCGTATCGGATCGCTTTCAGCCTATGGCGTCGGCGGGATGGATCCTCCGCCGACCGGGGCCTGTGATGGGCGCCCCCGCGCTCCCGCCCGCCGCACGCGGGGTGTTCGTGACCGGCACGGATACCGACGTCGGCAAGACGCTGACAGCCGCCATCCTGGCCCAGGCCTGGCATGCCGATTACTGGAAGCCTTACCAGACTGGCGCAGCCAGCGCCTGCGGCGACACTGAGACCGTCGCCGCCTTGCTGGAACCCGGCCGGCACAGGCTGCATCCCCCGGCGAGCATCCTGCAGGCGCCACTGGCCCCCTGGGCGGCAGCGCGTGAAGAAGGCGCCACCCTGGACCCCATCAGCCTGAGCCTGCCCCGCACCAAAACCCCACTGGTCGTCGAGGGCGCAGGCGGACTCTACGTACCCATCGACGAACAGCACATGATGCTGGACCTGGCCGCCCATTTCGGCTTGCCGATCGTCCTGGTGACGCGCAGCACGCTGGGGACGATCAACCATACTCTGCTCAGCCTGCGGGCTCTGGCCGCACGCGGCCTGACCGTGATGGGAATCGTCATGAACGGCCCGCCATCGCCCGGCAACCGCGAAGCGCTGGAACATTTCGGCAAGACACGCATCCTGGCCGAGATCCCCCCGCTGCCTCGGGTAGACGCGGCCGCCATCGCCCGAGTCGCAGCCGGCATCCCCCCTTTGGAACAGGTCCTGCGGATCGCATCATCATGACGGATCCGTTCTTACGACATTACAAATATTCACATTTACACGGATCAAAGGACGGATGCCGGATTTCACGTCCGCCAATCGGATTGCTCGACATTAAAGATGAAATTAAAAGAAATTAACAAAAATTGTGTGGTTTTGATCGCAAATTTCTAGTTTGTCATTTGCGAGACGGCCCCCTACCATGCCCGCTATTCACTCTTCGCCCCGAGCCCCTATGTCATCCTGCCTGCGTCACGAGACACTTGCCCCGGCCTGGTCCAGTCCAGCGATCCTGGAGCTGTTTGCCCTGCCTTTCAATGACCTGCTGCTGCAAGCGCAGACCGTCCACCGCCAGCACCACCCGGCCAATGCCGTGCAGCAATCCAGCCTGCTGTCGATCAAGACCGGCGCCTGCCCGGAAGACTGCGCCTATTGCCCGCAATCGGCCCGCTACGCGACGGCGGTGGAACAGGCCCCCTTGATGCCGCTGCCGCAGGTGCTGGAAGCCGCGCGGCGGGCCCAGGCAGCGGGCGCGCAACGGTTCTGCATGGGTGCAGCCTGGCGATCCCCCACGGAACGCCAGCTGGATGACGTGATCGAGCACGTGCGGGCGGTCAAGGACCTGGGCATGGAAACCTGTGTCACGCTGGGCATGCTGAAGCCCGGCCAGGCCGAGCGCCTGAAGGCCGCCGGCCTGGACTACTACAACCACAATCTGGACACGGCGCCGGAATATTACGGCGAGATCATCCACACCCGGACCTACGACGATCGCCTGCAAACACTGCAACGCGTGCGCGACGCAGGCCTGAAGGTCTGCTGCGGCGGCATCGTCGGCCTGGGGGAATCGCGCGAAATCCGCGCCGGCCTGATCGCCGCCCTGGCCAATCTGGATCCCTACCCCGAATCCGTGCCCATCAACCAGCTGGTCAAAGTGCCCGGCACCCCGCTGGCGGACGCGCCCGATCTGGATCCTCTGGAATTCGTGCGCACCATCGCCGTCACCCGCATCGTCATGCCCAAGACCGTAGTGCGCCTGTCGGCCGGCAGGGAATCGATGCACGACAGCACCCAGGCTCTGTGCTTCATGGCCGGCGCCAATTCGATCTTTCACGGCGAACAGCTGCTGACCACACCCAACCCGCGCGCAGAGGCCGACGCCCGTCTGTTCCAGCGCCTGGGCCTGGTGCCCATGCCGACGGCCGCCCACGCTTCCCTTTCCTGAGCCGCCATGCATACTTTGATCCTGAGCATCACCTTCAGCGTGATGGTGTCCGTGTTCCTGAAGCTTGCCCGGCGCTGCCAGGTGCGCATCGAGCAGGCCATCGCCATGAACTACGTCACCGCCTGCGTGCTGTGCCTGTGGCTGCTGCGCCCGCCCCTGGAATCGCTGGGGCGACAAACGCCGGCCGCCTGGGTCCTGCTGGGGCTGCTGGGCGTGCTGCTGCCCACCGTGTTCCTGATCATGGCGGCCGCCGTGCGCCAGGCCGGAATCGTGCTGAGCGACACCGCCCAGCGCCTGTCCCTGGTCATTCCGATCCTGGCGGCCTTCCTGGTGTTCCACGAAGCGCTGTCCGGTCTGAAGGGCCTGGGCATCCTGCTGGCCCTGGGCGCGCTGGCGTGCCTGCTGCGCCGCCCGGCCAGCGCACCGGCCCGGGCCGACGCGCGAACGGACATGCTGTCCGACGGCCCGGCGCCGTCCGACGACGGCCCCCACGGCGCCACGGCCCACAAGGGCCGCCTGGCATGGCTGACGCTGCTGGGCGTCTGGGCGGGCTACGGCACGATCGACATCCTGTTCAAGCAGATGGCCCGCGCCGGAGCCGGCTTTACCAGCACGCTGCTGCTGAGCTTCGCCCTGGCCGCCGTCCTGATGGGCCTGTGGCTGCTGATCCGCCGCACACACTGGCACGCCCGCAGCCTGGCCGCGGGCATCCTGCTCGGGGCGCTGAATTTCAGCAACATCTATTTCTATATCCGCGCCCACCAGACCTACCCGGCCAATCCGACGCTGGTCTTCGCCGCCATGAACATCGGCGTCATTTCGATCGGCACGCTGGTCGGCGCCGGCCTGTTCCGCGAACGGCTAAGCCGGACCAACCTGGCCGGCATCGGCCTTGCGCTGGCCGCCATCGTGCTGCTCTTCCCCCGCTGATCCCGCCGGAGCGCCATCGGCGGCCGACGACAGAGGGTCCGCCGCCGGCAATGTGTCATCCACGACGGGGTCATGGGAAATGTCGAGCTCGATATCGACCCGGGGATCGAGCACCGCCATGACGTGGGCATTTTGCAGCGTATCGGCCATGGGCACGAACTGCGTGGGCGCGTCGGGGCTGACGTGGGTGCCCTTGACGCGCTGCTCCCGGATGAACAGCACCAGCACGGCGGAACAGGCGGACACGAAGACGAAATAGACATCGCTGCCCCAGGTGCGCATCAGCAGTCCGGCCAGCAGCGGCCCCAGGCAGGCCCCCACCCCGTAGACCATGTACAGCAGGGCGCTCAGGCCCACGCGCCGTTCAGGATCGACGTTGTCATTGGCAAAGGACGTGCCCATGGGATAGAGCGTGAACTGCACGATGCCCAGAACCACCGAAAAAGCCACCAGCGCCGGATAGGGGAACCGCAGCCAGCCCCACAGCGGCACCCCGAGGCATACCAGGACCAAGGCGCCGGTCCGGATCAGTTTCACCCGGCTGGTGCGATCCGCCAGCCAACCCAGCGGCCACTGGAAGATCAGCCCGGCGGCCAGGGAAGCGGCCAGGAACACCCCCACCTGGTGGTTGTCCATGCCGTGCTGCAGGCCGTACACCGGCGCCAGGCCGTAGAAGGCACCGTTGAGCATGCCGGCGACGAACAGCACCGTCATGGACATGGGCACGCGGGCCAGGTAATAGCGCAGGGCCAGCGGCGCAGGGACCTGCAGGGCCGGGTGCAGGCGCCGCGTCAGCGTGATCGGAATCAGGCTGAGCACGCTGCAGATCGCCACGAAGACCAAAGGTTGATAGTTCAGATCCGGGAACAGGCCCAGGGCCAGCTGACCCAGCACCGTGCCCATGCAGGTCGCCACCATGTAAAAGGCGAACACCGTGCCCCGGGCGGCATTGTCCGTCTGTTCGTTGAGCCAGCTCTCGATGGCCACGAACAGGCACACCATGGACACCCCCGCGACAAAACGCAAGGCCAGCCAGAACCACAGATCGTGGACCAGGATCATGATCAGGACAGTGATCGTGGTCAGCGCCGCGCAAGCCGCATAGGTGCGGATGTGGCCGACCTGGATGATCAGGCGGTAGCCGAACCGCGCCCCCAGGACCAGGCCCAGGTAGTAGGACGCGATCATCGCCCCCACCCAGACCTCGGACACCGACTGCTCCGTCAGGCGCAAGCCCAGATAGGTATTGAACAAACCCGAACTGAGCAGCAGAATCAGAGTTGCCAGGTACAGGGAAAAGAAGGCGCCGATCGTCTTGGCCATGGAAAAATCCGGTCAAAGCCGCGCCATGCCCCGGCGGCAGCCTGGATGAAATATCCGATATGATAGAACGATGAACGAAACCGAAGTGTCCCCCAGTCTGACGCATCTGGATGAAAACGGCCAGGTCCGCATGGTCGACGTCGGCGCCAAGGCCGCCACGGCCCGCACCGCCATCGCCGAAGGCCAGGTACGGCTCAGTCCGCATGCCTGGAAACTCCTCTCCGCCCAGGCCAACGCCAAGGGCGAAGTCTTGAACACCGCCCGCGTCGCCGGGATTCTGGCCGCCAAGCGCTGCGCCGAGCTGATCCCCTTGTGCCACAGCCTGCCGCTCAGCTTCGTGGGGGTGGATTTCAGCGCCGACGACGCCCGCCACACCCTGACGATCCGCAGCACCTGCCGCACCAGCCACCAGACCGGCGTCGAAATGGAAGCCATGACCGCCTGCACCGTGGCGGCCCTGACCGTCTATGACATGTGCAAGGCCGCCGACAAGGGCATCGTGATCGATCAGGTCCGGCTGGTCTACAAATCCGGAGGTAAAAGCGGTGAATGGCGCAATGATTAAGGTCCTGTATTTCGCCCAGGTCGCCGAACACCTGGGCATCCGCCAGGAAACCCAGGCCCTGGACGCCCCGATTTCGGCCGGCGCCTGGCTGGACGCCCTGGCCGAACGCTGCCCGGCGCTGGGATCGGTCAGCCGCCTGAAACTGGCCATCAACCAGGAACACGCCGGGCGCCAGGACACCATCCATCCGGGCGACGAGGTCGCCGTCTTCGAACCCGTGACCGGGGGCTAGGCCCGCGCGGCCTTCCATGCATACGATGAACGATAGGGTCATGATCCAGACAGAGCGCTTCGACGTGGCGGCGCTGATCGCCCGGCTGCAGGCCCGCACGGCGGGCCAGGCGGGCGCCTTGGTGCATTTCCTGGGCACCGTGCGCGACTACAGCCCGGACGCGGGATCCCGCAGCCTGTTCCTGGAACACTACCCCGGCATGTGCGAACGCGAAATCCAGGCGCTTTGCGATCGCGCAAGGCAGCGCTGGGACATTCTGGATACGCTGGTGGTGCACCGCGTGGGCGAACTGCCGCTGGGCGAGCCCATCGTGTTCGTGGGGGTGGCCAGCACGCATCGGGGCGATGCCTTCCGCGCTTGCGAATACATCATCGACACCCTGAAAACCCGGGCGCCCTTCTGGAAACGAGAAACACTGGCGGACGGACAAGCCTTCTGGGTGCAGCAACAGGACGCCGATGCCCTGAAAACCGAACAATGGAATTCCCCTTCCACACCATGAAAGCCGACCCGACCCAAGCTCCCGTCAACCTGCGGTGCGCCGTACTGACCATCTCCAGCCGCCGCCAGGCGCATGACGACACCAGCGGCGACTACCTGGACCAGGCCTTGCGCGATGCCGGGCACACCGTGCAGGCCCGCGGCCTGTGCCCGGATGACCGCTACCAGATCCGCAAGACCCTGAGCGACTGGATCGCCGACCCCGCCGTCCAGGTGATCCTGTGCAATGGCGGCACCGGTTTCACCCACCGCAAGTCCACCATTGCCGCCGTCACGCCCTTGCTGGACCAGGTCGTGCCGGGGTTCGGCGAACTGTTCCGCCATCTGTCCTGGCTGGACATCGGGGCCTCGTCCCTGCAATCCGATGCGCTAGGCGGCACGGCGAACGACACCCTGGTGTTCTGTCTGCCGGGATCCACCGGCGCCTGCCGCCTGGCCTGGGAAAAAATCCTGCAGCCGCAACTGGACAGCCGCCAGCCCCCCTGCAATTTCGCCAGCGCCTACCGCGCCCGGACCCCCGACTGATCATGCTGGATTTCGATACCGCGCAAGCCCGCCTGGCGGCCCGCGCCCGCCCCCCCGTCGAACAGGAAACCCTGCCGCTGGCGGCTCTGCACGGCCGCGTGCTGGCCACTGACATCGTGGCCGCGCTGGATCTTCCCCCTGCGGACAACAGCGCCATGGACGGCTATGCCGTGCGGGCGGCGGACACTGCCGCAGCCCCGACCGCCCTGCCGGTCCAGCAGCGCTGCTTTGCCGGACAGGCGCCCCAGGCCCTGCTCCCCGGGCAGGCGATCCGTCTGTTCACCGGCAGCGTCATCCCGGCCGGCGCCGATACCGTCGTCATGCAGGAAGACTGCCAGGAAGACGAGTCCGGCGTCACGTTCCAAACACCCGCGCTGGCAGGCCAGCACATCCGCCACCGGGGCGAGGACATGCGCCAAGGCAGCCGCATCCTGGCGCAAGGCGCCCTGCTGGAGGCCGGACAGATCGCCGTCCTGGCCGCCCAGGGGTTCGCGCAGGCATCCGTCTACGCGCCCCTGAAGGTCGGCATCCTGACCACCGGAGACGAACTGGTCGCGCCCGGCGATCCACTGCCGCCCGCCGCAATCTACAACTCCAACGCCGCCATGCTGGCCAGTCTGTGCCAGGGCCTGCGCACTGCGCCCGCGCTGCTGCGCCATGCCCGCGACGACGCACAGGCCATCGAAGCCGCCCTGGAAGACCTGGCGCAGACCTGCGACCTGGTGCTCAGCGTCGGCGGGGCCTCCGTCGGGGAAAAGGATCTGGTCAAGCCGGCCATCGAATCCCTGGGCGGCACGCTCGATCTCTGGCGGGTGCGTATGAAGCCCGGAAAACCGGTCGCCCTGGCGGACCTGAAGGGCCGTCCCATCGTGTGCCTGCCCGGCAATCCCGTCTCGGCCTTCGCCGTCTTCACCGTGCTGGTCAGTCCCCTGATCCGGGGCCTGCAGGGCCGCAACCGGATCCTGCCGCCCACCCGGCGCGGCATCCTGCAAACAGACCGCCCCCTGGGCGGGGACCGCGACGATTTCGTCCGCATCCAGGCCAGCCTGGCACCCTCCGGCGCTACGATGCTGACACCCCATGCGCAGCAGAGCTCCGGTGCCCTGAGCAGCCTGGCCTGGGCGGACGGGCTGGCCCGAATCCCGGCGGGCAGCCAGCTGTCCTCCGGCGCCGACGTCAGTTGGTACGCGCTGTCGGACTGGCTGCGTTGACGCCCTGAGGGGCATCCGACGGCTCCGGCGTCAGGCCGGCCCATCGCCCCCAATCCTGCGGCGTGTTCAGATTGACCAGGCAATCCTGCCCGGCGAAGTCCACCGGCCGGGCCTGGCGACCCCGCAGCCAGGCCTGCACCTGACGCCCCCCCGACTGCACGAAGGCCTGCAGGCTCGCTTGCTGCCGGCGATGCACCAGCACGCATAAAGGATGAGGGCCGTCGAGGGTGCGGGCATAGGCGGGATGATCGGGGCGCGCGGCGGCGGCCAGCCGCGCCAGCAAGTCAGCCGGCCAACGCACCACGTCCACGGGCAGAACGAACAGCCAAGGGGACTGCGCCTGCCGCAGCCCCGCCAGCACCCCGGCCAAGGGCCCGCAATCCTGCTGATCGGGCGCATCGGGCACGACCCGACCATGCGCCGCATAGGCCTGCGTGTTGCGGTTGGCGCTGATATGGATCCGGTCGACGCCTTGCCCCCGCATGAAGCGGCACACATGGGCCACCAGCGGCTGCCCTTGCCAGTCTCGCAGACCCTTGTCGATATCGGGTGTGTCCGGGGTGCGCATGCGCCGCGACAAGCCGCCCGCCAGAATCAGGCCGTCGAACCGGCCGCCGGCCGGATCATCCGGCATGGCGGCCGCGCAACCGTCGGGCATCGATGCATCGACCGAAGCGGAAGCGGGCACGATCACCCTCCGATGTAGCTCATTTCGATCTTGTGATCGCGGTGGGCCTGGCCGCGCCGTTCGGAATAACGGTCCCCCCGGGCAAGCCAGACACCGGCCAGCCGGTCGCGCAGGGCCTGGTCGCTGGCGCCGGAACGCAGCACCGCCCGCAGATCGTGGCCCTGTTCGGCGAACAGACAGGTGAACAGGCGGCCTTCGGGCGACAGGCGCAGGCGCGTGCAGTCGCCGCAGAATGGCTGGGACACGCTGGTGATCAGGCCGATTTCCCCCGCCCCGTCCGCATAAGCCCAACGGCTGGCGACTTCGCCGCGATACTGCGCCTGGGCCGGTTGCAGGGGAAATTCATCGCGAATCCGCTGCACGATTTCGGCGCCGGTGACGACTTCATCCATCCGCCAGCCATTGGTGTTGCCGACGTCCATGTATTCAATGAAACGCAACACATGGCCCGATCCCCGGAAATGGCGGGCCATGGGCAGGATCTGGTCGTCATTCATCCCCCGGCGCACGACCATGTTGACCTTCACGGGCGCCAGCCCCGCGCGGGCGGCGGCTTCGATGCCGGCCAGCACGGTGGCGACGGCCACACCGCTGTCGCTCATGCGTTCAAACAAGGCATCGTCCAGGGCGTCCAGGCTGACCGTGACACGGCTCAGCCCGGCCTGGGCCAGGGCCTCGGCCTTTTTCGCCAGCAGCGTGCCATTGGTCGTCAGCGTCAGCTCGGGCGGGTGTCCATCGGGCGTGCGCAACCGCGCCAGCATGGCGATCAGGACCTCGATCTGTTTGCGCAACAGCGGCTCGCCGCCCGTCAGGCGGATTTTACGCACCCCCTGCGAGACGGCGACGGCTGCCACCCGGGTGATTTCCTCGAATGAGAGCAAGGCGCTGTGCGGCAGGAACGCATGATCGGCGCCGAAGACTTCCCGCGGCATGCAATAGGTGCAGCGGAAGTTGCAGCGATCCGTGACGGAGATGCGCAGATCGCGCAGGGGCCGCCCATATGTGTCGCGCACGGCATCGCCCGGCGCCAGGACAGGCGCCGGGTGATGCGGGTCTTCGGGTCGATGGAAAATGACGCGGCTCATGGGTCGACCGCGATCAATCGTTTTCCTTGACGCGATAGACCAGGGTGGCGACCTTCGCCAGCCCCAGGACCTTGACCGTGACGCTGCCCAGCAACAGCCGGGACAGACCGCTGCGGCCATGGCTGCCGATGAAGATCAGGTCGCAGTCCTGTTCCTTTGCGGCATGGACGATGCCATCGGCCACATTGAAATTGGACACGGCGTGGCCGGTGGCCTTGACCCCGGCGGTCGCAGCGCGGTCGAGCACCTGCTGCAGGTACTTTTGCGCCTGTTCGGCCGCCGTGCGGTCGTAGTCTTCATCCGTGATGGCATAGGCGGCTGCCATGCCATCGAACCCGACCGTGGCGGCAAAAGGCTGCGTGACGTGCAGCGCGACGACTTCGGCCCCGATCGTACGGGCAAAGCAGACACCCTTGTTGGCGGCCTGGGCCGAAAGCTTGGAACCGTCTGTAGGGATCAGGATTTTCTTGAACATGCGCGGATCATCCAAAAAGCTAAGCGGAGACTTCAGCATACCTGCTGGGCACGCGAAATAACAGTCGGGATCAGCCCTGGGATTGATGTGAAGCAGATTCCTGGGCGGCTTGAAACAATTTGGTGCAACGTCCGCCCGAACGGCAAAACGCCAGCACCGGCCCCGGAAGTTCCTGCAGCAGATGGGAAAAGTCGGCGACATCGGCCGCCGTCATGGCGCCGCTGACTACGGGCTGGTACCGCGCCTGCAGGCCTGCCGCCTGCGCGGCGCTCAGCACATCGGCCGACAGGGGCTGATCGGGACCGCCTTCGCCATCCGGGCGATTGATGATGACGGACTTGAAGCCGGCATCGGCCAGGGCCTGCATGTCGGCGGGCTGCAATTGCCCCGTGACGGCGAAATCGGGGGCCAGGGATTGGTAGGACACTGTCATGAGGACTCCTTGCGGGGGTCCGCCCCCGCGATCGTCAAATGATGATCGGCCAGCCACCGCGCCATCGACGCGCCGGCCAGCACGGCATATTCAGCCTGACGCTGAGACGTCAGGGCATCCTGCGGATCGACACCCCACGCGGGGTGGCACATCAGCACATCGCCGTCCCGGGCCCGGGACAGCCAGCAGGACATCCAGGCCTCATAGGCCGGAATGCCCCCTTTGAAATCATACACGCCCAGAAACCCGGAATTCTGCGAAAACCCCACCGCCCGCGCCCGACGGCGCAGCCCGGCAGCCCCCAAACCGGCGATCACGCGCGCCTTCAGGCGCAGGCGCCAGGGCAGGCCCGCCAGGCGGGGGCGGCCCGTATCGCGAATCCAGGGCTTGACGGCGTCATCGCCGCCCAAGGCGGCCAGCAGCAGGTCGCGCACTCCCGGCAGTTGATGCACGTGCTGGTGACCGTCCACATAATCCGGCCGGCGGCCGGTCAGCGCCTGAAAACGGTCCAGTTGACGACCAATGCTGTCACGCACCTGATCCAGGGAGAGGCGGCGCAGATACGCGGCCTGGATCAGCGATTTCAAGGGCAGGCACAGGCCGGGCTGACCAAAGGATTCCGTCAGATTCAGATGCAGGCCGATCTGCAGGCGGGTGTCGAGCAAGGTCGGCAGATCCCGCTGCGCGGCGGGCCCGTCGACCAGCAGGCTGGTCGCCGACAGTCGGCCCAGATCCGCCAGGCGCAGGATGCCGGCATCGACGGCGGCGTTCATCCCGAAATCATCGGCGCACACTACAATGCGGCGGTATTCGGAAGCGGAGCTGGCACGCGGGCGGTCAGGATTCATGTTCAAAAAACTCTACACCCAGATCGGCTGGTTCGTCATTGTAGGCTGCGCGGCGGCCGCCACCCATTGGGCGGTCGCCGTCGCCTGCGTGGCCTGGGCGGGGCTGGCGCCGCTGCTGGCCAACGTGGCGGGGTGGCTGGTGGCCTTCGGCGTGTCCTTCACCGGCCACTACCGCTTGACGTTCCGCCACCAGCAGGCCCCCCTGTTGCAGGCCGCCCTCAGGTTCTTCCTGGTGTCCGCCCTGGGGTTTGCCGTGAACGAGGCCGCCTACGCCACGCTGCTGCGCATCACCCCGATCCGCTACGACATCCTGCTGGCGCTGGTCCTGATCGGGATCGCCGGCATGACCTTCATTCTGGGGCGTTACTGGGCGTTTCGCCACAGCCGCTGACGGCATCCCCGGCACCGATCCGCCACAGACCCATCTTGCGCGACTGCGCCACCGGCGCCCGCCCGGCCAGCGCAGGCAGGCGCTCGGCCTCATCCAGCCAGGCCATCAACCACGTGGTCGGATGATCGGGCCGGCACAGGGCATCGTGCAGGCGCGACGGCAGCCACAGGACCTCCGCCCCATGGTCCGGCATGAACGCGGCGGCATCGGCCAATTCGCGGCGCCAGTCGTCCCCCCGCAGGACGCCGGGATCATCCCAATTCGTCACCACCACGACGGGGGTGCGCCAGTCGGCATACATCGGCACGTCATAGGCGAACTGGTTGAACATCACCAGTCGGTCGCCCGGCGCCGCGGACTGCGCCAGCACCTGGGCCAGGGGCTTGGAGCTGCGCTGAGGAAAAGCCAGCAGGACCACCACCGCCAGCAGGCAGATGCCCAGAGCGACCAGCGCATGGCGCACCAGGCTGCGCCGCACGTTCGGGGCCGTTTCTTCCTTGCGCTGTTCGAAGGTTTCCTGGATGAACCAGGCCAGCGGCGGCAGAACGGCAATCACGTAGCCGACCAGTTTGGAGCTGGGAATGGAAAAGAACACCAGCACGACGGCCAGCCACGACAGCATCAGGCCGCGCAGGACCCGGCGGTCCACCTGTTCGGGCCGGTGGGCGGGCGGCACGAAATCCGCCTGCAAAGGCCCATGCAGATACAGCCAGCGCCACAACTGGATCGACCAGGGCAGGGTCAGGCCCAGGATGACGGGCACGTAGAACCAGAAGGGATGCGGGTTATTGAAGCCCGTTTCCAGAAAGCGCTGGAAATGCTGGTAAACGATGTAATAGTCGAAAAACCCGGGGTAGCGGGCCTGCATGACCACCATCCAGGGCAGGATGAGCGCCAGAAACAGCAGGATGCCGGGCCACCACAGCAGGCGGCCCATCGCCCGGTACTGACGCCGGCCAAGCAGCCAGAAAAACAGCACGCCGCCCGGCAGGACGACGCCGATCAGGCCCTTGGCCAGGAAGCCGGCCGCCGCCAGCACGTACATCCCCAGAATCGCCGCGCGATCCGGGCGCTGCTGCTCGCGGCGAAACACCGCATCCGCCCCGGCCATGACCGTCAGGCTGATCAGGGCCGCCACCAGCATGTCCAGATTGGCGTAATGCGCGGCCCCGAACAGAAAAGGCTGCACGGCCAGGATCAGGACCGCGCGGCCGGCTGCGGAGACCCGCGCGTAGCGGCGCAGGAACAGGTAGAACACAGTGACCATCACCGTGGCGGCCAGCACCGACACCAGTCGACCCGCCCAGGCATTGTCCCCGAACACTGCCAGGGAACCGGCCGTCAGCCAATAGAACAGTGGCGGCTTGTGAAAGAAAGGCATGCCATCCAGGCGTGGAGTCAGGTAGTCGCCCGACATCAGCATGTGCCAGGCCACCCCGACATAGCGGCCCTCGTCGGGCAGCAGCAAGGGATACGCCCAGGTCGTGGCCGCCAGCCAGACGAAGGTGAACGCCGCTACCCCCCCCCAGGCGGCCCGCGCCTGCAGGCGTTGCCAGGCGGACTCGGCGACATCGACCAGGCGGCGGCCGGCGCGGCAGAAACGGGGCAGGTTCATGCCTGGACGCCTCCGGGACGATTCGCGTCATCCCGAGCGGAGGCTGCCGCATCGGCGACCACCGGGCTGACCGGCCCGGAAGGCGACGACCCGTCCTGGGCAGCGGCGGGCCAAGGCGGCTGCGCGCCTCCCGCCCGTTCACGCAACAGGTAGACCGGACGCCCCTTGACCTCGGTGAAGATGCGCGCAATGTATTCGCCCACAACCCCCAATGACATCAGGTTGACGCCGGAAAAGAACAGGACCGTCGTGATGAGCGTGGCCCAGCCGCGCACCGGATCACCGAACAACAAATGGGTGACGATGATCAGCAGGCCATAGACGAAGGCCACCAGCGACAGGCAGGCGCCCAGCAGGCTGAGCAGGCGCAGCGGCCAGGTGGTGAAGGCGGTCAGGCCATCCACGGCGAAGCGCAGGAGCTTGAGCGGATGGAAGCGGCTGACCCCATGCCGGCGCTGCGGCGGCGTATAGGGCATGGCTTCGGCGTCGAACCCCACCCACGCGAACAGCCCCTTCATGAAGCGATCGCGTTCCGGCAGGCTGAGCAGCGCATCGACCACGATGCGGTCCATCAGGCGGAAATCCCCGGCATTGGGCGGCACGGTGCGGCCATCGGACGTGCGCATCAGGGCATAGAACAAGCGCGAGCCCACGCGCTTGAAAGGGCTTTCGTCCTGGCGCGTGGCGCGCACGGCATAGACCATCTGCACGCCGTCGCGCCAGCGCTCCAGCATGGCCGGGATCATCTGCGGCGGATGTTGCATGTCGGCGTCCAGGCAGACCACGACCGTGCCCCGGGCGGCCTCCAGGCCCGCCGTCAGGGCGGCTTCTTTGCCGAAATTGCGCGACAGGCGCAGATAGACGACCTGGGGATGCAGGCTGCACCAGTGCCGCAGCAGATCGGGCGTGCCGTCCGTGCTGCCGTCATCGACGACGATGATTTCCAGAGCATCCACCCGGGATTCCAGGGTCGCCAGCAGTTCCGGCAGCAAAATGCCCAGGTTGGCCTGTTCGTTCAGGCACGGGACGACACACGACAGAAACACAGGCTTGGACATGGATTCCAGAAGAGCGGGCAAAGGCGGATTCCGGGAGACATCCCGACGAGATCTCGATGATAACTGAAGGTCGGACCGGCCGGTCATCGGCAAGCGGATTTCCCGGCGCCCGCCCCCTGTCTTTCGCCCTTTACGCGCGATCATAAAGATTCATATAATAAGCATCTTTAAAATCCATCAAGACTGCGAGACCTGCATGGACGACCCCTTTGTCTGCACGGAAGACGACATCGTCACCCTCGTCCACCATTTCTACCGGCGCGTGCGCCAGGACGAGGTGCTGGGGCCGATTTTCGACGCGCACATCGACGACTGGGACGAACACCTGGAACGCATGGTGCGGTTCTGGTCGTCGCTGTTGCGCCGCACCGGCACCTACAGCGGCACGCCCATGCCGCGCCACGTGGCGCTGCCCGGCCTGGAAGGCCCCATGTTCATCCGCTGGCTGGACCTGTTTCGCGAAACCCTGAGCGAATTCGATAATCCGGCCTTTGTCGCCCAGGCGCAGGATTTCGCCCATCGCATCGCCCGCAGCCTGTGGTACGGCTATCAGATCAGCCATCATCCCGACCAACCCATGACAGAGTTCGACGATCATGTCCCGTCTGCTGAACATTGAAGAAGCCTCCGCCCGGACCGCGCCGGCCAGCCCCTCCATGGCGGCCTTCCTGGCGCTGGGCTTCCGCCCCCTGTACATCGCCGGCGCCGGCTGGGCGGTGATTTCCATCGCCTTGTGGATTTTCACGCCGCAGCTGCTGGGCGCGCCCCTGACCCTGGTGGCCTGGCACGCGCACGAAATGCTCTGGGGCTTCATCATCACCATCGCCATCGGGTTTCTGTTGACGGCCAGCGCCACCTGGACCGGATTCAACCCGCTGCACGGCCGGCCCCTGGCGGCCCTGTGCGTCCTGTGGTGCATCGCCCGCATCGGCTTCCTGGTGGGCGGCCTGACCGGCTTCTGGATCGCCACCGCGGCCGAACTGCTGTTCTTCCTGGGGGCGGCCATCGCCCTGGGCCGCGTCATGTTCAAGGGCCGCAGCCGGCGCAACTACGGCCTGCCCGTCCTGGTCCTGACCTTGGGCGCGGCGGATCTGCTGTACCTGCTGGCCGCCCTGCAAGGCAACTATCCGGTGCTCATGGAACGCTTCGACCTGGGCCTGATCGGCATGGCGGTCGTCGCCCTGCTGATCGCCCGCCGCGTCATCCCGTTTTTCGCCATGCGCATGGTGCAGGGCCTGCAGATCCCCATGCTGGTCCGATCCGGGCACGCGCAGATGGCCTTCAGCGTCCTGGCCCTGGCGGCGGGGGTGCTGGTGCAGATCACGGGCACCCCCATGACGCCGGGCAGCGGCCCCCACGCCCTGCCCCTGGTCATGGCTGCGAGCCTGGCCGTCACCGGACTGATCAGCCTGGGGCAACTGGCCTGCTGGAAGCCGCAGGCGGTGCTGCGCAAGCCCATGCTGTGGATCCTGTACCTGGGCTACGCCTTCATCGGCATCGGCCTGCTGGCCGCCGCCTGGCAATTCAGCAACCTGTTCGACCCGGCCATCCTCAACGGCGTGCTGATCCGCAGCGCCACCCACGTGCACCTGATCGGCCTGGCGGGCTTCTGCATCCTGATCATCGGCATGCTGACGCGCACCGCCCTGGGCCATCTGGGGCGCCCCCTGGCGCTGGACCGCAGCATGCTGGCAGGCCATTGGCTGATGGTGCTGGCCGCCCTCCTGCGCCTGGCCGCGCTGTGGCCTTCGGCCGCCAGCCTCCATCTGCTGCACCTGGCCGCGCTGGCCTGGATCCTGTCCCTGGGGCTTTACCTGTGGCGTTTCGTACCCATGCTGATCCGTCCGCGTCCGGACAAGCCCAGCCCGATCGCCGCATCCAAAAAGACGGCGGCGATCCAGCCCGCCCAAGCCCGCTAGACACCGGACGCCCGACACCATGCGACTGACCAACATGAGCGACTATGCGGTACGGCTGCTGATGTATCTCAGCAACCACCGCGACCGGCTGTGCACGATCGCCGAAATCGCCCGGTTCTACGGGATCTCCGAACCGCACCTGATGAAGATCACGCACCGGCTGGCCCAGCATGGCTGGATCCGCACGGTGCGCGGCAAGAACGGCGGCATGGAGCTGGCCCACGAGCCCTGCGACATTTCCCTGGGCGCCCTGATCCGCGATATGGAAAACGACCTGGCCCTGGTCGAATGCATGGGGCCCGGCAACCACTGCATCCTGACCGGCCATTGCGGCCTGAAACCCGTGATCGCCGGGGCGCTGCAGGCGTTCATGGACTACCTGGACGCCCGCACCCTGGCCGACGTGCTGCCGCCATTCCCGCCCGAAGCGGCCCGCATCGCGCCGCAGCGCAAACGGGCCTGACGCCGGGAAAGGACAAGCCGGATTCAGCCCGGCCCGCGCGCAAGAGCCAAAAACTCGGTACGCAGCGCCAGACTGTTCTGCATGCCACCCAGCATGGCGGAAGTCACCGTCTCTTCGCCCGGAGTGCGGATGCCGCGGCTTTCCATGCAGAGGTGGCGGCAATGAACCACCACTCCGACCGACAGGGGCTGCATGTGGGTCATCAGCGCATTGGCCACCTGAATCGTCAAACGTTCCTGAACCTGCAAACGTTTGGAAAAGCAGTCGACCAGCCTTGTCAATTTGGACAAGCCGACGATACGGCCATTGGGAACGTAGCCAATCGTCGCCGTCCCGAAGAACGGCGTCAGATGGTGCTCGCAATGGCTGTAAACGGGAATGCCCCGCACGACGATCAGTTCGCTGTACTGTTCAGCCCCATCCTCGAAGACCTTGAGCACTTCGGCCGGATCCTGGGAATAGCCCGAAGTCCAGTACTGCCATGCCCCCACCAGGCGCTGAGGCGTCTCGAGCAGGCCACTGCGTTCGGGGTCCTCGCCAAGGCTACCGAGAAAACGACGCCAATCTTCCACGCCAAACTGCTGTTCATCCATTGAGAGACCTTCCCAGATCGCGAACCGCCGCTGGAAACGCCGGCGGCCAGTCCAATATCCACCTTGAGGGGTTCCGTCAGGAAGAACGAAACTCCGCCTCGGCGCACGGGCATCATTATGCCCCTGGAGGACTGCTTGCAACACAGGCCATTCATGGAGCGTTCGCATCATTCCGGCCTGCCTCGAACCGCAATCCGTCGCCGGGCCAAGCGGCGAAAAATCGCGCACAACCGCATGAACATTAAGAAAACAGGGGGTCAGACAGATCGAAACCAGGGGCCGGAAGCATGCCTGAACACCATGCAATCATGCATCTTATGCATTATTTTGTTGAAAATTATGCAATTGAAGGATTTCAATCGACACGATAGCCTATGATCGCGCGCCTTGGATATCATCGCATCGAGTCCGCCTGGGCCGTAACACGCGCAGGGCGGGGCTCCGCACGACGGAGTCTCCCCGGCCGCCAGGGCATCCGGCAAGGCACATGCGAGCAGCGGCGCCCCTCAGACGATATCGACCTGCCGTGCAGGTCAATTGATTATTAAAACATCAAGGAGACATCGTGAGAATTGACAAAAGACTGACCATCCTGCTGGCATCCGCAATCCTCGGCCTGGGCCTGAGCGGCCCGAGCCCGGCGCAGCAGGCGCCCTCCGAGAAGGAGCTGATTCCCGTGAATGTCGGCGGACCGAGCGCCGGCTACTGGAACACCTATCTCGCCGAACAATTGGGCACCTACGAAAAATACGGCCTCAAGCCCACATTCCACTGGTTCACCAGCGGCGCCCCCCTGTTGGCCGCGCTTAAAAGCGGCAGCATCGACCAAGTGGTCACCGGCCTGGCCACCGTCTTCGCCATCGGCCAGAACATCCCTTTGAGGATTGTCTCCTGGGAACTGGACAACGGCCAGGGTGAAGGCCTGTTGGCCAAAAGCGACAGCGGGGTCCTAAGCTACAAGGACATCGCAAAGGCCAAGACCATCGCGGCCCAGCCGGGCACCTGCTCGCAGGTCAGCCTGTACATCATCGCCCAAAAGGCTGGCGTGAAGGTCAGCGACCTCAATGTGGTCAACCTGGCGCCTCCGCTGTTCGCCAACGCTTTCGCCAGCCGGAATTCGATCGATGCCGCAATCGGCTGGGCCCCCTATACGATCGTGCAGGCCCCCAATGTCAAGGTTGTGAGCTGGGACGCGGATTACGGCGGAGTCTGCCCTAGCGTCAACGCATTCAGGAAGGAATACCTGGAAAAGTATCCGGACGTCCCGATCCGGATGATGAAGGCGCACGCGGAAATCATGGAACGCGTGAAACAGGATCCCAGCCTGGCAATCAAGGCCCTCGAACGCTATCTGCAACTCACCCCCGAAGTCGCCAAGCGCTTCTATGAGCTCCATTCGGGCGACAAAATGCCCTCCTTCGCGCAGCAGCTCGATCCCGCCTCGCCCTATTCGCTGGTGTCCCCGCAAGGCGGGCTGGCCGGCCAACTTCACCTCGCCAGCGAAATGCTCGCCAAAGCCGGCACCATTCCCAAACCGCTCAGTTGGGACGTGATCAACCAATCCATCGACGCGTCCTATATGAAGACGTTCATGTCGCAACAGAAAGGCAAGTGAGGCCAGGGATGAACAACTCGACAACGCATCGATCCTTCTCAATGGCCTGGATATCCACCGGCACCATCCTGGGCCTGCTGGCGATATGGTGGGCGACGACCACATTCCAGTTCATCAGCGCAACCTACCTGCCATCTCCCCAGGCGCTGATCGCAGTCACCTACGACCTGATCATGAACGGCTACCAGCGGGTGCCGCTGAGCGAACACATCGGCATCAGCCTGTTTCGCGCCTTGGCCGGCTTCGCACTGGGTGTGGCGCTCGGCGTCCCGACCGGCCTGATCACAGGCTACTACCGCGCCTGCGATGCCATGGTGTCGCCCATCATGGCCTTCATCCGGCCGATTCCTCCGATCGCCTTCATCCCGATGGTGGTCCTGTATTTCGGGCTCGGCGAACTGGGCAAGGTCGTGCTGATCTTCTTCACAGCCTTCAACTACGCGCACGTCAACGCGCACTCTGGCGCGTCACACGTCCCCATCCAGTACCTGCGCGCCGCTCAGTCGCTGGGGCTGACCCAGTTCCAGCTGTTCCGCAAGATCGTACTGCCGGCAGCGCTGCCTCAGATCTTCACAGGCCTGAAGGTGGCGATGGCCCTGAGCTGGGCCGTGGTGGTGGCCGCCGAACTGGTCGGCGCGCAACGCGGTCTCGGATTCATGATCTCGGATGCCGCGCAACTCTTCCAGATTCCGGTCGTTTTCGTCGGTATCGCCCTGATCGGACTGATCGGACTGATCCTGAACCTCATCCTGAGCATGACGGAAACCACGCTGGTGCATTGGAAGGGACGCTGAGTCCACGCCATCGGCGGTGCAAGGCGCCCTCGCCCGGTCAGTTCATCGTCCGGCGAGGCGGCGCTTTTCGCCCTCCACCGGACGACCGCGCCGCCGCCATCCCACATCCCCCCCGGCGCGTCTTCCGCTGTTCCTACGTCTGGAACGCCTCTCGCATCCTCACGCCGATATCGGCACGCCGCGCATGGGACCCCGGGAATGCCGGCTCAAGACCGCCTTCCCGAGCGGCCTCGCAACAGATGAGATGACGCCCACGCTCCGGGCCCCCCTGCTTGTCCTGGACGGATCGGCCCTGGGCCGGCAGCCTCATCCTCGCTCGGATCAATCGTCCCGTTCGCCCGTCAAGCGGTCTTTGGCGGCATCCTGCCCGGCCTTGGCGGACCAACGACGATGCAGGCGGCTGCAGAAAGACGCCGCCAGACCCGCCATCACGCCCCAGTGCAGCGCCGGCGTGGATGCCAGCGTGGCGACGAAGGTCGTCAGCATGACGATACCCTCGGCAGGCGTCTCGCGCACCGATCGCCAGATTGCGCGCAGATCGATCAGCCCCATGACAGGGGCGATGATGATCGCCGCCAGGACGGCGCGCGGCAAATGAAAGAGATAGTCCGTCGCCCACAGCAGGCACGCGAATACGCATACCGAGGCGAACAACGCGGACCAGCCGCTGGTGGCCCCCACATAGGCGTTCAGCGCTGACCGCGAGAACGACCCGCTGACCGGGAAAGCGCCGCTGAAGCCGCTGACGATCTTGGCCAGGCCCTGGCCGATCAATTCCTGGTTTTCGTTCCACTGCATATTGAATTTTTTCGACAGGATCCGGCAGCTGGACATGGCTTCGGTAAAACTGATCAACGCAATGATCAAAGCGCCCGACAGCAAAGCGAGGTGCTGCGAGGCGTCGATGCCCGAGGGCACCTGCAAGTCGGGCCCTCCCTGGGGGATCTCCCCGACAATACCCATGCCGTATTCCGCCAGGTGGCCCAGGCTGCTGGCGACGATACCGCCGACGCAGACCAGCAACACGCCGGGCAGGCGGGGCGCCCAGCGGCGCTGCAGCGTCAGCAGGCACAGCGCCCCTAGGCCGAAGGCGCTCGTCAGGGCAACCGGGAGAGGCGATTCACGCAGGGCGGCCAGCGCCTCGAACGGCCAGCGCGCATCGAACGCCATGGGCGGCAGGCCCAGGAGCGGAGGAACCTGCGAAAGGATGATGATCATGGCCGCGGCATTGATGAACCCTGTGACGACCGAGTCGGACACCACATACGCGATCCTCCCCAAGCGCAGCACCCCCAGGGCAAACTGTATGAGCCCGGAATAAACGGCAAGCCAGATCGCCAGGGCCACCCATTGCGAGCCTCCGGGCGCGGCCAGAGGCAGCAGGATGGCGGAGGTCAACAGGCTGGTCAGCGCGACCGGCCCGACAGCCAGCAGCGAAGAAGATCCCCAGAGAATTCCGACCACCGACGGCAACATCGCCGCGTAAAGACCGGTTTCCGGAGGCATGCCTGCCAGGGTGGCATACGCCAGGGACTGCGGAATCAGAACCAGCGCGACGCTCAGCCCCGCCCAGGCGTCCTTTCGTAGCGTTGCCGCCGTCGGCCGCTGCCATTGGAGGAACGGCAGCAACCTGCGCACGCGGGACCCTGCCATGGAAGGCGCCTCTTCTCAGCGGCGGGCGGCGAGCGCGTCATTCACGCCCGTCACGACATCCTGAACCAAGGCAGCCGAAGGCGCGATCCCTCGCGCGCGCAGCTCGGCGACCACGGCATCGATGAGGCCGGCGACAACGGCCGGACGGGTCGGGCCCGAGGCTGGGGCCGGCACGGACCGCGACGGGTCCGACGAGGCCTTCCCGGGCTCCCGGCCCTCATGCTGGATGACGATGCCGAGCTTAAGGGCCTGCTCACGAGCTTCGTCGGTCATCGTGCCGAACGCCCCCAAGGTCAGGGTCGTCCGCCCCTGGCTGACGAGCGCATCAATGTCCGCACGCGTGTAGACCTCGCGGAAACGCACGGGGGGATCATAGTAAGACGAGGAACTGGCTGTCATGACATGGATTCCATTGGAGTCAGTCGAGTAGCTGGCGCCGCCGCCGACGCACCGGCTGCCAGCGGGCGCGGATCGCGCGGGCCAAGTCCTGGACGAGCGGATGCTCATCGGCGTGGGCGCCTGGCGACGGCGCAAAGGCGGCAGGGGCGGAAGGCATGCGCGGCGCTGCCGCATAGGGCATCGGCGCGGCCTGGGGAGACGGAGCCTGAGCGGGCGGCTGGCTGGCCACCGGCGCTGCCGCGGGCCGCGCCGCCTGCCGGGCAGCATCGGGTTTGACGATTGCCACGCCCAGGTCGTGCGCCGCTTCCCGCGCCGCGTCGGTGATCACCAGATCATCGGCGTGAACGATTTCGCGGCAGCCGCTGGTCGCCGCATCCTCGATGTCGCGCACGGTGAGAAAGCGTTTGACATGGCGCGGACGCTCCTGCGAAGGCTGGAAATAAGCCACGGCGCCCCCTCAGGAGGTCAGGCCGCGGGGCGCCCCGGCAGCTCTGAGACGGTCCAGCACCCCGCGGACGATTGCATCAACGTCCTGCAGGCCATGCGCATCGGAACGAGCATCCTCCTGCTCCCCGGATGGCGTCCAGGGCGCAAGCTCCCAGCCCACGCGCTTGGTATTGACCAAGTGCGTGACGGTGATGTTGTCGCCGCTGATCGCCCCGCCGATGCCCCCGGTTCCCAGGGTGAACGAGGGCGCAAAACCGCACGTGCCGCCGACGCTGCCCAGCGTGGACATTGAATTGACCACGATGCGGAATGCCGGCAAGCGCAGCGCCATCTCCTCGACCTGTCCCGGCTCCTGGGAATGGATCACCGCCGTATGCCCATCGCCGCCGAATCTCAGGATCGACAGGCATGTCTCCAAGCCCTGGCGCGCGTCCGGCGCGGTGATGAAGCCCAACACCGAGGTCAATTTCTCACGCGAGAGCGGATACTGAGCGCCGACGCCGCCCAGGGGAGCGACCAGCACCTTGACCGTATCGGGAACCGTCAGGCCGATGGCCTCGGCCAGCGCCCGGGCGCTCCGACCCACGGCGCGGGTATTCATGCCGCCGTCGGGATGGAATAACAACTCGCCCAAACGCGCGGCCTGAGCTTCGTCCACCCAGTACGCGCCGGCCTCTTCCATATGACGGCGCAGGTCCTGCGCAATCGCCTGGTCGGCGACGACCGTCTGCTCCGTCGCGCAGATCAGACTGCAATCGAAGGACTTGCTGCGCACCAGGTCGCGGGCGGCCTTGCGGACATCGGCTGAACGATCGACCCAGGCCGGCACATTGCCCGGTCCAACCCCATAGGCCGGTTTGCCGGTGCTGTGCGCGGCACGCACCATGGGCCCGCCGCCGGTCGCCAGGATCACATTGACCGCATAGTGTCTGAGGATCTCCTGGGTGGCTTGCAGCGTGGGCTCTTCCAGGCAAGCGACCAAGCCCCTGGGGGCGCCGGCACGCTCGGCCGCCGCGGCCACGATGCGGACCGCCTCCTGGGTGCAGCCGGCAGCCGAGGGGTGCGGCGAAATCACGATGCCATTGCGCCCCTTGACGGCGATCAAGGCCTTGAAGATCGCCGTCGAGGTCGGATTCGTGCTGGGCGTCAACGCGGCCACCACGCCCATCGGCTCGGCGATGGTCAGGAGCTTGCGCGCTTCGTCACGCGCCACCACGCCGACCGTCTGGATCCCGCGAATGGACTCCCAGACCGCTTTGGCGGCATGCTGATTCTTGACGGTCTTGTGCTCGGGATTGCCGTAGCCGGTCTCCTCGTGCGCCATCCGTCCCAGGCGGGAAGCCTCCTGATAGGCCGCCTCGGACATCGCCTGGCAGATCGCGTCGACCTGGGCTGCGTCGGCAGAGGCGAACTGCCGCTGGGCGGCCCGGCATTGCTCCAGTAGACGGCGTGCCTGCTGCACGGACCGCAAGTCCTTGTCATACTCTTGTTGTGACACAGCTTTCTCCTACGGGTTGCGCTTGCCGCTACCGCGATTTGCGCACAGGCCCCGACTTCGAGAACGTCAGCTTGCCGCTGCCCGAGGCCGAGTCTATGATGCCGACGATCGCGGCATCCACCGGACTGGCGCGGGTCCGCTCCGTTTCACGGGCGGCGCTGCCGGTCGCTACCAGCACCAGTTCATCCTCGCCGCTTCCGACCGTATCGATCGCGACGAACGGCTCGCCGATGACACTGCCGTCGGCGGCCGTGCGCCGCACCAGCAGCAACTTGCTGCTGGCCAGGGCGTCTTGCTTGATGGTGGAGACCACCATCCCTATGGTTCGGCATATCAGCATGGCTTGGCTCGATCAGTGGGTGGTCATTTGTCGACACCGCCAAGATTTTCGATGGCGGCGATCGACGCCAATTGCGCGGTGCGGGCCTCGGCCTCGGTTCCGGCCATGAACAGCCGGCCGAAACGGCCCACGTCCTGCAAACGGATGAGACGCACATTGGCGGACTTTTCCGCCTCATTGGCGGCAAGGTCGATGTATGCGGCCGGAGTGACTTCCAGCACGTACAACGCCTCGCCCGGAACCAGCATGTGGCCGCGCCGCGAGCGGTTGATCAGTTGCGCCTGGTAAGGCGATACATTGGTGATCAACTGCACCGAGGCAACCTTGGGCCGGATCCGGTCCTCCTCCTGCATCCCCAGCCGCTCCAGGATGACGCGGCCCGCCTCGCGCACGGACTCCTGGGATTCCGAGTGCACCTCCAGAACACCGAACTCGCGTTCGACGATCTGGACTCCCGGCTTGACGTCGGTGGCCTTGAGCGCCATATCGACAATGCGGAACACCTCGTTGCCGGGGGCCAGCTCGACGTAGAGCTGAGCCATCCCCGCAACGGGAATATCCCCCGACGTGACAGTGCCGAAGTACGCTGCGTACTGGGCCTGCATCCGGTCGATATAAAAGAACGCCCGCAATTGCAGATTGCTGCTGTTCGTCGTCATGGCCGTCACTTGGCGTGAGAGGCGTCGGCGGCGCGCGCCGGCAGGACTGCGGACAGGTCGCCGTGCGGGCGCGGAATGACGTGAACCGACACCAGGTCGCCGACCCGCTTGGCTGCGGCCGCCCCCGCGTCGGTGGCCGCCTTGACCGCGCCGACATCGCCGCGAACCATCACGGTCACAAAACCGCCGCCGATCATCTCCTTGCCCAGCAGCGACACATTGGCCGCTTTGACCATGGCGTCAGCCGCCTCGATTGCGCCTACCAGGCCCCGCGTTTCCACCAGACCCAGAGCGATATGACCATCGTTTGCCATTTTCTCTACCTCAAAAGTGATGATTTAAATAAAGGGGTACGACACTGGAACCACTGCCTATGCCGCAACCGTGAAGCCACCCGACTGGGCGTGGTTGAAAGAAACCTTGTCGTCGAGCGACCGCAGGTGCCGCAGCATGTCGGCCAAGACCTGATCGTCCGCCCGGACGGTATGTTGCGATGCAGGAAACTGGCGTTGCTCGACGCTGTCCCGGAAACGGACATAACCTTCGATCGCGGCCTGGCCCAGATGGGCGAACTGCTGCACGAACTTGGGAACGAACTTGTCGAACAAGCCCAGCATGTCCTGGGTGACCAGCCCCTGGCCATCACAGTAGGGGCCTGCTCCGATGCCGATCGTGGGCACGTCGATCAACTGCGTAATGAGCTGCGCGAGGCGGTCGGGGATGCATTCCAGGATGACGGCAAAAGCGCCGGCGTCGGCAAGCGACAGCGCGTCTTCCACGGTTTCGAGCGCCGACGGCATATCCGTGCCCAACGTGCGGTAGCTGCCGGTGCGCGCGGCGATTTTCTTGGTCAGCCCCACATGCGCCACCACGGCGATGCCACTGTCGACGAGCGCGTGAACGGTAGGCCCCAGGTCCGCGCAACCCTCGACTTCGACGGCGTTGGCGCCACCCTCTTTCACCAGACGACTGGCCGAGGCGATCGCCTCGCGGGGATTCGGATAGGACAGATATGGCAGGGTCGAAAGCACCAGGCTGTTGCCCGCCCCCGCCCTGACAGCCTTCGTGTGATGGACCATCTCGTCGAGCGTGACCGACAGCGTGTCGCTGCGCCCCAGTCCGACACTGGCGAGCGCATCGCTCACAAACACGATGTCGATGCCGGCCTCGTCCGCGCAGCGAGCGAACGGGTAGTCGTACGCCGACACCATCGTGATGGAACCGGCGCCATTCTTGCGGCTTCGTATGCCGTTCGGAGTCACGCGCTTGCGTTGTACTGCGGGATTCTGGCTCATACAGAAAGATCCTGTTCTACGACGCCGGGGCCTGTCGACACGACGTGCTGAAAGGTGACATGGCGGCCAGATTATCATCGGGCATCCCATACATCCAATGCATTGTTTTCAGCAATTCAATGCATTTATTGCAATTTAAAGAAACACTCGGAAGTCTTCGCTCAGGGGGATCCCGGGATGCGCCAATAAATGCATTCATTGCATCAAAGAGGAAAAAATAATGCATTGGATGTATGGAATACCCGGTGCTAGTCTGCCTCCTGGGTATGCCGCACAGCGGCCTCACCGACATCACCGCGCTACAGGAGACACTGCAAATGAGCACCGAAAAGCGGAAAAAAACCACTATCAAGCACTTGATGAATAAAAAGGAAAAAGGCGAGATCATCGTCAGCCTCGGGGTCTACGACGCCCCCATGGCCGCCATTGCCGACGAGATCGGGTTCGACCTGCTGATCAACGGCAACGCAGGCCCCATGTCCCTGCTGGGGCACCCCACGCCGCTGACCGTCCGTTTCGAAGAACAGCTCATCCTGACTCAAGCAGTAAGCCGGGTCACGAAGCACGCCATGGTCGTGGGCCACATGCCCTACATGACCTACAACATTTCCGCGGAAGAGGCCGTGCGAAACGCCGCGCGCTTCATCAGCGAGGGCGGCGCGGACGCCGTCAAATGCGAAGGCAACAAACACACTGCCAAGAACGTGGCCGAAATCGTGCGCGCCGGCATCCCCGTCATGGGCCACATGGGCATGCAAGCCTCGCGCAAACTCGAACAAAGCGGCTACGGCTTCAAAGGCCGCTCCGCCGAAGAGGCCTACAAAATCGTCGAGGACGCGCGCGCCTTCGTAGAAGCTGGCAGCTTCGCCATGATCATCGAATACGTGCCGGTCGAAATCACGCAGTACTTGGCCCGCACCCTGCCCGTGCCTGTCATCAGCGTGGGGGGCGGGGCCTCGCCCGACGGCATCTACCTGATCAGCGGAGACGCGGTGGGCTACAGCGCCTTCCCGCGCCCCAAGCACGAAGGTTCGTTCGTCGACGTGCGCCCGCTCATCCAGCAAGGCCTGCGGGAATACAAGACGCAAGTGCTCAACGGCAGCTATCCGAACATCGAATTCACGCAGCACATGACCGCCGAAGAGCACGAGAAATTCCTGGGCCTGGTGAAGTAGCGCCAAGAACCACCGGCGACTCCGCCCCGCCCCCCCACCAGGAGACTCAGCCATGACCGAAATTCCGCGAAAGAAAGTCACCGTGAAGTCCGTGCTCGCCAAGAAACAGCGCGGCGAGCGCTTGGTCTGCATTGCCGCCTATGACGCACCGATGGCGGCGATCGCCGACGAGATCGGATTCGACCTGCTGATCAACGGCAACGCAGGCCCCATGTCCCTGCTGGGGCACCCCACGCCGCTGACCGTCCGTTTCGAAGAACAGCTCATCCTGACCCAGGCGGTCAACCGGGTCGTGAAATACGGCATGAAGGTGGCCCACATGCCGTACATGAGCTACAACATTTCCGGCTCGGAATCCGTCCGCAACGCCGCGCGCCTGGTCAGCGAAGGCGGGGCCGACGCGGTCAAGTGCGAAGGCAACCGCCACACCGCGAGACACGTGGCCGAGATCGTGCGCGCCGGCATCCCGGTCATCGGGCACATGGGCATGCAGGCTTCACGCATGCTCGAACAAAGCGGCTACGGCTTCAAGGGCCGGGATGCGGTGGAGGCGGCGGCGATCGTGGACAGCACGCGCGCATTTGTCGAAGCCGGGGCGTTCGCGATCATCCTGGAATACGTGCCGTTCGAGATCACACAGTACTTGGCCGAAACCCTGCCAGTCCCGATCGTCAGCGTGAGTTCGGGCCCCTCGCCCGACGGCATGTACATAGGGACGGGCGACGCCATCGGCTACAGCGCCTTCCCGCGTCCCAAACAAGCCAAGGCTTTCGTGGATATTTCGGCGCTCATCGGTCAAGGCCTTCGCACCTACAAGGAACATGTTCTGGCGGGCGCCTACCCTCTGGCCGAGCACACGCAGCACATGACGCCGGAAGAGCACCGGCGCTTCCTGTCCCTGTGCGAGGCATCCGCTGCGCATCAAGACCTCAATCGTTGAAGGCACGTGGACCATGGCTTACCGAAATGCGATACGCGAAGGACTGCGCGACAGCCAGTTCCTCTATACCCTGGAGCATGTGCCGGCACTGCTCAGCGACGGCAGCAAAGCGCTGGACGAACTCGCGCGCAATGCCGAACGGGTCGGGAGCGATCCGCGGATGCGCGGCGTCAACATCGGCGACCGGGTGAAATCCACCGCATGCTTCAGCACCGTGGAATGCGGCAAGATCGCCGCCGAGGCCAGCGGCCTGGTGCCCCTGCTGCACCTGGCCGGCAAAGACCGTCTGCCCCACGAAGCGACCGGCGTGATCCGCAGCGCCTTGGATGCGGGACTATGCAATCTTTTGCTGGTGACCGGCGACCGGATCATGGAGCCGACCCGGCCGGGCCGCACCCGCTACCATGAGTCCGTGGTTGCGATCCAGGATGCCAAGAGCATGGACCGCGACTGCACCGTCGCCACCGCCATGTCCCCGTTCAAGTACCGCGAGGAGGAGCTTGCGAACCAGTACCTGAAAATGGTCAAGAAGATCGGGGCGGGCGCAAACTACATCATCACGAACTGCAGCTGGGACATGCGCAAGTTCGAAGAGCTGATCTGGTACCGGGACGCGCGCGGCTTCGACATCCCTATCGTCGCCAACCTCCTGCTGCCCTCCATCGGCTGGGCGCGCGGCATCCACTCGGGCCGGTTGCCCGGCGTTTATATGTCCGACAGTCTGTTCGCCCTGATCTCGGAAGAATACAAGACGGGCAAGGAGGCGGCCCGCGCCCTTTATCACCAGCGCCTGGCCATGCAGGTCGTGGGCGTCAAGCTCATGGGCTATGCAGGCGTGCAGCTCAGCGGCGTCGAAACCTACGAAGCGCTGTCCGAAATCATCGACCGGGTCGAAACGCTGGAACAGACCATCGCCAGCCGCGATGCCTGGGACCAGGCCTGGGCCGATCTCAATCGACTGCCTGATGGCCGGACAGTGACGTTCAACCCTCCTGGCGGTCTGTACATGTTCGGCCGCGAACGCCCTGCCCCCGGCAGCCTCGACGCCCTGCCGGACTTGGGCGGTACCGCTCCCTCCAGCGAGGAAATGGCCCAGTATCGTCGCATGTCGCGGATACACCAGGTGATGTTCGACCCGGGCGCAATCGGCGCCAAGGCGCTCAGGCCGCTCATGCGGGCAGTCAACTCGACCGAACCTGGCAAACGCGCGCTATTGAAATTTGAACATATGGCGAAATCGGCCGCGCTCGGATGCGAGACCTGCGGATTCTGCCGCATTGAGCACCTGAACTATGTCTGTCCGGAAACCTGCCCGAAGGGCCTGGCCAATGGCCCCTGTTCCGGTACGGATGACAACGTCTGCGAATTCAAGGACCGCGAATGCGTCCACAATCGGAAGTACCGCCTCGCCAAGGCAACCGGCCGCCTCCGGGATCTGGAGGAAGTCCTGGTGCCCGCCGTCGACGGCACGCGCGGCACCTCGTCCTGGATCAATTACTACGAGGGGACCAATCCGAAAGTGGTGCGCGTCAAAATCGGAGCTGGAAAGAAACCGAAGCCGGAACAGTAACGCATGCGAATGCTATTTTGCCGGAATGGCACGCCGATGCCTGCCGGACCGTGGCATTTCTTCGAGCGCAAATTGGACAAAGAGTTCGACCGCCGGCGAGCGCATCCGCCCTTTCAGGAGAACAACGCCAAAATGCGAGAATATCTGGAGCGCGGGAGTCAACTTGATTTCAACCAGTTTCTTTTCCTTGACGGATGACTGAAAGGCGGATACCGGGCCCAGTATGATGATATCGGTCGAAAGAGCCACCTGCTCGAGCACCAACAGATTGTCACATTCAAAACCCAGGAGTGTGCGAGGATCGCTCTTGAAGTGGAATCCTTCCATGACCTTGCTGACCCAGACATCCGGAAAGCGAAAGGCCCCGATAGGATATTCGTGCAGCGCCTCGACCGGAATCTTTTTCCCCGTCTTCAGAATCGGATGGTCTGCACGGCAGAAACAGCTGATATGCAGATCCGACAGAGGGATGATTTCGAGGTTTTCCCTGTCCAGCAATTCATGGGTATCGGCGATGAACAGATCGATTTGCTCGGCTTCCAGCAGGCGCAGCAGATTGCGCCAATGGGTGATCTCGACATGCGTGCGGATTTTCGGGTGTTCGCGCACCATTCTGGACACCATGGGGATCAGCAGCATCCCGGCCGGCACAGGCCCCATGCCGATCATTACCTCGCCGTACTCGTACGCCTTCATCAACTCGACGTCCCGCCGCAGCCCCCGGGCTTCCTGGAGGATTTTGTTCGCACGCGCGATGACGATCTTGCCATACGGCGTCGGAACGATCTTGCGCGTGCTGCGCTGGAAGAGCTTGACGCCATACTCGTCCTCGATCGACTGGATACTGCGGCTGAATGCCGGCTGGCTCAGGTGAACCGCATCGGCGGCCTGTGCAAATGTTCCATATTTTCCAAGCGCCACCACGTGACTCAGTTTTCGCAGATTCGCAGTCATCATAATCGCCGATCTCGAGATTCATTCAACCCAGGGAGGCCCACGACATGATCCGATAAATCCAATACAAAGACAATAAAGAAAACGCTGAATTCAACTGGAGGCTGGAGAAATGAAAATGAATGATTTATGGCACACTCGCCCACCGACTGCTGACACGCCCCCGAACGCGGATACCCGCGAGGACATGGTGGTCTTCGAGAATGTTTCGAAGACATACCCCCAGCATGGCAACAGCGGCCAACCGACCCTGGCGATCGATTCGCTGAACGTCCGGATCAAGAAAACGGAGATCATCAGCATCCTGGGCCCCACCGGCTGCGGGAAATCGACGGCAATGAACATGATCGCGGGCTTTGAAAGCCCCTCCAGCGGCACGGTCCTGCTGGACGGTGTGCCGGTCAACAAGCCGGGGCCGGATCGCTCGATCGTCTTCCAGCAGGCGTCGCTGTTTCCCTGGCTGACGGTACTCGAGAACATCATTCTGGGGGTGAAGTCCCGGGGCATGTCCTCAGCCATCTACATGGATCGCGCGCGCCAGCTTCTGGCGGCGGTACGCCTGACCGGATTCGAAAAGCACTATCCCTATCAACTGTCCGGCGGAATGCAGCAACGCGTGCAGATCGCCCGCGCGCTGATTTCAGAGCCCGGCGTCATCTTGATGGATGAGCCGTTCGGCGCGCTGGACTCACAGACCCGCCTGATGATGCAGGAACTGGTCCTCCAGCTCTGGCAGCAGTATCAACCGACCATCATCTTCATCACGCACGATGTCGCCGAAGCCGTATTCGTATCCGACCGTGTGCTGCTGATGAGCCAGCGACCGGGCCGGGTGAAGCTCGCGATCGACATCAACGAGCCCAAGCCCAGGGTCCAGGAATTCATCACCAGTTCACGCTTCATCCAGGTGCAAAGTGAATTGCTGCATGCGCTCAGGAGCGAAGTGCAGGACACAGTCAACCCCCCGACATGAACAGGAAGCCGCGCATGAAGACGGAACATCGGGAGACGCGTTCCAACCCCGCCGAATGTCAGTATCTCGAGCGCCTGGAGGACATTCTCACCCGGGGCGCGCGCAAGTCCGACCGGACAGGCACCGGCACACTGTCCTTGTTCGGCATGCAAATGCGCTTTTCCCTGGAACAGGACTTCCCGCTGCTGACGACCAAGCGGCTGCACCTGAAGTCCATCATCTACGAGCTGCTGTGGTTTCTGCGCGGAGACACGAATGCGCGCTGGCTGCAGGAGCGCGGCGTGACGATCTGGGACGAATGGGCGCCCGAGGACGGCGATCTGGGGCCAATCTACGGCCGCCAGTGGCGGCACTGGAAGACCGGCGATGGCCGCGAGATCGACCAGATCGCGCAACTCGTCGAGTCCCTGCGCACCGACCCCGACTCGCGCCGCCACATGGTGGTCGCCTGGAACCCGGGCGACATCGGCGACATGGCGCTGCCTCCATGCCATGCCCTGTTCCAGTTCTACGTCTCCGACGGCCGCCTGTCGTGCCAGCTCTACCAGCGCAGCGGCGACTTTTTCCTCGGGGTGCCCTTCAACATCGCCTGCTATGCCCTGCTGACGCTGATGGTGGCGCAAGTCACTGGCCTGCGGCCCGGTGAGTTCGTCCATACGCTCGGTGATGCGCACATCTACCTGAACCATCTCGACCAGGTGCGTGAACAGCTCAAACGGGCGCCGCGCCCTTTTCCCACCATGCACCTGAACCCCGCGGTGACGGATCTGTTCGCCTTCAAATACGAGGATTTCACCCTGGACGCTTATGACCCGTATCCGAAGATCGTCGCTCCGGTCGCAATCTAGAGACCGGCAGGCGCGAGGCAGCGGACGGTCATGAACAGGGCCAGGTCCCATATGCGGCATCATCCATGATTTCAGCCTGGCTGCCCGCATGGCCGGTCTTTCTCGCCCTGGCGGCCACGAGCTTCGCCGGCTGCTTGCTGCTCGGGTTCACCGGATTCGGAGCCGGCCTGCTGATGGCGCCGATCTTCAGCCTGCTGATGGCGCCTACGGACGTCCTGATACTGGTGCTCGGCATCAGCCTGATCGTCTCCTTCCCGATCATGCCGGAGGCCATGCGCCACGTCGACTGGCGCCTGGTGCTACGCCTGTTCCTTCCATCGCTGCTGGGCATACCGGCCGGCCTGGCGCTGCTCCAATGGCTGGAACCCGCCGCCATGCGCAAGACAGTCTCGTTCATGGTCATCGTCCTCGCGCTGCTGATGCTTGCCGGCTGGCACTACAGGGGACGGCGGGGCCCTCTCCAGGACACCATGACCGGGGTCCTCAGCGGAACGATGACGGCGATCGCCGGCATCGGCGGCCCGCCCGTGGTGCTATACATGCTGTCGGACCGCGACATGCCCCATGCCGCCCTGAGGGCGGCCAACATCGTGTTCTTCGTCCTGGCGCAGTCGGCCGTCCTGATCCCCCTGGGCTTGAGCGGCGAGCTGACCGCCCGCCAGGGCGTCTGGATCGTCATGCTGCTGCCTTTCGCCATCGCAGCCACCCTGTTGGGCGCCCTGCTCCATCGCAAAGCCGGCAAACGCGAGGTATTGCTCAAGCGAGCCTCCCTGTACGCTTTGCTGGGGATAGGCACGCTCGCCTTGCTTATCTAGCCCCCCGCTACTGCACCAGCGGCGACTCCGCCCCCTGCATGGGGATGCCCTGGATCTGCGCCGCGCCCACCAACTGCTGCAGGTATTGATGCACGGCGCGGCGGTAGCTGGATTCTTCCAGCCAGGCGGCCAGCCTTTCGCGCGCCTCGTCAAAGGGCACGAGACGGCCCTCGACCTTGCGGCCGGTGCGCACGATATGGAAGCCGAAACGCGTTTCGATGAGTTCGCCCGCCAGGGTGTATTCCGGCAGCGCAAACACGGCTTTCTCGAACTCAGGCACCATCTCGCCCCGGCTCAGTTCCCCCAGGGAGCCGCCTTCCGCCCCCGAAGGGCAGTTGGAATACTCACGGGCGAAGCCGGCGAACTGGCCCGCGCCTTTGCGATGCAGTTCCGCCAGATGCAGATTGGCGCGGGACCGCAATTTCTGCACATCCAGGCCGGACGTGGCCTGGAACAGGATGTGCCAGACCTCGACCAGATCGCCTTCCCGGAACTCATCCGGGTGCTGATCGTAATAGCGCCGGCAACTGGCCTCGTCGGCCTGCGGGGTGCGCACGTCTTCAGCCAGCACCGCCGCCAGCAAGGCTTCATCGCCGTCGGCGTTCAGCCCCAGGTCGGCTCCCCGCTGGCGGATCAGCTCGCGCAGCACCAGTTCCTGGCCGGCCGCCAGGCGCGGGTTGGCTTCCTGTTCGTGGTTCGGGACTTCGGCCAGGATATCGGCTTCGGCAATGGCAACGTCATTCACGGTAATCATGAGAAGTCCTCAGCGGCGCGGACGCACCAGTTGCCAGGGCCGCGCCAGATAAGTGACCGAGGCGAACCCCGACCACACATGCACCAGGCGGGTGAAGGGAAAAATCACGAACAGCGTCATGCCCAGCACCATGTGGATGCGGTAGATTTCCGGCACGCCCGCCAGAGCGCCCACGGCCCCAGCGCGGAAGGTCACGATGCGCTGCGCCCAATCGCCCAACTGCACCATGACCGCCCCGTCAGTGTGCTGCACCGAGGTAAAGAGCGAGATCAGGCCCAGGACCAGGACCAGCAATATCCACAGCAGCGTGACCCAGTCCGAGACGGTGGAATTGTGATGCAGGCGGATCTCCGACCAGCGGCGATGAATCAGCAGCACCAGCCCGATCAGGCAGATCACGCCCAGGATGGCCCCCACGACGATGGCCATCCACTGCTTGAAATGGGTAGTGACGCCGAAGGCGTGGTAGACGGCGGGCGGCGTCAACAGCCCGACCAGGTGCGTGAAGAACAGCGAGATGATCCCGATGTGAAACAGGTTGCTGCCCCAGCGCAGCGACCCGGAACGCAGCATCTGGCTGGAATCGCTTTTCCAGGTGTATTGCTCGCGCTCGAAGCGCACCAGGCTGCCCAAGAGGAACACGGTCAGGGCTATGTAGGGGTACACCCCGAAAAAAAACAGATCAAGTGTGTCTTTCATGATGGTCTCCTCAGGTCTGGCTGCCGTTCGGATGGCTGGCTCGCGCGCGTGGCGGATGAAACACGATCGGTTGAGCGCCATCGCCAGGGCGGCGCATCAGCAGGGGTTCGGTGCCGTCCGCCTGCGGCCCGAACGTGACCATGGTTTCCTCCATGTCGCCTTCGGGCGGGTCCGGCAGGACTTCGGGCTGGACGGCCGTCATGGTGCGCAACTGGGCGAAGATGCAGGCATAGGAGCTGTCCGATTCAGCCAGCTTGTCGCCCAGGCGGGCCAGCACGTGGATGGCGTCGCCCAGCAGGTCTTCAGCCGCCTGGGGCGGAATCTGCCCCAGGAATTCCAGGAACAGCGGCACGTAGTCCGGCAACTCGGTCGTGGCGGGCTCCAAGCCGTGCTTGAGGTATTCCTGCTGCAGGTCGACCATGGCCTGGCCGCGGTCGCGGGACTCGCCATGGACGTGCTCGAACAGATGCAGGGAATGGGCCGCCCGCCGATCGAACGTGGCGACGTAGCTTTCCTGCAGATCGATCAGATCATCGAACCCGCGCAGGAAAACGAACAGCGGGTCCAGGCGTTCCCGCGCGGGCGGCGGCAGCGTATCGGACAATTCGGGCAACGCGTCCAGCCAGTCCTGCTCCGGGTAACTCAGCAAAACCGACAGAACGGAAAAGACCGGCGTGTCTTGAAGGGTCAATGCATGCGTCATGGTGTCTGCCTCTTCATGCGGTCCGGGCCGGGTCCAGGAAGACCACGGACGGCTTGCGCTTGCCGCGCGGCTTGCCGAACAGCGATCCGTCGGAACTGCCCCCCGAACAGCCGTTGCCGAAAGTGAATCCGCAGCCGCCGCGGATTTCGAATGCGTTTTCGGCATTTTCCCGATGCGCGGTGGGGATCACGAAGCGGTCCTCGTAGTTGGCGATGGCCAGATAGCGGTGCATGTCCTCGACCTGATTCAGCGACAGGCCCACCTGGTCCAGGATGTCGTGCCGTTCCTGGCGATCCACGGACCGCGCCCGCATGAAGGCGCGCATGGCCAGCATGCGTTCCAGGGCAACGCCCACCGGGGCCTCGTCGCCGGCCGTCAGCAGATTGGCCAGGTAGCGCAGCGGAATGCGCAGGGATTTGACGTCCGGGATCTCGCCGAAGGAACCGATCTGGCCGCTGTTGGCTGCCGACTGGATGGGCGAGAGCGGCGGCACATACCAGACCATGGGCAGCGTGCGGTATTCCGGGTGCAGCGGGAAGGCGATCTTCCAGTCCACGGCCATCTTGTAGACCGGCGAATTGCAGGCCGCGTCCAGCCAGTTTTCGGGGATGCCGTCGGCCAGGGCCTGGCGGCGGACCTCGGGATCGTTCGGATCCAGGAACAGATCCAGCTGGGCCTGATACAGATCCTTTTCATTGGGCACGCTGGCGGCGGCCTCGATGCCGTCGGCGTCGTACAGCAACACGCCCAGGTAGCGGATGCGCCCGACACAGGTTTCGGAACAGACCGTGGGCTGGCCGGCCTCGATGCGGGGATAGCAGAAGATGCACTTTTCCGCCTTGCCGGACTTCCAGTTGTAGTAGATCTTTTTATAGGGACAGCCGGAAATGCACATGCGCCAGCCCCGGCATTTATCCTGATCGATCAGGACGATGCCGTCTTCGGCGCGCTTGTAGATGGACCCCGACGGGCAACTGGCGACGCAGGTCGGATTCAGGCAGTGTTCGCACAGCCGCGGCAGGTACATCATGAAGGTGTTTTCAAACTGCCCGTAGATGTCTTTCTGCACCGCCTCGAAGTTGTAGTCCTTGGAGCGTTTGGCGAATTCGCCGCCCAGGATCTCTTCCCAGTTGGGCCCCCATTCGATCTTTTCCATGCGCTGGCCGGTGATCAGCGAACGCGGCCGGGCCACGGGCGGCGTCGTGCGTTCCGGGGCCTTTTGCAGATAGTCGTAATCGTAGGTGAAGGGCTCGTAGTAGTCGTCGATCTGCGGCAGATTGGGGTTGGCGAAGATGCGCGACAGCAGCTTCAGTTTGCCGCCCTGGCGCGGTTCGATACGGCCGTTGGCCTTGCGGCGCCAGCCCCCATTCCAGCGGTCCTGATTTTCCCATTCCTTGGGGTAGCCGACGCCCGGCTTGGTCTCGACGTTGTTGAACCAGGCGTATTCCATGCCTTCACGGGACGTCCAGACGTTCTTGCAGGTGATCGAACAGGTGTGGCAGCCAATGCATTTGTCCAGATTCAGGACCATGGCGACTTGTGCGCGGATTTTCATGGGTGCGACTCCTTAGGCCTGCGTCTGGACGGACACTTCGTGCGTTTCGTCCATCCAATCGACTTTCTTCAGTTTGCGGACCACCACGAATTCATCCCGGTTCGAGCCGACCGTGCCGTAATAATTGAAGCCATAGGCCAGTTGGGCATAGCCGCCGATCATGTGGGTGGGCTTGACGACCGTGCGCGTCACGGAATTGTGGATGCCGCCGCGTTTCCCGGTCAGCTCCGACCCCGGCACGTTCACGATCTTTTCCTGGGCGTGATACATCATGGTCATGCCTTCGGGCACCCGCTGGCTGACCACCGCCCGGGCCACCAGGGCGCCATTGACGTTGAAGACCTCGATCCAGTCGTTGTCCACGATGCCGGCCTTGGCGGCATCGATTTCCGACATCCAGACGATGGGGCCGCCGCGCGACAGCGTCAGCATGATCAGGTTGTCGGAATAGGTGGAATGGATACCCCATTTCTGGTGCGGCGTGATGAAGTTCAGGACCACGTGCGGTTCGCCATTGCTGAACTGCTTGTCCAGCATGGGCGTGATGGTCTTGGTGTCCACGGGCGGCCGGTACACGCACAGCGATTCCCCGAAATCGCGCATCCAGGGGTGATCCTGGTAGAGCTCCTGGCGGCCGGTCAGGGTGCGCCAGGGGATCAGTTCATGCACGTTGGTATAGCCCGCGCTGTAGCTGACCTTGTCGGACTCGATGCCCGACCAGGTGGGCGAGGTCAGGATCTTGCGCGGCTGCGCCTGGATGTCGCGGAAACGGATCTTTTCATGTTCGCTGGATCGGATCAAGTGCGTGTGGTCGCGCCCCGTGATCTTCGACAGCGCCTGCCAGGCCTTCATGGCCACGTGCCCATTGGTTTCCGGCGCCAGGGTCAGGACGGTCTCGCAGGCGTCGATGTCCGTGAAGATGCGCGGTTGTCCCTGGCCGACGCCCGGTTCGCGCTCGCGGTAGTTCAGCTTGCCCAGGAATTCGACCTCTTCCTTGGTGTCCCAGGAAATGCCCTTGCCGCCGTTGCCCAGTTTTTCAGCCAGCGGCCCCAGCGTCGTGAAGCGCTTGTAGACGTTCTTGTAGTCCCGGTTGACCACCATCAGATTGGGCATGGTCTTGCCGGGAACCAGGTCGCATTCGCCCTTGCGCCATTCACGCACGGCATAGGGGTCGGTCAGTTCGCCCGGGGAGTCGTGCTGCATGGGCTGCAGCACCAGGTCTTCGTCGGGCAGGTCCGCGTCGGCGGCCAGTTCGGAGAACTTCTTCGCCAGGTCTTTGTAGATTTCCCAGTCGCTGCGCGATTCCCAGATCGGGTCCACGGCCGCCGACAGCGGGTGGATGAAGGGGTGCATGTCCGAGGTATTCAGGTCGTTCTTTTCGTACCAGGTGGCCGTAGGCAGCACGATGTCCGAATACACGCAGGTGGTGGACATGCGAAAGTCCAAGGTCACCAGCAGATCGAGTTTGCCCTGCGGGGCCTCGTCGCGCCAGTTGACTTCCAGGGGCTTGCCCGCCCCCATTTCGCCCAGGTCCTTGCCCTGCACGCCATGCTGGGTGCCCAGCAGGTGCTTGAGGAAATATTCGTGCCCCTTGCCCGACGAACCCAGGATGTTGGACCGCCAGATGAACAGATTGCGCGGGAAATTATCGGGATTGTCGGGGTCTTCGCAGGCGAATTTCAGCTTGCCGTCGCGCAGGCCCCGCACCGCGTATTCCTTGGGGTCCATCCCGGCCGCCTGGGCATCGCGCACCACCTGCAGCGGATTGGTCTGCAACTGCGGCGCGGTGGGCAGCCAGCCCATGCGTTCGGCCCGCACGTTCATGTCGATCAGGCTGCCCTGGTATTTCGAGGCATCCGCCAGCGGCGACAGCAGCTCGGACACCTGCAGCTTTTCGTAGCGCCATTGGTCCGTATGCGCATAGAAGAACGAGGTGCCGTTCATGTGGCGCGGCGGACGCAGCCAGTCCAGCGCGAAGGTCAGCATGGTCCAGCCGGTCTGCGGGCGCAGTTTTTCCTGGCCCACGTAGTGGCACCAGCCGCCGCCCGACTGCCCCACGCAGCCGCACATCGACACCAGATTGATGATGCCGCGATACGCCATGTCCATGTGGTACCAGTGGTTCAGGCCGGCCCCCAGGATGACCATGGACTTGCCCTCGGTCTTGTCGGCGTTGTCGGCGAACTGGCGGGCCACCGTGATGACCTGCTCGCGCGGCACGCCCGTGATGCGTTCCTGCCAGGCCGGGGTATAGGGCACGTCGTCATCGTAGGACGACGCCACATTGTCCCCGCCCAGGCCGCGATCGATGCCGTAATTGGCGACGAACAGGTCGAACACCGTCGCGACCAGGACCTCGCCTTCGGCCGTCTGCACGCGTTTGACCGGCAGATTGCGCAGCAGGACCTCGTCGTGGTCCGTGCCCTTGAAGTAATCGTGATGCACTCCGCCGAAATACGGGAAGGCGACCGGTACGACTTCATCGTGGGCATCGATCAGGGACAGGCGCGGGCTGACGTCCTGGCCTCGGGCATCCTTCAATTCCAGATTCCATTTGCCGGCGTCTTCGCCGTCTTTCTGGCCCCAGCGGAAACCGATGGACCCCTGCGGGACGATGAATTCACCCGTCTGTTCGTCGCAGGCGACAGTCTTCCATTCGGGGTTGTTCTGCTGCCCCAGGCGATCGGGAAAATCGGCGGCCCGCAGTTTGCGGTCCGGCACGTAGCGGTCGCCCTGGCGCACCAGGCGCACCAGGAACGGCATGTCGGTGTACTGGCGGCAATAGCGGTCGAAATAGGCGCTTTTCCCCGCCAGGTGGAATTCCTTCAGCACCACGTGCCCCATGGCCAGGGCCAGGGCGGCATCGGTGCCCTGTTTCGGGTGGATCCACAGATCGCCGAATTTCGCGCCTTCGGCGTAGTCCGGGAACACGGAAATGACCTTGGCGCCGCGATAGCGGGCTTCGACCATGAAGTGGGCGTCGGGCGTGCGCGTCTGCGGCACGTTCGAGCCCCACAGCATGATGAATGTGGAGTTGTACCAATCCGCCGATTCGCTGACGTCGGTCTGCTCGCCCCAGGTCTGGGGGCTGGACGGCGGCAGGTCGCAATACCAGTCGTAGAAGCTGAGCAGCGATCCGCCCAGCAGCGACAGATAGCGGCTGCCCGAGGCATACGACACCATGGACATGGCCGGGATCGGCGAGAATCCGGCGATGCGGTCCGGGCCGTGGCGCTTGATGGTGTGGATGTTGGCGGCGGCGATGATCTCGTTGACCTCGTCCCAGGTGGACCGCACGAAACCGCCCAGGCCGCGCACGGATTTGTAGGCCTTGGACTTGTCGGGATCGGTGACGATGGCTTCCCAGGCCTGCACGGCATCCATGGATTTGCGCTGTTCGCGCCACATCCGGGCCAGGCGCCCGCGCAGCATGGGATATTTCACCCGGTTGGCGCTGTACAGGTACCAGGAAAACGTCGCGCCCCGGGGACAGCCGCGGGGCTCGTGATTGGGCATGTCGGGCCGGGTGCGGGGATAGTCCGTCTGCTGGGTTTCCCAGGTGACGATGCCGCCTTTCACGTAGATTTTCCAGGAACAGGACCCGGTACAGTTCACGCCGTGCGTGGAACGGACGATCTTGTCGTGCTGCCAGCGATTGCGGTAGGCGTCTTCCCAGGTGCGGTCTTCGTGGACGACAGTGCCATGCCCATTGGAAAAGGGTTCTTTGGGCCGGGAAAAATACTTCAGGCGATCAATGAAATGGCTCACGATGATTGCTCCGTTGGAAAGCGTTCGATAAAACACCGATCAATGGCGATCCGGCCGCCAGACCGGGACATGCAGGGCCTCAGCACGGGATCTCCGCGCCGCGCCGCGAGTAATACCACCAGGTGACGGCAATGGAGACGGCATAGAACACGACGAAGAACACGAGCGCCGCGTACGGAGTACCCGTCAGATCGAAGGACGTGCCGAAGCTCTTGGGAATGAAGAACCCGCCATACGCGCCCATGGCGCCGCTGAACCCCAGCACGGCGGCGGATTCCTTGGCCCCTTCGGATTCCGCCTGCGCCGGAGAGCCCGCCGCATGTCGGCGCTGAGCCAGGGTATTGAAGATGACCGGAATCATGGCGAAGGTGGACCCATTGCCGATGCCGGTCAGGAAGAACAGGAACAGAAAGGCCAGCAAAAAGCCGGTGAAGCTGCCCGGCGAGCCGGAGCCCGGCAGCGACGCCATGACGCCCAGCACGCCCAGCACCATCCAGAAGAACGTCCAGAACGTCACCCGGGCGCCGCCCAGCTTGTCGGACAGCCAGCCGCCGAAGGGCCGCGCCATGGCGCCGACCAGGGGCCCCAGCCAGGCATATTGCAAAGGCCGGATATCGGGATAGAGATACTTGATCAGCAGCGGGAAACCCGCCGAAAAGCCGATGAAGGACCCGAACGTGCCCAGATACAGGAAGCACATGATCCAGTTGTGCTTGCGCTTGAAGATGACCGCCTGTTCACGAAAGGACGCCTTGGCATCCGCGATGTCGTGCATGCCCACCCAGGCCAGCATGGAGACGATGATGATGAAGGGCGCCCAGATGAAGGCGGCGTTCTGCGCCCAGACCTCGGCCACGCCATGGGCGCCGGACAGTTTGGCCATCTGGGGCTCGCCGGCCCAGGGGCCGAGGATGCCCATGGTGATCACCAGCGGCGCCAGGAACTGCACGGAGGACACGCCCAGATTCCCCAGGCCCGCGTTCAAGCCCAGGGCGGAGCCTTTACGTTCCTTGGGAAAGAAAAAACTAATGTTGGACATGGAGGAGGAAAAATTGCCGCCCCCCAGCCCGCACAGCAGCGCCAGCAGCAACATCGTGGAATACGGCGTGGCCGGATCCTGGACGGCCAGCCCCACCCCGATGGTGGGCAACAGCAGGCTGGCGGTCGTCAGGGCAGTCCAGCGCCGTCCGCCGAAGACCGGGACCATGAAGGAATAGAAGATCCGCAGCGTGGCGCCCGACAAGGCGGGCAGCGCCGCCAGCCAGAACAGCTGGTTTTCCGTGTATTTGAAGCCCAGGTTGGGCAGATTGACGGCGACCACGCTCCACATCTGCCAGACCGCGAAGGCCAGGAACAGCGCGGGAATCGAGATCCAGAGATTGACGTTGGCGATGGCGCGGCCTTCGTGCGCCCAGAACGCCTTGTCTTCCGGGGTCCAGACGGTCAGCAGGCGGCCCCGCTGGCGTCCGGAGGCATCATCATGCACTGTGCTCATGCAAGGACTCCTGGGATAAAGACCCTGTACGATAGACCCCACGATGAATAGGGATGCTGATCTGGATCAAACCCACCGGAGTTTCCGACAAGCGCCCCAGCGCCCGGGGAAGCACACCACCCTGTCCGGAAGATTGCCCAGACCCCGTGAAGTCCAGGGCCCCATGATCTGACGGAATGGGCCCAGTATAAGTGTCTGAATCACCAAAGACTACTTGCGGCGAAAAAAAAGGCCGCATCCCGGATGGGTGCGGCCCTTCTCCGAACGCCCCGGGCCGCTTGCGCGGCGCGGGCGTCGCTTCGCGCAATCAGACGCGATCGCAGCGAATGGTGATGGGGTGGCGGCGCAGGCCTTCGACCACCTGGTCCGTGACCTCGCCATCGACGTCGGTGATGGCGTAGCCGATCTTGCCGCGGGTCTGCAACTGCTGGCTGACGATGTTCAGACCGAACTCGCCCATCAGGTTGCTGAGCGCCCCCATGGCCCCCGGAACGTTCTGGTGGATGTGGATGATGCGGACGGCGCCGGCCTGCTCGTGGTAGGAGATTTCCGGGAAGTTCACCGTGCCCTTGGTCGTGCCGCTGCTGACGAAGCGCTTCAGCTTTTCCGCGACCTCGCGGCCGATGTTTTCCTGGGATTCCTGGGTGCTGCCGCCGATGTGCGGCGTCAGGATCACGTTGTGCATCCCGCGCAGCGGGCTGTCCAGAGCCTCGTCGCGGCTCTTGGGTTCTGTCGGAAAGACGTCGATGGCGGCGCCCGACAGATGGCCGGATTTCAGGGCGCGCTGCAGCGCCGGAATATCCACCACCGTGCCGCGCGAGGCATTGATCAGGATGCTGCCCGGCTTCATGGCCGCGATGGCATCGGCGTCGAGCAGGTTGGCGGTGTCCTTGCCGCCCGGCACGTGCAGCGTGACCACGTCGGCCTGGGCCAGGAATTTCTTCAGCGAACTGGTGGCATGGGCATTGCCCAGCGGCAGCTTGGCCTCGATGTCGTGGTACAGGACCCGCATGCCGAAGGATTCGGCCAGGATGCCGACCTGGGACCCGATGTTGCCATAGCCCACGATGCCCAGGGTCTTGCCGCGGGCCTCGTAGGCGCCGTCCGCGGTCTTGTCCCAGAAGCCCTCGTGGACCCGCGCGTTCTTTTCCGGAATCCGGCGCAGCAGCAGGATGGCCTCGCCCAGGACCAGTTCGGCGACGGACCGGGTGTTGGAGAACGGCGCATTGAACACCGGGATGCCCCGCAGCGCGGCCGTTTCCAGGTCCACCTGGTTGGTGCCGATGCAAAAGCAGCCGATGGCCCGCAGGTCCGGCAGGTCGGACAGCACGCTCTGATCGAGATGGGTCCGGGAGCGGATCCCGACGACATGCACTCCTTGCAGGGCTTCGCGCAGGGCGTCTCCCGTCAATGCACCCGGATAGGTGACGACCTCGTCAAACCCGGCGGCGACGAAGACTTCCTTGGCGCTGGCATGGATGTTTTCGAACAGAACGATGCGTGCCATCTTGATCCTTCTCAAGCATTGGAAAACGACCATTGTGCGATATTTCTGAGTCCGCGTCAGGGTCATCCCTAATGGAAGCAGGGTCAAAAAGGGTCGATTTCACGGGTATCCCCGGCCCGGCCGTATATGCTTATGCCGAATCGCGCGAGATTTCTTCCCCGGCATCGGCCAGGCCGTCCTGGTCCGAATCGATCACCAGGCGGTCGCGTCCGGCGTTCTTGGCGCGATACAGACTGGCATCCGCGCGCCGGAACAACGACTGGGCGGTGTCCCCCGGCCGCCAGGCGGCGACCCCCGCGCTGAGGGTCAGCGGCAATTGGCGGCCGTCATCCAGGTCCACGGGATGCCGGCGCACGTGATCCAGCACCCGCTGGATCAGAACCGCGGCATCCTGCGCCGCCATGCCCGGCAACAGGACCACGAATTCCTCACCGCCGAAACGGGCCAGCACGTCCGATTTGCGCCGCAGCAGATTGCGCAGGACTTCGGCGACCCATTCCAGGACGAAATCGCCCACGTCGTGGCCATAGTCGTCATTGACGCGCTTGAAGCGGTCCAGATCAAAAATGGCCAGCACCACATGCGGCTCCACCCAATCGGGGCCCTCCAGCACCCGGTCCAGGGACTCATCCAGACCCCGCCGGTTCAGCAGGCCGGTCAGGGGGTCGTGCCGGGTCAGCTCGCGCAACTGCCGATTGGCCTGCTCCAGGGACCCCATTGCGGTCCGCAAGTCGGCGGTGCGGGCCTGGACCTCGTGCTGCAGGGAGCTGCGGGCCGAGGATTCGATCCGCAAGGCGCGGTCCAGCAGATCGCGCAATTGCATGATTTCGGCATAGGTCAGCAGGAAGATCTGGCTGCCCAAGCCCGCCTGCATCCAGCGTTCCTGGGCCATGAAGCCGGGAACATAGCCGAAGGCGGCCAGGCTGTAGAACAGAAAACCCGCATAGAAGACCAGCCAGGACGCCACGTACCAGCGGGCGGCGCGTTCGCCCTGCCGCGCGTGCCGGATCCCGATGGCGAACATGCACAGCATGCTGGCCAGGGCATACACGGTATTGACCTTGATGATGACTGAATACGGCGCCCAGAAGCTGGCGGCGAACAGCACGGCGCCCGCCGCGAACAGGCCCCGGATCAACTGCGTGTGACGCGGCCAGCGGTCGGCGCGAACCCCGAGAAAGACCCGCGTGAACAACAACAGGCTGAGAATCGCCAGCACTTCCGTCACCGGCACCGATACATTGGCCAGCCAAGGGGAATCCGGCCACAGGTACTGGAAGCTCAGCCCTGACATCGACGCCAGGAACAGGCCCGCGCACAGGATGTAGGCCGCGTTGTACAAGGGTTGCAGGATGCGCAGGCGCAGGAACAGTGTCAGGTTGAAAATGATCAGCAGCCCCAGCGCACCCAGGAACATGCCTTGCGCCAGACTGTGGTTCTGGGTGCCGGCCAAGGCGGATTCCGCCGTATGCAGCGACAAGGGAATGTTGATGGCGCCGCTGCTGCGCACCCGGATCACTACGCCCAGGGACTGCCCCGGCCTGAAATCCAGCGGCAGCAGGAACAGGCGATGACGCACGGGACGCAGTCCGAACGGCCGCGCGTCCCCCATGCGTTCGGCATGCAGCAAGACAGGCGCGGCGCCGGCGGGTTCGAGGTCATAGACCCAGAAGTCCACCTCATCCAGCAAGGGATAGTCCAGCTGCAGGAACCAGGTATGGTCGACCGGGTCGGGATTGCGCAGCGGCACATAGACCCAATATGCCGCCCGGGTATGGGTGAACACCAATTGATCGGCGTCGCGACGCTGCACAGGCCAGCGGCCGCTGAGCACGTCTCCCGGCCCCAGGGCCCGCTGGTCGTCCTGCACGAAGCAGACATCGGCCAGCGACGGGACATCCGGCTGCAGCAAGGACAAGGGCCGGGTCGGGCACATCGCGTCCAGGGGTTGGGCGACGGCAGCCGCAGGGCCGGCGAGCATCAGCCAGGCGCCCAGCAGCGCCTGCGCGACCAGCCACGCAAGGCGCGCGCGCCCGCGGACCCGCGAGGCACGCCACCCCCAGCCGACTTTCCGCCCATGCCAACAACCCATGCCCCTCCAGGCCCCCCATGAAACGTATCAGGGTTATGCTGCATCAGTACATTATGCATGTGAAGCCCGCGCCTCGCGATTTTTTAAACCGTCGTGTTAGGCTAAAGCGTTCACGTGGCCCTTATTTCGTCCGGATATCCTCATGCCTTCCTCCGCCACCCCGCTTTCTTCCGCCCCAGCCCCCCTGCAGTCGGCGCGATTCATGCGCACGCCGAATCTGGTCGAGCCGGACACCAACCGCTTGCGGGCATCGATCCGGCAGTATTTCCTGGAAACCTGCGATCGCTACGAGTCCCTGTTCCAGTGTCTGGCCGATGACGAGGCCTATTTCGTCAAGCCTATCGCGCTGCGCCACCCGCTGATCTTCTATTTCGGCCACACCGCCACGTTTTTCGTCAACAAGCTGCTGTTGACCCGCCTGATCGACCAACGCCTGGATCAACGCCTGGAGTCGATCTTCGCCGTCGGCGTGGATGAAATGAGCTGGGACGATCTGGACGAACACAACTACGCCTGGCCGACCATCGCCGAAGTCCGGGCCTACCGCCACAAAGTGCGCCGGCTGGTCTGCGACCTGATCGACCACGCGCCCCTGCAATCCCCCATCGACTGGCAGAACCCCTGGTGGGCCATCATCATGGGGATCGAACACGAACGCATCCATCTGGAAACCTCGTCCGTCCTGATCCGCCAGCACGCCCTGAAATACGTGCAGCCCGCCGCCGGCTGGGAACCCCAGCCCGATGCGGGCGATGCCGCGCCGGACAACGAGCCGGTTCGCGTGCCGGGCGGAACAGTCCAGATCGGCAAGGCGTTCTCGGACCCCCAATACGGCTGGGACAATGAATACGGCAGCCACAGCGCCGACGTCGAATCCTTCCAGGCCAGCCGCTACCTGGTCAGCAACCAGGAATTCCTGGCCTTCGTCGAGGCGGGCGGCTACCGCAACCACCGCGACTGGACGGAAGAAGGCCGCCAATGGCTGGCCTTCAGCGGAGCCGAACATCCGACGTTCTGGGTGAAAAAGACCCAGGGCTGGGCGCTGCGCCTGATGACCGGCGAAATCCCCATGCCCTGGTCCTGGCCGGTGGAGGTCAACTACCTGGAAGCCAAGGCCTTCTGCAACTGGAAGGCCGCCGAAACCGGCCAGCCGGTGCGCCTGCCCACCGAAGACGAATGGTATCGCCTGTACGATGCCGCCGGCCTGCGCGATCCCGACGACCAGGCCTGCGCCGCCAACCTGCATCTGGACCACGGGGCGTCGTCCTGCCCGGTCAACCGCTACGCCCACGGCGACTGGTTCGACGTGGTGGGCAACGTCTGGCAATGGACGGAAACCCCCACCTACCCGTTCAACGGCTTCGACGTCCACCCGATCTATGACGACTTCACCACGCCGACCTTCGACGGCCGGCACAATCTGATGAAAGGCGGGTCCTGGATCGCCTGCGGCAACGAGGCCGTGCGCGCCTCGCGTTATGCCTTCCGGCGGCATTTCTTCCAGCACGCCGGGTTCCGCTACGTGATTTCCCACGCCCCGGCGGAAGCCCCCGCCGCCTACTACGAAACCGACAAGCTGATGTCCGAATACGCCGAATTCCATTACGGCGACAGCTATTTCGGCGTGCAGAACTTCTCGCAGGCGCTGGCGCAACACGCCATCGCCGCCATGGCCGACCGCCCCCGGCGCCGCGCCCTGGACCTGGGCTGCGCCTCGGGGCGCGCGACCTTCGAGTTGGCCCGCGCCTTCGATCAGGTAACAGGGGTGGATTTTTCAGCCCGCTTCATCAACCAGGGCGTGCAGCTGATCCAATCCGGCCAGTTGCGCTACACCCTGGCCGACGAAGGCGAGCTGGTGTCCTACAAAGCCCGCAGCCTGGCCGATCTGGGTTTGCAGGATACGACCGGCAGGGTCGAGTTCTATCAGGGCGACGCCTGCAATCTGAAACCCCAGTTCACGCAATACGACCTGATTCTGGCCGCCAACCTGATCGACCGGCTGTACGACCCTGCCCGCTTCCTGGATCAGATCCACGAGCGCGTCGTCTCCGGCGGCCTGCTGGTGATCGCCTCGCCCTACACCTGGCTGGAAGAACACACGCCGCGTCAGGCCTGGATCGGCGGGTTCAAGAAGGACGCGGAAAACTACACCACACTGGACGGCCTGCAGGACCACCTGGGCGCCCATTTCCGCCTGGTGTCCGGCCCCACCGACGTGCCCTTCGTGATCCGCGAGACCCGGCGCAAGTTCCAGCACACGCTGTCGGAAATGACCATCTGGGAAAGGCGCTAGTCCCGGCGGCCTGATCCGCGCGCCCGCATCCCCGTCATGGATGCGGCGTCGCTTCAGGGCGCCGTCGGCGCCTGGCCATCCCGCACGAAAGCCGCAAAAGCGTCCGCCGTCAGCGGACGGCTGTAGTAATAGCCCTGGCCCTCTTCGCAGCCGTTGGCTTTCAGGAATTCCTGCTGCTCGGCGGTTTCCACGCCTTCGGCGATGGTGCGCAGCCCCAGGCTGCGCGAGAGCTGGATGATGGCCACGGCAATGGCCTGGTCTTCCGGATCGACATTGATGTCGCGGACAAAGGACTGGTCGATCTTCAGCTTGTGCAGCTTGAAGCGCTTCAGGTAGCTGAGCGACGAATATCCCGTGCCGAAATCGTCGATGGCGAACCGGACCCCGAAACGCGACAGTTCTTCCATGCGCTGCGCCGCCGCTTCGGGCGCCTTCATGGCCACGGCCTCCGTCAGTTCCAATTCCAGCAGGCCGGCCGGCACCCCGGTGTCGGTCAGGATCCGCTTGATCCGCCCCGGCAGGTCGGACTGGTTGAACTGCACGGCGGACAGATTCACGGCGATGCGCAGCATGGGCAGCCCTTGGTCCAGCCATTGGCGCAATTGCCGCATGGCGGTGCGCAATACCCATTCCCCGATGGGGATGATCAGACCGCTGGCCTCGGCGATGGGAATGAATTCCGAAGGCGGCACACGCCCCCATTGGGGGGATTCCCAGCGCAGCAGCGCCTCGGCGCCCAGGATGGCGCCGTCCTGGAGAGCCAGTTGCGGCTGGTAGACCAGGAATAGTTCCTGATTGGCCAAGGCCTGCTTGAGCGCATTGCCCAGCATCAGTTCGCGGCTGACGTGGGCCTGCATCTCGGGCGTGAACACCCCGACCCGGTGGCGCCCGTCGCTTTTCGCGCGGTACATGGCGGTTTCCGCGCTCTTGAGCAAAGCATCGAACTCCGCCGCATCGTCAGGGTAGAGCGCCACCCCGATGGTGACGGAGCTGAAGATGTCCTGATCCGCCAGCCGCAGCGGCAGCGCCACGGCTTGCAGCAGTGCCCGCGCCTGCGCCAACGCCCGCTGCCGGGTGGCCCCGGGCAGCACGGCGACGAAGTCATCCCCGGAATACCGGGATAACAGGGCCATGCTCGGCAACTGGGTTCGCAGGCGCTGCGCCATTTCCTGCAGCAGGGCGTCCCCGACATGATGGCCCAGGGAATCGTTGACGGCCTTGAAGTGATCCAGGTCCATCCACAGGGCGGCTAGGCGGCCGCCGCGATCCATGGCATCGCGGCACTGCTCGCGCAGCTGATTCCGATTGGGCAGGCCGGTGAGCTGATCGAATTGCGACAGCCGCCGGATGCGTTCGGCCGCCTGGCGCTTTTCCGTCACATCCTCGTTGTGGGCCAGATAATTGGTGACGGTCCCTTGGGCATTGCGAACCGGGTAGATCAACACGGACTCGACGTATTCCTGGCCGCTCTTGCTGAGATTGTGCCATTCGCCGCGCCATGCCTTGCCTTGCGCCAATTGCGACCACATGGCCCGGAACGTGGTGGCGGGCGTGCGTGCGGGTTTCAAGCGGCGCAGATTGCGCCCCAGGACCTCGGAGGCCGCATAGCCGCTGATGCGCGTGAACGCTTCATTGACGAACTCGACCCGCGCATGCCGATCGGTGATGATGATCGAGACGGGGCTTTGCACCACGGCGGTGGACAGCGTGCGCAAGGCCTGCTCGTTTTTCAGCCGGGCGGTGACGTCCCGCGACACCACCACGAACTGGGGCGCGTGCCCCCGCAGCATGGCCTTGCGTGCGACGGAAAGCTCGAATTCACGCGGCTTTCCATCGGGGTCATCCAGCGTGATGATCTGTCCCCGGGACTGTCCCTGCGCCGCGGCTTCCCGCAAAGCGCCCAGCACGATCCGGGCAGCCCTGGGCGACAGGACATCGCCCACGACGCGGCCCAGCAACTGATCCACGGGCGCGGAGAGATCCGACGGCCGGCTGGTATGGACCGACAGATAGCGGCCATCGATATCCATGTCGAAGACCAGATCCGGCATGGCATCCAGCGTCGCCCGCAATTTGTCCTGGGAATCCTGCAGCAAAGCATAGGGATGCCGCACCGCCTCGACGAAGGCGGCCCTGTAAAGAAAGGCGTAGGCGATGACCTTGTAGATATGGCCGAAAAGGATATAGACATCCGTCACCCCCGAATACAGGGTCAGGAAGAATTCCCCCTGCGCCATCACACAGGCCGCCACGAACAGGTCTCCGACGTTGTAATACCGCGGCTGGCGCATGCGCAGCCAGAACAGCAGCGCCGCGGCCAGATACAGCACAATGAGGCCGTACTCCGCGTACACCTTGAAGGCCGTCAGTCCCTGGCCGGGAATGAAGGCCCGGGGAATCCTGTCCGGCCATCGAAAATACAGCGCGGTGAGCCCCCCCACCAGCACCAGCACGCCGATCACCTGCAGCCACAAAGGGACACGAACCGCACGGCCTTTCCAGGCCAGGCCGGCAACCGCCAGCAGCCCCAACGCGCCGAGCAGGCGCGCCAGCAGCCAGAAGTAAATGGCCTTGTCCGAATCATTGGGCGTGATGAAATCCGGCATGCCCGGATAGGCCAGCAAATGCAGGAAATCCAGCAGGGCCACGCCCAGGAAGGTGCTGCCCAGCAAGAGCAGATTACCGGGCAGGGCTTCGTGGCGGCTGGCCCACAGCACCGCGAAAATCAACGACGCCACCATCACGGAGACGGCTTCGGCCAGATTGTGCAGCGGCAGATAGTGGGCGATCTGATGAAATGACGCAGGAAACGTCAGGCCGCTGACCAGGATCAGCAGCACCATCAGCACACTGACAGAACGGACGGCGCGACGCGCATCCGCCTGATAGCTAGGGTGTATCCACATATCCGCTATTCATGGGTCATGTATCAATGTACTGGGGAGCCTCGGTCGCTGACAAGCCACCGGTTTCCCGACATCCGGGGCGCCGGGCGACCACGATTGAACCACGGACGGACGGTCGAAGCCACACATCAGGGAAACTCCTAGGTCATGGATCGAATATTCAGTTTTATGATGCTTCGTATCGCAGATAACATATATCGTGAAATGTCAGATGGCATCTCAACAATGCCGAAGACGATAGAAGTGCTTGGCCCTACCGCCCAGGTCGGTGCAAGTAGCGCTCGACACCCGCCCCGGAGACTCCACATGGCAACCGCAAGTCAAAACCTGAACGGCGAGGCCGCCCCGCCCGCATCCTCGTCCGCGCCGCCGCACAGCGGCTCCTCCACTTGCTGGAGCCCCACGCTGAACGCAGACGTCTGCCGCGGCCTGTACAACGAAGACCTGGCCCCCGCCAAGGAACGCAACTGGGGGGCCTTCAGCATCTTCAACGTCTGGACCTCGGACGTGCACAGCCTGTGGGGCTATTACCTGGCCGCCAGCCTGTTCCTGCTATGCGGCAGCTTCGTCAATTTCCTGCTGGCCATCGGCCTGGGTTCCCTGGTCATCTTCGCCATCATGAACATGCTGGGTTATGCCGGCGTCAAGACCGGCGTGCCTTATCCCGTGCTGGCCCGGGCGTCGTTCGGCGTCTGGGGCGCCAATCTGCCGGCTCTGGTGAGGGCGGTGGTGGCCTGCTTCTGGTACGGCGCGCAGACCGCCGCCGCGTCCTGGGCGGTCGTCGCTCTGCTGACGCGCAACGAAACGCTGATGAACTTCCATCAGACGACGCATCTGTTCGGCCATTCCGGCCTGGAAGTGATCTGCTTCGTCGTGGTCTGGGCCCTGCAACTGCTGATCATCCAGAACGGCATGGAGACCGTGCGCAAATTCCAGGACTGGGCGGGCCCCGCCGTCTGGATCGCCATGCTGGTGCTGGCGGTGGGACTGGTGATCAAGGCGGGCGGGTTTTCCCTGGAACACGGCATCCCTCTGGATATTCTGCTGGAGAAAACCCGCGATGCGGGGGTCCCCGGCGAACCCGGTTCGTTGTCGGCCCTGATGGCCGTTGCCGCCACCTGGATCACCTACTTCGCCGCGCTATACCTGAACTTCTGCGACTTCGCCCGCTACGCGCCGAACAAAGCCGTGGTGCGCAAGGGCAATCTGTGGGGGCTGCCGGTCAACCTGATCCTGTTTTCGCTGGTAGCCGGCGTCACGACCATCGCCGCCTTCCAGGTCTATGGCGAAGTCCTGCTGCATCCCGAACAGATCTCCGCCAAATTCGACAGCTGGTTCCTGGCCTTGCTGGCCGCCCTGACGTTCGCCGTGGCGACGCTGGGCATCAACGTGGTCGCCAACTTCGTCTCTCCGGCCTTCGACATTTCCAACGCCTTTCCCCATAAGATCAGCTTCAAGGGCGGCGGCTACATCACCGCCGTGATCGCCCTGTGCCTGTACCCGTTTTCCCCGTGGGACGGCAATGCCGCGAATTTCGTGGGCGCCATCGGCGCCGTTATGGGGCCGCTGCTGGGCATCATCGTGGTGGACTACTACCTGATCGCCAAAGGCCGGATCGACGTCGCCGATCTATATCGGGAAAACGGCCGCTATCAGTTCCACAAAGGCTGGAACATCGCCGCCGTGATCGCCACGGTGGTCGGCGGCCTGTTCTCCAGCATCCTGCCCCACCTGACCAACTGGCTGCCTTCCTGGTGGGGCATTTACGGCTGGTTCTTCGGCGTCATCATCGGCGGGGCCATATACATGGTTCTGTGCCGCATCCCGGCCATGAAGCACCCCTACGCGCGCGCTGCCTGATTCTCACGGCGGTCGTGAAAACGGCGATGGCCCTTCAAGAGGGCCATCGCCGTTTTCGCGCGACCGGCACGCGCACGGCGCCGGATCAGGCCACCGCGAACTCCGGCAGGTCCACGCCCCACCAGCGCAAGGTGCCCGCCAGGTGCAGGCGAACCGCCTGCATGGCGGCCTCTTCCCGCCCCTGCAGGACGGCGTCCAGGATCCGCAGATGTTCGTCCATCGCCGGAATGATGCGTTCCGGCAGCAAGCGGCGCGAGAGCTGCAGCACAGTGATGCGATCATGATTGCTGGCATAGACGCGGGCCGCCAGCGGATTGCCCAGGGCATCGGCCAAGGCCAGGTGCAGTTTCCAGTCGACTTCCATGGCCTGGCGCTGCAGTTGGGGGGTAATGCCCTCTTCCGCCCGGATACGCACCACGGCGTGTTCTTCCCGCAGCGCCTGCAAGGCGTCTTTGTCCGGACAGGCGGACAGGACCCTGGCCCCCTCCTGGTCCATCATGCAGCGCAGATGGAAACAGGCCCGGATGGTATCCGGGGTCGGTTCGATGACCAACACCCCGCGCTTGGGCAGGATCTGCACCAGACCCACGGATTCCGCGTGTTTGACGGCTTCCCGCACAGGCGCCAGGGGATAGCCGGACCGTTCGACCAGTTCGGCGATCGACACCATCTGCCCCGCACGGACGTCTCCCCGCAACAACAACTGCTTGAATGCCAGGAAAGCCTGATCAGCCAGCAGCAGATCTCCGGTGTTTTTTCTTGGACTCATTACAGGGAAACCCCTAGGCCATGGATGGGACAATCGGTCTTATTATACGTTGTATCACAATTAACATATATCCTGAAATGTTAGTGTGAACCCCTATATGACTGATTCTGGAGTCAGGAAATGCGCATTCTCGTCGTCAACGTCAACACCACCCAGGCCATGACGGATTCCATCGTCGCCTCGGCACGGGCCGCTGCGGCTTCGGGCACGGAAATCGTCGGCTTGACGCCGACTTTCGGGGCGGAATCCTGCGAAGGCAACGTTGAAAGCTACCTGGCTGCGCTGGGGGTGCTGGACTGCGTGCTGAAGTACCCCGAACCCTTCGATGCCGTCATCCAGGCCGGATTCGGCGAGCACGGACGAGAAGCCCTGCAGGAAGCCCTGGACGTCCCCGTCGTGGACATCACCGAGGCGGCCGCCATCATGGCCGGCCTGCTGGGCCACAAATTCGGGGTGGTCACCACACTGGACCGCACCGTGCCCCTGATCGAAGACCGCCTGCTGCTTGCGGGCCTGGACCGTCGCTGCAGCGCCGTCATCGCCACTGGCCTGAGCGTCCTGGAACTGGAGCAGGACCATGCCCGGACCATCGCCACCATCATCGACAAAGCCAAACATATCGTCCGTGAACACGGCGTGGAAGTCATCTGCCTGGGCTGCGGCGGCATGGCCGGCCTGAACGAGGCCGTGGCGCAAGCGACCGGCGCTCCGGTCGTGGACGGGGTCGCATCCGCCGTCACGCTGGCCGAAGGCCTGATCCGGATGAAACTCAGCACATCGAAAGTCCGTACCTATGCCCCCGCCCGCCGGAAACAATTGCGCGGCTGGCCCCTGAGTTCCTGATTTTTCTTCAACAGACCGATCCGCCACCCTTTCCAGCCAGTCGCACGATGGCTCAATTCCTCTGAAGAGAAGCTCATGTCGTCACAGGAAACCTTTCACACGCCCTCCAACCAGGAGCTCGCCGCCCAGGATCCCACCGGCCGGCTGTACAACGAGGACCTCGCTCCCTCCCACCCGTCCCACCGCAAATGGAACGGCTACCAACTCTTTTCCCTGTGGATGAACGATGCCCACAACGCAGGGAACTACACGTGGGCGGCCGGCCTGTTCGTCGGCCTGGGCATGTCCGCCTTCGACATCACTCTGGGGATCTTCCTGGGCTCCCTGATCATTCTGGCCGGGTGCTGCCTGTCCGGCTTCATGGGCCAGGCCACCGGCACCCCATACCCGGTCATCAGCCGCATCACCTGGGGGATCTGGGGCGCCAACATCCCGGCCGTCGTGCGGGGCATCGTAGCCATCGCCTGGTACGGCGTGCAGACCTATCTGGCCTCCATCGCCCTGAACGCCCTGCTGTCCCGGGCCATCCCGGGCTTCCGGGAACTCAGCCTGGATACCTCCGCCAGCTTCCTGAACCTGTCCATCGGCGGCTGGATCTGCTTTCTGGCGCTCTCCATCATCCAGCTGGTGATCGTGCGCAGGGGCATGGAAGCCGTCCGCCACTTCCAGGGCCTGGCCGGCCCCGTGATCTGGATCGTCATGCTGGTCCTGATGTTCTACTTCCTGTCCAAGGCGAACTGGTCGTTCGACTGGTTCACGGGCCCCAATGGCACCAAGGTTTCGGGGGATGCGCAAACACGCAACATCCTGATCACCATGGCGCAGACCGTCGGGACGCTGGCGACCTTGATGCTGAATTTCTCGGACTTCGCCCGGTATTCCCCCGATCGGAAATCCATCGTGTCGGGCTGCGCCTGGGGCCTGCCGATCAACTGGACGGCCTTCGCCATCACGTCCGTGGTCACGACGGCCGCCGCCGCCCAGGTCCTGAACGCGGACATCAGCCAGATCAAGGACCCCGGCATCCTGCTGGAACACGTCGACAACTCCGTGATGTTCTATGTCTTCACGACTGCCTTCGTCTTCGCCACCATCGGCGTCAACATCGTCGCCAATTTCGTGTCGGCGGCCTTTGACATTTCCAACATCAACCCGCGCCGCATCAGCTTTCGCACGGGCGGCCTGATCACCGCCATCGTCTCGATCATCGTCACTCCCTGGAACTACTTCAACAATCCTGTGATCGTGGGCTATTTCCTGGGCAGCCTGGGCGCCCTGCTGGGCCCGTTCTTCGGCATCCTGGTCGTCGACTACTACCTGATCCGCAAGCAGAAATTCAGCATCCGGCACATGTACCTGCCGAAGCCGGAATCGATCTATTACTTCAACAAAGGGGTCAGCCGCTACGCCCTGTATGCCCTGATTCCATCCGCCATCGTGTCGCTCAGCGTGGCGCTGCTGCCGGCCTTCTCCGAGATCAAGGACTTCGGCTGGTTCATCGGCGCGCCGCTGGCCGGCATCCTCTATTACTTCCTGGCCAACAACCGGGTCGTGATCCTGCCTGCCGACGAGGTCAAATAACCCCTTGCCATATGCTTAAGGTTCGAAAAGCTTTGCAGCCGCCATTCGGTCTGGATAGAATTAAAACCCATAAGGAATGCCGTTGATATAACGGTACCGATTAAACCCCCGCCGCCCGGGCCTTCCCTTCCGGGCGGCGGGGTTTCTACTACCGAGGCCTGCTCATGAAAAAACTTTCCGCGCTCATTCTGGCTGCCGCCCTGCCCCTGCTGTCGATGGCGCCCGCCGCCCAGGCCGCGACCGACGATCTCGCCGCCATCCAGAAGGCCGGCGTCATCCGCATCGGCACCGAAGGCACCTACGCGCCGTTTTCCTTTCACAACCAGAAAGACAACACGCTGGTGGGCTTCGACGTGGACATCGGCCGCGCCATCGCCAAGCAACTGGGGGTCAAGGCGGAGTTCGTCGAGGGGAAATGGGACGGCCTGATCGCCGGACTGAACGTCAACCGCTACGACGTCGTCATCAACCAGGTCGGCATCACACCGGAACGTCAGTCCAAGTACGACTTTTCCAAGCCGTATATTTCATCGGCCGCCGCGCTGATCGTGCGTGACGACAACACCTCGATCAGCACGTTCCAGGACCTGAAAGGCAAGCGCTCGGCCAACACCATCACCAGCAATTTCGGCAAGCTGGCCCAGCACTACGGGGCTGAAGTCGTGCCGGTGCAGGGTTTCAACGACGCCATCGCGCTGCTGACCTCGGGACGGGTGGATGCCACCATCAACGACGAACTGTCCTTTCTGGACTTCAAGAAGCAGCAGCCCGCCGCCAAGGTCAAGGTCGTGGCCACGGATACCAGCGCGGAATTCAGCCAATCGGGCGTGCTGATGCGCAAGGACCAACCGGCCCTGAAAGCCGCCGTCGACAAGGCGCTGGACGCCATCCGCGCCGACGGCACCTACAAGACCATCTCGGAACGCTACTTCGGCACCGACCTGTCTTCCCGGGTGAAGTAAACCCGGTGGTCTATACTGCGACACGATCTGCAAGGAGTTCCCGACCGTGCCAGACTGGCTGCATCTGATGGCAAATTCCCTCTGGCCGCTATTGGTCGGGGGGATTCAATTCACAGTACCGCTGGCAATCCTGTCCTTCCTGGCGGGGTTGGCGCTGGCCTTTCTGGCGGCCATCGCGCGGCTGTTCGGGCCGGCGCCGCTGGTCGCCCTGGTGCGCTTCTATATCTGGCTGATCCGGGGCACGCCCCTGCTGGTGCAGCTGTTCGTGATTTTCTACGGCCTGCCCAGCATCGGTTTCGTCCTGGACCCGCTGCCCGCCGCCCTGATCGGTTTTTCGCTGAACGTCGGCGCCTACAACGCGGAAGTCATCCGGGGCGCCATCGAAGCCATCCCCCGCGGGCAGTGGGATGCCGCCTATTCCCTGAGCATGACCCGCGCGCAGGCGCTGCGGCGCACGATCCTGCCGCAAGCTGCCCGGGTGGCTGTGCCGCCGCTGGCCAATTCCTTCATCGCGCTGGTCAAGGACACGTCCCTGGCAGCCGTCATCACGGTGCCGGAAATCTTCCAGGCGGCGCAGCGCATCGCTTCCGTCACCTATGAACCGCTGATCCTGTACACGGAAGCCGCCCTGATCTATCTGGTGCTGTGCTCCTTCCTGTCTGCGGCCCAGACCCGGATGGAACGCCATTTCAGCCAACACGCCGTCTTTTCCGAGGGCCAGCGATGATCCAGCTGCAAGGCATCCGCAAATCCTTCGGGGGACACGACGTCCTGAAAACCGTCAGCGTCGCCATCCCCGAAGGCCAGGTCACGGCGCTGATCGGCCCGTCCGGCAGCGGCAAGAGCACGCTGCTGCGCTGCGTGAACCTGCTGGAAACCCCGGACGAAGGCACAGTGACCATCGGCGCGGAAACGGTGCGCTTCCAAGCCGGACAGCATCCCGACCGGCCCGCCGTGCAACGCATCCGCCAGCAGACCGGCATGGTGTTCCAGAACTTCCAGTTGTTCCCGCACCAGACGGCCATCCAGAACGTGATGGAAGGCCTGATCACCGTCAAGCGCTGGCCGCGTGACCGGGCCTACGCGCGCGCCTGCGAGCTGCTGGACAAGGTCGGCCTGCGCGACAAGGCCGACGCCTGGCCCGCCAGCCTGTCGGGCGGCCAACAGCAGCGCGTGGCGATTGCCCGCGCCCTGGCGCCCGAGCCGCGCGTGCTGCTGTGCGACGAACCGACATCCGCCCTGGACCCGGGCCTGGCTGCCGAAGTCGTGGCCGTGCTGGGCGCCCTGGCCCAGGAAGGCATGACCATGCTGATGGCCACCCACGATCTGCGGCTGGCCGCCCAGATCGCCCGCCAGACTGTGTTCCTGGAAGACGGCGCCATCGTCGAATCGGGGCCATCGCAGGAGCTGTTCCAGCATCCCCGGGACCCCAGGACGCAGCGTTTCGTGATCACGCTGCAAGGCTGAACGCGCGGCCCATGCGGCCGGCGAAACCTGGCGCTGACGGACCGAAGCGCCACCGGCCCGGCCCCGGGCACCCGTCGCCTCAGGAAGACACCCCCGGCGCAGGCGCCGGAGCAGCTGCCGTGTACTTCGCCCCCGCCACGCAGGCCACGACGAAGGCGGTGACCGCAATCATCGTCACCGTGACGGATTCGCCCAGAAGCCAGGCCGACAACAGCAGGCCCAGGAAGGGCTGCAGCAACTGCAACTGGCCCACGGCCGCAATGCCGCCCAGAGCCAGGCCCCGGTACCAGAAGATGAAACCGACCAGCATGCTGAAAACGGCGACATAGGCCAGGCCCAGCCAGGCTGACAGCGGCACCGACGCCGCATCGGCCGGCCACAGCGCCCCCATCAACGGCAGGCTGAAAGGCAACGACAAGACCAGCACCCAGCAAATGACCTGCCAGCCCCCCAGGCGGCGCGACAAACGGCCGCCTTCGGCATAGCCATAGCCGCAACTGAGAATCGCCCCCACCATCAGCGCGTCCGCCCCCAACGACCCGGACCCGTCCTGGCTGAAGGCAAAGCCGGCCACGGATGCAGCCCCCAGCACGGCAAACGCCCAGAAGGCGCGCGATGGGCGCTCGCCCCCCAGCCAGGTGCCGAAGATCGCGGTGGCCAGCGGCAGCAGCCCGATGAAGACCAGCGAATGCGCGGATGTGATGGTGCGCAGCGCCAGCGCCGTGCACAGGGGAAAGCCGACCACCACCCCCAGCGCCACCAATGCCAGCGTGCGCCATTCGGCGCGCGTGGGACGCCGGTTGCGTCCGGCCATGATCAGGGCCACGGCCAGCAAGCCGGCCAGCGCGGAGCGTCCCGCCGTGACGAACAAGGGGTCCAGCCCCAGCACGGCCACCCGCGTGGCCGGCAGGGAGCCGCTGAAAATCGCCACGCCGATCGCGCCGTTGATCCATCCTCGTGTGCTTGCCTGCATGAAATATCCCGCTTTGTCGATACTGATGATCCGGCATCCACTATGCGGGCAGCGCCTTGTCCGGGCCAGATACAGTCTGGTACAGTGAGACGAAACTGTACTGGTCTCACCCACTATGACTGCCGCCATCACCGCGCCCGCCGCCAAGGTCGGCCGTACCACCCACGTCATGCAATACGTGCACCAGCGCATCGCGGCCCGCGAATGGCAACCCGGCACGCGCCTGCCGTCCTTGCGGTCCATGGCCCGCCACCAGGGGGTCTCCAAATCCACCGTCGTCGAGGCCTATGAACGGCTGGTGGCCAATGGCACGATCCGCCCCCAGGCCGGGTCGGGATTCTACGTCGCCGGCCCGCTGGCCCCTCTGTCACTGGCGGAAATCGGCCCGCGGCTGGACCGTCAGATCGACCCGCTCTGGGTCGCCCGGCAGTCGCTGGACATGGGCGCCCAGGCGCTGAAACCCGGCTGCGGCTGGCTGCCCGCCGACTGGATGCCGACCGAGGCCATCCGCAACGCCTTGCGGCACGCCGCGCGGGAACCCGCCACCCTGCTGACGGACTACGCAGCCGCGCTCGGTCTTCCGGCGCTGCGGACGGCCATTGCGCAGCAACTGTCGCAACGCGGCCAGCCGGTGGACCCCCGACAGATCCTGGTGACGGATTCCGGCACCCAGGCCATCGACTTGCTGTGCCGCTTCCTGATCCGTCCGGGCGACACCGTCCTGGTCGACGACCCCTGCTATTACAACTTCCTGGCCCTGCTGCGCGCCCACCAGGCCCATATCGTCAGCGTTCCCTATCAGCCCGATGGCCCGGACATGGACCGCTTTCACCAGGCGCTGGCCCGGCACAGGCCCCGGCTGTACATCAGCAATTCCGGCCTGCACAATCCGACCGGCGCCAGCCTGTCCCACCACAAGGCGCGGCAGATCCTGGATCTGGCCCGGGCCCACGACCTGATCCTGGTGGAAGACGACATTTTCAGCGCCTTCGAACCGGCGCCCTCCGCCCACCTGGCCAGCCTGGACGGGCTGAACCGGGTGATCCAGGTCGGCAGTTTTTCCAAGACCCTGTCGGCCAGCCTGCGCTGCGGTTATCTGGCGGTGCGCGCGGACTGGGTCGACGCCCTGGCCGATCTGCGCACGGCAACGACATTTTCCGGCGCGTGGCTGACCCAATCCATCGTCAGCCATGTGATCCAGGACCCTGCCTGGCCCCGCCACATCGGCCTGCTGCGCCAGCGTCTGGCCCAGGCCATGAGCCGCGCCGTGCCCTTGCTGCGGCAACTGGGGCTGGAGCCCTGGCACGTGCCGCCGGGCGGCATGTTCCTGTGGTGCCGCTTGCCGGGCGCCCTGGACAGCACCCGACTGGCCTCGCTGGGTCTGCAACAGGGCCTGGTCCTGGCGCCCGGCAACGTCTTCAGCCTATCCCGCGCCGCCACCGCCATGCTGCGATTCAACGTGTCGCAGATGGATGACCCCCGGCTGCCCGGCCTGCTGACGACCCTGATGGATCAGGCTGGACACATGGCGCATACTGCCGGCATTGCCGAATCCTCTCCTTTCATGCCATTGCCACACCGATCATGACCGATCCGCATTCTTCCGAAGTTCTCAACGCATTCACGGGGTCTTTGCACGCGCAGCTCGAAGCCTTGCCGCCTGCCTGGCGCGCCGCGCTGGAGGCTCCCCACCTGCAGGGCGTTTTATCCCGGCTGGACGCCATGCTGTCCGAACGGCAGGCGGCCGGCGCACAGATCTTCCCCCTGCGGCCGTTTCGCGCCCTGATCGAAATCCCTCCCGAGGCCGTGCAGGTGGTCATCGTCGGCCAGGATCCCTATCATGGCCCCAACCAGGCCCAGGGTCTGGCTTTTTCCGTGCCGGATTTCTGTCCCACGCCCCCCAGCCTGCGCAATATGTTCAAGGAACTGGCGCGGGAATACGGCGACCCGGCCCAGCCGCCGCGCAACAGTCTGGTGCGCTGGGCGCGACAAGGGGCGCTGCTGCTGAACACGTCCTTGACCGTGGAGGCGCACCAACCCGCATCCCACGCCAAGAAAGGCTGGGAGCACATCACGGATGCCCTGATCATGCGGGTGCTGCGCGAGCCGCGCCCCAAGGTCCTGCTGCTGTGGGGCTCGCATGCCCAGGCCCGCCGTCAATTGCTGGAATTACAGGCCCCCGCCGGCCCCGTCCAGGTGTTGATGGCCAATCACCCGTCGCCTTTGTCGGCCCTGCGCCCGCCACGCCCGTTCATCGGCTGCGGTCATTTCCGGCAAGCCAATGAATGGCTGCAGTCCCAAGGGGAATCAGGCATCGACTGGATGCTCGCCAAAGCGCCCCAGGCTGCCGCGGGATACGGCGGCTGAGGGCGCGGATCCTGATTCCGCCACCGGCCACAGGCGGATGCAATCGCGCCCGGCCGTCTTGGCCGCATACAGGGCCTGATCGGCCCGCGCCAACAGGCGGTCCAGATCGTAGCCGACGGGGCGCGAACAGGCGACCCCGACGCTGACCGTCAGGCGGCACGGCAGGACGCCGGCCTGCGCGGACAACTGGCGGCGCAGACGGGCCGCCAGATCCTGCGCCCCCAGCGGCCCCAGGTTGGCGGCCACGACGACGAACTCCTCGCCGCCCAGGCGGGCATGCAGGGCATGGGCGCCCGCCGCCTGCTGCAGGACCCGGGCGAAGCACACCAGCACACGATCGCCGGTTTCATGGCCGAAGCGGTCATTGACCTGCTTGAACCAATCCAGATCGCACATCAGCACGGCCACGTCGGCGCCCGATTCGCGGGCCTGCGCCAGCAGGGCCTTGCCCCGTTCAAACAAGGCTCTGCGATTGGGCAGGCCGGTCAGGGCGTCGTGCAAAGCGGCATGGCGGTAATCCTGCTCGGCACGCGCCCGCACCATCATCAGGATGCTGAAGGACAGGCTGATCGCGAAAAAAAGACCTTCGAACATGACGAGCGCGAAATCCGGCCAGTTCTGCCACACAACCTGCTTTGCGGGGGCCGGGGGAATCCGGTACACGTAGAACAGGCCATGGATCGTGAGGAACGCCATCAAAGGCGACACGGCCCCCGGGTGCCGCCGCCATTCCGACCAGAGTTCCGCCATCGCCGCGCCGATATAGCCCAGGCACAGGATCGAATAGGTCGCCACGCGCAAATCGGCATCGGCCATGAACCGAGGCCACTGCCCCATCAGCAACCACACGACGGCTCCGGCCACCAGCCAGTGCCAGGACACCGGCCGCCCGGCGAAGACCCGCGCGCTGATCCACAGACAGGCATGGCCGGTGATCATCAGCATATTGGTGACGATGATGGAAAACGCCAGCAGGTCCGCGTATTCACGCGTCACGCCCAGCAAGAACCCCAGGCAGGCCAGCCACATCCCGGTTGCCGCCCATAACAGCGTCCGGTCGCGCTGCACCTGGAACGCGGCCAGGAACGTCAAGCCGCCGACCAGGAACAGGACGAAGGCTTCGACCACCAGCATGGTACGCGGATCAAGATTCACCATCAGAGGCTTGCCTTTTCAAGGATCGCAGGCAAGTCACGACAAAGCGTCACACGCCGACATTCACAATCTGTATCAAGTTCAAGTCACTATGATATAGGGCTTGATGACATCCCAGCCACCTTTCGCTCATGAACATCGACTTTGACCTGGTCTATGCCGCCGTCCTGGCCGGCGCCCTGATGCACGCGGTCTGGAACGCCCTGGTCAAGGGCAGCGCCGATACCTGGCTGAGCGCCATCAACATCACCGTCTGGTCCGGCATCCTGGCCGCCGGGCTGCTGCCCTGGCTGCCGCAGCCCGAGGCCGCCAGCTGGCCCTTCATTCTAGTGTCGCTGGTGTTGCAGGTCAGCTATATGCGGCTGGTGGCCCGCGTCTACAAGGTGACCGACATGAGCGTCGGCTACCCCATCATGCGCGGCACCGCGCCGCTGCTGGTCGCCATGGTATCGGTGCTGATCCTGCGGGAAGACCTGGGCGTCTGGGCGCTGGGCGGCATCCTGGCGATCTGCGCCGGCATCCTGTGCATCGGCCTGCCCGCGCGCCGCCGGACGCAGCAGGCCGCGGGGACGGGCGGATTGAGGCTGGCCCTTCTGACCGCCGCCGTCATTGCCGCCTACACCCTGGTGGATGGCACCGGTGTGCGGCTCTCCCAGGCCCCTGCCGCCTATACCCTGTGGATTTTCCTCACCCAGGGGCTGGTCATGCTGGCCCTGGGCCTGTCCGCGCGCGGCCCCGGTCTGCTGCGCGAGCTGTCGGGCCGCTGGGGGCCCGGCCTGCTGGGCGGAGCGGGATCGCTGATCTCGTACGGCACCGCGCTGTGGGCCATGACCCTGGCGCCCATCCCCGTCGTGGCCGCGCTGCGGGAAACATCCATCCTGTTCGGCATGCTGATTTCGGGACTGGTGCTGCATGAAAGACTGACGCGCCAGCGGCTGCTGGGGGCAGGCATCCTCGTGCTGGGCGCCGCGCTGCTGCGCCTGGGCTAGGCGGGTCCTCGGGCGCCGCCCCCAATCCGTATAATGGCCGGACCCGCGCGACGGCGCAGGCCGCCACGATCCACATCCCTCATGCCACAGCCTTCGACACCCGCTCCACTCTCCATTCCCAGCCTGACCGCGCCGGTGGCCATGGGCTACATCCCGCTGGGCGCGGTTTTCGGATTCCTGTTCGTCCAGGCGGGCGGCAGCGCCTGGCTGGCCATCGCGTCCAGCCTGCTGATCTACGCGGGCGCTGCGCAATTCATGATGGTGCCCATGCTGGCGGCAGGCCTGCCCATCGGCGCCATCGCCCTGGCCACTCTGGTGCTGAACCTGCGCCACGTGTTCTACGGACTGTCCCTGCTGAACCACATGCCGGCCCCCCGCTGGCAACGGTGGTACAGCATTTTCGCCCTGACGGACGAAAGCTATTCCGTACTGACCGCCCTGCCCGCCCAGGCCCGCTCCCGACGCATGGCGCTGGTCTGCGCCCTGAATCAGGGATGGTGGGTCCTGGGAACGGTGCTGGGGGTCGTGCTGGGCGCCCAGGTCCAGATCGGCCTGACCGGGCTGGATTTCGTGCTGGCCGCCCTGTTCGCCGTCCTGGCCGTCGAACAATGGCGGGCGCGGCGCGACCTGCTGCCCATCTGGATCGCCCTGGCTGCCTACGCTCTGGCGCTGCTGGTGCTGCCCGCGCAGGCGCTGGCGCTGGCCATCGCCCTGAGCCTCGCGGCGTCAGCCCTGCGGCCCGCCCGACAACCCAACACCCCCAGCGCCACCCCGCAACGACCGGATGCCTCATGACCGACACCAGCTATGTCCTGACCGTCATCGGCGCAATGGCCGCCCTCACCCTGGGTCTGCGGGCGCTGCCCTTCATCGGCGGGCACTGGCTGCGCCGCCATCCGCTGGTGCATAAACTGGGCGATACCCTGCCCCTGTCCATCATGGTGCTGCTGCTGGTCGATACGGTGGCGGGCCAGGCGCGCAACAACCCCTACGGCCCCTGGCAGGAACTGATCGCGGTGGCGCTCGTCGTGCTGCTGCAATGGCGCACCCGGCAGACGCTGCTGAGCATCGTCGCCGGGACGGCTGCCTACATGGTGCTGCGGACGCTATAGACCCGGACTGCCGGACGCCTGATCCCACCGGAGCCGGCCGGGCATCCTCTACAATCGAGGTATCGCTTTCCAGCCTCAGGATGTCACCATGCCCAGTTTTGACGTTGTTTCCGAAGTCGACAAACACGAACTGACCAATGCCGTCGATCAGGCCAGCCGCGAACTGGCGACCCGATTCGACTTCAAGGGCACGGACGCCCGTTTCGAACTGGACGGCTACGTGATCAACCAATCCGCCCCCAGCGCGTTCCAACTGGGCCAGATGCTGGACATCCTGCGCGGGCGCCTGTCGGCGCGCAGCATCGACGTGCGCTGCCTTGACGTGGCCGATCCGCTGGAAAACCTGGGCGGCGCCCGCCAGAAAGTCACGGTCCGCCAGGGCATCGAACAAGCCACGGCCAAAAAGCTGATCGCCGCCATCAAGCAGGCCAAACTGAAGGTCGAGACCCAGATCAACGGCGACAAGCTGCGCGTCTCCGGCAAGAAACGCGACGACCTGCAAGAGGTCATCGCCCTGCTGCGCAAGACCGACGTGGAACTCCCGCTGCAGTACCAGAACTTCCGGGACTGAAACGCAACGCAGGCTGCGGTTGCCAGGTCAGGATTTCCCGGCCAGGGCGGCCAGGCGCAGCGCCAGGGCATCCGACCGCAGCGAGGCTTCGTAGTGCGCCCGCAGTCCGGCCTCGTCCCAGCGACCCGCCGCGACCTGCAACAGGTCGGCCTTCATCGTCCCGAGGACCGTCGGCTCGCAAGCGCGGATGCCTTCCACATAGCGTTCGACCGCGCTCGCCAGGTCCCGACGATCCACCAGTTCGTGCAAAAACCCGATCCGCAGCATTTCCTGATCCTGGATGGCCTGGGCCGTCAAAAACAGTTTCTTTGCCGCTGCCAGGCCCAACACGGCCACGTAGCGACGGATGCCGCCCGGATAGTAATGCAGCCCGATCCGCGACGCCGGCATCAGAAACCGGCTACCGGCGACACCGATACGAAAATCGCAACACAGCGCAAGGTCGGTCGCCCCACCGTACACGCTGCCATTCAATGCACAGATCGTGGGCAGCGGAAAGACCTCCAATGCATCCAGCATGTCTTCAAAACGGCTGTCCAGCTGGTCACGGATCGCCCCCAGGGTATAGCCGGAACTGAAGGTCTTCTCGCCCGACCCGGTCACGACCAGCGCACGGATTCCCTCCCGACCGGCCACTTCGCGCAGATGGCTGCTGATCACGCTACAGTCATCCGGCGCAATACGATTATGTTGCGACACCCGACACAGCGTCAGTGTCGCCACATCCCCATCGAATGTCAGCACCGGGGCTTGATCCTGCATGATGTGCGCTCCTTGTCCAATACGGGTGCAATCGGAATTCACCCGCCAGTCACACCCCAGGTCCCATCAAGAGATCCGGCAGCCAAGTGACGATTCCGGGAAAAACCACCAGTGTGACGATGAATGCCAGCATGATGGCGACAAAAGGCAGAACGCCCAACATGATGTCGCGCAAAGCCACCTGAGGCGCCACCCCCTGGATGACAAACAGGTTCAATCCCAGCGGGGGGTGAATCAAGCCGATTTCCAGATTGATGGTCATCATGATCGAGAACCAGACCAGATCGATATTGCTTTGCGTCAGCACCGGCAGGATGACCGGCATGCTCATCAGGATGACCGACACGGGCGGAAGGAAGAACCCGGCAACCAGCAGAAAGACATTCAGCAGCAGAATCAGCTGCCAGTCGCTGAGCCCCCAGCCAAAAACCCATTCCGCCAAACTTTGCGTGATGTAGAGATAGGACATCATGTAGGCGTACACGGCAGCCCCGGCCACGATCATGAGGATCATGCAGGACTCGCGCACCGTGTCGCGCATCATGGGCCAAATATCCCGCATCCGGTAGGCACGGTACAGGAACATGACCAAGGCCAACGCCATGAAGGCGGCCACGGCGGCGACCTCGGACGGGGTCGCGAAGCCGGTGTACATGAATACCGTCACCGCCACGATGATGGCGAGAAAGGGCAGTGATTTGATCGAACCCCGCAGTTTCTCGCCGAAGGAATAGGCTTCCAGCATCGACTTGTCGCCCTGGCCGATGCGGTCGTAGCGGACGCTGGCCAGCCAGGCATACACCGCAAACAATACGACCAGGATGATGCCCGGCACCACGCCCGCCAGGAACAGGCGGGCGATCGAAGTATGCGTCACGATGCCATACACGATGAGCGTCAGTGACGGAGGGATCAGAATCCCCAGCGTGCCGCCCGCCGCGATGGAACCCGTCGCCAATCGCGCCGGCACCTTGCGATCGATCATTTCCGGAATGCCGATCTTGCCGATGGCCGCGGCGGTGGCCGGGCTGGAGCCGCACATGGCCGCGAACAGGCCGCACCCCAGGATATTGGCGATCACCAGCCCGCCCGGCACGCGAACCAGCCAGCGATGCAGGGATTCATACAAGTCCTTACCGGCACGCGACGCCCCGATGGTGCAACCCAGCAGCACGAACAAAGGGATAGTCAGCAAGGCGAAGCTGGACAGTTCGCCGACGAAGACATTGGACAGCGTCGCCAGGGCGCTGCCATCGCCGAAGATCGCCAGGAATGCGATGGAGATGAAGACCAGCCCAAAACCAATGGGGATGCCGGAAAACAGAACCAGAAACGTCGCGACAAACAGCAGAAAACCAATTTGCAGTTCAGACATTGTCGATCTCCTGCCGCCGCTCTCCGAAAACCCGCACGATCTCCAGAACATACTGGAAGGCAGTGAGCAACATGCCAATGGCGACCGTCGAGTATTTGGGCCACACCAGCGGCTGCCAAATACCCAGGGCGCGCTCGCCGGTCAGGTACGCATGAATCGTCATTTCCAGGCCGGCGTAGCCCAGATAGAAACATACCCCGCAGGCCAGGACCCTGGGCAGCAATGCCATCCAATGCGCTGACGATCCCGACAACAGACTGTCCAGAAGGTCCATCTTGACGTGCCCCCCCGTAGTCAGCGTATAGGGCGAGGCCAGGAAAGTCGCGCTGATCATCAATTCGATCGCGGTTTCCAGCTCCCATGAGCTTTGCAGACCGATGCCGCGCTTGAACACCATCCAGGTAATGATGATGGTCGCGGCAACCAGCAAGATGGCGGCCAGTATCGCCAGGGCCACATTGACCCTAGCCATGCATTTTTCCAAGGTGAGCACAGAACCCTCCGGCGGCGTGGGTGAACAGGTACCGGCTACTTCTTGATCAGGGCTTCAACAGACTCCAGCAAACCCTTGGCCGCCGGGCTGATGGCTGCGTATTCCGGCCATGCCGTCTTGTGCGCCAGAGCCAGCCAGCTGGCGTAATCCTCCTTGCTCATGGCATGGACATCGACTCCCGCCGCCTTGAATTTCTTCACGGCGTCATGCTTGATCCGATCCTGTTCCTTGTTGAACGAAGGCAACGTGGCGTCCGCCGCTTTCTCGAAGATCTTTTTCTGCTCGTCGCTGAGACTGTCCCAGGTCTTGGTCGAGATCACCAGCGGCTGGAACACCACAAAAATGGTGTAATCCCCACCCAGCGTCGCATATTTCGTCTGCTCGTACAGGCGCATGCTCATAAAAGTTTCATAAGACGTCATCAAGCCGTCCAGGACTCCGGTCTGCATGGCGTTGTAGAGCTCGGTGGAAGGCATGGCGAAAACCGAGGCGCCAGCCGCCTTCAGCATGGTGTCGATCGTGCGATCGGCCCCGCGGAATTTCAGCCCCTTGACACTGTCGGGCGTGGTGATGGGCCGCACCTTGTCGGCAATTCCTCCTTCCGTCCACCACCAGGTCAGGATATGAAAGCCCTGCTGGCGCGCCACCTCTTGCAGGCGTTTTTCGTAGTCCGTGCCCTTGAAGCGCATCGCATCCTGCACACTGCTGATCGCCCCCGGCAAGATCGTGATGGAAAACTCGGGCGCCTTCCCCACGGCATAGATCAGCGGAAAAATGGACAGATCGATCGAACCATCGGCCAGCGCATCGATCTGCTTCAACGGGTTGCTGATCAGCGACGCGCCCGGGTAGACGCGAAACTTGACGGATGGGTCCTGCTTCTGCACCTCCTGAATGAACATCCGCGCCCCCGCATCCCGCCCATCTCCCTGGGGCCACTGGTGGGTCAGCTTCAAAGTCTTCGCCTGAACCGCCGTGACGCCCAGCGCGCACATCGCAGCCAGCAATAAGGTTGTGAATTTCATGTTTGTCTCCTGGATGGTTGGCACCCGTCCTCTACGTGACTGTGGTGCTGGGTCCTACTGTTTTAATCGGCCTGAGCGCTACGAATCCGCTCCCTGGAAAACCACCTGATCCTTCAATAGACGATCTATTTCGCCACCGTCCACCCCATACTGCCGCAGTACCTGAATCGTATGCTGCCCCAGTCGGGGCGGCGGCGATTGCACCGTGGCGCCAGCGGAACTCTGGCCGGCGGCATTGCGCATCAAAAACGGCAGCCCCACCTGGCGCAATTCCCCCAGATCCGGATGCTGGACGGCCTCCACCAACTGCATCTGATGGACCTGCTCATCCGAAAAGACATCGGCCAAGGTATTGATGGGCCCGGCGGGAATGCCGGCCTCGATGAAGAGCGGCGTCCATTCCATCCGGCCGCGCGTCTGCAGCCGCGCATCGATCAGTTCTTTGAGGGCCAGCCGGTGCTGGATTCGATCCGCATTCCGCTTGAAACGCGTGTCCTCGGTCCATTCGGGGCAGCCCAGCAAATGACACAGTCGCACCCACATTTCTTGAGTGGCAGGCGCAAGGTTCAAGGGACCATCGGCCGTTTGAAAGGTGCCGTACGGCGCAATCACCGGATGCACATTCCCGCACGGCTGCGGCACTTCGCCCAGGCTGAGATAGCGCTGGCCCTGAACGCTGAGCAGACCGATCAGGCTGGTCAGCAACGAACTATGCACATACTGGCCTTTCCCTGTCTGCTGACGCGCGACACACGCGCCCAGCACGCCGATGGCCGCCCACATGCCAGAGGTCAGGTCGCCGATGGCGGTGCCGACCCGCATAGGGCCGGTCTCAGGGGTGCCTGACAGGCTCATGAAGCCTGAATAACCCTGGGCGATCTGATCGAACCCGGGCCAATCCTTGGCCGGTCCTTTATTGCCAAAACCCGAAATCGACGCATAGATCAAACTGGGGCACTCGGCAGCGAGGCTCTCGTACCCCAGACCCATTTTTTCAGCAGTCCCGACGCGAAAATTTTCAACCAGGATGTCCGACTGCAGGGCCAGACGCCGCAATAAGGGCAAACCATCGGGATGACGGAAATCCACGCCCACCCCTTTTTTATTGCGATTGGCACTCAGATAATAAACGCTTATACCGTTATCGAACGGCCCCCACTGGCGGATCATGTCGCCGCCAGGCGTGGGCTCGATCTTGATCACCTCGGCCCCCATGTCCGCCAGGATCATGGTACAGAACGGCCCCGACAAAGCACGGGTCAAATCCAGAACTTTCAGTCCCTTAAGCGGCAGATCCACCGTTTTGTCTCCTTGATGTCTTTTCAACGATTCTAGGGACGACGTGCGGCGAATTGAAATAGTATTTACTGAGCCAGCAATCGGATTTACTTATAATCAACGGGTCGACACGCTGAAAGAGGCCAGGATGAATCTGAGGCAACTCAATTACTTCACCCGCATCGTCGAAGCCCAGAACATGACTCGCGCAGCGGAAATGCTGCACATCGCACAGCCCGCGCTCAGTCAGCAAATCACGTTATTGGAAGAAGAACTCGGGGTCAAACTGCTGAACCGCACGGCCCGAGGCATGCTGGCGACGGAGGAAGGCGAGCTGCTGTATCAGCACGCCCGCGCCATCCTGCGGCAGGTCGACAACACGCGGGCGCTGATTTCCCGCAAGCAAGGCCTCATCTCCGGCACGGTCTCCATCGGCATGGCGTCCAGCACCGCAAGAATGCTGGCGCTGCGTCTGATCGAACTGCTCAGAGCGCGCCATCCGGCCATCGTGCTGGAAATCGTTGACGTGCCCAGCGCCGACCTCACATCCATGGTGATGCAGGGCCGCGTCGATTTCGCCCTGGCCCCCGACCCAAAGAAACCCAAAGGCATGCACTGCCAACCCCTGCTGTTCGAGGACCTGTACTTATTCACCCATCCTTCACTACGGCACGACAACAGTCCCGTATCCCTGGAAGAAATGGCCCGCCATCCGCTGGTCCTGCCCAGCCTGCCCAATACACTGCGGTCACGGATCGAGCATGCCTTTTTGCAGCGGCACCTGTCCTACCACCTGCTGGCCGAGGCCAGCACTTCCGCCATCCTCATCCCCGCAGTCAAAGCCGGCATCGCCACCACCGTCCTGCCCTACTCCGCGGGTCACGACGAAGTGCAGCTTGGAAGCATCGCCATGCATCCCCTGGCCTTCGAACTCTCGCGGGAAATCTGCCTGTGCGTCAGCGAAACGCTGCCCATCTCCGTGGCCACGCGGGAAGTCCTCGGAATGTGCAGCCGCCTGGCCACGGATCTGGTGCTTCAGGGGGTCTGGCAGGGCTGCCGCGTCATCAATCATTCCGGCGGGCACTAGCCCCCCGCTTCCCAAGGGCCCGAGCGATACCCCTGCCGCCATCCCCTGAAAGCCGCCGGCGCCCGGCCGCACGACCTATACTGTTCCCGGATGTTCCGCCTTGCGCGACGAGAACACACTGTGATCGACCGTATAAAAAGGGGCACACCATGACGACATACGACGTCAAGCTCATCAGCAAACGGGAAGTGGCTGAGGGCACCATGGAATTCACGCTGGAAAAACCCGCTGGTCTGGACATTCGCGCCGGCCAGTTCTGCGACGTGAAGCTGCCCAGCCCTGAAGGCACGCCCAAACACGACGGCATGCACGGGTTTTCCTTCGTCAACGCGCCGTTCGAACCCCACGTGGCGGTCGCCACGCGGATGCGCGGCACGCCATTCAAGGAAGCCTTCAAAAAAACACCGGACGGCACTGTGGTCAAGCTGATCGCGCCGTTTGGGGATTTCACCCTGCATAAAACCGAATCCGTGCCGGCGGTATTCATCATCGGCGGTATCGGCATCACCCCGGTGCGCAGCATGATCGCACAAGCCCTGCACGACAAGACCAGCCACCGCCTGACCCTGATCTATGCCAACCGCACGCCGGCTCAGGCGGCCTATACCGCCGAGCTGCAGCAGATGGCCCGCCAGCACGCGAACTTCACGTTCGTCCCGGCCTACACCCAGGCCCGCGTGGACGGCGCGGAATACGGCCGCGTCGATGGCGACATGATCCGCCGCCACGTGCCCGACCTGGCTGCTCCCCGGTTCTACCTGGCCGGCCCCGAAGGCATGGTCAAGGCCACGCGGGCGTTGCTGATCGAGATCGGCGCCAACGAAGACAACATCCGCGCCGAAGAATTCGAGGGCTATTGATCCCTCGCCAACCTCTTGCATCACCCATGAAGATCGGTTTATTGCAATGCGACGACGTCGCCCAGCCTTTGATCGGGCGGCACGGCAACTACCCCGACATGATCCAGGCCTTGCTGCGGGCGGTCGACCCGGAACTGCAGTTCCAGGTCTTCGCCTGTCACCAGGGTCGGATGCCGGACCGCGCCACGGATGTGGACGGCTGGATCACCACCGGGTCGAAATGCGGCGCCAATGACGACGCCGACTGGATCGGGCGGCTTTCGGATTTCATCCGCGCGCTCTGGCAGACCCGCCAACCGCTGGTAGGCATCTGCTTCGGTCACCAACTGATCGCCAAGGCGCTGGGCGGCCGCGTGGCACGCAGCCCCCTGGGCTGGGGACTGGGCGCCTACCCGACCACCCTGGACCAGCAGGAACCCTGGATGACGCCCTGGCGCTCGCAGACGCTGCAGTTGCTGGCCAGCCACCAGGACCAGGTGGTCGAACTGCCGCCCCAGGGCCGGGTGCTGGCCCGCAGCGGTTTCTGCCCGATCTACATGATGCAGATCGGCAACACTTGCCTGGGCATCCAGGGGCATCCGGAATTTTCCCGCGCCTACCTGGAAGACCTGCTGTCCACCCGCCGGGACCGCATCGCCCCCGAACGCTTGCTGGCAGCCAGGCACAGCCTGCGCGGCCCGACGGACGATCTGCTGGTCGGCCGCTGGATCCTGAACTTCATCCGTCAGGGACAGCGACGCCCCACCGCCGCGCCTTGACGACGCCCATCGCCGCTACTAGTGCGCTGTCCGACTCTTGAACCACACCCCATGATCATGAATCCCCTTCGTTTTTCACGTCCCCGCGCTTCGCACCTGAATATCGCGCTTCTCCTGCTGGGCGTGTCCACCGCGCCCATCGGCGCCACATACGCGGCGGAAAACAGCGTCACCCTGGGGGCCGGCATCGCCGCCACGCCCCGCTACGAAGGCTCGGATCAATACAAGGGCAGGACCATTCCCATCGTCAATGCGCGGCTCGGCCGCTTCTACGCGCGCACCGAAGACGGTATCGGCATGAGCCTGATCCAGAGCAAGAACCTGACCCTGGATGCCGGCCTGAACATGATGTGGGGCTACGGCGGGGACGATGTTCCGCCCGGCATCGGCGGCCTGTCCGACGCGGTCGGCGCGCGGCTGGGCGTGTCCACGACCGTCGCCGGAACGATCCTCAGCGTGGCGGCGACCCAGGCCGTCACCCACCGCGACCGGGGCCTGCTGGTCGACTCCCGCGTGTCCTACCCATACGAACTGACCGACCGCCTGCGCCTGACCCCCAGCGTGGGCGCCAGCTGGGCCAACGAAAAGTACATGGACAGCTATTTCGGCATCAACGGCACTCAATCCAACCGTTCCGGCCTGGCGCGGTACCAGCCCACATCCGGCCTCAAGGACGTCTCGGCCCGGCTGACCGCCCGCTATGCCGTGACGGAACGCCTGAGCCTGACCAGTCTGGTCGGCACCAGCCGGCTGGTCGGAGAAGCCGGCGACAGCCCGATGGTCAAACAGAAAACCCAGTTCCAGACCCTGCTGGGCGGCAGCTATTCCTTCTGATCGGGCAGCGCGTCCAGCGTCTGCTGCATCAAGCTGACCTGCGCGGGGTCCAGCCGCCCCGCAGCCTGAGCCAAAGCGACTCCGCGCACGCACAAGCGGTCGTACAGGTCGCGCATGGCCGGGTCCACCGCCTGCAAGGCCTGCCGATGCAATCGCACGGTGCCGGCATCCCCGCGCGACACCGGCCCCGGCATGCCGCCCGCCACGCCGCTGCGGGCCAGCGAGGCCAGCGTCCCCCGCAACAAGGGCAGCAAGGCATCCAGCGCCTGCTGTTCCGTCGCCCCCCAGGACTGCCACAGACGCACGGCTTCGGCCAGCAACACATGAACATGCTGCGAGGCGTACCCGCCCGAGGCGTGATAGCGCGCCCGCGCGCCCGGCGGCAAGGTCAGCCCCGCACATCCCAGGCGCTGCGCCAGCGCATGCAGCCAGGCATCCAGCGGCGGCGCGGCCGCTTCGATCGCTACGGTGCAGCCCGGCAGGCTGCGCACCGCCGCCTGCGGATCGGCGCCGAATGCCTGCATGGGGTGAAAGCCGCCGATCCACGCGCCCGCGTCGGCGGCCGGCTGCAGCACCGCCACGGACGTCGCGCCGCTGCAATGCACCACCCCCTGGCCCGCGCGCCAGGCCACGGTCTCAGCCACCCCGGCAATCGCCGCGTCCGGCGTCGTGATGAACACCAGGTCGCAGTGATCGGCCACGCCCTGTGGATCGCAGGCCTGGCAAGCCTGCAGCATCCCGGCCATGGCGCGGGCGCCGTCCGGGCGGCGGCTGCCCACCCAGGCCACCGGCGCTCCGGCCTGCTGCAAGGCCAACGCCAGCGCCTGCGCCAGGCGCCCGGCGCCGATAAAACCCAGCCGCAGCGCCTCCAGCCGCGGTCCCGACTGCTCTTCAGATACAGGATTCATCGCATGTGTCTCTCTTGCCTGGCCCGATACCACCAGAACACGCGCAAGCCCAGCAGGATCGCCAGCCCCACGGCATACAGACGCGGTTCCATGAAATCATTCTTGCCCGCCCGCATCCACTCGAAATGCAGGACGGATAACGCAGCAGCCGGGTAGATCAGCCAGTGCAGCCGCTTCCACCCGCGTCCCAGGCGTCGCATCCAGCCCTTGGTGGACGTCAACGCCAATGGCAGCAACAGCAACACGGCCACCGTTCCGACGCCGATGAAATCCCGCTGCCAGATGTCCGTCCACATTGCGGCAGGCACACCGCCGCGATCCCAGATCGCCCAGGCGATCACGTGCAGGATCGTGTAGAAAAACGCATACAGCCCCAGGGCCCGCCGATGCTTCACCAGGCGCCCCCAGCCCGCCAGACGGCGCAGCGGCGTCACGCACAACACGATCCACAGCAGGGCCAGCGCCCAGGTGCCCGATGAGCGGGTCAGGAATTCCTGCGGATTCACGCCCAGGCCCTGGGTCGCCCCCAGCGCCACCCAACGCAGCAGGGGGAACAGGCCCAGGCCGTGAATGCATACGGTCAGCCACCCTCCGGAACGCATCAGAAGTTCTGCTTCAGATCCATGCCGGCATACAGCGCGGCGACCTCGTTCGCATAGCCGTTGAACGGCTGCGTCTGCAGGCGGGGCGCGAAAAAGCCCGAACCGATCCGCTGTTCGGTGGCCTGGCTCCAGCGCGGGTGCGGCACGGCGGGATTGACGTTGGCGTAAAAGCCGTATTCCCGGGGCGCCGCCCGCATCCAGCTCGTGACGGGGGGCTCGGATTGCAGACGGATGTGGACCAGGGATTTGGCGGACTTGAAGCCGTATTTCCAGGGCACGATCACCCGCAGCGGAGCGCCGTTCTGCGCCGGCAGCGCGCGCCCGTACACCCCGAAGGTCAGCAGCGTCAGCGGATGCATGGCTTCGTCCATCCTCAGGCCCTCGGTGTAGGGCCAATCCAGGATCCCCTGGCGCACCCCCGGCATGACGTCGGGCTGCACAACGGTCGTGAACACCACATAGCGGGCATCCGAGGTCGGCCCGACCCGCTTCAGCAGATGCGACAGCGAATAACCGATCCAGGGGATGACCATGGACCAGGCTTCGACGCAGCGCAGCCGGTAGACGCGCTCTTCCAGAGGCGCCAGACTGCGCAGGTCGTCCAGATCCAGCGTCATGGGATGCTGCACTGCGCCGTCGATTTTCACGGCCCAGGGCTGCAGCTTCATGCGCCCGGCATGGGCGGCGGGGTCTCCCTTGCCCGTGCCGAACTCGTAAAAATTGTTGTAGGTGGTGATGTCGCGCCAGCCATTGGGCTTTTCGGTCGTGGACCAGCGCGCATCCAGCGGGGCGTCGAGCACAGGACCGACGGGGCTGTCGTCATCGGCGGCCCGCGCCAGCCCGGCGGCCCCCAGCGCCAGGGATCCCAGCGCCGCCTGGCGCAGCCACCGTCGCCGCCCGAGCCAGACGGATTCGGGCGTGATCTCGGACGATGGAATGAAGGGTCCCTGTTTCGTGCGCATGATGTCAAACCTCCGGGCCGCAGGCGCCGCCGGCCCTCTCGTTTATTCCAGCTTTCCCGCAAACTGCACCAGGCGGCGGGCCTGGTAGCCGATGGCGGCTTTCACGTCATCCGTGAAAGGAGCGCCCTGGGTATGGCTGTACCCATACGGATTGCCGCCGACCTTGAAAATGGACGGATCGGTGAAGCCGGGCGCCACGATGACGCTGCCCCAGTGACATACCGTGGCATAGAAGGACAGAATGGTGGCCTCCTGGCCGCCGTGCGCGTTCTGCGCGGACGACATGGCCGACACAGCCTTGTTGGCCAGGCCGCCCTTGGCCCACACGCCGCCCAGCGTATCGATGAAGGCGCGCATCTGGCTGGCCATGACGCCGAACCGGGTGGGGCAGGAAAACAGGTAGGCATTGGCCCATTCCATATCACCCGCCGTGACGGCGGGAATATCGGCGGTCTTGTCGGCCTGGGCCTTCCAGGCTTCCTGGCCGGCAACCACCTGGGCCGGGGCCGTTTCCGGCGCTTTCAGCAACCGGACCTCGGCGCCCGCGGCCTTGGCGGCTTCGGCGGCGATCGACGCCATCTGGAAATTGGTGCCATAGGTCGAGTAATAAATGACGGCAAGCCGAACACTCATGCGAATCTCCTGGAAGGTTCAGATCAAGACCGCCGGATCGGACGGTCTTTTTGACTGTACGCCAAATTGATCCGGGTGTCCTGCGCTTCGTGATCAGAAACGGCGAGCGCCAGCGCCGCGCCCCGGATCGTGAAACGGCGCGCTCGCGACCGCGTAGAATGGGCCTCTCCACACCATGCGTTTCTCTACCCTGATCACCCCCCTGTTCCGTTGGTTCGAATCCCGGATCGCCGTCTTCCAGGAACCCGACGAGCGCATGCCGCCGACGTCGGTGGGGCGTTTCTATGCCTTCTATCTGGCCCAGGTCTGGCCGGTGTTCCTGGCCATCCTGGTGGTGGGGCTGGGAGTGGCCTCGATCGAAGTGGCCTTGTTCGGCTTCATCGGCCGTATCGTGGATCTGGCCAAGGAGATCCCCGAACCGGGCTTCTTCACCCGCCACGCACGCGAACTGATCTGGATGGCGCTGATCACGGTCGTCGCCCGCCCCGTCTTCAGCGGCCTGCACAACCTGCTGGTCAACCAGACCATCGTCCCCAACCTGACCAACCGCATCCGCTGGCAGAACCACCGCTACGTGATCCGCCAGAGCCTGGGGTTCTTCCAGAACGACTATGCCGGCCGGGTCGCCAACCGCATCCTGCGCACCGGCGATGCGTTGCGGGATTCCGCCGTCCAGTTGGTGGACGCGCTCTGGTACGTGGTGGTCTACACCGGCAGCGCCATCGCCCTGTTCGCGCACGCGGACTACCGGCTGGCCCTGCCGCTGATCGTCTGGATCGCCATCTACGCGGCCCTGCTGCGGGTCTGCGTGCCGCTCATGAAGGACCGCTCCTGGCAAGCCTCGGCAGCGGCCTCCAAGCTGATGGGCCGCATCGTCGACGGCTACGGCAACATCCTGACGCTGAAGCTCTTCTCACGCCGCCGGCAGGAAGAAGTCTACGTCGCCGAAGCGCTGGCCGAACAGACCGACAAACTGGCCCGCATGACCCGCGTCACCACCGCGCTGGACGCGGGCGTCACGGCCCTGAACAGTCTGCTGATCGCCGGCACGTCGGGGCTGGCCCTGTGGCTCTGGAGCCGGGGCGAAGTCACCGTGGGCGATATCGCGCTGTCCACCGGACTGGTCATCCGCATCAGCAATATGTCGGGCTGGGTCATGTCGGTCGTCAACAGCATCTTCTCCAACGTCGGGGCGGTGCAGGACGGCATCACTTCGATTTCGCAGCCCAGGGCCGTCCAGGACTCGGCCGACGCGCCGCCGCTGCGCGTCGCCGACGGCGCCCTGCGCCTGGAGGACGTGCATTTCCACTACGATCCGCGGCACCCTGTCTTCACCGGACTGGACCTGAGCATCCAGGGCGGGGAAAAGGTCGGCCTGATCGGGCCCTCCGGCGCCGGGAAATCCACCCTGGTCAGCCTGCTGCTGCGCCTGCACGACATCCACCAGGGCCGCATCACCATCGACGGGCAGGACATCGCCCTCGTCACCCAGGAAAGCCTGCGGGCGCAGATCGGCGTCGTCACCCAGGACACGTCCCTGCTGCACCGCTCGATCCGGGACAATATCCTGTATGGCAGGCCCGACGCGACCGAAACGCAAATCCTGCAAGCCCTCCGCAAGGCCCAGGCCGACGGCTTCATCCCGGACCTGATCGACCGGGACGGCCATCGCGGCCTGGATGCCACCGTGGGCGAGCGCGGCGTGAAACTGTCCGGCGGACAGCGCCAGCGCATCGCCATCGCGCGCGTGCTGCTGAAGGATGCCCCGATCCTGGTGCTGGACGAGGCCACCAGCGCCCTGGATTCGGACACCGAGGCCGCCATCCAGGACAGCCTGGACATCCTGATGCAGGGCAAGACCGTCATCGCCATCGCGCACAGGCTGTCGACCATCGCCCGCATGGACCGCCTGGTCGTGCTGGACCAGGGCCGCATCACCGAAACCGGCACCCATGCCGAACTGCTGGCCCGGGGCGGGCTGTATGCGCACCTGTGGCGCCGCCAGACCGGCGGCTTCATGGCGCCGGACAAGGCCGGCCCCGACATGCCCCGGCCTACTTCTTGATCAGCAGATCGTCCAGTTCGGCGGCGCGGCGGAAAGCCGGACGCTGGCAGACACGATCCGCGTATCGCTGGAATTCGGGGCGTTTTTCGATGGTGCCGAAATTCAGGCCCCAGGCGACCTGGGCGCCCACGTAGACGTCCGCCGCCGTGAACCGATTCCCGGCCACATAGTCGCTGGACGACACCGCCAGCGAGAGCGCGTCGATGACGGCGTCATAGCTGCCATACCCGACCACCGCCTGCTTCTTCGCATCCGGCACCACGCCCAGGACACGGGCATCGGTGATCGCGGCTTCCAGCGGGCCGGCGGCGAAAAAGAGCCAGCGGTAATAATCGGCCAGATTGTCCGGCGCGGGTCTCAGGCCCGCCTGCGGAAACGCATCCGCCAGATAGGCGCAGATCGCCGCGCATTCGGTGACGACCTGCTCGCCGTGACGAAGAGCCGGCACCTTGCCCATGGGGTTGATCGCCAGATAGTCCGGAGCCTTCATGCTGGTCCCGAAGTCCAGCACCCGGGTCTGGTAGGCGATGCCGGTTTCTTCCAGCATCCAGCGCGCGACGCGGCCCCGCGACTGGGGGTTGGTATACAGAATGATGCCATCGGACATGTGCGACCCTCCTGGGTGAAAAACGGAACTCCCAAGGGACAACGATAACGCAAGCGGCGCCGCCGAACGCCGTCCGGGGCCAGTCCGGGGCCCGGCAGACGCCGGTTGCGGCCCTCGGATCCGCCCCGATTGCCCGGTGCGCATGCGGCCGCTCCCGCGCATGGCAATTCGAAACAATTTGACGATTTGCAATATGTCGTCTAGTATCCCGTCATGGACCTCGATCTGGCACTCAAAGCTCTGGACAATACCCATCGCCGCACCGTGCTGTCGGCGATGCGGGATCCACGCACGCACTTCAGGCCTGTCGGCGGCACCGATCCCGCCGCCGATGGCGTCTGCGTCCTGCAGATTTCCGAACTCCTGGGCGTCAATCAGTCCACGGCCTCGACCTATATGTCGATGCTGCGCGACGCAGGCCTGGTCACGGCGGCCCGGGTCGGGAAATACACGCGCTACAAGCGGGACGAACACGCGGTGGCCGCAGTGGCTTCCGCCATCGTCCGGGAACTCTAGCCAACACGCCCAAGCCCCCGCATGCGCGTCCATTTTTATTTCAATACATCGATAAATTCCAAATCGTAGATATGAAATCATGACACTCTCTCCCAGATACCAAATCCTGCTGCTCGCGATGACGACCTTCGTCGCCGGGGCCAATGAATACATACTCGCCGGCATACTGGACCTGGTGGCCCCGGGCCTGAACGCCCCGGTCGCGCTCACCGGGCAATTGATCACCCTCTACGCATTCGTCTACGGCCTGTGCGTACCGCTCGTCATCGCCTTGAGCAGTCACATCGGCAGGCGCACGGTCATGATCACCGCCATGACGGTCTACGGGCTGGCCAGCATGCTCACGCTGCTGGTGAACGACTTCTGGGCGTTCGTCCCGCTGCGCATCATCCAGGCGCTGTCGGGCGGCACCGCCGTCGTGACCGCCCTGTCCACCGCCGCCACGCTGGCCGGCGTTCAGCGCCAGGGGCGCGCGATCGCCACCGTCATCATGGGGTTCACCGCGTCCCTGATCGTGGCGGTCCCGATCGGCCGGGAAATCGCCCTGCGCTTCGGTTGGCATGCCGTATTCCCGCTAATCGGGCTCTTGAGCCTGGCCACGGCGCTGAGCCACCGCATCGTCCTGCCGGCCTTGAGCCCCGCCGCCTCCATTCCGCTGCGCGAACAACTTGCCATCCTCCGGCGCCCGGCGATCATCGGAGGCCTGATGGTCACCGTGCTGTGGATGGCCGGATACGTCACGACCTACAGCTACCTGACTCCCTACCTGATCGACGTCCAGCATCTGCCCAGCGAATGGGTCAGCCCGGTGCTCCTGGCGTTCGGCGTGGCCAGCCTGGCGGGTTCGCGGCTGGGCGGCAGCCGCACCGACCGGCACGGGTTCCACGCAACCCTGGTCGTCTCCAAACTCTTGCAAATGCTCTTTCTGGCCACCCTGCCATTGGCCGCGTGGGTCCTGGCGCCCGGGTCGCTGGCGGCGGTGGCCGCCATCCTGATGCTGTGGTCGATATCGGCATGGGCCGCAGGGCCGGCCCAACAGGTCAGGGCCGCGGCGATGATCCCGGGGGCGCAAGGGGTCCTGGTGGGACTCAACCAGTCCGGCATGCAGATCGGCATCGCCATCGGCACCGCCCTGGGCGGCCTGGCGACGCAGACTTTCGGGCTGGCGGATCTGCCCTGGCTGTCCGTCGCCTTGATCCTGGCTTCCCTGATCCTGATGGCCGCCCTGCGCAGCCGCGCGCCGCAAGGCTACGCCAGCGGCTCGATCGCCGGTCGCTGAGCGGCCTGCCGCCCCGCCCGGCGCACAGGGACCTCCGAAGGAAGGATCGATCGGCGATCCGAAGCACCCATGGCTTCCGGCAAGGCCCGCTTCGCTTACCGGGGTTTCTCCCGGCTTTTCCTTTCAGGGCCGCAGTTCTATCATGTACCACCACCGGCCCAGGCCGGGGCGGCGGCAGTGCCCACCCTGCGCTCGCCGGCATGGCGGACATGATCACAGAAAGAACATCGGCTGCTTCGTCACTTCAAACCCAGAGGAGACTCACACATGCGCACCACCACATTCAAGGCGGCCCTGACCGTTCTTGCGCTCGGACTCGCAGGCACCTTCGCGGCCAGCGCCTCGGCGGCCACGCTCGCCGACGTCCAGCAGCGCGGCTATGTCCGCTGCGGGGTCAATACCGGCCTGCCGGGTTTCGCCGCACCCGACGACAAGGGCCAATGGACCGGGCTGGACGTCGACTTCTGCCGCGCCGTCGCCGCCGCCGTGCTGGGCGATGCCACCAAGGTCCAGTTCTCGCCGCTGCCGGATAAAGAACGCTTCACGGCGCTGCAGACGGGCGCCATCGACCTGCTCGCGCACAACGCCACCTGGACGCTGACCCGGGACGCGGAACTGGGCGTCAGCTTCACCGGCGTCACCTTCTACGACGGCCAGGGCTTCATGGTGAAGAAATCGCTGGGGGTCGACCACATCAAGGACCTGTCCGGCGCCACGGTCTGCACGATCACCGGCACCACCACCGAGCTGAATCTGGCCGACTATTTCCGCGCGCACAAGATGAAGTACACCCCGCTGGTGGTGGACAACACGGCGGCATCGATCACGGCCTTCAAGGACGGCCGCTGCGATACCCTGACGTCGGACTCGTCCCAGCTGGCCGCCTTGCGCGTCAAGCTGCCCAACCCCGACGATGCCGTCATCCTGCCGGAACTGATCTCCAAGGAACCGCTCAGCCCCGCCGTGGCCAAGGGCGACGCGCAATGGGACACCCTGGTCCGCTGGACTTACTATTCCATCATCCGCGCCGAGGAACTGGGGGTGACGTCCAAGAACGTCGACGAGATGATGAAATCGGACAATCCGCTGATCCAGCGCCTGCTGGGCAAAAGCGATCACATGGGCCAGAAACTGGGGCTGTCGGATCAGTTCGCCTACAACGCCATCAAGCAGGTGGGCAACTACGGAGAGATGTTCGACCATACGGTCGGCGCCCACGGACAACTGGGCCTGAAGCGCGGGGTCAATGCGCTCTGGACCGATGGCGGCCTGATGTACGCCATGCCCTTGCGCTGATCCCGGCTTACGACTAGCTGCTCCGTCCCTGTCAATACGTGCTGCCGGGCCCGGCCCGCGCAGCACGCCATGCATCCATGACAACGACCACCCCGCATTCCCATCGTCCCCCCGCGCGCCGATGGCGCAACGACCCGCATATCCGCGCCATCCTGTTCCAGGCAGTCGCCCTGGCGCTGGTCGTCTGGCTGGGCTGGACACTGTTCGACAACACCCTGGACAACATGCAGGCGCGAGGCATCCGCACAGGCTTCGGGTTCCTGGACAACCAGGCCGGTTTCGGCGTGCTGTTCTCGCTGATCCCTTACAACGAGAGCATGAGCTATTTCCGCGTGTTCCTGGTCGGCCTGCTCAACACCCTGCTGGTCTCGGCAATCGGCATCGTGCTGGCCACCATCCTGGGGTTCATCATCGGGATCGCGCGCCTGTCGAGCAATTGGCTGGTGTCCAAACTGGCGCTCGCCTACATCGAGATCTTTCGCAACATCCCTTTGTTGCTGCAAATTTTCTTCTGGTATTTCGCGGTCATCCGCGGCCTGCCCAGCACTCGTAACAGCCTCAATGTGCTGGACCTGTTCTACCTGAACAACCGGGGCATCTATCTGCCGGCCCCCCAGGCAGAAGCCGGCTTCGGCTTCGTGACGCTGGCCTTCGCGCTGGCCATCGCGGCCAGCCTGGGATGGTCGGCCTATGTCCGCCGCAGGCAGGAACGCACCGGCCAACGGCTTCCGGTGTTCTGGATCAACGCGGCCCTGATCATCGGGCTCCCCATCCTGGTCTTCCTGCTGCTGGGGATGCCGCTGCACTGGAGCATCCCCGCCCTGCACGGATTCAACTACAGCGGCGGGTTGAACTTCATCCCCGAACTGGGCGCGCTGCTGGTCGCGCTGACCATGTTCACCGCAGCCTTCATCGCCGAAATCGTGCGCTCCGGCATCGAATCCGTCAGCAAGGGCCAGCGCGAAGCGGCATCCGCGCTGGGCCTCAGGCCCGGGCGGTCGCTGCGCCTGGTCATCATTCCGCAAGCCCTGCGCGTCATCATTCCGCAGCTCACCACGCAATACCTGGACCTGTTCAAGAACTCCTCCCTGGCCACCGCCATCGGCTATCCGGACCTGGTGGCCGTATTCATGGGGACCACCCTGAACCAGACCGGCCGCGCGGTGGAAATCGTGGCCATCACCATGGGGGTGTACCTGTCGATCAGCCTGCTGATTTCCCTGAGCATGAATCTGTACAACCAGCGAGTCGCTCTCCGAGGGGGCCGCTCATGACCACGCCTGCCCTGAACACCCCGGACGCGGCGCCCGACCTGCCGCCCCCCAGATCGCAGACCGGACTCCTGGGCTGGGTCCGCAAGAATCTGTTCTCGACCTGGTACAACGGCCTGCTCACGGTCGTGCTGGTCTACGCCCTGGTCCGCCTGCTGGTCCCTCTCCTGGACTGGTCCCTCATCGACGCCCATTTCCTGGGCACCTCCGAAGCCGACTGCACGCGCGGCGCCGCCTGCTGGGTATTCATCAGCCAGCGCCTGAACTTTTTCATCTACGGCTTCTACCCCGACGCCGAGACCTGGCGCGTCAATGTCGTGTTCTTCATCATCGCGGCCTGCTTCGCGCCGCAGATGATTCCCGGGTTTCCCGGGCGCAGAGTGCTGCTGACGCTGGGCTTCACGGTGTTGCCCATCACCGGGTTCATCCTGATCTACGGCGGGCTGTTCGGGCTGCCGGTCGTGGCCACCAACAAATGGGGCGGCCTGATGCTGACGCTGGTGCTGGCCTATTCCGGCATGGTGGCATCCTTGCCCATCGGCATCTTCCTGGCCCTGGGCCGGCGTTCGAAGATGCCCGCTATCCGCGGCCTGTCGGTGGCCTTCATCGAGCTGTGGCGCGGCGTGCCGCTGATCACCGTGTTTTTCATGGCATCGGTGATGATCCCCCTGTTCCTGCCGCGCGACGTCACCTTCGACAAGCTGCTGCGGGTCTTCATCGGCATGAGCTGCTTCTGGGGGGCCTACATGGCCGAAATCGTGCGAGGCGGCCTGCAGGCGATTTCACCCGGCCAGTACGAAGCCGCCGACGCCCTGGGCCTGGGCTACTGGAAAAAGATGATCCTGATCATCTTGCCCCAGGCGCTGAAAACCGTGATCCCCGGCATCGTCAACACCTTGATCGCCCTGTTCAAGGACACCACGCTGGTCCTCATCATCGGCCTGTTCGACATCCTGGGCACGATCCAGTCCACGATTTCCGACCCGGCCTGGGGCGACGTGACGACGGAAGCCTACCTGTTCGTGGCCGCCATCTTCTTCGTGTTTACCTTTGGCCTGTCCCTGTACAGCCGCAACCTGGAACGCAAGCTGCGCGCCGGGGCCGGGGACGAATAGCCCAGGTATGAACCTCTGACACCCATAAAGCCCATGTCCAGCGAAACCGCCACCCCCAAAGAAACCGTCATCCACGTCGAAAACGTGCACAAATGGTACGGCCAGTTCCACGTGCTCAAGGACATCAATCTGACCGTGCAGCGCGGCGAGCGGATCGTGATCTGCGGCCCCTCGGGATCGGGCAAGTCCACCTTCATCCGCTGCATCAACCGGCTGGAGGAACATCAACAAGGACGCATCACCGTCGATGGCGTGGAGCTGACGGCCGACGTCAAGGATATCGAACTGATCCGCAGCCGCGTCGGCATGGTGTTCCAGCAGTTCAACCTGTTCCCCCACCTGACGGTCCTGCAGAACTGCTGCCTGGCCCCGATGTGGGTCAGCAAGACCCCCCGGCGCGAAGCCGAGGCCACGGCCATGGAATACCTGAACCGCGTGCGCATTCCCGATCAGGCGAACAAATTCCCGCCCCAGCTATCGGGCGGGCAGCAGCAGCGCGTCGCGATCGCGCGGGCGCTGTGCATGAAGCCGGACGTGATGCTGTTCGACGAGCCGACGTCCGCCCTGGACCCGGAAATGATCAAGGAAGTCCTGGACGTCATGATCGAACTGGCGCAGTCCGGCATGACGATGCTGTGCGTGACACACGAGATGGGCTTCGCGAAGACCGTGGCGGACCGGGTGATCTTCATGGACAAGGGGCAGATCATCGAGGAAGCGCCGCCGGCGGAGTTCTTCTCGCAGCCCAAGAGCGCGCGCACGAAATTGTTCCTGGAGCAGATCCTGCATCACTGAGGGCGCGGGGACCGCCAGGTCTTTCTTCCCATCACGGACGCGATGGGGGGCTGCCGCCAGCACCCGTATCCCAATGGTCGCTCAAGTAGTTCACGAACGTGGAGATCCGGGCCGACAGCGCCGTGTTGCGGTAGTACACGGCATTGATCGGCTGCCGCACATCCAGGGTGCGGCTGGAAAACAGTGGGACCAGGCGCCCTGCGGCACGATCGTGATGGGTCATGAAGTCGGACAGGCAAACGATGCCCGCGCCATCCAGCGCCAATTGACGCAAAGTTTCCCCGCTGGAGGCCGCGATGGTTGGCGTGATGCGCAACGGCATATCGTCCCGCGCCGGCAAAGGCCATTCATTGAGCACGGCAGGCTGTGTGAAGCCCAACAGGACATGATGAGCCAGGTCGGCGATGTTGCGCGGGCGCCCATGGCGCTCCAGGTAGCCAGGCGCCGCAAGCACCCGCAGGCGGCAGCTTCCGATGAACCGGGCGTGCAGCGTCGAGTCTTTCAGCCTGCCGATGCGGATCGCCACATCCGTGCGCTGCTCCAGCAAGTCGATCAAGCCGTCGTTGCTGGTCAATTCCAGATTCACCTGCGGATAGCGCGCCCGATACCCCGCGACCAGGGGAACCACGCCATGCAACATGAAGGGCGTGGCGGCATCCACGCGCAGACGCCCGACCGGCTGTTCGCGACGCGTGGACAGGTTTTCCTCGGCGTCCTCCACGCTGGCGACGATCTCTCTGGCCCGCTCGAGAAAGACAGCGCCTTCCTCGGTCAATTCCAGACGCCGCGTGGTGCGCTGAAGAAGCGTTGTGTCCAGCTTTTCTTCCAGCCGGCTCAAGGTGCGACTGACCGCTGACACTGTCAGTCCAAGGTGTTCCGCAGCACGCGATATCGCCCCCGTATCGACCACGGCGATCAAAGCCTGCATCTCATCCAGAGTTGACTTCATTATTGATATTAAATCAAACGTAATTTCATGAATATGGACTTTTTAGAATAAACGATCTGGCCCAGAATTGCATCTTCTCCATCTTCGACGCGAGACTGCAATCATGCCCATCGCTCTATTGGCACTGACAATCGGTGCGTTCGCCATCGGGACGACAGAGTTCGTCATTGCGGACCTGCTCCCTACGATCGCCGCCGACTTATCCGTCAGCCTGCCGGCCGCCGGGCTGCTGGTCAGTCTCTATGCGCTGGGCGTGGCCGTCGGCGCGCCAATGCTGACCGCCTTGACCGGCAAAGCGCCGCGCAAGGCGCTGCTGCTCGGCCTGATGACCTTGTTCACCATCGGCAACCTGGTGGCCTGGCAAGCACCAGGCTACGAATCACTGATCGTGACACGCATGCCGACCAGCCTGGCGCACGGTGTCTTCTTCTCGATCGGGCCGATCATCGCGGCCAGCGTGGTGCTGGCGTTGTTGATGACCGTCCGGGCCGGCCGGCTGGACCGACGCGATCGCGAAGGCCGGCGAGTGCACGCCGCGCCGCGCCGCATTTTCATTTAATCAAACAGGAGTTATTCCCATGTCCATCCCCCCTATCGGTGTCGGCACCTTCCGTCTCCAGGGCCAGACCGCGGTCGATTCGGTTCGCACCGCCCTCGAAGTCGGCTATCGCGCTGTCGATACCGCGCAGATCTATGAGAATGAAGCGGCAGTCGGTCAGGCGATCATGGAATCCGGCGTTCCGCGCAATGAATTGTTCCTCACCACGAAAATCTGGATCGACAATCTATCGAGCGACACGCTGATTCCAAGCCTGGAAGCCAGTCTGGAGAAATTGCGGACGGACCACGTTGATCTGACCTTGATCCATTGGCCGTCGCCCGGCGGCGCCGTCCCGTTGGCCGAGTCGCTCCAAGCCCTGCTCGAAGCACGCGCACAGGGGCTGACACGACAGATCGGCGTTTCCAACTTCACCACTGCGCTGTTGGGTGAAGCCATGGCCGCGATCGGGCGCGAGAACATCGCGACCAATCAGGTGGAGATCAGCCCCTACCTGCAGAACCGAACATTGGTGGCGTTCGCTCGCGAACACGGCATTCATCTGACCTCGTACATGACGCTCGCCTATGGCAAGGCGGTACAGGACCCGGTATTGCGACAGATTGCCGACAAGCACGGCGCGACATCGGCGCAAGTCGCACTGGCCTGGGCGCTGCTGCAAGGGTTCTCCGTCATCCCGTCGTCGACCAGACGCGCCAATCTCGAGAGCAATCTCAAGGCGGCTTCCCTGAGCCTGGATGACGAAGATCTTGCCGCGATCGCCCAGCTGGATCGGAACGAGCGGTTAGCGAACCCGGAGGGTCTTGTTCCGGATTGGGATTGATTTCTGGGGGGGTGGCTGCCCGTCTAGAGCGATGCGTGATTTTCGCGAAAAATGGCGGCCATTTTCTCGGCAGTATCGCGCAGCTGCGAAAGATGAGCCGTCAGGCCTTCCACGCTCGTACGCTCTATCGACGATTGGATGGCGACCGCCGCGCACGCACGGCGGCTGTCCAGCATGACCGGCACTGCCATTCCCACGATACCCGGCATGTACTCCTGATTGTTGAAGCTGAGCCGGTTGCGACGGATGCGCACCAGCTCTTCCCGCAGCACTTCAGGGCTGGTGATGGTCTGTTGCGTACTCACACGCAAGGGCAGCTTCTCCAGCAAGCGTTCGCGCTGCTGCCTGGGCATGAAACTGAGCAACAGCTTGCCGCTGGAAGTACAGTGCAAGGGAACCCGAGTGCCCGCCTGCAGCGTCGTGGGCAAAGGCCAGTTGGCTTCCACTCTGTCCAGATATACGATACCGTCACCGCTGGACATGGTCAGGTTGCAGGTTTCATCCACAGCGTCCACAAGCTGTTGCAATAGCGCCCTTCGAGCCGCTGCCGGCCCTGACACCATCAGCATACTGATGGCCATCCGGCGCACGCGTGACGAACATTCGTAATGTTTCCCTGGACTATTGCGCGTCACCAGCCACGCGCTCTCGAGCTGCTTGAGCAGCCGATGAACGGACTGCTTTGGCAATTCGATGCGATCGGAGATCTGTGCCAGCGATAGCGGTTCCCGGGCCTGGGACAGGATTTCTATGATGCGGAAGGCGCGCACTGCCGTAGCATTGCTCTGGGTCGATGACATGCGGAGTTCCTCACGTTTTCATTGACTGTAGTCCCGAAAACCGCGTCTTTCCATCCGCACCGATGATCCCGTCACCGAATCATGAAAAATCGGGACGCTTTATTTCTCCGCTCACGTAGATTGGATGCTAGTCCGTCCAACCAGGAGGAGCAGGAGATGGAACTTCAGGAAATCCGTCCGGATACGGAAATCGCCAGGAACGACCAGGTCGATCAATTGATACAAAGGGCGCGCAGCGCCCAGATCCTATTCTCGGGAATGGGGCAGGAAGCTCTGGATGATGCTGTCGCTGCCGCCGCCTGGGCCATCATGGAACCCGAGCGCAATCGCCTGCTGGCCGAACGAGCGGTTGCCGACACCGGGCTGGGAAACGTGGCCGACAAGATCCGTAAGAATGATCGCAAGACCCTGGGCCTGCTGCGCGACCTGCAAGGGGTCATCTCCACCGGGGTCATGACTCACGATGAGGCGACCGGGATTACCGAGATCGCCCGCCCCGTCGGGGTGGTGGCCGCCGTCACGCCATCCACCAATCCGGCTGCTACACCCGCCAATAAGATCATCAATGCACTCAAATGTGGCAATGCGGTCATCGTGGCGCCGTCCCCCAAGGGGCTGGGCTCATGCCAGATGCTGATCGGCTTCATTCACGAGCAGCTACGCAAATGCGGCCTGCCCGCTGATCTGGTGCAATGCCTGCCGGCGCCCATCACCAAGGCCGCGACGGCCGAGCTCATGCGCCAGGCAGACCTCGTGGTCGCCACCGGATCGAAATCCAATGTCCGCATGGCTTATACCTGTGGCACGCCGGCGTTTGGAGTGGGCGCAGGCAACGTGGCATCGATCGTGGATGGTTCTGCCGACGTGATGGACGCCGCTGCCAAGATCGTGGCTTCCAAGACTTTCGACAACGCCACCAGTTGCTCCTCGGAAAACAGTCTGGTGGTGGTTGCTTCAGCGTACGACGCCTTGCTGGCCGCCCTGCGGGCGCAAGGAGCAGTGCTGCTCACCTCCACGGAGAAACAGCGACTGCAAGCTGTCATGTGGACTGCCGGCAAGCTGAGCGGCGCAGTGACAGGCAAGCCAGCCGCTGAAATAGCCACCATCGCCGGCCTGGACCTGAGCGACCGGATCGCGTCGGACGCACTGACGGTGCTGCTGGTCGAAGAGACCGACTTCGGCAGCGATCACCCCTTTTCCGGAGAAAAGCTTTCGCCGGTTCTGACCGTCTACCGCGCATCGAATTTCGACGAGGCCTGCGACATGGTATGGCGTCAGTATGCCTACATGGGTGCGGGCCATTCAGTCGGCCTGCACACAAGTGACAAGAATCAAGCAGAGGTGCTGGGCCAGACGCTGCCGGTGTCCCGGGTCATCGTCAACCAGGCGCATTGCTTTGCCACGGGCGGTAATTTCGACAACGGACTGCCCTTCTCTCTGTCCATGGGCTGCGGCACATGGGGCGGCAACAACTTCTCCGGCAACATGCACTACCGCCACTACATGAACATCACGCGCGTAGCGCGCCGGATTCCGGAACGCAAGCCCACGGTGGAGCAGGTGCTGGGCGGATACTTCGAGAGGTATGGCGCATGAGCGAGCAACTTACTTTCGCGCAATTGCTGCGCTCTCTGGCTGCTCGCCAGCCGGACAGCCCCTATCTCATTTCGTCCGACAGCGGCCGCGAGTTGAGCTGCGGGCGCCTGTGGCAGCAGTGTCAGCACCTGGGGCGACAATTCAAGGCACTGGGCCTGGATACGGGCGACAAGGTGTCCGTCTATATGCCCAACGGCGAACTGACGGCGGTCCTGTTGCTGGGCATCATGGCCAACGGCCTGGTCGCCAATCCGATCAACCTGATGTGCCAGCACGCACAGCTCAAGCATGTTCTCGACCACTCCGATACACGGCTGATCTTCACGAGCAAGGAGCAAGCCGGCACGCTGGCGGCCGCCTTGCGCGAGGTGGACCGTGACATCCGGGTGGTGGAGTGCGACCCGGCGAGCGACGACGTACCATTATTCGCGCCAGACCCGGTCGCCGGCGCCACCATGGCCGAGCCCGCGCCGGACGACCCGGCCTTGCTGATGTACACATCCGGCACGACAGGTGTACCCAAGGGTGTGCTGCACAGCCACGACAGCCTGATCTACAACGGCCGCTGCATCAGCGAGGCTCACCGCCTGACCCGGAATGATCGGGTGCTGGGCTCGCTGCCGCTCTACCACATCAACGGCTTAGTGGTGACGCTGATCGCACCGCTGGTGCACGAAGGGTCAGTGGTGATGACGCCGCGATTCTCGGCCGCATCCTTCTGGACGGATGCCAGCCGTTTCCAGTGCACCTGGATCAACGTGGTGCCTACCATCATTTCCTACCTGCTCAATGACGGCAATGACCGCGCGATGCCGGACCTGTCCCGCCTGCGGTTCTGTCGGTCAGCATCGTCAGCATTGGCGCCGGAACATCATCGCGCCTTCGAAAACCGGTTCGGCATCGGCATCATCGAGACCATGGGCTTGACGGAAACGGCCGCACCCGCATTCAGCAACCCCATAGAACCTGAGGAACGACGCATCGGCAGCATCGGCACACCGTCTGGCATGCGCGCCATGGTGATCACTGCCGATGGCAAGCAAGCCGCACCGCAGGGAAAAGGCGAAATCATCCTCCACGGCCGCAACGTCATGCTGGGATACTACAAAGATCCGGAGCGCACACGCGAAACCTTCACGGATGATGGCTGGCTCAAGACCGGCGACATTGGTTATCAGGACGAGCAAGGCTACTTCTACGTTACCGGCCGGGCCAAGGAACTGATCATCAAGGGGGGTGAAAATATTGCACCACGCGAGATCGACGAGGCGGTCATCAAGCATCCCAACATCCTGGAGGCGGCCGCGGTGGGTGTGCCGCACCCCGACTATGGCCAGGATATAGCCGTGTATCTGGTGCTGCGCGACAAGGCGGCTTTTGACGGCGATGCCTTGCGCCGCCACTGCCTGAGCGAATTGGGTAAATACAAGACACCCAGCAAATATGTTGTAGTCGACGAGCTGCCCCGCGGCCCATCGGGCAAAGTACAGCGCCTCAAACTGCTGGAACTTGGTGCGTGACCAAGTCCGGCCCTCCTTTCCCACAACTACGCCAGCATCGGAAATGCGCGGCGGGAGACCTTTGAACAGATCACAAGAAGCTGCAGTAAAGCCGCACAGAATCCGCATACCCGACACAATCTAATCAAGCCGGCGCAAATGACCTTGGATCGCTCGCGCCGACCGGGGAGACAAACATGCAACGTCGAGTAAAAACCCATCATCTGATATTGATGGTGATGTGCCTGCTGTATTTCATTGCGTATATCGACCGCGTCAACATTTCCGTGGCAGCACCCCTGATCCGGGACGAAATGGGCCTGAGCAACCTGGAGCTCGGACTCGTGTTCTCGGCATTTGCCTACCCTTACGCCGCCATGCAGATCTTCGGCGGCTGGCTGGCCGACCGCTTCGGCCCGCGCAAGGTACTCATCGTCCTGTCCCTGATCTGGGGCGCAGCAACCCTGTTGACCGGCTTCGTGGGCAGTGTGATCGCCCTGTTGGTCATGAGGTTCGCGCTGGGGATCGGCGAAGGCGGGGCGTTTCCGACCGCAACGCGCGCCTTCACCTACTGGATGCCCATTACGCAGCGCGGTTTTGCCCAGGGAATCACCCACTCGTTCTCTCGCCTTGGCGGCGCGATCACTCCACCTTTGGTCGTCCTGATCATCGCCCTGGCCGGCTGGCGTGAGTCCTTTATCGTGCTGGGCGCCGTCAGCCTGGCCTGGACCGTGCTGTTTCTCTTCGTATTCCGCGACACCCCGGCTGAGCATCCACGGGTCACCCCGGCTGAACTGGCGGAAATCAACGCCGGCAGGGTGGAACAACCTAAGAAAGAGAAAGGTCCGACACCATGGGGACGACTGATCAGGGGCATGTGGAAGGTGACGTTCGTCGACTTCTGCTATGGCTGGTCGCTGTGGGTCTACCTGACATGGTTGCCGTCCTACTTGAAGGACGAGCGCGGCTTCGACCTGAAGGCCATGGCGCTGTTCACGGCCTTGCCCTTGATGGCCGGCGTGGTGGGCGACACATTGGGCGGCATCGTGTCCGACACCTTGCTGAAGAAGACCGGGAACATCCGCTTCGCCCGCGTGTCGGTCCTGACCTTCGGGCTGGTAGGCGCGCTATTGTGCATGGTACCCATGGTTTCCATGGAAGATCCGCTCATGGCTGTACTGCTTCTGTCGCTGTCATTCTTCTGCCTGGAGCTGACAAATGCAGTGTTGTGGAGCCTGCCCATCGATATTGCCGGTGATTACGCGGGTACAGCAGCTGGCATGATGAACACGGGCTTTGGTGTGGCTGGAATGATCTCCCCCGTCGCATTTGGCTTCTTGATCCAGAGCACGGGCAGCTACCACTTGCCGTTCCTGATTTCCGCTGGCCTGCTCGGGGTGGGTGCACTGACGGCGCTGCTGATCGATCCACGCAAGACCGTGAAACGCGCGCCGGATACTCAAAGCGAGGGCTATCGTGCCAAGGAACTACAGATCAATGCGAGCCCCGGTCTGAAATAGCCGCCATCACCCTGGGAGCCACACTGCCATTCTGATTTGACATAATTCAATAATGCTGGTATTTTATACAGTGATAGTGGCGGCGCACAGTGTGCTGCCACATTGCTTTGGGAGAAAACCATGTCAACACCTAAACGTGTCGCCTGGAAAGACATCGTCGCGCCACCGCTTAACTGGAAAGCCCCAAAGATATCCGACCAGGAATCCGAATCCGGCGAGAATAAACAAGACAAGAAAGAGCAAAGCTCCGACAAGTAGGCATCTTGTCGCCGGGCAGGGCCATTGACCAGGCCCTACCTCATTCATGGGGGACACCAGCATTCATCAGCCTTTGTTTGCGAAAAACACGTTCAACAGAGGCTCTGCTGATGTCCCCAACCACCAGAACAAAAATAGCGGTACAGCAAAGCAGAAATACCGCTCTTATCGCTTGGCAGACTTGAAAGCTGAGATCGTAAGTCGGGCGGCAACTTCGTCGATATCATCGATTTCGTCGTCTCTCGCCCCGGCTTCCTTCAGGTTGGCTCCGACGCGGCAATCCTGTTCCGGATTGCTTGCGCAAGTGGCGCGAATCGCTGGCTTTGGGCCGATTCACCGGGCATCCGCAACCTGCCGCAACGCCTGCTCGAAAGTCTCGGGAGCCTGGCCACCCTGGATCAGATGCCGGTCATTCAGGATGATGGAAGGGACGGAATTGATACCCTGCTGGGTGTAAAAGCGTTCGCGCGCTCGTACTTCCGCCGAGTACTCGTCGGAGTCCAGAATCTCGCGCGCGCGGTCCTGGTTCAACCCCGACTCTCGGCACAGCCTGATCAGGGTCTCGTGATCGCTGGGGTTCTCGCCATCCGTGAAATACGCCTTCAAAAGCGCATGCTTCAAGGCCAATTGATGGCCTTCAAGACCAGCCCAGTGCAGCAGTCGGTGCGCATCGAAGGTGTTGTAGGTGTGCGTGCGCTTGTCCATATTGAAGGTGAAGCCGACCTCGCGGCCCCGCGCCGTGATGAGTTCGCCATTTTGGCGGACCTGCTCCGGCGTCATGCCGTACTTGCGCGAGAGGCGCTCGACGGTATCCTGCCCTTCGGGTGGCATGTCCGGGTTCAGCTCAAAGGGTTGGAAATGAAGTTCCACCTCGATTGCGCCATCGATCCTGGACAACGCCTGCTCCAGCGAGCCCAACCCCACCGCGCACCAGGGACAAGACACGTCGGAGACGAAATCGATCTTGATACGGGGGACCATGCGACACTCCTACCAATAGACGGCAACTACTATAGTTTATCCAAGAGCGGCCGTGAAAACCGATATGCCGCCGGGTTGCAACACAAACGATCCGTCAGGATGTATGAACCGATTGGAGGACGTGGGCATGAGGAGGGGGTTGCCCGCAGGCGATCAACTTGTTTCACCACCATAGCCCAATCGGTGGCGCTACTTCTGTAAAAAAACCCGGCTTTTGGCTGCTCGCCAATTACCGGGAAGCATTTCGTGCCTCGCTGCGGGCGGCAGCGAAACTCGCAAGGCCTCTCAAAGCGCCATGCACTATTTCACGACTGCAGCAATCGGAAGATCCCCATCATAGAAATTCACGGTCTGACGTACAGCCGAGTTGGTCTTGATGACATGCGAGATGACTTCAGCCACGTTCTCGCGCGAGGTAACACGCCTGTCATCCGGCCAGTCTTTTCCAACATTTTCGGTTCTCATAATTTTCCCCGTGGCTGGTGCGGTCGTCAGCAAGCCGGGGCCGAGAATGGTGTAGTCAAGCGTGCTTTCGCGCAGCTTGGCATCCGCGTCATGCTTGGCCTTGGCATAAGAGTAGAAAGAATTCTGGGGGTCGAGCCGATGGATATCTACGTCGGCTCCCGCATAGGAAACCATGACGAAGCGCTTGACTTCCGCCTGACCGGCAGCCGCCATGGCGCGCGTCGCGGCCTCGTAGTCGACAGCATGGGTGCGCGCCGGATTGCCGCCACCCGCTCCTGCCGAGAAAACGATAGCTCGGGCGCCGGAGAATGCCGATGCAAGTTCATCGACGCGGGCCGATTCAATGTCGAGCACAACAGGATTGCCGCCTGCGTTTCGTACATCTTCACGATGGTCTGGATTGCGAATGATCGAATCGACCGCGTAGCCTGCAGCTTGTAGCTTGCCCGCCGCGAGCAAGGCTACCTTGCCATGCCCTCCTATGATCACTACCCGATTAGTGTCAGCCATGAATGTTTACTCCTATGGTTATGGACTATCTTTCACTGTTCAAATGCAAGCCACACGCCTGCGTGATCCGCTGCTCATGCAAAGCATCTCAACGATTCCATAAGGCGGAAAAATCAAGCCAAAGCCGGTTGCGCCAGTGTCTCGCCCATCGCCTGGGCCGCATACTCATGAGAGCGCATCCGCGCTTCGGGCTCATAGATACGACAGTCGATCATCAGCTCGTCGGCGCCGGTCTGCGCCACGAGGCGGGATAGCCCCTCACCGACCGTATCCCGATCGCCCGTCACCGTGCAGGCCATGACCTGATTCAGCACATCCCGTTCATGGGGGGGCAAACTTTCCACATAGCCTTCGCGCGGCTTGGGCAGCAAGCCCATGCGCCCCACATGCAGATCCGTCATCCATTGACGATGCGAGCTGGCAAGAAAGTCGGCCTCCTCGTTGGTGTCGGCTGCGAACACATTGACGCCGATCATCACGTAAGGCCGGGCCAGATGTTCCGACGGCCGAAAGTTCTTGCGGTAGTGGGCAATGGCCTGATGCAGAAAGCGCGGTGCGAAGTGCGAGGCGAAGGAATACGGCAGACCGAGCACAGCGGCCAACTCAGCCCCGAAGAGGCTGGAGCCCAGAATCCATACCGGGACGTCATGAGAGCCAGGAACACCGCGTACCGGCCTGCGCCCATTGTCGGCAAGGTAATCCATGACTTCGATGACATCCTGGGGGAAGTCCCGTTCAGGGGCGCCCCGGCGCAAGGCCTGAATGGTCGGGCCGCCCGTACCGGGCGCGCGGCCCATGCCCAGATCGATGCGGTTCGGGTACAGAGTGGCAAGCGTACCAAACTGTTCTGCCACCACGAGCGGCGAATGGTTGGGCAGCATGATGCCGCCGGCGCCAACACGTATATTGGAAGTGGCCGAAGCGATTTCGTTGATGATGAGCGAAGTGGCGGCCGAACCGATGCCAGGCATGTCGTGATGCTCGGCAATCCAGTAGCGGCCAAAACCGTGCTGTTCTACATGCCGCGCCAGTTGGCGCGATTCGTCGATGGCATCGGCGAAGGTCTTGCCTTCGCCGACCATGACCAGATCCAGTACGGATAGTGCTGTCATAACTGACTCCATGAATAATAGTGTGTAGTGTCGAAACGCTGCGAACTTCCGTTATCCGGGGGCGTTCAAGGATTCCATTCATCGCTCTTGATCAAGCCGGCACAGCCCATGCTTCCGGGGTATAGCTCGGGTAATCGGTATAGCCTTCCGCCCCCCCGCCGTAAAAGGCTTCCCGCCCCGCTTCCGCCAGCGGCCAGTCGTTGCGCAAACGCTCGACCAGGTCCGGATTGGCGATGAAGGGCTTGCCGAAAGCCACCAGGTCAGTGTCCCTGTCGGCCAGCGCCTGTGCAGCGGTCTCTGGCGTGAAACCGCCAGCCAGCAACAAGGTCCCGCAATAGGCAGACCGAAACAACGCTTGAAATGCAGACGTTCCCAAGTGGCTGGCATGAACATAAGCCAGATTGCGCTGCGACAGCGCGCCAGCCAGAGCCAACCAGGTGGCTTCTTCGCCCTCGAAGGCATGCAGATCCGCCAGCCGGGCGAAAGGCGAAACGCGCACACCGACACGGGTACTGCCGATCTCGGCAGAAATGGCGTCGACGGTTTCCAGCAACAGACGCAAACGGTTGGCAATGGGCGTGCCGCCGTAGTGGTCCTCCCGGGTATTGAGGCCGCCGTTAATGAACTGCTCGAACAGATAGCCGTTGCCCGCGTGGATTTCCACGCCATCAAAGCCAGCGGTCATGGCATTGCGCGCGGCGCGGCGGAAGTCGTCGATCACGCCTCGAATGCCGGCCAGATCCAGCGCTATCGGCTGGCTTGCAGGCACCTGCGACGGTTCTCCTTTGGCATTGAAGGCCTGTACCGACGTCTGGGCAGCGGCCACGGCGACGGGAGCCACGGGGGCCGCGCCATTTTCTTGCACCGACGTGTGGGACACGCGCCCGACGTGGCTGAGCTGCGCAAAGATGCGTCCTTCAGCACGATGCACGGCGTCCGTTGTGCGCCGCCAGCCGGCAATCTGTGCCTCGCTGTGGATACCCGGGGTGCACAGATAGCCGCAGCCCTGTGGCGACACCTGGGCGCTTTCGGTGATGATCAGTCCCGCGCCGGCACGTTGAGCGTAGTACAGCGCCATCTGCGCCGGCGGAACGGTGTCCGGCACCCGTGCGCGTGTCATCGGCGCCATCACCAAGCGGTTGGGCAGTTTCAGGCCGGCCAGATCATAGGGTTCAAACAAGGCGGACATGTCAGTAGCTCCTGGCTCACTCATGGGAGGGGAAATGCGGCAACACGTACTCGGCCAATTCGTCGAGGATCTCGGCGTAGGGCTGGCGGCTGACCTTAGGGTTCAAGGCGGCATGCGATAGGCCAGCGTCCCGGGCCCGTTCCAGATAAGCTACCAACCCATTGCGGCCCGCACGAAAGCCCCCCGGAATGCGCCGGAACGGCTCGTTCGGGTTGCTGCTCAGGTCCAGGTAGCCGCCCAGGCTGAGTGGCTTGAAGGCCTCTTCACCGGCGGCGGCTCGCACGTGCATCTGCCAATCGTCAAATACATTTACCAGGCTGTCGGGACCCGGCGCGAAGACCAGCAGCCCGTCCAGGTTGTTCGCCAGCCACTCCGTGCTCTGCTGGGAGCGGCCCACCGCCATGGACGGTATGCGGCCAAATGGCGGCTTGGGCACCAGATCCAGCGTGCCGCGCGAACCGCCAAAACGCGCCGAGCGGAAATTGGGAAAGCTTTCTTCGGTCAGCGTGCGAAACACCGACCAAGCGTCGCGGTAGCGTTCGCCCCGGGTATCGAAGTCGATGCCCAGCATTGGGTAATCGCTATGACGGTCTCCCGACGACAAGCCCAGCACCAGGCGACCGCCACTGAGCTGATCCAGCGATGTGGCCTGCTTGGCCAAGTACATGGGTTCATGGGTCGGCAGCACGATGCCCGTAGTGCCCAGGACGATCCGGCGCGTCGCGGCGGCCAGGTAGCCGATGTAGACCATGGATTCGAAGATATGGGCGGTATCGCCATATTCCGGGTCATAGAAGGGCACGTCGCGCATCCACAGCGCACCAAAGCCCAACTCATCAGCGCGTTGCGCCATGGCAACGTGGTCGCGCATGGTCGGCGCGGGCCGGGAAGGATGTGTTTCCAACGGAAGGATCAGGCCGACGGTCAGCGCGCCGGGCCGGAACAGGCGCTGAAAGCCCGGATGGCGCTCAAGCTTGGGATGAGGGCGTACGACTAAAGAGGATGACTCCTTTTCGATAGGCTGCGCAAGAGCGGACATGGCAATGACTCCAATTCAATTCACCTTGATGACAGTGTGATTGAATCCAGGCCATTGATAAACACCTTCTAGAGACCATCAATAGGGAATTAAAATCCCTAATGGCCTAAGCTAGCTCTCCCAAGGCACGCCTTCCCGCCAGCTTTCTACCAACAGATCGATGAAGGCGCGGATACGCGGCGAAAGGTGTCGCTTGCTGGGGTAGACCACGCGAATCGGGTCGGGCGGCGCGCGATAAGGTTTCAACACCTCGACCAAGGCGCCGGCACGCAAGTCATTGCCGGTAATGTAAGTCGGCAGATGTATCAGTCCGAAGCCGGCCAGGGCGGCTTCCCGCATGGCTTCGGAACTATCGATGTTCAACCGCCCCGGCGTTTCGCACAAGTAAAGGCCCTCCGGGGTCTGATAGCGCCAAGGGCTAGGCTGCTCTCCGCCCAGAAACGAAATGGTGCCATGGACTGCAAGATCTTGCGGCCGCTGGGGCACTCCCTTGCGTGCCAAGTAGTCCGGCGAGGCACACGTGACAAACTGCTGCTCAGCCACCGTGCGGGTCAGCAACTGAGCATCCTCTCGGGACTCACCGATACGCACCGCAATGTCGAACCCCTCTTCCACCAGGTCGATGAACCGATCGGTGAAGCGAACGTCGGCCCGCAGATCGGGCCACTGCTTCAAATAATGGCCCAGCACCGGCAGGATATGGCGCTGGCCAAAAGAAAGCGGTGCAGTCAGCCGCAGGGTGCCGCTAGGCTGGCCCCGGCGCGCCGCCATAGTGGCCTCGACCTCTTCAAGATCTTCCAATATCTGTCGCCAGCGTTCAAAAACCGCTCGGCCTTCATCCGTCAGGCTCAGCTTTCGCGTGGTCCGATGCAGCAGACGCGATTGCAGCCGGGCTTCCAGCCGCGCCACGCTTTTGCCCACCGCGGAGCGGGTCAGCCCAAGCGAGGATGCGGCGGCCGTAAAGCTGCCGGTTCTAACGGCCGCGACAAAGGCTGTAATGTCGCCGAGACGATTGGGTTCCATTTGGGGGCTTCCTCCTGGTCAAATACGCTCCCCAAAACGGGAACCAATTTCCCGAATCATCGCTTTATTATTGCAATATGTCCAAATTAATAAGCTTATCGAGACGCGTTGCCACATCATGCGGTGGCAAGTCCGCCTTCATGCCGCACAATGGAATTGTCTTATGCCATAGCCCCTTACCCGGCACGCAGCCAGCAGTGTTTTAAGAAAGCTCTGGACCGTTAACGGGCACGCACGCTTACGCTCGAATTCCACATGTGAGCGGAAAGTTCATAAGTTGTTGATTTTAGATGGTGCCCGGGGCCGGAATCGAACCGGCACGCCTTGCGGCGGGGGATTTTGAGTCCCCTGCGTCTACCAATTTCACCACCCGGGCAGGGTCGGGGTGACAGATCGTCACTCCGGAAATGGACCGCCATTATACGGTGTTTTCAGACGAACCTGCCTGGCGCCGCCAAACCCCAGGCGACAAACCGTATTCCGCCCGGAAACTGCGCCCCATGTGCGCGGCGTCGGCGAAGCCGCAGTCGGATGCCACGGCGGCGATGCTCTTGTCCGTCTGGCGCAGCATCCAGGCGGCCAGGCGCAGGCGCACGACACGGGCGTAGGCCTGGGGGGTGGTGCCCAGGTGCTGGCGGAACAGGCGCTGCAACTGACGCGGGGACAGGCCCAGGCGGCTGGCCAGGTCGTCCAGGCCCAGGGCCTGGCCGGCGTACTGCTGGATCAGCAGGACGGCGCGGCGCACGGCGGGGGGGCTGTCCGTCGGCACGTCAGGCGGCGGGGGCTGCACCTGGCGGTGAGGCTCGCCGGCCTGGATCTGCAGCAGGCGCAGGGCGCGCTGGATGTCGGCCTGGGGCAGGTAGCGGCTCAGGATGCGCACGGCGACGTCGGTGACCGCAGGGCCGCCCACGCAACTGATGCGCCGCCGGTCGAAGGCGGCGGGCTGGTCGGTGACCAGCGCGTCCGGCCCGAAGGCCGGGTGGCGTTCCGTGAATTCGCGATACAGGCTGCTGCTGACAGCCAGGCGGTGGCCGACCAACACACCGGCCTGGGCCAGGGCGAAAACGCCGTTGCACAGACCCACCAGACGGCGCCCACCCCGGGCGGCCTGCCGCAGCCAGGCCAGCAGGGCCGGGCCGGGACTGTCCTGCGGCTGCTGGGGACCTCCCACGACCACGATGTAATCGAAGCGCAGGGGATCCCCCAGCAGGTCGGAGGGGACGACCTGCACACCGCTGGCGCAGCGCACGGGGATCAGGGTGTCGGCCACGACTTCCCAGGAACACGGGCCGGGCGTGTCGGTCTGGGCGTCCAGCAGGCCCAGCAGGTCGGCAAATGCGGCGAACGCGCCCAGCGCGAACTGGGGCAGCAGGACGAAGCCCAGGCGCACGGAGATATCTTCAGTCCCTGTAATGTCGCTTTTATTCATTTATAGAGCTTTCAAGTCGCTTATATACCAAAAATAAGAACCCAGATAAAAGCGCATCAAAGCGCTACAAATCCGCAGACAGAGACATAGAGCAATAAATACATGATGAATGTCGTTTTCATTCAATCCATATTTTGCCAAATCACTAGAATCAAAGGCAAGCAGGGAATGCCCGCCGCCGCCCGGCAGCGCGCGGATTCCCCGCACCTATTGCACAAGAGACAAGCATGGCTTTATCCGTTTTCGACATCTTCAAGATCGGCATCGGTCCGTCCAGTTCCCACACGGTGGGCCCCATGCGTGCCGCCCGCAATTTCGCCCGCAACCTGGATGCGCGCGGACTGCTGGATCAGGTGTCCAGCCTGTCCATCCATCTGTACGGATCCCTGGCGGAAACCGGCGCGGGCCACCGCACCGACATGGGCATCATGCTGGGGCTGATGGGCGAGGCCCCGGACACAGTCGACCCGGCCGCCATCGGCGAACTGGTCGGCGCCGTGGCCCGTGATCACCGCCTGGCCCTGTGGAACCATCACACCATCGCCTTCGACCCCAAGACCGTGTTTTCCGGTCGGGTGCAGCCCCTGCCGGAGCACCCCAATGGCATGCGCTTCATCGCCCTGAACGCCCAGGGCCGCACCGTGCTCGACGAACGCTACGTGTCCATCGGCGGGGGCTTCATCCGGGCGCTGGACAGCATCGAAACGGATGAAACCGTGCCCGAGCACGAGCCCATGCCCTACCCCTTCGCCAATGCGGCCGAACTCATGGACCAGTGCGCCCGCCATGGGCTCACCATCCCCCAGTTGATGATGGCCAACGAAACCACGCTGCGCCCGGCGGACGAGGTTCGCGCCGGGGTGCTGCGCATCGCCCGGGTCATGGACGACGCCATCGACCGGGGCTGCGGCCTGCAGGGCGACTTCGCCGACGAGATTCTGCCCGGCGGGCTGAAGGTCCGCCGCCGGGCGCCGGCCCTGTATCGCGAACTGAAGGCCAAATCGGGCGAATCCCGGACCCCCTGCCCCGCCAGCCCGGACGACGTGATGTTCGCCATGGACTGGGTCAACCTGTATGCCATGGCCGTGAACGAGGAAAACGCCGCCAGCGGCCGGGTAGTGACGGCACCGACCAACGGGGCCTCCGGGCTGCTGCCGGCGGTGCTGCGCTACTACCGCACCTTCATCCCGGGGTGGTCCGAAGACGGCGTGGTGGATTTCCTGCTGACGGCGGCCGCCATCGGCTTCCTGTACAAGGAAAACGCCTCGATTTCCGGGGCGGAGGTCGGCTGCCAGGGCGAGGTCGGCGTGGCCTGTTCCATGGCGGCGGCCGGCCTGACGGCCGTGATGGGCGGCACGGTGGCGCAAATCGAAAACGCCGCCGAAATCGGCATGGAACACAATCTGGGGCTGACCTGCGACCCGGTGGGCGGACTGGTGCAGATCCCTTGCATCGAGCGCAACGCCATGGGCGGCAACAAGGCCATCAATGCGTCCCGCCTGGCGCTGCACGGCAACGGCAAGCACCACGTGACGCTGGACATGGTGATCGAAACCATGCGCCAGACCGGCGCCGACATGAAATCCAAATACAAGGAAACGTCGCGCGGGGGCCTGGCGGTCAACGTGGTGGAATGCTGATCCCCTAACGCCCCGCCCGCACCACGCCGATGGTGGCGGCCACCACCAGCCCCACGCCCAGAATCTGCCCGCCATCCATGCCCTGGCCCAGGATCAGCCAGCCCGACAGGGCGCCGATGGCGGGCTCCAGGCTCATCAGCACGCCAAAGGCGGCCGCCGGCAGGCGGCGTAACGATTGCATTTCCAGGATGTAGGGCACCAGCGGCACCAGCACCGCCAAGCCCGCCGTCAACCCCAACTGACGCCAGGGGAACAGGGCCGTGCCGGATTCCACCATAGCAAAGGGCAGCGACAGCACGGCCGCCGCCAGCAGCGAGGCCGACAGGCCCTGCAAGCCCGGCAGGCTTCGGCCGACGCGTTTCATCATGACGATGTAGACCGCCCAGCCGCCGGCCGCCAGCAAGGCGAAGGCGATGCCGACCGGATCTGCGCCAGGGCCGTCGTGCGCGTCGCCCCAGGCCAGCAGCAGGATGCCGAGGGCGGCCAGCAGGGGCCAGGCCAGCGCCCGCCAGCCGCGCACGCCCAAGGCGGCCACGGCCAGCGGCCCGCAGAATTCCAGCGCCACGGTCAAATGCTGGGGCAGGCGCTCCAAGGCGACAAAAAATGCCAGGGACATCACGGCCATGCCGGCCCCCAGGATCAACGTCGCGCGCCACTGTGCAGCGCTGAAGCGATGCAAGGGCGGACGCACGAAAATGAACAGGACCACCGCCGCCCAGCAAATCCGCAGGGCGGACGTGCTCAGCGGCCCGTAGTCCGCGATCACGGGCACCGCCAGCGACACCCCGGTCTGGACGCTGATCATGGATGCCACGCCCAATCCCACCGCCAGCCACAGACCACCGCCCCGTATCGGCGGGCCCGAGCCCTCGGCGGAAGACGCATCCCCGCCCTGCGCCGCAGGGCGTCGGGTCCCGCCAGCGGGCGCGTCTTGGGCGGTCGGTGAAAATGGCTTATCGTTTGACACTGGTTGGGCGCGGCGGCTTCTTTCCGCCCATTGCTTTTCAGACATACGACTATACAGGACCTCTCGATGGCATCATCTCCACCTTCCCGGGATACGGCAGCCTTGCGCGACCGCATTCAGGCCCTTCTTGATCGCTCGGGCCTGATGCAACACCTGGGGGCCAAACTGGGCGACGTCAGCAGCGGCCGCGCACATGTGCACCTGCCCTTCTCTCCCGCCCTGACCCAGCACCTGGGCCTGTTCCACGCCGGGGCGACCAGCGCCATCGCGGACGCCGCAGGCAGTTTCGCCGCCATGACCCAGGCCCCGGACGGCCACACGGTGCTGTCCGTGGAATTCAAGATCAACCTGCTGGCCCCCGCCCAGGGCGAATCCCTGGAAGCCGTCGGCCAGGTCATCCGCAAGGGCCGCACCCTGACCATCGTGCAGGTGGACGTCTTTGCTTTGAACGCCGGGCGAAAGACACCGATCGCCCTGATGCAGCAAACCATCATCAACGTACCGGAACGCCAGCCATGAGCCTCACCATCCCCTTATCCGTCCTGGACCTGGCGCCCATCACGGAAGGCGGCAACGCCGCCGAATCGTTCGCCCACACCGCCGACCTTGCGCGCCATGCGGACGCCTGGGGCTACCACCGCTACTGGATGGCCGAACACCACGGCATGACGGGCATCGCCAGCGCCGCCACCGCCATCCTGATCAACCATGTGGCAGCCGCCACCACGCGGATCCGCGTCGGCGCGGGCGGCATCATGCTGCCCAATCATTCGCCCCTGGTCATCGCCGAACAATTCGGCACGCTGGAGGCCCTGCACCCGGGCCGCATCGACCTGGGCCTGGGACGGGCGCCGGGGTCGGACCAGACGACTGCGCGGGCGCTGCGCCGCACGCTGCAGACCGATCCCGACGCGTTTCCCCGCGACGTCGTGGAACTGATGGGGTATTTCCGGGGCGAGAACCCGGTGCGCGCCGTCCCCGGCGAGGGCCACGGAGTCCCGATCTGGATCCTGGGGTCCAGCCTGTTCGGCGCCCAACTGGCGGCGGCGCTGGGGCTGCCCTATGCCTTCGCCTCGCATTTCGCGCCGGCCCAGATGATGGACGCCATCCGCGTCTACCGGCAGCACTTCCAGCCGTCCGAGCATCTGGACAAGCCCTACGTCATGCTGGGATTCAATGTCTTCGCCGCCGACACGGACGAAGAGGCGCGTTTCCTGGCCAGCTCCTGGCAACAGTCCTTCGTCAACCTGCGCACCGGGCGGCCCGGCCGCCTGCCCCGGCCGGTGGACGGCTATCTGGACAGCCTGCCGCCCGCCGCCCGGGAATTGCTGGATCACATCCTGTCCTGCGCGGCGATCGGATCACCCGGATCCGTCGAAGCCCAGACCCGGTCCTTCATCGCCCGCACGGGGGCCGACGAACTGATGATCACCTGCAATATGCACGACCACGCAGCGCGGCTGCGGTCCTACGAAATCGTGGCGGGCTATGCGTGAAGGACTTCCGCGATGCCGTCATCCAGGATCAGTCCGCCGGCGCTATCCAGCACCTGGAACGCCACGGATCGGACCGGGGTGTCCGGCGGCTCGTCCCGAACGCAATACCTGAGAAACAGGGTTTCCCCGACACAGGCCTTGCCCACCATGCGGGCGCCCAGGCGCGCCAAGCGCCCGGGGTCACCCTGCGCCAGCCGGCGGATCAAGGCCAGGCCTGCGCTGCCCCACGTGCACGTGCCGTGCAGCAGAGTGTCCTTCAAGCCCGCCGCGCGGGCGGCGACACGCTCGGTATGGATGGGATTCCAGATTGCCGCGGCTTCGGTATACAGATGCGGTAGCGCCCGCGATACGACAAGGACGGGTTCGGGGGCCGATTCCCAGGCAGCGATGTCCCTGGCGGCCGGCAATGCCGGGGGCTCGGCGATCGCACCGCCGTCGCCTTGCAGCCTATCCCCCAGAAAGATGCCGCAAAACCAGCTCTGCGTCGCCAGGTCTCCCGTATCCTCCAGCACCGTGTCCAGCCTGACCGCCACGTAGACGCCGATTCTTGTCTGGCGCAAGGCGCAGATCTTCCCCCGGACGACCACTGTCTGCCCAGGCCGGATGGGCCGCAGGAAACGCGAATCCTGCTGGACGTGGATGCAGCGCCACATGCGTTCGTCATCCGCGGCCAGGACCGCGCGATAGGCCGCGCCGTTCATCACCCGCCATTCGGGCACGACCGTGAACGTCGGCAGGCCCACGATGCCTTCCGACCGGGAATCATCCAGATAGCAGGCATCATGGGCGCCCATGACGGCGGCGTAGCTCATCAGGTTCCGGGCCGTCACCCTCATCGGCAGCGGCGCCAATTCAGCCCCCAGAGCGCCGGCGGAAAACGGTAGTGTATTCGTCACGACGACTTCCTCAAGCGGTATCCCATGGCATCCCGATCGCCACGCCCCTGGGGGTACTGCTCGCGCAGAGCGTTTTTGCGCACTTTTCCCGTCTCGGTCTTGGGCAAGGGGCCCGCGACGAAATCCACATAGCGGGGCAATGCGAACGGCGGCAGTCTCTCGAACAGATAATCCAGCAGTTCAGGGAGGTCCAGGCGACCGCCATCGCGCAGGGCAACAATCGCCTGGACCTCCTGCTCGCCCTCGGCCGATGGAACGCCGATCACGGCCACCTCCTGCACGGCGGGGTGAGTCAGTATCTGGGACTCGACTTCGTACGAGGACACGTTTTCGCCCCGCCGACGGATGCAGTCCTTGAGCCGGTCGACGAAGAAAAACGCGCCGGAATCGTCCTGGATGCAGGAATCCCCGGTATGAAACCAGAGATTCCGCCAGGCCGAAAGCGTGGCTTCGGGAAGATTGAAATAACCTGGGCTGACCGTCCAGGGCCGCTCGTCCCGGATCACCAGTTCACCCGCCACGCCCCGGGGCACTTCCCGGTCGAACCGATCGACGATCCTGGCGGACACGCCGAGGCGCGGCCGTCCGCAGCCGCCGTCCGGACGGGTCGAGAACCCTCCGGTATCCAGCGGCACGCTGAGCTCGGTCATGTTGAACCAGCTCATGACGGATACGCCGAAACGGTCGCAAAAATGCGCGGCATCCTTGAGCACCGGCACCATCAGCACCTTGCGCAAGGAATGCCGGTGGTCGTCGGAGCTGGGCGCGGCGGCGTTCAGGAAACTGGCCACGGACCCCAGCATCATGGTCACGGTCGCACCGTGCCGGCGCACGTCCGGCCAGAACCCGCTGGCCGAGAACCTCGGCCGTATGACCAGGGACGCCCCTGCCTGCAGGACCGCGCCCAGGCAATGCGGCAAGCCGACGTGGCACATGGGGTTGGTCATGTAGAACACATCGCCGGTTGCCAAGTGCGTCGCCACGCTGGCCGCCGTGTTCGCAGCCTGGGCGTGGGTATAGAGCACGCCTTTCGAAGGGCCGGTCGTCCCCGAAGTGTAAAAGATCGAGAGCGTGGCGCTCGCATCCGGATAGGGCAATTCGCACGGCGCATCGACCTCGTCCGGCCATAGCTCGATGGCATCGGGCGGCAGGCTGTCGGCATCCCCGCGCCCGCCGTGAAACAACAGGGGAAATGCCGTCTGGAAATGATCCGACTGTTCCGCCAGGCGTCCCCACAGCGCGGCATCGGTCACCACGGCGCCTGCCTGGACGTCATTCACCTGATGGGCCAGCAACGCGCCCCGATAGGCTTGATTCAACGGTACGGAGACCGCTCCGATCCGCCCCAGGGCCAGCCAGATCAAGGCGTAGTCCAGGCCGTTCTCCATCCAGAGAATGCACCGCATGCCGGGCGCCACCCCATGCCGATGGAGGCGGGCGGCCAGACTTTCCACGACGCGGTGAGCCTGGCTGTAACTCAACGCCCTGTCGCCCTGCGTCAAAAATGGCCGGTCGGCGCAGACCTGGGCTTGCCGGGCAAGCTCTAGGCACAACAAGGCCCCGGCGGAGGATTGATACAACACACTCGCCTCTTTCAATCGATGGATGATGGAATGCGCCGTACGGTCAGCGGCGCTGAAAAAACGCGTCCAGCGCCTGTTGATGCTCGTCCGTGGACTGGCAAGCGACGTACTGCTCCAGATCCATGTAGCTGACTGCATGGCCCAGTGCGTTGGCCGCGACGTTGATCGCCTGTTTGGTCATGCGCATGGGAACCGGCGGCATGCTCGCCAGGCGGCGAGCCAGCAGCAAGGCCTTCTCCTGCGCGTCGCCCGGATCGGACAGCTCATCGACCAGGCCCCAGCGCTCCGCCGTCTGCGCATCCACGGGATCCCCCAGCATCAGCAGCTTCCGGGTCCTGGCCTGGCCGATCAGGGCGACCAACCGGGGGATGCTCTGCCAGCTCATGTTCATGCCGTTGCGCAACTCCGGCGCGCCCAGCATGGCGCCACTGCTGGCCACGCGATAGTCGCAAGCCAGGGAAAATGCCAGCCCGCCCCCCAGGCAATAGCCCTCTATGGCGCACACGGTGACCGCGTCCAGGGATTCCCAGGCAGCGCACGCGCGAGCGCCGATCGAATGAATCTCCAGCCGTTCCGCCGTGGAAAGCGCCCGATGGCCCGCAACCTCAGCCTGCTTGAGATCCATGCCGGCGGAAAACGCATCGGGCAATCCCGACACGATGACGACACGCAGATCCGCGTCCCCCTGCAAGCGGTTGGCCACGGCCCACAATTCACGCAGCATGGCGTACGACATGAGGTTGTAGCGGCTCCGGCCCTGGAGCATGACCCGGGCGATATGGGGCTCCGGCCGGTCGACGGCCACGTGCCGGATCTCTTCCTGAAGATCGAAAGATGTCATATGAGGTACTCGTTGCGTAAAACCCGATGGGCGAATCCTTCCAGGTACTCGAACAACACCTGGACGGCGCGAGCGACCGCCTGTTCGTCTCCCTTCGCCACGGCGCCCATGACCCCGAGGTGCCGCTCGATAGCCTGCTCGGCCTCGTCCGCGGACCAGTGGTCGCGGTTGTAATACCAGAACCGGCGCGAGTGGGCATGCATAGGCGCGAGGATGCTGCCGATGAACGGATTCTGGCAAGCCTCGATCATCAGGTCCTTGTAGGCCTTGTCCGAATAGACGAAGACCGCCTGATCGGGCGCCCCGATGCCCGCGCGCAACTCTTCGGCCAGGGCTTCCATGCGCTGGCGCTGCTGATCGCTCTGGCGCTTGGCGGCGCGCGTGGCCGCGAACAATTCGAGTTGGTGGCGCAGGTCCAGCAGATGCAGATACTGCTTGATCTCGACATCGGCGACGAAAGCCCCCTTGCGCGGCAGTATCTGGATGAGCTTGTCTTCGGCCAGCCTGCGCAAGGCTTCACGGATCGGAGTCCGGCTGATGCCCAACTCATGGCTGAGCTGCTGTTCCGACAGCATATGCCGCGGCGGATACTTGACCTGCACGATACGCGCTTCTATCACGTGATAGGCCTGGTCGGCGAAATCGTCTCCAAGCGCCTCGGGCGACGCATCCGGCGCAACGGTATTGGCCGGCGCTCGCCCTTTTAATGAAGCCGTCATATGGAATGGTCCTGAAGAATGCTGGAATGATCGGGCCTGTCTCCGGGGAGGCCAGGCGCGACGGGTACCGTATTTTCCGACATCCCTTCCCCGCGGGAAAGCCGGGTCAGCAGCGTCTTGCGGTCTACTTTCCCCGTCGCATTGCGGGGCAAGGCATCCAGAAGGCTCACCTGGCGCGGGACTTTATAGCCCGCCAGCCGCTCACGGCATTGAGCCAGGATGGCTTCCGTCGACAGCCGCGCGCCCGAGACCGGCACGATCGCGGCATGGCCGACTTCACCCCACTTCGGATCGGGCTGGGACACGACGGCCACCTCTTTGACGCCGGGCAGCCGCTCGATGACCCGCTCGACTTCGGCGGGGTAGACGTTCTCCCCACCGGATATGTACATGTTCTTGCAGCGATCGACTACATGGTAATAGCCATCCTCGTCGCACCGCACCATATCCCCCGTCCGGAACCAGCCATCGACGAAGGACTTGCGGGTTTCCTCGGGACGGTTCCAGTACCCCGGGGTGATGGACGGCCCCCGCACCCACAATTCACCGATCTCGCCGCCCGTTATCTCGACGCCCTGCTCACCCATGACCTTGACTTCCATATGCATCACGGGCAATCCGGCGGAGCCCTGCTTGTCGAGCGTGCGGTGCGCGCCCAGGATCGTGACGGTCGGGCCGGTTTCGGTCATGCCGAAGGTCTGTTGCATGCCCGCCCCCTTTTCGGCGTAAGCGCTCAGCAAAGGCATGGGCATAGGCGCGCCGCCCACGCCCATGCTGCGCAGACCGGAGAGATCGGCCTGCGCGAACTCGGGCAACTGCTGCATGAAAAGATAATTGGCCGGCACGCCGAACACATGAGAACAACGAGACATCAGCGCCAAGGCGCGCGCCGGGTCGAAGCGGCGCATCACCGTGACCTTCCCGCCTGCCAGCAGGCAGGGGTTCGCCGCCAGATTCAGGCCGCTGGTGTGGAACATGGGCAGAAAGGTCAGGCCGTGGCTGTCCGACGTCAGGCCGGTCGCGAAACCGTAATTGATGGCATGAAACAGCACCATCCGATAAGTGACCATGACGCCCTTCGGCATCCCCGTGGTGCCCGAGGTGTAGATCAGCGTCCAGCAATCCGACAGCCCGCTCACATGAGGGTCGCCCAGCCCCACGTCCTCCTTGATGGCCTGCTCGTACTCGCAGGGCTCGCCACGCTCATGCATCAGCATGGCCCGGATGGGCAGGCGCGCGGCCAGCGTCTCGGCTGCGCCGACGAATTCCGAATCATGCAACAGCGCCACGGCGCCGCAATCCCTCAGGATATCGTCGAGCTCCGCGACGGCCAGCCGGACGTTCAGGGGCACGAAAATGGCGCCGATCCGCTGGCAGGCGAATTGCACTTCCAGGATATGCGTCGAATTATGCGCCAGGGTCGCCACCCGCTCGCCTGGAAGGACCCCCAGCCGGTGCTTCATATAAGCGGCCAACGCCTGCACGCGCCGATCAAGCTCAAGGTACGTGAACGAACGCGACGAATGATCGTCGATAAGGGCCTCTTGGTCCGGATGGCTGCGCGCATGCGTGGCGATCCAGTCGTACATCCTGGTTTCTGACATAATCCGATCGATGAAAAACCGTGCTGTCGCTGCGGGCGGGCAATGCACCGCCCGCAGCGCCGGTGTTGAAGAAATGGCGCTGAGATCTACTGACGGGCGGGCAGAACCCCCTGGCGCTGACTGTCGGGCACCACGATGTCCGAACCCTTCGCCACGGAAACCAGCTCGTAGATATCGCCCGGCTCCTTGCTGGTGGAAGGATTCTTGGTCTTGTAGATGAAGAAGTCCTGCACCCACTGGTGATCGGAGGCCCGGATCGTCAGGGGATTGGGTTTCAGGGAATCCTCGACCTGATGGCCTTCCAGGGCCGAGATCACCTTGTCGCTGTCGGTGGTGCCGGCGCGCTGGATGGCCCGCAAGGTTTCACGGACGCCCAGGTAGGCATTCACCGCATTGGTCGTGGGCACCGGGTACTGCGCCTTCGGATACTTCTTCTGGTAGCGTTCCTTGAAGGCCTGGGCGCCCGCAGCGGGCACATCGTAGTGCCACTCCACGCCGGCCAGCGCGATCAGCGTGTTCTTCTCGGCGCCGATCGCCCAACTGTCCTCGAAGTCCAGCAGCGGCACGACAACCTTGGTTTCCTTGTACAGATTGAATTCCCAGATCTGCTGCAGCAGGGCCGTGGCGTCCACACCCGCGACGTTCACGACGATCATGTCCGGCTTGGCATTGCGCACCGCGATGATCTGAGAGCTGAAGTCGCGCGTGTTCAACGGCACCTTGATCTCGCCGAGGTCCTTCACGCCGGGGAAACCGGCCAGCACGCGGCGCTGCTCGGCGGTCTGCGTATGGCCGAACGAATAGTCGTGCGTCAGGAAGAACACCGACTTGCCCATTTTGGCCATTTCCGGAACGACCGCATTGGCGATCATGCTGCTGGGCGGCGGGACCAGGAACGAATAGGGATTGGCCTTGATCGTGACCAGTTCCTCCGCATTGGGATCGATCGCCAGGTTGATCACCTTATTGCGCTGCGCGAACTCGAACACCGCCGTGCTGACGGCGCTGCCGCCGCCGTTCAGGAAAAAGGCGACCTTCTTGGTTTCCAGCAGTTGATTGGCCTTGCGCACGGCCTGGGCCGGCGCCCCGGCATCCTCGTACAGCACCTCGACCTGACGGCCCAGAATGCCGCCCGCCGCATTGACTTCCTCGACGGCCATGTCGATACCCAGCCGTTCCGTGATGCCCAGGAACCCATAGTTCCCCGACAGGGGCAGCAGCGCCCCGATCTTCAGGGTTTCCTGCGCCTGGGCGCCCGGGACGCACAGCAGGCTGCCGGCGAAGAAAAGGCTGCCCAGAATCTTGGCATATTTCATGTCTACTCCATCCTTATGATTGACCGGCTCGGAATGAGCCGGAATGACTACTCCTTCCCGACCCCGCAGGCCGCGTGGCGGCACGCCATGCCCGGCGCGCCGCCACGTCGTGACATCAGCCCACGTGGATCCACACAGTCTTCAGTTGTGTATATTTGTCGAAGGCATGCGGCGATCGATCGCGACCGAACCCCGTCTGCTTCACGCCGCCGAACGGCACCGTCATGTCACCGGCATCGTAGGTATTGACCCAGACGATGCCGGACCGGATCTGCCGCGCCAGGCGGTGCGACCTGGACAGATCGCTCGTCCAGAGGCCCGCAGCCAGGCCGTACATCGAGTCATTGGCGATCCGCACGGCCTCGGCCTCGTCATCGAAAGGAATCACCGCCAGGACCGGGCCGAAGACCTCTTCCTGGGCCAGCGGCATGCGATTATCGACACCGCTGAACACCGTGGGCTGCATGTAGCTGCCCCCCGGCACAGCCGCCACGGCGCTGCCGCCGGCTTCCAGCACGGCGCCCGAACGTCGCGCGGTCTCGACATGGCCGCAAATCGCCTCCAGGTGCTCCTGGCTGACCACCGACCCCAGCACAGTCTTGGGATCCAGCGGATCGCCCGGCACCATGCGCGCGGCGAAGGCCTTCAGTTTCTCGACGAACTCATCGTGAATCGAACGCTGCACCAGCAGCCGGGACCCCGCATTGCACACCTGCCCGGAATTGAAGAAAATGCCCATCCCGGCCGCTTTCACCGCGGCATCCAGGTCATAGGCATCGGCGAAGACGATATGCGGACTCTTGCCGCCGCACTCGAGCCAGACCTGCTTCATGTTCGACTGGCCGGCATACGTCAGGAAGTATTTCCCGACCTCGGTGGACCCAGTGAACGCGACCATGTCCACGTCGGCGTGCAGGCCCAGCGCCTTCCCCGCCGTGTGGCCGAAGCCCGGGACCACATTGAACACGCCTGCGGGCACGCCCGCCTCGACGGCCAGCTCCGCAACGCGCAGCGCCGTCAGGGGGGACTGCTCGGCGGGCTTGAGCACGACGCTGTTGCCCGCAGCCAGGGCGGGACCGAATTTCCAGGCGGCCATCAGCAAGGGGAAATTCCAGGGCACGACCATGCCCACCACCCCCACGGGTTCCCGCCGGATCGTCGCCTGGACGCTCGGGTCCGTGGGCGCGACCTCATCGTACATTTTGTCGATCAGCTCGGCGTTCCACGCCACGCAATCCGCGGCCAAGGGGATATCCACCGTCCTCGAGAACCGGATGGGCTTGCCGACGTCCAGGGTTTCCAGCAACGCCAGCTCGTCCTGATGGCGGCGGATAAGCTCGGCGAACTTCAGCAGGACACGCTTGCGCTTGGCCGGCGCCAGCAGGGACCACGCTCCGCCCTCGAAGGCTGCGCGGGCCGACCGGACGGCCCGATCGACATCCGCATCGTCGCCGGCCGCGATGTGCGCCAGCGTGCGGCCATCGATCGGACTGACGCACGCAAAGGTTTCGCCCGACGCGGCGGAACCGAAAGCGCCGTCGATGTATATCCCCGACCGAATGTCCAGATCCAGACTGTGCGCCTGCCAATCATCGCGCGTCGGGGCGGTTTGTGTTTTATCGCTCATGATTCATTCCCAGAAATACAAAAATCACACGCCCAGCAGGTCGTGCCGCAGGCCATCGTCCCGGCGGATCGCCTCCGCGCTGCCTTCCCTGACGACCTGGCCGTGGTCCAGCACATAGCAACGGTCGGCCAGGTCCAGGGCGACGTTCAGGTTCTGCTCGACCAGAAGGACCGTCATGCGTTCGCGCTTCAGTTTGTGGATCGCCTCGACCAGGTCCTCCACCACGATCGGGGCCAGACCCTCGGTCGGCTCATCGAGCATCAGAAGCTGCGGGTTCCCCATGAGCGCGCGCGTGATCGACAGAATCTGCTGCTCGCCGCCGCTCAGGTTGCCCCCGCTGCGCTCGCGCAGTTCCGCCATCTTCGGGAACATGTCGTAGATGCGCTCCAGGGTCCAGGGCGCCTGTCCCTGGGCATTGCGCTTGGCGCCCAGACTCAGGTTCTCCTCGACGCTCAAGGTCGGGAAGATGCGCCGGTCCTCCGGCACCATCGCGATGCCCGCCTTTGCCACCTGGTAGGGCATCAGACCGCCCAGCGCCCGCCCCATGAACACGACCTCGCCCCCCTGGGGCGGCGTCAGGTTCATGATGCTGCGCAAAGTGGTCGTCTTGCCGGCGCCGTTGCGCCCGAGCAAGGACACGCACTCTCCCTCCCGCACCGCCAGGCTGGCGTCGAACAGGACGTGCGCATGGCCATAGAATGTATTGATTCCCTTCACTTCAAGCATGGCTCGTCTCTCCGGCCTGGATATCGAAACGGCGGCTGCCCAGGTAGGCTTCCTGGACCTGCTCGCTGGCCTGGATGTCGGCCGGCGCTCCCTGAGCGATCAGGCGGCCGCGGCTCAAGACCAGGATGGTGTCCGAGATCGACAGCACGACCGGCATGTGGTGCTCGACCAGCACGACCGTCAGCTCCCGGGCCAGATCGCCGATGAATTCGGACATCACCGAACTCTCGTACATCCCCAGACCGCTCATCGGCTCGTCCAGCAACAGAACCCGTGGCTGCGTCGCCAGGGACAGGCCCATTTCCAGGTGCCGCCGATGGCCGTGCGAGAGATCGCTGGCCACAACCCCTCGCTTGTCCTTGAGACGCACGCGCTCGAGCACTTCGCTCACGGCGTCCTCGACCTCGCCATTGCTGTCGACCCGGTCGAACAATTTCCATTGCCGGCCGAAGCGGCGCTGCACGGCGATGCGCACGTTCTGCTCGACGGTCAACGGATCGAAGATATTGAGGATCTGGAAAGTCCGGGTCAGGCCTTTCAGCACCTTTTCATGGATCGGCAGATCGGTGATGTCCTCGCCATCGAAGAACACCCGCCCGTTCGTCGGCGCATACAAGCCCGTCAACAGATTGAAGAACGAAGTCTTGCCCGCGCCATTGGGCCCGATGATGGAGGTCAGCTTGCCTTCTTCGATGCTGACCGAAACGTCGTCGACCGGCTTGATCATGCCGAATTGAACGGACAGGTTTTCCGTACGCAGGATTTCCATGTCAGTCCCCCGCCTTCACGGCATCTTGCGACGGGGCCGAGCCCTGGCCGCCGGCCTTGCGCCGGACCGCGCGGTACAGCCTGGAGAACGCTTCGGGCAGGCCGTTCGGAAAAGCAGTGACGATCAGGATGAACAGCAACCCGAAGAAAAACATCCAGTGCTCGGTATAGCTGCTGATCAGGTCCTGAGCGCCCACGAAGACGGCCGCGCCCAGCACGGGCCCCAGGAAACTGGTCAATCCGCCGCCCAGCAGGGTCATGATCACGATATTGCCGGATTCGACCCAGAACAGCGTCTGCGGGTAGACCGCATACTGGTGCCAGGCGAACAGCCCTCCGGCCAGGCCTGAAAAAGCGCCCGAGATCGTGAATGCCAGCAGCTTGTAGTAGACCGTCTCATAGCCCAGGTAGCGCGTGCGGATCTCGTTGCTCTTGATGGCCGTCAGCAGGCTGCCGAAGGGCGAATTCGTGATCTTCCAGAGCAAGGCCACGGACGCCGAGAAAATTACCAGGACCGTCCAATAGAAGACAGTGGGATTATTCATGTCCAGGAAGAACAGCATCGGGCGCTCGATACCCGTCAGCCCGGTCTCGCCTCCCGTGACCTCGTCCCAGCGCAAGGCGATGATATAGAACATCTGGCCGAACGCCAGGGTCAGCAGGCCGAAGTAGATCCCGCGCTTTTTCATGACCAGCACGCCGATCAGGAAAGCGGCCAGCATGCCGGCGACGGTGGCGCCGACCAGGCCTTCGACAAATCCGCCCATGCCATGGCCCCCCATGACACCCACCGCATAGGCCCCTGTCCCGAACAAGGCCGCATGCCCGAACGCGGGCAGCCCCGTGGTGCCCAGCATCAGGTTGTATCCCATCGCGAACAGGGCGATGATGAGCATTTCCGTCCCCAGGTTCAGGCTGATTCCCAGCGCCTGCAGCACCTGCGGCAACACGGCGAATCCGGCGAACAGCAACAGGAATGTCTTCGTGGGCATGCCGCCTGCGGCGCGCCCGCTTTTCTTTTCGGTTTTCATGGATTACTCCAGCACACTGCGCGTACCCATCAGGCCGCGCGGACGATAAAGCAGGATGACCACCGCCAACACGTACATCATCAGGTCGGCGAACCTGGGGATGAACATGACGGCGATCGAATTGGAGATCCCGACCAGCAGCCCGCCCAGGACGCTGCCCCAGAAGCTCCCCATGCCGCCGATCACCACGATGAGAAATGCCGGCAACAAGGCGTCCAGCCCCATCTGCGGACGGATGCTCCACAACGGAGCCGCGATGATGCCCGCCAAGGCGGCCATCGCGGCGGCCAGGCCGAACACCAGTGAACGGATGCGCGGCAGGTTCTTGCCCAGGACGCCCACCATCTCGCTGTCGTACGCCCCTGCCCGGATGATGGCGCCGTAGGGTGTGCGCGCCATGAACAGCCAGACCGAGAAAATCGCCAACAGGGCGAACAGGCCCATGAAAACGCGATACTTTGAATACAGCATGAAACCCAGATTCAAGACCCCCTGCACCTGCGCGGGAGGATCGATGGAATAGGCCAGCTTTCCCCAGATCATCTGGATCACGTCCTCGCCCGCCATGGCGATGCCGAAAGTCAGCAGCAGCACGAACAATGGATCCTTGCCATAGAGCCGCCGGATGAATACGTTCTCGAGCAGAATGCCGAGCGCGCCCACCAGCAGCGGCGCAAGCAGCAAAGCCGCCCAATAACCGGTCACCTTGTAGATGGTCAGCGCCAGATACGCCCCCAACGCGAACAACAGTCCATGGGAAAAATTGAGAATGCCCATGACCCCGAGGACCATGGTGAAGCCTGTGGCGACCAGCGCCAGAATCAAGCCCAGAATGACCCCATTGGTCAATTGGCTGAATATTTCTCCAATACCCGGCATACGACCCTCTCAGTGAGATGCCTGTCTAGATGGACGCCGCTTATCGTCCGGTGAACCGGGCAGCGCGTTTTTCCTTGAAATGCGCGACGCCTTCCTGAAAATCCTCGCTCAGGATGCTGTCGTACATTTCCCGGTTGGCCAGGACGACCGCCTGGCCCAGGCTCTGATAGGGAGCCTCCCAGAGCTGCCGCTTCATGACACGCACGGAACGGGGCGACACATCGCGGGACAGCGTGTCCGCCAGGGCGTAGGCCTCTTCCAGCAAATGCTCCGGCTCGACGAGGCGTTGCACCAGTCCGATACGCAGCGCTTCGTCCGCGTCGACCTTGCGTGAAGTCAGCAACAGGTCGATGGCATGCGCATGGCCGACCACGCGAGGCAGGATCCACGCGATACCGTGTTCGGCGATCAGGCCGCGCTTGGCGAAGGCCGTGGCGAACACCGCCGAGGTCGACGCGATCCGAAAATCGCTGTAAAGCGCGAAGATCAGGCCCAAGCCGGCTGCTGCGCCGTTGATGGCCGAAATGACCGGCTTGTCGATATTGGGGAAATACGAATACCGCGTTTGATAATCCGCGCGACGGTTCATGTCGTAGGGGCGCATCCATTCGCGCCGACCGATGTCGTCGGGCGGCAGGACTTCGAGTTCGTCCATGTCCATCCCGGCGCAGAACGCCCGTCCCGCCCCGGTCAGGACCACCGCCCGGACCTGGTCGTCTCGTCCCGCCTGATCCAGGGCCGACCACAGTTCAGTTTCCAGCACCTTGGTGAGCGCATTCATACGCTCGGGGCGGTTCAGGGTGATGGTCGCCACCGACCCGTCCACCGCATACATGATTTGGCTGTACATAAGCCCGTCGTCCTCCGAACGTGAATTTTATCTTTAATAATCATCAGATTTATTAATTGTATTTTATGTGTACATCAGCAGTACGTCAACAGGATATCAAAGAATGGAGGCACACGCGGACACGCCTTGGCGAAGAAGGCCTTGTTGAAAGAACCCGCAGTCGATCTACCGTGCCGGCCCGCGGGCGCCCGGATATCGGTGCGATGGAGGGGAATCGTCCAGGAAGGAAGGCCCGGTCACTCGAAGAGAGCCGGGTTCCTGGAGAAAACGGGCGCCGCCAAGCGGCGGGGCGCCGGTTGCGTCAGGGCGCGATCGGCAGCGCCCGCTTGTGGGCGCTGCGCCGCCAGGTGCCCACGATGATCTCGAAGGCTTCGGGAGAGACATCCCGGCCTTCCAGGAAATCGTCGATCTGCTGGTAGCTGACGCCGAACGCGTCTTCGTCCGGCTTCAGGGGCTTGAGCAATTCGAGGTCGGCGGTGGGGACCTTCAGCACCAGGGCGTCGGGCGCCCCCATGGCGCCGGCCAGCGCCCGGACCCGGCGCTTGTTCAGTCCGGCCAGCGGGGTGACGTCGGCCGCGCCATCGCCGAATTTGGTGAAGAAGCCCATCAGGGCCTCGGCCGCATGATCCGTGCCCACCACCAGCCCGCCGCGCGCGCCGGCCACGGCATACTGGGCGATCATGCGCTGGCGGGCCTTGATGTTGCCATGCAGGAAATCCTGCTGCGCGGCATCGCGAAACACCTGTCCCGAAGCCTGCACCGCCGCCAGCATGGCGTCGGACGCGGGCCGCACGTCCACCGTCAGGGTTTCGTCGGGCTGGATGACCTGCAGGCTGGCCTGGGCATCGGCCTCGTCCAGCTGCGTGCCATAGGGCAGGCGCATGGCCACAAACCGGGCATCCCCGCCCTGCTCGCGCACCCGCTGCACGGCCCGCTGCGACAGGCAGCCCGCCGTCAGGGAATCCACCCCGCCGCTGATCCCCAGCACCAGCGCGCGGGCGCCCGTGCTGCGCAGCAGTTCCGCCAGGAAATCCACCCGCTGTTCGATTTCGGCAGCGGCATCGAATGCGTCGCGCACCCCCAGACCCAGGCGGATCTGCAATTGCAAAGCGCGTTGTTCGGCAGTCAGCAAGACCAGTCTCCATTCAAAAAGGGCCGGACCCCGGAAGCCGCCGTCAGACGGCCCGGGAAATCCAGCCCGATACGATACTGCAGAACGGCCCGCCGATAGAGCGGGCCGCCCGGAATCAGCTGCGGTCTTCGAATCGATCCAGCACGGCGCCGGTGCTGGCGTCGGAGCAGTTGAAGGCGAATTTCGCCTGCACCCCGCGCGTATAGCGGGGTTTGGGCGGCGTCCAGGCGGCGCGGCGCTTGGCCAGGACTTCGTCGGCGACGTTCACCTGCAGCAATTGCTTATGGGCGTCGATGGTGATGGAATCGCCTTCCTCGACCAGGGCGATCGTGCCGCCCACGGCCGCTTCGGGGGCCACATGGCCCACGACCATGCCCCAGGTACCGCCCGAAAAGCGGCCATCGGTGACCAGGCCCACGGAATCGCCCAGGCCTTCGCCCACCAGGGCGCTGGTCGGCGCCAGCATTTCCGGCATCCCCGGGCCGCCCTTGGGTCCCAGGTAACGCAGGATCAGCACGTCGCCGGCATGGATCTTGCCCGCCAAGATGGCGTCCATGGCGGACTGTTCGTCGTCGAACACCCGCGCCGGACCGGTGATGGCCGGGTTCTTCAGGCCGGTGATCTTCGCCACGGCGCCCAGCTCGGCCAGATTGCCCTTCAGGATGGCCAGGTGGCCTTCGGCGTACAGGGCATTGTCCAGGGTATGGATCACGTCCTGGTCAACGGGGACGTCGGGCACGTCCTTCAGCGTTTCGGCGATGGTCTTGCCGGTGATGGTGATGCAATCGCCATGCAGCAGGCCGGCGTTCAGCAGCAGCTTCATCACCTGGGGCACGCCGCCCGCCTTGTGGAAATCCACCACCAGGTGCTTGCCGCTGGGCTTCAGGTCGCAGATGACCGGCACGCGGCGGCGCACGCGTTCGAAGTCGTCGATGGTCCAGTCGACTTCCGCGGCGTGAGCAATCGCCAGGATGTGCAGCACCGCATTGGTCGAGCCGCCGGTGGCCATGATGACGGCCACGGCGTTTTCAATGGACTTGCGCGTGACGATGTCGCGCGGCTTCAGATCCAGTTCGACGGCCTTCAGCAGCACCCGGGCCGATTCGGCGGCCGAATCGATCTTTTCCTGGTGCACGTTGGCCATGGTCGAAGAATACGGCAGGCTCATGCCCATGACCTCGAAGGCCGAGCTCATGGTGTTGGCCGTGTACATGCCGCCGCAGGACCCGCTGCAGGGAATGGCATGGGTTTCGATATTGCGCAGGTCGGTCTCGGTCATGCGTCCGGCGGCGTGTTCGCCGACCGCTTCGAAGACGCTGACGATGTTCAGATCCTGGCCGTTGTAGCTGCCCGGCAGGATGGTGCCGCCGTAGACATAGATGGACGGCACATTGGAGCGCAGCATGCCCATCATGCCGCCGGGCATGTTCTTGTCGCAGCCGCCGATCACCAGCACGCCATCCATCCACTGACCCTGCACACAGGTTTCCACGCAGTCGGCGATGACTTCGCGCGAGACCAGGGAATACTTCATGCCTTCCGTGCCCATGGCCATGCCGTCGGAAATCGTCGGCGTGCCGAACATCTGCGGATTGCCGCCGGAGACCTTGATCGCCGCCGCCGCCGCATCCGCCAGCGGCTGCAGGCCGCTGTTGCAAGGCGTGATGGTGCTTTGCCCGTTGGCAATGCCGATCATGGGTTTGTTGAAGTCGTCTTCTGTATAGCCCAGGGCGTAATACATGGAACGGTTCGGTGCGCGGGCCACCCCCTGGGTGATGTTGGATGAGCGCAAAGGCTTGGACATGAGCGGATCCTTACGGGTTGTTTCTGCGGACAATCTTCAAGTGTACGGCTTGTTTGCCGCAGGCGCAGCGGGAACCGGCGCAATCTGCAGGTATCCGTCGCTCAGAAGCTGCGCCGTGCAGCCTGCGCCAGGGATTCCAGAAACGACGGATTCAGCAAGGCCCAATCCCGCCTGGCGCCGGAAATATGCCCCTGCGCGACCCAATCGGCCAACAGTCGGCTGAGCGTCTCCGGCCGCACCCCCAGATGCGCGGCCAGTTGCCGCTGGGTCAGCGGCAGGCGCACCGGGCCGTCCGCGGGGTCGCCGTGCAAGCGCAGCAGGTAATCGGCCAGGCGCTGGGCGGCGGTGCTGTCGCTGTACCACTCGACATCGTTGACGCGCTGATAGACCCGGTCGCTCAGGCGGTTCAGCAGGCGCATGGCCAGCTCGGGCCAGGCCCGGACGGCTTCCTGCAAGCCCGTGCGCTTCAGGCACAGCACGACGGCGTCGCCCCGCGAACGCGCCTCCATGGGGTAGCGGCCATGGGTCATGAACATGGCGGTTTCCGCCAGCATCTGTCCCGGGTGGAAAATCGAAAACACGCGTTCCTGGCCATCCTGGGTATGGCGCAGCACCTCGATGCTGCCGCTGAAGACATACAGGTATTCGACGGCCTCCCCGCCCTCGTGGAACAAGGTCTTGCCATCCTGCGTGTGCAGGACGGCGGCATCGCGCAGCAAGATCGGCCGCATGTCCTCGGGCATGCCCTGGAACAGCGGGTGGCCAAAGACCTGGGCGGGGGAACCCCCGGCCCCATCGACTTTTGTCATCGTGAATCCAATCCTGTGAATGAGGCGGCATGCGGCCAAGCGGCCCGCATCCTGCAAGGGCCGACGCCCTCGAAAACATCATACTGCGTCATAGCCGGATACCCGCGGGCCAGGACACGGCAGGGACGACGGCAGACTTCCGGGCCGCTCCCGGAAAACCAGATCCTCCGCGCCCATCCGGCATCGTTCTTCGGGAACCGATCCGGCATAATAAGTCCGTCGACCCGCGCCGGTTCCCGGCGCGCGGCCCAGGCGACGCCACTGCCGAGGAAACCACATCATGAACGGCCAGAACCGGCCGGCCGAACAGGCCGGCGCCATTCTCATCACCGGCGCGGGCCGGGGCATCGGCGCAGCGACGGCGCTGGCCGTGGCGCAAGCGGGCCACGACGTCATCGTCAACTACGCGCGCGACGACGCGGCAGCGACTGCCGTCGCCGACCAGATCCGGGCACTGGGCCGCCGGGCATTCGCCATCCAGGCCGACGTCGCCCGCCCGGACGAGGTCCAGCGCATGTTTCAACACGCGGAGTCGGCCGCCGGCCGGATAACCGGCCTGGTCAACAACGCGGGGATCACAGGACCGATCGGACCATTCGACCGGACGCCCGACGAGGTGATCGAACACGTGTTCGACGTCAACGTACTGGGCGCCATGCGCTGTACGCGCCAGGCCCTGGCCCACTTCAGGCGCCACCGCCTGGCCGGCGTGATCGTGAACGTGTCATCCGTCGCGGCGCGCACCGGCAGCCCCGGCGAATACGTGCACTACGCGGCCAGCAAGGCGGCGCTCGACGCCTTCACCCTGGGATTGGCGCGGGAAGTCGCGGCCGAGGGCATCCGCGTCTGCGGCCTGGCGCCCGGAAGCACCCTGACGGGCATCCATGCCGCGGCCGGCGAACCGGACCGCCCCACGCGCATCGCGCCCAGGATTCCGCTGGGCCGGCTGGCGGAACCCGGCGAAATCGCAGCGGCCATTGCCTGGCTGCTATCGCCGGCCGCATCCTACATCACCGGCACCACGGTGGCTTGCGCCGGCGGCTTGTAGGCAGCTCCGCCATCCGGCCCGGCCCGCGCTGTTATAAGAAAAACGCATAACAGCTATGCGAAGATTGCCCTAATGCGCTTATTATGAACGGCCGCCCGCGCGGGGCTCCCTGCGCGGTCGCGGCACCCAAGCGCCATTCAATCCTCGATCCATGATGGAGACCCCGTGAAGCCCGCATCCCCGAACGACGTCATTTCCCCTCTGCGACAGGACATCCGGCTGCTGGGCCGCACATTAGGGGAAGTCATCCGGGAATGCGAAGGCCGCCCCATCTACGACGTGATTGAAAAGCTGCGCCGCGCCGCCGTCACATTCCGCCGCGAAGGCCAGGACAAGGACGGCCGCATGCTGGAACGCCAGATCCGCAAACTGGCGGACGGCGAGGCCAATTCGGTCGCCCGCGCCTTCAGCTATTTCCTGCACCTGTCCAACATCGCCGAAGACCGCGACCAGACCCGCCGCCAGCGCCTGCAGTGGCAGGCCGATGGCTCGGCCACGCCCGGCAGCCTGCAACATGCCGTGGAACGCCTGAAATCGGGCGGCCTGTCGGGCAGCCGCATCCGCCAGCATCTGTCCCAGGCCTGCATCGTCCCGGTGCTGACCGCCCACCCGACCGAAGTGCAGCGCAAGAGCACCCTGGACCTGCACCAGGAAGTCGCCCGGCACCTGCGCCACATGGACGCGCCCCACGCGCCCCTGGAAGCCGCGCACCTGCAGGAACGGCTGACGGGCCTGATCGCCGCGCTGTGGCAGACCCGCATGCTGCGCCAAAGCAAGCTGACGGTACTGGACGAAATCGACAACGCCCTGTCGTACTACACCAGCACGTTCTTCAGCACCCTGCCCCAACTGCACCTGGACATGGGGGCTTTGCTGCGAAAACCGCCGAAATCCGTCTTTGACGTGGACAACGCGCCGCTGCCCTCTTTCGCCCACATGGGCAGTTGGATCGGCGGGGACCGCGACGGCAACCCCAACGTCAACGCAGCCACGCTGGAGCAAGCCCTGCTGCGCCAATCGGCCCACGCCTTGCGCTATTACCTGACCGAAATCCATGCCCTGGGGGCCGAGCTGTCGGTGTCCCAGTCGCTGATGCAGGTCACGCCCGCCCTGGCCGACCTTGCCGCCAGCAGCCAGGACCCGTCCACCCACCGCCAGGACGAGCCCTATCGGCGGGCCAGCATCCATATCTATGCCCGGCTGGCCGCCACCGCCCTGGCTTTGACCGGGCGCCGGCTGGCCCGACGCAACACCTACGACGCCCCCGCCTACGCGGCGGCATCCGAGCTGGCGGCCGACCTGCGCACCATTGCCGAATCCCTGGATACCCATCACGGCGCCCTGGTGGGCCGGCTGCGCCTGACGCATCTGCGCCAGGCGGTGGAAATCTTCGGCTTTCACCTGGCGACCGTCGATCTGCGGCAAAGCTCCGACGTGCACGAGCGCGTGTTCGACGAACTGATGCAACACGCCGGTGTCACGCTGGACGGCAAGTCCGTCCGCTATGCGCGGTTGTCCGAAACGGACCGCGTCCGGGTCCTGCGCCAGGAGCTGCGCGAACCGCGCCCGCTGGTCTCCCCCTGGGTCGAATATTCGGCGGAAACCACCAAGGAACTGGCCATCCTGCGCATGGCCGCCGATGGCCGCCGCCGCTTCGGCGCGGCCGCCATCCGCCAATCCATCGTGTCGCACACGGAGACCCTCAGCGACCTGCTGGAAGCGCTGGTGCTGCAGCAGGAAACCGGCCTGATCGCGCCGACGGTGGGCCAACCCGCGGCGCAGGAAGGCTTGATGGTGGTGCCGCTGTTCGAGACCATCCCCGATCTGGAGCGCGGCCCCGAGATCATGGATGCCTGGCTGTCGCTGCCCGAAGTCGCCGCCCGCGTGCGCCAGGCGCAGGACGGCATCCAGGAAGTGATGCTGGGCTATTCGGACAGCAACAAGGATGGCGGCTATCTGACGTCCAACTGGTCGCTGTACCAGGCGGAACGCCGCCTGGTCGAGGTCTTCCGCAAGCATCGCACCCGCCTGCGCCTGTTCCACGGCCGGGGCGGTTCCGTGGGCCGGGGCGGCGGCCCCAGCTACGATTCCATCGTCGCGCAGCCGCCCGGCACCGTGAACAACCAGATCCGCCTGACGGAACAGGGGGAAATCATCCAGGGCCGCTACAAAGACGCGGAGGTCGGCCGCTGGCACCTGGAACTGTTCGTGGCCGCCACCCTGGAAGCCAGCCTGGCGGGCGCGCCCGCCGCCCGCCACGAAGACCAGAACGCCACGGAATACGGCGAAGCCATGGCCTGGATGTCGCAGACGGCCCGGGAAGCATACCGGGACCTGGTCTACGGCACGGAAGGGTTCACGGACTATTTCTTCGCCTCGACCCCGATCCGGGAGATCGCCGGCCTGAACATCGGGTCGCGGCCGTCTTCACGCAAGGCCTTGCAGCGCATCGAAGACCTGCGCGCCATCCCCTGGTCGTTTTCCTGGGCGCAATGCCGCCTGCCGCTGCCCGGCTGGTACGGCGTCGGCACGGCCCTGACCCGCTATCTGGACGAAGGCGGCCCCGATCATGCCCTGGGCCGCGAAACGCGCCTGCTGCGCCTGCAGGCCATGGCCCGCGACTGGCCGTTTTTCCGCACCCTGCTGTCCAATATGGAACAGGTGCTGGCCAAGACCGACCTGGCCATCGGCCGCGCCTATGCCGAACTGCTGACCGACAAGGCCTTGCGCAAGCAGATCTTTACCCGCATCGAAAGCGAATACCACGCCACCCTCGGCATATTCCGCGACATCACGGGGCACGAGCTGCTGGCCCACGATGCCCCGCTGCAGGCGGCCCTGGCCGAACGCTTCGCCTATATCGACCCGCTGAACCACCTGCAGGTGGAACTGCTGCGCCGCATGCGTTCAGGCGCCGCATCGGCGCACCGCGCCAACGAACAGGAATCCCGCGACCAGCGGGCAATCCACATGACGATCAACGGGATTGCGGCCGGCCTGCGGAACTCAGGGTAATCAAGCCCCGTTGGCCAGCACGGACGGGCTCAGGTCGTTGCCGTGGTACTTCTTGTAGGCGGCATTCAGATTGCCGTTCTTCAGGTTCTTGCGCACCCACTCGTCCAGCCAGGCCTTCAGCTTCGGGGTCTGCTTGGGCATGGCGATCCCCAGCATGAATTCATGCTGGACGAACTTGGTTTCGTAGGGATCGTTCTTCAGCTTCTTGTTGACTTCCGCCACGTTGGGCCACTGCGACGAGATGGCCTGGACCTGCTTTGAGGCCGCTGCCGTGACCAGCGTGGCATCATCCTCGAATCGCCGGATATTGGCATCCGGCGCGTTCTTCGTGATGTCGGTATCGTTGACCGTTGCGCGGGTCACGCCGATCTTGACCCCCTTCAGATCCTTGTAGTCCGCGATCTTCAGTTCTTTCGGGGCGGCCACGATGATCTGCAAAGAAGCATACGGCACGGAAAAGTCGATGACCTTGGAACGCTCCGCGGTGATCGACAGATTGGCGACGGCGATATCCGCCTTGCCGGTCTGAATGGTCGGGATGCGCGCCGCGTTGGTGATGGGCACCAGTTCCAGTTTGACCCCCAGGTCCTTCGCCAGCATCTCAGCCGTGCTCACGTCGGATCCTTCCGGCTGCATCTGGGCGTTGGCGTAGCTGAACATGGGAACGCCCATGGCGATGGCGACCCGGATCACGCCATCTTTCTTGATCTGATCCAGATCGCCGGCCTGCGCCGTCATGCCAAAAGCGCACAGGCTTGCGGCGGCGATCCATGCTGTCTTCTTGAACTTCATCCAAGTCTCCTTCGGTGGGTTGTGACGAGGCTGCGCGCCTCTTGAATTTATAGGCCATTGCCTATGAAGTCCTGCAGTTCCTGAGTGGCGGGGTTGACCAGGATTTCGGGGCCGCCGGTTTCCCAGACCTGCCCTTCGTGCATGAAAATGATCTGGTCCGCCACTCGCCGGGCGAAGGCCATTTCGTGCGTCACCAGCACCATCGTCATCCCGCCTTCCGCCAGTTTTTCGATGACCTTGAGGACCTCTCCGGTCAGCTTCGGGTCCAGCGCGGATGTGACCTCGTCGAACAGCATGACCTGGGGTTCCATCGCCAACGACCGGGCGATGGCGACCCGCTGCTGCTGTCCGCCGGAAAGCTGTTCCGGGTAGCTGTCGTATTTTTCCAGCAGACCCACGGTCTCCAGCACGGCGCGGGCGCGGTCTTCCGCCGCCTTGCGCGACAGCTTGCGCACATGCTTGAGCGCCAGGGTGATGTTGTGGCCGACCGTCAGGTGGGGAAAGAGGTTGTAGCTCTGGAACACGATGCCGACGTCCTTGCGCAGCTGTTCCAGATCGACCTTGTCGCCGCCCAGCAGATGACCGCACACCTGGATGGCGCCTTCATCGATGGTTTCGAGGCGGTCCATGCATCTGAGCGCGGTGCTCTTCCCGGACCCGCTCTGGCCGATGATGGCGACGACCTGCCCTCGGGCGATGTCGAAGGTCACGCCCTTGAGCACCTGGTTGTGCCCGAAACTCTTATGAACGTTCTGGAGGCTAACGACGACTGACATTTAACTTCCTCTCCATGGTTCGGCTCCACTTCGACAAGGGGTAGCACAGTAAAAAGTAGAAGCCGCCCACCAGCGCGAACACCAGGAACGGCTGGAACAGCGAGTTGTTGATGATCTGGCCCGCACGGGTCAACTCGACGAAGCCGACCACGGACGCCAGCGAAGTGGACTTGAGCACCTGCACCAGGAAACCGACCGTTGCCGGCAGGGACAGACGCACCGCCTGCGGAATCACCACCAGGATCAGCGATTGCCAGCGCGACAGGCCCAGGCATTCGGCGGCTTCCCACTGGGTCTTTTCGATCGACTCCACGCTGCCGCGCCAGATCTCGCCCAGAAAGGCGCTGACGTAGACCATCAAGGCAATGCCCGCCGCGGCCAGCGGCGGCACGTCGATGCCGAAAATCCCCACGCCGAAGTAGACGATGAACAGCAGGACCAGCAAGGGGATGCCTTGAATCATCTGGATGAATACGGCTGCGACGGCCCGGATGATGCCGGACCGGGAAACCCGCGCCAGCATGACCCCGAACCCCGCGATGGATCCCAGGACGAAGGACAAGGCCGACAGCACCAGCGTCCAGCCCAGGCCCTTGAGCAGATAGACGAATTGCACGAAGGTGAAATGGTCCATGGATGGCTCCTAGACGGCGGACTGGCGGGCCGCCACCGACGGCGGGGTCTGGCGGCGCGCGGCGGCGTGAGACGCCAGCGACGCGGCACGGGCGTCCCGCGCGATGATGCGGCGCCTGCGAAACAGCAGGGTGCCGCCCAGCCAGAACAGCGTCTTCAGGATGACGGCCAGCACGAGATACAGGCCTGCGACGACGATGTAGGTTTCCAGCGATAGAAACGTGATCGACTGGATGTTGTTGGCGGCGCCGGTCAGCTCCTCGGCGGAAATCTGCGAGGTCACGGACGACATCAGCATCATCAACACGAACTGGCTGGTGATGGACGGGTAGACCTTTTCAAAAGCGGGCAGCATGACGACGTGCCAGTAGATGCGCGGACGCGACAGGCCCAGGCATTCGGCGGCTTCGACCTGGCCCGGCGGCACGGCGTCCATGCCGGCCCGGATGATCTCCGCCGAATAGGCCCCCACATTGATGACCATGGTGATCACCGCCGCCACGGCCGCCGGCATGGTGTAGCCCAGGCTGGACAGGCCGAAATAGAAGATGAAGATCTGCACCAGGAACGGCGTATTGCGCACCGCTTCTATATAAACGCCGCACAAGCCCGACAGCCAGCGCCGGCTGCCGCGCCGCCCGATCGCGCACAAGATGCCCAGGATCAAGCCGAACACGGTCGAGGCCAGCGTCAGTTCCAGAGTGGTGACCGCGCCGTCGAGGAACATTTTCCAATACGGCGCCAGTCCTAGAAAATCGAAGGTATAGCGCACACTGAACCTCGCGTCTGGCGTAATGATGAATGATCGGCGGTCAGGCCGGCGCCTTGACGGGGTCGAAAGGCCCCTGCGCAGTAAAGACGCCGCCCTGCCAGACCATGGCCGGGTCGTCGGCCGCCGGCATGGGCTGCCGCTCGATCTGATCGCGGAAGGTTTCCGACGTGTCCTGCGGCGCGTAGTTCAGGTGGGCCGCCTGCGAATTGGTCCACCAGACCTCCTTGTTGGCCGACATGCCGAAGGCGATGGTGTGGCCGATGCCGGGCGTGAACAGGCCGCGGCGGATCAGTTCGGTCAGGTCCCGGCTGCTGAGCCACGTATGCATCATCCGGCGATCCTTGGGTTCCGGAAACGAAGACCCGATGCGGATGGTCAGCGTCTCGATCCCATAGCGATCATGGTAGAAGCTCGCCATGCCTTCGCCATAGACCTTCGAAAGGCCATAGTAGCCATCCGGCCGGGTGGGCATCATGGCGTCCAGGTGTTCGGACTGGCGATAGAAGCCGACCGCATGGACGGAACTGGCGTAGATGACCCGGCGCACGCCGTGGCGACGCGCCGCTTCGTAGATGTGGAACACACCCTTGATGTTGGCTTCGAGGATTTCCTCGAAGGGACGCTCGACCGACACCCCGCCCATGTGGACGATGGCATCGCAACCCTGCACCAGTTCATCGACCGCTTGCCTGTCCGCCAAGTTGCAGAGACGCACTTCCTCGTTCGCCCGGGGATCGCCCAGGGACTGCACATCCGAAAGGCGCAGGACGTTCGCCAGGGGTTTGAGCGTGTCGCGCAGGACTTGACCCAGCCCGCCGGCGGCGCCGGTCAATAGCAGTCGTTCGAATTTGTGCTCGGCCACGCCCTTCTCCACATACGGTCAAGGGGCTATTGTGATATGTTGTCGTATAACCAGAAATCAGCAATTACCCTAATTTCCTGAGCAGCCGCAAACGTAATGTTAAAGAGATGCAACGATCGGCGAGCGATCGTTTTCGGCATTGCTTCATTCCCCATCATGTTGTATGATGACGTATATCTAAATAAGGAAAGAACGGATTGATGCGTTCTTTCACTACCAGAGGACGTTTTCATGATTGCGCACCAGGAACTGAAGGAAATAATGAACGACGGGCTGCTGTCGTTTC
>NZ_JBATVG010000026.1:0-147585 GCF_049671645.1 Castellaniella sp. | reverse complement strand
GCGCTGCGGCGCGCGTGCCGGGCGGCGGCGCTGGCGGCCGGCGCTGCCGTGCTGGCGGGTTGCGCCTTTACCGGGAATGGCCTGAATACGGCGGGGCTGGATCATATCGTGGTGGGGCGCACGACGTTGGCGCAGGCATCCGAGGATCTGGGCGCTCAACCGACCGATACCTGGCAGCAGGGCGATACCGTGCTGGCCCGCTGGGCCTATAAGGGCACGGCCGCCACCGATGCCTTCTATGTGCGTCAGGAAGTCTGGCTGCGCTTCGGGCCGGACGGCACTTTCCAGCGCATGGAAAACAGCGTCAATGTCCCGGTGTTGCGCCATCCCAGGACCGCGGCCGAGGCCGATCGCGAAGCGGCCCGACAGCGCGCCAAAACCGCAGCGGCATCTCCCGCCGCGGTGCCTCCGGCCGCCGCCGAGGCGCCCGTGGCCGATGACGGCATGATCGTGATTCCCGGCAACGGCGAACCGGCCGCGCAGCCGGCCTCCGCCGCTGCCGCCGGCCCTATTCCGGTGCCTCCGCCCCCGCCGCTGCCGGCTGGCGGCACGGCGCCCGCGGCCGGTTCCGCCAGTCAGCCGCTCTTGCCGGAGGGTACCAGGGTCGTGCCGGGCGTGACCTACCCCTTGCCGTCGAAAGGCCGCTGAACGCTCGACGATTGGCTGCGGCCGGGCTCAGCGGCAGGACTCAGCGGCAGGGCGGCGAGGCCTTGCGGCGGCCGGGACGGCCTGCGTCGCGATGGGCGCGTCGCGTCCGGATGGTCCTAAAGGCCCGCCAGACCGCGGGCGATCCGCGCCATGGCCTGGTAGCCGTCTTCAAACAGCCGGGTCAGGAAATCGCTGCTTTGCGGGATGACGATGGCCAGCATGATCAGGCCCGTCGTCAGGGAAATCGGAAAGCCCACGGCGAAGACCGATAACTGCTGCGCGGTGCGGTTCAGGATACCCAGCGACAGGTTGATGGTCAGCAGCACGATGATGATGGGCAGGGCCAGCAGCATGCCGGATATCCAGATCTGGGCGCTCCAGTCCAGCAGTGCGCCCCAGCCTTCGGGGTGCAGCGGCGCGCCGATGGGAAGCAGTTCGAACGTGCGCACCAGACCGTCGATCATCAGCAGGTGGCCGTTGACCGCCAGGAACATCAGCATGGCGACCAGATTGATCAGGCGCGACAGCACGGCCGTATTGGCGCCGGTGGCCGGATCGAAGAAGGATGCGAAGGCCAGCCCCATCGGCAGGCCGACGAACTCCCCGGCCATCATGGTGGCGGTGAAAATCAGCCGCATGCACAGACCCAGGGCCATGCCGATCAGCACCTGCTGCGCCGCGATCAGCAGTCCCGCGTAGGACGCCGGCGCGATGGTTGGGACCGGGCCGACCAGGGGGGAAACAACGATCGTGAGGACCACGGACAAGCCGATCTTCACCCGGGTCGGGATGGAGGATTCACCCAGGACGGGCGCCAGGGCCACCAGTCCGGCGATGCGAAACAGCGGCCATAGCAGGCCGCTGATCCAGGCATAGAGCTGGTCGATCTGGAAATCGATCATGGATCGGGGTCAGCTGGCCAGGCCGGGGATGGAGTCCAGCAGGGTGCGGATGTAATCGACCATGGTGGTGATCAGCCACGGCCCCAGCAATACCAATGCCGCTCCCACGGCCAGCAGCTTGGGAATGAAAGACAGCGTCATTTCATTGATCTGCGTGGCCGCCTGGAAGATGCTGATCAACAGGCCGACCAGCAAGGTCACCAGCAGCAAGGGCCCGGCCATCATCAGGGCCACCCGCAGGGCCTGATACGTCATGGACATGACGGCTTCCGGTGTCATGGGCATACCCCCTTATTGGTAGAAGCTGCGGGCCAGGGACCCCAGCAGCAGATGCCAGCCGTCGGCCAGCACGAACAGCATCAGTTTAAAGGGCAGGGAGATGGTGACGGGCGGCACCATCATCATCCCCAGGGCCATCAGCAGACTGGCCACCACCAGGTCGATGATCAGGAACGGGATGAAAATCGTGAAGCCGATCTGGAAGGCGGTCTTCAGTTCGCTGGTGACGTAGGCGGGGACCAGCACCCTCAGCGGCGTGGCGTCGGGGGTGTCCAGCGGGCCGACCTTCGCCATCTCGGCGAACATGCTGAGATCGGCTTCGCGGGTCTGGCGCAGCATGAAGGTCTTGAGCGGCTGGGCGCCTCGGTCGAGCGCCTGTTCAAAGCTGATCTGATCGCTGGCCAGCGGCTGATAGGCCTGGGTGTAGATCTGGTCGAACACCGGCGACATGGTGAAAAAGGTCAGAAACAGCGCCAGCCCCACCAGAATGGCGTTGGGGGGGGATACGCCGGTGCCCAGGGCGTTGCGCAGCAGCCCCAGCACGATGATGATGCGGGTGAAGCTGGTCATCATCAGCAGGGCCGCCGGCAGGAACGACAGCATGGTCAGCATGACCAGCGTCTGCACGCTGAGCGACCAGGTTTCCGTGCCGTTGGGGCCGGGCGTGGCGGTGAGCGCGGGCAGCGTCGCCTGGGCCAGCGTGCTGCCGGGCCAGATCAGCAGCAACAGCAGGGCGGCCGACAGGCCGCGCAGTGCCAGAGCGCCGGTGGGGGAAAGGGCGTGTGTGCGGGAGTGCCGGCGGAACATCAGGATCTCGACAGGGTCTTGCCCAGCGATTCTGCGAAATCGGCCACTGCGGCCGGGGCGCCGGGCGCGGCCGGCAGCGTGTGCAGCAGCGTGATCTGCTGGGGGGTCACCCCAAGGACCAGGCGGGTGTCGTCGATCTGGACGACGGTCAGGGAGCAGCGGGCGCCCAGGCTATGGCTGCCCAGCACGCGCAGGTTGGCGGTTCGGTGCTGGTTGCGGATCCAGCCCCCGCGGCGAGCCATCCAGGCCAGCGCCAGCAGCAGGACCAGGATGAACAGCAGCGCCAGAATGACGCGCAGGATCTGAGCCTGGTCCATCGGCGATCAGCGGCGGTTGTTCAGCCGGGCGATCCGGTCTGAGGGGGTGATGATGTCCGTGACGCGGATGCCGTATTTTTCATCCACGACCACGACTTCACCCTGAGCGATCAGGTAGCCGTTCACATAGATGTCCATGGGTTCCCCGGCCAGGCCGTCGAGCTCGACGATCGAGCCCTGGCCCAGTTGCAGGATGTTCTTGATGGTCAGGCGGGTGCGGCCCAGTTCGACCGACAATTGGACGGGGATGTCCATGATCATGTCGATATCGCTGTCGGCATCGGCAGCCTGCCCGACCAGCGGCTGGAAGACTTGCGCGGCCGCAGGCTGAGCCGCCGCGGCCGGAGCGGCGGAGGTCTGCTCGGCCAGGGCGGCGGCCCAGTCGTCCTCGGCGCCCAGGCCGGCGGCCTGGGTGGGTTGATCGTGCGCAGTCTGCTGCTGCTCCGCCAAGGCTGCGGCCCAATCGTCTTCTATATTGGGGGGCGTAGCGGAATCCGGCTGGCTGGGATCCTGGGTATCGTCGTCTTTGATGTCGCTCATTTCTTTGTGCGGGCTAGCAGTTGGTCGGAATCCCCGGGCGTGGCCAGAATTTTATGGACGCGCAGGGCATAACGGCCGTTGAAGGTCCCGTAGCTGCAATCCAGCACGGGAACGCCTCCGACGCGGGCCGTGACGTTGGGTTGGGCATCGACGGGCAGCACGTCGCCGACGGCCAGGTGCAGCAGTTCGGCGATGGACGTTTCAATGCGGGCGAATTCAACGCTGAGTTCGACCTCGGCGCTGCGGACCTCGCGCGACAGTTGCTGGGTCCAGCGCTGGTCGATGGAATCGGCGGCGGACTGTTGCAAGGGCCGCGTCAGGATGTCGCGGATGGGTTCCAGCATGGAATAGGGCAGGCAGACATTGAGTTTGCCGCCCGAGGCGCCGAGCTCGATATTGAAGGTGGACAGCACCACCACGTCGTTGCCTGAACCGATGTTGGCGAACTTGGTGTGCATTTCCGAGCGCATGTATTCGAATTCGATCGGATAGACGTTGTCCCAGGCCTGCCCGTAGCATTCCAGCGTCAGGTTGAGCAGGCGGCGGATGATGCGCTGTTCGGTATTGGTGAAGTCGCGGCCTTCGACCCGGGTGTTGTAGCGGCCGTGGCCGCCGAACAGGCTGTCGATGACCAGGAAGACCAGATTGGGGTCGAAGGTGAACAGGCTCGTGCCGCGCAAGGGCTTCATGGCGACCATGTTCAGATTGCTGGGGACCGGCAGATTGCGTTCGAAATCCGAGTACTTCTGGATCTTGATGGCGTTGACCGTGATGTCCGCGTTGCGACGCATGAAACCGAAGAACATGGACCGCAGGCGCCGCGCGAAGCGTTCGTTGATCAGCTCCAGCGTCTGCATGCGGTGACGCACGACCCGGTCGGGCGACCCCAGATCGTAGGGCCGCACGCCGTCTTGCGGAGTGTCGGCGGAGGATGGCGCCGAGGACTCCTCGCCAGTGACCCCTGCCAGCAGGGCGTCGACCTCATCCTGGGAAAGCATGCTTTGGTAGGGCATTACTGCACCACGAAGGCAGTGAACAGCACGTCGGACACCTGGGGGCCGGGCAATTGCGCCGCGAAGGGACGGGAGAGTTCGGTCTTGATGGCGGTGCTGAGCGCCTGGCGGCCGTCCGGAGTCTGGATCCTGGCGAGTTCCTGGGCCGACAGGACCTTCAGGATGCGGTCGCGGACTTCGGGCATGTAGTCCTGGATCTGCTTGCGCGAGGCGTCGTCGGCCAAGCGCAAGGTGATCGCGGTGTACAGGATGCGATTGCGGGTTTCGCCGTACAGCGTGACGGTGAAGGGCTCGAGTTCGGCGAAAATGGGGGCCGGAACGACAGGCGGTGCGGCTGGGGCTGCGTTGGTCGTCTGCGCGGCCGGGGCTGCGGGACTGGTCACGCTGGTTCTGTTCAGGAACAACATCGTGCCGCCGACGGAGGCGCCGATGATGACGATGAGCAGGAGAATGAATTTAAGTAGCCTGAGCATGGTTCCGGTTCAATGTGTCACTGGGATCGGGAGGCTGCATTGTAATGCCTGGGCCGCCCGATGTAACAGAAAGGTTTCACACGAAGGTATCCACCAGGGCGTCCGGGTGTCTGGCCGGACGGGGGAGGGCTGCGAGATCCGCAGGGCTGTTCGCGGCAGCCGTGCCGCCATCCAGGCTGAAGACCGAGCCGTCGGACGATCCCGAGCCCTGGGCGGATTGGCCGGACTGCTGCTGGCCGGCTTGTTGGTCGCTGACGTTGGCCTGGCCCAGTGACAGTCCTGCCTGGGCCAGTTGTTGTTCCAGGTGCGGCAGCGCGTTTTCCAGGGCTTGGCGCACATTGGCGTGCGGCGATACGAAGGAAGCCTGGGCCAGCGAGTCGCCCAGGTGCAGCGTGATGTGGATGGGGCCCAGTTCGGGCGGGTTGACGTGCATCATGACGGTGTGCCCGGCTGCAGCGCCGGGCTGGATCAGGTTCAGCACCTGGCGGCTGAAGTCCTGCGGCCATTGAGGGTTGCCGAGGGGCGTGGGCACGGTCAGCTGGATCGGCGCCTGGGCCGTGGCGCTGGGTGCCTGCGGCAGCAGGGTGGCACCCAGTGGGGCGGCCTGCGCGCCCGCCAGGGCGTCCGGGACCGCCGCCAGGGACGCGGCTGCGGCCTGCCGGTGCGCGCCAGCGCCGGGGGCGACGTCGGTGGCCAGCAGGTTGTTCGTCGGGGTTTTGCCGTCCGTGGCTGCGGACAGCGCGGCGCCGGCGCGGCTGGCGGCATGTTTGACGGATGCGCTTGCGGGCTCTGCGGTCTGGTGCGGCGCCTGCGCCGTGCTGGCGGAGATCGCCTGCCCGAGGCTAGGGCGAGGTGCGCGGGACGCGAGGGGCGCATCATCGGTCGGGGCGTCGGCGGCGTCGGTTCGCAGCAGCGCAGCGGCGGCGGACCCGTGCCGGGCGAGAGTCGGCGCGTCGCCGGGCGCGGCGTCGGTGCCGAGCCGGGCTGCGCCCGTCTGGTGACGCAGGGCGGCCGGTACCGGCTGCACCAAGGGCTGCATCAGCGGCAGGGCGGTGCTGTCCAGGATCAGGGCCAGGGTTTCGTCCGGCCCGAGCGGGTCTTGTTTTTTACCGGCGTCGGCGCGTGCGTCATCGGCGTGACCTGCCGGGGGCGTCGTCGTGGCTTTGTCGCCCGTCGCGGCGCTGCGCTGGCTGGACAGCACATTTGAAAATGCAGGGGTGTCCTGGGGCGCGCCGGCATCCGCCGCGCGCGCCGGAGTGTCGGCGGGCGGCTGGCTGGCGTGAACGGCAGGAAGAACGGGCATGTTCATGGCTAGGGCGGATTCAATGAGGCTGTCGTAGTCGTCGGTACATGCCGGCAGCGGCTTCGTCGCTGGCGCGCTGTTCGCGGCGTTGTTCGCGGGCTTGCAACTGGCTGAGCTGGCGGGCCTTCAGGGTTTCGTACGAGTTCAGTCGGCGCTTTTCGTCATGCCACTGTTGGCGTCCGGCGGCGATTCGCGTGTCGATCTGGGCGAGGATTCTATTTTGCTGGGAAATCGCCTCGTCCAATGTGGCAATAAAGTGCCTAAAGTTATGGTAATTCGAGGCCGTTACACCGCTTTCCGTGGTGCTCTGCAAACGCTGGGTGTAATCGCCGCGGTAGCCGTCCAGGGTATTGAGCTGGCCCTGCGCTTCGCGGCGCTGGGTGCCGAGTTCGGCCAGCGCGCGCCCGGCGTCGTCCAGCTTGTCCTGGGTCAGATTGATCAGCACATCAAGCGGAGTTTCAGGAATCATGGATGGTCTCCTGCCCCAGGACGCCGGCCAGGGCGGCGACGGCGGCCGGGTAGTCCACCTGCACGTCGATACCCTGCTGCAGATAGCCTTCGAGCCATGGATAGCGTTCGATGGCCTGGTCGATTTCCGGATCGTTTCCCGCAGTATAGGCCCCCACGGCGATCAGGTCGCGGTTGCGCTGGTAGCGGGACACCATGCGTTTGAATTGATGGACGCAGCGGAACTGGCTGGCCGGCACGATGGCCGACATGACACGGGAGATCGAGGCCTCGATGTCGATGGCCGGGTAGTGGCCGGATTCCGCCAGGGTGCGCGACAGGACGATGTGGCCGTCCAGGATGGCGCGGGCGGAATCCGCGATCGGGTCCTGCTGGTCGTCGCCTTCGGTCAGCACCGTATAGAACGCGGTGATGGAGCCGGCGGGGCGGTCGCCTTGCGGCGCCCCGTTGCCGGCGCGCTCGACCAGGGCGGGCAGCTTGGCGAAAACGGATGGAGGGTAGCCTTTGGTGGCGGGAGGCTCGCCGATGGCCAGGGCGATTTCACGCTGGGCCATGGCGTAGCGCGTCAGGGAATCCATGATCAGCAGCACGTGCTTGCCCTGGTCGCGGAAGAACTCGGCCAGCCGCGTGGCGTAGACGGCGCCTTGAAGGCGCAGCAGGGGGGATACGTCGGCCGGGGCCGCGACCACGACCGAACGGGCCAGCCCGTCCGCGCCCAGATTCAGTTCGATGAATTCCTTGACCTCGCGGCCGCGTTCCCCGATCAGGCCGACCACGATGACGTCGGCCCGGGTATAGCGGGCCATCATGCCCAGCAGCACGCTTTTCCCGACGCCGGAACCGGCGAACAGGCCCATGCGCTGGCCCCGGCCTACGGTCAGCAGGCCGTTGATGGCGCGCACGCCCACGTCGAGCACGGTATCGACCGGCGCGCGGGTCAGGGGATTGATCTGCGTGGCCGTCAGGGGCGCCATGTCCAGATCGGTGGGCAGCGGCTTGCCGTCCAGCGGCCGGCCCGCGCCATCCAGCACCCGACCCAGCAGGGCCTGGCCGACGGGCAGGTGGCGCGCCTGGTCCACGCCGATGGTCTGGGTGGGATCGGCGCGCGGCGTGGAGGGCAGGGGGACGGGGTCCAGCAACAAGGTTTCCGCAGGCACCACGCGGGCGCCGGGGCGCAGGCCTGTCGTGTCGCTTTGCGGCATCAGATACAGGGTGTCGGCATGGAAGCCGACGACTTCGGCGTCGGCCCACAGATCGCGTTCCGGGGACACCTGTACCTGGCAGGCGGCGCCGACCGGCAATTGGAGGCCGGTGGCCTCCAGGACCAGGCCGGTGGCGCGGGTGACGCGGCCCTGGCGGCGCGTGGGCTGGCGGGCCTCGATGCGCCGTTCGCACGTGTCCAGCTGATCGCGCCAGCGAGCGCCGGCGCTGTCCATGACGGCATCAGAGGCCGTCATGGTCGCGGGCCGGAGACGGCCCCGTTTTCTGGCCCAGGGCCGACACGATGCGCTCCCAGCGGGTTTCCAGCGTCGCGTCCACGGATCCCAATGCGGTTTCCGCCAGGCAGCCGCCCCGCGCGATGCGTTCGTCGGCGATCAGGCGGTAGTTGGCGTGGTCGGGGTTCTGTTGCAGGGCGGCGCTGACCAGGCCCAGGTCGTCGGGATGCAGGCGCAGGTTCAGGGGGGCGCCGGGCTCAGGCCTGGATTGCAGCACGTCGCGGACGACCGCGAGGATATGATCGGGGTGTTCGCGCAGCTGGTCGCGCAGGACCTGTTCGGCGATGCGGGTCGCCAGGCGGATCAGGGCTTGGCCGACTTCCGCTTCCAGGTCGTTCAGCGCGCCGGCGCAGGCCTGGGCGACGGCGTTCAGGCGCGCCGCCTGTTCCCGGGCCAGGGCGGCGCCTTCGGTGTGGCCGGATTCCAGGCCTTGGGCATGGCCTTCGGCGCGGCCCGCCGCCAAGCCCTGGCCGTGGCCCTCGGCGCGGCCGATCTCCAGGCCCTGGGCGTGGCCTTCGGCATGGCCCTTGTCGAAGCCTTCCTGATAGCCTTTGTCCAGGCCTTCCTGCCGTGCCTGGGCCAGGGCCTGGGCGCGGCGGCGCAGCGCATCCGCCTGGGCGGGCTCGCTGTCGGTGGCCCGGCGCTTGGGCTGGGCCCGCAGGGATTCCAGGGAGTCCATTTCCCAACGCTGCCAGCGGGCGCGCGTCTGGAGGTCCATGGAAGGCTTGTCAGACATACTGATCGTTGCCCATGCTCAGGTTGATCTGGCCCGCATCGGCCAGTTTCCGGGCCACCATGAGAATGGCCTTTTGTTCTGTTTCGACGCGGGACATGCGCACCGGACCCTGGGCTTCGAGGTCGTCGCGCAGGATCTCGGCGGCGCGGTTGGACATGTTCTTGAAGAATTTGGCGCAGAGCTCTTCGCTGGCGCCCTTCAGGGCGATGGTCAGCGAGGCGGTGTCGATTTCCTTCAGGATCAGCTGGATGGCCGCGTCTTCCACGTCGGCCAGGTTGTCGAAGACGAACATTTCGTCCACGATGCGCTGCGCCAGATCGGCGTCGACTTCGCGCAGGCTGCTGACCACGGCTTCTTCTTCCGTGGTGTTCATGAAGTTCAGGATCTCGGCCGCCGTGCGCACACCGCCCATCTTCGAGCGCTTGGCCCCCTGGCCGGACAGGACTTCGTTCAGGACGTCGGTCAGTTCGTGCAGGGCGGCAGGCTGCACGCCGCCGAAAGTGGCGATCCGCATCATGACGTCGTTGCGGGAACGCTCGTTGAGCAGGGCCAGCACGGCCGAGGCCCGATCGCGTTCCAGGTGGACCAGGATCGTGGCGATGATCTGCGGGTGCTCGTCGGCGATGAGTTCGGCGACGTTGGACGGTTCCAGCCAGTTCAGGGCGTCGATGCCCGATCCCGTGCCTTCGCCGGCCTCCAGGATGTCTTCGATCAGGCTGGCGGCGCGGTCGGTGCCCAGGGCCTTGGTCAGGACCGACCGGATGTAGTCATCGGACCCGAGCGTGACGGCCATGAACTGGTCGGCTTCGCGGCGGAAGTCCTCCAGGACCTCATCGACGTCGGCGCGCGTGACCTGCTTCAGGTTGGCCATGGCCGAACCGATCTGCTGGACCTCGCGCGAGGACAGGTATTTGAAGACTTCGGCGGCGGCGTCCTCGCCCAGGGACATCATGAGGATCGCGCAGCGGTTCAGATCGGGTTCAGGATTTGGCATTCTTGGGGTCCATCCAGGATCGCAACACCATGGCGACGGCACGCGGGTCGCGCTGGGCCAGTTCGCGGGCGGTGTCCAGGTTTTCCTCGTAGCGGTTCATTTCCGTTGCCCTCAGTTCGTCCTGACGGCGCTGTTCGCGCATGGTTTCCAGGTGAGCTTCGTTCTTGACGCGCTCGACCTGGGCATTGGCAAAGCCCTGCACGATGGGGCGCACGACCGAGCGCCACAGGAAGAACAGCGCGATCAGGATCAGCAGAACCTTGCCGATCTGCAGCGCCAGGTTCTGGTACGCGGGGTTTTCCCACGGTTTGAAGCTGGGTTCCTGGTTGGTGAATTCGCTGTTCACCACGCTCAGGGTGTCGCCCCGATCGGCCGAATAGCCCATGGCCTGTTTGACCAGCGCGTTGATGTTGTCCATTTCGGACGCGTCCAGCGGCGCGGGCTGACCATCCTTGTCACGATAGTTGACGACGACGGCCGCCGACAAGCGCTGGATCGTCCCCAGTTCGTGTTTGACGTGGCTGATCGTGCGGTCGACTTCGTAGTTGACGGTGGCGTCGTTGCGCGCCGAACCCCGGTTCGCGGGAGTCGGCACGGGCACGCCGTTGACCGTGCTTTGCTGGGTCTGCGCCTGGGCGCCTTGCTGGGCCGGGGCCTGGCCGTTGGCGCCCTGCTGGGCCGGCGCGGTCTGGATGGGAGCCGTGGCGTTGGCCGGGGGCTGATTGGTCAGGGCGCCGGGCACGCCTTCGGGCGAAGACACGTTGTTCTGCACGGAGTCGCTGGTCTGCTTGCTGCGCACCGCCGCCGTGCCGGGGGTTTCGTTGGGCCGGTAGACTTCGGAGGTCTGTTCCCGCTGGGAGAAATCGACATCGGCGCTGACCTGGGCGCGGACATTGCCCGAGCCGACGATGGGGGTCAGCAGCGTCAGGATGCGCTGGGTGGTGCGTTGTTCGATGTCGGTGACGAAGTTGCGCCGGGTGCTGTCCATGCCGGCCTCGCCGCCGGGTTTGGACAGCAGATGGCCGTCCTGGTCGACGATGGATACGTTTTCAGCATTGAGCTTCGGCACGCTGGACGACACCAGCCAGGTGATGGCCGAGACCTGGGCCTCGCTGAGGCTGCGTGAGGGGAACAGGGTGATCAGCACCGACGCGGTGGGGGCTTCCCGGTCGCGCACGAACAGCGATTGACGAGGGATGGCCAGATGCACCCGAGCCGACTTGACCGGCTGCAGCGCTTCGATGGAGCGGGCCAGCTCGCCCTCCAGGGCGCGTTGGTACGTGATCTGTTCTGTGAACTGGCTGGCGCCGAACTGGGGTTTGTCCAGCAGTTCGAAGCCCACGCTGCCGCCGCGCGGCAGGCCTTGTTCGGCCAGTTGCAGCCGCAGCGCGTAGACCTGGTCGGCGGGCACCAGGATGGTGGCGCCGTTGTCCGCGAATTTATAGGGGATGTTGCGCTGGTTCAGAACCGACACGATGGCGCCGCCGTCGCGGGATTCGACGTTGGAAAACAGGGTTTTGTAGTCGGGTTCGCGCATCCACATGGAAGCGACGACCAGCAAGGCGACGACCGCGGCGGCCATGCCGAGCAGCACGGGGCGCGGTAATGCGGCCAGCCGCGCCAGGGCGGGGTTTTTGTTCGTCCAGTCGGCAATCGGGTTCATCGAGCGGGAGATGCAGAGGGGGCCGCGAGGCTGCGCCCGGGCCAGAAACCGTGGGTCTGGATGATGTGCATGCTGATGCGGCAGTATGGAGGATGGATGGCCGCCATTATGGCGGGGATTGCAGTTCGGGCAAGCGCTGAAAAGCCCCGTTTTTGGGGCTTAGTTAGGTTGATATCGCGAATCGCTTAAATTGCCGGGACTTGTTCCTGCTATTGGCGGCCTAGCGATCGAAATGCAGCGCGTATAGTACAACGCTGGCCCGTGTCGTCATGGGCCGGCATCCGTCAGCAACCTTTTTTCGATGGCTCCGACATGATCAATTCCCAGGCCTTGGCCAGCGTTGAAAATCTGCTTTCCCAGATGCGGGCGGTCACGCGCGCGTCCCAGGGGCTGGCGGATCAGCCTGGGGTGGCGCAGGCGGATTCGGCGGGCGGTTTCGCGTCGGAACTGGCGCGCTCCCTGAACCGGGTGTCCCATGCCCAGAACGCAGCCAACGCCCAGGCGCGGTCTTTTGAGATGGGCGATCCCAACGTGTCGCTCAGCAATGTCATGATCGATCTGCAAAAGGCCGGGCTGTCGTTCCAGGCCACGGTGCAGGTGCGCAATCGCCTGGTCGAAGCCTACAAGGAAATCGCCAACATGGCGGTTTGACGCCTAGGACGGCTTTTTCACGACGCCGTCGCTCTCGGTATCCAGGGCGTATAGCCAGGCCAGCAGTTCGGCGATGGCGACATACAGCTTGGGCGGGATATGGGCGTCCAGATCCACTTGCATCAAAAGCCCCACCAGTTCCGGAGACTCATGAATGTACAGGCCGTGTTCGCGCGCTGTGCGGATGATGGTTTCCGCCAGGTTGCCATAGCCCTTGGCGACGACGCGCGGCGCCTGGTCGTCCTGGTCATAGGTGATGGCCACCGCGCTGGGGCGGTGGAGGTCAGCCGGCCGCGACTTCATGCTCTGCGGGATCCGAGTCGATGGTGGGCGTATCCGCGGCCTCCGGGTCGCGGTCCTGCACGGACAACTGGCTGGCCTGCAGGCCCTGGGCCAGCAGGCGTGAACGCAGCGGTTCGATCGATTGGTTCAGGCGCTGCGCCGACTGGGGGGCGATCAGGCGCATCACCAGCTGGTCGCCCAACAGGCTGAGCCGGGCTTCGACCTGGCCCAGTGAGGGCAGTTGCAGGTTCAATCGGGTGGACCAGTGTTCCTCGGCGACGACGGGAGTCTGGCCGTCATCGGGCTGGCGGCGTTGGACCTCCCAGCGCATGTCGGCGCCGGGCCAGGCTTCTCCTTGCCAGACGAAGCCCTGGTTGGCCAGCACTTCCAGTTGCTGGCGCACCAGGAATTGCGCTTGCGGGTCAATGCCCGGGATGGGGGTGTTCGCGGACGGATTCTGGGGCGTGGCGGTGTGGCTTGCGCCGGTCTGGGTCGTCGAGGCGCTGGTCTGCGCCCCGGGATCCTGCGGCGCGGCTGTCTGGGCCTGCTGGATGATCGAGGACAGGGATGCCGGCGTTCCCCCGGCCTGGGGGGCGGCAGGGAGCTGCTGCCCTGTCATCTGGCCCTGGGGTTCCTGGCGCAGGGCCTGGGCGGATGTCTTGCCGGCCGCCAGTTGGGCCATGTGCGATTCGTAGAACAGGCCGCTGCCCTGGATGGACTGCGATAGGGCCTGGATGAAGCGGGCCGCCAAGGCGCCGGGCTGATTCAGGTTGGTCGCCATCTGGGCCCAGATCTGGGTGGCGCTGGCGGCCTGGCTGGGGGCGCCGGCCGTGGCGGCCGGCATGCCGGGGCCGGGCGCCGCGCCCGCCTGGGCGCCGCCGCTTGCGGCTTGGCCCGGCTGGGTGAGCAGCGGCGCGCGGCCCTGGATGGTCTGGTTGGCCTGTGGGAACTGGTTCAGCAGGGCCAGGATGATGCGGGCCGCGTATCCCAGCGTCGTGGGGGCGGATTGCGTGGCGCCCTGAAAGGTGGATGATCGCCCCAGCAGGTTGTCCAGCTGAATTTCCCGGCCGGCCTTGCCCACGGCTGCGCGGCGCTGGCCTTCGGCGCTGGCCTGGTCGACGGCTTCGCGGGTGTCGCGCCGGGCAGGGTTTTGCAGGGCGTTGGGGTTTTCAGGATTGCCCGGCTGGGGGACGGCCTGGGGGCCCGCCCCCGATGCCAGGTTGGCCTGTTGCCCCAGGGTCGTGCCCAACGCCGCATCCAGGCGCTGGATGAGCAGGGTGCCGAGGTTGGAAGGGGCCCCGATGCTCATGGCTTACTGCGGGCGCACAGTGCTGTAGTACGCCTGCAGGACGGTGCGCTGGCGCTTGATCGTGCCCAGCAGGTGGCTGAGGCGATCGAGTTCCGGCGCCACCAGTTGGCGGATCTGGGCGTCGTCGTCCAGAATCCGGGTGAGAAGCTCCCGCCGAGCGGCTCTTTCGTCGTCATCCAGGGGGTCCAGCCGTTTCAATTGCTCGACCGCCTGGTGATATTCGGTTCCCAGCGTCACCAGGTCATCCCACTGTTGCGACTGAGCCATTGCTCGCATGCGTGCGGAAATGTCGGCAATGGCCTGGTAGTGTTGCAGGAGTGATTCTTTGGGTGTGCTCAATGCCGGGCCCCCGAGCTTAGCCGTTGGACGAGGTTTTGAATTGCGGATCGACGGCGGTGTACCAGGCTTCGGCCAGATCGCTGAGCTGCTTTTCGGCGGCTGCCAGTTTGGCGGCGTCACTGTGCAGGTTGGCCTGCATGAGGTCGCGAATGATGATTTCGTAGGAGGCAATCAGCAGGCGGGCGATTTCGCCCCCCCGCTCGGTGTCGACCCCGGCCTTCAGGCCGGAATCGACGATGTCGATGGCTTTGGAGATGGCCTTGCCGCGTTCGGCGATGTTGCCGTTTTGCAAGTGATGACGCGCCTGCGCCAGCGCCGTCAACGCCCCTCGGAACAGCAGCGAAATCAGCCGTTCCGGCGAAGCGCTGAGGACCTCGGTTTCCAGGCCGATGGTGGCGTAGGAACCCGTGGCCCGGGCGGTGCGTGAGCGTGGCGCGTACGTCATGATGTGTCTTATTTGTTCTTGGTGCCATTCAGGGCGCTGAGCTGCTGCGACAAGTAGCTGCTGAGCGAGTTCATCTGGCTGACCATGGCATCCAGCTGGGTGAACTGGGCGCGGTAGGTGTCCATGCGCTGGGCGATGCGGTCGGAGGTGGCGTCGTACTGCTTCTGGATGTCGGCGACGGTCTTGGTCATGCCGTCCTGAGCCGTGCTGAGAATGCCGTCGAACTTGATGAAGGAATCCGCCGTGCTGCTGACGCTCTTGCCGATGCCGGTGTCGCCGGTGAACAGGGACTTGACGCCTTCGCCGTTATCGGCCAGGGCCGCGCTGAGTTTGGCGTCGTCGATCGACAGTTGACCGGTCTTGGGGTCGGTGGTGATGCCGATCTGGGCCAGGTTGGTGCCCTGGGTTGCGTCAAAGGCGCCGGAGATCGCGTCGCGCATGCGGGTCTGCACCGAACGGGCGATCGAGTCTCCGGTCAGGGCGGACGAGGTCTGGCTGTCGACGTTGTAGGCCGTCAGCGTCTTGATGCTGCCCAGCAGGCTGTTATAGGCCTTGACGAAGTCCTGGATGGCCTTTTTGGCCACGGTATCGTCTTTGGTCAGGTTCAGGCTGGTGGCTGTTCCGTTGGTGGTCTGGTTCAGCGTCAGCGTGACGCCGTCGATGACGTTGCTGATGGTGTTTGTGGCGCTGGTGATGGCGATGCCGTTGATCGTCAGCTGCGCATCCTGAGCGGCCTGGCCCTGTGTGACGCCCGCGGTGTCGGCCCCGGCGTATTTCAGGAAATTGTCCAGATCCGTGTTGCCCGAGACGGAAATTGCGGTTGCGGCGTTTGCCGCCCCGGTTTCGCGGCTGGTCAGCAACAGGCGATAGGGGGTGCCGCTGCCGTCGTTGATGATGGTGGCGTTGACGCCGATGTCCGCGTCGGCATTGATGGCTTTGGCCAGGCCGTTGAGCGAGGTGTCCGCGCCCAGGTCCAGTGTTTTGGTATCGCCGCTGGCCAATGTGATGGACAGGGTGCCGCCGCTGCCGATGCTGGTGGTGCGGTCGGCCTGCCCGGCGTAGACCAGGGTTTGCGACGAGGCCAGCTGGGTGACGTCGACCGAGTACTGGCCCGCGATGGCCTGGTTGGTGGCGGTGGCGGAAATGGCGTCCGAACCGGCCTTGGTGGTCAGGGCTCCGAAGGAGTCGGTATTGCCCACGGCGTCGGCGGCCTTCTGGAAGGCGGACACGGCGTCTTTCAGCGTGCCATAGGCGGACAGCTTGGATTTGGCGGCGGTCTGGCGGTCCTGGATGACGGCCAGCACCTGATTTTCGTTTTTCTGCAGGCTGTCGAGCAGGTCGGTCAGCGGCAAGCCCGAGAGGCCGAGAGATGAAACGGATGCCATGGTGAGTACTCCTTGGAGCCATTATGCGCCGGAATCATAACGGACAAAACCGGCGGCAGAGGGCGGATTCAGCTGTAGTTCAGTGTTTGATGCAAGAATGCGGTCAGGCTTTGGTGTCCACACCGGAACCCTGCAGCTGCACGATCATTTTCGCAATGCGCAGCATGGCTTCGGAGGGGATGGTCTTGATGACGTCGCCGCTGGCGTTGTCGACGATGGAGATCACCAGTTGCTGGGCGTCTTTGTCCATGTCGAAGCGGACCCCGGTGGACCAGGCCTTCAGGCTGTCGTTGACGGATTCCAGGGCCTTTTCCAGAGAAGACTTGGGCGGTTCCGGCTGGGGTTTCAGCGTCGAATCCTGCAAGGTGGACTGCTGCGAAGCGCCCGACTGCGCGTTGTCGCCGGCCATGACCGGGGCGACAGGTTCGGGTTTGCCGGCGGGTCGTTCGGAAGCCGCGGGGGCCAGGCCCAGGCTGGCAGGCGTCAGTTGGTTGCCGATGGGGTGAATCATGTGCGTTCCTTTGCGGAAATCATCCATGTGTTCCGAAAAATAACGACCAGGCATGGCCCAGTGTCATCCGACTAGGTTTCTCTCACGGACATAACGGCAGGCCGGAGGGAAAGTTTAGGGAATGAACTTGGTGCATACTTGCATTTTATGTTGCGGAGTCCGGATCGTCCGATGCCCCTGTCCGAGGATCAGCTGATCGCCCAATACGCGCCGCTGGTGCGCCGCCAGGCCTTGTCGTTGGTCGGGCGCCTGCCCGCCAGCGTCGAACTCGATGACCTGATGCAGGCCGGCATGATGGGGCTGCTCGATGCCGTGCGCCGCTATCAGCAGCGCGCCGATGCCCAGTTCGAGACCTATGCCGTCACCCGGATCCGCGGCGCCATGCTGGACGAGCTGCGCAGCCAGGACTGGCTGCCGCGCAGCGTGCGCAGCAAGGCCCGTTCCATCGAAGAGGCCGTGCGAACCTTGCACCATAGTCTGCTGCGCCCGCCAACGGAAACGGAAATCGCGGAAGAAATGGGCCTGGAGCTGGCGGATTACCAGAACTTGCTGGAAGAAGCCCGCGGCGTGCAGGTGCTGATGGTCGAAGACCTGGTGCAGCACCGCGAAGATGCGAGCGGAGAGGCCGTGCTGGACTCCATCGCTGAGACGAGCGGCGCCAATCCCCTGGACTGGCTGCTGCGCGATGGCCTGCGCAATGCCCTGGTGGAAGCTATCCGCCATCTGCCGGAACGCGAACAGCTGCTGCTATCCCTGCAGTTCGAGCAGGATCTGAATCAGAAGGAAATCGCAGCCGTGCTGCAGGTGACCGAAGGGCGCGTGTCCCAGCTGCGGTCCCAGGCGGTGGCGCGGATCCGCGCCTGGCTGTCCAGCCATTCCTGGGCGCTCGACGCGGGCGAGGCGGACCTCGAAAATCTGCTGTAGCCGGACGAACGCGAATGCGCTCCGCATTTCAGCGGAGCATCGCAAGCGCTTGTGCCCCTTAAAAGATTTATATAAAATATATCTTATGCGACTGAGACAGCCGCCAGCCTATGAAGAGGGAATCTCGTCATGAACATCGATCGCTTCAAACACCATCATGTTGAAATCCTGAGCGGCATTGCCGCACTGCGCAAACTGGCGCACCAGGGCGTGGCCGACCACGCCATCGATATTGCGCACGAACTGAAAGCCCTGTCGCAGATCGTGACCCAGCATCTGGCCATCGAGGACCGCATCCTGTATCCCTCGCTGGAACGCAGCGGGGACCAGCGCATGGCCGGCATGAGCCGCGCCTATCAGAACGACATGCCGGGCATCGCCAACGCGTTCATCAATTTCGCCCGGCGTTGGAGCAACGCCACGCTCTTGTCGAAAAACCCGGATGGTTTTCGTGACGAAGCCAATATCGTGCTGAAAAACGTCCATACCCGCATGGTGCGCGAAAACCGCGAGTTCTACCCCGCCATCGAGTCCATGGAAGAAGTCGCTCACGCGTGAAGCCCCGTGTGGCATCCGGTGGCGGCGGTCGACCGGCCGCTCGGGCCCCATCCCCCTGGATGGGGCCTGTCGCGTTTTGCGGGGACGAGGTCCCCGCGCGGGCGGCGATGGCCTGAAAGGCCTCTATAATCCCTGCTTGGTTTCCCCTTGCGGTCACACGAATGAAAACCTCCGAAATCCGTCAGAAGTTCCTGTCCTTTTTTGAGTCCAAAGGGCATCAGATCGTTCCCTCCTCGCCGCTGGTGCCGGGCAACGACCCGACGCTGCTGTTCACCAACGCCGGTATGGTCCAGTTCAAGGACGTGTTCACCGGTAAGGACACCCGGCCCTACCATCGGGCGACGACCGCGCAGCGCTGCGTGCGCGCCGGGGGCAAGCACAACGACCTGGAAAACGTCGGCTATACCGCGCGCCACCACACGTTTTTCGAGATGCTGGGCAATTTCAGCTTCGGCGACTACTTCAAGCGCGATGCCATCAACTACGCCTGGACGCTGCTGACGGAAGTCTACGGCCTGCCCAAGGAAAAACTCTGGGTCACGGTCTACCAGGAAGACGACGAGGCCTACGACATCTGGGCGCAGCAGGTAGGGGTGCCCACGGAACGCATCATCCGCATCGGCGACAACAAGGGCGCCCGCTACGCATCCGACAATTTCTGGCAGATGGCCGACACCGGCCCCTGCGGGCCCTGTTCCGAGATCTTCTACGACCACGGCCCCGAAATCTGGGGCGGCCCTCCGGGTTCGCCCGAGGAAGACGGCGATCGCTACATCGAGATCTGGAACCTGGTGTTCATGCAGTTCGAGCGCGATGCCCAGGGTGTGATGAACCCCCTGCCCAAGCCCTGCGTCGATACCGGCATGGGGCTGGAACGCATTGCCGCCGTGTTGCAGCACGTGCACTCCAATTACGAAATCGACCTGTTCCAGAACCTGATCCGCGCGGCTGCCCGCGAAACCGGGGCCACGGATCTGGCCGACAATTCCCTGAAGGTCATCGCCGACCATATCCGCGCCTGCAGCTTCCTGGTGGTCGATGGCGTCATTCCCGGCAACGAGGGGCGCGGCTACGTGTTGCGCCGCATTATCCGGCGCGCCTTGCGTCATGGCCACAAATTGGGTCAGAAAGGCGTGTTCTTCCACCGCCTGGTGGCTGACCTGGTTGCGCAGATGGGGGCCGCCTATCCTGAACTGGCCGCCCAGCAGGCGCGGGTCGAACAGGTGTTGCGCCAGGAAGAAGAACGTTTCGGCGAAACCCTGGAAAACGGCATGCGCATCCTGGAATCGGCCCTGGCCGATCTGCCGGCCGGCCAGCCGCTGGATGGCCAGACCTTGTTCACTTTGTACGATACCTATGGTTTCCCCGTCGATCTGACGGCCGACATCTGCCGTGAGCGCAAGATCCAGGTGGATCTGGACGGCTTCGAGGCCGCCATGGCGCACCAGCGCGAGCAGGCCCGCGCCGCCGGCAAGTTCAAGGCGGCGGCCGATCTCAGCTACGATGGCGTGGATACCCGGTTCGACGGCTATGAGCACCTGGAAGGCCAGGGCTCGGTGACGGCCCTGTATGTGGATGGCACCTCGGTCGACTCGATCGCCCAGGGGCAGGACGCAGTGATCGTGCTGGACGCCACGCCGTTCTACGCCGAATCCGGCGGCCAGGTGGGCGACACCGGCCTGATCCATAACGCGGGGGCCCGTTTCCAGGTCGCCGATACGCAGAAGATCCAGAGCGCGGTCTTCGGTCATCACGGCAGCCTGGTCGAAGGCACGCTGTCGGTGGGCGATGCGGTGCGGACCCAGGTGGATGGCCAGCGCCGCGCCGACACCATGCGCAATCACTCTGCCACCCATTTGATGCACAAGGCCCTGCGCCAGGTGCTGGGCGATCACGTGCAGCAGCGCGGTTCGCTGGTGGACCCCGACAAGACCCGTTTCGACTTCGCGCACGATGCGCCCCTGACGCCTGAACAGATCGTGCGGGTGGAATCCATCGTCAACGACGAAGTCCTGGCCAATCAGGCGGTGCGCACCCAGCATCTCAGCTACGACGAGGCCGTGGCCGGCGGCGCGATGGCGCTGTTCGGCGAGAAATACGGCGACGTGGTGCGCGTGCTGGATATCGGTTTTTCCCGCGAACTGTGCGGCGGCACGCACGTGGCCCGCACGGGCGACATCGGTCTGTTCAAGATTACCGCCGAAGGCGGCGTGGCCGCCGGCATCCGCCGGGTCGAGGCCATCACCGGCCGTAACGCCCTGATCTGGGTGCAGCAGACACAAGACGTGCTGGATCAGGCCGCTGGCCTGTTGAAGACACAACCCGCCGGCGTGCCGGATCGCGTCCAGGCCCTGCAGCACCAGACCCGGCAGATCGAACGCGAACTGGAACGTCTGCAGGACAAGCTGGCCGCCGCTGCCGGATCGGATCTGGCCGGGCAGGCCGTGGATGTGGCCGGCGTCAAGCTGCTGGCCACGCGCCTGAATGGCGTCGACCCCAAGGCTCTGCGCGGCATGGTCGATCAGCTGAAGTCGAAGCTGTCCAATGCGGTCGTCCTGCTGGCGGCGGTGACGGATGACAAGATCAGCCTGGTGGCCGGTGTCAGTCCCGAACTGACTCGCCGCGTCAAGGCCGGGGATCTGGTCGGCGCCGTGGCAGCCCAGGTGGGCGGCAAGGGCGGCGGGCGTCCCGACATGGCCATGGGCGGCGGATCCGACGTCGCGGCGCTGGATGGCGCCGTAGCCGGGGTCGCGGGCTGGCTGGCGGCCCGCCTGGAGACGGCATCGTGACCGATGCCCTGCCTGCGGCGGATCAGGAAATCGACGCCCGGGGCCTGAATTGCCCCTTGCCGATCCTGCGCACCAAAAAGGCGCTGGCGCAATTGGCCAGCGGGCAGGTGCTGTCCGTGCTGACGACGGACCCGCATGCCGGGCGCGATTTCCAGGCCTTCTGCCAGCAGACGGGCAACGCCCTGCTGGCCCAGCAGACCCGGGATGATGCCGTCATGGTGCATTACGTCCGGCGGCGGTGACCGCCGGACCGGACTCGGACATCGTCACTGCAGTCCATCCAGCATCCGGTAGTACGCGATCATCGCATGCACGCCCAGCAGGTGGAAGCTGTGCAGGGGGATGGGTTTGAGCGGCGCTGCCGGATAGGGCAGCCCATCCGCCGAGCCATTGAGGCAGGCGGATGCCAGGATTTTCCCCATCATCGTGCCCAAGGCCACGCCGCGGCCGTTGTAGCCCAGAGCGGCGAATGCGCCGGGCGCCAGTTCGTGCAAGTGCGGGACGTGGTCCGCCGTCATGGCGACGCGGCCGGCCCATCGGTGGGGAAAGGAGACGCCGCGCAGCGCCGGAAATAGCTGGCGCGCGGCGGCGATCAGACGGTCGGCATCCGCGGCCGTGGGCAGCGCCCGGAAGGGGCCGCGCGTGCCGAAGATGAATCGCCGTTCGCGGTCGCGCCGGTAGTAGCTGACCAGATGGCGCGTGTCGGCGGCGGCCGGAACACCGGGGAGCACGGCCGCCTGAAGAGGGCTGGGCAGCGGATCGGTGGCGATCTGCATGGAGTAGACGGGGATGACCGATTCCCTCAGTTGCGGCCACAGATCGGTGGTGTAGCCGTTGGTGGCGATGATCAATTGATCGCATTGCACGCAGCCCTGATCGGTATGGACTTCCCAGCCGTCACGATGCCGCCGGATGTCTCCGACCGGGCTGTTCGCGTGCACGCGCGCGCCGCAGGCCTGCGCCGCGCGCGCCAGCCCGCGCGCATAGCCGAGCGGCTGGACGGTGCCGGCGTGGCCGAAATACACGCCGGCGATGTAGCCCGTGGCCCCCGTCTTCATGCGGATGCGCGGACCGTCCCACTGTTCGACCGGCGCGCCCCGCGCGTGCCACTGCCGGAAGCGCGATTGCAGCAGGGAGGCCCCGCGCGGTGAGCTGGTGACCTGCACCCACCCGCGCTCGGGATCGCAGGCGATGCCGTGACGCGCCACCGTGTCGAAGACCAGATCGGCGGCCTGGCCGATCATCTGCAGCAGGGCTTCGCCGGCCGCCTCGCCATAGGTGGCCGCCAGCCGGTCCGGATCGTACTTGAAGGCGGGGATGACCTGGCCGCCGTTGCGCCCGGATGCGCCGAAGCCCGGTTCGCGCGCGTCCAGCACCACCACGTCGCGGCCGTGTTCCGCCAGCGTAAGAGCGGCCGACAGACCGGTGTAGCCGCCGCCGATCACTGCCACCTGGGCGTGCTGCCGGCCCGACAGCGCGTCGAAGCGCGCCGACTCGAGGGCTGTGGCATGCCATAGGGATGTCTGGAAACTGTCCTGCTGGGGCGGCACGAAGGCCGGCGGCGATGTGGTCAGCATGGCTGTGTGGTCGAGACATAGCCGTTGATCGCGTCCTGGCGGCATTTTTCCGCAGACCGCTCGCTGGCGGGACCCCAGCCGCCGCCGCCCGCGCTTTCGAGCCGGATGATGTCGCCGCGCCGGGCGGGCAAGGCGATCTGCTTGGTGCTGAGCGCGGTTTCCTTCCCGTCGGCCGCGCGCAGGCTGGACATCGCCGGCCGGCCGTTGGCGCCGCCTCGCGCGCCCCAGGGGGCGGTGATGGAACTGCCTTGCTGGAAGAAGACGCTGACGATGAGATCGTCGCACAGCAGTTCGTAGTCGCGCCGCATGGCCAGGCCGCCTCGGTGGCGGCCCGGGCCGCCGGAGTCGGTGACGAGTTCCGATCGGCGGATGCGCACGGGGCTGATGGTTTCCACGATCTCGGCGGCCAGCACGCCGCAGTTGCCGCCGTGCGTGTCCACGGCGGACAGCCCGTCGCCGTCCGAATGCCCGCCCATGCCGCCGCCGATGATGTCGTGGATGATGAAGTAGCGCGGCGTGCCGTCCGGCGACAGCGCCGCCGCTCGTGTGTCGAGGCCTCCGGCGCGGAAGGTGGGAAACGAGATGTGGCAGCCGGCCGCGGTGTGGTCGGGGAGCACGTCGGCCATGGCTTTCAGAACCACCTCGGCCACCCCTTGCTGGGCGAAATGGCGGTTGCCCACGGCGGCGGGCCGCCTGGGATTCAGGAACGATCCGTCGGGGACCGTGATCGTGACGGCGCGGCTGCAGCCGCCGTTGGCCGGTGTGTCCAGGCCCGTCATGCAGCGCAAGGCATACAGCGTCATCGAATAGGTGGACGCCAGAGGGCAGTTCAGCGCGTTCTTGCGCTGGCCGTCGGTGCCGGCATAATCGACCTGGATGCGATCCCCCTCGACCCGCACGGTCACGCGGATCGCGATGGGGGTCTTGCTCGAGACATCGTCCTCGATGAGGATTTCCGCCGTGTGGACGCCGTCCGGGATGCGTTCGATGGCGTTGCGCATGAAGCGCTCGCCATAGCCCAGGATTTCGTCCATCAGGAAGGCGAAGCGTTCGGCGCCGTATCGGGCCACCAGGGACCCGAGCCGTTTTTCGCCGGTGCGGCATCCGGCGATCTGGGCGATCAGATCGCCGGAGCACGCCCGCGGATTGCGCACGTTGCCGGCGATGAAGCGAAAGACGGTGTCGTTCTGGACACCTTCCTTGACCAGGCGCATGGGCGGGAACAGCAGGCCTTCGGCAAAGACTTCGAGGTTGTCGGGCGCCGTGGTGCTGGGCAGTTTTCCGCCGATATCCACGTGGTGCGCGACCGTGGCGGTGACGGCGATGATGGCGCCTTCATGGAAGACGGGGCTCATGAGGACGATGTCCGGCGTATGAGTGCAGCCGCGATAGGGGTCGTTGCAGATCAGCACGTCGCCGGAGCGCCAGGTGTGCAAAGGGATTTCGCGCGTGATGCCCTCGAATGCGTAGGACAGCACGCCCAGTTGCGCGGGGATGGTTTCCGCCTGGGCCAGGAGTTCCCCCTGGGGGGACAGCAGCGCGCAGGAATAATCCAGCATGTCCCAGATGATGGGGGAAAAGGCCGAGCGCTTCAGGGAGGCCGACATTTCCTCGGCGATGGAGATCAACTGGTATTGAAAGACGTCGCGGTCGATGAGGTTGCTGAGCATGGCGGATCAGTCCTGGAGAGAGTGTTTGGAAACGCGCAGCAGGCCGTTGTCCACGCGGGCGGTCTGGTCGGGCAGCAGCAGGATCGTGGTGTCCGCCTGGGTGATGACCGCAGGCCCCTGGATGCGCTGGTTGGCGCCCAGCCGGCGGCGCTCGTAGATGTCGGCGTCGACGTGGCCCCAGTCCGGCCCCAGGTAGAGCGTGCGGCGGCTGGATGGTTTGCCCGGCGTCGCGGGGGGGCTGGATTCCTCGGTGTCCGGGCGCGAGATCGTGCCGATGGCCTCCAGCCGCAGGTTCACCACCTCGCATGGCATGCTCAGGTCGGAAAACCCGTACGTTTGTTCATGCAGCCGCACGAAGCGGGTCAGCATGTCGTCGCGCTGCCAGGTCTGCGCCTCGTCCGTGTCGGACCCGTCCGCCATCGGCACCACCAGTTCGTGGACCTGCCCGATGTAGCGCATATCGGCGGCGAATCGGTAGGCGCGCCGCGCGGGCTCGATGCCGTCGCGCTCGAAGGCGGCATCCGCGCGGACGCGCAGCTCGCTCAGGACGTGGCCGATGTCCTGCGCCGAGAGTTCGTCCAGCGCCCGGGGGAATGGACTCTGGAAGTGGTATTTGATGTCGCTCAGCAGCAGGCCGGATGCCGAGAAGACGCCCGGGCGCGCCGGGATGACGATTTCGCGCATGTCCAGTTCGTCCATGAGGAAGGGGGCGAACAACGATCCGGCCCCGCCGAAGGACAGCAATGAAAAGGCGCGGACGTCGAACCCTTTTTCCACCGACAGGCTGCGGATGGCCTGCGCCATCTGCGCATTGGCGATGGCGACCATGCCGAATGCGGCTTCCTCCGCCCGGATGTTCAGCGTGTCGCCAATGTCGGCTTGCATGGCGGCCACCGCGCGGTCCAGATCGAGCGTCAATCCGTTGGCCAGGCGCACGTCCTTGTCCAGCAGCCCCATGATCAGCGCCGCGTCGCTCAGGGTCGGCCGCGTGCCGCCGCGTCCATAGCAGGCGGGGCCCGGGTTGGATCCGGCGGACTCGGGCCCCACCCGGATGGCGCCGCCCAGATCGACGCTGCCGATGGAGCCGCCCCCGGCCGAGATGGTGGAAATGTCCAGCGAGGTCATGCGCAGGATTTCCCCGCCCATGCTGCGCTCGGTGGCCGTCGCCGCCTGGCCGTCCGCGATGAGCGAGAAATCCGCCGACGTGCCGCCCATGTCGAAGGTGATGAGGTTGGGGATCTGGTGGCGTTCGCTGATGGATAGGGCGGCCACGACCCCGCCGGCGGGACCCGACAGCAGCATGTTGACGGGTTGGCGGCAGGCCGTCTGAGCCGTGGCGACACCGCCGTCGCTACGCATCAGCAGCAGCGGCGCCGTCATGCCGATACCCGGCAACGCCGCTTGCAGGGCCGTCAGATACCGATCCACGATGGGGCCGACGTATGCCGAGGTGACCGTGGTGTTGGTGCGGGGGTATTCCTGCGCCTGCGGGTTGATGTCCGCGCTCTTGTAGATCGTCAGGTCGGGGCGCCGCGCCAGGATGGCGGCCGCCAGCCGGTCTTCGTGCACGGGGTTCAGATAACTGAACAGGAAGCTGATGGCCACCGCCTCCGGCTCCATGGCGCAGATCCGCTCGGCGACCGCCGCGGCGTCCTGGTCGGAAAAGTCGGTGACGATCCGGCCGAAGGCGTCCATGCGTTCGGCGACTTCCACCACCTGCGAGCGCGGCGCCAGCGGCGCCGTGGCCGGGTGTTTCAGCGAATAGCTCAGGGGCCGGCGCTGTGTGCCGATCTCCAGAACGTCGCGGAATCCCTGCGTGACCGCCAGCACCACCCGCGCGCCTGACCGGGTGAGCCAGGCATTGGTGGCGATGGTGAAGCCATGGACGAAGACGTCGATCTCCGACGGGCGGATGCCCGCCTGTCCTGCGACGAGCTGGATGCCCTCGATGATGGCCTGGCTGGATCCGGGCGTCGACAGGACTTTGTCGGCGTAGACCGTGTTTCGGCGCCCATCGGCCAGGATGATGTCTGTGAATGTGCCGCCGACGTCGGCAGAGATGGAAATCATGTGTTGCTTCCGCTTGAAAGTGAGGGTTGGCACCCGGATGTCAGGCCAGCCGGATCTGGTCGTAGGGAGAGAGTCCGCCGAACACGCCCATGGGAAGGTGGGTGAGTTTCTTGTTGTAGACGGTCATGTAGATCCCCTCGTTGGTCCAGGCAAAAGGCAGGTCGCTGGTCACCTGGCGCTGGAATTGGCTGTAGATGGCCTTGCGCGCGCCGAAGTCGGCCTCGGAGGCCGCCTGGGCCAGCCATGCGTCGACTTTGTCGTTGGCGTAGCCTTCCGTGTTCGTCCAGACCTGGTGCTGGATGTTCGAGGACAGGAAGGATCTGTCCACGCCCACGGCCGGATCGGACCAGTTGAAGGTGGAGTTCATGGTCAGTTGATACTCCCAGGCGCCGATGCGCCGGGCCCAATCGGCGAAGTCCGTGCTTTTGCGCAGGACGATGTCCAGCCCTATTTTCCGAAGCTGGGGCTTCAGGTAGTCGGCCACCAGCACGGTGCTGTCGGGCTCGAATGTGGGCACGTCCAGGGTGAGGCTTGCACGCACGCCCTGGGCATTGGGCTTCAGGCCGGCTTCGTCCAGCAGCCGCTTGGCCTTGTCGAGGTCGTAGTCGTAGACGACCAGCGACTTTTCGTCGAAATAGGCGTTCTTGCTGTGGAACGGCCCGTCCAGGGGCTTGGACATGCCCCGATGCAGCCGTTGGGTGATGAAGTTCTTGTCGATGGCATGGGCGATGGCCTGTCGGACACGGATGTCGTCCAGGGGCTTGGCGCGCAGATTGAATTCCACATAATTGATCGGGCCGATGGCCTCGTAGCCTTTCGGCGTGACGACCAGGCTCTCGTTGGACTTCAGCCGCACCAGGTCGGCGACGCGCAGAAAGGAGAAGGGCAGATAGTCGATTTCCCCTTTCTCCAGCATCAGGGATTTGCTCAGGGAATCTTCGGCGAGGCTGAATACGAGCTGCTCGAAATAGGGCGTGCCGCGGAAGAAGTCCTTGGCGCGCGTCATGCGCAACTGATGTGATCGCTCCCATTCGATGAACTGGTAGGGGCCCGATCCGATCGGTTTGTCGTTGGCCGGGTTCTGGCGCAGCGGACCCGCGTGATCGCCGTAGATGTGTTCCGGCAGGATCGGCGTCAACGGCGGGGTCAGCAGGCTGAACAGGCCGGTGAAGGGCCGCTTCAGGCGGATTTCCACGGTATGCCGATCGGGCGCCGTCACGGTGTCCAGGATGGCCTTGTAAGTCACCGACATCAGCGGGTGGTTCTCCTTGACCGCGCGCAGGGAGAAAACGACGTCATTCGCGGTCACGGGGCGCCCATCGTGAAAACCGGCGTTGTCGACCAGGGAAAACCGGTACCGCTTGCCATCGTCGGAGACATCCCAGGACTTTGCCAGGTACGGTACGGGCTTGAAGTCGCCATCCATCAGGACCAGCCCGGCGAACAGTTGCGCGCCGGGCATGCCGGTGACGTTGCCGGACTGGACCGCCGGGTTGAGCGTGCGAGGGTTCTGGCACCCGATGGTCAACTGGCGCTGGGCGGCGCGGGGCGCGTTTTGCGCGTAGAGTCCGAGGCCGGGTAGGGTGGCCGTCGCGGCCAGACCGGCGGCCTGGCTGATGAACCTTCTTCTGCTGCTATGCATGATCGTCAACTCCTGTGGTGGGGACTGCCAAAGCCGCGCTGGAGGTTTTTCCAAGGCTGCCGCGAAGATCAACAATGACTGCGTGAGTGCGGTTATCGGGGGGATATCTGGAGGCGGGGCTGCTGACTCTGCGCGCGGCGATAGAGCCACCAGCCGTATTGGGGCGGCCACACGCGGTTGTAGAAGTCCTGCCCGCCCAACGTGATGGCGGCCTGGAGGGGCCAGTGCGGGTTGTAGAGGGCCTCGCGGGCCAGCATCACCAGGTCCGCCTGACCCCGGGCGAGGATGTTTTCCGCGTCATGGGGGTCGGTGATGAGGCCGACCGCCATGGTCGGCAGACCGGGGTTGTCGTGGCGGACGCGCTCGGCGTAAGGCACCTGGAAGAGCGGCGCGCGCGTGTTGACTTGCGCTGTGGAGAACCGGCCGATGCCGCCCGACGAGCAGTCGATCAGATCGACGCCGCGCCGGCGCAGTTCCGCAGCCAGGACCACGGTATCGTCGAGCGTCCATCCGCCGTTTTCCGCGCCGTCCACGCATGACAGGCGATAGAAAAGCGGCTTGTGGTCGGGCCATGCGCGGCGGCAGGCCTCGGCGATCTCCAGCGCCAGGCGCATCCGTCCTGCCCGGTCGCCACCGTAGGCGCCGCCCATGTCGTTGCCCAGCGGCGAGTAAAAGGAGTGGATCAGATACCCGTGGGCGCCATGGATTTCCAGGATGTCGAAGCCCGCCTTGTCGCAGCGCGTCGCGGCGGCGGCGAATGCGTCGATGATGGCCGGAATGTCCGTCTCGTCGATCAGTTCCGGGGGCAGCCAGCCGGGGTTCTTCAGGTTGGCGGACGGCGCGATCGGCGTCCAGGGGAGTTCGCCTTTCGCGAATTGTTCCGGCTCCAGCATGCCGTAGCCTTCCCAGGGGCGCTGGCGGCAGGCCTTGGGGCCGGTGTGCAGCAGTTGCGCCGCGGGCGTGCTGCCCAGGCTGCGCAGGGTGCCCGCCAGGTGCTTCAGCGCCGGGATGAAGTCGTCCGACCAGACCCCCAGGTCGCCGTAGGTGTTGCGGCCGCGTTCTTCCACGCACAGACCCTCGGTGAACACGGTGCCGAATCCGCCCACCGCGAATTTCGCCAGGTGCTGGATGTGCCAATCGGTCAGGTGCCCGTCGCGGCCCACGTACATTTGCATGGGCGCCAGCACCAGGCGGTTCTTCAACTGGACGCCGCGCACGTCGAACGGTTGGAACAGGCGGGGCTCGGCGGCTTGCGTGCGAGACATTCGATGATCCTCTATTGGCAGAAAAGTACGGGGCCGGTAGACTGGGCTTGCTGTCATGGCTGGGTGTGTTCAGCAAGACAGTCGTAGTCTAGGAATCGGAAATCATCGGGTCCAATCGTCATTTCTGATTGTTTTGATCACGGATTCTGATGTGCCCGCGTTTGGCGCGCGGATTCATGCCCTTCAGGTCAACGGCCACCCCAGGAAGCCATGCAATTCGGTCAAATCAAAACTTTCGTGACGGTCGCCCGGCTGGGGCATCTCACCAACGCCGCGAAGCTGCTGCATCTGACGCAGCCGGCCGTCAGCGGGCAATTGAAAAGCCTGGAAGACGAACTGGACGTGAAACTGCTGGAGCGCACCCCGGCGGGCATGATCCCCACCCAGGCGGGCCGTTCGCTGTTGGCCCGGGCGGAAAAAATCCTCAGCGCGATCGAAGAATTCAGGGTGGCTGCCGAGTCCCTGCAGCACACCTTGTCGGGTCAGTTGCGCATCGGCGTGATCATGGTCGATCCCGACTATCTGCGCTTGGGGCGGTTGATGGCGGACATGACGGCCCGGCACGGCAACGTGGGGGTCGACCTGGAAGTATGCGGCGTCCATCAATGTATTTCGGGGGTGGAAACCGGCCGATTGGACGGCGCCTTTTTTGCGGGGGACAACCCCCGCAGCGTCTTGTCCGTCTGGCCGCTGACCACGCTACGCTACCGCATCATCGCCCCGGCGTCGTGGACGCACCTGCTGGAAAACATCAGCTGGAGCAATCTGGGACTGATGCCCTGGATCCGCGCGCCCGAGCCCAGCGCGCACCATGCGCTGGTCGCCGGGATCTTCCGGCATGCCAGCATTGAGCCCATGAAGATCCTGACGGTCGACCACGAATCCGTCATCATGTCCCTGGTGCGGGCTGGCGTGGGCCTGAGCGTGATCCGGGAAGACCTAGCCCGCGAGGCGGCGGCGCGCGGCGAGGTGATCGTCTGCGAGTTCGCCAAGCCGGTGGAATTGCCATTGTCGTTCATCCACCGCACGGACAGGCGCCACGACCGCTGCCTGAAGGCGCTGATGGAGGTCCTGCAATCCATCTGGGCCGAAGACGGCTGCAGGCAGGAGACGGAGCAGGCCGGGGCATGAGGTGATGCCTTTCCGCGACTCTTTTTCCCGGCGCTGCGGTTGATTCTGCATCTTCATTGCAAGACACAGGTGTTGGATGCTAGAATTTCGTGTTTTACATCGGTTTATCAAAGGATTATCAATGGTTGTGATTCGTCTGGCCCGCGGCGGCTCGAAGAAGCGTCCCTTCTACAATGTCGTTGCAGCCGATTCGCGCAATCGCCGCGATGGCCGGTTCATCGAGCGCGTGGGTTTCTACAACCCCGTCGCCAATGAAGGGCAGGAAAATCTGCGCCTTGCTCTGGACCGCGTCCAGCATTGGGTGTCCAACGGCGCCCAGCTGTCCGGCACGGTGGATCGCCTGGTCAAGGAATACTCCGCCAAAGTCGCCGCCGCAGCCTGATTCAGGCGGCCCGGCCCGTGATGGTGGATCCCCGCCCGGCTGATGCCATTCCCGATGATCTGGTCGAAGTCGGCCGGGTGGCGATGGCTCACGGAGTGCGCGGCTGGCTGAAAATTCAGCCTTATTCTCCGCAGGCCGAGGCCCTTCTGAATGCGCCGGTCTGGTGGTTGAAAGCGCCGGATTCCGTTCTGGAACCCGGCGCTTTGTCGCGTCTGCGCGATATGCCGGTGCAGGCCTGCCGCCGACAAGGTGGGCAGTTCCTGGTGGCGCAACTGGCCGGGGTGGACGATCGGGACACCGCGGAATCCCTTCGCGCCTGCACCGTCTGGGTGCCGCGCGCGGCGTTCCCAGCCGCCCAGGACGACGAATATTATTGGGTGGACCTGATCGGCTGCGACTTCTACGGGCTGTCCGAGTCAGGCGTGTCCGTGTTGCTGGGGCGGGTGGGCCAGGTCCTGGATAACGGCGCCCATGCGATACTGCAGGTCGATTGCGGCGCCTGCGATGAGGCCGGCGTCTTTCAGGCCCGCCATGATGCCAAGGGCCGTCCGGTCCAGGTCCTGGTGCCTTTCGTGGCGGCTCATGTGCAGCGGGTCGATCTGTCGAATCGCCGCATCGACGGCGACTGGCCCGCCGATTTCTGAGAATGCCGGCGCTGCTGCCGGTTCCAGCCTGTTTTCGCGCGGTCCATCCGGCCGTGCCTTCCCCTATGATGCGCTTCGATCTGATTACGCTGTTTCCCGAGATGTTCGCCGCCGTCCGCGATCAGGGCGTCAGCGGGCGGGCGCATCAGCGCGGCCTATGGTCGCTGCATGCCTGGAATCCCCGCGACTTCACTCATGACGTGCACCGGACGGTGGATGATCGGCCTTTTGGCGGGGGGCCGGGCATGGTCATGATGGCGGAGCCTCTGGCCCAGGCCGTCCAGGCCGTCCGGGCCGCGCGCCGGCAGGCGAAGGCGGATCCTGCGGATCAGGCCGCGCCGGTGGTGCTGTTGTCCCCGGCCGGGCAGGTGCATGACCAGGCTCGCGCCCGTCGGTGGGCGGGAAGCGCCGGGGCGATTCTGGTGTGCGGACGCTATGAGGGCATCGACCAGCGTTTCATCGACCGTTATGTCGATCAGGAAGTGTCGTTGGGTGACTTCGTGCTGTCGGGCGGCGAATTGGGCGCCATGGTGCTGATCGACAGCATCGTGCGCCTGCTGCCGGGGGTCTTGCACGATGCCGAATCGGCGGAGCAGGATTCCTTCAATCCGGCCTTGACCGGCTTGCTCGACAGTCCGCATTACACGCGCCCCGAAGTCTGGGACGAGACGGCGGCGCCTGATATTCTGCTGTCCGGCCACCATGCCCGGATCTCGGCCTGGAGACGCCAGCGATCTCTGGAGCTGACCGCCGACCGCCGGCCCGATCTGATCGATCGGGCACGCCGGGCCGGCGATCTGAGCCCTCGGGACGAGGCGGCGCTCGCGGCGATCCGGGCAGCCGGCGCGGATGACGAGGCGGGGCCTGTCCGGTAGTCCGCCGCGCGCAAGGCCGGGGTCCCGGCCTTTCTTCCGTGAAGAACCTATTGGCGGGCCTGTTGCACGGGCGCCAGGAGCGCTCCGTCGGCGTCGATCCTGTATTGCCGCCAGACCCAGGCGGCAGCGGGCCCGTTGGCGCGGGAGCAGGGGGCGTGCGGCCGGCAGTAGCGCGGATCGTCGACCATGTAGCGCAGGAATGTCCCTGTTTTGAAGGCTCTTTCAGTGGCGCTCAGGTTGGCCGGCTGTTCCTGGCTCGGATATCCCAGATAGGCCTGGGCCAGATAGGACCCCGGGGCCAGCCTCATGGCGTCCCTGACCAGCCTGGCTCCGGCGATGTGGTCCGGATGATCGTGCCCCCGGCAGCGCCAGCAGAGCTGGGTGTAGGGTGTGGCGATGGAGGCGTCCATCAGGCGGATGGTGCTGGGTTGAACCGCCTGGATCAGGCTGGCCAGCCAGGTCACCAGGCTGTCGCGGGTATAGCTTTCCCGGTAGGGGGCGTATGCCCGCACGCCTGTGTGCGGTACGGATTCCATGCGGCTCAGGGGGGTCAGGCTGCCCCAGCCCGGGCCCAGCCAGGGGTCGGGAATGCGCAACATGATCAATTGCACCCGGGGGGCCGCCTGCAGGGTATGCCGCAGCACCGTGCGCCCGCCCACGGACCAGCCGTCGTCGCGCCAGTGGTTCGCGACTTTGGCCATTCGGGCGTAGGCCGCCATGATGCCGCGTTCGCGAGCCTGCAGATACGGTTGGCCTTCGCCTCGATCGCCCGCCGTGAAATACACCACGCGCATGCATTGCCCTTGGCGGATGGCGTCGGCCTGGTCAGGGTTCATGAACAGCAGGTCGTCGTCGGTATGCGCGACGAAGGTCAGGATGGTGCCGCGCCAGCAGGCGGGCAGGGGCGCCGGCTGGCCCAGCGTGGCGATAGCCGGCGTCGTGGATGCCGCGGCCGCCCAGGCGGTTTGGCTGATCAGCAGGCAGAACCCGAGACAGGTGGACAGGAATGCTCGCCAGGGGCGTGGACCATTTGCTTGCATCTGGACAGAAAATGACAGATTGATGGCGACGCCATTCTACGCCGGCCTTGTCGGGCGCGGTACTGCCGCGCTCAGCATTCTGTCAGGCGGATGTTGCCTGCGCACGGCCGCAGCCGTGCGCCCGTCGCTGGGGGTCAGTATTTTCCCTTAACCGCGGACGAATTGTTTTTCCGGGCGGCGGTTTTTCTTGACAAGCCAAAGCAAGACTTGCATAGTATTTTAATGAAGTATCTAGGTATTGAGTATCAATACTTATTGGCTTGGGCTGCTTGTCCTAGAGGACATTTATTGGGGTTGGTCATGAAGCATTTTGAGTCTCTCTCTTTTCCCCGTCGCCGTTTGCTGCAAGCAGGTGGGATGACCGCGGCGCTTGGCGTGACGGGGCTGTCCCTGTCCCGGCAGGCCAGGGCGCAAGGCGCCGCCAATACGTTGGTCATCGGGCACACCACGGTTCGGCAGCTGAATCCGGCGATTCAGTCCGGGCAGGCGACGGGCGTGCCGGGCGTCCAATTGTTTGCCGGCCTGATCCAGCTGGACGACGCCTTCAAGCCGCAGCCCTACCTGGCAAAATCATGGGCCGTCAGCGAGGACGGCCTGAACTACACGTTCAAGCTCGTCGAGAACGCGGTCTTTCATGACGGCAAGCCCATTACCGCGGAGGACGTCGCGTTCTCCCTGGAAATCGTCCGGGACAACCATCCGTTCGGCCGTTCGATGTTCAAGGCGGTCAGCCGGACCGAGGTCCCGGACCCCCACACGATCATCTTCCGGCTGGATTATCCTCAGCCGGCCTTGCTGGTGGCCTTGTCTCCGCTGCTGCTTCCCGTTCTGCCCAAGCATGTCTATTCCACCGGCCCGATCCAGTCGCATCCGGCCAATCTCAAGGTCGTGGGGTCCGGGCCGTTCAAATTGGTGGAGTTCGAACAGGGCAAGCAGATCATCATGGAGCGCAATCCGGACTTTTTCCGGGAGAACCGCCCTTATCTCGATCGACTGGTTTTCCGCATCTACCGGGACTCCGTGGCCAGCGTCATTTCCGTGGAGCGCGGCGAGGTCAACTATCTGCCCTTTGCGGGGGTCCGGGTGCGGGATCTGAAGCGTCTCGAGGGGAACCCGAAAATCCGCGTCACCAGCGATGGCTACGAGGCGCTGGGGGCCACGAACTATCTGGAAATCAATCATCGCAGGGAAGGCCTCAAGGATCCCCGTGTGCGCCAGGCCATCGCCCATGCAATGGACAAGGATTTCATCGCCGGCGGCCTGCTGGCGGGCAAGGCGGTCCGGCTGGATGGCCCGCTGACGAGAAGCAATGTCTTTTATGATGCGGCGGCGTTGAATCAGTACGCCTACGATCCGCAAAAAGCCACGGCCCTGCTCGATGCAGCAGGGTTCGGTCCGAAGAAAAACGGCATGCGTCTCGCCTACACGCTGGAATGGCTGCCGGATGTGAACGTCAATAGCCAGGAACCCGTTGCGCAGTATCTCAAGGCGCAGTTGCGCAAGATCGGCATCGACATCACCCTGCAGGCCAATCCCGATTTTCCGTCGTGGGCCAACCGCGTGAGCAATTGGGATTACGACATGACGATGAACGGCATGTGGAACTATCCGGATCCGGTCATCGGGGTGAATCGGGCGTACCTGAGCACCAACCAGAAGAAGGGCGTCATCTATTCCAATACCGAGGGCTACAGCAATCCCCGGATGGACGAGGTCTTGAACGCGGCCGCCCGTGAACAGGATGTGGGGAAACGCGGCGCGCTGTATCGCGAGTTCCAGGATATCGCCACCAAGGACCTGCCCCTGATCTGGACGAACGAGGAGCCGCTGTTCACCGTTCACGACGTCCGTCTGGAGGGCGTTCCGCTGACCGTGTGGGGGCCTTTGGGACCCTACGATGAGATGCGCTGGAAGTCATAACATAAAGGACGATGCACGATGGAACCCGTACAGTGGCCGCATGCTGCGCAGTGTGCCGTTCAGTTCACTTTCGACTTTGACGCGGAAACCAACTGGATTTCCAGGGACCCCAAGAACCTCAAGCACCCGGGCACCTTGTCGCAGGGCACCTATGGCGCGAAAGTGGGGGTTCCGAAGGTGCTCGAACTTTTGCGCGAAGAAGGCTTGAAGGCGACCTTCTTCGTACCCGGGTGGGTGGCCGAACACCGCACGGAACGCGTCGAGCAGATCCTAGCGGCGGGCCATGAGGTCGGCCACCATGGGTATCTGCACAAGTGGGTGGATCCGGATTGCCCGGAAGAAGAGCTCGAGGAGATGGAGCGCGGTCTGGAGGCCTTGCAGAGCAAGGTGGGCGTCCGCCCCGTCGGTTATCGGTCGCCCGCCGGGGAGACCTCGCCGAACATCATCCGGCTGCTGGTCGAGCGCGGATTTCTGTATGACAGTTCCTTGATGGATGACATCAATCCCTACCGGCACGTACTGCCCGATGGCCGTTGCGGGCCGGTGGAACTGCCCTGGCACTGGAGCCTGGACGACGCCCCTTTCATGCTGTCTTCCATCAAAGTGCATCGCCCCATTTTCACGAATGATCATATCTTCGAGATCTGGGCGGAGGAATTCCGGGAGATCTATCGCTGGGGCGGCCTGTTCACACTGGTCATGCACCCCCAGGCGATCGGTCGCCCGTCGCGGCTGGCATTGCTGCGCCGGTTCATCGCCTATACCCGCACTTTCCCGAACGTCTGGTACGCCAACGCGCAGGAGGTGGCGCAAGCCTGGCTGGACCAGAAGGGCCCCGGCGACGTGGCCCCGCAGGCCATCTCACCCTTTCTGGTTTAAGGCCTGCGGGCTTTTGGGGGCCATCCTGATCCTGAGGATCAGGATGGTTCGGCCGGCCGCGCCCGGCAGTGCAGCCAGCCGCCATCCACCGCGATCACTTGCCCGACGACGTACGATGCGTCCGGCGAACACAGGAAGGCGATGACGGCGGCGACCTCTTCCGGCGCGCCGACCTTCTTCAGCGGGGTTGCCTCGACCATGGCCGCCCAGTAGCGCGCGTCGTGGTCCAGCCGCTGCGCGGTCATGGCCGTGCGGATGACGCCAGGGGCGACGGCATTGACGCGGATGCCCTCCGGGGCGAGGTCCGTGGCCAGTTGGCGCGTCAGTTGCGCAATGGCGCCCTTGGACGCGGCATAGGGAGCGGAGTCCGGGTAGCCGGTCTCGCCGAAGACCGACGCGACATTGACGACGCTGGCGCCGGGGCGCCTCAGCAAAGGCAGCATGTCCCTTGTCAGTCGCATGACGGCGCGCAGATTGACGCCGAGCACCCGATCGATGAAAGCATCGTCGCTGAGCGCGAGGGGTCTTGCGCCGCCCACGCCGGCGTTGTTGATGAGCGCGTCGACCCGGTCAAACAGCCTGGCCGCTTCCGCAGCGACCTCCCCGGGGCCGTGATCGGAGGACAGGTCGACCTGCATGCGGTGCACCGGCAGATCGGCCAGGTGGTCCGTGGACAGATCGACGGCCAGGACGTCCATGCCCTGGCTCAGCAGTTTGTGTGTGGTCGCCAGGCCTATCCCGCTGTTCGCGCCGGTAACGATGACGTTGCGTGAGGTTGGGGTTTTCATGCCAGGACGCCTCCGTCCACCGGCATGCACACGCCGGTCATGTACGAGGCATCGCTGCTCGCCAGGAACAGCGCGGCCTGCGTGATCTCGCGCGCCTCTCCGAAACGCCCCAGGGGATAGCGGGCGAGATAGGCGGCCTTGCGTTGCGCGGATGCCGCAGCGTCGCCGGCGGCATCGAAGGTGGCCTGCAGCATGGGCGTGTCGATGGAACCGGGGCACACGCAATTGACCCTGATGCCGTCGGAGGCATGGGCCAGCGCCAGGCTGCGCGTCATGGTGGTGATGGCACCCTTGCTGGCCGAATACGGGCCCAGCGCCCGGCTGCCGGCCAGACCTGCGGTCGACCCGAGCGTGACGATGGCGCCGCCTTTCCGGCGCAGGTGCGGCAAGGCTTTTTGCACCGTCAGATAGGTGCCTCGCACGTTGATGGCGAAGATCCGGTCCCAGTCCTCGACCGGGCAATGTTCGATATCGGCGCCGGACCCGATGATGCCCGCCGCCGTGACCAGGACGTCCAGGCCGTCGGACAGGTTCGCCCGGGACCAGGCCGCCGCCACGGAGGCGGGGTCGGCCACGTCGCACAGCACGGGTTCCCCGGCGCCGCCCAGCAGAGCGGCGGTTTCCTGCAGGCCCGGCATGTCGACGTCCATCAGTATGATGCGGTCGGCGCCCTCGCGTCGCAGGCCGAGGGCGATGTCCTTGCCCAGGCCCGAGCTGGCTCCCGTGACGACTGCGTGTGTTCCTGAAAATCTTTTCATTGCCGGTTCCTCCGTGGATGGCCCGATCGGTCTTATTGAGGGCGCCAAGCAGGGGCGCTTTGAAGGCGTCCAGCCGACGGGCATGAAAAGTATTGCATGTTAAGGCGTATATGGTAATCTTTAAGTATTGCATTGGGATACTGATGGGTGTGTCAATATAGCGCCATCCACAATAACGACACAAAGGTCACCATGGCTGCCACTTCGCTCGATAAGCAAAGCAATCTGTTCGTCCAGTCCGTCGCCAAAAGCATGGGTTTGCTGGAAGCCTTCGCGCAGCGACCGGGGCTGCTCAGTTTGAATGAGCTGGTCGATTGCACCGGCCTGGATCGCAGCGCGGTCCAGCGGATGGCCTACACGCTGGTGGTGCTGGGCTACATGGAACGGGGGCCGGGGGGGCGCGGCTACCGTCTGGGGAAGAAATGCCTGGATCTCAGCTTCGATTTTTTACGCGGGAGCCCGCTGGTCGAACGCGCATCACCCGTCCTGATCGACTTGCAGAAAGAGACCGGCGAGCGGGTGGATCTCAGCCTGTTCGATGATCTGTCCATCATCTACGCGCTCCGGCGCCAGACCAAGAGACAGTCTTTCTTTTCGGCGCTGATCGGCCGGCGCATGCCGACGTTCAGCTCGTCGGGCGGGCGCGCCATCATGTCCTACCTGCGCGCGGACGAGGTCGATGACATTCTCCAGCGATCGTCCCTGGCGCCGCTGACGCCCAAGACAATCACCGACCCCGATGCCATCCGCGAGAAAGTCGCCGAGGCCCGGACGGACGGCTACGCGCTTGCGCTCGAGGAAAGCCTGCTGGGCGAAATCGTGCTGGCCAGCGCCATCATCGACCGCAAGGGGCGCCCTATCGGGGCCATCCATATTTCGGGATCGTGTTCGGAATGGTCCGCGCCGGACTTCACCCATCGTTTCGCGCCGCTGGCGATCGCCGCCGCCCGTTCTCTTCGCGGGTAGATCGACGAGGCCGTTGAACGGTCAGGGAGAGCCGCGCGGCGGCTGTGTACGACCGCGTCGGGGCTTTCCATCGCCCGAAGATCGTGCTGAAGCGGTCGTCCGGGCCGTCAGCAGGGCCTCAGCATTTACCCTTAAATGTGTCTGCTCCATCGGAATCGTTTCGGGTCTCAGGCAATGGATATGCGGCTCTTGAGTCATTCAACCGCTTTGTCGACAGTGCGCTGGTCCTAAAGCTTCACTGCATCTGGACCTAGTCCCCTCGGAGGACTATGGGCACCATGAATGAGCGCACGGCCTGCCGGGTCAAGCCACCTGCCAGGCGCCCAGCGCTTCAAAGATCAAGGAGGCGACCGTGAACCCATTGTTTCGCTTTATCCGCAACCTGGCGGCGCCCGGCATCCTGGCGGGGCGCGCCGGGCTTGAGCGAGAGCGCGCCGACGGCCGCCAAAGCGGTCGTCCGCTATCTGAAGTTTGACTTCGTATTCGAGGAGACGTGATGCGTGCTATCAATAAGATGTTGAATCTGCTTGTCGTGTTGGGCCTGTCGTCGCTGGTGGGCGCGGGACCGGCCTTTGCCGCGGGGGAACAGCCCAGGCATGGAGGGACGCTCGTCCTGGGGGCGTTCCAGGCGCCTCGGCACCTGAACGGCGCTGTCCAGTCCGGCATGGCGACGGCCTTGCCCAGCACGCAGTTGTTCGCCAGTCTGATCCGCTACGACGATCAGTGGAATCCGCAGCCGTACCTGGCGAAATCGTGGGAATGGTCCGACGACAAGAAATCGTTCACGGTGCATCTGCGCGACAATGCGGTCTTCCATGACGGCCAGCCGATCACGTCCGAGGACGTGGCGTTTTCCATCATGGCGATCAAGGAAAACCACCCTTTCAAGAGCATGTTCGACGCTGTCGAGAAGGTGGACACGCCGGACCCGCACACCGCCATCATCCGTTTGAGCCGGACGCATCCGGCCTTGATGATCGCCCTGTCTCCCGCATTGGCGCCGATCCTGCCCAAGCATATCTACGGCGACGGACAGGATCTGAAAACCCACCCGCGCAATACCAAGGGCGTCGTGGGTTCGGGCCCCTTCAAGCTGAAGGAATTCGTGCCGGGCAAGGAAGTGGTGCTGGAGCGTTTCGACAAATATTTCCTCAAGGACAAGCCTTATCTGGACCGCATCGTCATCCAGATCAATCAGGACGAGACCACGCTGCTGATCGGCCTGGAGCGCGGCGACCTGCAGATGCTGCCCTTCATGGGGGACCCGACGATCCTGCGGCGGGCCGCGTCGGAGAAAAAGCTCGTCATGTATGACAAGGGCTACGAGGGGATCGGGGCCGAGGCCTGGCTGGCTTTCAACACGGCCAAGAAGCCTTTTGACGACAAGCGGGTGCGCCAGGCCATCGCCTATGCCCTGGATGACACGTTCATCACCAAAGTCCTGAATGCCGGCTTTGCCAAGCCCGCCGACGGACCGATCGTGCCGTCCAGCCCGTATTACGGTCGATCCGCGATTCATCGGTATCCGCTGAACCTGGACAAAGCCAAGGCCCTGCTGGACGAGGCTGGCCTGAAGCCCGGCGCCGACGGTGTGCGTTTCACCATGAAGATCGACATCCAGCCGGGCACGCCGTCCTTGAACAAGAACGTGGCGGAATACGCGCGCGCGCAGTTGAAAAAGGTGGGCATCAAGGCCGATCTGCGGGAATCCGCGGACTTTCCTTCGTGGGCGAAGACCGTGGCCGGACATGATTTCGACATGACGACCGACAATGTGTGGAATTGGGGCGATCCGGTCATCGGCGTGCACCGCACCTATCTGTCCAGCAACATCAGGAACGTGATCTGGACGAACACCCAGTCCTACCGCAACGCGAAAGTGGACGAGATTCTCCGGGCGGCCAGCATGGAGATGGATGCGGACAAGCGCAAGGCGCTGTACGCGGAATTCCAGGGCATCGTGACGGACGAATTGCCCGTCACGTACACGGCGCAGGTGCCTTACCACACGCTTGCCGCCAAGAACGTGGGCAACGTGCCGGCCAGCATCTGGGGGCCGCTCTCGCCATACGACGATGTCTATCTGAAGCCCTGACCCGGTGGGGCGCGCCCCGGCGCGCCTTTTTCCGATCGGGAAGCCCGGCGCGGTGATGACGGGCGCCACCGTCATCGTAAACCCTATGTCTCTTTTCTTCGAGAAGAAGATATACTATTTACCGCTACTTAAGTATTGCGTATCGATACATAAGGTTTCCTTAGTAATTCTTTCAGATGACACGAGATTCCGGCGCCTGTCGAAGGCGAGGAAGCTCGCCGGGCCTCAGGGGCCTGCAGAGAGGTGAACCGTGGTGAGTGCAGCACAGCAGGATTTGAAAATCGACGGCCGGCGTCTGTGGGACAGCCTGATGGCGCTTGCCAGGATCGGCGCGACTCCCGCCGGCGGTGTGAACAGGCAGGCGCTGACGGACGCGGACCGGCAGGCGCGGGCGCAATTCACCCAGTGGTGCGAAGCGGCCGGCTGCCGCGTGCGGACGGATGCCATCGGCAATCTCATCGCCCGGCTGCCTGGACAGAACGATGATCTGCCGGCCGTGATGATGGGCAGCCATCTGGATTCCCAGCCGACAGGCGGAAAGTTCGATGGCGCTTACGGCGTGATGGCCGGGCTGGAGGTGCTGCGCGCGATCCGCGAGTCCGGCCGGATTCCGCCGCGCGCCGTCGAGCTGGCGGCCTGGACCAACGAAGAAGGCACGCGTTTCGCGCCGTCCATGATGGGCTCGGCCGTGTATGCGGGCTTGCTGCCCCTGGAAGAAGCGCTGGCGGTGGTCGACGCCGATGGCGTGACGGTCGCAGAGGCGCTTCGACAGGCGGGCGTCAGCCCCTCGGGGGAAGATCCCGGCCTGCCCATGGCGTACTTCGAGGCGCATATCGAGCAGGGGCCTGTATTGGAAGCCGAGGGCAAGCCGATCGGGGTGGTCACGGCGGCGCAAGGTCAATGCTGGTTCCGCGTGTCGTTCCAGGGGCAGGCCGCCCATGCCGGCAGCACCCCCATGAACATGCGCGCCGATGCCCTGGCCGCCGCCGCGCGGGTCGTGACGGCGCTCAATGAGATCGGCAAGGCGCATGCGCCCGGCTGCGCGACCGCGGGGCGCATGGTCGTCACGCCGAACAGCCCCAACGTGATCCCCGGGTCGGTCGTGCTGTCGGCGGAAATGCGGCATCCGGACGACGCGGTGCGTAGCGCCATGGAGTCCCTGTTTCACGAGGCCGTGGCCGCCGCCGCGCGGGAACACTCGGTTCAGGTCCGCACGGACAAAATTCTGGAGCAACCGGCAGCGCCGTTCGCGGCCGCCTGCATGCAGGCGATCCGGCACAGCGCCCGGCAGCGGCAGTATCCCTGCCTGGACATCGTCAGCGGCGCGGCGCACGACGCCGTGGCCCTGTCCCGGATTGTGCCGTCCGGCATGATTTTCGTGCCATGCGCGGGCGGCATCAGCCACAACGAAGCGGAAAGCGCCGAACCGGACGATCTGGCCGCCGGGTGCCAGGTTCTATGCGACAGCGTCCTGGCTTTCTGCCACGGCGATGCCGCAGGTCGCTGACCCCCGTATCCCCCATCAAACATTCAGAGGAACAATCATCATGCATCGTTTTCAGAGAGTCATGCGCATCGCCGCAGCGGCGGGGTTGTTGTCCATCGTCGGCGCTGGCGCTGCCATGGCCGCCGACCAACCCAAGCACGGCGGGACGCTGGTGCTGGGGTCTTATCAGGCGCCTCGGCACCTGAACGGCGCGGTTCAGTCGGGCATGGCGACGGCCTTGCCCAGCACGCAGTTGTTCGCCAGTCTGATCCGCTACGACGATCAGTGGAACCCGCAGCCGTATCTGGCGCAATCCTGGGAATGGTCGGACGACAAGAAATCGTTCACGGTGCATCTGCGCGACAATGCGGTCTTCCATGACGGCCAGCCGATCACGTCCGAAGACGTGGCGTTTTCCATCATGGCGATCAAGAAAAACCATCCATTCGAAACCATGTTCAACGTGGTTGAAAAAGTGGATACGCCGGACCCGCACACCGCCATCATCCGTCTGAGCCAGCCGCATCCGGCGCTGATGGTGGCCTTGTCCCCGGCGCTGGCGCCGATCCTGCCCAAGCATATCTACGGCGACGGACAGGACCTGAAGGCTCACCCGCGCAACACCAAGGACGTGGTCGGCTCGGGCCCCTTCAAGCTGAAGGAATTCGTGCCGGGCAAGGAAGTGGTGCTGGAGCGTTTTGACAAATATTTCCTCAAGGACAAGCCTTATCTGGACCGCATCGTCATCCAGATCAACCAGGATCAGACCACGCTGCTGATCGGCCTGGAGCGCGGCGACCTGCAGATGCTGCCTTATATGGCGGACCCGACGATCCTGCGCCGCGCCAAGGGCGATCAGAACGTCGATATGTACCAGAAGGGCTACGAGGGGATCGGGGCCGAGGCCTGGCTGGCTTTCAATACGGCCAAGAAGCCTTTTGACGACAAGCGGGTGCGCCAGGCCATCGCCTATTCCATCGATAAGAACTTCATCGCCAAAGTCCTGAATGCCGGTTTCGCCCAGCCCGCCGACGGGCCGATCGTGCCGTCCAGCCCGTATTACGCGCCGGCTGCGGTGCACAAATACCCCCTGAATCTGGACAAGGCCAAGGCCTTGCTGGACGAAGCGGGGCTGAAGCCGGGCGCCGACGGCATCCGGTTCAAGATGACCATCGACGTGCTGCCCAGCATCCCGTCACTGAACAAGAATGTGGCCGAATACACCAAGGCCCAATTGAAGAAGATCGGGGTCGATGTCAGGATCCAGGATTCCGCGGATTTTCCGTCCTGGGCCAAAAGGGTCGCGAACCATGATTTCGACATGACCACGGACATCGTGTGGAATTGGGGCGATCCGGTCATCGGCGTGCACCGCACCTATCTGTCCAGCAACATCAAGAACGTGGTCTGGACGAACACCCAGTCGTACCGCAATGACAAGGTGGACCAGATCCTGCACCAGGCCGGACGCGAAACGGACCTGGACAAGCGCAAGGCGCTGTATGCGGAATTCCAGGACATCGTGACCGACGAGTTGCCCGTCATCTACACCGTTCTGGTTCCTTACCACACGCTGGCCAGCAAGAAACTGGCAAACGTGCCCACCAGTGTCTGGGGTCCGCTGTCGCCCTACGACGATGTGTATTTCAAATGATGGACGGGAATCGCCATGGTTAATTACCTGCTCAAGAGGCTCGCCTACGCAGCCGTGCTGCTGCTGGCGGTCCTCACCCTGAATTTCCTGCTGATCCATTTTTCGCCGGGCGACCCGGTCCAGACGATCGCGGGCGCCATGGGCGGCATGACGGATGAATTGCGCGAGCAACTGACCCGGCAGTTCGGGCTGGACAAACCGCTCATCGTGCAGCTCGGCATCTATCTGGGCAATGTCCTGCAAGGTGATCTGGGCCAGTCGTACTACTTCAACGCCTCCGTCGTGTCCCTGATCTGGGAACGCGTCCCCGCCACGCTGCTGCTGGTGGTCGTGTCGGTCCTGCTGGCGTTCCTGATAGGGACCTTCCTGGGGGTCCTGGCGGCGCGCCGGCCGAACGGATTCTTCTCGCAGGCGGTGACGCTGCTGTCCATCGTGGGGTATTCGGCGCCGGTGTTCTGGACCGGCATCGTGCTCATCATCCTGTTTGCTTCGGTCCTGCCGATCTTTCCCGTGTCGGACATGCGCACGCCGGGCCTGGATGACGGCGGCTGGGTCGGCATCCTGGACGTCGCCCAGCATCTGGTGCTGCCCGCGTTCACGCTGGCCTTCGTGTACATCGCGCAATACAGCCGCCTGGCGCGCGCCAGCATGATGGAAGCGCTGTCCGCCGACTACATCCGCACGGCGCGGGCCAAGGGGCTTTCCGAGGCCGTCGTGCTCTACAAGCATGCGCTGCGCAATGCGGTTCTGCCGGTGGTGACCATGCTGGGCATGCAGTTCGGCAATGTGCTGGCCGGCGCGATTCTGGTGGAGACGGTCTTCAACTGGCCCGGTCTGGGCCGGCTGTCGTTCGATTCGGTGCTGCGCCGCGATTACCCGACGCTGCTGGGCATCCTGTTTTTTGCTTCCATGATGGTCGTCGTGATGAATCAGCTCACCGACCTGGCCTACCGGATCATCGACCCGAGGATCAAATCATGAATCAGACCTCGAGCATTCCCTCGAAAGACCCTGGGCTGCGGGTCGCGCGTCCGCCCAAGCCCGCCGGCCAGTTCCGCGAGGCGCTGGGCGTGTTCTGCCGCAACCCGTCGGCGGTGTTCGGTTTGTTGCTGTTGCTCGTCATCGTGGGTGTCACCGTTCTCGGGCCCCTGCTGATGGATGCCGATCCGTTCGCCATCTCCGGCCCGCCCATGGACCCGCCCGGCTCCGAGTACGGCTTGCTGGGCACGGATTATCTGGGCCGCGATTTGCTGATCGGCCTGGTCTACGGGGGGCAGGCCACCTTGCTGACCGGGGTGATCGCCGCTGTCCTGGCCGTGTTCATCGGCGTGGTCGTCGGCGCGGTGTCGGGCTATTACGGCGGCTGGATCGACGAGGCGCTGATGCGCGTCACCGAATTTTTCCAGGTCCTGCCGGCGCTGCTGTTCGCCATGGTGGTGGTGTCCCTGTTTTCGCCGACCTTGTGGTCCATCTCGATCGCCATCGGGCTGGCCAGCTGGACCAACACGGCGCGTCTGGCGCGCAGCGAGTTCCTGAGGCTCAAGCGGCAGGACTACATCCTGGCCGAGCGTGTGATCGGGTCCGGCAATGGCCGCATCATCTGGAAGGTGATCCTGCCCAATGCCATCGCGCCGCTCATCGTGTCGGCCACCCTGGCCATCGGCACCGCGATCCTGTTCGAGGCGGGGCTGTCCTTCCTGGGCCTGGGGGATCCCAACATGATGAGCTGGGGGCTCATGATCGGGAACAACCGTCCTTACATTCTCGCGGCGTGGTGGGCGGTCACCTTGCCGGGCGTTGCGATTTTCCTGACGGTGCTGGCCGTGTCCCTGATCGGTGACGGCCTGACGGACGCCTTCAATCCCCGGCTCAGGGAGCGCTCATGATGACGACGGAAAGACCTGCCATGATGAAAGAGAACGCGGCGCCGCCTGGCGCGGAACCCTTGCTCGAAGTATCCGCGCTGGATGTCGAACTGACGACCCGCAAGGGCAAGGCCTATATCCTGAAGGACATCAGCTTCGACGTCCGCCCGGGAGAAACGGTATGCCTGGTCGGCGAATCCGGATGCGGCAAAAGCATGACGGCGCTGGCGATCATGGGGCTCATGCCGGACAAGGTCGGCATCCGGTCGGGCGCCGTCCGCCTGCGCGGCCAGGACCTGGCCCGCATGAGCGCGGCGGAATTGTCCAGGATGCGCGGCAACAAGATCTCGATGATCTTCCAGGAACCCATGACCGCGCTCAATCCGGTGTACACCGTGGGGGATCAGATCAGCGAACCCTTGCGTCGGCACCAGGGGCTGAGTCGCGAACGGGCGCGCGCCAAGGCGCTGGAAATCCTGCAGTCCGTCGGGATTCCCGCTCCCGAACGGCGGATCGACAACTACCCTCACGAAATGTCCGGCGGCATGCGCCAGCGCGTCATGATCGCCATGGCGCTGGCCTGCGACCCCGACGTGCTGATCGCCGATGAACCGACGACGGCCCTGGACGTGACGGTCCAGGCGCAGATTTTCGATCTGCTGCGCGAACAGCAGAAACGGCGCGGCACCGCCATTGTCATGATCACGCACGACATGGGGGCGGTGGCTGAGATGTCCGACCGGGTCGTGGTGATGTACGGCGGGCGCGTCATCGAGGACGGGGTGACGGATGAAATCCTCTCGGCGCCCCGCCATCCGTACACGAAGGGCCTGATCGCCTGCCTGCCGGAACTCGATCTGTCGCCTACCAGCGAGCGGGAGGAGCTGCCCGAAATCCCCGGTGTGGTGCCTTCTGTCTGGGAACGGGGCAATGGATGCCCGTTCGCGGAGCGTTGCAGCGCCGTCATGGATAAATGCCACACGGCATTCCCGCCTGCATTCAAGACCGGGCCGACTCAGAACGTCGCCTGTTGGCTATATGGAGAGCAGTCATGACCTCTGCCGAAATCATTGAGCGGAGCGCCCCCGCGCACCGCGAACCGCGGACGGCGTCCTTGTTGTCCGTGCAAGGGCTGAAGATGCATTTCGACGTGGGACGCAAAGGTCCCGACGGGATGCGCAGCAAGGTGCATGCGGTCGATGGCGTGGATTTCGAGATCGAGCGCGGGAAGACGCTGGCCATCGTCGGCGAGTCGGGGTCCGGCAAGACGACGACGGCCTTGTCGGTCATGTGCCTGGCGCCCGTGACGGCGGGCTCGATCCATTTCGACGGCGTCGAACTCACCGCGCTGCAAGGCGAGGCCCTGCGCAAGCAGCGTCGCCATTTCCAGTTCATTTTCCAGGATCCGTATTCGTCGCTCAATCCGCGCCAAAGGGCGGGGGACATCGTGCGCATGCCCCTGGCCGTGCTGGGGATCGGCTCGCCCGCCGAACAGCGGCAAAAGGTGTCCGAGCTGTTCCGCCTCGTGGGGTTGCGGGAGGACCAGCAGATGCAGTTTCCGCATCAGTTCTCGGGCGGACAGCGTCAGCGCCTGAACATCGCCCGGGCCTTGGCGACGGACCCGCAGCTCGTGGTGTGCGACGAACCGGTCTCCGCGCTGGACGTGGCCATCCAGGCCCAGATTCTGAATCTGTTGCGGCGCATCCAACGCGAGCGCGGACAGTCGTTCCTGTTCATCAGCCATGACATGGCGGTGGTGGAACATATCTGCGACGACATCGCTGTGATGTATCTGGGGCAGATCGTGGAGCAGGGATCGCGCGAGGCCTTTTTTTCGCGACCGCTGCATCCGTACAGCGTGGCGCTGATGTCGGCGGTGCCGACCGTGGTGGGAGGGCGTGAAAGGGCGGCCAGCCGCATACGGCTGCATGGCGATCCCCCAAGCCCCATCAACCCGCCCAAGGGCTGCCGCTTCGCCGGACGGTGTCCGGCCGCTCAGCCCCTATGTGAACAGGAGCCCCCCGCGCTGCGGGAGGTCATGCCGGGGCATAAGGTCGCCTGCCATTTCGTCAAGGCGGAAGGCGGCCGCGTCGTGGCCCCGCTGGATGGGCAAATGCCCCAATGTTGAGAAAGGGAGTGGAAGGCATGAATCAGGATGTAGGACAGGGCGTCACCATTTATCAGGCGCGCAAGATATTGACGATGAACCCGGCGCAGCCCTCGGCTACCCATGTGGCCGTGCGCGGCGACCGGATTCTGGCGGTGGGAACGGCGGAGCAGGCCGCCGCCTGGGGAGATGCGCGCCTGGATGACCGCTATGCGGATCAGATATTGATGCCGGGCCTGGTCGAGGGACATTGCCATCTGTATGAAGGCGTCGTGTGGCTGTACGTGTACGTCGGGTTCTATGACCGGCGCGGGCCGGATGGCACCATCTGGAAAGGTCTCAAAAGTGTCGAAGAAGTTGTGCGCAGGCTCTCCGACGCCCGCAAGGACCTGGCGCCGGGCCAGCATCTGATCGCCTGGGGTTTCGACCCCATCTACCTGGGCACGCGGCGCATGTCCGTCCAGGATCTGGATCAGGTGCCGGGCGATCAGGCCGTGGTCATCATGCACGCCAGCATGCACCTCATGAACGTCAATTCCCGGGCGCTGGACATGGCCGGCATCGATCGCGACACGGACATCGAGGGCATCACCCGGTTCCCGAACGGCGAACCGACGGGCGAACTGTGCGAATTCGCCGCCATGTTCCCGGTCGTCCGCATGATCGGCAATCCGTTCCGGACCCTGGGGCAGACGCCCGAATGCCTACGGCTGTTCAGCCAGATTGCGGTGGCTTCGGGGGTGACGACCGCGACGGACCTGGTCAACGAACTGCACGAAGACAGCATCCGGTCGCTCACGCAGGTGACGCGGGCCGAGGATTTTCCCTTGCGCATCGTGCCGGCGGCGTCGGGCATCCTGTTCGGCCGGGACGTCGAGGCGTGCCTGAGCAAGCTGGACCAGCTGAAGCGGAACAACCACGACAAGCTGCGCCTGGGCATCGTCAAGCTGGTCGTGGATGGCTCCATCCAGGGCTTTACGGCCCGCGTGCTGTGGCCGGGTTATTACAATGGCGCGCCCAATGGCATCTGGATCATTTCACCGGAAGACCTGCCCTACATCGTCGAGCAATATCATCGCGCCGGCGTGCAGTTGCACATCCACACCAATGGCGACGAGGCGACTGAAGTCACCCTGGATGCGATCGAACGGGCGCTGACCCTGTATCCGCGTTTCGATCACCGCCATACGCTGCAGCATTGCCAGATGGCGTCGCCTGCCCAGTACCGCCGCATTGCAAAGCTGGGCCTGTGCGTCAACCTGTTTTCCAACCACATTTTCTATTGGGGCGACGCCCACGTGGAAATGACCATGGGACCGGACCGGGCGAACCGCATGAACTCTTGCGCGACGGCGCAGAGCATGGGCATTCCGTTTGCGATCCACTCCGATGCGCCCATCACGCCGCTGGCGCCCTTGTTCACGGCCTGGTGCGCGGTCAATCGCCGCACCGCTTCCGGGCGTGTGCTGGGAGAAAGCGAACGCCTGAGCGTGGCCGACGCATTGCGCACCATCACCCTGGGCGCCGCCTATACCCTGGGTATGGATGACGAAATCGGCTCGGTGGAGATCGGGAAATATGCCGATTTCTGCGTGCTCGACAGCGATCCCCTGGAGGCACCGCCGGAAGCGCTCAAGGACGTGGCCATCGCCGGCACCATGGTGGGCGGGCGCGCCTTCGACGTGCCCGGAAGGGGTTGAACGCGTCATGATGCAGCGCATTCCCCTGGTGGTCATCGGCGGCTTTCTCGGCGCGGGCAAGACCACCTTGCTCAACCACCTGCTGACTCATGCCGGTGGCCGGCGGATCGGCGTTCTGGTCAATGACTTCGGCCCCGTCAACGTCGATGTGGATCTGGTCGCCGCGCACGACGGCGAGACGCTCAGCCTGACCAATGGCTGTGTGTGCTGTTCCATGGGATCGGGGCTGGATGACGCGTTGATCCGCGTGCTGGACCGCCGTCCCGCCATGGACCTGATCGTCATCGAAGCCAGCGGGGTGTCCGACCCGGGCCGTATCGCCCAGGTCGGGCTGTCCGACCCGATGTTGCAGCTTGCCGCCGTCGTCGTCATGGCGGACGCCGAACACGTGCTGGCGCAACTGGACGATCCCTTGCTGGGCGATACGCTGGAGCGGCAGATCCGCGCCGCCAGCCTGGTGGTGCTGAACAAGGCGGATCTGGTGTCGCGGGCGGATCTGGATGCGGTCCGCGCCCGCCTTGAACGTCAGTTCGGGGGGCTCGCCATGATCGAGGCCGCCAATGCCCGGGTGCCCATCGATGCGCTGGCGGCGGAGGTCGGCGGCGTGGCGGCCGGAGCGTCTCCCGAGGCGGCGCGGCACGCGCAGGCGGATCATGTCCATCGGGATCATGATGAGCCGGATCATCCGTTCGAGGGCGGCGCCTGGACCGGCTCGGGCGTGCTGGATGCCGATCGGCTCATCGCCGCGCTCCGGGGCCTGCCGAAAACCGTGATCCGGGCCAAGGGCTGGGTCGTCACCGACCGGCATGGCCCGGCTCTGGTTCATCTGGCCGGCGGCCGTGTCCGGATCACGCGGGCGCCGCAACGGCAGGGCGCGGTCGCCAATGAGGTGGTCTACATCGGAATAAGAGGGGCCGGCGTCGGGGGCGCCATCAGCGAGGCGCTGGCGCCCTTGCTCGAACGCGGCGAGTGATATTCCGGCGCCGCTCGCGTGGCTGAGTCCTCGTCGAGCAGGCGGAACACCGCCACCATCCGTGCCAGGGTATCCGCCTGATCCTTCAGGCTGGTCGCCGCCGCGACGGATTCCTCCACCAGGCTGGCGTTTTGCTGAGTGACGTCGTCCATCCGGGTCACGGCAATGTTGATTTCTTCGATGCCGGTCGCCTGTTCGCGGCTGGCCTCGCTGATGCTGCCCATGATGTCGGTGACTCGCTGAATGCCTTCGACGATTTCCCTCATCGTGGCTCCGGCGTGCGCCGCCTGCTCGTTGCCCCGGGCCGCGGCCTGGACCGAGGTGTCGATCAGATGCTTGATTTCCTTGGCGGCTGCGGCGCTGCGTTGAGCCAGGGCGCGGACCTCGGCGGCCACCACGGCGAACCCCCGGCCCTGTTCGCCGGCGCGGGCGGCTTCCACGGCGGCATTCAAGGCCAGGATATTGGTCTGGAAGGCGATCGAATCGATCACACCGATGATGTCGGACACCTGAGCGGAGCGCTGGTTGATGTCCTGCATGGTATCCACCAGCTGTGTCACCAGGACGCCGCCGTCGCCGGCGGTCCGGGCGGCGACGGCGGCCAGCTGATTGGCCCGCTGGGCATGGTCGGCGTTCTGGCGCACGGTGGCGGTGATCTGCTCGGTGGTGGCGGCCGTTTCCGTCAGGGAACTGGCCTGTTGTTCGGTGCGGGCGGACAGGTCCAGGTTGCCCGCCGAAATCTGGGCCGAGGCCGTGGCGATGGCATTGGCGCCGCTGCGCACGTTGCCGACGATGGCCGCCAGTTGGTCGCGCATGTCGCGCATGGCGAACAGCAGGCTGGATCGGTCGCCGTCATGCAGGCGGATCGGCACGGCCAGGTCGCCGGCGGCAATGTGCTGCAGGATGGAGGCGGCGTAGCCCGGCTCTCCGCCCAACTGGCGCAGCAGCGCCCGGGTGATCCGCCAATTGACCCAGGCGGCGGCCAGGCATAGCAGCAGGATGCCGCCGCCCAGCAGGTAGCGATCCCGGACCAGGCGCTGGATGCGGTCGTCCAGCAACTGGTCCAGTTGCGCCAGCGCGACTTCGTTCAGCTGGAACTGCGCGTCCACGGCGGCGGTGAACGTCGTGAAATAGTCGCTTGCGGAGAAATCCGGAGTCTGGGCCTGGATCAGTTGGCTCTGGGCCAGGGCGATGGCTTGGCCGGCGGAAACCAGGGCGGCATTGCCGGCGTCCTCCAGGGCGCTTTTCAGGCGCGGATCCAGTCGGGCGGCATTGTCCAGCGCGTGCGTCAGGCTGTCGTAATGTTCCTGCGCCCGTTCCAGCAGTACGCGGATTTCAATGCGTTCTTCGGGAGTGGCCGAGCGCCGTGTCAGCAGGCCGGCCCCCAGCGCTCGCGTCTGGCCGAAGAGTTCGGTCAGCACGGGAGCCTGGTCCAGGGCGGCGTTGATCAGGTAGTAGCCCTGGGCATCGGGGTCGAAGCGCAGGCCGTAATGCTGCAGCAGCAGGGACTCCGTCCGCAGCAACTCGGCATTCAGCCGGGTGTGTATCGCAAAACTGTCGCTGGCCGACAGGCGTCCTTGCCGCAACTGGGTTTTCAGACGGCTCCAGGTGTCTCGGGCTTCTTGCCAGGCCGCGTCCAGGGCCGCGTCCTGAGTGTCGCCCTGTTGCAGGGCCTGACTCAGGGCGTCCATCGCCTGCTCGGTTTCGTCCTGCTTGGCCTCGCGTTTCGCCCGGGCTGCGGTATCGCCGTTCAGGGCCAGCACGGAGAGCCCCCGATGCTGTTGGGTCAGCCGCAGGACCTTCAAGTTCTGGCGCAGGGGCGCCAGACCCTGGACTTCCCATTCGGAAGCACGGATGATCCGGCCCGATTCGTTCAGATAGAGCAGCGAGGGCAGGGCGACCAGCACGGCTCCGATGGCGGCGAGAATGGCGAATTTCTGCCACAGGCGCAGGCGGTTCAGATAGGAGTCGATCGGGCTGGGCTTGCAAGCCGTGGTCGGGGCGGGGGACGTCGTCATCCTGGTTCCGGAAGAAAGGTGGCTGGGGCGTCGGGTTCGCCCCGGCGCTCGGGGCGGACCGGCGCCGCCATCGTACGGGAATCAGGGTTCGGCGGAGTTGCTTTAGATCAAGAAGCAGATGCTGCCCGATGGCTGATTGACGCCCTTGAGGGAAGGCCTATACTTGTCTCCGGTAAAAACTGTTTACTTTAGGTATCAATCATGTGGGCCTTCTCAAGAACGACTGCGTATCTGGTACTCATCCTGTCCGGCGCGACGGCCTGGGCGCAAGACGACGCGCTGATGACGCGCGGAACCTATCTGGCCGAGGGCGTTGTCGCCTGCGCCAATTGCCACATCGCCCGGGGCGATAAAGGCCAGCCGCTGTTCGACCGAGGGCTGTCGGGCGGCATGCTGTTCGACGATGCCGCGTTCAAGGCCTATGCCCCCAATATCACCCCCGACCCCGAGACGGGAATCGGCACATGGACGGACGCTCAACTGGGCAAGGCCATCCGCGAAGGCATCCGGCCGGACGGCAGCCTGATCGGCCCGCCCATGCCCATCTCGTTCTATCGGAACCTGTCCGATACGGATCTGGCTGCCATCATCACTTACCTGAAGGCCCAGCCGCCTGTCCGCCATGTTGTCGCAAAGTCGGTGTATCACATTCCGCTGCCGGCCAGCTATGGCCCGCCCGTCGCCGGGGTCAAGACGCCTGCGGCGGCGGATACGCTGAAATATGGCGAATATCTCGCCAATATCGGGCATTGCATGGATTGCCACACCCCCCGCAACGCCAAGGGCATGTTGCTGATGGATCACCTGGGGGCGGGCGGTCAGGTGCTCAAGGGGCCTGCAGGCGATGTGGTCACGCCCAATCTGACCCCTGATCAGAGCGGGCTCAAGACCTGGACGGATGCGCAGGTCGAACGCGCGATCCGCGAAGGCATCAATAAAGACGGCGCCCGCCTGCAGCCCATCATGGCTTTTGGCTGGTACAAGAACATCAGCGGCCCCGATATGAGCGCGCTGATCGCATACCTGAGGTCCCTGAAGCCCCAGCCGTTCGCCGACAGGAAATAAGGGCCGCGAGGCCCCGCGCCAGGCTCGTGTCCGACGCTTTGGCGAACGGGTGTCGCCCGGTAGCGCCGCGTGCGCTCAGGCCGGCGCGACTGCGGCGTTCAGCTTGAAGGTGGCGACCAGATCGGCCAGCGTATCGGCCTGCCGCTGCAGGCTGGTGGCGGCCGCCGCGGATTCTTCGACCAGACTGGCGTTTTGGCGGGTGACGTCGTCCATCTGCGTGATGGCCGTGTTGATTTCCTCGATGCCGCTGGTTTGTTCGCGGTTGGCGGCGCTGATTTCATTCATGATGTCAGTCACGCGGCGGATGGCGTCCACGATGTCCTGCATGGAAGCCCCTGCGTTGCTGGCCTGCTGATTGCCGCTGGCGATGGCGGCTACCGAGGAATCGATCAAGGTCTTGATTTCGCGGGCGGCGGAGGCCGACCGCTGGGCCAGCGCCCGGACTTCGGCGGCGACCACGGCGAAGCCTCGCCCCTGTTCGCCGGCCCGGGCGGCTTCAACCGCCGCGTTCAGCGCCAGGATGTTGGTCTGGAAGGCGATGGAATCGATCACGCCGATGATGTCCACGATCTGCTGCGATTGCGTGTGGATGGAGCCCATGGTGGTGACCAGTTCGGTCACCAGGGTGCCGCCTGTGGTCGCCGTCTGGGTGGCGGATGCCGCCAGGCTGTTGGCTTGCTGGGCGTTGTCGGCATTCTGGCGCACGGTGGCGGTGATTTCTTCCATCGTGGCGGCCGTTTCGGTCAGGGAACTGGCCTGCTCTTCGGTGCGTGAGGACAGATCCAGGTTGCCGGAGGTGATCTGGGCCGCGGCGGTGGCGATGGATGTGGCGCCGTTGCGCAGTTCGCTGACCGTGTCTTTAAGGCCTTGCGACATCTGCTCCAGGGCCTGTTCCAGTGCCGTGATCTCGTCTTTGCCCTGGGGGCGGATCCGCTGACTGAGATCCCGATCGGCGACCGATCTTGCCAGGGCGACGGTGGCCCGCAGCGGCCGGGTGATCGAGCGGGTGACCTGCCAGGCGAACAGCAGCCCCAGCAGCAAGGCCAGCAGGGTGGCGATGGCCACCAGCGCCATGCCGGCGCGGTTGCTGGCGTGAAGTTCCTGGGTGTTGCGATCGATCAGTTCTTTCTGGTAGGCCAGCAGGTCGCTGACGCTGCCGACGTACGCGCTCAGGTAGCCGGCCATGTCGTGGTCGTAGAATTGCTTGGCGGCGGCTTGGTTGCCTGCTTCCTGGTTCTTGATGGCGGCGGCGCGGGCGCCGGTGTATTCGGAACGTTTCTTCTGCACGACATCGAAGAGCTTGCGGGCTTCCGGGTCATGGATGCTGGCGTCGACCTGCTTTTGCAGCGCTGAGATCTTCGCGCTGGTGGCCGTCATGTCTTTCTTGATCATCTCGCTCAGGTCGGCGTTGTCGGTCTTGGACACTGTCGTGGTGCGCAAGGCGTTCATGGCGGTGTTCTTTTCCCATTCGGCGATCAGTCGTTCGGTCTTCAGCAGCCCGTCGGTGATGTCGGCCGTCAAGGTGCTGCTGCCCTGCATGCGCCAGATGCTGATGCAGGCGGTGACCAGCAGAAGCAGGATGATCAGGCTGAAACCAAGGGTCAACCGGGTGGCGATTGTCAGCGTGCGCATGGAGGAGCCCTTTATATGGATGTAGACAAATTGTGAGTTCTGTAAATATTCTGTCTTAAAACATGGTTTTCGCCAACATGAAAGTTCGTGCCGATCTCGATTGCCGAAGACTTCGAACTGCAGGATACTGGCGAGCCGCCGCGCAACACGCGCAGTCGTGATCGGAGAAGCTGTCATGAACTCGATTCGCCGGTATTTTGCAGGTCTTGTGTGTATCGGTTTTGTGTTCGCCTGCGCTCAGGCGGCGCGGGCGGCGGATGATGCATCCGGCGATGTGGCCGCCGCCGCCCGGGCCAACGGCAAGGTCGATTTTGCCGCGCGCCTGGCTCGCGCCCGCGTCGGGCCGGATGATACGGTCATTGTTCTGGTGCATTCCGCAAAGGATTGCGTGTTTTGCCAACGCTGGAAGGGTTCTCTGGGCGGCCGGGGCGAACTGGAACAGTATGTCGGCGCGCATCCCGGCGTGCAGTTCCATATCGTGGAGCGTCCGACGATCGCGGAATCCGAGGCCCGCGGTCTTTATCCCGAATCGCTGGTCTGGCTGTACGACAAGCGTGACGACAAGGGCCGCAAGCGGGCCGCCGTGCCATCCTACGATGTAATCGTCCGCCACAAGGTCGTCTGGCATGCCCTGGGCTACAGTGCCTGGGATAAGACGGTCTTTCCCGCGATCCGGGACTTGGATGCTCGCAGGGGACGGTGATGACATCTGCGCATCGCATGGATTCCGCCCGTCTGGAAGCCTTCACGGACGGCGTGATGGCCGTCGCCCTGACCATCATGGTGTTGGAACTCAAGCCGCCGCATGCGCCGGAATGGCGGGCGTTGCTGGCGCAGTGGCCGGTGGCCCTGAGCTACGTCCTGAGCTTCATCTATATCGGCATCTACTGGAACAACCATCACCATCTGATGCGGGTGACGGATGGCATCCGTGGGCGCATTCTATGGGCGAACCTGTATTGGCTGTTCTGGATGACGCTGATCCCCTTCGCCACAGCCTGGATGAGTGAAACGGAATTCGCCACGGTCCCGGTGGCTCTGTATGGGTTTGTGCTGCTGATGGCCGCCGGCGGTTTCTTTCTGCTGCAACATGAGATCGTGCGGTTCAACGGGCGGGATTCGGCGCTGGCCAAAGCCGTGGGCCGGGACATCAAGGGCAAGATCTCGGCGGTGCTGTATCTCGTGGCCTTGCTGGTGGTGTCCTGGTGGCCCTATCTTTCTTGCCTCCTGTACGCCGCCGTGGCGGCCATCTGGTTCATCCCGGACCGCCGATTCGAGCGGGAAGTGATGCGGTAGAGGGTCGCCGGGTCAGCGATCGCCTTGCGTCCGCAGCCACGGATGCCGGGAAAAGTGCCGAGCCTCGAATGCGCGGATCTCGTCGGCGTGCGTCAGGGTCTGGCCGATTTCGTCCAGTCCTTGAAGTAGCGCTTCCTTGCTGTAGGCATCGATCTCGAACGTCCAGGTTGCCGCATCCGGGGCGAGTACCTGTTGCTGCACGAGATCCACGGTCAGCGCGTAGCCGGATGTGCGGGTCACGGCCTCGAAGAGCTGATCGATCACCGGTTCCGGCAGCACAATCGGCAGCAGGCCGTTTTTCAGGCAGTTGTTCGAGAAGATATCCGCGTAGGAGGGCGCAATCAGCGCCTTGAAACCGTACTGCTGCAGCGCCCAGGGGGCGTGTTCACGGCTGGATCCGCAGCCGAAGTTTCTTCGGCCCAGCAGGATGGAGGCTTGTTGGTATCTGGCCTGGTTCAGGATGAAGTCGGGATTCTGTGGCCGATTCTCGGCATTCATTCCCGGTTCGCCATGGTCCAGGTAGCGCAATTCGTCGAACAGGTGGGCGCCGAATCCGGTGCGACGGACGGATTTCATGAATTGCTTGGGAATGATGAGATCCGTGTCGACGTTTTCTCGGTCCAGTGGAAGCACCAGGCCCTTGTGTGTGGTGAAGGCTTGCATCGCGGGGGGCCGTTATTCCGGCAGCTTCCTGCCGGCGGTCTCCGGCAGGAACCAGGGCAGCAGGATGCCCAGGGCATAGACTGAGCCCATGGCCAGTGCCGTGTTGGGGATGCCGCCGAAGGATTTGATGAGTGTCCCGGCGATGATGGGAAAGACCCAGGCCAGGAGGCGTGCGCCGTTGAAAATCATACTGATGGCCGAAGTGCGGACTGTGGAGGTGAACAGTTCCACGGGGTAGATTGCCATCCAAGCGAAGGCGCATCCCAGGGTGAAGAATCCGTTGATGGGCGCGAGCACGGCCATCATTTCGACGCTGTTCGTCAGCTTGTAGGTAGCGATGGTCACCAGCAAGGACCCAAGGAATGTCAGACACATGAACAGCCGTCGTCCGAGCATGTCGATGATGAAGCCGGAGAGCATGTAGGCGGCGATGGCGCCGACCGTGTAGGTGATCGACACGCGCGAGCCCCATGCTACCGGGTCGGCTACTCCTTCCGCTTTGCCGATGGCGATGGTATAGGTGGGCAACCAGCTCGAAATAGCCCACCAGCCCACTGTCGTGACCGCTGACAATGCCATGGCCAGGACGGTGCGTCGCAGGGCTTCAGGTTCTGTAAAGAGAACTTTCAGAGTGAAGGGACGCTTGCCATTGTCTGCCGTCGTTCGCTGTCCGGGCGCGCGGGAGGCATCGCCGGTGGCGTGCCAGCGTTTTTCCCGGACTGCGCGCTGCCATTGCTCAGACTCCTCCAGCCCGCGCCGCAGATACAGGATGCCCAGAGCAGGGATGGCGCCCACAGCGAAGACCAGGCGCCAGGTTTCTTCTCCCAGCGGATGGGTGGATGACAAGGCATACCAGATCACGGCGGCGACTAGCGTGCCCCAACCGAAGCCGGAGTGCAAGAAGCCCAAACCCTTGGCGCGCGCCCGATCCGGCCAGGTCTCTGATACCAGGGCCACGCCGGTGCCCCATTCGCTGCCCATGGCCAGGCCGGTCAGGAAGCGGAGCACGCACAGAATCACGAAGCCGTTGGCAAAGGTTGTCAGGCCCGAGAACAGCGCATACAGAAAAATCGACCACATCATCATGCGCTTGCGCCCGATGTAATCCGCAAGCACGCCGCCGACGATCCCGCCCAGTCCCCAGCCCAGCAGTGTGATGCCGATGACGCTGCCGGCATAGATGGGCATCGATGCGGCTTGTACGGGAGTCAGCACCGTGTGCATCATGGGGCCCAGCACCACGATGATCGCCATGGCTTCATAGCCATCGAAGATCCACCCTAGAAAGCCCGCCTGCAAGACCTGCCAGTGCTTGCGAGTCAGTCCGTCATACCAGTGCGACGGAAGCGTCGCTACTGCCGATTCCTCAGCCATATTTGTCTCCTGATTGGATGTTGTTGAAAAGCTGTGTCAGCGCTGGCCGAATGTGTTTTCCTTGAACACGTTCGGCGTGCCGTGCGGGGCGCAGCGCCAGTACTGCGGCGGCGCCGTGATACTTGCGTTCAGTTCGGCTGCGGCATGCCACGGCCACCGGGGGTCCCACAGCATGGCGCGCGCGAGAGAGACCAGATCGGCGTCTCCGGATCTGATCACGTCGTCGGCCTGTCGGGCCGTGGTGATGAGGCCCACTCCGATAGTGATCATGCCGCTTGCCTCGCGCACGCTGCGGGCGAAGGGAATTTGGTAAAGAGGTTTCGGAGAAATCCGCTGTTGCGGCGATAAGCCGCCCGAGGAGACATCGATCCAGTCGCAGCCAGCCGCGCTCAACCGGTGTGCCAGGGCGATGGTCTGTTCCAGATCCCAGCCGCCCGCTACCCAGTCGGTGGCGGAGACTCGGACTCCCAGGGGGCGGTCGGGCCAAGCCTGGCGGACTGCATCGAAGATTTCCAGCGGGTATCGCAGCCGGTGTTCCAGGGGCCCGCCATAGGCATCGCCGCGCCGGTTCGAGAGGGGCGAGAGAAACTGATGCATCAGGTAGCCGTGGGCGTAATGCAGCTCGATAGCATCCAGATCCAGGCGTTCGGCCCGGCGCGCGCTGCGCGTGAAACAGTCCCGGATGCGTTTCAGGTCCGCATGCGTTAGCGCGCACGGAGGCTGTTCGCCCGGGTGGGCGGCGATGGGTGAAGGCCCCTGCGTTTGCCAGCCGCCGTCATCGGGCAGGATCAGTGCGCCGCCGTGCCAGGGCGCGGCGCTGGACCCCTTGCGTCCGGCATGGCTCAGTTGCACGCCGATGGGAATGGGGCTGTACTGACGGATGTCGTCCACGACCCTGCGCAACGCGCCCTCGTTGTCGTCGGAATAGAGACCCAGGCAACCTCGTGTGATCCGACCGGTGGCTTCGACGGCAGTCGCCTCCAGCATCAGCAGGCCCGCGCCGCTCAGGGACAAGGCGCCCAGGTGCGTATGATGCCAGGCGCCGGCGCACCCTTCCTCGGCGCTGTACTGGCACATGGGACTGATCACGATGCGGTTATCCAGCCGCAGGGACCTTAGGGATAATGGCGTGAACAGGGACGGTGTTGCGGGTTGGAGAGGATGCATGCGCTCTGATTCTGGGTGTCGGAAATCTCTAAAATAAATATAAGGAACTGAGGCGGCTTTGAATATTGATTGATCTTCACCCCAGGCATCGCGAAAAGTGATGGCTGGAGGGCGATGTCCATTCATACTGGAGGACGGGGATGAGCCATTCAACGCGGGATCCGATATCTTTCGATTTCGAATCCCTGGAAATTTTCCTTGCCGCTGTCGAAGAACGCAGCATTTTCGCGGCGGCTCAGCGTAATCACATCGTGGCATCGGCGGCCAGCAAACGGATTTCCCTCCTCGAGGAGCAGGTTGGAACATCGTTGCTGTATCGGCACAGCCGCGGCGTGCGGCCCACACCTGCCGGCGAGGCGTTGTATCACCACGCCAAGCGCCTGGAGGAGCATTTGAGGCGTATCTCGGATGAGTTGTCGGAGTATGCAAACGGGGTGCGAGGGCATGTTCGCGTTCATGCGAATCTGACGGCCATGGTCCAGTACCTGCCTAGAGACTTGTCTTCGTTCCTCGGGGAGAATCCGGAAATTCGTCTTGATCTGGTGGAGAAGACCAGCGATCAGGTCATTCACGCCGTGGTGTCGGGGCTCACGGACATCGGAATCTGTTCTGCGACGCCCGACGCCGCGCTGGATCTGGATGTGCTCACCTATGGCGTCGATCAGTTGGTGCTCGTCGTTCGGCCTGACCATCGGCTCGCCCGGCGCCGCAGCGTGCCTTTCAGAGAGCTGCTGGATGAAGACATTGTCAGCCTGACGTATGGAACGTCGATTCACAAGCTGTGCACGTCTGCGGCGGAGCGCCTGGGGCGCAGGTTGCAGGTGCGCATGGAGGTGACGGATTTCGAGGCCATGCGGTGCATGATCGCTTCGGGGCTGGGGGTGGGGGTCCTGCCTATGCCCAGCGTGGCGCCCTATCTGGACATCATGTCGTTGCGCATGGTGCCCTTGAGCGAGCCCTGGGGAAAGCGTCCATTGAATATTGTGGCGCGCCGTTTCCAGGCGCTGCCCTTGCCGTCTCAATTGCTTGTCGGCCACCTGGCCCGCAGCAGAGGCCTGCTGGTCGAGCGCAGCCTGGCGGCAGGCAGCTAGGGGGTGGGCTCTTGACGAAGCCCCGTTGGAGGAGCGGCCTCGGTGTCTCCCACCGTGTTTGATGAAGGCTCATCCCCCGTTGATGGGGTAGAGCCTCGGGCCGGTAGAGCCCATCCACTGGCTATGGGCGAGGCCGCCTCTTCCTCTTGCGACTTGCGCAGAAAATGGACGAAAAAAAAACCGCCTGAAAAGCAGGCGGTTAGATTCCTTGGTGGAGACGAGGAGGATCGAACTCCCGACCTTCGCATTGCGAACGCGACGCTCTCCCAGCTGAGCTACGTCCCCGAAAGACGGCAATTCTAGCATAGAAATGCCGTCTTGCACCGTTCTCTACCTGATCCGTTCGCGCGGAGCGCCAAGGCGGCCATGCGGGGCGGGCCTGGGAAAGAGGGCGGATCGCCGCTGCGGCGACGCAGGTGAGAATCCGGTAGGCGCGGAGTCCGTCATGCGCGACGATATAATGGTGGATTGTCTTTCACTCTGGCTACTTCGGATTCCCATGAGCACAACCATTCTAGAAAATCTGCCGATCGGGCAGAAGGTCGGCATTGCCTTTTCCGGCGGCCTGGATACCAGCGCCGCGCTGCTGTGGATGAAGAACAAGGGCGCCATCCCGTTCGCCTATACGGCCAACCTGGGGCAGCCCGACGAGCCGGACTACGACGAGATTCCCCGCAAGGCCCTGCGCTATGGCGCGCAAGGCGCCCGTCTGGTGGATTGCCGTGCCCAGCTGGTGGCCGAAGGCATCGCGGCGCTGCAGTGCAATGCCTTCCACATTTCCACGGGCGGGGTCACGTATTTCAACACCACGCCGATCGGGCGGGCCGTCACCGGCACCATGCTGGTGTCCGCCATGCGTGAAGACGACGTGCATATCTGGGGTGACGGCAGCACCTTCAAGGGCAACGACATCGAACGCTTCTACCGGTACGGCCTGCTGACCAACCCGGACCTGAAGATCTACAAACCCTGGCTGGATCAACTGTTCATCGACGAGCTGGGCGGCCGGGCGGAAATGTCCCAATACCTGCAGGAAAATGGCTTCGACTACAAGATGTCGGCCGAAAAAGCCTATTCCACGGATTCGAACATGCTGGGGGCCACCCACGAGGCCAAGGATCTGGAGCATCTGGATTCCGGCATCCGGATCGTCGACCCGATCATGGGGGTGGCGTTCTGGAAACCGGACGCGGATGTGAAGGCGGAAGAGGTCACTGTGCGCTTCGAGGAAGGCCACCCGGTGGCGCTGAACGGCGTGGAATACGCCGATCCTGTAGAGCTGATGCTGGAGGCCAACCGCATCGGCGGGCGTCACGGCCTGGGGATGAGCGACCAGATCGAGAACCGCATCATCGAAGCCAAGAGCCGCGGGATCTACGAGGCCCCGGGCATGGCCCTGCTGCACATCGCCTACGAACGCCTGGTCACGGGCATCCACAACGAAGACACCATTGAACAATACCGCATCAACGGCCTGCGGCTGGGCCGTCTGCTGTACCAGGGCCGCTGGTTCGACCCGCAAGCCATCATGCTGCGTGAAACGGCGCAGCGCTGGGTGGCGCGGGCCGTCACCGGCGAGGTCGCGCTGGAGCTGCGCCGGGGTAACGACTATTCGATCCTGAATACCGAATCGCCCAATCTGACCTATCATCCCGATCGCCTGACCATGGAGAAGGGCGAGTCCATGTTCTCGCCGCTGGACCGCATCGGCCAGTTGACCATGCGCAATCTGGACATCGTCGATACGCGCGCGAAGCTGTTCACCTATACCCAGGTGGGGCTGCTGGCGAAGACCGGCCAGTCCGACATCCCGCAGATCCGCCAGGATACCGGCAAGCAGTAAGTCCTCCGGGACGCAGCAAGGGCCGCTGAAAGAGGATTTCAGCGGCCCTTGTCGTTTTGCCGAAGACCGGGTGAAGGATCCGTCCGGCTGCAGGCGGCGTAGCGCCCTGGTCGGCGGACGTGGGGGTCAGATTTCGGGCACGCCCTCGATCGGCGCGGCGGTGTCGGTGGTTTGCAGGTGGTTGCTGTCGGCGAAATCGCAGGCGAATTTCCAGGCCAGGGGTTCCAGCTGGCGCAGGCGATGATCGATCACGACACAGGGGGTGCCGTCGATGCTGCGCGGCGTGGCGTAGGGGGAATAGGACAGCGGATTGCGGATGGATCCGGCTGGGCGAAACTGGGACAGCACGCCGGCCAGTCGCTCAGCCCAGTCGCTGGGTCGGAATCGCTGGCCATCCATGGTTTTGCCGTGGATGATCAAATGCTGGACGGGGTGGTTCATGTATGTTCCAAAGACGGGGCACGCCTGGCGGCCAGGTGCGCAACATCCCCTACGCCGCGCATTGTATCCGATCGGCGTTTTGCGCGTCCTGCGGGGGCACGGTAATATGGTCCCTTTGCATAGGGTTTCCCATGTCTGCAGCCAATCCCACCGGGCCTTTGCGGCATTTTTTGCAGTTGCGTGATTTTTCGGAAGACGAAATCCATTACGTGATCGAGCGGGCGCGTCTGATCAAGGACAAATTCAAGCGCTACCAGCCGCATCACACACTGCACGACCGCAACCTGGCCATGGTGTTCGAAAAGGCCAGCACGCGTACCCGGGTGTCGTTCGAGGCCGGCATGTATCAGTTGGGCGGCTCGGTCATCTACCTGACCACTGAGGGCTCGCAGCTGGGGCGTTCCGAACCCATCGAGGACACCGCCCGCGTCATCTCGCGCATGGTCGACCTGGTGATGATCCGCACCTTCGAGCAGACCCGGATCGAACGCTTCGCCGCGCATTCGCGGGTGCCGGTCATCAATGGCCTGACCAATGAATTCCACCCCTGCCAGATCCTGGCCGATATCCTGACGTTCGTGGAACATCGCGGATCGATCCGGGGCAAGACCGTGGCCTGGATCGGGGATGCCAACAACATGGCCTATACCTGGCTGCAAGCCGCCGAATTGCTGGGCTTCACGCTGCACGTGTCGGCACCGGCCGGCTATCGCCTGGATCCTTTGCGGGTGGGGCAGCAGGCGGCATCCGTGCTGCGCGAATTCGACGATCCCCTGGAGGCCTGCCAGGGGGCCGACCTGGTCACGACCGACGTTTGGACCAGCATGGGCTACGAAACCGAAAATGAAGCCCGCCGACTGGCGTTTGCCGATTGGTGCGTTGATGCCCAGATGATGGCGGCGGCGCAGCCGGATGCGGTGTTCATGCACTGCCTGCCTGCCCATCGCGGGGAAGAGGTCACGGGCGATGTCATCGATGGTGCGCAAAGCGTGGTCTGGGACGAGGCCGAAAACCGCTTGCATGTGCAAAAAGCCTTGATGGAGTTCCTGTTGCTGGGTCGCCAGAGCGCCTGAGATCAAATAAAAAGGACGCCGGCGGCGTCCTTTTTAGTGCAGTACAAGCTGCGTCCCTTCAATCAGGCAAGCGCCTTGATCGCGGCCGACAGGCGGCTTTTATGGCGGGCGGCCTTGTTCTTGTGGATGATCTGCTTGTCGGCGACGCGGTCGATCACGCTGCTGGCCTTGCGGAAGACTTCGTTGGCGGCAGCCTTGTCACCGGATTCGATAGCCTGGCGCACACGCTTGATGGCGGTGCGCAGCATCGAACGAATGCTGGCATTGTGTTTGTTCTGGGCAACGGCCTGGCGGGCGCGTTTACGAGCTTGTGCGGAATTGGCCATAGAGTGTTATCTGGTTCGCGTAAATAGAAACGGTTGCTTGTACTGCAAAAGCAAAGACAGTAAGTTTATCCTACGACTGTCTGCGTGTAAAGTCTTTGGGTCGAAAACCGAATAAAAACAAGGTACTGAAGTACGCCAGCGCCGCGGCCGCCAGGACTCCCAGCAACCAGGCGATCCGGGTCGCGGGATGGGCGCCCAGGGCCACCCAGTCCAGGTGCCGGTCCGCCCAGACCAGCACCAGGGCCAGGGCGCCCAGGGCGGGCAGCAGCTTCAAGGTGAATCCCCGCCATCCGGGCAGGGGGGCGTACAGTTTGCGCCGGCGCAGCAAGACCACCAGGCAGAGCGCGTTGGCGCTGGCGCCCAGTCCGATGGACAGCGCCAGCCCCGCGTGGGCCAGCCAGGGCACCAGGATCAGATTCATCAATTGCGTGAACACCAGCACCGCAATGGCGATGCGCACCGGAGTGCGGATGTCCTGTTTGGCGTAAAAACCGGGGGCCAGGATCTTGATGGCCAGCAGGCCCAGCAGGCCTGCGGCATAGGCGGTCACGGCCAGCTGCGTCTGCGCGACGTCGGTGGCCGAGAAAGCGCCGTAATTGAAGAGCGTGGCGACCAGGCCGTCGGCCAGCAGGGACATGCCCAGCGCGGCGGGCAGGCCCAGTAGCAGCACCAGCCGCAAGCCCCAGTCCAGCAAGGCGTTGTAGGCCTTGTGGTCCGCGCGGGCATGGGCGGCCGACAGGCTGGGCAGCAGGACTGTTCCCAGGGCTACGCCCAGCAAGGCGGTCGGAAACTCCATCAGGCGGTCGGCGAAGGACAGCCAGGTGACGCTGCCGGGCGCCAGCCAGGTGGCAATGTTGGTGTTGATGAGCAGCGACAGCTGGGCCACGGACACCCCCAGGGTGGCCGGCAGCATCTGCCGCAGGATGCGGCGCACGGTGGGATCCCGCCACGCGGCCCTCAGTCCCTGGCCGTAGCGGGGCAGCAGGCCCAGGCGGCCCAGGGCGACCCATTGGACGGCCAGTTGCAGGACGCCGCCTGCCAGCACCCCGACGGCCAGCGCATGGATGGGCTCTTCCATGTGATTGGCCAGCAGCAGGCTGGCGCCGATCATCGACAGGTTCAGCAGAACCGGGGTGAAGGCCGGCACCGCGAAGCGGCTGAAGGTATTCAGCACGCCGGATGCGAAGGCCACCAGCGACATGCAGATGATGTAGGGAAACATCAGCCGGGTCATCCAGATGGCTTCCTGGAATTCGCTGGCGCGGGCGGCCGTACGCATGCCGCTGGCCATGGCGGTGACCACCCACGCGGCCCCCAGGATTCCGGCCAGCGTGACGCCGCACAGCGCGACGAACAGCAGCAGCGCGACGCGGTCCAGCAGGCGGCGCAGGGTATCGTGGTCGCCGCGCTGGCGGACCTCGCCCAGGATGGGCACGAAGGCCTGGGAAAATGCGCCTTCGGCGAACAGACGGCGCAGCAGGTTCGGGATGCGGAAGGCCACCCAGAAGGCGTCCGTCAGGGGGCCGGCCCCATACAGGCTGGCGATGAGGACATCGCGCAGCATGCCGGTCACACGGGAAAACAGGGTCAGGCCGCTGATCGTGGCCGCCGAGCGCAGCAGGCTCATGAAACCGCGGTCAGCCTGCGCAGCGTGGGGGATGAGCCCGGACGCGGCGCAGTCCCGGCGGACTGCGCCGCGCCTGGCGAATCCGAGCGGCGCGCAGGACGCGAGGTGGGCGTGTCAATCACTTCGGCGCCATGCGGATGGCGCCATCCAGACGGATGGTTTCGCCATTGAGCATATCGTTGTCCAGGATGCTGAGGACCAGCTTGGCGTAGTCCTCCGGGCGGCCCAGACGGGACGGGAAGGGCACGCTTGCGGCCAGGGAGTCCTGGACTTCCTGGGGCATGCCGAACAGCATGGGCGTGCCGAAGATGCCCGGGGCGATGGTCATGCAGCGCACACCCAGCCGGGAAAGGTCCCGGGCGATGGCCAGGGTCATGCCGACGATGCCGGCTTTGGAGGCGGCGTACGCGGACTGCCCGATCTGGCCGTCATAGGCGGCGACCGAGGCCGTATTGATGATGACGCCGCGTTCGCCGGTCGCCTGCGGATCGTTGGCGCTCATGGCCTGGGCGGCCAGGCGGGCCATGTTGAAGGAGCCCACCAGGTTGATATCGATGACGCGGCGGAACAAGCTCAGATCGTGAGGACCGGTCTTGCCGACGATGCGCGCTGCGGGGGCGATGCCCGCGCAATTGATCAGGCCGCGCAGCGTGCCCTGGGCCGTGGCGGCGTCGACGGCCGCCTGAGCATCGGACTCGGATGTGACGTCGCAATGCACGTAGGTCTGGCCGAGTTCGGCCGCCAGCGCCCGGCCGGCTTCTTCCTGGACGTCGGCCAGGACGATTTTGGCGCCTTGGGCGGCCAGGGCCCGGGCGGTGCCGGCCCCCAGGCCGGAAGCCCCGCCGGTGACGAGGATGACTTGATCGCGGATGTTCATGATAGGGTCCGGGCGATGGTCAGGCGGCTGAATGGGCGCGCAGGATGCCCAGGATGCGTTCGCGGATTTCGTCCACCGAACCCACGCCGGAGATCTTCGCGTAGTGCGGCGCGTGGGCATCTCCGGTGGCGGCCCACTGGGAATAGTAGTCGACCAGCGGACGGGTCTGGTCGCGGTAGACCGACAGGCGGTGGCGCACGGTTTCCTCGCGGTCGTCGTCGCGCTGGATCAGCGGTTCGCCGGTTTCGTCGTCCAGGCCCTCGTGTTTGGGAGGGTTGAAGGTGACGTGGTAAGTGCGGCCGCTGGTCACGTGCACCCGCCGTCCGCTCATGCGCTCGATGATGTTTTCCTCGGGGACGCTGATCTCGATCACGTAATCCAGTGCGACCTGCGCGGTTTTCAGCGCGTCGGCTTGCGGGATGGTGCGCGGAAAGCCGTCGAACAGATAGCCGCCCTGGCAGTCCGGCTGGGTGAGGCGATCACGCACCAGGCCGATGATGATGTCGTCGGATACCAGGCCGCCCTGGTCCATGATCTTTTTGGCCTCCAGCCCCAGAGGGGTTTGCGCCTTGACGGCGGCGCGCAGCATGTCGCCCGTCGAGATCTGCGGAATGCCAAACGTTTCAGTGATGAACGCGGCCTGGGTGCCTTTGCCCGCCCCGGGGGGGCCTAGCAGAATTAAGCGCATGATTTCCTCCGAAAGTATTTTTCAAATTTTTCCGATTATGCCGCAACGCAGCAATCGCTGCAGGGATTCCTGGCGCCCGGCGCTCATGTCTTGGAAAACAGGGCGCGCACCCGGGCGAGGTCTTCGGCGGTGTCGACTCCGCGGGCGGGAAATTCCTGGGTTTGATGCACGAAGATCGGGAAACCCTGTTCCAGGGCGCGTAGTTGTTCCAGCGATTCGATGTGTTCCAGCCGCCCGGGAGGGAGTTCCGGGAAGGCGCGCAGAAAGCCCGCGCGGTAGGCGTACAGGCCGATGTGGTGCCAGGCGGGCAGGCCGGGAGCCAGGCGCTGCCGGCCATCGGCCAGGGCGTCCCGGGCCCAGGGGATGGGCGCCCGCGAAAAATACAGGGCGCGCTGGCGGCTGTCGCACACGACCTTGACCGCGTTGGGATCGAACAGGGTGTCGGCGCTGCTGATTGGCGCGGCGCACGTGGTGATGGCGGCGTCGGGGTGCTGTTGAAGCAGGGCGGCGACGGCGTCGATCAGCGTCGGGTCGATCAGCGGCTCGTCGCCCTGGACGTTGACGACGATGGCGCTGTCGTCCAGCTTCAGCTGCTGCGCGACTTCGGACAGGCGGTCGGTTCCCGTGGGGTGATCGGGGCGGGTGATCAGCGCTTCGATGCCGTGCGCGGCTGCGGCCTGGAGGATATCCGCGTGGTCGGTGGCGATGATGACGCGGTCGGCTCCCGATCGGGCTGCCTGGCGGGCCGTGCGCACCACCATGGGCAGGCCGCCGATATCCAGCAGCGGCTTGCCCGGCAGGCGGGTGGAGGCGGCGCGCGCCGGGATGACGACCGTGAAGCTCATGCCTGGGCCGGCGCCGGGTCAAGTTCGCGGGCTTCGCCGGGCAGCATGACGGGCACCCCGTCGCGGATCGGGAAGGCCAGGCGGTCGGCCGGGCAGATCAGTTCCTGGTGCTCGCGGTCATGGCGCAGGGTGCTCTTGCAGATGGGGCACACGAGGATCTGCAGCAAACGGTTTTCCATGGAAACGGGTATCGGTGGGGTGGTGAAACGAACAGTTTAATGCCTGATGCCCCGCTTGTGCGGTAAAGCTGTTCAACGGGTCCGCAGGCGGGTTTCCAGGGCGTCCAGCCACGCGGGATCGGAAAAAACGGGGGCCGCGTGCACCGTCCAGATCCGGGGGTCGTGCGGGGGAGGGTATTTGATGGCGTCCTTGGCGGTGATCAGGATGGGGCCAGGGGGCAGGGCCCGCAGTGCGTCCAGGGAAGGGGCCTGGTGGTCCGGGCTGCACAGGGTCTGCTTCAGGGTCAGGCCCGCCTGTTGCAGCATGGCGAAGAATCGCTGCGGCTGGCCGATGCCGGCGGCGGCGCTGCAGGGGGTTTGCCCCTGCGCGGCGCACCAGGCGGCCCAGTCCTGCCGCTGACCGCTGGCCAGGTGGGTCAGGAAGTCCGGTTGCAGGCGCAGGCTGAGTTGACGGGGCCTGCCCTCGGTGTCGACGGGAACGGCGGAGGGCAGCGCTTCGGCGGGGCCCAGCTGGGTGATCAGCCAGTCGGCCCGCAGGCGCCGGTCGGGCGGTTCGCGCAAAGGGCCTGCGGGCAGCAGCCGGCCGTTGCCGACGCCTCGCGCGTCCTGGACGATGATTTCCACGTCGCGGGCCAGGGCGGTGTGCTGCAGCCCGTCATCGGCAATCAGCACGTCGATGTCCGGGTGGGCTTGCAGCAGGGCCGCCGCCGCCAGCGGCCGCCGAGGGTGCACCGCGACGGGCGCGCCGGTGATGGCATGCAGCAGGGCCGGTTCGTCGCCCAGGTGGGCGCTGTCGCCGGCCTGGTCGCTCAGGCGCGGGGCGGGGCCGACGCGGCTGCCGTATCCCCGGCTGAGAATGCCGGGGCGCCAGCCGCGCGCCTGCAGGAAATGGCACAGGGCGGCGGTGACCGGGGTTTTGCCCGTGCCGCCCACCAGAATGTTGCCGATGACGACGACCGGCACGGGCGCCCGCCAGGCGTGCGCCGCCTGGCGCGCCATGCGCCGTGCCGACAGGCGGCCGTAGATCCAGGACAAGGGGGTCAGCAGCGTGCTGATCGGGCCGCGCGCGCGCCAGATATCCTGCAGGCAGTCTTCAGCCCGCCGACGCCGGGAGGGGGTCATGGGCGGGCCTGGGTCAGGAAGGAAACCCGGCGTATGTCGGCCTGACGGGCGGCCTCCAGGGCCAGCACCACGGCCGCGTGGGAGGCCTGCCCGTCCGCATCGATGCGCAGCGCCGCATCCGGGTGCTCGACTGCGGCCAGGCGCAGCGCCGCCGCCAGTGCGTCCGGGGCGGCGTTATCGATGTAGTGGCCGTTCAGGGCATATTGCCCGTCGCGGCTGATGGCCAGTTCCAGGGCGGGACCGGTATCCAGGACCTGGGCCCGGGCCTGGGGCAGGGCGATGGGCAACTGGCGTGTCTGGGTGAAGGACGTGGTCGCCGCCAGAAAGATCAGGATCACCAGCAAAACGTCGATCAGGGGGATCAGGTTGATCTCCGGCTCGTCGTGCGAGTGGCGGTGACGGAAATTCATGAGGCGGCGCGGCGGCTGATCAGGCGATCCAGGGCGCCGGCTTCGCGTTCCATGGTGTGCAGGAAGTATTCCACGCGGGATCGGAAGTAGCGGTGGAAAATCAGGGCCGGGATGGCGATCAGGATGCCGAAGCCGGTGTTGTACAGGGCGATGGCGATGCCATGGGCCAGCAGGGCCGGATCGCCGCCCGCCGGATCGTAGGCGCCGAAGATCTCGATCATGCCGACCACGGTGCCGAATAGCCCCAACAGCGGCGCGATGACGGAAATGGTGGCCAGGCCGGCCAGGTAGCGGTTCAGGCGCCAGGAGACATCGCGCCCCACGGATTCGATGGCGGCTTGGCGCAGGGCGTCGTCCTGCTGGCGCTGGGCGGCGACTTCGGCCAGGATGCGGCCCATGGGGCTGTTGCGCGCCAGACGCAGCACGGCATCGGGTTCGTCCTGCTGGCGGCGCATCAGTTCCAGCACCTGTTCGGGCAGGCCGCGCGGCATGACCTGGCTGGGGCGCAGGGCCAGGAAACGTTCTATGATGATCGCCAGCGTGATGACCGAAGTGGCCACCAGCAGCCAGATGGGCCAGCCGGCCGCGTGGATGATGTCCAGCAAGATCGATTCCTTTGTGATCGGTGAGGCAAGGCGACAATTCCTCATTCTATCCTGATCTGACGGGCCGGTATCGGGGTCTGGCGGGCTAAAGGCCCGCAGGATAAGGCTTTCCGGCCGGTATCCACAGATTCTGTGGATAATTCTGTGCATAAAGGCGCTCAGGCGCATGATTCAAGCCCTCCGGCAGTCGATTGGCTATTTTTTGCACACATCGAATATATTTATAATTCTCTTATTAATCAATTGATTACGACTAATTCCTGAGGTTTTGCCTGATGATTGTTCTGCGCAAGCCCGGAAATAGGCCTGTTTGACAAAAAACGACTTTCTGTGGATAGGTTTTCATGAATTTCCCGGATGAAGCGCCCGCCAGCAGCGGCTTTCCAGCCGACGAGCCTGTGCTGAGCGTGGCCCAGTTGAATCGTCAGGTGGCCAGGCTGCTGGAAGCAGGTATTCCGCGCCTGTGGGTGGCGGGAGAAATCTCCAACTTCACCCGGGCCGCGTCCGGTCACTGGTATTTTTCCATCAAGGATGAGTCCGCCGCCGTGCGGGCCGTCATGTTCCGTGGCCGGGCCCAGGCCGTGGGCTTCGTGCCGGAAGTCGGCGGACGCTACGAGTTCCGGGTCCAGGTATCGCTCTACGAACCGCGTGGCGACTATCAGGTGCAGGTCGAAAGCCTGCGGCGCGCGGGGCGGGGCGACCTGCACGAGGCCTTTTTGCGCCTGAAGGACCAGCTCAGCCGCGAGGGCTTGATCGATGCCGGGCGCCGCCGCGCCATCCCGACCATGCCGCGGACCGTGGGTGTGGTCACGTCCCTGGCCGCGGCCGCTTTGCGCGATGTGTTGTCGGTCATGGCGCGGAGGGCGCCGCATGTGCGGGTGATTCTGTACCCGGCGCCCGTTCAGGGCCGCGAGGCCGCCGCGCAATTGTGCCAGGCGCTGGACCAGGCGGCCGCCCGCAACGAGATCGACGTGCTGTTGCTGGTGCGCGGCGGCGGCAGCCTGGAGGATCTGTGGTCTTTCAATGACGAGGCCCTGGCCCGGCGGATCGCAGCCAGCCCCGTGCCGGTGGTCAGCGGGGTGGGGCACGAAACGGATTTCACGATCGCGGATTTCGTCGCCGATCTGCGGGCGCCGACGCCGACCGCGGCGGCCGAACTCTGCTGCCTGAGCCGCGATCAGTTGCTGGGACAGGTGCGGGCGGCGGCCGATGACCTGGCGCGCGCGCAGCGCCGCCGCCTGGAATACGCAGGCATGCGCGTCGACCGGGCGGCCGCCCAGCTGGTGTCGCCCGCGCAGCGCCTGCATCTGCACCGCCAGCGCCTGGAGACCGCGATGCAGCGTCTGACGCTGCCTTTGCCCGGGCGGATGCGCCAGCAGGCGCAGGATGCCCGGCGGGCCGGCGAACGCCTGCACGCATGCATGGATCGCCTGCTGCAGCGGGGCGGGCATCGGCTGGCCGTGGCTGAAAGCGCCTTGCAGGCCCTCGATCCCCGGGCCGTGCTGACGCGCGGGTATGCCATCGTGCGCGGGCCGGCCGGGAGCGTCGTCAAAAATGCGTTAGACTTAAAAATTGATGCGCGTCTCGATATTGAATTTGCACAGGGCCGGGCTCAGGCCACGGTTACCCGTACCGATACGCTGCTCTAGGCTTGCGACCCCCTTTTGGTTCGTGTCACGTTTTTTGAAGGAAATGTCATGGCTTTTACTTTGCCGCCGCTACCCTATGCGATGGATGCGCTTGCGCCCCATATTTCCAAGGAAACCCTGGAATTCCACTACGGCAAGCATCACCAGGCCTACGTCACCAACCTGAACAAGGCGGTGGAAGGCACCGAACTGGCCGGGCTCAGCCTGGAAGACGTCATTCGCAAATCCACCGGGGGCGTGTTCAACAACGCCGCCCAGGTCTGGAACCACACCTTCTACTGGAACAGCCTGTCGCCCAAGGGCGGCGGCGAACCCAGCGGCGCGCTGCGCAAGGCTATCGAGGCCAAGTGGGGCAGCGTGGATGCATTCAAGGACGCCTTTTCCAAGTCCGCCGCGGGTAACTTCGGTTCCGGCTGGACCTGGCTGGTGAAAAAGGCCGATGGCACGCTGGACATCGTCAATACCAGCAATGCCGGCACCACGGTGACGACCACCGACAAGGCCCTGCTGACCTGTGATGTCTGGGAACACGCCTATTACATCGATTACCGCAATGCCCGTCCGACGTACCTGGAACACTTCTGGAATCTGGTGAACTGGGACTTTGCGGCCGCCAATCTGGGCTGATGGGTTCCGCGGCCGGGTGGGCGGGCTTTCCGGCCGCCTCCTCGCGCCGCCATGAAAAAAGGCAGCAATGGCTGCCTTTTTTCATGGGCGACGGGCACGGCCGCGCCGGGGTCCGAAGCCCCGGGCCCGGGCCGGGTCAGGGGCGTGCGGACACAGGGATGCCGCGCACGGAGTCGCCCGCCCGGATGCCGGTCTTGTCAAACCAGCCCTGGTTCATTTCCAGGGCCGTGGTGATCGGCGAAGGGGGACAATGGGGGTCCAGGCTGCGTGGCCGCATGTCCTGGATGTCCACGATGCGCCCCCGCTCGTCGATGAAAGCGATCGAGAGCGGAATCAGGGTGTTCTTCATCCAGAAGCAGTAGATGTCGGGTGGCCCGAGCACGAACAGCATGCCGGCGTCGGCGGGCATATGGGGCCGATCCATCAGGCCTGCGCTCAGGGTGTCCGGCGTGTCCGCCAGTTCGGCCTGGATGCTGTGGACGCCGATCTGCAGGGGGATGGTGGGCAGGGGCGGCTGGGCCTGGGCCGGGCCGCAGATAAGAAGCGCCAGGGCGAGACCCCGCAGAGGCGGCCGCAGCCGGATGAGGTCCCGCATGCGCTGCGCAGCAACGTAAAAAGCAGGGCCCGTGGCGGGCCCTGCATCGCGGTAAAATGCCAAGGAATGTCCTGCGAGATCAGGCGGCAGTAATATTCAGGGCTTGTTTGCCTTTCGGACCCTGCGCGATATCGAAAGCGACTTTCTGGCCCTCTTTCAGGGTTTTGAAGCCGTTCATCTGGATCGATGAGAAATGAGCAAAAAGGTCTTCGCCCCCGTTGTCAGGGGTAATGAAGCCAAAACCCTTGGCGTCATTGAACCATTTAACCGTACCGGTCAGTTTTTGTGATTCTCCGGTGTTTTCGATGGATTCCGACATGCAAACTGCCTCTAATGTGTAGGGTTAAGCGGCCCCGGCCCGCCAAAAGTATGGCAGCGGCCTGCGGGACACGTCGATCATGCTGAATTCCACCGCCTTCAGTCAACTATGGAAACCACTAGGTTTTAACGCGCATGCCTACCGTCATTCAACATCAGCGTGAGCGGGTGCGCGAGGCTTTGCCGGCTCGGCTGGCGCCTCCGCCCATGTATCAGGTCGTGCTGCTCAATGACGATTACACGCCCATGGATTTCGTCGTGCACGTGCTGCGGCAGGTCTTTCACAAGACGGATGCCGAGGCCGAACGCATCATGCTGCAGGTTCACCACGAAGGGCGCGGGGTCTGCGGCATCTATACCCGGGACATCGCCTCCACCCGGGTCGACGCGGTGTTGCACATGGCGCATGCGGATCAGCATCCTCTGCAGTGTCTGATGGAACCCGTCCCTCTGTTTTGATGTTCCGGGCTCTGTCGCGGCCCGTCTTGGGGATTGCCCCGATCGGCCGCGAACAACGCCGGGCTGTTTTAGTCATAGAATAGACACAACGGATTGCTTGGTCCGCTCCGAAACAATGGAGGAAGCGTGATTTCCGAAGAACTTGAAGTCAGCCTGCACATGGCCTTCGTCGAGGCCCGTGCGGCCCGGCACGAATTCATCACCGTAGAGCACTTGTTGCTCTCCCTGCTGGACAATGCGTCGGCAGTCGAGGTCCTGCGCGCCTGCGCAGCCGACGTCGAGCTGTTGCGTCAGGATCTGCGCAAATTCATCGTCGAAAACACGCCGGTCTTTCCGGGCGATGGCGAGGTCGATACCCAGCCCACCCTGGGTTTCCAGCGTGTCATCCAGCGGGCCATCATGCATGTGTCCTCGAACGGCTCGAACAAGACCGCCGTCACCGGGGCCAACGTGCTGGTGGCCATGTATGGCGAAAAGGATTCCCATGCGGTGTACTTCCTGGTGCAGCAAGGGGTGTCGCGGCTGGACGTCGTCAACTATCTTTCGCATGGCATCACCAAGGCGCCGGAAGAGCCCCTGGCGGCGGACAATCCGCGCGTCGAGCCGCCGGCGGCCGACCCCAAGTCCGAGCAGCAGAAATCACCCCTGGAAACCTACGCCACCGATCTGAACGCGGAAGCCTTGAAGGGTCACATCGATCCCTTGATCGGCCGCGAGGACGAGGTCGAGCGGGTCATCCAGGTGCTGTGCCGCAGGCGCAAGAACAATCCCCTGCTGGTCGGCGAGGCCGGTGTGGGGAAGACCGCGATTGCCGAAGGCCTGGCCTGGCGCATCACCCAGGGCGACGTCCCGGAGGTCCTGAACCAGACCCAGGTCTACGCCCTGGACATGGGGGCGTTGCTGGCCGGGACCAAATACCGGGGGGATTTCGAACAGCGCCTGAAGCTCGTGCTCAAGGCCCTGAAAGACAACCAGCACGCTGTCCTGTTCATCGATGAGATCCACACCCTGATCGGCGCCGGCTCGGCGTCGGGCGGCACCCTGGACGCGTCCAATCTGCTCAAGCCGGCCCTGTCGTCGGGCTACCTGAAATGCATCGGCGCCACGACGTATACCGAATACCGGGGCATCTTTGAAAAAGACCACGCGCTGGCGCGCCGCTTCCAGAAGATCGATGTGCCCGAGCCCTCGGTGGAGCAGACTATCCGCATCCTGCGCGGGCTCAAGGCGCGTTTCGAGGCGCACCATCAGGTTCGCTATTCGGGGGCGGCCATTACGGCGGCCGCTGAATTGGCTGCCCGGCACATCAGCGATCGTTTCCTGCCGGACAAGGCCATCGACGTGATCGACGAGGCCGGCGCGGCCCAGCGGCTGCTGCCCAAATCGCGGCAGAAGAAGGTCATCGGCCGGGCCGAGATCCAGGCCACCGTAGCCAAGATCGCCCGCATTCCGCCGCAGAACGTATCCAACGACGACCGCAACAAGCTCGCCACGCTGGAGCGCGATCTGAAGGCCGTGGTCTTTGGCCAGGATCAGGCGATTTCCGCTTTGGCTGCCTCCATCAAGATGGCCCGTTCGGGGCTGGGGCGGCCCGACAAGCCGATCGGTTGCTTCCTGTTTTCCGGGCCGACCGGCGTGGGCAAGACCGAGGTCGCCCGCCAGCTGGCCTTTGTCCTGGGCATCGAACTGCTGCGTTTCGACATGTCCGAATACATGGAGCGCCACACGGTGTCGCGCCTGATCGGCGCGCCCCCGGGATATGTGGGATTCGACCAAGGGGGCTTGCTGACGGAAGCCGTGACCAAACAGCCTCATTGCGTGCTGCTGCTCGATGAAATCGAGAAGGCCCATCCGGATGTCTACAACATCCTGCTGCAGGTCATGGATCACGGCACCCTGACCGACAACAATGGGCGCAAGTCGGATTTCCGCAACGTCATCCTGGTCATGACGACCAATGCGGGCGCCGACACGCTCAACCGCAATGCCATCGGCTTCGCGGCGTCGCAGCGCACGGGGGATGAAATGGCCGAGATCAAGCGCCAGTTCACGCCGGAATTCCGTAATCGCCTGGATGCCATCATCGGCTTTTCCACCCTGCCGCGCGAGATCATCCTGCAGGTGGTGGACAAATTCCTGATGCAGCTGGAAGACCAGTTGCACGAAAAGCACGTGGACGTCCTGTTCACGACGGCCTTGCGCGAACACCTGGCGCGTGCCGGCTTTGATCCGACCATGGGGGCGCGGCCCATGCAGCGCCTGATCCAGGACACGATCCGTCGCGCCCTGGCCGACGAGCTGCTCTTCGGGCGCCTGGTGCACGGCGGACGGGTTCAGGTCGATCTGGATGCCAACGGCCAGGTGGTGCTGGATTTCCCCGATGAGCCGGCCGGTTCGGGGGCTGTGCCCTCGCCATCCCACCCCGAGCCCGAGCTCGTGGATTGATGGCGCCCCCCAGGGACCTCGGGCCCCTGATCGCTTGCCCGCATTGCGATACCCTGCATCGGCGGCCGGCCCTGGAACTTCGGGCGCAGGCTGCCTGCGGGCGTTGCGGCACGGTGTTGTATCGGCGAGGCCTGCTCAGCGTGAATCAATGGGTGGCGCTGGCCTGGGCCACTTTGCTGGTCTTCGCGCTGGCGCAGGGCTTCCCGTTGGCGCGTCTTTCCGTGCAGGGGCTCGACATCACGCTGACCTTCTGGGGCGCGTTGCGGCTGTGCTGGGATCGCGGGTATTACGGCGTGTCGGTCATGACCGGCCTGGTCGGTTTCTGGATTCCCTTGCTGCAGATTGCATTGACGCTGTGGGTGATGCAGGCCATCGCCGCGCGGCGCCTGCCGCCGGATCTGGGGCGCGTCCTGCGCTGGCTGGCGCATCTGGCGCCCTGGTCGATGGCGCCGGTGCTGGTGTTGGGGCTGCTGGTGGCGATCGTCAAGGTCTCGGGCATGGCCCGTCTGCAGATCGAGCCGGGCCTGTTGGGGTTCTTCGCGCTCAGTTTTCTGCTGTCGGGCCTGTCGCGCTGGGACGCGCCGGCCTTGTGGCAGGCGGCGGAAGACGCGGGCATGGTCCCGGTGTCCGGTCGCGAGGGGACAGGGGCGGTCTGTGAGTCCTGCGGCTATGTCCATGCAGCATCGGCGTCGGGGCGTTGTCCGCGTTGCCGCGCAGCCGTGGGGCCTCGGCGCCATGGCACCGCCCCGGAGGTCTGGGCCCTTCTCGTGGCCGCGGTCATCTTTTACATCCCCGCCAATACCTTGCCCATCATGCGGGTGCAGACGCTGCTGGGCAGCAGCAATCATACGATTCTCGGCGGGGTGGTCGAACTCTGGCGCATGGGGTCCTGGGATCTGGCCCTGATCGTTTTCGTCGCCAGCGTGCTGGTGCCGGTCACCAAGCTGCTGGCGCTGTCGTTTTTGCTGCTGCGCACGCGGCCACTGGGAGAGCGTATCCAGCGCCAGCGCACGCGCCTGTACTCGGTCGTGGAATTCGTCGGCCAATGGTCGATGCTGGATGTGTTCGTGGTGGTGCTGATGGCTGCCATGGCCGATTTTCCCGGATTGTCGCGCATCGATGTCGGCCCGGCGGCGTTGAATTTCGGGGCGGTGGTGGTGCTGACCATGTGGGCCGCCATGCGGTATGATCCGCGGCGAGGCTGGGACCGCTTGCGGGCGGCAGATTTCACCGGAAAACCCGATGACGATTGAAGCAGAAGACACTCCGCAGCAGATGGCCGATGGCCCGCAGGCCCCGGAGAACCCTGTGATCCGCCCCGGCCGATCGCTGCGCTGGTCCTGGGTCTGGCTGGTGCCTTTGCTGGCGCTGGCCGTGGCGCTTTCCTTGTTGGCGTCGGTCTGGGTGCGGACCGGGCCGGTCATCACCATCAGCTTTGCCTCGGCCGCCGGCATCGAGGCGGGGCAGACCAAGCTGCGCTACCGCGATGTGGTGGTGGGCGAGGTCAAGGACGTGCGGGTGGCCAAGGACCGGCAGCACGTGCTGGTCGATGTGCAATTGGTCCGCGAGGGCGCCAGCTACATCACGCAAAAGGATGCGAAGTTCTGGATCGTGCGCCCGCGCGTCAGCCTGGGAGGCGTGTCCGGCCTGGATACGCTGCTTTCGGGGGTCTACCTGAGCGTGGACGCGCCGATCGGATCGCCCAAGGGCGATGCCGTGACCTCTTTCGAGGGGCTGGCCAATCCTCCGGAAATCCTCAGCGGCCAGGTCGGTACCCGCTTCCGGCTGGTCACCCGCTCTCTGGGTTCGCTGACGGTGGGTTCGCGGGTCTACTACCGCCGCATTGAAGTCGGGCGCGTGGTCAACTACGAGATGACTCCCGACGGTCGGGCGGTCAATCTGCAGATTTTCGTGGAGGCGCCCTACGATCACTATGTGACGTCGGACACGCGGTTCTGGGACGATGGCGGGGTGGATGTGTCCGTCTCGACCAGCGGGGTCCAGGTGCGCACCAGCGGCCTGTCGGCCATTTTGAACGGCGGCGTGGCCTTTGCCCAAGCCGACGAATCCACGGCCTACGAGGGCAAGGTGGATTCGACGCCTGCCGCGCCAGGCAGCACCTATACGCTGTTCGATTCACGGGACCTGGCCCTGGCTGATCCTGATGGGGACCCGGTTCCGATCGAATTGCGTTTTGCGGATTCGGTGCGCGGCCTGCGGGTGGGCGCGGAGGTTGATTACCATGGCTTGGCGATCGGCAAGGTCGTGGACATCGATCTGGAATTCGACAGCGCGCGCAAGCGTTTTTATTCCCGGATCCGGGCGGAAATCTATCCCATGCGTTTCAGCCGGGCGTACCTGGATCTGGTGGCATCGGCCCATGGCGCAGAGGGCGAAGCCCTGCTCAAGCCTCTGGTGCAGCATGGCTTGCGGGCGCAATTGCGCTCGGCCAGCCTGCTGACCGGGCAGCAGTACGTGGCGCTGGACTTTTTCCGTGATCTGGACCCGGCCAAGATCCAGATTCCCGGAGACCCGGACCACGCAACGGGGCTCCTGATTCCCACGGTGCCCGGAGATTTTGCGCAACTGCAGCAGCAGTTGAGCAGCATCGTGACGAAACTGGACAAGATGCCGCTGGAATCCCTGGGCCGGGAACTGCAGGGCAGTCTGGGCAGTCTGCACAAGCTGTTGCAGCGCCTGGATACGCAGTTGGCGCCGCAGGCCAGCCAGACACTGGAATCCGCACGCCGCTCGCTGGATCGGATGGGGGCGATTCTGGGGCCGGATGCGCCCGTGATCGCGGACCTGCAAGATACTTTGAAGGCCCTGGACGGGGCTGCCCGGGGGCTGCGCCTGCTGACGGATACGTTGCAGTCGCATCCCGAGTCCCTCTTGCGCGGCCCCGCCAGGGATCGTTTGCGTTGATGGGGCCGACCGACCGGCATGGATCAGGAGACACGTTGATGCGGCGAAAAATGTTGTTCGGGTTGATGCTGGGGGCAGGCGGCCTGCTGGGGGCCTGCACCACGGTCCCCAGCCATTATTACAGTCTGGCGGCGACCTCGGCCGGCGCCGCCGCGCCGGTGGTTTCTTCCGGACCCGCGACGCCTTATGGGGTGCAGGTCCAGGTGCTCGGCATTCCGGCGGAATCCGACCGCTCGCAGCTGCTGGTCCGCGACCCGGCGCAGAGTCCTGCGGTCGAGGTCCTGAACCAGTCCCTGTGGGCGGCCCCCCTGGTCGACCAGATCCAGTCCGCGCTGGCCAGCCGGGTTTCGGCGGATCTGGGGGCGCCCGACGTGCAGCGCTTGCCGGGGCTGGCCGACCGGCCGGTGCGGCGGATGCAGGTCCGCGTGACGCGTTTCGACCTGGTCTGGGGACAAGGAGCCGAGTTGGCCGCCGTCTGGACCGATCGCGAGCCCGATGTGCGGGAACCCCGGGTCTGCCAGGCCCGGATCCGGGTGCCCGCTGCCCGGAGCGTCGCGGCCTTGGTCGATGGGCAGCGCCGCGCCGTGGAGGTTCTGGCGGGTCTGATGGCGCGTCGGGGCGAACCGGCCCGTTCGGGTTCACCTGATGCCGAAGCCACTGTACAGGCGGGTTGTACCTAAACTGTTTTCGGGTTATCCATAATGGCCGAAATGGGGTTAACCTCATACTATGCCGTATGGTGAGCGTTGCCTTTCGAGTCAGGGGGTGCGCGATTCAATCCTCAATCCGAGAGCCCGATCATGGCGACAGTTACCCTGGGTGTTAAGGTCGACGAGACCTTGCGTGAACGTCTTCGGCTGCAAGCCGACAAATTGGGGTGCACCCCGCACTGGCTGCACAAGCAGGCACTGCTCAGTTATATCGAGGCCATCGAGCGCGGACAACTGCCGGCCGACATCGACCATCGCCCGGATGCGTCCGAGCCCGATGCCGTGACGGAGCCCGAGCCGCAGACGCCGTTCCAGGAATTCGCCCAGGAGATCCAGCCGCAGTCCGTGCTGCGGGCCGCCATCACGGCCGCCTACCGGCGCCCGGAACCGGAATGCGTGGCCATGCTGCTGGATCAGGCGGGTTCGTCCCGGGCCGATCAGGTCGAGACCCTGGCCCGGCGCCTGGTGCAGACCCTGCGCGACAAGCGCACCGGCGGCGGCGTCGAAGGCCTGATCCAGGAATTTTCCCTATCCAGCCAGGAAGGCGTGGCCCTGATGTGCCTGGCCGAGGCCCTGCTGCGCATTCCCGATCAGGCGACCCGGGACGCCTTGATCCGCGACAAGATCAGCCGGGGCGACTGGCGGGCGCACGTGGGCGAATCGCGTTCGCTGTTCGTCAATGCGGCGACCTGGGGCCTGCTGGTCACGGGCAAGCTGGTCAGCGTCAACAGCGAACAGAACCTGTCCCAGGCGCTGACGCGTCTGATCGCCCGGGGCGGCGAACCTTTGATCCGGCGCGGCGTGAACATGGCCATGCGCTTGATGGGCGAACAGTTCGTCACCGGCCAGACGATTTCGTCCGCCTTGGCCAATAGCCGCAAGTTCGAGGAAATCGGTTTCCGCTACTCCTATGACATGCTGGGCGAGGCCGCCACCACGGCCGAAGACGCCGCCCGCTACTACCTGTCCTATGAACAGGCCATCCATGCCATCGGCAAGGCATCCCAGGGGCGCGGCATCTACGAAGGCCCGGGGATCTCCATCAAGCTGTCGGCGCTGCATCCGCGCTATGCCCGGGCGCAGCGCGACCGCGTCATGGCCGAACTGCTGCCGCGCATGGTGGAATTGTCCGCCCTGGCGCGGCAGTACGACATCGGTCTGAACATCGACGCCGAAGAGGCCGATCGCCTGGAACTGTCCCTGGACTTGCTGGAAGCCCTGTGTTTCGACGAACGTCTGCGCGGCTGGAACGGCATCGGCTTCGTGATCCAGGCCTACCAGAAGCGCGCGCCTTTCGTCATCGATTTCGTGATCGACCTGGCGCGGCGCAGCAAACACCGCCTGATGGTGCGGCTGGTCAAGGGCGCCTATTGGGATGCGGAAGTCAAGCGCGCCCAGGTCGACGGACTGGAAGGCTTTCCGGTCTATACCCGCAAGGTCCACACGGATGTGTCCTATCTGGCTTGCGCCCGCAAGCTGCTGTCGGCTCCGGAAGCGGTCTTTCCGCAGTTCGCCACGCATAACGCCCAGACGCTGGCATCGATCTACTATCTGGCGGGTGAAAACTACTACCCCGGCCAGTACGAGTTCCAGTGCCTGCACGGCATGGGGGAACCGCTCTACGGGGAAGTCGTCGGGCCGCTGTCCAAAGGCCGCCTGAACCGCCCCTGCCGGGTGTATGCGCCGGTGGGCACGCATGAAACCCTGCTGGCTTATCTGGTGCGTCGCCTGCTGGAAAATGGCGCCAACACGTCTTTCGTCAACCAGATCGGCGACAAGGACATCCCGATCGATCGCCTGATCGAAGATCCGGTGCGCAAGGCGCGAGCCATCCAGCCGTTGGGGGCGCCCCATGATCGCATTCCCTTGCCGCGCGACTTGTATCGCAAGCATGAAAACCGGCCCAATTCCGCCGGCCTGGACCTGAGCAACGAGCATCGCCTGGGTTCGCTGGCGGCGGCCTTGCTCGGCAGCGCCGGCCATTCCTGGCGCGCCGCTCCCCCGGGCGACTGGCCCGCGGATCGCGCCCAGGACGTCCTCAATCCCGCTGACCGGCGCGATGTGGTCGGCCAGGTGGTCGAGGCGCAGGACGCCGATGTGCAGGCGGCCCTGAAGCGGGCCGAATACGCGGCCCCTATCTGGCAGGCCACGCCCGTGGCGGAACGCGCCCAGTGCCTGCTGCGCGCCGCCCAGTTGCTGGAAGACGAGATGCAGATGTCCATCGGGCTGATCGTGCGCGAGGCCGGGAAATCCTTTCCCAATGCGGTCTCCGAGGTTCGCGAGGCCGTGGATTTCCTGCGCTATTACGCTATCCGCATCGAGGAAGAGTTTTCCAACGACAGTCATCGGCCGCTGGGGCCGGTGCTGTGCATCAGCCCCTGGAATTTCCCGCTGGCGATCTTCACGGGGCAGGTCAGCGCCGCGCTGGCGGCCGGCAACGTGGTGCTGGCCAAGCCTGCCGAGCAGACCAATCTGATCGCGGCATACGGCGTATCGGTGCTGCACCGCGCAGGCGTGCCCGCCGATGCCGTGCAGCTTTTGCCGGGGCGCGGCGAAACCGTGGGCGCCGCCCTGGTGGGCAGTCCGGTGGTGCGAGGGGTGATGTTCACCGGCTCGACCGAAGTCGCCAAGCTGATTGCCGCGACGCTGGCGCAGCGGCTGGACGGAGCGGGGCACCCGGTGCCGTTGATTGCCGAGACCGGCGGCCAGAATGCCCTGATCGTCGACTCTTCCGCGCTGACCGAGCAGGTCGTCTACGACGTGCTCAGTTCCGCGTTCGACTCCGCCGGGCAGCGGTGTTCCGCCTTGCGGGTGCTGTGTGTGCAGGAAGACTGCGCGGATCGCACCCTGGCCATGCTGCGCGGCGCCATGCAGGAATTGCGGGTGGGGCGTCCGGAGCTGCTGTCCACGGACATCGGTCCGGTCATCGATGCGGATGCTCAGGCCATGATCGAACGCCACGTGCGGACCATGCAGGCCGCCGGTCATCAGGTCGACCGCCAGACGCTGAACGAGGACGAGATCCGTTTCGGCACCTTCGTCGCGCCGACCTTGATCGAAATCACCGAGATCGCCGAACTGGAACGGGAAGTATTCGGACCGGTGCTGCATGTGCTGCGCTATCGGCGGGATGATCTGGACAGCGTCATCGACGCCATCAACGGACGAGGCTATGGCCTGACTTTCGGCGTCCACACCCGGTTGGATGAAACGGTGAATCACGTCACCGAGCGCATCCAGGTCGGCAACATCTACGTCAATCGCAACATCGTGGGGGCCACGGTGGGGGTGCAGCCCTTCGGGGGCGAGGGTTTGTCCGGCACAGGGCCCAAGGCCGGTGGCCCCCTGTATCTGCACCGCCTGTTGTCGGTGTCGTCCAACACGCTGCCGGTCGAGGGCGTGGTGGGGCGGGATGCCCAAGTCCTGGAACTGCCCGGGCCCACGGGAGAAACCAACCGCTATCGCCTCAAGCCCCGGGGGACCGTGCTGTGCCGCGCCGTCAGCGCGGCAGGGGCTCGCGCCCAGCTGCAAGCCTGCCAACGCACGGGCAATGCCATGCTGTGGGTGGATACCCCTGAAATGCGGCCCCTGCGCGAGCAGGAAGGTTTGCAGGCGGTGCGCTGGGTGGACACCGGCGCCCTGGATGCGGCGGATTTCCAGGTCGTGCTGTTCGAGGGCGACGGCGATGACCTGCTGGCATTGACCCAGTCCGTGGCCGCGCGCCCGGGGCCGATCGTCCCGGTGCTGGCCCGGCGTTCGCACGAATTGTCCAGCGGCCAGGGCTACCCCTTGGAGATGCTGGTGCGCGAAGTGTCCATCTGCGTCAACACCGCCGCCGCCGGCGGCAACGCAACACTGATGATGGTGGGATGATTCCGGACTAAAAAGGGTCCCTGCGGACCCTTTTTTGCCGGAATCATCCGAGCCGCCTGCAGGCGGCGAGGTGGGGGGCGCAGGGCTGTGGTAAACAGGGGTCCCTGCGGACCCTTCTGTGCCGATCGAATCCGAGCCGCCTGCAGGCGGCGAGGTGGATCAATCCTCCCGATCCGTCACTTCCACCAAGTGGTAGCCGAACTGCGTGCGCACCGGCCCCTGCACCACGCCGACCGGGGCGCTGAACACCACCGAATCGAATTCCGGCACCATCTGGCCGCGCCCGAAGGTGCCCAGATTGCCGCCGTCGCGGTTGGACGGGCAGCTGGAATGTTCGCGGGCGACGGCGGCGAAATCAGCGCCGTTTTCGATGTCGGCCTTCAGCTTCAGGCACTGTTCTTCGGTGTCGACCAGAATGTGGCGGGCAGAGGCTTGGGTCATGTGAGGCTCCTGTAGGGCGGAAATATAAGAACCTGGAAGAATAACCCGGATTGCCCGAACGCCTGCTACGGACCCCCTGTATCCGGCCATACCCCCATGATGCAAGAGTGTGGGTCGCTCACCCGCCTGCGGCGGGTCGGCCGGGTACGCGCAATGGCAAAGGCCGTCCCGACAGGACGGCCTTTGCGTGCAGGGAGCCGGGTCCGCCGCGGGTGTCAGTGCCCCAGATAAGCGGCCTGGATTTCCGGCGAAGCCAGCAGTTCGCGGGCGGGGCCTTGGTGCGAGAGCTTGCCGACTTCCAGGACGTAGCCCCGGTCCGCCAGTTTCAGGGCCATGCGGGCGTTCTGTTCGACGATCAGGATGGTGACGCCGGTTTCGCGCACGTCGCGCAGCACCTGGAAGATGTTGCGCACGATGATGGGCGCCAGACCCAGGCTGGGCTCGTCCAGCAGCAGCAGGCGGGGCTTGGTCACCAGCGCCCGACCGATGGCCAGCATCTGTTGTTCGCCGCCCGACAAGGTCCCGGCCAACTGGGCGCGGCGTTCGTACAGGCGCGGAAAGATCTTGTAGACGTGTTCGCAGCTGTCGGTGATTTCCGCCGGCGGGCGGGTGAAGCCGCCCATGCGCAGGTTTTCAGCGACCGACAATGTGCCGAAGACGCGCCGACCTTCCGGCGACTGGCCGATGCCCAGGCGCACGATCCGGTCGGCGCCCATGTGGGTGGTGTCGTGGCCGGCAAAGGTGATCTTGCCTGAGTGCGGGGTCAGCAGGCCGCTGAGCGTGCGCATCAGCGTGGTCTTGCCCGCCCCGTTGGCCCCGAGGATGGCGACGACCTCGCGCTCGGCTACTTGCAGCGAGATGCCCTTCAGGGCCTGGATATGGCCGTAGTTGACGCGCAGGTCTTCGATTTCGAGCAGATGGGTCATGACTGGGCCTGTTCTTCGTGGATGGCGTTCATCAGCGGGTCGTCCTCGTCGTCGTCATCCTGGCCCAGGTAGGCCTCGATCACCAAGGGATTGGTGCGGATGTCGGCCGGCTTGCCCTCGGCGATCTTCTTGCCGAAATTGATGACGACGATGTTGTCGGTGACGTTCATCACCACGCTCATGTCGTGTTCAACCAGAATGACGGTGATGCCGGCATCGCGGATGGCGCGGATGGTGTCGTTCAGCCCTGCGGATTCCTGTTCGTTCAGGCCGGCGGCCGGTTCGTCCAGAATGATGAGTTCGGGTTGCGCCACCAGGGTGCGGGCCATTTCGACGCGGCGCTGGGCGCCGTAGGGCAGGGATGTCGCGATTTCCTGCGCGACGTCGGCCAGGTCCAGCTGTTCCAGCACGACCATGGCGCGTTCGACCAGGGCGTGTTCCTCGCGGCGCTGGGCGGGCGTGCGCAGCAGGCCCTGCCACCAGGATTGCCGCATGAGCAGATGCTGGCCCGCGATCACGTTTTCCAGCACCGTCATGTCGGTGAACAGGCGGATGGTCTGGAAGGTGCGCCGGATTCCCGCCTCGGCCACCCGGTGGGGGGCCAGGCCGGTCATGTCGCGGCCGTGCCAGCGGATATGGCCGTCGGTGGGTTTGTAGACGCCGGTGATCATGTTGAAGACCGTCGTCTTGCCGGCGCCGTTGGGGCCGATCAGGCCGACGATCTCGCCGCGCCGGACCTGGAAGCTGAGGTCGTCGACCGCCCGCAGGCCGCCGAAACTGATGCCGATCCGGTCCAGCTCGAGCAGGATGTCGGAGGATGAAGTAGGGGACAGGGGCGAATTCATAGGGCTCCCTTGCGTGCGGGCCAGATGCCCTGCGGACGCAGAATCATGACCAGGATCATGGCGATGCCAAAGACCAGATAGCGGTACTGGGCGAATTCCGTGAAGATCTGCGGGACCACGAACATCATGGCCGTGCCCAGCAGCACGCCCGGCACCGATGCCTGGCCACCCACCAGCACGATGGCGAACAGCACGACCGAATCCGTGAACTGGAAGGACCCGGGGCTGACGGCGGACAGCTGCATGGCGAACAGCGTGCCCGCCAGGCCTGCGATGCCGGCCGACAGCGCGAAGGCGGCGACCTTGTAGTTGCGGGCGTTGACCCCCAGCGTGGTGGCCGCCAGTTCATCGTATTTGATGTAGCGGAAGGTGCGCCCCAGGGACGAGCGATCCAGGTTGCGCATCAGCCACAGCACGATGGCCAGGACTACCCAGTTCAGGTAGAACAGGTCGCTTTGCGTGCCGAACATGTGCCCGAAGACGGTCGGGCCGCTGACGCCGAACAGGCCGTCGGCCCCGCCCGTGAGGCCGAACAGATTGTTCTTCATGGCCAGCACGAAAATGGCGTTGAAACCGATGGTGACCACCAGCAGATAGTCGCCCCGCAGCTTGACGATGGGGGCGGACAGGATGGCGCCCAGGGCGGCCGACAGGACGATGGCCACGGGGATGGTCCACAGGATCGGCCAGTTGAAGGACAGGGACAGGATGGCGCTGGCGTAGGCGCCGATGCCGAAGAACACCGCGTGGCCCATGTCGTACATGCCGGCGCGCCCCAGGACGATGTCCTGCGACAGGGCGACGATGGCGTAGATGGCGAAGATGCCGCCGATCGTGATCCAGGCGGGCGACATGACCGAGGGGATGAGCAGTCCGATGATCCACAGGACGGGTCCCAGCACGCGCAGGAAGCGGGTGCCGGCGCTGGGGGGCGGGGCGACGGGGACCGTGGCGGCGGGCGTCGGGGCGGAGGTTTGATTGGTGAGATTCATGGCTTAGACCTTTTCGGCGACGCGTTCACCCAGCAGGCCCGAAGGGCGCACCAGCAGGATGCCGATCAGCAGTGCGAAGGTAATGGCGTCTTGCCAGGAACTGGAGATGTAGCCGGCGGCGAAGGCATTGAACAGACCCAGCACCAGCCCCCCCAGCATGGCGCCGGGAATGTTGCCGATCCCGCCGATGATGGCGGCGATGAAGGCGTTCAGGCCGTAGGACCAGCCCATGGTGAAATAGGTCTGGCGGTAGTACAGGCCGATGAACAGGCCGCCGATGGCGCCCAGCACCGGGCCGATGATGAAGACCAGGGCGATGACGCGATTGACGTTGATGCCCATCAGGCGGGCGGCGTCCTGATCGATGGCGGTGGCGCGGATGGCCGTGCCCAGGCGGGTGTGGTTGACGAAGAAGTACAGGGCCGCCATCAGCAGGAAGGCGCAGATGATGATCAGCAGCTGGACGAAGCTGAGGTAAGCGCCGCCAAGCTGCCAGGTGATGTTGGGCAGCAGGTTGTTGGGGAAGACCTGCACGTTGGGGGACCAGATCAGCATGATGCCGTTTTCGATCAGCATCGATGCGCCCAGGGCGGAGACCACGGCCGACAGGCGGTGGGCCTTGCGCAGGGGCTTATAGGCGAATTGGTCCAGCAGCGTGCCGGCGACGGCCACGATGATCATGGCGATCAGGAACGCCAGGATCAGCAGCACCGGGGTGGACAGGCCGCCGAAGGCGCCCGAGGTCAATGTGGTGAGGCCGATGAAGGCACCCAGGATGCACAAATCGCCATGGGCGAAATTGATCATCTTCAGCACCCCGTAGACCATCGTGTAGCCCAGGGCGATCAGGGCGTAGATGCCCCCGACCGTGACCCCGTTGATGAATTGCTGGAGGATAAAGTCCATCGATCGGTTTCCGTGGTGGTTCGCGAGGCGCTGAGGCTGGGATGCCGCTCGACCTGCGTGAAGGCCGCAACCCCGGGGCCGGACGGCCCGGGGGGCGGTGAAAAATGACCCCCGCGCCGCGCAGGCTTCGCCTGCTTGCCGCCGCCCGGAGGGCGGGCGCTTTTTGCCTTGGGACGGCCCGTCGGCAAAAAAGCGTGGCGCAGCGGCAGCGCCGGCTTGGCGTCAGGGGCTGGCGGCTTTACTTGTCCGCCGGGTAGATGGTCTTGTAGCCGCCGCCAGCCTGGACTTCAAAGGCGGACATCGGGCTGCCGATGCGTTCGCCCTTGGCGTCCCAGGTGAAGGGGCCGGTCAGGCCGTTGAAGGGTTGTTTCATGTCATGCAGCCAGGGGATGAGCTTGGACGTGTCCGTGCTCTTGGTGGCTTCGATGGCGGCCAGCACGGCCCGGAAGCCGTCCGCGTTGGTGAAGGTGTAGATGCTGGGGGGCGGAGCGCCAAAGGCCTTGGTGTAGTCGGCCAGGAACTGCTTGGCTTCCGGATACGGCAGGTTTTCCGGCGCCGGCACGTTGACGATCACAGCGCCAGCGGCGGCATTGCCGGCGATCTTGGCGAAGTTTTCATTCTGGTTGGCGTCGCCGCCCACGAACACCGTGTCCATGCCCAGTTGCTTCATCTGAGCGCGGATCAGGCCGCCGTCGGTGTAGTAACCCGAGAAGAACAGCACGTCCGGGGTCTTGGACTTCAGTTTCGTCAGCACGGCGCTGTAGTCCTGCGTGCCGGCGTTGATGAAGTCTTCACCCACGATGTTGCCGCCTGCCTTCTTGATGGCGGCCGTGGTGGCTTTGGCCAGGCCGGTCGCATAGCTGGAGTGATCGCTGAGGACGGCGATGCGCTTGTATTGCTTGACCTTGACGAAGTAGTTGGCGACGAATTCGGCTTCGTCGCTGTTGGGAGGCGCGTTGCGGAAGAAGGTCTTCCAGCCTTTCTGGGTCAGCTCGTCGCTGGTGCCGTCCGAAGTCTGGATGACGTTGGCGGCCGAGTAGATCGGGGCCGCGGCCAGGGCGGCGCCGCTGGTGTAGGTGCCGATCACGGCGGTGACGCCGTCGTTGACCAGTTTGCGGCCGCAGATGGCGGCCTGAGCGGCCTTGCCTTCGTCGTCGCAGACGATGACTTCGATCTTGCGTCCCAGCACGCCGCCGGCGTCATTGTGTTGCTTGGCGATCAGCCGGACGCCGTTTTCGATACCCTGGCCTTCAGCGGCGTATTCGCCGGTGATGGGGGCCTGCACGCCGATCTTGATGGGGCCGTCGGCCGCCACTGCGGTGCCCATGCCCATCAGGGCCAAGGAAACTGCCGCCGAAAGCGTGGAAAGTTTTGTCAGCCTGCTCATGTCTGGATTCTCCTTTGCATGGACCCGGGTGGAACCATATATTCGTAATATATTAATACCGTGTTTGTGACACCATGGGGGTATTCCCGAGGGCCGGAAAGGCTGGCCGACAGGAAACCGGAGGCTGGGGATTGGGATTCAGAGGGACTGCCCCGGCCTAGTTCGGCTTGTCCGGATGCCGATGGTTGTGCCAAAGGTACAACCCACCGAGGACAAGAAAACCGTTCTGAAGTTTAACTATCGTTGCGAATAGGTACAACCAGGGGTTTTACTAATAAGCCTCAGTGCCGCCCCGTACTGCCGAAGCCGCCCGCGCCGCGCTCGGTTTCGGTGCTGAAAGCGTCGACCAGGTGGAGGCTGACCTGGACGACCGGCTGGAACATCAGTTGCGCGATGCGCTCGCCCGGCTGGATCATGTAGGCCTGTTCGCTGTCGTTGGTCAGCAGGACCTTGATCTCCCCGTGATAGTCGGCGTCGATGACGCCGATGCCCTGCGCGACGCGGATGCCGTGCTTCAGGGACAAGCCGGAGCGGGAGGCGACGATGGCGACCAGGCCCGGGTCCATCATGTTCAGGGCCAGGCCGGTGGGGACCAGGATGCGCTCGCCGGGGGCCAGCGGCAGGGCGGCCGCCACGCAGGCTCGCAGGTCCATGGCGGCGGATCCGCTGGTGGCGTAATCGGGCAGCGGAATGGCATCCGTGCCCAGCAGGGGGTTGACGATTCGGGTTTCGATTTTTCTGGACATATGTGCGTCTTGAAGAGAATGGATCGTGGGCTGATTGCCGGCCGCGCCTGACGTCCGGGGCGTTTGGGGGCGCCCCGGAGCGTTCATTCCTCGCCGCCGATGGTGCCGAACTCGATGGGCGTTCTGCAGTAGAAAAGCCGCAGTCCCGGCTCCTCGTGCAGGCGCTTCATGATTGCGTCGCATTCGGCGCCCGAGACCGACATGGTGATTTCCACGGGCTGGTCGGCCAAGTCGAAGAACCGGGCCGAGTGGACCTTGTGGTGGGCGCCGATGCCTTCTTGCGCGGCCAGTATGGTGGCGCCGCGTATCTTCATGGATTGAGCCAGCTCCAGAAGCCATTGGTGCATGGGCAGGCAACCGTGCATTCGATCCTGTTGCGTGAAAAAGGTCAGTTGATAGCCTTGCATGATAGCCTCGCTTTCCGCTGCAGTGGTGCGGCGGCTCCCGCCTATCGGACTTTCGTCGATCATTTACATTACGCCGATTTCAGGCGCGGGGCATGTGCTGCGCAATCCACGCCACCAGTTGGCGGGCGGCCTGCAGCTTGGCTTGGCGCGGCAGGGGATGGGCGCCGCCGTCGTCGAAGATGACCAGTTCGGTATCGTGGGCGTCCATGGCCAGTTGGGCCAGGTTGCCCACGATCACGGGAATGTTCTTGCGCTGGCGTTTGGCCTGGGCATGTTCGTGCAGATGGTCGGTTTCCGCCGCGAAACCCACGCACCAGGGGCCGTCCGGCAGCGCGGCGATGTCGGCCAGGATGTCGGGGTTCTGGATGAAATCCAGAGCGGGCGGTTCGCCGTCCGCCTGTTTTTTCAGTTTGGTGGCGGACGGGTTGGCGATGCCCCAGTCGGCCACGGCCGCCACCGCGATGAACAGGTCCGCATCGGGGGCGTGGGCCAGCGCGGCGGCATGCATGTCGCGAGCCTGGGCGACGTCGATGCGGGCGACGCCGTCCGGGCAGGCCAGGGCCGTGGGGCCGGAGATCAGCGTGACCTGGGCGCCGGCTTCGGCGGCCGCCCTGGCCAGGGCGTAGCCCATGCGCCCGGAAGAACGGTTCGTCAGCACGCGCACCGGGTCGATGGTTTCACTGGTCGGGCCGGCGGTCAGCAGCACGCGCAGGCCGGCCAGGACCTTGGGCTGGAAAAAGGCGATCACGGCGCGCAGGATCTGGTCCGGTTCCATCATGCGGCCGGAGCCGCTTTCGCCGCAGGCCTGGCTGCCTTCGGCCGGGCCGATCAGGGTGACGCCATCGGCCCGCAGCTGGGCGGCGTTGCGCTGGGTGGCCGGATGGGTCCACATCTCGTGGTTCATCGCGGGCGCGGCCAGCAGCGGCACCGAGCCTCGGGCCACGCACAGGGTCGCCAACAGGTCGTCGGCCAGGCCGTGGGCCAGTTTCGCCAGAAAATCCGTGCTGGCCGGCACGATCAGCACGGCGTCGGCGCCGCGCGTCAGGTTGATGTGGGCCATGCGGTTGTCCATCCGGCTGTCCCAGGCGTCGACCCAGACGGGGCGTCCGGACAGGGCCTGCATGGTGGCGGGCGTGATGAAGCCGGTAGCGGCCTCGGTCATGACCACGTCCACCGTGGCGCCTTCGTCCTGCAGGCGGCGCAGCAGTTCGGCGGATTTATAGCAGGCGATCCCGCCCGTCAGTCCCAGGATGATGCGTTTGCCTGATAGATCCGGCATGGCGGGTCCCCTATGATCGGTGGGCGCGGCGGTTGCGCAGGATTTCGTCCAGGATCAGCAGCCCGGCGCCGCAGGTGATGGCGATATCGGCCAGGTTGAAGGCCGGGAAGTACCAGTCCCGCCAGTAGAACAGCAGAAAATCCACGACGTGCCCGTGCATCAGGCGATCCAGGGCGTTGCCCAGGGCGCCGCCCAGGATGCAGCTCAGGGCGATGCAAAGCAGGCGCTGGCCGGCGTGGGTGTAGAGCCAGCGCAGGATCAGGATGGCGGCGATCAGGGCGATGCCGGTGAAGAGCCAGCGCTGGGAACCTCCGCCATCGGCCAGGAAGCTGAAGGCGGCCCCGGTGTTGAACAGCAAGGTCAGGTCGAAGACCGGCAGGACGGGGATGCGTTCGGCATAGACCAGGCTGTGCGATACCCAGGCCTTGGTCGCCTGGTCCAGCAGCACCAGCAAGAGAGCGGCCAGCAGCCACCCCGCCAGGGATCGCAGCCGGCGCCGGACCGTTGTCGGGGCCGCGGCGCCGGCTGGCGCGATCAGGGCTGACGAGGCGGGCGGCGCCAGGTCGCGGCGGGGTGACGGCTCTTTAGGCATGGCTGCGCCGTTCGCCGTCGCCAAACAGATTGTCGGCGCAGCGCCCGCACAGTTCCGGGTGCTGTTCGTCGCGGCCGACGTCGGCGCGGTGGTGCCAGCAGCGCCCGCATTTCTCGTGCGTCGTGGCCTGCACCTGGATCTCCAGGGCGCCTTCGGCGGCATGCGCGTCGGCGCGCGACACCAGCATCACGAAGCGCAGGTCCTCGCCCAGGCTTTGCAGCAGGGCCAGGTCGTCGCCGCCGGCGCGGTAATCGACTTCCGCCGCCAGCGAGGAGCCGATTTCCCCGCGCGTGCGCACGGCTTCGATCTCGCGCATGGTGTCGGCGCGGATTTCGCGCAGGCGAGCCCAGCGGGTCGCCAGCAGGGCGGCGTCGGCGGGCGCGGGCACGTCATGGAACCGCTCTGTGAAGATCGTGGGCGATGCCGGGTTGCCGCCCAGATCGGCCCAGGCTTCTTCTACCGTGAACGACAGGATCGGGGCCAGCAGTTTCAGCAGCGTGTGCGTGATGTGGTGCAGGGCAGTCTGGGCGGCGCGCCGCGCCGCGCTGTCCTTGCCGGTGGTGTACAGGCGGTCCTTCAGGATGTCCAGGTAGAAAGCGCCCAGGTCTTCGGAGCAGAAGATCTGCAGGCGGGCCACGGCCGTGTGGAATTCGTAGCGTTCATAGGCGGACAGGACTTCGGCCTGCATGACAGCGGTCATCTGCAAGGCGTAGCGGTCGATTTCCAGCAGCGCGTCCGGCTCCAGCAGGTCGGTGGCCGGATTGAAATCCGCCAGATTGCCCAACAGGAACTTCAGCGTGTTGCGGATGCGCCGGTAGGATTCGACGACGCGGTCCAGGATCTGCTTGGAGATCGACAGTTCGCCGGAGTAATCGGTGGATGCGGTCCACAGGCGCAGGATTTCGGCCCCCAGGGCGTTGGCGATTTCCTGCGGGTAGACCACATTGCCCACGGACTTGCTCATTTTCTTGCCCTGGCCGTCGACCACGAAACCGTGGGTCAGCAGGGCCTTGTAGGGAGGGCGGCCGTAGAGCATGCAGCCGGTCAGCAGGGACGAATGGAACCAGCCCCGATGCTGGTCGGAGCCTTCCAGGTAGAGATCGGCCGGCCAGGCCAGCTGGCCGGCATGGGACCCTTTCAGGCAATGATCCTGGCCGCCCAGCACCGTGGCGTGGGTGGTGCCGGAATCGAACCAGACGTCCAGCGTGTCGCGGTTTTTCTCGTAGAGGTCGGCCTCGTCGCCCAGCAGGTCGCGGGGATCCAGGGTTTGCCAGGCCTCGATGCCGTCGCGTTCGACGCGCTCGGCCACCTGATCCAGCAGTTCCGGCGTGCGCGGATGCAGGGCGCCGGTTTCCTTGTGCACGAAAAAGGCCATCGGCACGCCCCATTGGCGCTGGCGCGACAGCGTCCAGTCGGGCCGGTTGGCGATCATGGCGTGCAGCCGGGCGCGGCCCCAGGCCGGGTAGAAGGCGGTGTCGTCCACGCCCTTCAGGGCCATTTCGCGCAGGGTCGGGCCGTCGGCGGGCTGCACGTCCATGCCGGCGAACCACTGGCTGGTGGCGCGATAGATGATCGGCGTCTTGTGGCGCCAGCAGTGCATGTAGCTGTGGGTGTGGGCTTCGGTATGCAGCAGGCTGCCGGCCTGGCGCAGCGCTTCGACGATCTTCGGGTTGGCCTTCCAGATCAGCTCGCCGCCAAAGAGCGGCAGGCTGTCGGCGTAATGCCCATTGCCCATGACCGGATTGAGCATGTCCGCGTCGCTCAGGCCGTGCGCCTTGCAGGAAATGAAGTCCTCCACACCGTAGGCAGGGGCCGAGTGCACCACGCCGGTGCCGGAATCCAGGGTGACGTAGTCGCCCAGGTAGATGGGCGACAGGCGGCGGTAACCGGCATCCACTTCGTACAGCGGGTGGCGGAACGCCAGGCCGGCCAGCGCCTGGCCGGAGGCGCGGGCGATGATTTCGCCTTCCAGGCCCCAGCGCTGCAGGCAGGATTCGGCCAGTTCGCTGGCGACGAGCAGCAGAGAGCCGGTGGCGCGGGGTTCCTTCAGCCGCACCAGCGCGTATTCGTGGTCGGGATGGATGTTGAGCGCCTGGTTGGCCGGGATGGTCCAGGGCGTGGTCGTCCAGATGACGATGGCGCCGGCGTCGACTTCGCCGGGCAGGCCGAAGGCGCGGGCCACGGCGGCGCGGTCTTCGAAGGCGAAGGCCACGTCCACGGACGGGTCCTTGCGGTCGGCGTATTCGACCTCGGCCTCGGCCAAGGCGGAGCCGCAGTCGAAGCACCAGTTCACGGGTTTCAGGCCGCGGAAGACGAAGCCTTTTTCCATGATGCGGGCCAGGGCGCGCAGCTCGTCCGCCTCGTTGTGCGGATTCATGGTCAGGTAGGGGTTGTCCCATTCGCCCAGCACGCCCAGGCGCTTGAAGTCGGCGCGCTGGCGCTCGATCTGTTCGGCGGCGTAGGCGCGGGCTTTGGATTGGACTTCCGCAACCGGCAGGTGCTTGCCGTATTTCTTTTCGATCTGGATTTCGATCGGCATGCCGTGGCAATCCCAGCCGGGCACATATTGGGCGTCGAAGCCGGCCATGTCGCGGCTTTTGACGATGATGTCCTTGAGGATCTTGTTGACGGCATGGCCGATGTGGATGTCGCCGTTGGCGTACGGCGGGCCGTCGTGCAGGATGAATTTCGGCCGTCCCTGGGCGGCCGCCCGAATGACTGCGTAAATCTTTTTTTCCTCCCAGGCGGCGATCCAGCCCGGCTCGCGTTTGGCCAGGTTGCCCCGCATGGGGAAAGGGGATTCGGGCAGATTCAGGGTGTCTCTATAGTCCATGGGAGGCGAAATAGTCGCGAGCGCCTTGCACGTCCTGGCGGATGGCGGCGATCAGGGTGGTTAAGTCAGGAAACGATTCCTCGTCGCGCAGAAATTCGAGAAATTCGACGCACACCAGTTTACCGTAGGCGTTTACCTGTTGATCGAGGATGTGGGTCTCCAGCAGCAGGGGGCCGTCGCGCGTCACGGTGGGCCGCACCCCCAGGCTGGCAACGCCCGGCAGCGGGGCGTCCCGCAGGCCGTGCACCCGCACGATGTAGATGCCGGAGCGGGCCGCGCAGGGAGCGGGGACGCGCAGGTTCAGGGTTGGAAAACCCAGGTCGCGACCCAGCTTCTGGCCATGGATGACGTGGCCGGTGATCCTGAAAGGGCCGCCCAGCAACTGGCAGCTGTGCTCCAGGTTGCCCACGGCCAGGGCGGTGCGCAGGGCCGAGCTGGAAATACGCTGCCCGTGGCCGTCATTGACGTCGGCGATGGTGTCCACTGTGAAACCGTGCTCCCGGCCCAGGCGGCGCAGCAGGTCGATGTCGCCGCTGCGTTTGTGGCCGTAGCGGAAGTCTTCGCCCACCAGCAGCCAGCGGGTGTTCAGGCCCCGCACCAGCAACTGGCGGATGAAGTCTTCCGCGCTCATGTCGGCCAGATTCTGGTCGAAGCGCTGAATGACGATCTGGCGCATGCCCTGGTCGGCCAGCAGGGCGACCTTGTCGCGCAGGCTGCTGATCTGGGTGGGGATGAGCTCCGGCCGACCGCCCCGCCGGGCGAAGAAGGCCCTGGGGTGGGGAGCGAAGGTCATGACCGTGGGCTCCAGGCCCTGCGCCTGCGCCTGGTCGCGCACCTGCGCCAGGATGGCCTGGTGCCCCCGGTGCACGCCGTCGAAATTGCCGATGGTCAGGGCGCTGGCAGCGGTGGTGTCGCGCCGGGGGAGCGCGCGGTAGAGGCGGGGAGCGGGTTTCACGTCGGAGAGTTTACAATTTCGGGTTTGGGATCCTCTGAACAAGTCGAGCGGAAAGCAGGCGCTGCGGATAGCAGCCGGATGCAAGGCGCAAACCGCAGCGATAGCCGTAGCTATCGCGAGGATTTGCAACGCCGCAGACGGTTGCTATCCGCAGATGCATGCGGCGCGGTGACTTGTTCAGAGGATCCCCATCCCTTGATTTTATGTCGGAGAGCACGCGCATGGAGCATACCCCCGAACGGCCGTTGCGGGTGGCTATCCTGATTTCGGGCCGGGGCTCGAACATGCAGGCGCTGGTGGATGTCGTGGCTGCCGATCGCCTGCCGGTGCAGGTCTGCGCCGTGTTGTCCAACCGGGCCGATGCGGCGGGGCTGGATTGGGCGCGCGCCCGGGGGCTGCCGGCCGAGTCTCTGTCGCACCGGGATTTCGACAGCCGCGACGCCTTTGATGCGGCATTGCTGGCGCGGCTGGATGCGCTCGCGCCGGACGTCATCCTGCTGGCGGGGTTCATGCGGGTTCTGGGCGCCGATTTCGTGCGGCATTTCAATGGCCGCATCATCAATATCCACCCTTCTCTTTTGCCGGCATTTCCGGGCCTGCATACACACCAGCAGGCACTGGCCCAGGGGGTGCAGTGGCACGGCTGCACCGTGCATTTTGTCACGCCGGTGCTGGATCATGGCCCTATCATTGCCCAGGGGGTCATCCCGGTGCTGGCATCCGATACGCCGGACGGCTTGGCGCAGCGGCTGCTGCCGGTGGAACACCGGGTCTATGCCCAGGTGCTGCGCTGGCTGGCCGAAGGCCGGGTGGCGTTGCAGGAAGACGGGCGGGTTCAGGTGGCCGGTGTCGAGCACCGGGCCTGGGTGGGCGACACACTTTTTGAATGACAGGATGGTTATGAGCACGAATGAATCGCGGGATCGATCCCGCAAACGTCCTGCGGATGGCCGCCCGCGGCGCGCCGACGATCGGCGGGCGCAGGATGCGGCGGGGCGGGAACGCGCTTCCAAGCGTCCCTCCGGCGATCGTCCGGTACGCGCGTCTTCGGTCGATCGCCCGGCGCGCTCGTCTTCCAGTCGGCAAGGCGAGGACCAGGCGCCGGCGCGACCCTATGTCATGGCGGCCGCCCGGATCGAACAGGTCCGCCAGGTGCTGGGCGAAGTCCTGCAGTGGCAGTACCCGGCCGACGCCGTGCTGTCGCACTGGTTCCGCGCCCATGGCAATGCCGGGCCGCGTGACCGGGGGGAAATCGCCGAGGCCGTGTTCGATGTGCTGCGCCACCTGCGCCGCTACCGGCAGTTCGCCGAAAGCGGTCAGGGGTCCGCGACCCGCCGCCTGGCGGTGCTGGGCCTGGCCTCGGTCTGGCCGCGCAGCACCCTGGATACGGGACTGGATGAACATGAACGCACCTGGCTGGACTATGTGCAGGCCTTTCCGGTGGCCAGCCTGCCTCTCGGGGTGCGCTATAGCGTGCCGGACTGGCTGGAAGCCCACCTGACCCGCCTTCCGGATGCCGAATCCCTATTGCAGGCCTTGAATCAGACGGCGCCGCTGGATCTGCGCGTCAATCCGTTCAAGACGGATCGGGCCGCCGTGCTGGCTGCATGGGCGCAGGGGCCGGAGGCCCGCTGGGCGGCGCAGGCCACCCCGTATTCACCGTGGGGCATTCGCATCCAGGGACGCCCGCCGGTGAATCGCTGGGGCTCTTTCGAGCGTGGCGACATCGAGGTCCAGGACGAGGGCAGCCAATTGCTGGCCGCGCTGGTCGCCCCCAAGCGGGGGGAGATGGTCATCGATTTCTGCGCCGGGGCAGGGGGCAAGACGCTGCTGCTCGGGGCGCTGATGCGCTCCACCGGACGCCTGTATGCCTTCGACGTGTCGGCGGCCCGACTGGCGCGGGCCAAACCGCGCTTTGCCCGCAGCGGTCTGTCCAACATCGTGCCGGTGGCCATTGCCGAACGGCATGATCAGCGCGTCAAGCGTCTGCGCGGCAAGGCGCATCGCGTGCTGGTGGATGCGCCCTGCAGCGGCCTGGGCACCTTGCGCCGCAACCCGGACCTTAAATGGCGCCAGCATCCCGAATCCCTGGAACAGCTGCGCGCGACCCAGGCGGCCATCCTGCGGGACGCCGCGGCCTGCGTGCGCCCGGGCGGGCGGCTGGTCTATGCCAGTTGCAGTTTGTTGCCGGAAGAAAACGAACAGCAGGTTGAGGCTTTCCTGGCGGAACACCCGGAATTCACGCTGCTGGACGCGGGTGCTGTGCTGGCCGACCGGGGTATCACGCTGACATTCGATGGCCCCTTGCTGCATTTGCGTCCGGACGTGCATGGGACGGACGGTTTCTTCGCCGCCGTGATGCAGCGCCGCCTGCCCGAGGCGCCCCAGGCCGACGAGCCCGCCGAAGCGCAGGCGGATCCCGTCTGAACGGACCGCCGCGCCCCGGACGGACCGGGGGCGGCGCCTGTCCTTCACGCGCGGACCCCGGTGGTCTACACTGAAAGTCTTCCCCCATTCTGCGGGTACCCACCTGAACACCATGAATACCTGGCTATCCTTCCTGCAGGGCGGCGTCCTGCAGCTGGGCCCCTGGGCCTTGCTGGCCGTCACCCTCATCCTGACCCACATCACCATCGTGGCCGTGACGCTGTACCTGCACCGCAGCCAGGCGCACCGGGGGGTGGACCTGCATCCCGCCGTGGCCCATTTCTTCCGGTTCTGGCTGTGGCTGACGACGGGCATGATCACGCGTGAATGGGTCGCCATCCACCGCAAGCACCACGCCAAATGCGAACGCGACGGCGATCCCCACTCGCCGGCCGTCTTCGGCCTGGCGCAGGTGTTCTTCCGGGGCGCGGAACTGTACCGCGACGAGGCGCGGAATCCGGAAACCCTGCAGCGCTACAGCCACGGCACGCCCGACGACTGGTTGGAACATCATCTGTATGGCCGCCATAATCTGCTGGGCATCGGCCTGATGCTGGCGATAGACCTGGCGCTGTTCGGCGTGATCGGCCTGACCATCTGGGCCGTGCAGATGGCCTGGATTCCGTTCTGGGCCGCAGGTGTGGTCAACGGCCTGGGGCATGCCTGGGGCTACCGCAATTTCGCCTGCCCGGATGACAGCACCAACGTGTCGCCCTGGGGCATTCTGATCGGGGGCGAGGAACTGCACAACAACCACCATGCCTATGGCACTTCGGCGAAATTTTCGTCGAGATGGTACGAGATCGATCTGGGCTGGGGATATATCCGGGCGCTGCAGGCCTTGGGGCTGGCCCAAGTGCGCCGGGTGGCGCCGCGCTTGCAATGGCAGTCCGAGGGGCCGGTGGCCATCGAATCCCTCAGCCAGGACCAGCTGCAGGGCATCATTGCCCATCGCTATGATGTCCTGGCGCGGTATTCCCGCATGGTCAAGGCCACCGTGGCGCACGAGCTCAAGGCCTTGAAGCTGCGCCGCTGCCTGGCCGAACGCCGCTTGCTGCGGCAGTGCAAAAAATGGCTGGTGCGCGATCCGCAAGCGCTCGCGCCCGTCGAACAGGCGCAGGTGGCGCACGTCCTGTCCGTGGCGCCGGCCCTGTCCACTCTGCTGCAGATGCGCCGCGAATTGACGGCCCTGTGGGAATCCTCCAGCGCCAGCAGCGACCAGCTGCTGGCCGATTTGCGGGCCTGGTGCCAGCGGGCGCAGGCCAGCGGCATCGACGGCCTGGAACAATTCGCGTATCGACTACGCTCTTATGCTGCATGATTGAAAGTCTGAACGAACAACAACGCGCCGCCGTCACCCTGCCGGCGCAGCATGCCCTTGTCCTGGCCGGGGCGGGCAGCGGCAAGACCCGGGTGCTGACCACGCGCATGGCGTGGCTGATCCAGACGGGCCAGGTCGGCCCCTTCGGCCTGCTGGCCGTCACCTTCACCAACAAAGCCGCCCGCGAAATGCTGTCGCGGCTGTCGGCCCTGCTGCCCATCAATACGCGCGGCATGTGGGTCGGCACCTTTCACGGCCTGTGCAATCGTCTGTTGCGGGCGCACTTCCGCGAGGCAGGCCTGCCGCAGACGTTCCAGATCCTGGACAGCGCGGATCAGTTGTCGGCCATCAAGCGCATGCTCAAGGCCAACGGCGTGGATGATGAACGCTTCCCGCCGCGCGACGTGCAGCGCATGATCAACGGCGCCAAGGAAGACGGCCTGCGTCCCAAGGACCTGGACGTGCGCGACAGTCATGCGCGGCGGCTGGCCGATCTGTACCAGCGCTACCAGGACCAGTGCGAGCGCGAGGGCGTGGTGGACTTCGGCGAACTGCTGCTGCGGGCGTATGAGCTGCTGCAGCGCGAGGCCCCGATCCGCGAACATTATCAGCGGCGCTTCCAGCACATCCTGGTCGACGAGTTCCAGGATACGAACGTGCTGCAGTACCGCTGGCTGATGCTGCTGGCAGGCAGCCACACGCCGGTGTTCGCGGTGGGCGACGATGACCAGTCCATCTATGCCTTCCGGGGGGCGAACGTCGGCAATATGGCGGATTTCGAGCAGCGCCACGCGCACGGCAACGTCATTCGCCTGGAACAGAATTACCGCTCCCACGGCCACATCCTGGATGCCGCCAACGCCCTGATCGCGCACAACGCCCATCGTCTGGGCAAGAACCTGTGGACCGAGGCGGGCGAGGGCGAGCCCCTGCGCGTGGTGGAGCAGGCGTCCGATCAGATGGAGGCCCAGTGGCTGGTCGACGAGATCCGCGCCCTGTTGCGCGAAGGCCGGCCGGCGCACCAGATCGCCATTCTGTACCGCAGCAATGCGCAGTCGCGGCCCATCGAGCACGCGCTGTTTTCGTCCCGCGTGCCCTATCGCGTATATGGCGGCCAGCGGTTTTTCGAGCGCCAGGAAGTCAAGCACGTCCTGGCATACCTGCGCCTGATCGACAATCCGCATGACGATACGTCCTGGATGCGGGTGGTCAATTTCCCCACGCGCGGCATCGGCGCGCGCACATTGGAACAGCAAGCCGATGCCGCGGCGCAGTATGGCACCAGCCTGGCGGGCGCCGTGGCCTATGTGCCGGGCAAAAGCGGCGCCGGCCTGGCCCGCTTCGCGACCTTGATCCGCGAGATGGGCGAGGCCGCCCAGTCCCTGGACCTGCCGGAATTGATCGGCCATGTGGTGCACCACAGCGGCCTGGAGGCCCATTACCGGGCCGACCGCGAGGGCCAGGACCGGCTGGACAATCTGCAGGAATTGGTCAATGCCGCCGCCGCCTTCGTGGCGGAAGCCGGCCTCCAAGGGCTGATCGCCGGCCGGATCCCGGAATTCTCCGCCGGCGGCGCTGTACCGGATAGCGCGGGCTTGATGGCAGCGAATGCCGTGTCGGGCGCGGCGCCCGTTGCTGATGCGTTTCCGCAGGGCGATTCCGATTTCGATGCGGCCATCGCGCCACCCGCCGTCATGTCGCCGTTGGGCGCCTTTCTCAGCCACGCTTCACTGGAAGCGGGCGACAACCAGGCCCAGGCGGGCGAGGATGCCGTGCAGTTGATGACGGTGCATGCGGCCAAGGGCCTGGAATTCGATGTCGTCTTCATCACGGGCCTGGAAGAAGGCCTGTTTCCGCACGAGAACAGTCTGCTGGACGCCGGCGGCCTGGAGGAAGAGCGCCGTCTGATGTACGTGGCCATCACCCGGGCCCGCGACCGCCTGACGCTGACCCTGGCGCAAAGCCGCATGCTGCACGGCCAGACGCGCTACGCGCTGCGCTCGCGCTTCCTGGATGAAATCCCGGAACAGGACCTGAAGTGGATCACGCCGCGTCAGCGCGCGGCGGCCCCCGAACAGCAGCCTGCCTGGCGCGGGGCCTTTCGCCGTGGCACGGGGAGCTGGCAGGGCGAGAGCGACAGCAGCTTCGCGCCGCGCGCCGCGCGCACCCGAACGGCCGATGTCACCGTCGGCGACCAGTGTTTCCGCATCGGCGCCGCCGTGCGCCACAGCCGTTTCGGCGAAGGCACCATCGTGGCGCTCAGCGGCACCGGCGCCGAGGCCCAGGCCCGGATCGAATTCCATGATGTGGGCGCCAAGACGCTGGCGCTGGGCGTGGCGAAGCTGGATATCTTGTAGTCGCTATTTCCTCCGAAGGGATGCCGATGTGTTCACGCACGGCGATTTGCTGCCTGAATTCCGTGTCTGGCGTGTCGCATGGGCACGGCTCGTGCGGTCGGATGTCGTCTGTCCGATTCGCGGCTTGTCATCGCACCGTGTCTTCGGCGCTGAGCTGAAAATTGCGGCGGCAGGCCGCCGACTGTGAAGTGGCTTTGATCAATCATCGCGTGCCCGGGCGGTCAGGGGCGAATCTGCCCGGAACCGATGACCTGCCACTTGTAGGTGGTGAGCCCTTCAAGTCCGACCGGGCCGCGCGCATGCAGGCGGCCGGTCGAGATGCCGATCTCCGCGCCAAGCCCGAACTCGCCGCCATCGGCAAATTGCGTCGAAGCGTTCCAGATGACGATCGCAGAATCGACCCGGCTCAAGAACGCCTTGGCCGCGTCATGATCCTCCGTAATGATTGCCTCGGTATGGCCCGAGCCGTGAAGCCCGATGTGGCGCACAGCGTCATCCACGCCGTCGACAACGCCCATCGTGCAGATCGCATTGAGGTGCTCGGTGTCCCAATCCTGGGGGGCGGCGGGGATAACGCGTGGGTCAATGGACTGCGTGGCTGCATCGCCCCGGATTTCGCACCCCGCGTCCAGTAGGGAGGCGACGACCTGTGCGATGTGGGGATAGTCGCGATCGAACAGCACTGTCTCGGTGGAACCGCAAACGAAGGTGCGGCGCATTTTCGAGTTGACGACGATGGCTGCCGCCTTCGCCGGATCGGCTGCATGGTGGACGTAGCAATGGTTGATGCCGTCCCGATGGGCGAGGACAGGGATGCGCGCCTCGTCCTGGACGCGCTCTACCAAGCCGCGCCCGCCCCGAGGAATGATCACGTCTATCCAGTCCCTTGCCCGCAACATGGCGCCTACAGCGGCGCGATCACTTGTCGGTACGAGCTGAACCGCCTCGCGCGGCAAGCCATTCCGGGCAAGGGCGTCGGAGAACGTCTCCCTAAGAACCCGATTGGTTGCAAGGGCTTCCGAGCCGCCGCGAAGGATCACGGCATTGCCCGACATGACCGCAAGGCCGCCGGCGTCTATGGTGACGTTCGGACGGCTTTCATAGATGATTCCGATGACCCCAAGCGGGACGCTTATGCGCTGAAGCATGAGCCCGTTGGGCCGCTCGTGGCGATCGAACACGGAGCCGACTGGGTCTGGCAGCGCTGCGACTTGCTCAAGACCGGCGGCCATGCCGGAGATTCTCTCCTCATTCAGGGCGAGACGGTCCCGCATGACCGCCGAGATGCCTGCGTTGTCGACACGCGCGAGGTCTTCCGCGTTCGCATCGAGGATGGCTTGGCTGCGCTCGCGAATGGCGGCGGCTGTGTCTCGTAGAGCGGATGCCTTCCGCTCTGACGATGTCGCGGCGAGAACCGCCGATGCATGCCTTGCCGCACGCCCGATATCGGCAATGACCTCTTCCACCGTCATGATGTGATTTCCTCTTTGGATACGGTTCGCATAGTAACTTGCATTATGAAAGTCGCTGGGATATTCTTGCATTATTGAACTTCTTTCGCAAGAGGCGTCCTTCATGCAGAAAACCAGCTACGAGGGCATGCAGTGCCCGATCGCGCGCAGCCTTGAGCGCGTCGGTGAATGGTGGAGCATGCTGATTTTGCGTGAGACGCTCTTCGGCTTCACGCGCTTTTACGAGTTGGAAGAAAATCTCGGGATCGCGCCGAACATGCTGAGCCGCCGTCTGAATGCGCTGGTCGAGGCAGGGATGCTGGAAAAATGTGCCTACACCACTCGTCCCATCCGTTACGAGTACAAGCCGACTGACCGTGCCCGGGATTTCGCGGACGTGCTGCTGGCCTTGCTGAGTTTCGGCAATCGGCATTTTGCGCCCGAAGGCAAAAGCGTGACCGTCATTCATGACGAGACCGGCATCGAAGCCGTGCCCGTCATGGTCGACGCCCGCACGGGCATACCCCTGGCGAGTCCCGCTTATCGGTGGGTGGCCGGGCCATTGGCCAGCCAAAGCACGCGGGAACGCTATGCCACTGACCGCCGCCTTGGTTCCTCGGGGCTAGCATGAGCGTCTTGGAAGGCGAGGCAAGCCGGTATGACGATTTCAGGGCGGCGTGGATGCTGCTTGCGGTCTGTGGACTAGTTCCGTGGAGAACACGGAACTTGACCTAAGCAAGGAACGGTATGGAAGACAATAGCTTGCAGGGAAAACTCTACCTGGAGGACCTGAAGGTTGGGCAGGAGTTCCTTAGTGAACAGCATCGTCTGGATGCTGAACAGATCATCGCCTATGCATCCCAGTTTGACCCCCAGCTCTTCCATTTGGATGCCGAGGCGGCGAAGGACACTTTCTTTCAGGGGCTTGCCGCCAGCGGCTGGCACACGATGTCGATCACGATGAAGCTGCTGGTGCAAAGCATGCCTTTCGCGAAGGGCATTATCGGTGCGGGCGGAGAGATCGCGTGGCCGCGCCCCACGCGCCCGGGCGATATCCTAAGGGTGAAAAGCACAATCAGAGAGATCCGTCCCTCTCGATCCCGGCCCGACCGGGGCATGGTGAAGGTTTATAGCCAAACGTCCAATCAGGAAAATGAGGTGTTGCAGGAACTGACGGCAAACCTATTGGTCTTTCGGAAGGAGTGACCCTGCTGCAGGGTCCTCAAGCCCCTTGCCGTTCGTGATGGTTCACCGCCCGCGCCCCCAGCGCCGATGCAGGCGCTGGGCGGTGGCGTCCAGGGTGAATCCAAGGGCGCCGATCAGGATGATGACGGCCATCAGTTCCGAATACGCCAGCCGGTCGCGGGTATCCAGGATGAAATAGCCCAGGCCGGAACTGACCCCCAGCATTTCGCAGGGCACCAGGATGATCCAGACGATGCCGATGGCCAGGCGCAGGCCGGTCAGCATATGGCCCAGCGATCCGGGGATCACGATCTTCCACAGGATCTCGGCGCGGGTGGCGCTCAGGCTGCGGGCCAGCATCAGCCAGCGGGCATCCAGTTGGCGCACGCCTGCGCTGGTGTTCAGGATGATGGGCCAGACGGCGGCGAAGCTCAGCAGAAAATAGATCGGCGCGTCGCCCACGCCGAACAGCATCACGGCGATCGGCATCCAGGACAGCGGCGAGATCATGCGCAGGAACTGGAATGCCCCGCTGGTCGCGGATTCCAGCCGCCGGGACAGGCCGATGGCCAACCCCAGGGGGATGCCGAACACCAGCGCCCAGAACAGGCCCACCGCCACGCGCCGCAGACTGACCAGGGTGTGCACGGTCAACTGGTTGTCCGCAATCAGGTGCGCCAGGCTGGGCAAGGCCTGGCCCGGGGCGAACAGGCGCGCCATGGCCAGGTCCTGGCCCAGCAGGCCGATGCCGGCGGCCCACAGCAGCAAGAGCGCCAACAGGCCGCCCAGGCTGAGCAGCAGGCGCTGGCGGGACGAAGGGGCGGAGGACCGGGTGCTCATCAGCTGACCTCGAAGGTTTCCGTGCGGGTGTAGCCGCCTTCGATGCCGAAGGCCGACAGGCCGCCCTGCGCTTCGATGGCCTTGCGCACGTAGCGGTCATCCACCAGATCGCGGGCCACGTGGGCGGGGTCCAGCTCCCTCAGGAAGGCGTTCTCGCCCAGGACGTAGGTGTCTTTCAGCAGCGTCACCAGCTTTTCCGTGTAGCTGGGATAGGGATAGGGGCGGAAATCGATGCGCAACTCGTTCCAGTCGGCGTGACGGATGGCGCCGCTCTTTTCGTAGGCGGCATCGCGCTCGGCCGAAGGCAGCAGCACCCGCGCCAAAGTGGAGGCATCATGCGGCGTGTAGGCGGCCGGGTTGTTCCGGGCCAGGATCTTGACCGTGTCTTCGCGATGGCCGCGCACCCAGGCCTGGGCCTGGACGATGCCGTTGACCACTTTCTGCGACCATTCGGGGCGTTCCTGCAGGTCGCGGTCGTGCATGGTGACCACGCAGCAGGCGTGGTTGCGCCAGACGTCGCCGGTGAAGCGCCAGACCTTGCCCACCCCCAGTTCTTCGGCCTTGGCATTGAAGGGTTCAGCGACGATGTAGCCGGAAATCCGCTTGCTGCCCAAGGCGGGCAGCATGTCGCCGGGCGACATGACGACCAGTTTCACCTGTTTTTTCGTCGGCTCGCCTTCGTTGATGAACTCCAGTCCGGCCTGACGCAGAATGGCTTGCAGCACGATGTTGTGCACTGAATACCAGAAGGGAATGGCTACCGTGGTGCCGCCCAGGTCTTCCAGCGTGTTCACGCTGGGCAGGACGGTGAGGCAGGAGCCTTCGGTATGGTTCCAGGCCACGACCTTGGCGGGCGACTGGCTGCCGTAGCGCGACCAGATAGTCATGGGCATCAGCAGGTGGACCACATTGACCTGGCCGCTCAGGAAGGCCTCGACGATCTGCGACCAGCTGCGAAAGCGCCGGGGCTGTTCGACCTTGAGCCCTTGTTTTTCGAAGAGGCCGTTGTGGTGGGCGACCAACAGGGGCGTGGCATCGGTGATCGGCAGATAGCCGATGCGCACGGGCGCGTCGGGTTCGGCGGCATGGGCCAGGCGGCCGGCCTGCAGCAAGGGCAGGGCGCCCGCCGCGGTGAACAGTGCGGACAGCTTCAGGAACTGGCGGCGGCGCGCCAAGGTGTTGTCGGCATCGCCGCAGCAGGCATCAAGCAGTTTGAATCGTGTCATTGGGGTCTCGGTAAACGGGCGCTACGCAGGGTTTGCAGAATCTGGACGCGCAAGCCGGTCAGCTCGGACGTCGTTTCGTCCCGGGGGTGGGGCTGATCGACGGACCACTGGCCGATCAGGCGCCCGGGCTGGCCGCCGATCAGCAGGATGCGATCGGCCAGCAGCAGGGCTTCGTCGATGTCGTGCGTCACCAGGATGGCGGCCGCCTGATGCTGGGATCGGATCTGCAGCAGCAGCGATTGCATTTCGTGGCGGGTGACCTCGTCCAGGGCGCTGAAAGGTTCGTCCAGCAACAGAATCCGGGGCGCGCGGGCCAGTGTGCGGGCCAGGGAAGCCCGCTGCGCCATGCCGCCCGACAGTTCGTCGGGGTAGCGGGATCGGGCGGATTGCAGCCCGACTTCGCTGATGGCTTGCTGGACGCGCTGCTGGCGGGTGGTGTCGTCCAGTTTGGGTTGATGGCGGAAATCCAGGCCGAAGGCCACGTTTTCCTCCAGGGTCAGCCAGGGCAACAGGCTGGGATCCTGGAAGACCATGCCCAAGGCGGGCGACGGACCGGTCAGGCGTTGGCCGCCCAGCCGGATTTCGCCCGCCAGGGAGGGCTGCAGGCCCGCCAGGACCCGCAGCAGGGATGACTTCCCTACGCCGCTGGGGCCGAGCAGGGCGATGATTTCCCCGGCTTGCAGGTCCAGGGAAAAATCGGCCAGTACGGTGGAGGCCGACCGCTGGCCCGCCGCCGTGTAGCCCAGGGTGATGTCCTGGATGCTGAGCACGCAGGCGGGCGGAGCGTTGGTCCCGGATTGCGGCAGGGATGCGTCGACGTTCAGCATGCGTCAGGCCGCCTGGCGTTGTTCCAGCGCGTGGATTTCCTTGCGCAGGTGTTTGAGAGCCGGCGTGACGATGGCCACGAACAGGGCTTCGCGCAGGCGGCGCTGGGCCGGACTGCTCATCAGGTAGCCGGCGGCCCCCGCATGCAGGGCGGCCGACTGGGTCGCCCGCAGGCTCAGCTCGGATCCCAGGGCGCGGGCGCGCAGGACGCTGAGCAGCGGCGCGGCCTGTCCCTGGCGGGCCAGGTCATGTGTCTGGGTCAGCAGTTTTTGCAGCGCCGGCTGCAGATCGTCTTCCTGGTCGTCCAGATAGCAGTTCACGTGGGACAGCCGCTGGTTGGTGGCGTGGATCGTGTCCAGGCTGGCCTGGACCAGGCCGGCGCCCATGCCGATCTGCATCAGCAGAAAGCCGGGTTTGAAACCCTGCACGTAGGCGTCGAAATGTTCGGCGTCCGACAACACGTCTTCCGGCGGCACGTAGACGTTCTTCAGTCGCACGTTGTAGGTGCCGCTGCCTTCCATGCCCGAGAACGTCGGGCAGGCGCGCAGCGTCAGGCCTTCGGCCCCGGGGGGGATGGCGAACATGACGTAGCCGCCGTCGCCCAGGGCGGCGGCCACGATCAGCAAGTGGTCGGCTCCCAGATTCGATACCCAGGGCAGGGCTCCGCTGATCCGATAGCCTTCGCCTTCCCGATGGCCGCGCAGATTGATGCGCTCGATGCCGGCCAGATGCTTGACGGCATTGGACATGCCGGTGCCGGCCAGCAGGCGGCCGCTGGCGACGGCCTGCAGGTAGCGTTGCTTGACGGCCGGATTGCGGCTGTGCTGCAGGTACCAGGCGCAGGTGGCCTGGCACCAGACCAGGAAGGACGTCGATCCGCAGGTGCGCGCGACCTGCGCGATGATGTCGATCTGGGCGGGCAGGTCGCCGCCCAGGCCGCCGGCTTCGACCGGCAGGGCGGCGCCAAAGCCGCCCAGGCGGCCCAGCGCCTGCATGAACTCGCCGGGGTACAGGCCTTTGTCGATGGCCTCGACCCGGGGAGCCAGGGAATCGCGGATCAGTTGATCGATCCTGCCGTCCGCATCGGCAGGCAGAGCGACGTGCGTCATGGTGTGTTCCTGCGGCTCAGGCGTAGGCCTGAAGTTCCGGATTGATGGGGGTGCGGGCCAGGTTGTTGGCGTAATTGCACAAGGTGGCCAGGCTGACGCCCAGCACCACGTCCAGCGCTTGCGCGTCGGTGTATCCGGCGGCCCGCAAGTCGGCCAGGGCCTGGTCGTCGACCTGGCCGCGATGTTCCAGCACTTGCAGGGTGAACTGGGCCAGGGCGTTCAGTTTGGGGTCGGACAGCGCCTGGGTGCCGCGCAGGGCGTCGATGAACTCCTGGGGCAGTTGCAGTTTCTTGGCGGCGATCTTGGTGTGGCCGGCGACGCAGAATCCGCAGCCGTTGTAGGTGGCGGCGGTGATCTGGACGATTTCCCGTTCGGTGGGTGTCAGGCTGTTGCGGCCGTTGATGGCGCCGACGACCTGGTAGGTTTCCAGCGCGGTGGGGGCGTTGGCCAGGACGCCCAGCAGGTTGGGCAGGAAGCCGCTGGCTTTCTCCGCGGCGCGCAGGCGTTCCTGGGCGTCGGTGGGGGCGGATTCGATGGACTGGATGGGGAGACGGCTCATGGTGACTGAAGTGAACGAGGTTTAGACCTGTTCATTCTATGGAGCCGGGTTCTAATAGCGAACGACTATAAGAATATTAAATTATTCAGATTTGGAATATAGAGGTTTTTTTGGGGGGGCTTCGTTGGGTTCTTCTGGGGGAGCTCGTCGCCGTGGCGAGGGGGCTGCGGGGGCCGGTCGCGATTTGGCGGCTTTGCCGGATGTGGACGAGTAAGCTCCAACAGCCCCCGCAGCCCCCTCGTCATGGCGATTGACGAGGATTGGGGCAATGCCGGGCCGAGGTGATGCGGCGGGCCTGGTGTTTGGTTGTCGAGGGTTTATGCGGGGCGTGGGTGTCGGCTTGATGCGGGTACTTTCGCGGGAAGCCTCGGGGAGGGAGCTGATGGCTGCGCCAGCTTCACGGACTGTCATGTCCTTGAAGCTGGCAGAGTGTTTACAGCGCCTCGATTTCCGTCTGGATGTCCAGCCATTCCTCTTCGGCGGCCTGCAGGGTCTTGCTGAGTTCACCGTGTTCGGCCAGCAGGGCGGGGCGCTCGTCCTTGTGCGCGTCCGTGTAGAAAGCCGGATCGGCGATCAGGGCGTCCAGTTCCGCCAACCGGGTCTGGGCGCGGGTCATGGCATCCTCGACTTTTTTCAGGCGGGTTTCCAGCGGCTTGCGCAGGGTGGCCAGTTGTTGGCGGGCCTGGGCTTCTTCGCGGCGCTGGGCCTTGCGATCGGGCGTGGGCGCGGCGGCTGCGCGTGCGGCCTGGTTCTGCTGGGTCTGGCGCTGCTGCAGCCAGTCGCGATAGTCTTCCAGGTCGCCGTCGAAGGGCTGGATGCCGCCGTCGGCCACGACCCAGAATGTATCGACGGTGGTGCGCAGCAGGTGCCGGTCGTGCGAGACCAGCAGCACGCTGCCGGGGAATTCGGCCAGGGCGCGGGCCAGGGCTTCGCGGGTGTCTACGTCCAGGTGGTTGCTGGGTTCGTCCAGCAGCAGCAGGTTGGGCTTGCGCCAGACGATCAGGGCCAGGGCCAGGCGCGCTTTTTCGCCTCCGGAAAAGGGCGCGACGGGCTGGGTGACCATGTCGCCGCCAAAGCCGAAGCGGCCCAGCATGTTGCGCAGTTCCTGTTCGCGGGTATCGGGGGCGATGCGGGCGAAGTGCTGCAGGGGGCTGGATTCAGGGTCCAGCACGTCCAGTTGTTGCTGGGCGAAATAACCGATTTCCAGGCCTTTGGCGGGTTGGACTTCGCCCGCTAGCGGGGTCAGTTCCTGGGCCAGGGTCTTGACCAGGGTACTTTTCCCCGCGCCGTTCACGCCCAGGATGCCGATGCGGCTGCCGCCGCGCACCATCAGGCTGACGTCCTTCAGAATGGTGCGCGGTTCGCCGCCTGCCAGGCTGGGGTAGCCCAGGGTGGCGTCTTCCAGGCGCAGCAGCACGTCCGGAGTCTGGACGGGGTCGGGCAGGCGGATGTCGATGCCGGATTCCACGGCCAGGGGGGCCAGGGTCTGCATGCGGGACAGGGCCTTGACCCGGCTTTGCGCCTGCTTGGCCTTGCTGGCTTTGGCTTTGAAACGGTCGATGAAGGACTGCAAGTGGGCAGTTTCGCGCGCCTGTTTCTGGCGGGCCAGTTGGTTCTGGCGCAGGCGCTCGGCGCGCTGTTCCAGGAAGTCCTCGTAACCGCCCTTGTAGCGGATCAGCTTGCCGTGTTCGAAATGCAGGATGGTGCGGGCGACCGCATCCAGGAATTCCGTATCGTGGGAAATCAGCAGGACGGTGCCCGGATAGCTGCCCAGCCAGCGTTCCAGCCACAGCATGGCGTCCAGGTCCAGGTGGTTGGTGGGCTCGTCCAGCAGCAGCAGGTCGGAGGGCGCCATCAGGGCGCGGGCCAGGGCGATGCGCATCTGCCAGCCGCCCGAAAAGCTGGCGACCGGCCGTGTCCATTCGTCGGGGGCGAAGCCCAGGCCGGCCAGCAGTTGCTCGGCGCGGGACGGGGCGCTCCAGGCTTCGGCCTCGACCAGCGCGGATTCCAGTTCGGCGATCTGCTGGCCCTGGTCGGGACCCAGGGCGGCTCGTTGTGCCTGCAAGTCGCGCAGGTGGCGGTCGCCGTCGATGACGAATTCGCGGGCGGCTCGGCCCGTGTCGTGCAGGATCTGCTCGACGCTGGCCAGCCGCCAGGCGGCGGGCATGTCCAGCGACCCGGCGTCCGGGTCGATCTGGCCCTGCAGCAGGGCGAACAGCGATGATTTTCCGGCGCCGTTCTTGCCGACGAAGCCCACGCGCTCGCCCGGATGCACGACGAACTCGGCGTCTTCCAGCAGGACCTTGACACCGCGCCGCAGGGTCAGGCCGGTGGCGCGGATCACGCTGCCAGCTGCGCGCGGCGCAGCAGCAGGATCTGGTCGCTGGCGGTTTCGGTGCTCAGCCAGATGGGATCCAGATCCGGAAACGCCGTCTGGAAGTGCGCCTGTTCGTGGCCGATTTCGAGCACCAGCAGGCCGTCTTGAGTCAGGTGCCCGGGAGCCTTGTCCAGGATGCGGCGCACCAGGTCCATACCGTCCGCGCCGCCGGCCAGAGCCATGCGCGGCTCGTGCCGGTATTCGGGCGGCAGCGCCGTCATGGCCTGGCTGTTGACATAGGGCGGGTTGCAGACGATCAGATCGTAGCGGCGTTCGGCGGGAATCTGCGCGAACAGGTCGCTGCGTATCGCCTGCACGCGGCCCTGCAGTTCGTGCAGGGCGATGTTGGACTGAGTGACCGCCAGCGCGTCGGGCGACAGGTCGACGGCGTCGACCTGGGCGGAATCGAAGGCCAGGGCCGCCAGGATCGCCAGGCAGCCCGAGCCCGTGCAGAGGTCCAGCACCTGCGTCACCGCGTCGGGGTCCTCGATCCAGGGGGTCAGTTGTTCGGCCAGCAATTCGGCGATCGGCGAGCGGGGCACGATGACGCGTTCATCCACCAGAAACCGTTCGCCCTGCAGCCAGGCCTCGCCCGTCAGGTAGGCGGCGGGTTTACGGGAGGTGACGCGTTCGTGGATCAGATCGACGCAGCGCAGGCGTTCGCGTTCCAGCAGGCGGGCATCCAGAAAAGGTTCCAGCGTGTCCAGCGGCAGGTGCAGGGCGTGCAGCAGCAGATAGACGGCTTCGTCCCAGGCATTGTCGCTGCCGTGGCCGAAGACCAGGTTGGCGCCGCGAAAGCGGGTCACGGCCCAGCGCAGCAGGTCGCGCAGGGTCAGCAGTTCGGTGTGGGGAGAGGCCATGGTGGAAAAGTGCGTTCCGGTGGAGCAGGGGGCGTGCCGGCGTGGCGCGGATCAGCTGCGTTCCGTATCGGGCAGCAGCGTTTCCAGAACCCTGCGGTAAATGTTCTTCAAGGGGACCAGATTGTCCAGGGGCAGGCACTCGCCCACCTGATGGATGGTCCGGTTCAGCGGGCCGAATTCGACGACCTGCGGGCACAGGCGGGCGATGAAACGGCCATCGGACGTGCCGCCGGTGGTCGAGAGCTCCGCCCGCGCGCCGGTTTCATCCGAGATGGCCGATTGTAGCGCAGCGCACAGCGGACCTTGGGGTGTCAGGAAGGGCAGTCCGCTGACTGTCCAGTCGATGGCGTAGTCCAGCTTGTGGCGGTCCAGAATGGCAGCCACCCGGGCCTGCAGGCCGTCAGGCGTGCTGGCCGTCGAAAAGCGGAAATTGCAGTCGATGATGGCGGTGCCGGGGATGACGTTGCCCGCGCCTGTGCCCGCGTGCAGGTTCGACACCTGGAACGTCGTGGGCGGAAAGTATTCATTGCCCTCGTCCCAGCCGGTCGCGGTCAGTTCCGTCAGGGCCGGAGCCAGTTCGTGAATAGGGTTGCGGGCCAGGTGCGGATAGGCGACGTGCCCCTGGATGCCGCGCACCGTGATGCGGGCCGACATCGAGCCCCGGCGACCGTTCTTGATCGTGTCGCCCAGACGCTCAGCCGACGTGGGCTCTCCGACGATGCAGTAATCCGGGTTTTCGCCGCGCGATTCCAGCACGCGGCAGACGTGCACCGTGCCGTCGGTGGCCGGGCCTTCCTCGTCCGAGGTCAGCAGCAGGGCGATGGAGCCGGCATGCCGCGGGTGAGCGGCGATGAACTCTTCGGCGGCCACGACGAAGGCCGCCACCGATGTTTTCATGTCGGCGGCGCCCCGGCCCACCAGCATGCCGTCGGTCTCGGTCGGCTCGAACGGCGGGCTGGGCCAGGCGGATTCCGGGCCGGGCGGCACCACATCGGTGTGGCCGGCAAAAACCAGAAAAGGCCCCGATGCGCCGCGCCGGGCCCACAGGTTGCTGACGCCGCCGCTGGGCAGCGACTCGCAGACGAACCCCAAGGGGCGCAGCCGCCCGGCGATCAGGTCCTGGCAGCCGGCGTCGTCCGGCGTGACCGAGGGGCGGGCGATCAAGGCATGGGTCAGCGTGCGGACGTCGGCATCGGCCATGGCTCAGGCTCGCAGCAGGTCGTTGATGCTGGTCTTGGCGCGGGTCCGGGCATCGACGCGTTTGACGATCACCGCGCAGGCCAGGCTATGGCTGCCGTCGGCGGAGGGCAGGGAGCCCGGCACCACGACGGAGCCGGACGGCACCCGGCCGTAGTAGACTTCGCCCGTCGCGCGATCATAGATCTTCGTGCTTTGCGAGAGGAAGACACCCATGGCCAGGACTGAATTTTCCTCGATGACCACGCCTTCGACGATTTCGGAGCGGGCGCCGATGAAGCAGTTGTCCTCGATGATGGTGGGACCCGCCTGCAGGGGTTCCAGCACGCCGCCGATGCCCACGCCGCCCGACAGGTGCACGTGGCGGCCGATCTGGGCGCATGAGCCCACCGTGGCCCAGGTGTCCACCATGGTGCCTTCGCCGACGTGGGCGCCGATGTTCACGTAGGACGGCATCAGGACGACGTCGGGGCCGATGTAGGCGCCGCGCCGCACCGTGGCCGTGGGGACGACCCGGAATCCCGCCTGCTGGAAGTCAGCCGGCGAATAGTCCTGGAACTTCAGGGGCACCTTGTCGTAATACAGTTGGGGAGACTGGCCCATCACCTGGTTGTCCGACAGCCGGAAGGACAGCAGCACGGCTTTCTTGATCCATTGGTGGACCTGCCATTGGCCGTCGATCTTTTCCGCGACGCGCAAGGACCCGTCGTCCAGTCCCGCCAGCGTCTGCCCGATGGCCTGGTTCAGGTCGGCCGGCGATTGGCCGGGGCGCAAGGATGCCCGGTCTTCCCAGGCGGATTCGATGAGGTTCTGGTGGGCAGTGTGCATGATGGAGGGGCGGGTTCCGGATCGCGTGGAAAAGTCGAACCGATGATTTTATCAGCGTGTCCGCCGCGCGTCGGTCGCGCGTTCAATCGCCTGTCAGCCGGCATCCAGCCCCATCTGCCAGAAGTCGATTTCCAGGCGGGTGGCATCGTGGAAGAGGCGGGCCAGGTCATCCAGCCGGCGCGCGGATTGCTCCGCCAGGCGGCTGTCGAGCCATCGGCGTTCCCGGTTCGCGGCCGCCTGGAATTCGTCGCTGGCATACATGTTCAGCCAGGAAGCATAGGGGTTCTCCGGCCCTCGGACCGTGAAGGGCTGATCGCTCAGCCACAGGGCGATGTCCGCGTAGCCGATCAGGCAGGGCGCCAGCGCCACGTGCAGATCCAGGAGATCGCCGCGCAGGCCGGCGTCCAGCACATAACGGGTGTAGGCCATGGTCTGGGTGGCCTCGGGCAATTGCGTCAATTCCGTTTCGCCGATGCCCCATTGCCCGCAGTAGTCCACGTGCAGTTGCATTTCCAGATCGACGATGGCCTTCAGGCTCTCGCAGCCCTGGCGCAGTTCGCCGATGTCGCGGCTCTTGTAGACCGCCAGGCCCCAGGCGCGGGCGAAGTGGATCAGGAACAGGTAGTCCTGCTTCAGGTAGTGGCGGAACGCCTCGGCCGGCAAGGTTCCCGCTCCGAGCTGGCGCACGAACTCGTGCTGGCAATAAGCCCGCCAGCTGGCTTCGTGGCGCTGGATCAGGGTGTCGAGCGAGAAAGGGGCGTCGGTGTGTTGTGTCATGGCGTCAATTCAATGTCGGGGGTTGGGCGGCAGCAGTACACTAACGCATCCTGGACCGGCCTGCATTTTCCGCACGACGGTTTCGTTGCGAATCCCGCGGCTTCTTTGGCGCGGGCGCGGATTCAAAGGCCATTTTCACCATGACTTCGGCGACGTTCTCGCTCTTTCTGCTGACCTTTTTCCTGGTGTCGCTGACGCCGGGCATGTGCATGATGCTCTCGCTCAGTCTGGGAATGACCGTCGGCGTGCGGCGCACCGCCTGGATGTGGGTAGGTGAGCTGGTCGGCGTGGGTACCGTGGCGGCGGCGTCCGTGCTGGGCGTGGCCACGGTGCTGCTGCAGTATCCGCCGCTCTTCACCGCTTTCAAATTGGGCGGTGGCGCCTATCTGGTGTGGCTGGGCATCGAGATGTGGCGGTCCAGGGGGTCCCTGGCCATTCCTGAAGTCGCCGATGGGACCCGCGCGCCGCGCCGCCTGCAACTGGCCACGCAAGGGCTGGTGACGGCCATCGCCAACCCCAAGGGCTGGGCGTTTTTCATCGCCTTGTTGCCGCCCTTCCTGAATTTCAACCAGCCGATGGCCCCGCAACTGAGCCTGCTGCTGGCCATCATCCTGAGCATGGAACTGTGCTGCCTGATTCTATATGCCACGGGCGGTTCGGTCGCCCGTGCCTTGCTGGCCCGCCGCTCCAACGTGCAGTTGATGAACCGCGTCTCCGGTGTCCTGATCGCCGGCATCGGCGTCTGGCTGATGCTGGACTAGGGGCCAGGCGCGGCCGCCGGCCCCGTCAGGCGGAATGTTGCTGATGCAGGTCGCGTAGCGCCTTGCGAATCACCTTGCCCGTGGTGGTCATGGGCAGCGTGTCCATGAATTCGATCAGGCGCGGGTATTCATGGGCGGCGGCGCGCCGCCGGACGTGATCCTGGATTTCAGCGATCAGCGCGGCGCTGGGCTGAAAGCCTTCTTTCAACACGATGCAGGCCTTGACGACTTCGGTGCGTTCGGGGTCCGGCACCCCGATGACGGCGGCCATGCGCACGGCCGGGTGGCTGAGCAGGCAGTCTTCGATCGGCCCCGGGCCGATGCGGTAGCCCGCGCTGGTGATGACGTCGTCGCCCCGTCCCTTGAACCAGAGATAGCCGTCCGCGTCGCGCATGCCACGGTCCCCCGTGACCAGGAATTCGCCGATGAAAGCGTCGGCGGTGGCGCGCGGGTTGGCCCAGTATTGCAGGAACATGACGGGGTCGGGACGGTGCACGGCGATATGGCCTTCCGTGCCGTCGGGCACGATGCGGCCGCTTTCGTCGATGATCTGGACGTCATGGCCGGGCACGGGCCGGCCCATGGCCCCTGCGCGGGGTTCGAACAGGGCCGCACATGAGGACACGATCATGTTGCATTCGGTCTGCCCGTAGAATTCGTTGATCGTGACCCCCAGGGTCTTGCGTCCCCAGGCGATCAGTTCTGCGCCCAGGGTTTCGCCGCCGCTGGCGACCGAAACCAGCCGCAAGGCACCGTACCGTTCCGGCGCATCCAGCGTGCGCAGCATCTTGAGGGCGGTGGGCGGCAGGAAGGTATGGCTGACCTGATGTCGTGCCATCAGCCGCCAGGCCTGTTCGGCGTCGAATTTGCCGAAGCGGTGCGCCAGGACGGCGACGCCGTGGTGCCATGAGGGCATCAGCACGTCCATCAGGCCGCCGATCCAGGCCCAGTCGGCCGGTGTCCACATCAGGCGGGCATGGTCGGGGAAGAAATTGTGCGAGATCTCGACCCCGGGCAGATGGCCCAGCAGCATGCGATGGGCATGCAGAGCGCCCTTGGGCTTGCCGGTCGTGCCCGAGGTGTAGATGATGACCGCGGGGTCGTCGGCCAGGGTGTCGTGCGGCGTCAGGATCCTGCCTTTCTGGGACTCGATGGCGCCCCAGAAGGCGTCCTCGTCGTGCCGTCCGGCGTCGATGTTCAGGACGCAGCCCAGGTCCGGCAGCGCGTCCCGGATAGCCGCGATCTTGCCCATGCCTTCCGTGTGGGTGACCAGCGCCCGCGCGCCGGAATTGCCCAGCCGGTATTGCAGGGCGTCGGTGCCGAACAGCGTGAACAGGGGCACGGCGATGGCCCCGAGCTTGTAGACGGCCAGGTGGGACAGGGCGGTTTCCAGCGACTGGGGCAGCAGGATGCCGACCCGGTCGCCGGGGCCCACGCCCCGGGCCCGCAGGGCCAGGGCCAGTTCGTCGGACCAGCGCTTCAACTGGTCGAAGGTGTATTGATCGGGCGGCGAGTCGCCGCGGTCCACAATCAGGGCGAGACGACCGCTGCCGTCGGCCCATCGGTCACAGACGTCCGTGCCGATGTTGTAGTGCTCCGGGATGACCCAGGAAAAATCCTGGCGGGTCCGGGCATAGTCGTCTCGCGCCTGAAGCATGTCGGTCTCCGTTCAGCCTTTCAGAAGGGCGCAGGTCGACTCGGATTCCGGTCCGTAGACGGATTCGGCGGGCAGCGTACGCACGATGTTGTAATAGTCCCAGGGGGCCTTGGATTGCTCGGGCTTTTTCACCTGGGCCAGATACATATCGTGCATCATCAGGCCATCTTTGCGCACGTAGCCGTTCTTGACGAACATGTCGTTGATCTTGTGGGACTTCAGGTATTGCATGATGGCGTCGCCGTCATCCGTTCCGGTGGCTTTGACGGCTTCCAGGTAGTTCTTGGCCACCGAGTAATCGCCTGCCTGCAGGAACGAAGGCGCGCGCTTGTGCTGGTCGAAGAACCGTTTTGCCCAGGCGCGCGAATCGTCGGACTGATTCCAGTACCAGGGCGTGGTCAGGTACAGCCCGGCGGTGTTTTCCAGCCCCAGGGCATGGATGTCGTTGATGAACACCAGCAGGCCAGCCAGTTTCATGGTCTTGGTGATGCCGAATTCCTTGGCGGCCTTGGCGGAATTGATGAAGTCCCCGCCCGCGTTGGCCAGGCCCAGCACCTGGGCGCCCGAGCTTTGGGCCTGCAGCAGGAAGGACGAAAAATCGGATGTGGCGATCGGGGCGCGCACAGCGCCCAGGACCTTGCCGCCGTCCTTTTTCACGACTTTCGCGGTGTCTTGCTCCAGGGAATGGCCGAAGGCGTAGTCGGCCGTCAGGAAGAACCATGTCTTGCCGCCCTCGCGCACCACCGCGGAACCCGTGCCGTTGGCCAGCGCCACCGTGTTGTAGGCATAGTGGACGGTGTAGGGGGTGCACTGCGCGTTGGTCAGGGCCGAAGACCCGGGGCCGACAGCCAGGAAGGGCTTTTTCTTCTCGGCGGCCACGGCGGCCATGGCCAGCGCCGTGGCGGAATTGGTGCCGCCCACCAGCATGTCCAGGTGCTGGGTGTCGAACCATTCCCGGGCGCGGGCCGAGGCGATGTCGGCCTTGTTCTGGTGATCGGCGGTCAGCAGTTCGATCTTTTTGCCGTTGATCTCGCCCCCCATGTCGGCGATGGCCATGCGAATGGCATCGGCCCCCGCCTGCCCATCGATGTCAGCGTATACGCCGGACATGTCGGCGATGAAGCCGATGCGGATGACGTCATCCGAAATGCCGGCGGCGTGGGAAGGCAGGCTGGCGCCAAGGCCGAACACGGCCAGCGCGGCCGCCAAAGCGGTCTTTTTCATAGGTTTGTCTCCTGGATTTATGTTTTTTCCGCTTGCGCGGTGCGGATCACAATACCAGAGGCGCTGCCGCGCTGTCGAGGATTCGGGAGACTTGGCGCACAATGGGCGCATGAATCGACGAGGACGGATGGAAGCGATGGATGCACCCTTGAGCGCCGCCGATCTGGCGGACCTGCGCGTGGCCCGCCGGTTGCTGGAAAACCCGGGCCTGGCTGCCCGCATGACCAGCCTGGTCGGCGCCCCCATCGAGAAGGGCCTGGATATGTTGCCGGTCGGCTGGCAGGCCCGGGTTGCCGGCATCACCCGGCATGCGCTGAGCAAGGCCGCCGATGCGGCGATCTTCACCCTGGGCGACGCCCCCGGCGCGGGCAGCGCCGATCGCTGGCACAAGTGGGGGGCGGCGCTGAGCGGCGGCGTGGGCGGCTTTTTCGGTCTTGCCGGCCTGGCGGTGGAACTGCCTGTGTCCACGACGCTGATGATGCGCTCCATCGCGGCCATCGCCCGCAGCGAGGGCGAATCGCTGCGGGACCCCGATACGGGCAGGGCATGCCTGGAGGTCTTTGCGCTGGGCGGCAAGGCCGAGACCGACAACGCCGCCGAGAGTGGTTACTATGCCGTGCGCGTGGCGCTCGCCCAGGCGGTCGGCCAAGCCGTGGATTACCTGGGCGCCAAGGTGGCGGTGGACAAGGCCTCCACCCCCGCGATGGCGCGCCTGATCGCCGCCATCGCGGACCGCTTCGGCATCCAGGTCACCGAGAAAATCGCTGCCCAGGCCGTCCCCGCGCTGGGGGCTGCCGGCGGCGCCCTGGTCAATACCCTGTTCATCAATCACTTCCAGGATATGGCGCGCGGCCACTTCACCGTGCGCCGGCTGGAACGCCAATATGGGACGGAAGCCGTGCGCGCGGCCTATTTGGCGCTGGGGAACGCGTGAAGCGCCGGCGAACGGCCCTGGACTGCCTTCAACCATTCCCCCAGCCGCCGCCGATGGCTCGGATCAGTTGCACGGCGGCATGCGCGCGCAGGCCGTCCAGCTCCACGACGGTGCGTTTGTACTGCAGCACGTTGCGGTCGGCGTCGATGACTTCCAGGTAGCTGACCGATCCGGCTTCGTATTGGGTCTTGGACAGTTCGGCCGCGCGGGCGGCGGACGCCACGGCGGATTCCTGCACCTCGGTTTGCTCGCCCAGCAGGCGCAGGGCGGACAGACCATCCTCGACTTCTCCGAAGGCCTTGAGCACGCTTTGCCGGTACAGGGCCACGTCTTCTTCGTAGCGGGCGCGGGCGCGGTCCACGCCGGCCTGGCGGCGGCCGCCGTCGAAGATCGGCAGCGAGAGCGCCGTGCCCACCAGCGGGCCCAGCAGGAAGCTGCGGCTCGACCAGCGCAGCAGCTCGTCCAGTTCGGACGATTCGAATCCGAAGGCGCCGGTCAGGGTCAGTTGCGGGAACAGGGCGGCCTTCGCGGCGCCGACCCGGGCGTTGGCGGCCGCCAGCGCCCGTTCCGCGGCGGCGATGTCGGGGCGTCTTTCCAACAGGGACGAAGGCAGTCCGGCCGGGATGGCGACCGGGATCCTGGCCAGGGCTTGGCGCGGCAGGGAAAAATCGGCGGGTGGCCGTCCGAGCAGTACCGCCAGTCCGTGCTCGGCGGCGGCGCGTTGCCGCTCGACGCCCAGCGCCTGGGCGCGCGCCGTCGCCAGTTCGGAGCGGGCCCGCGCGACATCGAGTTCGCTGATGTCGCCTTCGCGGTAGCGGGTCTCGACCAGATCCAGGCTCATGCGTCGCAGGGCAATCGTGTTGTCGTAGAGCAGGGCTTCACCATCCAGTTGCCGGATCAGGAAATAGGATTGCGCGACGTCGGCCTGCAGCGCCAGCAGCACGGACTGGTACAGGGCCTGGGCCCGCTGAGCGTCGGCGCTGGCGGCATCGACTTCCGAGGCGACGCGGCCAAAGAGATCGACTTCATAGGACAAGCCGGTCTGCGCGCGCCAGAGCGTGGCGGTTTCGCCTGCGGCGGCGGAGTCTCCGACCGATTCGGAGGTGCGCTGGCGGCTCGCGCCCACGCCGGCCGTCAGTTCCGGGAACTGTCCGGCGCGCGTGCCCTGCCGCAGCGCGCGCGCCTGCTTCACACGTGCGGCGGCGGCCTGCAGGTCCTGGTTCGCCTGCATGGCTTGCGTTTGCAGGGCGTCCAGCGCGGGGTCCTTGAAGATGGCCCACCAGCGTCCCCGCGCCAGGTCGTCGGCCGGCTGGGCCTGCTTCCAGCGCTGCTGGTCGGCGGCGCTCAGGCTGGCTTCCTTGAAGGCTGCGGGCACTTCGACGGCGGGCCGTTCGTACTTCGGGCCGACGGCGCATCCTGCAAGCAGGGCCAGCAGGCCCGCCGTGGCGGCGAAAGAGATGCGTTTGATCATGATTGGGTTTCCACTGTGGGGGTCGCGGCGGGGGCGGGCAGGTCCGGGTGCGCGGGGTCGGCGCGCCGGGCCGGGAACCGGGCGGCGAGGGCGCGCAGCAGCACGTAGAACACCGGGGTCAGGTATAGGCCGAACACAGTGACGCCCAGCATGCCGAAGAAGACGGCGATGCCCATTGCGTGGCGCATTTCCGCGCCCGCGCCCGTGGACAGCACCAGCGGCACGATCCCCATGATGAAGGCGATGGAGGTCATCAGGATGGGGCGCAGGCGCAGGCGGCTGGCTTCCCGGGCGGCCTGCGCGGCGGACATGCCCTGCGCTTCCAGTTCGCGCGCGAATTCGACGATCAGGATGGCGTTCTTGCAGGCCAGGCCGACCAGCACCATGAGTCCGATCTGGGTGAAGATGTTGTTGTCGCCCTGGGTCAGCCAGACGCCGGTCAGGGCGGCAAGCGCGCTCATGGGTACGATCAGGATGACCGCCAGCGGCAGGGTCAGGCTTTCGTACAGGGCGGCCAGCACCAGGAAGACCAGCAGGACGCTGATGGGAAACACCCAGATTCCGGCATTGCCGGCCAGGATCTGCTGGTAGGTCAGGTCGGTCCATTCGAACTTGATGCCTCTGGGCAGCGTCGCCGCCGCGATGCGCTCGGCGCTGGCCTGAGCCTCGCCGGACGAATAGCCGGGCGCAGGACCGCTGTTGATGTCGGCGGCCGTGTATCCGTTGTAGCGCACGACCATCTCCGGCCCGTACGTCGGCGTCAGCGACACCAGGGAACCCAGCGGCACCATGGCGCCCGAATCGCTGCGCGTCTTCAAGCGGAGAATGTCCTCGGGGCTGGAGCGGAAAGGCGCATCGGCCTGGGCCTTGACCTGGTAGACGCGTCCGAAACGGTTGAAGTCGTTGACGTAGAGCGAGCCCAGGTAGATCTGCATGGTGTCGAACACGTTCGTGACGGGGACGCCCAGCTGCTTGGCCTTGACCCGGTCGAGATCCACGTCCAGCTGCGGCACATTGATCTGGTAGCTGGAAAATGCCGGTCCCAGTTCGGGTGTTTGCGCGGCCTTGGCCAGGAAGGCCTGGACCGCGTCGTTCAGTCGGTCATAGCCCAGTCCTGCCGTATCCTCGATCTGCAGCTTGAATCCGCCGACCGTCCCCAGGCCCATCACCGGCGGCGGGGGAAAGACTGCGGTGAAGGCTTCCTTGATGCCGGAAAACTTCTGGCTCAGCGCGGCAGTGATGGCCTGGGCGGACGTCGCCGCGTCCCGGCGCTGGTCGAAATCGTCGAGCGCCATGAAGACCACGGCCGCGCTCGAACTGTTGGTGAAGCCGTTGATCGACAGGCCCGGGAAAGCGATGACGTTCTTGACGCCCGGCTGGGCCATCGCGATGTCGCTCATGCGCCGGACCACGGCATCCGTGCGCTCCAGCGATGCGCCGCTGGGCAGTTGTGCGAAGCTGACCAGGTACTGCTTGTCCTGTCCGGGCACGAAACCGCCCGGAACGATATAGGCGACCCCCGCCGTCAGCGCGAGCAGCACCAGATAGACGCCCAGGGTCGCGCCCTTGCGCCGCACCACGGCGCCCACGCCATGCGCGTAGCCGTCGGAGGCCCGCCCGAATGCGCGGTTGAAGACGCGGAAGAAGCCGCCCAGGACGCGGTCCATGCCCCGGGTGAGCGCGTCGGGTCTGGCTCCATGGGGTTTCAGCAGCAGCGCCGCCAGCGCCGGCGACAGTGTCAGCGAATTGAACGCCGAGATGACTGTCGAGATGGCGATCGTCATGGCGAACTGCTTGAAGAACTGTCCGCTCAGCCCTGTCATGAACGCCAGCGGCACGAACACGGCGACCAGCGTCAGGGCGATGGCGATGATCGGCCCGCTCACTTCGCGCATGGCGCGGTAGGTGGCGTCGCGGGGACTGAGGCCGGCTTCGATGTTGCGCTCGACGTTCTCGACGACCACGATGGCGTCGTCCACGACGATCCCGATCGCCAGCACCAGGCCGAACAGGGACAGCGCATTGATGGTGTAGCCGAAGGCCAGCATCAGGGAGAAGGTGCCGATGATCGAAATCGGCACCGCAAGCAGCGGGATGATGGACGCGCGCCAGGTCTGCAGAAAGACGATGACGACGAGCACGACCAGGGCGATGGCCTCGAGCAGCGTCGATATCACCGCCTCGATGCTGGATCGCACGAACTGCGTGGGGTCGTAGACGATGCGGCTTTCGAGCGAGGCCGGGAAATCGGCCGACAGTTCCCGCATGGTTGCGCGCACCGCGTCGGAGATGGCCAGGGCGTTGGCGCCCGGGGCCGCCATGATCGCCATACCGACCGCCGGTTTGTTGTCCAACAGGGATCGCAGCGCATATTCGGATGCCGCGAGCTCGATGCGCGCCACATCGCGCAGCCGGATGACGCCGCCGTCCGGAGAGGACTTCAGGACGATGTCGCCGAATTCGTCCTCGGTCTTCAGGCGGCCTTGCGCATTGACCGAGAACTGCATCGCGACGTCGGGGCCGCTGGGCGCCGCGCCGATGACGCCCGCGGCCACCTGCACGTTCTGCTCCCGGATTGCGGCGACGGCGTCGCTGGCGGTCAGGCCGCGCTCGGCGAGCTTGGCCGGATTCAGCCAGACGCGCATCGCATAGTTGCCGGCGCCCCAGACCTGCACTTCGCCCACGCCGGGGATGCGCGCCAGCCTGTCCTTGACGTTGAGGACGGCGTAGTTGCGCAGGTAGGTCAGGTCATAGCGCTGGTCGGGCGAGATCAGGTGCACGACCATCGTCAGGGCGGGGGTGGCCTTGATCGTCGTCACGCCCAGGCGCTGGACGTCTTCGGGCAGGCGCGGCAGGGCTTGCGCGACCCGGTTCTGCACCAGTTGCTGGGCTTTGTCGGGGTCCATGCCCAGGTGGAAATTGACCGTCACCGCCAGGTTGCCGTCGCTGTTGGCCTGCGACTGCATGTACAGCATGTTCTCGACCCCGTTGATGGCCTCTTCGAGCGGCGCCGCCACCGTCTCGGCGATCACCTTGGGATTGGCTCCGGGGAACTGCGCCCGCACGACGACCGAGGGCGGCACGACTTCCGGGTATTCGGAAATCGGCAGGCGGAAGATGGCGAGCAGGCCGGCCAACAGGATCAGCACGGAGAGGACTGCCGCGAAGATCGGCCGATCGATGAAGAATCTGGAAATATTCATGGCGCTGCTCAGGATTGCTGCTGTCGGTCCGGCGCCGAGCCGGAGAGGATGCCGCTCGCCGCGAGCGCGCCGTCATCGGGCCGGACCGGCGTCGGTGCGACGGTGTCTCCCGGCCGGATGCGCTGGATGCCGTTGACGACGACCCGGTCGCCCGCCGCCAGGCCGCTGCGGACGACGCGCCAGCCTTCACGGCCGGCGCCCAGAGTCACTTCCCGGTAGGCCGCCTTGTTCGCCTTGTCCACGATCATGACGAAGCGTTTGGCCTGATCGGTGCCGATCGCCTTTTCCTGCAGGAGGACGGCGTCATGGGGCGCGCCGGCGCCCAGGCGGATCTTGGCATACAGGCCGGGTCGCAGCAGGCCGTCCGGGTTGTCGAACAGCGCCCGCACTCGGATCGTTCCGGTCCGTGGGTCCAGGCTGTTGTCCAGGAACGCCAGTCTGCCCTGGCGGGGGTATCCCTGCTCGTTGGCCAGACCCATGGACACGGGGATGGATGTCGAAGCGCCCGACGAGGCAGCGCCGTCCATCTGCAGGAAAGTCTGCTCGTCCATCTCGAACGAGGCATAGAGTTGCGAGACGGAGACCATGGTGGTCAAAGGTCGCGCGCCTCCGGCGCTGACGACGTTGCCTGCGGTTGCTTCGGCTTTCGAGACGCGGCCGCTGATGGGGGCGACGATGCGGGTGTGTTCGAGGTCCAGGCGCGCCGATTGCAGCGCGGCCTGCGCGGCTTGCGTGCGGGCAGTCGCTTCGCGGGCCGCGTTGCGCTTTTCTTCGAAATCCCTCCGGGCGATGGCATTTCCGGCGAGCAGGCGCCGGCCTCGGGCCAGGTCCGCGTCGGTGTAGGCGGCCCTGGCTGTGGCGGCCGCCAGCTGGGCTTGCGCCTCGTCGACTGCGGCCTGGTAGGGGCGCGGGTCGATCGTGAAGAGCGGATCGCCGCGCCGGACCAGCGCGCCGTCCTTGAAGTGAACCCGGATCAGAGTGCCGGAGACCAGAGGCCGGACTTCGACCCGGTCCACGGCTTCCAGCCGTCCGGAGTATTCGTGCCAGTCCGTGATCGCCTGATACCGGATCGTGGCGACGTCCACTGGAATGGCGGGCGCGGCGGGCGGCGTGCCGGTGTCGGCAATCCCGCCCGCGCTCTCGCGCATGAGCAGAAAGCCGCCGGCAAGCAGCAGCCCCGCGAGCGCGATGGCGGCGTGTCGTGCATGGAAAGAAAACATGAGGGGGCATTCCTTTTGAAGAGTGCGCTATTATTTGTTATTCGTGAATTTGGATAAATATCCTATTTTTGTAATCACTGTTCACGATAAACAAACAATGGCGCGCCGCCCCCATCGCCCCGCGCCGGGAGCACGGATATGGATCATCTTCAAGCCATGCGGGTCTTCACGCGGGTCGTCGACGCCAACAGCTTCACCCTGGCCGCCGATAGCCTGGACATGCCGCGAGCCACGGTGAGCACGATCATCCGCAAACTGGAACGACACCTGGGCGCGCGGCTGCTGAACCGCAGCACGCGCCGCCTGAGCCTGACCCCGGATGGCGCCTCCTATTACGAGCGCTGCGCCGGCATCCTGGCCGATGTCGACGAGGCGGAATCGGCTTTTCGCGATCGCGCCCGAGGCCCGCGCGGCCGTTTGCGCATCGATGCGCCTCCTTCGCTGGGCAGGCTGGTCCTGATCCCCAGGCTGTGCGATTTCCACCAGCGCTACCCGGAGATCGAATTGGTCGTCGGTTTGAGCGACCGGCGGATCGATATGGTGCAGGATGCTGTCGATTGCGCGCTGCGGATCGGCGAATTGCAGGATTCCTCGCTGATCGCCAAGCGCATCGGTGTCTTCAAGACGGTGACCTGCGCGGCGCCGTCCTACCTCGAGCGCTACGGAAACCCGCAGACCCTCGAGGATCTGGAGCGTCATCGGGCGGTCAACTATTTTGTGACGCGCACCGGGCGCAACATCGATCTGAGCTTCAAGGTCGGGGACGGGGTCGTGAATGTTCCGCTCAAGGGCCCGCTTTCCGTGAACGATGCCGAAGCCTATGTCAGCGCCGGGTTGGCCGGGTTCGGCCTGATCCAGCCGGCGCGCTACATGGTCGCGCCGCATCTGGACTCCGGCGAGCTGGTCGAGGTTCTGGGGGCATGGTCGCCGCCGCCGATGCCGATTTCCGTCGTCTATCAGCAAAGCCGCCACCTGTCGTCCAAGGTCCACGTGTTCGTGGATTGGGTCTCCGAGGTCTTCCAGGGGTGCGTGCTGATGAAAAAATGCCGGGGCGACACCCCGCTGGACCAGGATTGCCGGTTCGCCGCGGATCGGGAAATGCCCCACGGACTGCAGGACATGATCGAGCGGGGCAATCTGCTGGAAAGCGCGTTCTAGGCGGATGGCCGGCCGGCCGACAGGGTATGATAGGGGGCCGTGGTGCGAACGGAGAGACTTGAACTCTCACGCCTTGCGGCGCCAGAACCTAAATCTGGTGCGTCTACCAATTCCGCCACGTTCGCTAGGTTAGCCGATCATTATAGCTTGAAACCTCGGGCCTCCCGACGCTCCTACGCCGGGTCCGACTTTCCGCTAAAATACCCCGTTTACTGTCCATTACTATCAATAGGTTCCGAATGCAGCCCGTGGTTGAAAAACTGTCCGGCCTGGAGCGCCGTGTCGATCTGAGCGTTTCTGTCGCCGACATCGAGAAAGAAGTCCAGGCACAACTCAAACGCGTCGCCCGCACGGCCAAGGTCCATGGGTTTCGCCCCGGCAAAGCCCCGCTGTCGGTGATCGAACGCAGCCATGGTCCCTCGGTGCGCTATGACGTGATCAATTCCCAGATCGGCAAATCCCTGGACAAGGTCATCGCCGACGCCAATCTGCGCGTCGCGGGCTCCCCCAGCCTGGAGCCCAAGGTCGAAGGCGCCGAAGACGGCGTGATGGCGTTTTCCGCCACCTTCGAGGTCTACCCGGAAGTCGAACTGCCCGACCTGTCCGGCCTGAAGATCACTCGCAGCGCCGTGCAGGTGGGTGATGCCGAAGTGCAAAAGACCATCGACATCCTGCGTCGCCAGCGTACTGTCTTCAAGGCCGCCGCCGATCGCGCCGCCCAGGACGGCGACCGCGTCACGCTGGACTTTGCCGGCACCATCGATGGCGTGGCCTTCGATGGCGGCACCGCCCAGGATTTCCCCTTCGTGCTGGGCCAGGGTCGCATGCTGCCCGAATTCGAAGCCGCCGCCACCGGCCTGAAGGCCGGCGAAAGCAAGACCTTTCCGCTGAATTTCCCGGCAGACTACGGCAGCGCCGCCGTGGCCGGCAAGCAGGCTGAATTCACCATCACCGTGAAAGAAGTCGCCGAACCCGAACTGCCCGAAGTCAATGCCGATTTCGCCAAGTCGCTGGGTCAGGCCGAAGGCAATGTCGACGCGCTGCTGGCTGAAGTCCGCGGCAACGTCGAACGCGAAGCCCAGGCCCGCGCGAAAAGCCGCACCAAGGCCAGCGTGATGGATGCCCTGGCCGCGGCCTGCTCCTTCGATCTGCCCAAGGCCCTGATCGACAGCGAAGTCGCCAGCCGCACCGCCGCCGCCCGCGAAGAACTGAAACAGCGCGGCCTGCCCAATGCCGATACCATCCCCATCCCGGAAGACACCTTCCGCCCGGAAGCCGAGCGCCGTGTGCGTCTGGGCCTGCTGGTGGGCGAACTGATCAAGGCGGCCGACCTGAAGGCCAAGCCCGAGCAGGTCCGCGCCCGCATCGAAGACTTCGCCAAGAGCTACGAGCAGCCCGCCCAGGTTGTGGCCTATTATCTGTCCGATCGTCAGCGCCGCGCCGAAATCGAATCGCTGGTGCTGGAAGACAACGTCGTCGACCACGTGCTGGCAGCAGCCCAGGTTACCGACGAAACCGTCGACTTTGATACCTTGATGGGAACGCGTTGATGTCCAGGTTCACCGATTTCTATGCATCGATGTATGGGGGTGAATCCGTCACCCCCACCGGTCTGGGTTACGTGCCCATCGTGATCGAGCAGTCCGGTCGGGGTGAACGGTCCTACGATATCTATTCGCGCCTGTTGCGCGAACGGGTGATTTTCTTCGTGGGGCAGGTCAACGACCAGTCGGCCAATCTGGTCGTCGCCCAACTGCTGTTCCTGGAATCGGAGAACCCTGACAAAGACATTTCCCTGTACATCAACTCGCCTGGCGGGTCGGTGTATGCGGGCATGGCCATCTACGACACCATGCAGTTCGTCAAGCCGGCTGTCTCCACCCTGTGCACCGGCCTGGCGGCCAGCATGGGGGCGTTCCTGTTGGCGGCCGGGGAAAAGGGCAAGCGCTATGCCTTGCCCAATTCCCGTATCATGATCCACCAACCTTCCGGCGGCGCCCAAGGGCAGGCGTCCGACATCCAGATCCAGGCCAAGGAAATCCTCAGCCTGCGCGAGCGCCTGAACGGCATTCTGGCGGAACGCACCGGGCAGGACATTGAACGCATCGCTGTCGATACCGAACGCGACAACTTCATGTCCGCCGACGACGCGCAGGTCTACGGCCTGATCGACAAGGTTCTGGTTTCACGCACCGACGAAACCACATAAGTACGGGTTTGCCATGACCGAGAAAAAAGGATCCAGCGAGGACAAAGCCTTGCATTGTTCCTTCTGCAACAAAAGCCAGAGCGAAGTCCACAAGCTGATCGCGGGTCCTTCCGTGTTCATCTGCGATGAGTGCATCAGCCTGTGCAACGACATCATCCGCGATGAAAAGCAGGAAGCCGCCCGCGACGCCGTGCGCAATGAACTGCCCACGCCGCAGGAAATCAAGACCTTCCTGGACGGTTATGTGATCGGCCAGGAAACGCCCAAGCGCAATCTGGCCGTGGCGGTCTACAACCACTACAAGCGCATCCGCTATGCCGATGCCAAAAGCGGCGACGTCGAATTGTCGAAAAGCAATATTCTGCTGATCGGCCCAACCGGTTCCGGCAAGACCTTGCTGGCGCAGACGTTGGCCCGCATGCTGGACGTGCCTTTCGTCATGGCGGATGCAACGACGCTGACCGAAGCCGGCTATGTCGGCGAAGACGTCGAGAACATCATCCAGAAGCTGCTGCAGAACTGCAACTACGAAGTCGAAAAAGCCCAGCGGGCCATTGTCTACATCGACGAAATCGACAAGATCTCGCGCAAGTCGGACAACCCGTCGATCACCCGCGACGTGTCGGGGGAAGGCGTGCAGCAGGCTCTGCTGAAACTCATCGAGGGCACGGTGGCTTCCGTGCCTCCGCAGGGCGGTCGCAAGCATCCCAACCAGGATTTCGTCCAGGTGGATACCACCAACATCCTGTTCATCGTGGGCGGGGCCTTCGACGGCCTGGAAAAGATCATCCGCGACCGTAGCGAGCGTTCCGGCATCGGGTTTTCCGCCACCGTGCGCGCGCGTTCCGAACGCGGCGTGGGCGAGCTGTTCGCCGAGGTCGAGCCCGAGGACCTGATCAAGTTCGGCCTGATTCCGGAACTGGTCGGCCGTCTGCCGGTGGTCGCCACCCTGGAAGAACTCAAGGAAGACACCTTGGTGCGGATTCTGACCGAACCGCGCAATGCCGTCGTCAAGCAGTTCCAGAAACTGCTCGAGATGGAAGACGTGGACCTCGACGTCACGCCGGAGGCCTTGACGGCCATCGCCAAGCGCGCCATCAAGCGGCGCACCGGCGCCCGCGGATTGCGCTCCATCATGGAACAATCCCTGTTGGCGACCATGTTCGACTTGCCGACCCGTCAGGACATCAACCGCGTGGTGCTGGATGCGGATGCCGTCGAAGGCCAGGGGCAACCCCAGCTCATCAAGGGGCCCCGGAGAACGCATCATACGGAAGACGAAAAGCCCCTGCGCACGGCTGCCGCCTGATCATTGCTTCAGGCGGGCCGGTTCTGCCCTTATACTGGACCCAGGCATCCGGGCCTTGAAAGCCCAGCACCTGACACCATATGGGTAAGCAGGCAACACAAAAAAGGAAGCCTGCGCTTCCTTTTTTATTGGACTCAACCGTTTTAGGAAGCAACCATGTCTGCTAGTCAGATTCTGACCCAGGAACCTGCGGATCTGCCGCTGCTGCCGCTGCGCGACGTCGTGGTCTTTCCGCATATGGTCATCCCGCTGTTCGTGGGCCGTCCCCGCTCGATCAAGGCGCTGGAACTGGCCATGGAAGGCGGCAACAGCATCATGCTGGTTGCACAGAAATCCGCCGGCAAGGACGACCCTACGCCCGATGATCTGTATGACATCGGCTGCGCCGCCAACATCCTGCAGATGCTCAAACTGCCCGATGGAACCGTCAAGGTTCTGGTCGAAGGCCAGCAGCGGGCGCGCATCCATGCTGTGTCGGATGCCGAAACCCACTTCACGGCCCGGGTCACGGGCATCGTCGAAGACGCGTCCGACCAGGCGGAGGCCGAGGCCCTGCGCCGGGCCGTGCTGGCCCAGTTCGAACAGTACGTCAAGCTGAACAAGAAAATCCCCCAGGAGATCCTCACCTCCCTGACCGGCATTGAAGATGCCGGCCGTCTGGCGGATACCATCGCGGCCCACCTGCCGCTGAAGATCGAACAGAAGCAGTCCCTGCTGGACATGGAAGGCGCCGTGCAGCGCCTGGAAGCCCTGCTGGCGCAGCTGGAGTCCGAAATCGATATCTTGCAGGTCGAGAAGCGCATTCGCGGCCGGGTCAAGAAGCAGATGGAGAAAAGCCAGCGCGACTACTACCTGAATGAACAGGTCAAGGCCATCCAGAAGGAACTGGGCGAGGGCGAGGAAGGCGCCGACATCGAAGAGCTGGAACGCAAGATCGCAGCCGCCCGCATGTCCAAGGAAGCCCGTAAAAAGGCCGATAGCGAGCTGAAAAAGCTGAAACTGATGTCGCCCATGTCGGCCGAAGCCACGGTGGTGCGCAACTACATCGATACCCTGATCGGCCTGCCCTGGCATAAAAAGAGCCGGGTCAACAATGCCCTGCAGAACGCGGAAGAAGTACTGGACGCCGACCACTACGGTCTGGAGAAGGTCAAGGAACGCATTGTCGAGTACCTGGCCGTGCAGCAGCGCGTCGAGAAGCTCAAGGCGCCCATCCTTTGCCTGGTGGGGCCTCCGGGCGTGGGCAAGACGTCCCTGGGGCAGTCCGTGGCGCGAGCGACCAATCGCAAGTTCGTGCGCATGGCCCTGGGCGGCGTGCGCGATGAGGCCGAAATCCGCGGCCACCGGCGCACCTACATCGGCTCCATGCCCGGCAAGATCCTGCAGAACATGAGCAAGGTCGGTGTGCGCAATCCCTTGTTCCTGCTGGACGAGATCGACAAGCTTGGCGCCGATTTCAGGGGCGACCCGTCGTCCGCGCTGCTGGAGGTCCTGGACCCGGAACAGAATCACACGTTCCAGGATCACTACATCGAGGTCGATTTCGATCTGTCCGATGTGATGTTCGTGGCCACCAGCAATACGCTGAACATTCCGCCGGCCCTGCTGGACCGGATGGAGGTCATCCGCCTGTCGGGATACACGGAAGATGAAAAGGTCCACATCGCCTTTGATCACCTGCTGCCCAAGCTGATGAAAAACAACGGCGTGCAGGACGGCGAACTGACGGTGACCGAAGCCGCGATCCGCGATATCGTGCGCTACTACACGCGCGAGGCGGGGGTGCGGGCGCTGGAGCGGGAAATCTCCAAGATCTGCCGCAAGGCGGTCAAGCGCCTGCTGACGGCGAACCCGGTCGGCAAGGGTCATAAGACGACCAAGATCCAGAAATCCCTGACGGTGGATTCCGACAACCTGGATGATTACCTGGGCGTGCGTCGCTTCAGCTTCGGCGTGGCCGAAAAGGAAGACCGCATCGGGCAGGTGACGGGATTGGCCTGGACGGAGGTGGGCGGCGATCTGTTGACCATCGAAGTCGCCGATATGCCCGGCAAGGGCGTCGTCACCCGCACCGGCTCATTGGGCGACGTGATGAAGGAATCCGTCGAGGCAGCCCGCACCGTGGTGCGAGCCCGCGCCCGGCATTGGGGAATCGCCGATCAGACCTTCGAAAAGCACGATCTGCATGTGCACTTCCCGGAAGGCGCGACGCCCAAGGACGGTCCTTCAGCCGGCATTGCCATTACCACCGCCATGGTGTCGGCCCTGACGGGCATTCCCGTGCGGGCGGATGTGGCCATGACCGGGGAGATCACCCTGCGCGGCGAAGTGCTGGAAATCGGCGGCCTGAAGGAAAAGCTGCTGGCGGCCCATCGTGGCGGCGTCAAGACCGTGATGATCCCGGAAGAAAACGTCAAGGATCTGGCGGAAATCCCCGATAACGTGAAAAACCACCTGGAAATCATCCCGGTGCGCTGGATCGACCGGGTGCTGGAGGTCGCCTTGCAGCATATGCCCACGCCTCTGTCGGACGAGGAAGTCGCCCGCCTGGCGGCCGAGGCCGTCGCGGCCGCCAAGCCTGCCGGGCCTTCGGGAGACGTGATCAAGCATTGATGCGTGTCGTTTGGCTTCGGTTCCTCAGGCCGCCCAAGGGCGTGAAGGGGCCGGACAGACGCCAGCGGATGGCGGTTCTCGCAAGACGAGCAGGCCTCGCCCCAAAAGGGCGGGGCCTGTTTTTTTCGGTGGGGATGAATGGCCGGGCTCTGGCGGGGACGAGCGGGCGCCGGGAGTTCCGGCTGAAAGGGGACAGGCGGCCAGGCCCGGGAGGAGGCCGATCAGTGCAGATTCGTTGTGCGGATCAGGCCTACGGCGATGCCTTCGATGGCGAAATCGTCGCCCGCGCCCACCACGATGGGCGAGAAGTCGGGGTTTTCCGGCAGCAGGCGGATGCGCTGGCCTTGATGATCCAGCCGTTTGACGGTGACGTCGTCGCCCAGTCGGGCCACGACGATCTGGCCGTGGCGGGCATCGGGCGTGCTGCGCACCGCCAGCAGGTCGCCATCCAGGATGCCGGCGTCGCGCATGCTGCTGCCCCGCACCCGCAGCAGATAATCGGGGACCGAATCGAACAGATGCGGCGCCAGGGGGACTTCGCGTTCGACGTGTTCGGCGGCCAGGATCGGATGGCCGGCGGCGACACGGCCGATGAGCGGAATCAGGCGTTGGTCCGAGGGCGTCGTCCAGATCGGAGCCCCGGGCGGCGGTTGGATCGTTCGCGTGGCGGCGGCCCGGCCGGCGTCGCCCTGGGCCTGCGCGGCCTGGGAAGGCGTCGTCGGGGCGGGCTGCGGTGTGGCCGCTTGGGCCAGGGTGGTCAACTGGATGCCGCGCGAGGTGCCCGCCGTCAGCAGGATGTAGCCCTTGCGTTCCAGGGCGCGCAGATGGTCTTCGGCGGCGTTGGCGGAACGAAAACCCAGCGCCCGGGCGATTTCGGCCCGGGTGGGCGGACGCCCTGTCTGGGTGATGGCCTGGATGATCAGGTCCAGGATCTGGGATTGGCGGGCAGTAAGCTTCAGGGACATGGCGCGCTACTGGATGAAAACACAGCCTGTATTTTGTCTGAAACCCCTGGATATGGCAAGCGGCTAGGCCTGGAAAGCATAAGGCCCGGATGGAGTGTCCGGGCCTTGTATCGTCCGCCTCGCGGCCTTCATGTCCGCTTGGGTTCGCCAGCAAAGGGCAGTCCTCCGGGACTATGCCTGGGCTCGTCCACCTCACCGCTTGCAAGCGGTTCGGATTCGTCAGGCGTATAGCAGTCCGTAGTGGACTGCTATACGTCCAGTCTCGTCCACCTCGCGGCCTGCATGCCGCTCGGATTCGCCAGGCATAGGGCAGTCCTCCAGGACTGCCCTATGTCCAGTCTCATCCCTTCAGGACCTGGGCGATCGCGCGGGCCACGTAATCGACGTTGGCGCTGTTCAGGGCCGCCACGCAGATGCGACCGCTGCCCACGGCATAGATGCCGAAATCCTCACGCAGGCGTTCGACCTGGGGCTTGGTCAGGCCGGAATAGGAGAACATGCCGCGTTGCGCCTTGACGAAGCCGAAGTCCCGGTCCACGCCGTGGGCATGAATCTGTTCGACCAGCTGATGGCGCATGGCGCGGATGCGGTCGCGCATGCCAGCCAGTTCCTCGGCCCACTGCGCGAACAGTTCCGGCGTGTTCAGCACCGCGGACACCAGGGCGCCGCCATGGGTGGGCGGGTTGGAATAGTTGGTGCGGATGACGCGTTTCAACTGGCTGAGCACTCGGGCGCTTTCCTCGTCGTCACCCGTGACCAGGGTCAGGGCGCCGACGCGTTCGCCGTACAGCGAGAACGATTTCGAGAACGAGGAGCTGATGAACATCGTCATGCCCAGATCGGCGAACAGACGCACGACAGCGGCATCTTCTTCCAGGCCGGCGCCAAAGCCCTGATAGGCGATGTCCAGGAACGGCACCAGTTGGCCGGCCTGCAAGGTCTGGGCGATGTCGCGCCATTGTTCGGGGCTGGGGTCCACGCCGGTGGGGTTGTGGCAGCAGGCGTGCAGCACGACGATGGTGCCGGCGGGCAGCGCCTTGAGCGAGGCCAGCATGCCATCGAAATTCAGGCCATGGGTCGCAGCGTCGTAGTAATCGTAGCTGACGATGGGAAAGCCGGCAGCGGAGAACAGGGCCTCGTGGTTAGCCCAGCTGGGATTGCTGATGGCGACCTGGGCCTTGGGCAGAACGCGCTTCAGGAAATCGGCGCCGACTTTCAGTGCGCCGGTGCCGCCCAGGGTCTGGACCGTGACGGAACGGTGCCCGGCCAGCAGCGGCGATTTCGCGCCCAACAGCAGCGTGGCGGCGCCCTGGTTGTAGCCGGGGATGCCGTCGATGGGCAGGTAGTTGCGCGGCGTGGCCTGCTCGAAGAGCTGGGCTTCGGCCTGACGCACGGCCTTCAGCAGCGGGATGCGGCCTGTGTCGTCGGTGTAGACGCCCACGCCCAGATTGACCTTGGTGGACCGGGTGTCGGCCTTGAATTGTTCGTTCAGGCCCAGAATGGGGTCGCGAGGGGCGAGTTCGACGGAAGCGAAGATAGAGGACATGGGGTACCGTTGAGACAGAGAAAAAGGTGTCTTGGTCGCAGAGGCCAACGATGGGATAATAAGGGGTTTACCCGAATAGTGTCCAGACGAGCGATGGAGAACGGCCAAAATTCCCCGGGGTTTGTGCATTTCCCGGATAGCCCATTTCAACTGTATCAGCCTTATCCGCCGGCGGGCGACCAGCCGGCGGCCATTGCCGCGCTGGAATCGGGCGTGCGCGATGGCTTGATGTGCCAGACCCTGCTGGGGGTGACGGGGTCGGGCAAGACCTACACCATGGCGAACCTCATTGCCCGCACCGGGCGCCCGGCCATCGTGCTGGCGCCCAACAAGACCCTGGCCGCCCAGCTATACGCCGAGATGCGGGAATTCTTTCCCCGCAATGCGGTGGAATATTTCGTGTCCTATTACGACTACTATCAGCCCGAGGCCTATGTGCCCTCGCGCGATCTGTTCATCGAAAAGGACTCGTCCATCAACGAGCACATCGAACAGATGCGCCTGTCGGCCACCAAAAGCCTGCTGGAGCGTCCGGACACCATCATCGTGGGCACGGTGTCGTGCATCTACGGGATCGGCAACCCGGCTGATTATCATGCCATGGTGCTGACCCTGCGCACGGGCGATCACGTCGGCCGCCAGGAAATCCTGGCGCGACTGGTATCCATGCAGTACGAACGCAATGACATGGATTTCGCCCGTGGCACGTTTCGCGCCCGCGGGGAGATCATTGACGTGTTCCCGGCCGAGCATGCGGAACAGGCCCTGCGCATCACGCTGTTCGACGATGAAATCGAATCGCTGGATCTGTTTGACCCTCTGACGGGCAAGCTGGTGCAGAATCTGCTGCGTTTCACGATCTTTCCCAGCTCGCACTACGTCACGCCGCGCGAGACCGTGCTGCATGCCATCGACACCATCAAGGACGAACTGCGCGACCGCCTGGCGCACCTGACCGCGGATGGCCATTTGGTCGAGGCCCAGCGCCTGGAGCAACGCACCCGTTTCGATCTGGAGATGCTGCAGGAACTGGGCTTTTGCAAGGGCATCGAAAATTATTCGCGACATTTGTCGGGGGCGGCCCCGGGCGAGCCGCCCCCCACTCTGATCGACTATCTGCCGGCCCGTTCACTGATGTTCATCGACGAGAGCCACGTCACCATCGGCCAATTGGGCGGCATGTATCGGGGCGACCGTTCGCGCAAGGAAACCCTGGTGCAGTTCGGTTTTCGCCTGCCTTCGGCGCTGGACAACCGGCCCTTGCGCCTGGAGGAATTCGAAGCCCGCATGCCACAGTGCGTATTCGTCTCCGCCACGCCGGGGCCCTACGAGGCCGACCACGCCGACGAGATCGTCGAGCAGGTCGTGCGCCCGACCGGCCTGGTGGACCCGGAAGTCGAGTTGCGGCCGGCCGCCACCCAGGTCGATGACCTGCTGGGCGAAGCCAAGCTGCGCATCGCCCGGCATGAACGCGTGCTGGTGACGACGCTGACCAAGCGGATGGCCGAAGACCTGACCGAATATCTGCAGGAAAACGGCCTGAAGGTGCGCTACCTGCATTCGGACATCGATACGGTGGAGCGGGTGGAGATCATCCGCGATCTGCGTTTGGGGGCGTTTGACGTGCTGGTGGGCATCAATCTGTTGCGCGAAGGCCTGGACATCCCCGAAGTGTCCCTGGTGGCCATCCTGGATGCCGACAAGGAAGGCTTCCTGCGGTCCGAACGCAGCCTCATCCAGACCATCGGCCGGGCCGCCCGCAATCTGAACGGGCGGGCCATCCTGTATGCCGACCGGGTGACGGACTCCATGCGCCGCGCCATGGACGAAACCGCCCGGCGCCGGGAAAGACAGCAGGCATTCAATACGGAACACGGCATCACGGCGCGCGGGGTCACCAAGGCCGTGCGCGACCTGATCGACGGGGTGTCGTCGGCGGCCAGCCTGATGGCGGATGCGCCGGCCTTCGATGCCAGCGTGCTGGGCAATGAAAAGGCGCTGGCGCGCGAAATCAAGCGACTGGAGCAACAGATGAACGAGCATGCCCGCAATCTGGAATTCGAGCAGGCGGCTGCGGTACGCGACGCTTTGCGCGCCCTGAAGGACCAGGCGCTGCTGTCCTGAGCGCAAAAACCGGAGCGGACGGGCGGCGGCGCCTGCCCGCTGCAAAGTTCTGACATGACAGGTTTTTTTTAAGGATCTCACGGGAAAAAGCTTGCCAATTTCCGGGTTTTCCCTCACACTTTCACCTATCATGCATAAGGTACTTTTTGTCTGCACGGGCAATATCTGCCGTTCCCCCTCCGCCCAGGGTGTCTTCCAGCACCTGATCGATGAAGCCGGTCTCTCCGATGCCATTTGCGTCGACTCGGCGGCCACTCACCAATTTCACGTGGGCGAGGCCCCCGATGCGCGCGCGCAGACGGCGGCTCGCAAGCGCGGCTACGATCTGTCGTCCTACGTGGCGCGCCAGATCGATGCTGACGACTTCCGCGACGCCGACCTGATCCTGGCCATGGATTGGGAAAACCTGTCTGCGCTGCAGCAGCGTTGCCCGAAGATCTATCAGCATAAGCTCATGCTGCTGATGCGGTTTTCGAACGAATATGAGGAAGCCACCGTGCCCGACCCCTATTATGGCGGTCCCGAAGGCTTCAACAAGGTCCTGGACTATATCGAAGACGCCTGCCAGGGGGTTCTTGAACTCGTCCGCAAACGCGCCCTGCAATATCAGGCGGCCTGATCGCGGGTCCGCCATCGGATCCGCGCGCCGTTCTCTCGCCAATATCATAAGTGTTTGCCCCCTGATGAACGCCCCGGACTCCGGGGCGTTTGCCTTTCCGGCGATCCGACGGCCTTTCATTCCAAGGCTGAAACCGGGACTTGATATTGGTCAAGATATGGCGGGCGCATTCCCCTAAAGCTGAGTGTTTTAGTCAGGTATCGGGCTATACTTGACTTCAACAGTCGGGTATCTGTCACCCGCGGAATTGGATTCAGACCAAAGGGGTTTCATCATGCGTTTGACGACCAAAGGACGTTTTGCCGTGACGGCAATGATCGATCTGGGTTTGCGCCACCACAGCGGGCCGGTGACGCTGGCCGCCATCAGCGAGCGCCAGAACATTTCCTTGTCCTATCTGGAGCAGCTCTTCGGCAAGCTGCGTCGCCACGAGCTCGTGGATAGCGTGCGCGGGCCGGGCGGGGGGTATACGCTGGCCCGTCATGTCCGGGACATTTCCGTGGCCGATATCATCTTCGCGGTGGATGAGCCCTTGGACGCGACCAGTTGCGGCGGCAAGGAAAACTGCGACATCGGACGCAATGGCCGTTCGGGGAAATGCATGACCCATGACCTATGGGCCACCTTGAGTCGTAAAATGCTGGAATACCTGGATTCGGTATCGCTGCAGGACCTGGTTGACCAGCAGCGTTTGCGGGAATGGCAGGAATCCGGGCATCTGCGCAGCGGTCATCCGACGATTCCCATTACGCCCGTGGCCGATGCCAGCAAGGAACCTGTTTCCGCCTGATTTGTTTGTTCTGGAGCCTCAATGTCGCAGGGTCTGTCCCCGGATTACCCCATCTATCTGGATTATTCCGCCACCACGCCGGTGGATGAACGGGTCGTGCAGGCCATGCTGCCCTGGCTGGCCCAGCGCTTCGGCAATCCGGCGTCGCGCAGCCATGCCTGGGGCTGGGACGCCGAAGAGGCCGTGGAACAGGCCCGCGTCCAGGTGGCCGGCCTGATCCATGCCGATCCGCGTGAAATCGTCTGGACCTCCGGAGCGACTGAATCCGACAATCTGGCGATCAAGGGCGTTGCGGAGTTCCACGCCGCGCGGGGGCGTCATATTGTCACTGCGCGCACCGAACACAAGGCCGTGCTCGATACCTGCCAGGCGCTGGAGCAGCGTGGCTTCCAGGTCACCTATCTGGACGTGGACGCGGACGGCCTGGTCGACCCACAGGCGTTGCGGGCGGCCTTGCGGCCCGATACCATTCTGGCGTCGGTCATGTTGGTGAACAATGAGATCGGCGTCATCCAGGACATCGCCGCGCTGGCGGCCGTCTGCCATGAACAGGGTGTTCTGTTTCACACGGATGCGGCCCAGGCCACCGGCAAGATCGACATCGACGTCGATGCGCTGGGCATCGATCTGATGTCCCTGTCGGCCCACAAGACCTATGGCCCCAAGGGCGTCGGGGCGCTGTACGTGCGGCGCAAGCCGCGCGCGCGGCTGGATGCCCAGATCCACGGCGGCGGACACGAGCGCGGCCTGCGGTCCGGCACCCTGCCCACGCACCAGATCGTCGGCATGGGGCAGGCCTATGCGCTGGCCGCCGAATCCATGGCTGACGAGGTTCCTCGCATCCGGTCCCTGCGGGATCGCCTGTGGGACGGCCTGAAGGACCTGCCCGATGTCTACTTGAATGGGGCGCCCGACCATCGTGTGGCGCATACCCTGAATGTCAGCATCGCCCACATCGAAGGCGAGGCCTTGCTGATGTCCATTCCCGAACTGGCCGTCTCCAGCGGGTCGGCCTGCACGTCCGCCAGCCTGGAACCCTCCTATGTGCTGCGGGCGCTGGGGCGCAGCGACCCGCTGGCGCACAGTTCCCTGCGCCTGACCTTGGGCCGCTACACCACGCAGGAACAGATCGATCAGGCGGTGGCCTTGCTGCGCACGCAGATTCAACGGCTGCGGGACGTCTCGCCCTTGTGGGAAATGCGCCAACAGGGCACACTGGCGGCGTGGGAGGGTGCTTTGTGATGGCCGGGCCAAGCTACGGGCCGCAGGTCCTGGATCACTACCTGCATCCGCGCCACGTCGGGTCCTTCGATCCGCAGGATCCCCAGGTGGGCACGGCGCTGGTAGGGTCGCCCGCTGTGGGGCAGGTGCTGAAATTGCAGATTCGCGTGCAGGGGGCGACCATCGAATCTGCCTGCTTCCGGGCCTTTGGCTGTGGCGCGGCGATTGCCGCCGGATCGTTGGCGGCGGATTGGCTGCAGGGCCGCAGCCTGGACCAGGCGCTGGACATCCGCAGCCAGGACTTCGTGCAGGCGCTGGTCCTGCCGCCCGCCAAGCTGCATTGCGCCCTGCTGGCGCAAGACGCCATCCGCGCAGTCGTGGCAGACTATACGCATAAGCATTCCTGAATCACCGGTTTTTATTGTCGAGGTCATCATGGCAATCACACTGACGCAACAGGCAGCCGATCACATCCGGCGCCATCTGGACAAACGCGGCAAGGGCCTGGGCTTGCGCCTGGGCGTGAAGCCGTCCGGCTGCTCGGGCATGTCCTATCAGCTCGAATACGTGGACGATCCGGCAGCGGACGACCAGGTCTTCGAACAGTTCGGCGCCCGGCTGTATGTCGCGCCCGGCAGCCTGCCCTATCTGCAGGGCATGGAGCTGGACTATGCCCGCGAAGGCCTGAACGAGGGCTTTCGCTTCAACAACCCCAACGAAAAGGCGGCCTGCGGCTGCGGGGAATCGTTCACCGTGTAATGCGGCATCGCCGTTCAGCCCAGCAAAAAGGCCGGTCGAACCGGCCTTTTTGCTGGGTGTCGGGGATCGCCGCCCGTTCGGCGGGATGGCGGCCTCAGTCTTCGCGGCGCAGGTGCGGGAACAGGATCACGTCGCGGATATTGGGGCTGTCGGTCAGCATCATGACCAGTCGATCGATGCCGATGCCGCAGCCGCCCGTGGGCGGCATGCCGTATTCCAGGGCCCGCACGTAGTCGGCGTCGTAGTACATGGCTTCCTCGTCGCCGGCGTCCTTGGCGGCCACCTGGGCCTGGAAGCGGGCGGCCTGGTCTTCCGGGTCGTTCAGCTCGGAAAAGCCGTTGGCGATTTCACGGCCGCAGGCAAACAGTTCAAAGCGTTCCGTGATGCCCGGCTGGCTGTCGGAGGCCCGGGCCAGCGGCGAGACCTCGACCGGGTAGTCGATGATGAAGGTCGGATGCCAGAGCAGGGCTTCCGCCGTTTCCTCGAACAAGGCCAGTTGCAGGGCGCCCAGGCCCGCGTGGGACAGCACGGGGCCGTCGATGTCGGCGCCCAGGCGACGCAGGTCCTTGCGCAGGAATTCAATGTCCTGCAGTTGCGCGGCCGTGTAGGTCGGCGCGTACTTCAGGATGGCTTCGGTGATGGTCAGGCGATCGAAGGCGCGGCCCAGGTCCAGGGGCTGGCCCTGGTAGGTGAGGTCGGTCGTGCCGCAGACGCGCAGCGCCGTATCGCGGATCAGGGATTCCGTGTAGTCCATGATCCAGCCGTAGTCGGTGTACGCCGCATAGAATTCCATCATGGTGAATTCCGGATTGTGGCGCGGACTGACCCCTTCGTTGCGGAAGTTGCGGTTGATTTCGAAGACCCGTTCGAAGCCGCCGACGACCAGGCGCTTCAGATACAGTTCCGGGGCGATGCGCAGGTACATGTCCATGTCCAGCGCGTTGTGGTGCGTGATGAAGGGCTTGGCGGCCGCGCCCCCCGGAATCGGGTGCAGCATCGGGGTTTCGACTTCCAGGAAATCGGCGTCCGACATGATCTGGCGGATGGCGGTGACGATCCGGCTGCGGGACAGGAAGGTCTGGCGCGTTTCCTGCGTCATGATCAGATCTACATAGCGCTGGCGATAGCGCAGTTCCTGGTCGGCCACGCCGTGGAACTTGTCGGGCAGGGGACGCAGGGATTTCGACAGCAGGCGCAGCGATTCCACACGCAGCGACAGCTCGCCTTTATGGGTCTTGAAGACCTGGCCTTCGGCGCCCACGATGTCGCCGATATCCCAGGATTTGAAGGCCGCGTAGGTCTCGTCGCCCAGCACGCCCCGGTCCAGGTACAGCTGCAGGCGGCCGCTGGTGTCCTGCACCGTGGCGAAGCTGGCCTTGCCCATGACGCGTTTGAGCATCATGCGCCCGGCCACGCAAGCGCGGCGATTCTGGGCTAGCAGGGCCTCCGCGTCCAGCGCGTCGCAGTCTTCATGCAGGGTGGCCGCATGCGTATCGGGGCGAAAGTCGTTGGGGTAGGCGGGGCCGGCCTCGCGCAGGCTGGCCAGCTTGGAGCGCCGCTCGGCGATCAGGCGGTTTTCGTCGGAGGTTTGGGATTCGGTCTGCGCGGTCATGTCGGATGATCTGTGATTCGTGGGATGTGGGGGCGGGCGCGGCCCGCCCCCGGTCGGGGCCGGGGCTCAGACCCCTTGTTTCAGGCTGGCGGTGATGAACGGGTCCAGGTCGCCGTCCAGGACCTTTTGCGTATTGGAGATCTCGACCCCCGTGCGCAAGTCCTTGATGCGGCTCTGGTCCAGCACGTAGGAACGGATCTGATGACCCCAGCCCACGTCGCTCTTGGAGTCTTCCAGTTTCTGCTGTTCGGCCATGCGGTTGCGCATTTCCAGTTCGTACAGACGGGATTTCAGCATCTGCATGGCTTCGGCCCGGTTGCGGTGCTGGGACCGGTCGTTCTGGCACTGCACGACGATGCCGGTGGGGCCGTGGGTGATCCGCACCGCCGAGTCGGTCTTGTTGATGTGCTGCCCGCCGGCGCCGCTGGCCCGGTAGGTATCGATGCGCAGATCCGCCGGATTGATCTCGATTTCGAAGGAATCGTCGATCTCCGGGTAGACGAACACGCTGGCAAAGGACGTGTGCCGGCCGTTGGACGAGTCGAAGGGGCTTTTGCGCACCAGGCGGTGCACGCCGGTCTCGGTGCGCAGCAGGCCGTAGGCGTATTCGCCCTCGAATTTGATGGTGGCGGATTTGATGCCCGCGACTTCGCCTTCGGATTCTTCCAGGATTTCGACCTTGAAGTCCTTGCGTTCGCCGTAGTGCAGGTACTGGCGCAGCAGCATGGAAGCCCAGTCCTGGGCCTCGGTGCCGCCGGCGCCCGCCTGGATGTCCACGAAGCAATTCAGCGGATCGGCCGGATTGTCGAACATGCGGCGGAATTCCAGGCCTTCCAGGCTTTCACGCAGCGCATCGCAGTCGGACTCGATGGCGATCAGCGTGGCGTCGTCGTCATCGGCGCTGGCCAGCTCGAACAGGTCGCGGGCGTCGAGCAGGCCGCGTTCCAGGGCGCTCAGTGTCTGGACGACGTTTTCCAGGGTTTTCTTTTCGCGTCCCAGGTCCTGGGCGTGCTGCGGATCGTTCCAGACGTCCGGGTTTTCCAGTTCGGCATTGACGACGAGCAGGCGTTCAGCCTTGGCATCGTAGTCAAAGATACCTCCGGAGAATGGCCTGGCGCTCCAGATAGTCCTCGATGTGGGTGCTGATCTGGTTCTGGCGTTCGGCTTCCATATGGGTTTCCTTTTTTCTTACACTGCGAAGATAATCGAGCATTTTAACGCGCCGGGACACCCGGCAGGGAATGCCGCCGTCCGATGGCCCGGTTCGCGGGACGCCAGGGGGGAATGCGCGGCGTGCCACAGCAAGGAGAGCTGCATGGGCAAGGGGGAAGCACAGGGTCGGGCGCCGTTGCCGGCGCCGGTCGTGGGGTCGGCGCTGCTGGGTGGCGCGCCGGGCGGGGACGCGGGACTGCGCGTGCGCCTGGCCGATCTGTCACCCGCTTATTTCGGCCTGGTGATGGCGACCGGGATCGTGTCCCTGGGGGCCGACATGATGGAGCGGCCGCTGATCGCCCGGGCCCTGTTCCTGCTGAACATCCTGCAGTACGGCATCTTGTGCGTGCTGTATGTGCTGCGGGCATTGCGTTACCCCCGCCGGTTTTTCGGCGACATGGTCAGTCATCTGCGCGGACCCGGTTATTTCACGGCGGTGGCGGCCACCGGCATCCTGGCCAGCCAGTTCATCGTGCAGGCCGGAAGCCTGTCCGTGGGCTTCGCCCTGTGGCTGTTGGCGGTCGTCTTGTGGATCTGTCTGACGTATACGATTTTCACCGCCTTCACGGTGAAGGCGGACAAGCCCACGCTGGACAAGGGCATCAGCGGCGGCTGGCTGCTGTCCGTGGTGGCGACCCAGTCGCTGGCGGTGTCCAGCGCCTTGCTGGCCGCGCGCATCGGCCAGCCTTATCGGCTGGAACTGAATCTGATGGCCTTGTCCATGTGGCTGTGGGGCGGCATGCTGTACATCTGGATGATGTCGCTGATCTTCTACCGCTACGTGTTCTTCCGCTTTTCCCCGGATGACCTGTCGCCGCCGTACTGGATCAACATGGGGGCGATGGCGATTTCCACCCTGGCCGGTTCGCTGCTGATCCTGAACGCCCCGCACGCCCCCTTTCTGGTGTCGCTGCTGCCGTTCCTGAAGGGATTCACGGTGTTCTACTGGGCCACCGGGTCCTGGTGGATCCCGATGCTTCTGCTGCTGGGGGTCTGGCGCTACGGCTTCCAGCGCTTTCCCTTTCAGTACGACCCTCTGTACTGGGGCGCCGTGTTCCCGTTGGGCATGTATGCCGCCAGCACCTGGCAGATGGACCGCGCCATGGAATTCGGCTTTCTGGCGGGCATGCCGCGCGTCTTCCTGCACATCGCCCTGTTCGCCTGGCTGGTGACCTTCGTGGGCATGGTGCGTTCGGTCCTGCGCCTGGGACGCAGGCCTTCGGGGCGGGTCTAGTCAGCGTACTCGATGGCGATGCCCGCGCCGGCCGGCAGGCCGGCGTCCAGCTGGAAGTGCGCCAGCGTGCGGCGCAGCCGGCCCATCCCGGAGTCCTGTTCGGCGACGGCCTGGGCCGTGTCTTCGGCGTGGATGGTGCCTTGGGCGCCCATCGCTTCCAGGGCGCGGGCCGCCTGGGCCGTTTCGTGGATCGCCCGGGCCTGCTGATCCGTGGCGGCGGTGACTTCGTCCATGATCTGTCGGCTGCGGTCGGTGGCCTGCACCACGCCGGTCATGGCCTCTTGTGCGGCGGCGGCCAGCAGGACGCCTCGACGGCTGTTGCCGACGGCTTGCGCGGTGGCGGCATGGATGGTGTCGGCCGTGGCGTGGCAGCGCTGGGCCAGAGAGCGGACCTCGGCGGCGACGATCGCGAATCCCCGGCCGTGAGGGCCGGCGTGGGCCGCCTCGACGGCCGCGTTCAGCGCAAGCAGGTTGGTCTGAAAGGCGATTTCCCCGATGAGCCGGGCGGCCGCTTCGATGCGCAAGCCGTCCTCCGTGATGTCCGAGATGGCCTGGGTCAGCCGGGCGACGCTTTCCGACCCCGCCTTTGCCTGCTGGTCGCCGCATTCGCTCAGGCGTCGCGCCTCCAGGGCCCGGTCGTGATTCTGCCGGACGGTGCTGTCCAGGTAGTGCATGGCCGCCGATACCTGTCCGGCCATCTGGCGCTGTGCGTGGCTGTTTCGCAATACAGTGTCCTGGCTGCCTGCGAGGACGCCGGCGCTCGTGTCCACGCGGGCAAAATGATCGGCCACCTCGCAGAGCGTCTCGTTCAGGCCGGTGCGGATGCTTTCCAGCGCCGTCATCATCCGGCCCATCTCGTCTCGCCCGGCCCGTTCGATGCCGATGGTGAGATTGCCGGCGGACAGATGGCCGGCCAGCGCAAGCCCCTGGTCCAGGGGGCGCTTGATGGATCGGTACAGGCTGAGCAACGCCGCGGCGCTGGACAGCAACAGCGCCAGCACGGCGGCGATGGCCGTGTAGCCCGCGGATCGTCCATCCGATGCCGCCACGTCGACGCGGTGCGCCATGCGCTGCGCCTGCCGGGCATCGAAGGCTTTGATCATTGTCCGGATGGCGGTCTCGGTGTCCGTGTATTGTTGGCTGAAAATCAGGGCCTTGGCCAACATGGCGTTGGGCAGGGCGATTCTGACGCCCCCCTGGCCGTCGTCCAGTTCACCCTTGGCGGTGCCGATGGCCTGGCTCTGGATCCGGGTGAGCTCCAGGAGCAGGGCATGCGCGTCCTCGATCATGCTCAGTTCCGGCGCATCGAAATCGGCGCGCCGGAAGCGTTCCAGCGCGTCGGCCTGGACGCCCTGGGCATCCGGCGCCTGTCCCGTCAGTATGGCCAGGTCCAGCAGATACTGTTGTTCGAATTCCGGCTGCTCACTGGCGACGAATGCCATGGTGTCGCGGGTCAGTGCGTCGAGCAGGGCCTGGTATTGCGTGGCCAGCTGGGTGGCTTGGTGGCGCGCGGATTCCGTATGCCGCAAGGTGTCCGCCGTGCGCAGCAGATGCAGTACGGCGCCCAGCACCAGGGCGGTGCAGACGGCCAGCAGCGAAAGAAACAGGATGAATCGGCTTTTCAGTGTGAACGCAGGCCGCATGCGTGGGTCCCCCGGCAACGAACGCCTGGGCCGGATGGCCCAGGCAGCGCGGGGATTATGGGTGCCTCATGTGACACCCGTATGTCAGCGGCCTATCCGAACAGGCCGGGCAGCCAGAGGCTGACGCTGGGCACGTAGGTGATGAACACCAGATAGACCAGCAGCAGCGAGAGCCAGGGGAAGGCGGCGCG
>NZ_JBATVG010000025.1:0-44676 GCF_049671645.1 Castellaniella sp. | reverse complement strand
GGCGTTCCGCCGCCTGTTCGGCAGCGGAACGCAGCCGGCGCAGATCCGCCAGCGTGGGCTTAGAGTCCTTCATTCTCCAGCCAGCGTTGTGCGTCCAGGGCGGCCATGCAGCCGGTGCCGGCGCTGGTGATGGCCTGGCGGTAGACGTGGTCCTGCACGTCGCCCGCGGCGAACACGCCGGGAACCGAGGTCATCGTGGCCAGGCCCTGCAGGCCGCTGCGCGTCGTGATGTAGCCGTTTTCCATCGCCAACTGGCCTTCGAAGATGGCCGTGTTGGGTTTGTGGCCGATGGCGATGAAGGTGCCGGTCACGTCCAGATCTTCGGTCCGGCCGGTCTGCTTGTTGATCAAGCGGGCGCCCGTGACGCCGGAATCATCGCCCAGGACTTCCTGCAGTTCGTAGAAGAGTTTCAGGCGCATGTTGCCGTTTTCGACCTTGTCCATCAGCTTGTCGACCAGGATGGGCTCGGCGCGGAATTTGTCGCGCCGGTGCACCAGGGTGACGGTGCGGCAGATATTGGACAGGTACAGGGCTTCTTCCACCGCCGTATTGCCGCCGCCCACCACCAGCACGTCCTGGTTCTTGTAGAAGAAGCCGTCGCAGGTGGCGCAGGCCGATACGCCGCGCCCCATGAAGGACTGTTCGGATGCCAGCCCCAGATACTGGGCGGACGCCCCGGTGGCGATGATCAGGGCGTCGCAGGTATAGGCGGCGCCCGTGTCGCCGTTCAGCACGAAGGGCCGTTTGGACAGATCGACGCTGGCGACGTGATCGAAGACCATTTCCGTATTGAAGCGCTGGGCATGTTCCATGAAACGCTGCATCAGGTCCGGCCCCTGGACGCCGGCCACATCGGCGGGCCAGTTGTCGACTTCGGTGGTGGTCATCAATTGACCGCCCTGTTCCAGGCCGGTGACGAGCACCGGGGACAGATTGGCGCGGGCGGCGTAGACCGCAGCGGTATAACCAGCCGGGCCGGAGCCCAGAATCATCACTTTCGCGTGTTTTGCAGTAGACATCACAGAAAATCCGTTCATCATCAACCGCCCAATTATAATGGGCGGATGGCTAGAATTCCGGTGACCTCTTCCCGCTCCACGCGTAACGTGCGCAATGGCCCTTCCCCCCTGCAGGCGCGCCTGACCGGTTTGCTGCGCGAGGCCCGCTGGATCCTGCTGGCGGCGGTCGCCGGCTGGCTGATCCTGGTCCTGGCGACCTGGCATCGATCCGATCCGGGCTGGTCGCATTCCCTGACCATCGGCGCCACCCAGAACTGGGGCGGCACCTTCGGGGCCTATGTGGCCGATCTGATGCTGTACCTGTTCGGCGCATCCGCCTGGTTGTGGGTGCTGCTGATGCTGCGCCACGTCGCGGCGGGGTTTTATCGCCTGACCCGCGTGGTGCTGCCGTCCAGGATTCCGGAACTCCTGCCCCGGGTGCGCTGGGAAGTCGGCATCGGCTTCACCTTGCTGTTCCTGGGCTGCATGGGCATCGAGGCCCTGCGCCTGCAAAGTCTCGGCACCGCGCTGCCGGCCGGCGCCGGCGGACAGCTCGGCCATCTGCTGGCAGGCATCCTGGCCGAAACCGCGGGCAGCGCCGGGGGCACCTTGCTGCTGCTGGCTTTCATCGTCATGGGTTCCAGCCTGTTCTTCGGGTTTTCCTGGCTCAACGTCTCGGAAAAGGTGGGGTTCTACCTGGAAACGGCCGTGCGCCGCCTGATGGACCTGAAGAATGCCTGGCAGGACCGCCGGGTCGGCATGACGGCCCAGGCCGAACGCCAGGAAATCGTCGAAACCCGCCAGACGCAGTTGGTGCACGAACAGCCGGTGCGCATCGAGCCCACCGTCACGACCGTGCCTAAATCCCCGCGCGTCCAGCAGGAAAAGCAGCAGGCGCTCTTCACCGTCAAGGAAGACCCTGCGCTGGGCGGCAGCCTGCCGGCCCTGTCCCTGCTGGACCCTGTCGAACAGGCCCAGGAAACCGTTTCGCCCGAGACCATCGAGTTCACCTCGCGCCTGATCGAGAAGAAACTATCGGATTTCGGCGTCAGCGTCACGGTGGTGTCGGCCCAGTCCGGCCCGGTCATCACCCGGTATGAAATCGAACCCGCCACGGGGGTCAAAGGCAGCCAGATCGTCAATCTGGCCAAGGACCTGGCCCGGGCCCTCAGCCTGGTGCGCATCCGGGTGGTGGAAACCATCCCGGGCAAGAATCTGATGGGGCTGGAGCTGCCCAATCCGCGCCGCCAGATGGTGCGCCTGTCGGAAATCCTGGGGTCCCAGGTCTATCACAGCAGCGCGTCGCTGCTGACCATGGCCCTGGGCAAGGACATCGCCGGCAACCCGGTGGTGGCCGACCTGGCGAAAATGCCCCATCTGCTGGTGGCCGGCACGACCGGTTCGGGCAAATCGGTGGGCATCAACGCCATGATCCTGTCGCTGCTGTACAAGGCCGATGCCAGCCAGGTGCGCCTGATCCTGATCGACCCGAAGATGCTGGAAATGTCCGTCTACGAAGGCATTCCCCATCTGCTGGCGCCGGTCGTCACCGACATGCGCCATGCGGCCAATGCCCTGAACTGGTGCGTGGCCGAAATGGAAAAGCGCTACAAGCTGATGAGCAAGCTGGGCGTGCGCAACCTGGCGGGCTACAACGCCAAGATCCGCGAGGCCCAGAAACAGGAACAGCCCATCCCCAATCCTTTTTCGCTTACGCCCGATGCGCCGGAACCCCTGGGCACTCTGCCCATGATCGTGGTCGTCATCGACGAGCTGGCCGACCTGATGATGGTGGTCGGCAAAAAGGTCGAGGAACTGATCGCCCGCCTGGCGCAGAAGGCGCGGGCGTCCGGCGTGCATCTGATCCTGGCCACCCAGCGCCCCAGCGTGGACGTGATCACCGGCCTGATCAAGGCCAATATTCCCACCCGCATCGCCTTCCAGGTGTCGTCCAAGATCGATTCCCGCACCATCCTGGACCAGATGGGCGCGGAAACTTTGCTGGGGCAGGGCGACATGCTGTACCAGCCGCCCGGCACCAGCGTGCCCACCCGCGTCCATGGCGCTTTCGTGCACGATGACGAGGTGCATCGTGTGGTCGACGCCCTGAAAGAAGCCGGCGAACCCGATTATGTCGAAGGCCTGCTGGAAGGCGCCCTGGAGGGCGAGACCGGCGACGGCGTCAGTTCCGTCACCGGCTTCGGCGACCAGGAAAACGACCCCCTGTACGATCAGGCCGTGGAAGTCGTCATGCGCAGCCGCCGCGCGTCGATTTCCTTCGTGCAGCGCAACTTGCGCATCGGCTACAACCGCTCGGCGCGGATCCTGGAACAGATGGAGCGGTCCGGGCTGGTCAGCCCGCAGCAGCCCAACGGCAACCGCGACATCCTGGTGCCGGCCCAGTCCGGCGAAGACGAGTCATCCCTATGAATACCTGTGTCTTGAATCGCCGCCGCATGCTGGCCGCCGCCGTCGCGCTCTGCGGCCTGGTGGGGCTGCCCGGTCCCTCCTGGGCTGTCGATACGGCCCAGATGCAATTGCAGTCTTTCGTCGACAAGGTCAAGTCCGCCACCGGCCGGTTCCAGCAGGAACAGGCCGCCCCGGATGGCGCCAAGCGCTTGCAGACCGGCACTTTCGCCTTCCAGCGGCCCGGGAAATTCCGCTGGCAGGTCGTGAAGCCCTATGCCCAGTTGATCGTGTCCGACGGCCAGCGCGTCTATCAATACGACCCGGACTTGGAACAGGTTACCGAACGCAAGGCGGGCCAGGCCATCGGCGCCTCGCCGGCGGCGCTGTTGTTCGGATCCGGTTCCCTGGACGATGCCTTCAATGTGCAGGCCCAGCCCGACCGCGATGGCCTGCAGTGGCTGCGCGCGGTGCCCAAGACCCCGGATGCCGGCTTCACCCACGTGAATATCGGCTTTTCGGATGGCGTGCCGCAGCGCCTGGAATTGCTGGATGCCTTTGGCCAGACCTCGCGCATTGCCTTTTCTGATCTGAAGGCCAATCCGGGGATCCCCGCCTCTGAGTTCCAGTTCACCGTGCCCCAGGGCGCCGATCTGGTGAAGATGAACTGATGGTCACTCAGGGGGATCTGCTGGGGGATGCGCCCCTGCCATCCGGCAAGGGCGCGGCGGGCGATCATTCCGGCTCGGCGCCGTCCGGGCGGCGGGTCGCGGTCGATCCCGCGCATGCGCCGCTGGCGGAATCCCTGCGCCCCCATACCCTGGACCAGGTCATCGGGCAATCGCATCTGTTGGGCGAAGGCAAGCCGCTGCGTCTGGCATTCCAATCCGGCAAGCCCCATTCCATGATTTTCTGGGGGCCGCCCGGGGTCGGCAAGACCACGCTGGCGCGGCTGATGGCCACGGCTTTCGATTGCGCCTTCATCGCCCTGTCGGCGGTTTTCTCGGGCGTGAAGGACATCCGCGCCGCCATGGTCCAGGCCGAACAGCACCAGGCCCAGGGCCAGCCCACCATCCTGTTCGTGGATGAAATCCATCGTTTCAACAAGTCCCAGCAGGATGCGCTGCTGCCCTATGTGGAAAGCGGCCTGGTGACCTTCATCGGCGCCACGACGGAAAATCCTTCCTTCGAGGTCAATTCCGCCTTGTTGTCGCGCGCCCAGGTCTATGTGCTGAAATCGCTGAGCGAAGACGAATTGCGTCAATTGGCCCGGCGGGCGCAGTCCCAGGCCATGGGCGAATTGGTGTTCGACGATCTGGCGCTCGACACGCTGGTCGGCTATGCCGACGGCGATGCGCGGCGCCTGCTGAATCTGCTGGAACAATGCCAGACCGCGGCCGGCGCCAGCGGCGTCACGCAGGTCGATGCCGGTTTCATCGAAAACGCCCTGACCCTGAACGCCCGCCGCTTCGACAAGGGCGGCGACAATTTCTACGATCAGATCTCGGCGCTGCACAAATCCGTGCGCGGATCCCACCCCGATGCCGCCCTGTACTGGTTGACGCGCATGCTCGATGGCGGCGCCGACCCGCGCTATCTGGCGCGGCGCATCGTGCGCATGGCCTGGGAGGACATCGGCCTGGCCGATCCCCGCGCCATGCAGGTCGCCAACGACGCCGCCCTGACGTATGAACGGCTGGGCAGCCCCGAAGGCGAATTGGCGCTGGGCCAGGCCGTGATCTACCTGGCCGTCGCCGCCAAGAGCAATGCGGGCTATATGGCCTACAACCGGGCTCGCGCCTTCGTGAAGCAGGACAAGAGCCGCGAGGTCCCCGTGCACCTGCGCAACGCCCCCACCAAGCTGATGAAGGAACTGGGCTACGGTCACGCCTACCGCTACGCCCACGACGAACCCAACGCCTACGCGGCGGGGGAAACCTATCTGCCCGATGGCATCGATGAACCCGGCTGGTACCGGCCTGTGCCTCGCGGCCTGGAAATCAGGATCGGCGAAAAACTGGCGCAACTGCGGCAATGGGACGAGGAGGCCGACGATGCCTGATCCCCTGAAGACCATCGGCCTGATCGGCGGCATGAGCTGGGAATCCACCGTGCCCTACTATCGCCAGATCAACGAGGCCGTCAAGGCTGGACTGGGCGGCCTGCATTCCGCCAGGATCGTTCTCTACAGCGTCGATTTCGCCGAGATCGAACGGCTGCAGCATGCCGGCGACTGGGACGCCGCCGGCGTCATCCTCGCGGATGCCGCCCGGGCCCTGGAACGCGCTGGCGCGGATTTCCTGGTGCTGTGCACCAACACCATGCACAAGGTGGCGCCCGCCATCGAATCCGCCGTCGGGATCCCGCTGCTGCACATCGCCGACCCCACGGCGGCGGCCATCCGCCAGGCGGGCCTTTCCCGCATCGGCCTGCTGGGCACGGCCTTCACGATGGAACAGCCGTTTTACCGCGATCGCCTGCAGGACCGGCACGGCATCAAGGTCCTGGTTCCGGACGCGGATGACCGCGCCCTGGTTCACCGCGTCATCTATGACGAGTTGTGCCTGGGCCGCATCGAGGCCGCGTCCCGCCAGGCCTACCGCGCCGTGATGCAACGTCTGGTCGATCAGGGGGCCCAGGGCATCATCCTGGGCTGCACGGAAATCTCGCTCCTGGTCGGCCCGCAGGACGCCGGCGTGCCGCTGTTCGATACCACGGCGATCCATGCGCAGGCGGCGGCGCAGGCCGCGCTGGGCCGCTAAGCTGCGTCAGGGATACAGGTTGACGCGCGTATCCACCAGCCGCGCGTCCGGCGTCAACGGGGTCAGCGCCAGCTTGAAGAAAGGCACGTAATCCAGGGTGATGCGCAGGGTGTCGCCCGTATCCAAGGTGCATGGTCCCCCCAGGCGAACGGGCAGATCCGCCTGGAAGCGTCCTTGCACGCAGTGCAGGATCGTCTCGCCCGGACGCAGGGGCAGTTGCTGGGCGCCGTTGCGCATATCGATGCAGCCGTGCGCCTGCTTGCGGCGCAGCATCAGGTTGAAATCCTTGGCCGGGCCGGCCGTCAGGGCGGCGGTGTAGGGCGTTTCCCCGGCGAAATACAAGCGGGCGCCGGTGCCCAGCAGTGTTTCCTGGCCGGTATCGGTCCGGGTCAGGCGCAGGGGGCCGCCTTCGGTCAGGATCAGGATGCGGTCAATGTCTTCCCAGTGCGAGAACGGTCCGTCGGAGGCGACGTCGGCCGCGCTGATGCGCCAGATGAAGTCGTCCGGCCCGGCGTCGTCCGGAAAAATGGCGATCTGGCGGGTGGTGCCGCCGCCGTTCTTCCAGGGGGCGGGCCGCAGTTCGGCGGCGGGGATGAAGCGGATGGCGTCCTGCATGAAAGCTCGCGTTCTATGGCTTGGTTTAATTTAATACAATAACCCGGCTCCGGATGCCGCCATCCGGGGCATCCGGTTTCGGCCCGCCCGCTGCGTGGGCCCAATCACAGATGTTCCGGTCGTCCCGGGGCATCTTCATCATTCGCTCATCGCCATGCTAGATACCAATCTGCTGCGCAAGGACCTGGAGCGCGTCGTGCACGCGCTGGGCCGCCGCGGCCTGACCTTCGATACGGACCGCTATCATGCCCTGGAAGCCCGCCGCAAGGCCGTCCAGGTGCAGACGGAAGAACTGCAAGCCCGCCGCAATGCGCTGGCCAAGCAGATCGGCCAGCTGAAGTCCCGGGGGGAAGACGCGTCCGCCGTACTGGCCGAATCCCAGGCGATCCCCGACCGTCTGAAGGCCTTGGAACAGGACCTGGGCGCCGTGCAGCAGGAATTGTCGCAGTGGCTGATGACGATCCCCAACCTGCCCGACGACAGCGTGCCCGACGGGGCATCTGAAGCCGACAACGTCGAAGTCCGCCGCTGGCTGCCGGGGGCGGCCGACGCCGACGGCAATCCGGCCGGCCTGGGTTTCGAACCGCTGGATCACGTCGCGCTGGCCGAACCCGTCGGCCTGGATTTCGAAGCAGCCCGGTCCCTGGTGGGCGCGCGTTTCATGATGCTGCGCGGCCCCATCGCCCGCCTGCACCGCGCCCTGGCGCAGTTCATGCTGGACCTGCAGACCGGCGAGCACGGCTATCAGGAATGCTACACGCCCTACATCGTCAACAGCTCCACGCTGTTTGGCACCGGCCAGCTGCCGAAATTCAAGGACGACATGTTCTGGGTGACCAAGGGCGGGCAGGGCAGCACGCCGGATGAAGACGGTCCCGCCGAAGACCTGTACCTGATCTCGACGGCGGAAATCCCGCTGACCGGCACCGTGCGCGACCGCATCCTGGACGCCCGGGACCTGCCCCTGAAGCTGACGGCCCACACCCCGTGCTTCCGCTCGGAAGCCGGCAGCGGCGGGCGCGACCTGCGCGGCCTGATCCGCCAGCACCAGTTCGACAAGGTCGAGATGGTGCAGATCGTGCACCCGGAACAGTCCTGGCAGGCCCTGGACGAGATGGTCGGCCATGCCGAGCACGTGCTGCAGGCCCTGGGCCTGCCCTACCGCGTGGTGCTGCTGTGCGCGGGCGACATGGGATTCGGCTCGGCAAAGACCTACGACCTGGAAGTCTGGCTGCCGGCGCAGAACACCTGGCGCGAAATCTCTTCCGTGTCCAACTGCCTGGATTTCCAGGCCCGCCGCCTGCAGGGCCGCTTCCGCCCCGAAGGCCCCAAGGCCAAGCCGGAATACCTGCACACCCTGAACGGTTCCGGGCTGGCCGTGGGCCGCGCCATGGTCGCGGTGCTGGAAAACTACCAGCAGGCCGACGGCAGCGTGGTCGTGCCGCCGGTCCTGCGTCCCTATATGGGCGGACTGGAAGTCATCCGCGCCTAGTCGCCGCGCCAGGAGGGCGGGGAGCGAATCCCTGCCCGTTCCTGCCGGGAGATCGCCGGATTCTGTGCTAGAATGCGCAGCTTGACCGCAGTCAAAGCCGGAGAGGTGGCAGAGTGGTCGAATGTACCTGACTCGAAATCAGGCGTACGGTAACCCCGTACCGTGGGTTCGAATCCCACCCTCTCCGCCAGTTTGAAGAAATGCAGCCCGCCAACCGAGAGGTTCGCGGGCTTTGTTGTCTCCGGCAATTGCTATCATGGGGTGACTCGTTGGAGCATTCGCCATGTACTCAGGCAGTTGCCTCTGCAAAAAGATTCGCTATGAAATCAGTCTGGAGCCGGGAGACTTCGGCTATTGTCATTGCGTCAGTTGTCGTAAAGCCAGCGGTTCCAGCCACGCGGCCAATGCGCCCATACAGCGAGAGAACTTCCACCTCTTGTCGGGCGCCGAGATCCTGAAGGAATTCGAATCATCGCCCGGCATGTTTCGTGCGTTCTGCACGAACTGCGGCTCGCCTATCTATGCCTTTCGGTCCGATCACCCGGGTCTGCTCGGCGTCCGCTTGGGTTCGCTGGATACCCCGTTCACCAAGCAGGCAAAAGAGCATCGGTACGTTGCTGAAAAGGCGTCGTGGGAAGAGATTGAAGATCACCTTCCGCAGTATCCGGGCCCCCACACGCCGTAGACTGCGCTAAGCCTGCCGGCCAGGAGAAAATCGAATGCTCTCCGATCTGGTTTTCCTGGATGCTTCGCGGGTGCTGCCGGCATAACGCAGCGATCAATCGTCAAATACCTTTAAATTGACAATCCATTGCATTCTCCATGCACCATCCGGCATGTCGCGTTGGTAGACTCTTTGGCTCTTGAACTTTCGTCGAGTCAACAATATGTCCTTGACCAAGCGATGCGCCGCGGAATTGTTCGGCACGTTCTGGCTGGTGTTCGGCGGCTGCGGCAGCGCCGTGCTGGCAGCGGCATTTCCTGAACTGGGGATCGGTTTTGCGGGGGTCGCCCTGGCCTTCGGTTTGACGCTGCTGACCATGTGCTATGCGATCGGGCATATCTCCGGCTGCCACATCAATCCCGCGGTGACTTTCGGTCTGGTGGCGGGCGGGCGCTTTCCCGCGCGCGACTTGATTCCCTACGTCTTGTCACAGGTGCTGGGCGCCATCGCTGCAGCTGCGGTGCTGTATCTGATCGCGAGCGGCAAGGCCGGCTTCGACGCGTCGGCGGGTTTCGCATCGAACGGCTATGGCGAGCATTCGCCCGGCGGTTATTCGCTGACGGCGGCATTGACGGCCGAAGTGGTGCTGACCGGGTTTTTCCTGTTCATCATCATGGGCGCCACACACCGGCTGGCGCAGTCGAGTCTGGCCGGCGTGGCGATAGGGCTGTCGCTGACGCTGATCCACCTGGTCGGCATTCCGGTGACCAACACGTCCGTCAATCCCGCGCGGTCGACCGGCGTGGCCCTGTTTCAGGGCAGTTGGGCGCTGGATCAGCTCTGGCTGTTCTGGCTGGCGCCCATTGCGGGCGGAGTGATCGGGGCGCTGGTGTACCGCGCCTTGCTTACCAGCGACGATTGAGGTTCCGCAGGACGTCATGATCACCGGTTTCTGACGCCCGGACGGTATGGGCATACCACCCGGGCCTCCTGCGAAAGCATCACAATGGACCTGATATCCACATTCAGGACAGGAGACACGTGATGGCCAAGAAATTGCTGATGCTGGTGGGCGACTACGTCGAGGACTATGAAGTCATGGTGCCGTTCCAGGCCTTGCAGGCGGTCGGGCATCAGGTCGATGCGGTGTGTCCGGGGAAAAAAGCGGGCGAATGGGTGGCCACGGCGGTCCACGATTTCGACGGCGCCCAGACCTATAGCGAAAAGCCTGGGCACCGCTTCACGGTGAACCGTGATTTCGACGCCGTCGATGAGGCGGCCTACGATGGCCTGGTCATTCCGGGCGGCCGCGCGCCCGAATACCTGCGCATGAATGATCGTGTGCTGGAGATCGTGCGGCACTTCCAGGCGGCTGACAAACCCATTGCGTCGATCTGCCATGGCGCGCAGTTGCTGGCGGCGGCTGGTGTGCTCCAGGGCCGCACATGCTCCGCCTATCCGGCGTGCGCAGCGGAAGTCCGCCTGGCAGGCGGCCGATATGCCGACATTGCGGTGGACCAGGCGCATACGGATGGCAACCTGGTCACCGCGCCGGCCTGGCCCGCTCATCCGGCCTGGATCGCCCAGTTCCTGACCGTTCTGGGCACACGCATCCAGCACTGATTCCCCAAGCCGGCGCCAATCTCTACAATCGGGGGGTGAAGCGCCTGTTCGGGAGCCTGTGCCATGTGTGAAATCTTCATCCGGGCCAATCCACGGTCCTACGGCAGCGAAAGCCGTTCAATGCGCCTGCATGGCGTGGCGACCAGCGTGCGCCTTGAACACCTGTTCTGGCACGTTCTGGAAGACATCGCGCGGCGCGATGGTATGCGGGTGACGCAACTGATCGAGCGCCTGTACGACGAGTTGCTGCAGTATCGGGGGGAAACCGGCAACTTCGCTTCGTTTTTGCGGGTCTGTTGCCTGCGCTACCAGATGCTGCAGGTCGATGGCCGCATTCCGGCGGATGCGGGCGTGCCGCTGCGTTCGCTGGATGCCGGCGCCGTGTTGCGCGACCTGCCGGATTTGCTGTGCGAAAACGAGGCGGCTTGAGCCCTGCAGCCGAGCCCGGCATGTCTCAGGGGTGAGCCTCGTCCGGGCGCCGTGGCACCAACAGCACCACGATCAGGGTCAGGACAGCGGCGCCGACCATGCCTGTATACACTTGGTGGGTGGCGATGTCGAAGGCCGACAGCAGGTATTGGCGGCTGGCTGAGGCGGCCGGATCCGTCTGCAATGCCGTGATCACGCCGTTCACGCTCGGCAGGGCGCCGCCCAGCGCGGCGGGAGCTGCATCCAGAGATTCGCGCATGGCGTTGTTGAACAGCGCGCCGACCACGGCGGCCCCCAGGCTCTGGCCCAGGTAGCGCGACCACATGTTGGCGCTGGTCGCCACGCCGCGCTGGCGCCAGGGGACGGCGGATTGCACGCCGACCAGCAGGGGGGTGGACAGCATCCCGAAGCCGGCCCCCAGCAGGATCTGGTCTGCCGTGACCAGCCAGACGGCGGGCTGGGGCGGTAGCCAGACGAAGCCCAGGACCGCCAGCAGGATCAGGACGCCGCCGAACAGCGCGGTATCCCGGAAGCCGAATTTCAGATACAGGCGCCCCGACCAGGCGGATGCCGAGACCCAGCCCAGGCTCATGCTGGCCAGCACCAGTCCGGCGCTGATCGGGCCCAGGCCCATGACGGATTGGGCGAAAACCGGCAGGTAGGTGCCGGGCGCCATCATGACCAGACCCATGCCCAACGCCCCCAGGTTCGAGCCCAGCATCAGCCGGTGGCGCCAGACCCAGCCGGGCATGATGGGTTCGGCCGCGCGCCGTTCCCGCGCCACGGTGGCGGTCATCAGCACGGCCATCAGGGCGAAGGTCGCCAGGCTGGGGGCGGATGTCCAGGCCCAGGCGTTGCCGCCTTGCAGCAGGCCGAAGACCCCCACGGCTCCCGCCAGCATCATCAGGATGGCGCCGATGTAGTCGATCGCATGCCGATGGGCGGGCGCCTGTTCGTGCAGGTAGCGGGCGATCAGGGCAATGGCCGCGAGGCCGATGGGCAGATTGATCAGGAAGACCCAGCGCCAGGTGGCGTATTCCGCGAAGGCGCCGCCCAGGGTGGGGCCGACGATGGCCGCGATGCCCCAGACGCTGGACAACCAGCCCTGCACCCGGGCGCGTTCCCGGGTGGAGTAAAGATCGCCCGCCAGGGTGTTGACGGTGGCCATGATGGACCCGGCCCCCAGGCCCTGGATGGCGCGAAAAACGATCAGGGGGATCATGCCCCAGGCCAGGGCGCAGGCCGCCGACCCCAGCAGGAACAGGGCGGAGCCGCCGATCAGCACGGGCTTGCGGCCGTACAGGTCCGCCAGCTTGCCGTAGATGGGGATGGTGACGGTCTGGGCCAGCAGATAGATGGAGAACAACCAGGTGAACCGGTCGAAGCCCCCCAGGTCGCCGACGATCTGCGGGATGACGGTGGCGACGATGGTGATGTCCATGGCCGCCAGCGACATCGTCAGCATCAGGGCGGCCAGTATCCAGCCTCGATGGGCGACGGGGGCGGATTCGGCGGGATGGCTGTGGGGGGATTCCTGCTTTTCGGAAGTGATCACGGTCATAATGGCGGCAGTGCGGCGAGGCTTCAATCTTAGTCCACGCGGAACAAGGGAAACAGGCATGCATGACGCGAAGCTGGGGCCCCGGCAGGGGCATGGGGAATACAAGATCCCGGGCGGCAAGTTGGTGGTGGTGGATCTGCGGGTGATGGACGGCCATTTGAATCATGTGCGGCTGTCGGGGGACTTCTTCCTTGAACCGCCGGAGGCCCTGGATGCCATCAATGCGGCGCTGGAAGGTCTGCCCGCGGACACCGATGCGGCGCATCTGACGCGGGTGGTGAACGACGCCCTGGGGGCGGACGTCGAGATGTTCGGCCTGACGCCGGAAGGCATCGCCGTCGTGGTCGGGAGGGCGCTGGCATGAACGAATCCGCGAACCGTAGCGCATGGGCCGATTTCGATTGGCAACTGCTCCATCCCGCGCCGATGCTGCCGCTGCAGCATGTGGCGCTGGATCAGGTGCTGCTGGACGAGGTAGCTGCAGGGCGCCGCGCGCCGACCCTGCGGATCTGGGAATGGGCGGCGCCGGCCGTCGTCATCGGCATCTTCCAGTCCCTGAAGAACGAAGTCGACGCGCAGGCCGCCCAGGCGCTCGGCATCCAGGTCGTGCGTCGCATCAGCGGGGGCGGGGCCATGTTCATCGAGCCCGGCAACGCGATCACCTATTCCATCTACGCGCCGCTGTCCCTGGTGGAAGGCATGAGCTTTCGGGAAGCCTATGCCTACATGGATGATTTCGTCCTGCAGGCGTTGGGGGATCTGGGTATCAAGGCCTGGTATCAGCCGCTGAACGACATTACGTCCGATGGCGGCAAGATCGGCGGCGCGGCCCAGGCCCGCCGGGGCGGCGCCGTGCTGCATCATGTGACCATGGCGTATGACATCGATGCGGTGAAAATGCTGCAGGTCCTGCGGATCGGCCGGGAAAAGCTGTCGGACAAGGGCACCACGTCCGCCGCCAAGCGCGTGGATCCGCTGCGCAGCCAGACCGGCCTGCCCCGCGAAGCCATCATCGCCCGTATGCTGGAGACCTTCCGGCGGCGCAACGGCTTGCGGGACGACGCCTTGAACGCCGCCGAACTGGCCCAGGCCGATCGCTTGGTCCGGGAAAAATTCGGCGCCCCGGACTGGCTGTCCAAGGTGCCTTGAGAAATATCGTCCCGCGGGGCCGAGCCATACGAGGGCCTGGCTAGCCCCTCAATAGCCCTGGGCAAGCCGGGGGCGGCTTATTCCGGGGCCTTCAGGATGCCGGCCGCCCGCATCCGGGCGTGGACGCCGGCCACGATACGGTCGCAGCGCTCGCCGGCAAACGAAAACGCTTCGCCGATGTGGGGATCGAAGTCTTTCTTCAGGCCTTCCTGAAGCAGGCGTCGGGCCCGCATGAACCTGACCCGCACCGTGGCTTCGGGCATCCCGAGCGCTTGGGCGACTTCGGCTGCGGACATTTCCTCGACCCCGCGCAGCATGAAGACCGTCCGGTAGATGTCGGGCAGGGCGTCGATGCGCTCTTCGATGTGATGGCGCAGTTCAGCCCGCCACGCGGATTGATCGGGACGCGAGGTGTCGGAAGCGGGGAGGTCGGAGCCGGGCGCAAACATGCTGTCCTGTTCGGTGGAAACCTGGTATGCCGATTGGATGTGGGCTTCGCGGGTTTTGTTTCGTCGGCGGCGCATCAGGGCCTCGTTGACGGTGATGCGGGTCAGCCATGTGGCGGGCTGCGCGTCGGCGCGGAAGTCCGCCAGATGCTGAAAGGCTTTCCACCAGGCTTCCTGGACCGCGTCTTCGGCCTCGGCCTCGTCGTGCAGGATGCTGCGCGCCGCCCGGTAGAGCTGCTGGTTGTGCCGGCGCATCAGCAGGTCGAATGCCTGCAGTTTGCCGGCGCGGCACCAGGCGATCAGCGATAAATCGCTTTCTTTCGTCAAGTCGTGCTGAATCTGAGTATCCACCTCGTTCCCCGAATAAGCCTCGACACCATTAGATGGCCCCGGCTGTGAAAACGTTTCATGGCCCGCTCCGGCGATGGGCAGTTCAGCCGTGGGCGTTGCCATGCAGGCCGTCCAGAGTCTGCAGCGCGAGATTGGAATGCGCGTAGGCCCCGCCGGCCCGCATTTCGGCCGCCACCCAGATGGCTTCCATGATTTCGGCGTCCGAGGCCCCGGCGCGCGAGGCGCCTTCGGTGTGGCCCTTGATGCAATAGGGGCACTGGGTGACATGGGCCACTGCCACGGCGATCAGCTGTTTGGTCTTGGCGTCCAGGGCTCCGGGCGCAAAGACGGCCTTGCTGAAGGCCTTGAACGCGGCCAGGGGTTCCGGGGCCAGTTCGGCCCGGCGCTTGGCCAGGTCCGCTGTGGCGTGAGGGTACATGGGTGCATCCATGGGACGGCTCCTGTGTCGATGATCCATCCATGATAGACCCGGCGGCCGCCGGGAACCAGCGAACCCCTGTTGCGACCAGGGGCCTACAATGTCAGGTTTTGATCAAGGAAGCTTCTCGTGGAGAGTCGTCAACCCATGGATGGCAGGGCATCGGGGATCATGCTGCTGCTGTGCCTGATCTGGGCGATGCAGCAGATTGCGCTCAAGGCCACGACGGATGATTTTTCCCCGGTCTTCCAGATCGGCCTGCGCACGGCCCTCGGCGGCCTGCTGGTCGGATTGATGATGATCGGGCGCCGCGAACGGATCGGTGCGGCCCTGGCCCTCTGGAAGCCCGGCCTGTGCGCGGGCGCCTTGTATGCGCTGGAATTCATCCTGATCGGGGAAAGCCTGCGGTTCACCACGGCGGGCCATGTGGTCGTGCTGCTGTATACGGCGCCGATCTTCGCCGCCATCGGACTGCACTGGAAATTGGCCGAAGAGCGCTTGGCGGCGGTGCAGTGGGGCGGGGTCGTCCTGGCGTTCTGCGGGGTGGGTATCGCCTTTCTGCTGCGCGGCGGCGCTGCGCCGGCCCAGGCCGACGCCATGTTGTGGGGCGACCTGCTGGCTTTGCTGGGCGGCGCGGCATGGGGGGCGACGACCGTCGTGGTCCGGGTGACGCCGCTGGCATCCCTGCCGGCCAGCCAGACTTTGATGTACCAGCTGGTGGGCGGGTCGGTGCTATTGCTGCTGGCGGCGGCGCTGATGGGGCAGACGACCTTTCATTCCACGCCGCTGGTCTGGGCCGGCCTGGCCTTCCAGGTCTTTTTCGTAGCGTTTTTCAGCTATCTGGCCTGGTTCTGGCTGCTGACGAAATACCTGGCATCGCGCCTGGGCGTGTTTTCCTTCCTGACGCCGCTGTTTGGCGTGATCCTGGGCGCCTGGCTGCTGGGCGAACCCATCGGGCCGGGCTTCCTGCTGGGGTCCCTGCTGGTTGTGGCCGGGGTCGTGCTGCTCAGCGGCTATGGGTGGTATGCGCAATGGCGGACGCATTCATCCTGAGAATCCTCCCGAATCCAGGAAATCCTGTTCTTCCGGCGTCGTGACGCGGCCCAGCGCGGCATTGCGATGGGGGAAGCGTCCGAAGCGGGCGATGATGTCGTGATGCACCTGGGCCCAGGGCAGGGAGTCGGGGGCGTGTCGCTGATAGATGACCAGCGCCTCTTGCTGGGTGGGCAGGTTTTCCGCATGCATGAAGGGCAGGCAGATGAAATTGCGCAGGGCGGGTTCGATCCGGTCCAGGAAGTCCAGGCTGCGGCGGGCATAGGACAGCGCCAAGCCGTCGGTGGCGAACATGTGGCCCGTATCCCGGAAGGCATTGCGCGGGTATTGATCCAGCAGCAGGATCAGGGCCAGGGCGGATTCGGGCTGCCGCAGCCAGTCTTCCAGTTCACCGCGGGCGGCGGCGTAGTGGGCGTCTTGGAAGCGGCTGCGGAAATCCGTGTCGAACGCCGCATCCTTGGCGAACCATTTGGCGGGGCCGGCATCCCGCCAGAAATCAATCATGGCCTGTGCGGTCTGTGCGAGGGCGGGCGGATTCTGGCTGGATCGGGTCATGGCCGGGCTTCCTATAACAGTTCGCGGCGCAGATCGGCCGCCGATTTGGGGGACAACAGGCCGGGGGCCACGTCGAAGACCGTGCGCGCGCCGGTTTCGCCGGCGGATTTCATGCGCCAGGCCGCGCGGGCGTAGGCCACCAGCACGCTGGATGTAAACCCCGGGTTGCTGGCCAGCTTCAGGGAATATTCCATCACCTGCGGGTCGCCGTGGCCGGATTCGCCGCTGCGGATGACGAATCCGCCATGCGGCATGCCGGCGTGGTCGCGCCGCAAGGTGTCGGCATCGATGAAATGCACCGTGGTGTCGTAATCGGCGAAATAATCCGGCATGGTCACGATGGCCTGTTCCACCTGCCGGGCGTCGGCTCCCGCCTGCAGGACCACGTAGCATTCCCGGGTGTGCTTTTCACGGGTGCTCAGTTGCGGCTGCCGGCCTGCCCGCACGCGTTCGACCGCGGCTGGCACGGGGATGGTGTACTGCACGCCGCCCGCGACGCCGGGCACGCGACGGATGGCGTCGGAATGGCCTTGGCTGAGGCCCTTGCCCCAGAACGTATAGGTCGCGCCTTGGGGCAGGATGGCTTCCCCCATCAGGCGGTTGATGGAAAACAGGCCCGGGTCCCAGCCGACGGCCAGGATGGACAGATTGCCGTGCGCCCGCGCCGCCGCGTCGACGGTCTGGAAGTACTGCGGGATGCGGGCGTGGGTGTCGTAGCTGTCCACTGTGGTGAACCACTGGGCCAGTTCCGGACCTTGCGTGGGCAGGTCGTCCTTGGAGCCCCCGCACAGGATCAGCACGTCGATGTCGTCGCGGCGGGCCGCCGCGTCGGCCAGGGACCAGACCGGTACGGTCGGATCGTCCAGCACCAACGAGGCCGGATCGCGGCGCGTGAAGACGCCGACCAGCTGCATGTCGGCGTGGCGGGCGATGGCCGCCTGCGCGCCGCGTCCCAGGTTGCCATAGCCGGCGATGCCGATGCGGATGGGGGATGAAGCCATGAATGTCCTTTCAGTGGAAGTCAGCCGGATGCGGCAGTGGTTTCATTGTATCGGCTCGAGTTTCCGCAGGTGGGGCGCCGCTCGCCCGGATGCTAGAATGGCGGCCATTTCTCGCTGGGCGCGGTGCCCTGCCGGTTTTCGGAGGCAGGGTGATTTGGGTAGGTACATGATTGATCTTCCTGGTCCGTCGCCGGAAGTTCATCCTGGAGTATCCCTATGGCGCTTTCCGCCTCCAAATCCAATCCGTTGCTGCAGTTCGTCAGCAATGGCAGCCTGGTGACGCAGATCCTCATCGGCCTGATCGCCGGCGTGCTGCTGGCCTACGTGTCTCCCGATGGCGCCCGGGCCGTCGGCCTGCTGGGCGGTTTGTTCGTCACAGCGCTGAAATCCATCGCGCCGTTGCTGGTGTTCGTCCTGGTGGCCGCCTCCATCGCCAATCACAAGAAAGGCGCCCAGACGCGCTTGAAGCCGATCCTGGTGCTGTATCTGGCGGGGACTTTCGCGGCGGCGCTGGTGGCGGTCGTGGCCAGCTTCATGTTTCCCCTGACCATCCAGTTGCACCTGGGAGATGCCGCCTTGACGCCGCCCAGCGGCGTGCTCGAAGTCTTGCGCAATCTCTTGCTCAGCGTAGTGGACAATCCGGTGCGCGCCCTGCTGGAGGCCAATTACATCGGCATTCTGGCTTGGGCCGTCGGCCTGGGCGTGGCCTTGCGTCATGCCCATGAGTCCACCAAACACGTCATGTCGGATCTTTCTCTGGGGCTGTCCTTCATCGTGCGCATCGTGATCCGCATGGCGCCGCTCGGGATCTTCGGGCTGGTCGCCTCGACGATCGCCGACACCGGTTTCGGCGCCTTGCTCGATTATGTCCGCCTGTTGGGCGTGCTGCTGGGCTGCATGGCGTTCGTGGCTTTGGTGGTCAATCCCCTGATCGTCTTCTGGCGGCTGCGCGCCAACCCCTATCCTCTGGTGCTGACCTGCTTGCGGGAATCGGGCGTGACGGCGTTCTTCACCCGCAGCTCGGCGGCCAATATTCCGGTCAATATGGCGCTCTGTGAAAAGCTGGGTCTGGAAGAAGACACGTACTCCGTCTCGATCCCTCTGGGAGCCACCATCAATATGGCGGGCGCGGCCATCACCATCACGGTGCTGACGCTGGCCGCCGTCAATACGCTGGGGGTCTCCGTGGATCTGTTCACGGCGCTGTTGCTCAGTGTCGTGGCGGCCGTGTGCGCCTGCGGCGCGTCGGGCGTGGCGGGCGGGTCCTTGCTGCTGATTCCGGTCGCGTGCAGCCTGTTCGGCATTTCCAACGACCTGGCCATGCAGGTCGTGGGCGTGGGCTTCATCATCGGCGTCCTGCAGGATTCTGCGGAAACCGCGCTGAATTCCTCGACCGATGTGCTGTTTACGGCTGCGGGGTCGGCTCGCGTTGCGACCAGCGCTGGATGATCGGCCACAGGTCGGCCGGCTGGCGGGCGATGGCGTCCGCCTGCCAGCGGGCCGGGTCGTCCAGGGAACAGTAGCCATAGCCGGCTGCCACAGTCGCCATGCCGGCGGCCTTGCCGGCCAGGATGTCGCGTTCGTCGTCGCCTACGTACAGACACTGGGCCGGGGCGAAGCCTGCCTGCCGGGCGGCATGCAGCAGGGGTTCGGGATGCGGTTTGGTATGGGGCGTGGTGTCGCCGCCCACCGTCACGCGGCAGCGCGGCTCCAGTCCCAGATGGCGCACGATGGGCAGAGCCAGGGATTCGACCTTGTTGGTCACGATGCCCCAGCTCATCGAGGCCTCGGCCAGCTGATCCAGCAGGGTGTCGATGCCCGCGAACAGCCGGGTGTGCACCAGCATGTCCTGAGCGTAGTCCTGCAGGAACTGCCGGCGGCTGCGTTCGTATTCCTCGCTGCCCGGGTCCAGGTCCAGCGCAGCCTTCAACAGGCCGCGCGCACCGTGGGAGGCGTAGGGCCGCAGGGCGTCGTAGGGCAGGGGATCCAGGCCCCGGTAGCTGCGCTGGCGGTTGGCCGCCGCCGCCAGATCGGGCGCCGTGTCCGCCAGGGTACCGTCAAAATCGAATAGAACGAAACAGGGATGCATGGGGATTCATTCCGGGCGGCGGGCCGCCATCAGATAATTCACGCCCGTGTCCGGGGCCAGGCGGTATTGCCGGGTCAGCGGCAGGTATTCCAGCCCGCTGAGCGCGCTGATGTCCAGGCCTGCCGCGCGCGCCGCGCCGGCCAGTTCGCTGGGGGTGATGAACTGGTCGTAGCTGTGAGTGCCCTTGGGCACCATGCGCAGCAGGTATTCCGCGGCCACGATCGCCAGCAGAAACGATTTCGGGTTGCGGTTCAACGTCGAAAAGCAGACCAGCCCGCCAGGACGGACCAGTCGGGCGCAGGCCTGGACGATGGCGGCCGGGTCGGGCACGTGCTCCAGCAGTTCCATGCAGGTGACCAGATCGAACTGACCGGGCTGCTGCTCCGCGTAGTCTTCGGCGCTGATGCATTCATAGTGGACCTGGACGCCGGATTCGTGGCCGTGCAGGCGGGCTACCTGCAAGGACGCCTTGGCCAGGTCGATGCCCGTGACCTGGGCGCCTTCGGCGGCCATGGCTTCGGTCAACAGGCCGCCGCCGCAGCCGATGTCCAGCACCCGCTGCCCGGCCAGGTCGCCCGCCTGGCTGCGGATCCAGTCCAGCCGCAGGGGATTGATGTCGTGCAGCGTTTTCAGATCCCCCAGGGGGTCCCACCAGCTGGAGGCCAGGGCACTGAATTTGTCGAGTTCGGCGGGATCGGCGTTGGCGGTGTGCATGGATGTCGGATTCCAGAAATGAACAAGGCCCCGCACGCGCGGAGCCTTGGGTTCCGCCGCGCCAGAGGCGCGGCGGCTCGTGCGGCCTGCAGAATTACTTGCGGGTACCGACGATTTCGATTTCCACGCGACGGTTTTGGGCACGGCCTTCGCGAGTCTTGTTCGACGCGACCGGTTGCAGTTCACCCTTGCCTTCGGCGTAGACGCGATCAGCCGGAACGCCCTTGCTGACCAGGTACTGCTTGACCGAATTGGCACGGCGCTCGGACAGTTTCTGGTTGTAGGCTTCGGTGCCGATGGAGTCGGTGTGGCCGACGGCAATGATGGTTTCCAGGTTGATGGAGCTGGCCTGTTGAGCGACCTGATCCAGAACCTGCTTGCCTTCGGGCTTGATGGTGGACTTGTCGAAGTCGAAGAAGGTGTCGGCGTTCAGGACGACCTTGCTGGCGGTCGGGGCGACGACAGGGGCTTCGGCGACGGGCTTGCCGCAGCCTTCAGCGGCGGTGGCCGGCGTCCAGAATGCATCGCGCCAGCAATTTTGGCCGCTGGCATCTTTCCAGACATGACCATCGACGTTGGTCCAGTTGTCGGAAGCCGACGCGGTACCCATGGCAGCCATGGCAGCAATGGCGAGTCCAATAGCGATTTTGGAGGGTTTATTCATGTTTCTCCTCGTTTGAGCATGATGCTTGAAAGTGACCGCAGCGAACCCCCGCCGCATCTCGAAAGAACATTTCCAGTATAGCAATGTCCAGTTGGAAAACTATCAATTGCGCTGGGTTTGGTGCGTGTTAGCCGAAATCTTAAGGCATTTTCAACGCCCGGGTTAAGTATTGATGGCCTTGCCCGGTACTCTGGGGGTAATTTGTCCGGGCCAGGGGCCTCAGGCTGTGGGCTTTTTGCAACGCTGGTCCCTGCCGGGTCGGATCGGGCCACCGTCCGGCCCCCGGCGGGCGCCGGACGGTGGCCCGGCGGCACGGATGATAGAATCACCGATTGCCTCTGGCGGTTTGACGCCTATCGGTTTCGGACATACACATGGAATCCTTCGCTAAAGAGACCCTGCCCATTTCGCTTGAAGACGAAATGCGGCGCAGTTATCTGGATTACGCCATGAGCGTGATCGTGGGACGGGCGCTGCCCGACGTGCGCGACGGCTTGAAGCCCGTGCACCGACGCGTCCTGTTTGCCATGCACGAGCTGAACAACGACTGGAACCGGGCATACAAGAAGTCCGCCCGTATCGTCGGCGACGTCATCGGTAAATATCACCCGCACGGCGATTCCGCCGTCTATGACACCATCGTGCGCATGGCGCAGGATTTCTCCCTGCGCTACATGCTGGTCGACGGGCAGGGCAACTTCGGCTCCGTCGATGGCGACAATGCGGCTGCCATGCGGTACACCGAAGTCCGCCTGGCGAAGATCGCCCACGAACTGCTGGCCGACATCGACCAGGATACGGTCGACTTCGGCCCCAACTATGACGGCAGCGAACAGGAGCCTCTGCTGCTGCCCTCGCGCCTGCCCAATCTCCTGGTCAACGGCAGCGCCGGGATCGCGGTGGGCATGGCCACGAATATCCCGCCGCACAATCTGTCCGAGGTCGTCGAGGGCTGCCTCTACTGCCTGCGCAATCCCGATTGCACGATCGATGAACTGATCGAACGCATTCCTGCGCCCGATTTTCCCACGGGCGGCATCATCTACGGCATGGCCGGCGTGCGGGAAGGCTATCGCACCGGGCGCGGCCGGGTCATCATGCGGGCCAAGGCCCACTTCGAAGATCTGCCCCACGGCAACCGCCAGGCCATCGTCATCGATGCGATCCCTTATCAGGTGAACAAAAAGTCCCTGCAGGAACGCATCGCCGAACTGGTCAACGAAAAGAAAATCGAAGGCATTTCCGACATCCGCGACGAATCGGATAAAGACGGCATGCGCCTGGTGATCGAACTGAAGCGCGGCGAAGTCCCGGAAGTCGTGCTCAATAATCTGTACAAGAACACCCAGCTGCAGGAAACCTTCGGCATGAACATGGTGGCGCTGGTCGATGGCCAGCCGCGCCTGCTGAATCTCAAGCAGATGGTGCAGTACTTCCTGCGGCATCGCCGCGAGGTCGTCACCCGCCGCACGATCTTCCAATTGCGCAAGGCCCGCGAACGCGGCCACGTGCTGGAAGGCCTGGCCGTGGCCCTGGCCAACATCGATGACTTCATCGCCATCATCAAGGCCGCCCCCACGCCGCCGGTGGCGCGCCAGGCCCTGATGGAGCGCAGCTGGGATTCCTCCCTGGTCCGGGAAATGCTGGCGCGCGCGGATGACAACATCGAATCCGGCGGGCGGGCCGCGTATCGCCCGGACGGGCTGGAGCCCCAGTTCGGCCTGCAGGCCGACGGCCAGTACCGCCTGTCCGAGGTCCAGGCCCAGGAAATCCTGAACATGCGCCTGCAGCGCCTGACGGGGCTGGAACAGGACAAGATCGTCGGCGAATACCGCGAGATCATGGACACCATCGCCGACCTGCTGGACATCCTGGCGCGGCCGGAACGCGTCACGACCATCATCAGCGACGAATTGCAGGCCATTCGCGCGGAATTCTCCGCCCCGGGCAGCGACCTCCGGCGTTCCGAGATCGAATTCAACGCGACCGAGCTTGAAACCGAAGACCTGATCACCCCCATGGATATGGTGGTGACCCTCTCTCGCAGCGGCTACATCAAGAGCCAGCCGCTGTCCGAATACCGGGCGCAGAAACGCGGCGGGCGCGGCAAGCAGGCCACCACCATGAAGGAAGACGACTGGGTCGACCAGCTCTTCATCGCCAACACGCACGATTTCCTGCTGTGCTTCTCGGATCGCGGCCGGGTGTACTGGCTGAAGGTCTGGGAAGTCCCGCAGGGCTCGCGCAATTCGCGCGGCCGGCCCATCGTCAATATGTTCCCGCTGGTCGATGGCGAAACCATCACCGCCGTGCTGACGGTCAAGGCCTTCAGCGACGATCACTACGTCTTCATGGCCACGTCGCGCGGCACGGTCAAGAAAACCCCGCTGTCGGATTTCTCCAATCCTCGCAAGGCCGGCATCATCGCCGTCGGTCTGGACGATGGCGATTACCTGATCGGCGCCGAAGTGACCGACGGGCAGCATGACGTCATGCTGTTCTCCGATGCCGGCAAGGCCGTGCGTTTCGACGAGAACGACGTTCGCCCCATGGGCCGCACGGCGCGCGGGGTGCGGGGCATGTCCCTGGAAGACGGCCAGTCCGTCATTGCCTTGCTGGTGGCCGAAGACGAAACCCAGAGCGTGCTGACCGCGACTGAAAACGGCTATGGCAAGCGCACGTCCATCGTCGAATACACCCGCCACGGGCGCGGCACCAAGGGCATGATCGCCATCCAGACCTCGGCCCGCAACGGCAAGGTCGTCAGCGCCGTGCTGGTGCAGCCTGAAGACGAAATCATGCTGATCACCACCAGCGGCGTGCTGGTGCGCACCCGGGTCTCGGAAATCCGCGAAATGGGTCGCGCCACCCAAGGGGTGACGTTGATCAACGTGGACGAAGACAGCCGACTGATCGGGGTGCGTCGCGTGGCCGAAAGCGACGCGGACGATGACGAGGTCGATGCTGCCGACACGACAAATGGCGACGATGCCGGTCCGGCGGGCGGCGCGCCTGCCGACGACGCCGCGCCCGAGGCTTCCCCTTCTCCCAAGGACCCTTCATGACCCGCCCCTGGAATTTTGCCGCAGGCCCCTCGACCCTGCCTTTGGAAGTATTGCAGCAGGCCGCGGCGGACCTCTGCGATTGGCAGGGCAGCGGCACGTCGGTCATGGAAATGAGCCACCGGGGCAAGCACTACAGCCGCATCCGGGACGAAGCGGAAGCCGACCTGCGCGCCTTGCTGGCCGTGCCGGACGATTTCGAAGTGCTGTTCATGCAGGGCGGCGCCTCGGCGCAGAATGCCCTGATTCCCTTGAACCTGATCGGCCGGGCCGGGCAGGGGCGGGCGGATTACGTGCTCAGCGGCCATTGGGCGCGGAAGTCCTTCAACGAAGCCCAGCGCTATGGCGACATCGCCGTGGCGGCCACGGCGGAATCCTCCGTCGACCTGGACGGCCGCGCCTATGGTCCCTGGTGCTGGCTGCCGGCCCAGGATCAGTGGCGTGTGCGCCCTGATGCGGCTTACCTGCATCTGTGCGCCAATGAAACCATCGGCGGCGTCGAACAGGCCGTCATGCCGGACATGGCCGGTCTGGGCGCCCCCGACGTGCCGCTGGTGGCCGATATGTCCTCGAACATCCTGTCGCGACCGATCGATTTTTCGCGCCTGGGCGTGGTCTACGCCGGCGCGCAGAAAAATGCCGGCCCGGCGGGCGTGACCCTGGTGTTCGTGCGCAAAGACCTGATCGGCCACGCCTTGCCGCATTGCCCTTCGGTCTTCGACTATGCGCCGGTGGCGGGCGCCCAGTCCATGTTCAATACGCCGCCGACCTTCGCCATCTACATGGCCGGACTGGTCTTCAAATGGCTGCTGAAGAACGGCGGGGTGGCCGCCATGGATTCGGCCAGCACGCGCAAGTCCCGCGCCCTGTACGATTATCTGGATGGTTCCGCGTTGTATGAAAGCCGCATCCATCCCTCCGTGCGATCCCGCATGAACGTGCCGTTCTTCCTGCGCGACGAATCTTTGAACGCCGCGTTCCTGGCTGAAGCGGAAGCCGCCGGGCTGTTGGCCCTGAAGGGGCATAAGGCGGTGGGCGGCATGCGGGCGTCCCTGTACAACGCCATGCCCTTCGAGGGCGTCCAGGCATTGATCGGCTTCCTGCAGGATTTCGAGGCGCGCCATGGCTGAACAGGATCTGCAGGCCAGTCTGGAGCCTTTGCGGGCGCGCATCGATGCGCTCGACGAACAGATCCTGGTCCTGCTGAATCAGCGCGCGCAGGCGGCTTTGCAGGTAGGCGACGTCAAGAAACGCTTTGACGCCGCCGGTCCGGTTCTGAAGCCCGAACGCGAGGCCCTCATCATCCGGCGCCTGCAGACCATCAACGGCGGGCCTCTGCCGGAATCGGCCGTGGCGGCCATCTGGGGGCAGGTGATTTCCGCCTGTCGAGGCCTGGAAAGCGTCCTGACCGTGGCCTTTCTGGGGCCGCAGGGATCGTTTTCGGAGCAAGCCTCCTATGAGCATTTCGGCCAGGCGATCACGGGCTTGCGTTGCGAATCCTTCGACGAAGTCTTTCGCTCCGTCGAGGCCGGCCAGGCCGATGTCGGCATGGTGCCGGTCGAAAATTCCACGGAAGGCGCCGTCAACCGCAGTCTTGACCTGTTGCTGAATTCTTCGCTGAAGGTGCTGGGCGAACGCACCATCCGCATCCACCACAACCTGCTGACCCGGACGGGCGGCCTGGAGGGCGTGCGCCGGGTGCTGGGACATCCCCAGGCCCTGGCGCAGTGCCAGGCCTGGCTGAGCCGCAACCACCCGGGGCTGGAACGCCTGCCGGTCGCCAGCAATGCGCAGGCGGCCCGCATGGCTGCCGAGGACCCTTCCTGTGCGGCCATCGCAGGGGACGCGGCAGCCGCCGCCTGGGGCTTGAGCGCCGTGGCCAGCGGCATCCAGGACGATCCCCAGAACCAGACCCGCTTCGTGGCGGTCGGAGCGCGGGACGCCGGGCCGACCGGCCGTGACAAGACCAGCCTGATCCTGGCGGTGCCCAATCGCGCCGGCGCGGTCTACGAGATGCTGGCGCCGCTGTCGCGCCACGACGTGTCCATGACCCGCTTCGAATCCCGGCCGGCCCGCACCGGTCAGTGGGAATACTATTTTTATGTGGATCTGCTGGGGCATCACCAGGACGAACCTGTGCGCCAGGCCCTGGCCGAATTGCGCCAGCAGGTGGCCTTTTTCAAGATCCTGGGCTCCTATCCCCGGCAATGAGGTAACTCCGTCATGATTCAGCCCCTGGCTCCGGAACACGTCCGGGCGATTGCACCGTATCAGCCCGGCAAGCCCATCGAAGAACTGGCCCGCGAATTCGACCTCGATCCGGCCGGCATCATCAAACTGGCATCCAATGAAAACCCGCTGGGCTGTTCCGGTCGCGTGCGCGGGGCTCTCAGCCAGGCGGCGGGCAGTCTGCAGGGACGCTATCCCGACCCCAACGGCTTCGACCTGAAGGCCGCCCTGGCCGCCCATCACGGCGTGCCGCCCGCCTGGATCACCTTGGGCAATGGTTCCAACGACTTGCTGGAACTGGCCTCGCTGGCTTTGCTGGACGAGGGCACGTCCGCCGTGTACGCGGCGCACGCCTTTACGGTGTACCGCCTGAGCACCCAGGCCCGGGGCGCGCGCCATATCCAGGTCCCCGCCCGCGATTACGGGCACGACCTGCCGGCCATGCTCGGCGCCATCGCCGACGATACCCGGCTGGTGTTCATCGCCAACCCCAACAATCCCACCGGCACGCATGTGCCGCCGGCCCAGGTCAGGACCTTCCTGGATGCCGTCCGGGATCGTCATGGGGATCGCGTCACTGTCCTGCTGGACGAGGCCTACGACGATTACCTGGATCCCGACGAGCGCGTCGACAGCGCCCGCTGGGTCGAGGAATATCCCAACCTGATCGTGACCCGCACCTTTTCCAAGGCCTATGGCCTGGCGGGACTGCGGGTGGGCTATGCCCTGGCTCAGCCGGCGTTGACGGACCTGCTGAATCGTGTGCGCCAGCCCTTCAATGTCAATGCCCTGGCCCAACTGGCCGCCCGGGTGGCGCTGGCGGATACGGATTTCCTGGCCCGGACTTACGCCCTGAACCGCGATGGCCGCTCCCAGTTGCAGGATGCCTTTGCGGCGCTGGGCCTGGATTACGTGCCCAGCCACAGTAATTTTGTCCTGGTCGAGGTCGGTGATGCCGCCCGGGTGCATCGCGAATTGCTGCGCCGGGGCATCATCGTGCGTCCGGTGGCGGGCGATGGCTTGCCCCAGCATTTGCGTGTCACCATCGGCCTGCCTCAGGAAAATACCCGTTTCATTCAGGCGCTGACCGATATCCTGCAGCCATGAGCAGCGTTCCCGACCCTCTGGTGCCGGTGCTGGCCGTGGTGGGCACCGGCCTGATCGGCGGCTCGTTCGCAGCCGCTTTGCGCCGGGTAGGGCAGGTGGGGCGCGTGCTGGGGGTGGGGCGTCAGCCGTCGTCTCTGCAGCGGGCCCGCGAACTGGGCCTGATCGACGAGATCGCCACATTGGAACAGGCGGCCGCCCAGGCCGATCTGATTTTCCTGGCAACCCCCGTGGGGGCGATGGCCGGTATCCTGGAGACACTGGCGCCGCGCCTGCGGGCGCGGACCCTGGTGACGGACGCTGGCAGCACCAAGTCCGACGTGGCGCGCCTGGCGCAGGATGTCCTGGGCGATCGCTGCGCGCAGTTCATTCCCGGGCACCCGATTGCCGGCTCCGAGATGACCGGGCCGGAAGCCGCCGATCCCCTGCTGTACCATGGCCGGAAGGTCGTGCTGACGCCATTCGAAGAGACGCCTGGCGCCGTCCTGCACAGTCTGATCCGCATCTGGGAAGCCACCGGCGCCCGGGTCCAGTTGATGGATCCTGCCGCGCACGATCGGGCGCTGGGCTGCGTCAGCCATCTGCCGCATTTCCTGGCGGCGGCCTTCATGACCCAGGTCGTGCGGGCCGACGATGCCGATACCCGCCTCAGCCTGGCGGGCACCGGCTTTCGGGATTTCACCCGGATTGCGGCGGGTTCCCCCGAGGTCTGGCGCGACATCTTTTTTTCCAATCGCACCGCCGTCCTGCAGGAGCTCGACGATTTCGCCCGGATGCTGGATCTCTGGCGTTCCGCCTTGGACGACGACACCCACCCTGAAACCCTTGAAACCCTGCTCGAACAATCGGCGCTGGCTCGCCGGTTCTGGGGCGGGCGCAATCCGACGCCATGACTGACCGCACGCCTTTCCTGTCCTTGCCGCCCTCCGTGAGGGCGCAGGGCGCCGTGACCCTGCCGGGCTCCAAAAGCATTTCCAATCGGGCGCTGCTGCTGGCGGCGCTGGCCGAGGGCGAGACGACGCTGACCGGCCTGCTGGATTCCGACGACACCCGGGTCATGAAGGACGCCCTGCGGTCATTGGGGGTGGAGGTGCAGGACGACGGCGCCGGACAGGTGCGCGTCGCGGGCGCGGCCGCCTGGCCGCAGCGCGCTGCCGATCTGTTCCTGGGCAATGCCGGCACGGCATTCCGGCCGCTGACCGCCGCCCTGGCCGTGATGGGAGGCGATTACCGATTGTCGGGCGTGCCGCGCATGCACGAGCGGCCCATCGGCGACCTGGTCGATGCCTTGCAGGGTCTTGGGTGCGAGCTGGCCTACGAAGCCCGTGAGGGCTACCCGCCGCTGCGCATCGGGCAGGGCCGCCTGCATCTGGATCAGCCCATCCGGGTGCGGGGCTCGGTGTCCAGTCAGTTCCTGACCGCTTTGCTGATGGCGGCTCCGATCGCGGCCGGCCGGGTGGGGCGGGATGTGGTCATCGAACTGGACGGCCCCCTGATCTCCAAGCCCTACATCCTGATCACACTGAACCTGATGGCTCGCTTCGGCGTGGTGGTGCGGCGCGACGGCTGGGAACGGTTCACCATCCCGGCCCAGGCGCGCTATCGCAGCCCCGGCCGCTATGCCGTCGAAGGCGATGCCTCGTCCGCCTCTTATTTCCTGGGTCTGGGGGCCATTGCCGGAGGGCCCATCCGCATCCAGGGGGTGGGCGCCGACAGTATCCAGGGCGATCTGGCCTTTGCCGACGTGGTCCAGGATCTGGGCGCGGATGTGCGCCGCGAAGCCGACGCGCTCGTCGTGCAGGGGCCGGTCGTGGCCCGTGGCGAACGCCTGCGGGCCTTCGACCGCGACTTCAACCTGATTCCCGATGCCGCCATGACGGCCGCCGTGCTGGCCCTGTATGCCGACGGGCCGTGCCGTTTACGCAATATCGCCAGCTGGCGGGTCAAGGAAACCGACCGGATCGCCGCCATGCACGCCGAACTGGCGCGCTTGGGGGCGCAGGTGGACTCCGATGCCGACAGCCTGACGGTCCATCCGCTGGCGGCGGATCAGTGGCGCGCAGCCCGCATCGGCACCTATGACGACCACCGGATGGCCATGTGTTTTTCGCTGGCGGCCTTCGGTCCCGTGCCGGTCACGATTCTGGACCCGGACTGCGTGGCCAAGACCTACCCGGCCTATTTCCAGGATTTCCAGCATCTGCTGCGGGCTTGAGGCGACCGATGACATCCACTTCCTCCGGGCGGGACGCATGCGTCGTTCCCGTCATCACCATCGACGGGCCGACCGCGTCGGGCAAAGGCACCATCGCTCAGCGGGTGGCCGACCATCTGGGCTGGCATGCCCTGGATAGCGGGGCGTTGTACCGCCTGACCGCGCTGGCGGTGCGGCAGGCCGGGGGGGATGGCGGCGATGAATCGCAGGCGGCCCAACTCGCCCGCCGGCTCGATGCGCAGTTCAGCGCCGGCGTCATCCGCCTGGATGGCCGGGATGTCACGCAGATCATCCGCCAGGAAGCCATCGGCAATCTGGCCTCGAAAGTCGCAGCCTTGCCCGCCGTGCGCGCGGCGCTGCTGGCGCGCCAGCGCGACTTTCGCCGTGCGCCGGGGCTGGTGGCCGATGGCCGCGACATGGGCACCGTTATTTTTCCCGATGCGCCTCTGAAAATATTTCTGGATGCCGCTGTGGATGTGCGGGCCGAAAGGCGCCATAAGCAGTTGAGGGACAAGGGAATTTCTGCTAATCTAGACGACCTTTTGAATGATCTGCGGTTGCGCGATGCGCGTGATCGTGATCGGGCGCATGCGCCGCTTGTTGCGGCTGCAGACGCTGTGACGATCGATTCATCCCATGTCGGGGTGGATCAGGTCGTCGATCAGGTGCTGGATCTCTGGCGCAAGCTGGGATCGGCGCATGGGCCTGCCTGACGGGCATGACCGGGTTTCCGGCCGCCGTCCTGCAGGATTTTTGTTCACTCCGCCGGGTTCGTCCTGGCGTGTCATGATTGCCCTTCGGGGCATATGGATCAATAGTTCATGTCCACCCTTACCACCGAAGCCGCATTGGGCGGCGAAAGCTTTGCCGATCTGTTTGCCGCTAGCATCAAAGATCAGAACATGCGCTCCGGCGAGGTCATTTCGGCCGAAGTCGTGCGCGTCGACCACAATTTCGTCGTGGTCAATGCAGGCCTGAAATCCGAAGCCTACATTCCTCTGGAAGAATTCCTGAACGATCAGGGCGAGCTCGAAGTCCAGGACGGCGATTTCGTGTCCGTGGCCATCGATTCCCTGGAAAACGGCTACGGCGACACCATTCTGTCGCGCGACCGCGCCAAGCGCCTGTCGGCCTGGCTGCAGCTCGAACAGGCTCTGGAATCCGGCGAACTGGTCAACGGCACCATTACCGGCAAGGTCAAGGGCGGCCTGACGGTCATGACCAACGGCATCCGCGCCTTCCTGCCGGGTTCGCTGGTCGACCTGCGTCCCGTCAAGGACACCACGCCTTATGAAGGCAAGACCCTGGAATTCAAGGTCATCAAGCTCGACCGCAAGCGCAACAACGTCGTGCTGTCGCGCCGTGCCGTGCTCGAAGCCAGCATGGGTGAAGAGCGCGAAAAGCTGCTGGAAAACCTGCACGAAGGCGCCATCATCAAGGGTATCGTCAAGAACATCACCGACTACGGCGCGTTCGTGGATCTGGGCGGTATCGACGGCCTGCTGCACATCACCGACATGGCCTGGCGCCGTGTCCGTCACCCCTCCGAAGTCCTGTCCGTGGGCCAGGAAATCGAAGCCAAGGTCCTCAAGTTCGACCAGGAAAAGCAGCGCGTCTCGCTGGGCGTCAAGCAACTGGGCGAAGATCCCTGGATCGGCCTGGGCCGTCGCTACCCGCAAGGCACCCGCCTGTTCGGCAAGGTCACGAACCTGACCGACTACGGTGCGTTTGTTGAAGTCGAAGCCGGCATCGAAGGCCTGGTGCACGTGTCCGAAATGGACTGGACCAACAAGAACGTCGATCCGCGCAAGGTCGTGACCCTGGGCGAAGAAGTCGAAGTCATGGTCCTGGAAATCGACGAAGACCGTCGCCGCATCTCGCTGGGCATGAAGCAGTGCCGCCCGAATCCCTGGGAAGATTTCGCCTCCAACTTCAAGCGTGGCGACAAGGTTCACGGCGCGATCAAGTCCATCACCGACTTCGGCGTGTTCGTCGGTCTGCCCGGCGGCATCGATGGCCTGGTTCACCTGTCCGACATTTCCTGGACCGAAACCGGCGAAGAAGCCGTGCGCAACTTCAAGAAGGGCGACGAGCTCGACGCCGTGGTTCTGGGCATCGACACCGACAAGGAACGCATCTCCCTGGGCGTCAAGCAACTGGAAGGCGATCCGTTCAACAACTTCGTGGCCACCTACGACAAGGGCGCCGTCCTGACCGGCACGATCAAGTCCGTCGAGCCCAAGGGCGCCGTCGTGACCTTGTCCGTGGACGTCGATGGCTACCTGCGCGCCTCTGAAATCTCCGCCGGTCGCGTCGAAGACGCCACCACGGTGCTGCACGCTGGCGACCAGGTCGAAACCATGATCATCAACGTTGACCGCAAGGCGCGTTCGATCCAGCTGTCGATCAAGGCTCGCGACAACGCGGAAACGGCTGACACCATCCAGCGCATGACCGAAGCCAGCGCGTCGTCGGGCACCACCAACCTGGGCGCCTTGCTGAAGGCCAAGCTCGACCAGCAGCGCGACAACTAATGCCTGGCCTGACCAAGTCCGAGCTCATCACCATGTTGGCGGGTCGCTATCCTCAATTGGCGATCCGCGACATGGACCTGGCGGTCAAGACGGTGTTGGACGCGATGGCCGATGCGCTGGCCCAGGGTCAGCGCATCGAAATCCGCGGCTTCGGCAGCTTCTCGCTGTCGCAACGCCAGCCGCGTGTCGGACGCAATCCGAAATCGGGTGAGAAAGTGCTGGTGCCGGCCAAGCTGGTGCCGCACTTCAAGCCTGGCAAGGAATTGCGCGAGCGCGTGGATCAGGGGCCGACCGCCCCCGATGCCGAGGAGCCCGCCACTGTGACGGACTTGTATCAGATGCAGTACTTCAATGAATGAATCCCTCACCGGATGAATTCAAAGCGGCCTCCGGGCCGCTTTTCTTTTGCCTCCGGGCCGCCCCAAGGCAAAAGGGCTCCCTCGGGTGGACAGCAAGCAGGCGCGAGCCCGCGCAGCGTGGGGGTCCACATACCTTTTCCCTTTACAATATCGGCATTCCCTTTCAAGGAGCTTGGCATATGCGCTATCTGGTGTGGTTGCTGCGCCTGGTGATTTTCATCATCGTGCTTTTGTTCGCCCTGAAAAACACGGCGCCGGTGGACGTGGGCTTTTTTGCCGACCGGGTGCTGCATCAGGTTCCGCTGATCGTGGTGATGCTGGTCGCCTTCGTCCTGGGGGTGGCCTTTGGCCTGCTGGTGGCGTTTTCAGCCGTGCTGCGCCGGCGCCGCGAGATCAATCGCCTGCGGCGTGAATTGTCGCGGGCGCAGGATTCCTTGGCGCATCCGCAACCGGGGCCCGGGCCGCTGATCCCTGAAACTGTGGCGCCGCTGGCGCCTCTCTGATCGGGGGCCTCGTGGATTTTGAACCCTGGTGGCTGATCATCGTCCCTGTCCTGTTCGGACTGGGCTGGCTGGCTGCGCGTTTCGATTTCCGGCAGATGCTGTCGGAAACCCGCGCCTTGCCGGACTCGTATTTCAAGGGCTTGAATTTCCTGCTCAATGAAGAGCCCGACCGCGCCATCGATGCCTTCATCGAGGTCGCCAAGCTCGACCCTGAAACCACCGAATTGCATTTCGCCCTGGGCAGCCTGTTTCGCCGCAGGGGCGAGATCGAGCGCGCCATCCGCGTCCATCAGAGCCTCCTGGCCCGCGAAGACCTGCAACTGGCCGATCGGGAAAACGCCCAGTTGGAACTTGCCCAGGATTTCCTCAAGGCGGGGCTGCTGGACCGCGCCGAACAGGGCTTTCAGGCCATTATCCATACCCGGCATGCCCAGGAAGCCATCCGCGCTCTGATCCGCATCTACGAGTCCGAACACGATTGGCCCAGGGCCATCGATGCAGTCCAGCAGTTGCGCAGCCGTGTGGACGAGCCGGTGCCGCAATTGGCCCATTACCATTGCGAGCGCGCTCAGGCGCTGCTCGAGGCCGATCCCATTGATTTCGACGCGGCCGCCCAGGCGCTGGATGCCGCGGACCATGCCGTGCGCCAGAATGGCACGACGCCAGCGTCCGAAACCCGGGTGCGCTTGCTGCGGGCGCAGTGGGCGGCGCGGCGCGGCGATCTGGAATCCCAGAGGGCGTATCTGCAGGAAGTGCTGGACGCCGCCCCCGACTATGCGGGGCTGGTGGCCGGGCCGCTGCTCGCCTGCTATACCGCCCTGGGCCGGGGGGCCGAGGGCCTGACCCTGCTGCGGACGCAGTATGCCCGTGTGCCCACCCTGGATCTGTTCAATGTCGTTTTCCGCGCCTTGCGCACGCAGGATGGCGCCGATCCCGCCTGGGCATTTGCCCGGGAAGCCTTGCGCGCGCGTCCTTCCTTGCTGGGTCTGGACCGCCTGCTGGAAGTCGAGTTGTCCCAGGAAGGCGAACCGGCGGCCGGTCACCGGCTGGTGCCCGGGGCCGACCTGGGCCTGTTGCGCAGCCTGATTCATAAACATACTCAGCGCCTGGACCGCTACGCGTGCAGCCAGTGCGGCTTCGAGGCTCGCCGGTATTACTGGCAGTGCCCGGGATGCAACGCCTGGGAAACCTACCGGCCCCGCCGCCTGGAGGAAATCCGATGATGTCTTTTCCTGAGTCGGCCGCGCGCGCGGCCCGGATCCTGGTGGTCGGCGACATCATGCTGGATCGCTACTGGTTTGGCGAGGTGGACCGCATTTCCCCCGAAGCGCCCGTGCCGGTGGTGCGCGTCGCTCGTCGCGAAGATCGCCTGGGGGGCGCGGCCAACGTCGCCCGCAACATTGCCGCCCTGGGGGCTCAGGTCGGTCTGCTGGGCATCATCGGCGCCGACGAAGCCGGGGCGCGGGTCCGGTCCCTGATCCGCGACGCCGGTATCCGGGACAATCTGGTTGAAGATGCGGACGGCATGGACACCACGCTGAAGATGCGGGTGCTGGGCCGCCAGCAGCAGCTGTTGCGGGTGGATTTCGAACAGGGCCCGGGCGCGAGCGCGCTGCAGGGCCTGGAGGCCGGCTTGCGGGCCGGCCTGGCGGATTACGATCTGCTGGTGCTGTCCGATTACGCCAAGGGCGCCCTGGGGCAGGTGGAAACCCTCATCCGCATGGCCCGGGATGCCGGGGTGCCGGTGCTGGTCGATCCCAAGGGCCATCGCTACAAGCGCTATGTGGGCGCGACCCTGGTCACGCCCAACCGCAGCGAGATGCAGGATGCCGTGGGCCGCTGGGATTCCGAAGACGATCTCACCGACCGCGCCCAGGCCCTGCGCCGGGAGCTGGCGCTGGAGGCCCTGCTGATCACGCGATCCGAACAAGGCATGACGCTCTACACGGACGCGGGCCGCCAGCATGTGGACGCCCAGGCGCACGAGGTTTTCGACGTTTCGGGCGCCGGCGATACCGTGCTGGCCACCCTGGCGGTCATGCGGGCCGCCGGATTGGGCTGGTACGACGCCATGGCCTGGGCCAATCGGGCCGGGGGCATCGTTGTAGGTAAACTGGGCACATCCATCGTGACCGCAGAGGAGTTGTCATCATGATCGTGGTAACGGGCGCCGCCGGCTTCATCGGCAGCAATCTGGTGCGGGGCCTGAATGCCCGCGGGGTCGAGGACATCCTGGCGGTCGACGACCTGACGGATGGGGATAAATTCCGCAATCTGGTCGATCTGCGGATCGCCGATTACCTGCATAAAGATGAATTCCGCAGCCGCGTGCTGGCCGGAGAGCTGCCGCGCCCGGACGCGGTATTCCACCAGGGGGCCTGTTCGGACACGACGGAACGCAATGGCCACTTCATGATGGACAACAATTTCCGCGTGACGCTGGAATTGTTCGAATACTGTCAGGCCCGCGAGGTCCCGTTCCTGTATGCTTCGTCGGCTGCCGTGTATGGCGCGGGTCCGCGCTACGTTGAAGACCCCGCCCACGAATCTCCGCTGAACGTCTACGGCTATTCCAAGCTGCTGTTCGATCAGGTGCTGCGTCGCCGCATGGATACCCTCACGGCGCAGGTCGTGGGGCTGCGCTATTTCAATGTCTACGGCCCGCATGAGCAGCACAAGGGCCGTATGGCTTCCGTGGCATTCCACAACATGAATCAATATGTCGACCAGGGCCACGTGCGTCTGTTCGGCGGCTGGGATGGTTATCCGGATGGCGGCCAGCAGCGCGATTTCGTCTATATCGACGACGTGGTGGACGTCAATCTGCATTTCCTGGACCACCCGGATGTCTCGGGCATTTTCAATTGCGGGACGGGGCGCGCGCAGCCTTTCAACGACGTGGCGCAGACCGTCGTCAACAGTCTGCGGGTGCGCCAGGGACAGCTGGCCCTGCCGCTGGAAGAACTCGTGGGTGGCGGACAATTGCGCTACGTGACCTTTCCGGATGACCTGAAAGGCCGTTATCAGAGCCATACCCAGGCCGACCTGACCCAGTTGCGGGCCGCCGGCTATGCCCGCGCTTTCTGCGATGTGCAGACCGGCGTCAGCGACTATGCGCGGCGCTTGCTGGACGGGGGCCAGTTGCGGGTCTGACGGTTTCGGGGGGCGTGTTTTTGGCGTATGACAAAACCAATCAAGCCCGTCCCTGCGCCACGCCCGCCTGCGGCATCATGGCCGGACATCCCTCTCTTTTCAGGAGTCCTGCCATGAACCCCTTCCTGCACAGCACCGTGGCCCAGCCCTTGGCCCTGACGGGCGCGGCCGTCTTGCCGGTCCGTCGACGGCGGATGCGTCTGCCCTCCGCGCCGCGCGTATCGCGCGTGCTGCGGGCCGCCAGCCTGGCGGCGCTGACCTGGGCCGGCGCCGCCGGCGCCGTGGACCTGAATACCGCCACCCTGGACCAGCTGCGAGGCATCCGCGGCATCGGGCCCAAGACGGCGCAGATCATCCTGGATGAGCGCGTCCGGGGCGGGCGTTATCTGTCCTTTGCCGATTTGTCGGATCGTGTGCGCGGCATCGGCCCGCGCCGCGCCCAGGCGCTGCAGTCCGCCGGGCTGACCATCGATGGCGGAGGAACCCGGTTGTCCGGGCAGGGGGCGTCGGCCTCTCAGGCGGCCAAGGCCGCGCATCCGGCCGGCGCGGCGGGTTCGGCGCCCGGTCTCGCCACGGGCCGGGCGCCTGCGCCGAAACGCTGAGCAGCCGCGCGGATCGCGATCGACGCTGCCGTGCCGACGCCGGAATGCGGCTATCCGGCGTCGGCGGCATAAGCTTATTCCCAGCCCAGGCATGCGTCGTGAGCGGCCTGGGGCGGGTGTATGATTTCGAGCATGAAAACCTACCCCACTATCGAAGACATCGTCGGCTCCACACCTCTGGTGCGCTTGCAGCGCTTGCCTGGGGAGGCCGGCGCCTCGCGCGGCAACGTCATCCTGGCCAAACTCGAAGGCAACAATCCTGCGGGTTCGGTGAAGGACAGGGCCGCCCTCAGCATGATCCGCCAGGCGGAACTGCGCGGCGACATCCGGCCGGGCGACACGCTGATCGAGGCCACCAGCGGCAATACGGGTATCGCGCTGGCCATGGCGGCCGCGGTGCGCGGCTACCGCATGATTTTGCTGATGCCCGACAACTCCTCCCAGGAACGCTGCGCCGCCATGACGGCCTACGGGGCCAAGCTGATCCTGACCCCGTCCGACAAGGGCGGCATGGAATATGCCCGGGACGAAGCGCTGCGGATGCAATCCGAAGGCCAGGGCTTCGTGCTGGATCAGTTTTCCAACGAAGACAACCCCCGGGCGCACCGCGAGACCACCGGCCCGGAAATCTGGGAGCAGACCGACGGCCAGGTCACGCATTTCGTCAGCGCCATGGGGACGACCGGCACCATCATGGGCGTGGGCGGCTACCTGCGATCCCGCAATCCGGCGGTCCAGGTGATCGGGGCTCAGCCGGCTGACGGCGCTCATATCCCGGGCATCCGCAAGTGGCCGGAAGCCTATCAGCCCAGCATCTACCATCCCGCGCAGGTTGACGCCTTCGAGCCCATCACTCAGGACCAGGCCGAATCCATGGCCCGCCGGCTGGCCGCCGAGGAAGGCATCTTCGGCGGGATTTCATCAGCCGGGGCCGCCGTGGCCGCTTTGCGAGTCGCCGCCACGGTGCGCGACGCCACGATCGTGTTCATCGTCTGCGACCGGGGCGATCGCTACCTGTCCACCGGGGTGTTCGGCTAGTGCCCTGCGCGGGTTGATCGGCCAGCGCGCCGGGACCCGCCCGGCCGGGGCTGCCCGGTGCCGGGCGGCCGGGCTTCAGAAGCCTGTCCTGTCCTGGATTTCGCGGGCCAGATCGGCGACGGAGGTCGCGTAGAAATAGCTGCGGTTGTAGTGGGTGATGGCAAAGAAATTGGGCGTGGCCGTGCGGTATTCGTGCGTGCCCCGGATTTCATCCTGCAGGTCGATCACCCCCAGAGGCTGAGTCTGCCAGCGTGTGCCGCTGCCCGGCAGCGCCTGGGCGCCGGCCGCCTTCAGGCGGGGCCAATCGCTGAGAGGCGTCAGACCGTCCTGCACCAGCCGGGAGGCATCGGCCGGCAGCCTGACCGGCGCGAACACCGGCACGTCGCGCACCCAGCCGTGTTCCTTGAGGAAATTGCCCACCGATGCGATGGCATCGTCCGTGTTGCCCGCCAGGTCCACCCGGCCGTCTCCGTTGCCGTCCACTGCGTAGCGCATCAGGCTGCCGGGCATGAATTGCGGCAGCCCCATGGCGCCGGCGAAAGAGCCTTCGACGGTGTAGGCATCCAGTTTCCCCTGGTGATCCAGCAGAATCAGGTCGGCCAGCTGCTCGCGGAACATGGCCTGGCGTTCGGGGCGGGATGGATCGGGGTAGCGGAACCCCAGTGTGGTCAGGGTGTCCAGCACCCGATGGTCGCCGGTGTACTGGCCATAGACCGTTTCAATGCCGATGATGGCCACTATGATTGAGGCAGGGACGCCGGTGCGGGCGCTGGTCTGGTCCAGTGTTCGGCGATGAGCCTCCCAGAAGGCGGTTCCTCGGCGGATGCGGATGGGGTCTACATGCCGTTGTCGGTAGCTGAACCAGGCGCGCCGGATACGGCCCTGGCGAGCGGGCGGCGTCATCAGACGGACCGCCGTGGCATTGTATTTGGCGGTCTTCAGCAGGGCTTCGACCTGGCTGGGCGGGACGCCCTGGGCCTGGGCCGTCTGGCGGGCGAAGGCCTCCAGTTCGGGTTGCAGTTGCCCATCGGGACCGAGAAAATCACCGGGCGTCGATGCGTCTTGGAGCGCGCCCCGGCTTCTGCTAGAATTAATACGATCGTTTGAAACAGTCGTTTGATTTATGGCGCTGCCAGTGTCTGATACGGTGTGACCGCCGTTGCTGCTGGCGCAGCCGGATAAAAATAGCGACGCTACGGCAACTTGCAAAATACGGGTTGGTCTGAACATAATCGCCCTTATGGAGACGCTCTATATTACTCACCCAGCCTGCCGCCTGCATGAAATGGGTGCATGGCACCCGGAATCCCCTCAGCGCCTCGATGCGGTGGCCGACCAGCTGGTCGCCAGCGGCCTGATGGATTTCCTGTCCCAACAGCAGGCCCGCCCGGCGACGCCCGATGACGTGCTGCGGGTGCATACCCCGGAATATCTGGCCTTTTTGCGGCAGCATGCGCCGGCTCATGGGTATTTCCCGGTCGATCCCGATACGATCATGAACCCGGAAACCCTGCAGGCGGCATGGGCCGCGGCGGGCGCGGGGCTGACCGCGCTGGATGAAATCCTGGCGGGCCGGGCGCAGACGGCGTTTTGCGCCATCCGGCCGCCTGGGCATCATGCCCGGCCGGGCCAGGCGCTGGGTTTCTGCTTTTTCAACAATATCGCCGTGGCGGCCCGCTATGCCCTGGATCGCCATGGGCTGCAGCGCATCGCCATCGTCGATTTCGACGTGCATCATGGCAACGGCACCGAAGAAGCCTTCCTGAACGAAGATCGTGTCATGATGTGCAGCTTCTACCAGTACCCGCTGTTTCCCAACACGCGCCAGGACCATCCAGGGGCCAATATGATCAACATTCCCGTGGATGCCTATTCAGATGGTAAGGTAGTACGCGATCTGGCCATGCAGCATTGGCTGCCGGCTCTGCGCCGCTTTCAGCCGGAACTGATCCTGGTATCCGCAGGATTCGATGCCCATCGGGAAGACGACATGGGCAGCCTGAAACTGGTCGAGGCGGACTACGCCTGGATCACCGAACGCCTGGTCGAGGTGGCGGACGAATTCGCCCAGGGGCGGATTGTCAGCTTCCTGGAGGGCGGTTACGATCTTTCCGCCCTGGGGCGCAGCGTCGTGGCGCACGTGCGGGCGCTGGGGGGGTACTGATATCCGTGTCGCACCGGGATTTCTGCCGTTTGTGGCGCATGCATTCTCTTTTCTTTCCATTCTGGAGTTAGCTCGATGAAGGTCCTGGTACCGGTCAAGCGCGTTGTTGACTTTAACGTCAAGGTTCGCGTGAAATCTGATCACACTGGCGTGGACATCGCCAACGTCAAAATGTCCATGAATCCGTTCGACGAAATCGCCGTCGAGGAAGCCACCCGCCTGAAGGAAAAGGGCGTAGCCACAGAGGTCGTGGCTGTGTCCTGCGGGGTGGCGCAATGTCAGGAGACCCTGCGCACCGCCATGGCGATCGGCGCCGATCGCGGCATCCTGGTGCAGACCGATGTCGAACTGCAGCCCCTGGCCGTGGCCAAGATACTGGCTGCGCTGGCGCACAAGGAACAGCCGCAGCTGATCGTGCTGGGCAAGCAGGCCATCGACGACGATGCCAACCAGACCGGCCAGATGCTGGCCGCCCTGCTGGATTGGCCGCAAGCCACCAACGCCAGCCAGGTCGAGGTCCAGGGCGATCGTGTCCAGGTCACGCGCGAGGTCGACGGCGGCCTGGAAACCATCAGCCTGGCGCTGCCGGCCGTCATCACGACCGATCTGCGCCTGAACGAGCCGCGCTACGTGACGCTGCCCAACATCATGAAGGCCAAGAAAAAGCCGCTGGACACCGTGTCGCCGGCCGATCTGAACGTCGATCCCGCGCCGCGCCTGAAGACCTTGAAAGTCGCGGAACCGCCCAGCCGCTCGGCCGGCGTGGTCGTGCCCGATGTGGCGGCCCTGGTGGACAAACTGAAAAACGAAGCGAAGGTGGTCTGAATGAGCATTCTGGTTATTGCTGAACATGACAACGCCCAGCTGGGCGGTGCGACCCGCAACGTCGTGACGGCGGCTGCGGCGCTGGGGGGCGATGTGCACGTGCTGGTGGCCGGTTCCGGCGCCCAGGCCGTGGCCCAGGAGGCGGCCCGGACGGCTGGCGTGGCCAAGGTCCTGCTGGCTGATGGCGCGGCCCTGGCCGATGCGCTGGCCGAGAACCTGGCCGCCCAGGTGCTGGCCCTCGCCGGCGACTACAGCCACATCCTGTTCGCGGCGACCGCCTCGGGCAAGAACGTCGCCCCGCGCGTGGCGGCCAAGCTCGACGTGGCGCAGATCTCCGACATCGTCGCCGTGGAATCGGCCGACACCTTCGTGCGTCCGATCTATGCCGGCAATGCGCTGGCGACGGTGCAGTCGTCCGACGCGAAAAAGGTCATCACCGTGCGCACGACGGGGTTTGATCCGGCTTCGGCCGAAGGCGGCAGCGCAGCGGTCGAATCCGTGGATGCGGTGGCCGACTCGGGCAAATCGTCCTTCGTGGGCCGGGAACTGGCCAAGAGCGACCGGCCCGACCTGACGGCGGCATCGGTCGTGGTGTCGGGCGGCCGGGGCCTGGGCAGCGCGGAAAACTTCAAGATCCTGGATCCGCTGGCCGACAAGCTGGGCGCCGCGCTGGGCGCTTCGCGCGCGGCGGTGGACGCGGGCTACGCGCCCAACGACTGGCAGGTCGGCCAGACCGGCAAGATCGTGGCGCCGCAGCTGTACGTGGCCATCGGGATTTCCGGGGCCATCCAGCACCTGGCCGGGATGAAGGACTCCAAGGTCATCGTGGCCATCAACAAGGACGCCGAGGCGCCGATCTTCGGCGTGGCGGACTACGGCCTGGTGGCCGATCTGTTCGAGGCCGTGCCCGAACTGGTCAAGGCGCTCTGACGCCGAATAGCGACGGGCCCCGCGGGGCTCGTCGCGTTTCTTGCCGACTGCCCGGCGGGTCGCCGGGGGCCGCTCTACACAGGAATCATCATGACATACCAGGTCCCTACCCAGGATATCCGTTTCATTCTGCGCGAGCTGGCCGACCTGTCCGGCGTGCTGGCGCTGCCCGGTTTTGAAGAGGTCTCGGACGACCTCGTGGATGCCGTGCTGGAAGAAAACGCCCGTTTCGTCGAGCAGGAGATCGCCCCGCTGAACCGGGCGGGCGACACCCATCCGGCCCAGTGGCAGGATGGCGAGGTGCGGACCACTCCGGGTTTCAAGGCCGCCTTCCAGGCATTTGCCCAGGGTGGCTGGCAGGGCTTGCCGCATGATGCGGAATTCGGCGGCCAGGGATTGCCGAAGCTGGTCTCGGCGCCGGTGACCGAGAGTCTGAATGCCGGCAATTTGTCGTTTTCCCTGTGCCCGCTGCTGACGGATGGCGTGATCGAGGCGCTGTCCATGGTCGGGACGCCGGAGCAGAAATCCCGTTTCATCCCGCCGTTGCTGGAAGGCCGCTGGACCGGCACCATGAACCTGACCGAGCCTCAGGCGGGTTCCGATCTGGCGCTGCTGAAAACCCGCGCCGTGCGTCAGGATGACGGCAGTTATCGCCTCAGCGGCCAGAAGATCTTCATCACCTACGGGGATCATGACCTGGCCGAGAACATCATCCATCTGGTGCTGGCCCGCACCCCCGATGCGCCCAAGGGGGTCAAGGGGATTTCCTTGTTCATCGTGCCCAAGCGGCTGGTGAACGAAGACGGCAGCCTGGGCCAGCGCAATGACGTCTACTGCGCCTCGCTGGAACACAAGCTGGGCATCCATGGCAGCCCGACCGCCGTGCTGCTGTATGGGTCGGGGAAGGGCGATGTGGGCGAGGGCGCTGTCGGTTATTTGATCGGCGAGGAAAATCGCGGCCTGGAATACATGTTCATCATGATGAATGCCGCTCGTTATGCGGTAGGCCTGCAGGGCGTGGCGGTGTCCGAGCGCGCCTTGCAGCACGCTGCCGCCTATGCAGCCGACCGCGTCCAGGGCAATGCCCTGGAAGGCTCGGACGGTCCGGTGCCGATTGCCCGCCATCCCGACGTGGCCCGCATGCTGGGCATGATGCGCGGCCTGACCGAAGGCGCGCGGGCCGTGGCCTATGTGGCTGCCGGGTTCCGGGACAAGGCCGCGCATGCGGTCGGTGAAGCCGAACGGGCGCATTTCAAGGCCGTCTATGAATACTGCGTGCCCATCGTCAAGGCGTTTTCCACGGAGTCATCCGTCGAGGTCGCGTCCCTGGGTGTGCAGGTGCACGGCGGCATGGGCTTCATCGAAGAAACCGGGGCGGCCCAGTATTACCGGGATGCCCGCATTCTGCCCATCTACGAGGGCACCACGGCCATCCAGGCCAATGATTTCATCGGCCGCAAGATCGTGCGCGACGGCGGCAAAGTCGCGCTGGAACAGATCGCCGGGATGCGGGCCACTGTGGCGGCCTTGCGGGCGACGGCGGGGAGCCACGCGGATGCCCTGGAACTGATCGCGCAGCGCCTGGAAAGCGCCGCCCAGGCCTATGAGGCAGCCGTGGGTTTCATCCTGGGGCACATCCGCGAGGACATCCGCGGCGTGTTCGCGGGCAGCGTGCCGTGCCTGATGCTGGCGGGCACGGTCCATGCCGGTTGGCAACTGGGGCGTGCCGCCCAGGCGGCGGCAGCGGCCATCCAGGCAGGGTCCGCCGACCCGTTTCACGCCAACAAGATCGCGACGGCGGTGCAGTATGCCGCGCATGTGCTGCCTCGCGCCGCCGCCTTGGAGGCGGCCGTCCAGGCGGGCGGCCTGGCGGATCGCTATGTGCATCAGTCGTAGATATAGTTATAACTTAGATGTATTTCAATAGCCTCCTATATTCTGCAAGAATCTTAAGTGTCTAAACCAATTCGTCGCCCGGGTCGTCCGGGCGGCAGACACTTGAGACAGGAGTGATCAATGGCTACGCTGCGTCTGGGCGATGTCGCCCCCGATTTCGAACAGGAATCCTCCCTGGGGAAAATCAAATTCCATGAATGGCTGGGCAATGGCTGGGGGGTGCTGTTTTCCCACCCGGCCGACTTCACCCCGGTCTGCACCACTGAACTGGGTTACACCGCCATCGTGTCGGGCGACTTCGCCAAGCGCGGAGCCAAGGTCATCGCCGTGTCGGTGGATGGCAAGCAATCCCACATCGACTGGATCAAGGACATCAACGATACGCAAAAGACGGATGTCCAGTACCCGATCCTGGCCGACGAGGACCGCAAGGTCGCCACGCTGTACGACATGATCCACCCGAACGCCAGCACCACGGCCACGGTGCGCTCGGTGTTCGTGATCGATCCGAACAAGAAGATCCGCCTGATCCTGACCTATCCGGCCAGCACCGGCCGGAATTTCGATGAAATCCTGCGGGCGCTGGATTCCATCCAGCTGACGGACAATTACAGCGTCGCGACCCCGGTGAACTGGAAGCCGGGCGAAGACGTCATCATCGCCCCGTCCATCAAGGACCCGGCCGTGCTGAAGGAAAAATTCCCCAAGGGCTACAAGGAAGTGCGCTCGTATCTGCGCACGACTCCCCAGCCGAATCTGTAATTCCCGGTTCGAGCATGCGAAGCGCCGGCCTCTGAGAGGCCGGCGTTTTTTTCTTGCGCAAAATACTGTTTCTTTGTACAGTATGCAGACTACTGGATGAAAGCACAGTTTCGGCGTATTTCCGCCGGGCGCAAAGGAGACTCGACATGGCTGGATCAATGGGCTTGGGTATGGCATGGGCAGGCGATGGGCGTGGCGCGGCGGGGGGGGCCTGCTTGAACGCAGCCGGCGCCTTGCAGGGGCCTTGGGTGCCGGGCGGGTCGTGGGGCGGTCGGCCGGCGGGTCGTTCCGGCGGGGGCGGGGCCGCCCG
>NZ_JBATVG010000024.1:0-222310 GCF_049671645.1 Castellaniella sp. | reverse complement strand
GGGCCGCCCGGCGGCGGGCGGCATCGGCTGTCCCGGCCGAGCGGACGCACCGGCCGCATATCGGGGCGCGCATCGGCTGGCGCCGTCTGGCGGCCCTGGCGGGCGATGTCCTCATGGTGCTGGTCTGGGCCGCCATGATCCCGGGCCTGATGTGGCTGGGTGTGGCGGCTGGCTTCTGATATAATCACGTGTTTACCGCATCCTCTGCTACGGCACCAATCTCATTTCAGAGCCGTACCCAAGATGCTTTCGGAGCTACCGTGAATCTGATCGAAACCATTGAACAAGAAGAAATCGCGCGCCTGACCGAAGGTCGCGTCATTCCTGAATTCGGCCCGGGCGACACCGTGGTCGTCAGCGTGAACGTCGTCGAAGGCACGCGCAAGCGCGCCCAGGCCTACGAAGGCGTGGTCATTGCCCGCCGCAACCGGGGTCTGAATTCCGCCTTCACCGTGCGCAAGATCTCCTCCGGCGAAGCCGTGGAACGTACCTTCCAACTGTATTCCCCGCAGATTGCCGCCATCGAAGTCAAGCGCCGTGGCGATGTCCGCCGTGCTAAGCTCTACTATCTGCGCGGTCGTACGGGCAAGGCTGCTCGCATCAAGGAAAAGCTGGTCCGCAAGTCTGCCTGATCCAGGCGGCGCCGCAGTCCGGAAAGGCACCCGCTCGGGTGCCTTTTTCTTTGGCGCGCTGTGGCGTGATGGGCGGCGGGCCGGTGGCCGGCGGGTTTTCTTTTCAGTGGGCCAGGCAGGCGGGTGTTGCAGCAATGCGCGGTTCGGTTTACCTTTGGATGTCATGACGCTCCCGATTGCTTACCCGGATCCGGTACGATCCGCGGGTTTTGATCCGGCCGCCCAGCCCATTTTGCCGGGCAACCCCCTGCCGCCCCTGCCTCCCGATTGCCTGCGGCTGGACTATATCCGTCGGGCTTTTGCGCGGTCCATCGATTGGCATGTCGAGCCGCTGTTCGCCCAGGCCTTTCTGCCCGATAACCCCGCCCTGGCCCAGGCGCGGCGCGCTGCCGTCCTGATGCCCCTGGTGCAGCGCGACACCGGGTTGCATGTCCTGTTCACCCGGCGGGCCGCGCATCTGCATGATCACGCGGGGCAGATCAGTTTTCCTGGCGGGCGCATCGAAGCCACCGACGCCGATGCCGTGGCGGCCGCAATCCGCGAAACCCGCGAGGAAATCGGCGTGGACCGGCAGTTCGTCCAGATCATGGGGGTGCAGCCCGCCTTGCTGACGACCACGCATTTCGTCATGACGCCGGTGGTGGGAGAACTGCTGCCGGGGTTTCAGGTGACGGCGGATCAGGCCGAAGTCGCCGAGGTCTTTGAAGTGCCCCTGAGCGTGCTGATGGATCCCACCCAACACCGCCTGCATCAGTTGCAGACGGCCTGGGGGCACGGCCGCTGCTATTTTTCCGTGCGCTGGCAGTCGTACTTCATCTGGGGGGCGACGGCCATCCTGATCCGCAATTTCTATTATTTTCTGGCTGCGTCGGCCGGCGTGTCCACCGACGATCAATAACGCTTGGCGGCCTCGTTTTCCGCCAGGATGCGCAGATACAGCGCGTGGCGCTGCGCGGAAATCTCTCCCCGGGCCACGGCTGCCAGCACACCGCATCCAGGTTCATGCTGGTGGGTGCAGTTGTAGAAGCGGCATTGGGCGATGGCGGGCGCGAATTCCGGGAAGCCGTGTTCGATGTCCTGCGGCCCCAGATGCTGCAGGCCGAAGGCCTGGAACCCGGGAGAATCGATCAAGTCGCCGCCGCCCGGCAAGGTGTACAGACGGGTGTGTGTGGTCGTGTGCTTGCCGGTGCCCAGCGCGATGGAATGCGCCTGGGTCGCGGCCTGGGCGTCGGGCACCAGGGCATTGAGCAGGGTGGACTTGCCCATGCCGCTCTGGCCCAGCAGCAGTGTGCAACGTCCTTGCAGCACAGGCCCCAGGCGCTCGTGCACCTGGGCGGCATCCAGGGCGCTCAGCGTGTGCACCGGCACCCCAAGCGCTTCGGTCACCGCCAGCCGGGCGCGCGCGGCGGCCGTGGCGGGCAGATCGGCCTTGTTCAGCACGATATGGGCCGGGATGCCGGCGCTGCCGGCCGCCACCAGGGCGCGGCCCAGCAGATCGTCGGAATATTCCGGTTCGGCCGCCAGCACCAGCAGCAGCTGGTCGATATTGGCGGCGAACAGCTTGCTGCGCTGGGCGTCGGAACGGTAGAACAGATTGCTGCGCGGCAGGACCTCGGTGATCGCGCCTTCCTGTTCGCCTTCGGGCAGGATCCGCACCCGGTCGCCCACGGCGATGCCGGCCTTCTTGCCCCGGGGATAGCAGTGGCGGAATTGGTCCGTGTGGTCGATGGCCACCCGGTAGTGGCGCCCGTGAGCCGCGACGACGCGGCCCTGCAGCGCGACCTTAGCCATGATGCAGATGAGCGATGCGCACGGCGGCCGAGGGGTGGCTGTCGTACCAGGCGGAATGCAAAGGGTCGGGTGTCAACGTGGCGGCATTGTCGTCGTAGAGCTTGACCAGGGCGCTGCTCAAGGGTTCGGGGCCGCATTGCCGGACCGCGTAGCGGTCCGCCTGGAATTCGTCCCGGCGCGACAGCAGGCTGGCGATGGGAGTCGCCCAGAACGTGAAGACCGGCAAAGTCAGCATGAACAGCACCAGGGCCAGGCCGTCGTTGGGCCGGCCCAGCTGGGGCACGATGCCCAGGCCGGTGTAGAACCACAGCTGGGTCGACAGCCAGGCCAGCAGCTGCAGGAAGATGCCCGCGGTGATGAAGCTGAACACGATGCGCCGCAGGATGTGATGGTGGGCGAAATGCCCCAGCTCGTGGGCCAGCACGGCTTCGACTTCGTCGGCGTTCAGGCGCGAGAGCAGGGTGTCGAAGAAGACGATGCGGCGGTGGCGGCCGAAGCCGGTGAAGTAAGCATTGCCATGCGCCGAGCGGCGCGAGCCGTCCATCACGAACAGGCCCGACAGGCCGAAATGGCAGCGCTGCGCCAGGGCGTGGATGCGCTGGCTGAGTTCGGGGTCGTCCAGCGGGGTGAAGCGGTTGAAGACCGGCGCGATGAAGCTGGGATACAGCCAGAGCACCAGCAGGTTGAAGGCGACCCAGAGGCCCCACGCCCACCAGGCCCAATCCGTGCCGGTGGCCCCCATGATCCACAGGATGGCGGCCAACAGGGGGGCGCCCAGCACCAGGGTGATGAGCAGCAACTTCAGGGCGTCGGTGATGAACAGGCGCGGTGTCATGCGGTTGAAGCCGTAGCGGGCTTCCAGCCGGAACGTGCGCCAGGCGGAAAACGCCAGGCCCACGATCCCCAGCAGGGCCAGCACGCAGCCGACCAGCGCCAATTGGCGCCAGAGTTCGTGTTCGATCAGGCGTCCCAGGGCGATGTCCAGGGCCTGCAGACCGCCCAGCAGCGTCAGGGCCAGCAGGATGGCGGCTTCGGTGATGCGTTCGACCATCGACAGCTGGCAGCGGGCGACTGTGTAGTCGGCCGCCCGCTGGTGGCTGCGCAGGCTGATGTGGCCGGAGAACGCGGCCGGAATGGTGTCGCGATGGGACAGGACATGGCGAATTTGCCGGCGGGCCAGCCAGTAGCGGATCAGCAGGTCGCCGATCAGGCAGGCAAGAAACAGGGAGGTCAGCATGTCCGTCCGGCCAATATGCGAAAATCGGGTTTTCAGTTGAAAGGATTATAGGTGATGGCTGCGAATGATCAGCGCCTGATCTGGCTGGACATGGAAATGTCCGGACTGGATCCCGAAAAGGAACGCATTCTGGAAATCGCCCTGATTGTCACCGAGCCCGACCTGACCGAAGTCGCCCAGGCCCCGGTGCTGGTGGTGCATCAGGACGATGCGGTGTTGGATGGCATGGACAAATGGAATCAGTCCATGCATGGCAAGAGCGGCCTGGTCGAACGGGTGAAGGCCTCGACCCTGACCGAGTCCCGGGTCGAGGACATCCTGCTGGAATTCCTGGCGCCGCTGGTGCCGGCCGGCAAATCGCCCATGTGCGGCAATACGATCGGTCAGGATCGGCGCTTCATGGTCAAATACATGCCGCGTCTGGAAGCGTATTTCCATTACCGCAACCTGGACGTCAGCACGCTCAAGGAATTGTCCTTGCGCTGGAAGCCCGAGGTCTATCGCAGCTTCACCAAAGCCAGCAAACACGAAGCCCTGGCCGATATCCAGGAATCCATCAACGAATTGAAGCACTACCGGGAACACTTCCTGCGCCTGTGAGCCGCATCCTGGGCGGCGCCTTGCCCGGACCGGACGGGGCGCCGGTCTTCTTTCTGGAGGGGCCTGATGTCTTCTACCGCTATCGCCGGCATCGGCACGGATCTGTTGCGGGTGGACCGCATCGAGCATATCTACGCGCGGCACGGCGATCGTTTCGTCCGGCGTGTGCTGGGGCTGGATGAGCAGCAGGTGCACGCGCGGCGCGCGGCGCGCGATCCGCGGCGCGGCATCTTGTACCTGGCTACCCGTTTTGCCGCCAAGGAAGCCTTTTCCAAGGCCATCGGCCTGGGCATCCATATGCCCATGACCTGGTCCCGGGTGCAGATCCTGAACCGCAGGGGCGGAGCGCCGGAAATCCATCTGTCCGGCCCTTTGAAGGACTGGTACGATGTCCGCTTCGGGCCGTCGCATGTGTCCATGACCGATGAATCCGATATGGTGGCCGCCTTTGTCGTGATCGAGGGCCGGCAGGAAGCCGCGCCCGGTGGCCGACCCTGATCCATGCGCAGGGATTTTCAACGCGGCATGGACGGCGCGGGCGCCGGACCCGAATCTACGAATTGATCAGACGGAATACTGGAATCTTCATGTTGAATCGCTTACCCCCAGGCCCCGTCATGGTGGATGTCGCCGGTCTGGAATTGACCGACGCCGAACAGCTGCGTTTGCGCCACCCCCAGGTGGGCGGCGTCATTCTGTTCGCCCGCAATTTTGCCGATCGGGCCCAACTGACGGCCTTGTGCGCCGCCATCCATGCCGCCCGCCAGGAACCCCTGCTGATCGCCGTCGACCATGAAGGCGGCCGCGTGCAGCGTTTCCGCACCGACGGTTTCACACCGCTGCCGGCCATGCGGACCTTGGGCCGGTGGTATGAACAGGACCCGCAGGCGGCCTTGCGCGGGGCCACCGAAACCGGCTTTGTGCTGGCCAGCGAACTGCGGGCCTGCGGGGTGGATTTCAGTTTCACGCCTGTGCTGGACCTGGATTACGGTGTCAGCCAGGTGATCGGCAACCGGGCCTTTCATGAAGACCCCGCCGTGGTGTCCCTGCTGGCCCGCGCCCTGATCCAGGGGCTGTCCCAGGCGGGCATGGCCGCTTGCGGCAAGCATTTCCCGGGTCATGGTGCCGTCGCCGCCGATTCCCACCATGCCATTCCCGTGGATGACCGCTCGCTGGCCGACATCCTGGATGCCGATGCGGCTCCTTATGGCTGGCTGGGCGATCTGGTCCTGCCCGCCGTCATGCCCGCTCACGTCATCTATCCCCAGGTGGCGCCGGACCCCGCCGGCTTCTCGCGCCGCTGGGTGACCGGCATCCTGCGTGAACAATTCTCCTACGACGGGGTGGTGTTCTCCGATGACCTGACAATGGAAGGCGCCAGCGTGGCGGGCGATATCCAGGCCCGCGCCCGCGCCGCCCTGGATGCCGGCTGCGACATGGTGCTGGTCTGCAACCGTCCCGATCTGGCCGACGAACTGCTGGTCGCCCTGGATGGCCGCCCTCTGGATCCCCAGGCCGTGCGCCGTATCCGGCGCCTGATGCCGACCCGCCCGTCTCCTGACTGGACGGGGCTTTTGTCCGACCCCAGGTATCTCCGTGCCCGAAGCTTTCGATCTGAAAACCTTTCTGGCTGATCTGCCGCGCCTGCCGGGGGTCTACCGGCATCTCGATGCCGAGGGCGAAGTCCTGTACGTGGGCAAGGCCCGCGACCTGAAGCGCCGCGTCAGTTCCTATTTCCAGAAGACCGGTCACGGCCCGCGCATCGAGCACATGCTGGCGCGGGTGGCGCGCACCGAAGTGACGGTCACGCGCACCGAGGCCGAAGCGCTGATCCTGGAAAACAACCTCATCAAGCGCCTGAAGCCGCGCTACAACATCCTGTTCCGGGATGACAAGTCCTACCCCTATCTGCACATCACGGACCACGAAGCCCCGCGCATCGTCTACTACCGGGGCAGCACCCAGGGCAAGGGGCATTTCTTCGGCCCCTATCCCAATTCCTGGGCGGTGCGCGAGACCATCCAGATCCTGCAGAAGGTCTTCAAGCTGCGCACCTGCGAGGACAGCGTCTATGCGCATCGCACGCGTCCCTGCCTGCTGCACCAGATCGGCCGTTGTTCGGCGCCCTGCGTGAACAAGATTTCCCTGCCGGACTACCGCGCCGACGTCGAGCGCGCCATCCGCTTCCTGGAAGGGCGCACCACCGAAGTGCTGCAGGACATCGAGCAGCGCATGATGGCGGCGTCCGAACGGCAGGATTTCGAGCAGGCGGCCGCGTTGCGCGACCAGATGCGGGCCCTGGCCAAAGTGCTGCAGCAGCAGACCATGGAGCAGGTGGGCGAGGACAGCGCCGACATCATCGCCGTGGAAATCTCGGGCGGGCGGGTGTGCGTCAACCTGGCCATGGTGCGGGCCGGCCGCCACCTGGGGGACAAGCCCTTGTTTCCCACCCAGGCCCAGGATGAACCGGCCGAAGACGTGCTGGCGGCCTTCGTGGCCCAGCACTATGCCGACAACCCCGTGCCGCCCGTCCTGGTCTGTTCGCACGCCTTGCCGGATCCCGATCTGATCACCATGCTGGCCGAACAGCACGGCCACAAAGTGCGCGTCCTGTCGCGTCCCCAGGGCGCCCGCCGGACCTGGCTGGAGCAGGCCCAGCGCAATGCCCGCATGGCGCTGGCGCAACGCCTGTCGGAATCCAGCGCACGGGAGGCCCGCACGCTGGCGCTGGCGGTGGAGCTCGATCTGGATACGGACGATGCCGCCCTGGCGGCCCTGCACATCGAATGTTTCGACATCAGCCACACGGCGGGCGAGGCCACCCAGGCATCCTGCGTGGTCTACAAGAACCACGCCATGCAGCATTCCCTGTATCGCCGCTTCAACATCGCCGGCATCGAGCCGGGGGACGACTATGCCGCCATGCGCCAGGCCCTGACCCGGCGCTACGGCCGCGTGGCCGACGGCGATGTGGTCTTGCCCGACATCGTGCTGATCGATGGCGGAGAAGGGCAGGTGGGGGTGGCCCGCCGGGTGTTCGAAGAACTGGGCCTGGACGTCAGCCGCATCGTGGGCGTGAAAAAAGGCGACCATCGCAAGGTTGGCCTGGAGACCCTGGTCTTCGTCGATGGCCGGCCGGCCGTGGCGCTGGGGGTGGAATCGGCCGCCTTGATGCTGGTGGCGGAAGTGCGCGACGAGGCGCACCGCTTTGCCATCACCGGCATGCGGGCGCGTCGCGCCAAAGCCCGCAATGTTTCGCGCCTGGAGGACATCGAGGGAGTCGGGCAGCACCGGCGCAAGAATCTGCTGGCGCGCTTCGGCGGCTTTTCCGGGGTCGTGGACGCCAGCATCGATGAGTTGGCGGGCGTGGACGGCATTTCCCGCCAGTTGGCCGAGCGCATCTATCACGCTTTGCGCTGAGGAATGCGGGCCGTTCACGCGATTTGGCCGGAATCCCCCGGATTTACCGTGTCCGGACCGCGTGCGGGTCATCCGCTTGGGGTAGTATTACGTCTATCATGCCGTTCAATATTCCCATCGCCCTGACCTGGCTGCGCATTGCCATGATCCCGCTGCTCGTGGGATTGTTCTATCTGCCGGACGCCTGGACCGCATCCGGCTGGCGCGACAGCGCGGCGGCCATTGCCTTCATCGTCGCGGCCGTCACCGACTGGTTCGACGGCTATCTGGCCCGGCGCTGGAATCAGACCTCGGCCTTCGGCGCCTTTCTGGACCCGGTCGCCGACAAGCTGATGGTGGTGGCGGCGCTCCTGATCCTGCTCAACCTGGGGCGGGTGGATCTCTTGATCGCTCTCGTCATCATCGGGCGCGAATTGACGATTTCCGCCCTGCGCGAATGGATGGCGAAAATTGGCGCCAGCAGCAGCGTCGCCGTGCACCGCCTGGGCAAATTCAAGACCGCCGCCCAGATGGTCGCCATTCCCTGTCTGCTGTACTGGCAGCCTATCGATGGCGTTTCCGTCCGCATCCTCGGGTCCATCCTGATCGTCGTGGCCGCCATCCTGACGGTCTGGTCGATGTGTTATTACCTGAAGAAAGCCTGGCCGGAAATCCAGCGTCGCAGCTGATCGGCCATCCCATCCCATACCGTCATGACTAGAAAACTGAGTCTCGCCTGCATCTGGGTCCTGGCACTCCTGTGCTATGCGGTCCCGTACCTGTTCCTGGACCGTGTCAATGCCTGGTATGGCAGCTTCCTGTTCTGGACCGTGGTGGGCGTATTGGTGATCGCCCTGAATCTTGTCGCCACGCGCGACCTGCGGGGGCGGGACGAATGAGCACTACCTCGCTTTGGATCGGCGTCGCGATTTATCTGGCGATCGCCATCTATGTCGCCTGGCTGTCGCGGGATGAGTCCACCAATGGCCGCTCGGTCAGCATGTCCGGCTACTTCCTGGGCGCTCGGCGCTTTGGCGGCTTCGTGTCGGCGCTCAGCTACAGCGCGACCACCTACAGCGCCTTCATGTTGGTGGGCCTGGCCGGCCTGACCTACAAGGCGGGGGTCGGGGCATTCGGTTTCGAGATCGTGTATTTCGTGGGGGTCTCGCTGGTCGCCGTCTTCGGGCCGAAGTTCTGGCACGTGGGCAAGGCCTACGACTTCATCACGCCCAGCGAGATGCTGGGCCACCGCTACCAGAGCAAGCCGGTCGCCGTGTCCATGGCCTTGACCAACTGCCTGTTCCTCATCCCCTACGCCGCAGTGCAACTGGCCGGGGTGGGGTATCTGCTGGCCGGCATGAGCCATGGCGCCATCGGTTTTACTACCGGAACCGTATTCGCGACCCTTGTGGCGCTGGTCTTCTCGTATATCGCCGGCATGCGCTCCATCATGTGGACCGACGCCCTTCAGGCGCTGTTCATGCTGGTGTCGGCGACGGCCGTGGCCTTGCTGGTGGTGCATCAGCTGGGCGGATTGGGGGTCATGTTCGATCATCTCAGCCAAGCCGAGGGCGACGTGCTCACGGTGCCCGGCCCCGGCTTTTTCTCGTTCGCCACATTTCTGGGCCTGACGCTGCCCTGGTTTTTCTTCAGCCTGTCCAATCCTCAGGTCAGCCAACGCCTGTTCATGCCCAAAAACCTGTCGGCCCTGCGCCGCATGCTGATCGGTTTCCTGTGCTTCGGCCTGATCTACACCCTGGTGTCCGTCACCTGGGGTTTCAGCGCGCGGATCGCGCTGCCCGGATTGGACACCCCCGATCTGGCCACCCCGCGTCTTCTGGGTTCGGACATGGTGCCGCCCATCCTGGCGGAAATCGTGATGATCGGCATTCTGGCCGCCGCGATTTCGACCATCGATTCCATCATGCTGACCTTGTCGTCCATGCTCTCGCGCGACGTCTATGCCCATGCCGTCAAGCATCGCGACGAGGCGCGCCAGGTGCGTTTCGGCAAATGGGTGCTGGCCGTCATCGCCGTCCTGGCGCTGCTGTTCGCCGAGCTCCGGCTCAATCTCATCGCGGTGCTGTCGGTGGCGGCGTCCACCGGCCTGGCGGTCGTGGTGCCGGCCATCATCGGCGCATTCTACTGGCGTCGGGGTACTTCGGCCGGCGCGCTGGCCAGTATCCTGGGCGGCAGCGCCATCGTGCTGATCCTGTTCGCCACCGGCATCCAGCCGCTGGGCCTGTCGGCGGGCGTGTGGGTGCTGCCGGTTTCGGCGGCGCTGTTCATCGGGGTCAGCCTGCTCACGCGGGCGCCCGGAGCCACAGCGGATGCTTTCATGGCCGCGGCCAATGGGGGCGCCGGTCGCCGGGACGTCCCGTGACGCGACCCGCGGGTCATTCGATCCCCCTGCCGGGTCGCGCATGTTCGCACCCTTCGCGACCTGAGCGCGATTTGTGGCCTACTGCCGCAGCGTGCGGGTCTGGCCGATGTCCTTGGGCTGGAAATTGGCCCGCCACGGATTGATGTCCAGCCCGCCGCGCCGGGTATAGCGGGCATAGACCAGCAGTTCTTCCGGCGCGCAGCGCGCCATGATTTCCCCATAGATCTTTTCCACGCACAGTTCGTGGAATTCGCCGTGGTGGCGCAATGACACGATGTAGCGCAGCAGCCCTGCATGATCGATGCGCGGGCCGGCGTACTGGATCTGCAGGCTGGCCCAGTCAGGCTGGCCGGTGACGGGGCAGTTGGATTTCATCAACTCCGATACCAGGGTTTCGCGCACGAAGGGGGCCGGGCGCGACAGGGCCAGGGTGTCCGGCGTGGGGGTTCCGGCGGAGATGAATTCGATGTCCTGGTCGTCGATGCAGGTGCCGCGCAGCGGGGCGCAACTGAGTTCGAATGCAGGCCGCACCGACAGGATCTCCACGTGGACCGGCTTGCCGCTGGCCCGGCTGAGATCCGTCTGCAGGCGTTGCTGCACGATTTCCGGATAGTCGAAACGCTCGTCGTTGAAGCTGTTCAGGTAGAGCTTGAAGGATTTCGATTCGATCAGGTTCGGGCTGCCCGCGGGGAATGTGAATCGCCCCATGGCAACGACCGGCCGCCCCTTGGCGTTCAGCCATGACAGCTCGTAGGCGTTCCAGATGTCGGACCCATATGGGGCCTGAGGCAGGTCCAGGCCCGCTCGCGTGTCGGTGCGGGCGATCGGGAAGAGCAGGGCGGGGTCGTAGTGATCGGATCCGGTGGATTTCCGGCCCAGCGGGCTGTGTTCGAGCGAAGATGGCTGCATGAGGCGATTCTGTGACGGTATGCGGGCGGTGGCCCCGAGGGCCGCCGGCTGGATGCGGCAGCTGCGTTTCCGGCGTCAGCTGGCGCGGATGTCCAGGCGGCAGTGCTCATTGTACTGCCTGCCCGGGCCATATTTCACATGATGAAAGCATGGTTTTGGGATGTGAAAAATCCGTGCTGCGCCGCATTGACGCGTTTTTCATGATCAGGAAATTTATTTCATCACATGAAATGTAATTAATAACATGATGAATTATAAGAATAATATTTTCTGTCTTATATAAGATATAAGTCATGTGTGCACTGCAGCATAAGCGTAGACTGTTTTCAACGGTTTCTTGTTTTCACCTACTCAGGAGCAACACCATGACCTCTCGCGAAACGGAAGTGCGCAATCTGCAACGCAGCTGGGCCGAAGACGCCCGCTGGCAAGGCATCAAACGGGGCTACGGCGCGGACGAAGTCGTGCGTCTGCGGGGCTCGGTAGTGGTGGAACATACCCTGGCCCGCCGAGGCGCGGAAAAGCTGTGGGATCTGCTGCACACGGAAGATTACGTCAACGCCCTGGGCGCCTTGACCGGCAACCAGGCCATGCAGCAGGTCAAGGCCGGCTTGAAGGCCATCTACCTGTCGGGCTGGCAGGTGGCGGGCGATGCCAATATCGCCGGTGAAATGTATCCCGACCAGTCTCTGTACCCGGCCAATTCCGTGCCCAGCGTGGTCAAGCGCATCAACAATTCCCTGACCCGCTGCGACCAGATCCAGTGGATGGAAGGCAAGAACCCGGGCGCCGACGGCTACATCGACTACTACGCCCCCATCGTGGCGGATGCCGAGGCCGGCTTCGGCGGTGTGCTGAACGCCTTCGAACTGATGAAGTCCATGATCGAGGCGGGCGCCGCCGGCGTGCACTTCGAGGACCAGCTCGCCTCCGTGAAGAAATGCGGCCACATGGGCGGCAAAGTGCTGGTTCCGACCCGGGAAGCCGTGGCCAAGCTGGTGTCCGCCCGCCTGGCGGCCGATGTGCTGAATGTGCCCACCCTGCTGGTGGCCCGCACCGATGCGGAAGCCGCCGACCTGTTGACCAGCAACGTGGATGACAACGACGCCCCCTTCGTGACGGGCGAGCGCACGCTGGAAGGTTTCTACCGCACCCGCGCCGGCCTGGATCAGGCGATTTCGCGCGGACTGGCCTATGCTCCGTACGCGGATCTGATCTGGTGCGAAACGTCCACGCCCAACCTGGAATACGCCCGCAAGTTCGCCGAGGCCATCCATCGCCAGTTTCCGGGCAAGATGCTGGCCTACAACTGCTCGCCGTCCTTCAACTGGAAGAAGAACCTGGACGACGCCACGGTGGCGAAGTTCCAGCGCGAGCTGGGCGCCATGGGCTACAAGTTCCAGTTCATCACGCTGGCCGGCTTCCACGCGCTGAACTACAGCATGTTCGAACTGGCGCACGGCTACGCCCGCACGCAGATGAGCGCCTTCGTGGAACTGCAGCAGAAGGAATTCGCCGCGGCCGACAAGGGCTTCACCGCCGTCAAGCACCAGCGTGAAGTGGGTGTCAGTTATTTCGATGCCGTCACGCAGACCATCGAAGGCGGCCAGTCCTCGACCACCGCGCTCAGCGGCTCGACCGAGGAAGCCCAGTTCGACCAGGCCCCTGCCGCGCAGGTCGCCTGAGCATTATCACCGAGAGGGCAGGGGGAAAGAGGGGTCCCCCTGAGGTGTGCTTTTGGGAAGGCTCGCGCCTTCCCTTTTTTCGCGCCCGGGAGGGCGAGCTCCTGACGAGACAGCGCGATTGAAGCGTCGGCGGGAGCCGAGGATGCGGAGACGCAGGCGCATTCAGCCGCACGGGTGCGAGGACTGATGATGGCGCGCCAGCGCCCGCCGGTCCTCGGCGCTTGAGAGCGCCACGGCGATCACCATGCCGACCAGCGCGCCCAGTATCGTATCGACCACTCGTTCGGGCGCCATGGCTGCGTCAGCGGCGGGCGTGGCCAGATAGGTCATCAGCAGCGCCATGGGCGTGACGAGCGCCTGCCCGAGTCCGTAGTTCGCGCCGATCACGATTTCGGTGAGTACTTGCAGCAGCATCAGGGCAACGATGATCGGCCAGGCCGAGGGCTGCTGGATGAGCAGCAGCCATGTCATCGCTGCGCCGATCAGCGTGCCGGCCATCCGCTGTAGGGCGCGGTGCATGCTGATGTGAAGATGGCTGCCCTGCATGACGGCGACCGCGCCCATGGCCGCCCAGGCCGGGTGGCTTGCACCGAGGGCATGGCTGGCGAGGATGACGATCAGCGCCGCAATGGCGACGCGCGTCGCCATGAAGCCCAGTTCACCCAGGGACCGTTCCGGGTCTTTCGGAAAGGGGCGCTCAGGTGTAGGCGGGTGGCGCAGGGCCTCGCTGGCGACGCAGATCAGCCAGGCTAGCAGGGCGGCGCCCGCAGTGGCCAGCGTGCGTTCGACGACCTGCGACAGGTCCAGTGCATCCGTCATCGCCGCGCCGACCGCGAAGATGAAGATCAGCGGGCCGGGCGCGCCGAACCGGCGTCGAAAGCAGAGCAGCAGATAGAAGCCGCAGGACACGGCCAGCAGGGTCAGCTGCGCCGCCGGCGGCCAGCCCAGCCAGGCGGTCGCAGACATGGCGAAGACGGCGAAAGACTGCCAGAACGCGCACTGCAGCACGATGCCCGCGCGGCTGCGCCGGGGGGCGAAGCGCCCGAACAGCGCCACCAGCGCGCCCAGCGAGGCGAAGCCCACCAGATGAGCCCAGGGCGAGAGCAGGAACAGCGATACGGAAACGGCGGTGGCCAACGCCGCTTGCAGGCCCGCGAGCGCCGAGTTGCGCACCGAGGGCTGCGTGCCCAGCCTGAGACTTTCTTCGAAGCGGCGTGCATGCAGGACTTGGCGCAGCGCATCGCGCCGGTTGGCCCGCAGGGCGGCCGGGAGGCTGTTATCTGACATGTTGCGCGGCCTGTGACTGGGGGGGCGGCGGCGCCGCATTTTCAAGCGCGGCGATCCGCTCGTCGATGCGATCGAAGCATCGCAACAGGGTATCGATTTCGTCTTCGGACAGGCCGCTCAGCAGGGCGCGTTCGCCGGCGCCGAGTTCCTGGCGGATGCCGGCCACGCGGCGCTTGCCGTCCGGCGTGAGATGCACCAGCCGGGCGCGCCCGTCGGTCTCGCTGCGGCGCCGTTCGATCAGACCCTGGCGTTCGAGAATATCGAGCACCCGGACCAGGCTGGACCCATCGACTCCGACCAGCAGAGCCAGGTCTTTCTGCGTCATGCCGCCGCCGGTCTCGTCCAGATGGATCAGCGGCACCCAGGTCGCGTCCGTGAGCCCGGCCTGCGCGAGATGCGCGTCGAGCCTGCGCCGCCAGCGGCGGGCCAGGAGCGAAAAGCGGATGCCGAAACGGGAACGGGGCGTTGAAGTAGCGATCATTGCAGGCGGTTCATATAAATTGATTTGCAATTCAAATTATATACCCAAAACCCTGTTGCGCCCAGGGTTGGAGAAGAGCCTTGATCTGTATCAAAGTTTCCGCCCCGGCGCGTGGCTATAGTCCCCCTATGCGCACATCTTCTCTTTTCACGCCTCCGCCGGACATGAGCGACGCCATGCGCCGTTCGCGCCGGCACATGCTGGCGCGCACCGGACTGGCCTGGCTGATCATGATGCAGGTCATGATGCTGGCTTTCCCCGGCTATCTGCGCCATGGCGCGCGCGCGGCGGATGCACAGCGGTCGCTGGAGCAGGCCATCGTGCTGATGAACTGGCTCAGCCTGGTGCTGTGCGTGCCGCTGGTGTTGTATTGCGCCTGGCCGGTCTGGCGGGGCGCCTGGCGCAGCCTGAGCCGGGGCCGGATCGGCATGGACGTGCCGGTGGCCCTGGGCATCCTGGCGGCCTTCATCCCCAGCGTGTCGGCCACCTGGCGCGATGCGGGCGAAGTCTATTTCGATTCCGTGTCCATGTTCGTGGCCTTTCTGCTCACCGCCCGCTTCCTGGAATTGTGCGCCCGCCAGGCGGTGGACGAGCATCCGGCGGCGGATGCGGCGCTGTTGCGCCTGGCGGACCGGCTGGCTTTCTGGTTCGTCTGCATCCAGATCCTGCTGGCCGCCGCGGTGGGGTGGTTCTGGTGGCAGACCTGGCCCGATCAGGCGGTCGCGGTCATGGTCGCCTTGCTGGTCATGAGCTGTCCCTGCGCGCTGTCGATGTCGGTGCCCGCCGCCCTGGCAGCCCGGCGCGCCGCCGTGCTGCGCGACAGGGCGGGGCAGCCGGATGGCCGGCGTGCGGACGCGAGGGTGGATGCGGGCCCGTCGCCGCTCGCCGATCGGGCGACGCGCCGCATCGCCCGGCAGAACCTGCTCGGTTCCCTGGTCTGGCATGTGCTGATGACGCCGCTGGCGGCGTTCGGCTGGGTGCAGCCCTGGCTGGCGGCGATCACCATGCTGGTGTCCTCGCTGGCGGTGGCCGCCAATGCCTGGCGCTTGACGCGCGTGGCCGGCCCTGAAGCGGGCGCCATGGCCGCCGAGCCGGCCTGAGGTCCCGCCATGGATGCGCTTTTCCTGTTGCTGCCGGTTTCCCTGCTGTTCGTCCTGGGAATCGGCGTGGCGTTCTGGTGGGCGATCTTCGCCGGCCAGTTCGACGACACCCGGGATGCGGCCGCCGCCATCCTGGAAGACGACGATCGCTGATGTTCCCGAATGGATTGATGTAGATCAAGGCTGATTTCGGGCGCTTCAGGGATTATTCAGGTTTTCAAAAATCAATGTCTTAACCTTGTTCTGAGGGGAACGCTTATGGGCACGACCGGGCATACGGGAACACCGGCCGAAACCTTCAACTACGGCGTCGTCCGGCAGTTCACCATCGCGACGATTTTCTGGGGTGTGGTGGGGATGGCGGTCGGGGTGCTGATCGCATCGCAGCTGATCTGGCCGGAACTGAACTTCAACACGCCATGGCTCAGCTATGGGCGCCTGCGTCCGCTGCACACCAATGGCGTGATCTTCGCCTTTGGCGGCAGCGCCCTGTTCGCCACGTCCTACTACGTGGTGCAGCGCACCTGTCAGGTGCGGCTGTTCTCCGACAAGTTGGCGGCCTTCACTTTCTGGGGCTGGCAGGCCGTGCTGGTGGGCGCCGTCATCACCCTTCCCCTGGGCTATACCTCGACCAAGGAATATGCCGAACTCGAATGGCCCATCGACATCCTGATCACGCTGGTCTGGGTGGCCTACGCCATCGTGTTCTTCGGCACCATCGCCAAGCGCCGCGTCAAGCACATCTATGTGGCCAACTGGTTCTTCGGGTCCTACATCCTGACCATCGCCATCCTGCACATCTTCAACAACCTGGAATTGCCGGTGTCGATGTGGAAGTCGTATTCCGCCTACGCCGGGGTGCAGGACGCCATGGTGCAATGGTGGTACGGTCACAATGCCGTGGGCTTCTTCCTGACGACCAGCTTCCTGGGCATGATGTATTACTTCGTGCCCAAGCAGGCCGGACGTCCGATCTATTCCTATCGCCTGTCCATCGTGCACTTCTGGGCGCTGGCCTTCACGTATATGTGGGCGGGGCCGCACCACCTGCTGTATACCTCGCTGCCCGACTGGACCCAGTCGCTGGGCATGGCGTTCTCGCTGATCCTGCTGGCGCCGTCCTGGGGCGGCATGATCAACGGCATCATGACGGTGTCCGGCGCCTGGCATAAATTGCGCACCGATCCGATCCTGAAGTTCCTGGTGGTGGCGCTGTCCTTCTACGGCATGGCCACGTTCGAAGGGTCCATGATGTCGATCCGCACCGTGAACGCCCTGTCGCACTACACCGACTGGACGGTGGGCCACGTGCACGCGGGCGCTCTGGGCTGGGTGGCCATGATCACTTTCGGTTCGCTGTACTACCTGATTCCGCGCCTGTACGGCCGGGAAAGCATGGCTCGCCCGGACCTGATCAATCTGCACTTCTGGCTGGCCACGCTGGGGGTGGTGCTCTACATCGCCGCCATGTGGATCGCCGGCGTGATGCAGGGGCTGATGTGGCGCGCCACGGGCGTGGACGGCACCTTGACCTACAGCTTTGTCGAGGTCGTCAAGTCCACGTATCCCTTCTACTTCATCCGCATGATCGGCGGGCTGTTCTTCCTGTCGGGCATGTGCCTGATGGCCTGGAACACCTGGCTGACCGTTCGCGGCCAGCAGCGGGTGAACCCCCTGGTGCCGCTGGACAGTCCGGACGCCCGTGCCGTTCCCGCAACCGCCGTCCCGGCATCGGCCTGAGGAGTTGACCATGTCTGGTAGCAAGAAACGCTTTTCGCATGAATTGCTGGAGCGCAACGTCGGCCTGCTGATCGTCTTCAGCATCCTGGTGGTGTCCTTTTCCGGCCTGGTGCAGATCATCCCGCTGTTCTTCCAGCATTCCACGACGACGGCCGTCGAAGGCGTCAAGCCCTACGAGGCCCTGCGCCTGGTCGGGCGCGACGTCTACATCCGCGAAGGCTGCGTGGGCTGTCACTCGCAGCAGATCCGCAAGCTGCAGTCCGAAGTCCAGCGTTACGGTCCGTATTCCATCGCCGCCGAATCCGTGTACGACCATCCCTTCCTGTGGGGCTCCAAGCGCACCGGTCCGGACCTGGCCCGCGTGGGGCAGCGCTATTCCGACGAATGGCATCGCATCCACCTGCGCAATCCGCGCGATGTGGTCAAGGAATCCAATATGCCGGCCTATCCCTGGCTGCAGCAGAACACGGTGGAGGGCGCCGACGTCCAGGAACGCATGAAGGTCCTGCGCACCCTGGGGGTGCCCTATACCGATGCGGAGATCGCCGCCGCTCCTGAAGCCCTGAAGGGCAGGACCGAGGAAGACGCCGTGGTCGCCTATCTGCAGGGGCTGGGCGTGGGGGGCCGCGCCGTGGCCGAACAGACCATGAAGAGCGGAGGCCGCTGAGATGCTCGCCGTGATCAATGGACTGGTGACGGGGTTGGCGATGCTGACATTCGCCGGCATCGTCTGGTGGGCCTGGTCGGCGCGTCGCGCCGAGGCCAACCGGCAGGCGGCGCAGCTGCCTTTCGCCCTGCCCGAGGAATATCAGAACGACAAGAATGCCGGGGATCCCCATGAGTGACTTCATCAGCAGTTTCTGGAGCTATTACATTGCCGTCATCGCGCTGGGCGGCATCGTCTGGTGCGTGTACCTGTTGTTTTCCCAGCGCGCCTGGCTCAAGCGCGACGTCAAGGCGGTGGAAAGCACCGGCCACGTCTGGGACGGCGACCTGACCGAATTGAACAATCCGGTGCCGCGCTGGTGGACGGTGATGTACCTGTTGCTGTGCGCGTTCGCGCTGGGCTATCTGGTGCTGTATCCGGGGCTTGGCAGCTGGAAGGGCACGCTCGGCTTCACGGCCGGCAAGCAGGTGCTGCAGGAACAGGAAGCCCTGAATGCGCGGATCCAGCCCGTCTACGAGCGCTTCCGCGAGATGCCGATTCCCGACATCGCCAAGGACGATCAGGCGCGGGACATCGGCCAGCGCCTGTTCCTGAACAACTGCGCGCAGTGCCATGGGTCCGATGCCAAGGGAAGCCGCGGCTTCCCCAACCTGGTGGATGGCGACTGGCTGTGGGGCGGTTCGCCGGATCAGATCCTGCAGACCATCACCAAGGGCCGGCACGGCGTGATGCCGGCCTGGGGCGCCGTGATCAAGCCGGAAGACGCCTCGGCCATCGCACAGTACGTGCGGTCTTTCACCGGCCTGGCCCATGATCCCTTGCGCATCAATGCGGGCAAGCGCGGCTTCGATACCTACTGCGCGGCCTGTCACGGCGCCGAGGGCAAGGGCAATCCCCTGGTGGGAGCTCCCAACCTGACGGACGGCGTCTGGCTGTACGGCAGTTCCGAAGCCACCATCGTCGAGACGATCCTGAATGGGCGGGATAACCGGATGCCCGCCCAGGAAGCGTATCTGACTCCGGAACAGATCCGCCTGCTGGCCGCCTGGGTCTGGGGACAGTCCAATCGTTAAGCAAGCAACCAGGAAACACCATGCAGAAGGAATCCCCTCCACAGGCCGCCGCGCAGACTTCGCGCGACGACCCGGCCTGGCAGCCCGTGCGCAGAATTCGCAAGGGCTCGGGGGGAGGCACGTCCCCGCAGGTTGAAAAGGCCCTGGCCGAGGTCCGGTCCAAGATCTATCCGCGTTCCGTCCAGGGCTATTTCGCCCGCATCCGGGTGCTGATGGTCTTCCTGACGCAGGCCGTGTTCTATGGTCTGCCCTGGATCCAGTGGAACGACCGGCAGGCCGTGCTCTTCGATCTGGGCGCCCGCAAGTTCTATCTGTTCGGCATGGTGTTGTGGCCGCAGGACGTGATCTATCTGGCAGTCTTGCTGGTGCTGTCGGCCTTCGCCCTGTTTCTGTTCACCGCCATGGCCGGGCGCCTGTTTTGCGGCTATGCCTGTCCGCAGACGGTATATACCGAGCTGTTCATGTGGATCGAGAAAAGGGTCGAAGGCGACCGCCTAGCCCGCATCCGCCTGGACGAACAGCCCTGGAACGCCCGCAAGCTGCGCCTGAAGGCGACCAAGCACGCCTTGTGGGTCGTGCTGGCGCTGTGGACCGGCTACACCTTCATCGGCTATTTCGCTCCGGTCCGCGAACTGGGCGCCCATCTGCTGGCCTTCGACCTGGGGCCCTGGCAGTGGTTCTGGATGCTGTTCTACGCCTTCGCCACCTGGGGCAACGCCGGCTTCATGCGCGAAGCCGTGTGCAAGTACATGTGCCCCTACGCGCGCTTCCAGAGCGTCATGGTCGATGACGACACTTTCGTCGTCACCTACGACCACGTGCGCGGCGACCCGCGCGGCGGCCGCTCGCGCAAGATCGATCACAAGGAAGCGGGCATGGGCGATTGCGTGGACTGCAGTCTGTGCGTGCAGGTCTGTCCGACCGGCATCGACATCCGCGATGGCCTGCAGTACATGTGCATCGGCTGCGGGGCCTGTGTCGATGCCTGCGACTCGGTCATGGACAAGATGGGCTATGAGCGAGGGCTGATCCGCTATACGTCCGGCAATGCCATCACCGAACGGCTGACACAGCCGCAGGTGCGCCGTCGTGTGCTGCGTCCGCGCGTGCTGGCGTATTCGGCCCTGCTGGGGGCGATCGCCATCGGTTTCGTCTTTTCCCTGGCCACGCGCACCACCTTGCGCGTGGACGTGATCCGCGACCGGGGCGCCCTGGGCCGGGAAGTCGCCGGCGGCCGGATCGAGAACGTCTATCGCCTGCAGATCATCAATTCGGCGGAAGAAGCCGTGGACCTGGACTTGTCGGCCACCGGCGTGCCCGGCCTGCATCTGCAGACGGCCGATCAGGGGACCAGCCGGGTACGGGTCGAGGGATCTTCCAACCGTCTGGTGCCCGTGGTGCTGCAGGCGCCGGCAGGCGGCCTGAAGCCGGGGCTCTACGATATCCGCTTTGAAACCACCGGGACGCGTGCGGGGGGCGACGTCGCCCAGGTGGTGGAGCAGTCCAGTTTTTACGTCCCCCATTGATCAGGAAGCTATCATGCCAACCACGACGCGCGAACAATTGTCCGAAGGCCAGCCTTGGTGGCGGCATCGTTGGCCCTGGTTCCTGTTGCTGGGGCCGGCAGTGGCCATTGTCGGCTGCGTCATCACCATTGCCCTGGCTTTCCAGTCGTATGGCGACCAGGAAATCCAGGACGGCGGAGCGCGCCAGGGCCTGGTAGTGGCGCCGCCCGCCCAGACGGGGCAGTAAGCAGAACAGTCCAACCCAGGAGAACGGCTTTGAAGGCACGCAATCTGATGTGGATTTTATGGCCCTCTTTTTTGATGGGCGGCGCGGCCAGCGGGATCGTGTTTGCGCTGGTGGACCCCTTGGATCTGGTGTTCATGGGGCAGTTCCGGGCCAGCCGCCCGACGGTCTATACCCTGGGGTTCTTTCTGTTCTGGGGCATGGCGGCGCTATCCAGCGCCCTGACCTTGCGCATCGCCCCCCGGGGGGTGGTGCTGGATGAATTCGGCGATCCGGTGGATTGACCGGTCAGCCGCAATCCGCGCCCGATAGTTCCTGCAGGCCGGCGATGTCCAGGAGATGGACTTCGCGCTGCTGGACGCGGATCAGGCCCTCGCGGGCGAAGCGCGAGAACAGCCGGCTGACGGTTTCCAGCGTCAGCCCCAGGAAATTGCCGATTTCCTCGCGGCTCATGCGCAGAATGAATTCGTAGGGCGAATAGCCCAGGACCTGCAGCCGTTGCGACAGATTCAGCAAAAAGGCGGCCAGTCTCTGTTCGGATCGCAGGTTGCCCAGCGCCAGCAGTTGCTGGTGCGATCGGTTGATTTCCTTGCTCATCAGGCGGCGCAGCTGCAGGTTCAGGGTCGGCAGTTGCGGGGCGAGCTTGTCCATTTCATCCAGGCGGATGATGCAGACTTCCGTGTCTTCCAGGGCGATGGCGTGCGAGACCTGCTGGGCATTCATCAGCCCGTCCATGCCCAGGATTTCCCCCGGCAGCAGGAATCCGGTGATCTGGACCTGACCGTTGGCGTCTTCGATCTGGGTCTTGACCGACCCGGAACGCAGGCCGTAGATGGCCTCGGCGGCCTCTCCCTGGCGGTACAGGGTGCCGCCTTTGGGCAGCCGGATGCGTTCCTTGATGAGTTCATCCATCTTGACGACGTCCTGACGCGTCATGCCCAAGGGCAGGCAGATCGCGTTCAGCATACAGGTGGAGCACCGGGTTGAATCGGGGGCCACCGGGACGCGCCGGAGCGTGGATGTCCTGGAAGTCGGTCCGGAAGGGGGAGGATCGGCCAGCAAAATGAGACCCGTAAAAAGCAGTGCGAGAAGAGAAGCCCCACACTTTGAACAGGATTATAAGTTCTCTGTCAGGATAATTGGGACTTGCAGCATTGTTTTGCCGGATTCGTCGAGGATGTCTTGCGATTTGTCGGCTTTTCGCTCGATTCCGGGCGCTGGATGGCGTCGAAGAACGATACAGTGGAACCATGACGGTGAGGCTTATACCGTCGAGAAGGCGAATATTCCGGTATCAAACAACATTTGGGGGAACCATGGCACTGATCCGACACCTGTTGACCAGTCTGCTGCTGCTCGCGGCCGGGCTGGGATTCAACCCGGCCTGGGCGGACCACGGGCCTGCCGCGCACGGCAGCCAGGACGTCACGTACAAGCCGGACATTACATTCACGCTGCGCACTTCGATCGCCGAAGGCAAGCTGGTCTTCATCGGCGAGCGAGGCGGCATGGATGGCCAGGTCAACCCTGATCTGAAAGTGCCGGAAGGCGCGGTGGTGCAGATCAATCTGGTGAACGGAGACGGGGCTACGCACGATGTGGCCGTGCCGGAATTCAAGGCGAAATCGGATCAGATTTCAGGCAAGAACGCCGCCACCGCCATTGTGTTCCGGGCCACGAAGAACGGCACTTTCGAATATCTGTGCACGCTGCCGGGTCATAAGGCAGCCGGCATGGTGGGCAGAATCATCGTGGGCGAGCCGTCCGACGAAGTCGTCACCCGGGCGCCGCAGATCGCGCACGATCCCAGCCAGGTCGGCACGCCGGTGGGCAAGCGCGGCCCGCAGAAAGTCACGGTCGACCTGCTGACCACGGAGGTCGAGGGTCGCCTGGGCGACAACAGCACTTACCGTTTCTGGACGTTCAACAACAAGGTCCCCGGTCCGTTCGTCCGCGTCCGGGTCGGCGATACGGTGACGATGAACGTCGCCAACGCCAAGGACAGCACCCACATCCATTCGATCGATCTGCACGCGGTGACCGGCCCGGGCGGCGGAGCCGCCGTCACCCAGGTGGCGCCCGGGCAGACCAAATCATTCACCTTCAAGGCCAATCACGTCGGGCTGTTCGTCTATCACTGCGCCACCCCGATGGTGGCCCAGCACATCACCAACGGCATGTACGGCCTGATTCTGGTCGAACCGGAAGGCGGGCTGTCCAAGGTCGACCGCGAGTTCTACGTCATGCAGGGCGAACTCTATACGGCCCAGGCGCACGGCGCCAGCGGGCTGCAGGAGTTCTCGCTGGAAAAACTGCTGGCGGAAAATCCGGAGCACGTGATGTTCAACGGCTCCATGGATGCCCTGACCAAGGTCTACGACATGAGCTCGAACGTGGGCGATACGGTCCGCATCTTCTTCGGCGTGGGCGGTCCGAACCTGACCTCCAGCTTCCACATCATCGGCGAGGTCTTCGACAAGGTCTATGACCAGGCGTCCCTGACCAGCAAACCGCTGACCGATGTGCAGACTACGCTGGTGCCGCCCGGCGGCGCGACCATGGTGGAATTCAAGACCGATTATCCGGGCCGCTATCTGTTGGTGGATCACGCCCTGTCCAGGGTGGAAAAAGGCGTGGCCGGCTTCCTGACGGTGAAGGGCAAGGCCGATCACACGATCTTCCATAGCGACGAGGCCATCGATCCGAATTCCGGGCACTGATCGCCGGCTCCGGGCGTTCCAGCTGTAAAGAGGCCCCTGCGTCACTGCGGGGGCTTCTTTATTGGTAGCCGCGATCGGCCCATGGCCGCGACGCGGGCGACGCCGGGGCAGCGGCCAGAAGTTTCTTGACCGATATCATTCATAGGCTTATCATTTCAACAGAAATCAATTTTCAAGGACCCTGAATCAACATGGACACCAGAATGGATGCGCAGCAGGCCTACGACCTGCGTATCTTGCGGGCTTTGCGGCGGATCACTCGCGCCGTCGCCTTGCATTCCCGGCAACTGTCGGCTTGCAGCCATATCACAGGGCCCCAGCTCGTCTGCCTGCGCACTGTCATCGACAAGGGGCCCATGACCGCCACGGCCATCAGCCGCGAGGTTCATGTCAGCGCCAGCACCGTGGTCGGCATCCTGGATCGCCTGGAAGACAAGGGACTGATCCTCCGTGAACGCGGGCGAGCCGACCGCCGCATCGTCTTCGTCAGCGCCACCGACGCCGGGCGGCAATTGGCGCACGACACGCCCTCGCCGCTGCAGCAGAAGCTGGCCGACTCGCTCAAGGCCCTGCCGGAACTTGAGCAGGCCACCATCACGCTGTCCCTGGAACGCGTCGTCGACCTGATCGAATCCGGCACGGGGCTGGCGCCCGCGGCCGATCCGCAGTCGCCCATGCTGGACGTGCCGACCACCGGGGTGGCGCCCGAATCCGGGCTGGTGGTTTGACCCAGGACCCCGACCCAAGCGGGGCGTCGCCAGTCCGGTTGCGTCCGCCCCGCAGGGCCGATGGGCCGGCTCTGCATGCCCTGGTGGCGCACTGCCCGCCGCTGGACCTCAATTCCGTCTATCTCTACCTGCTGCTGACGGAACATTTTTCCCAAACCTGCATCGTGGCCGAGGACGACCGTGGCGTCCTGGGCATGGTGTCGGCGTATCTGCCGCCTGGGCGCGACGACGTGCTGTTCGTCTGGCAGGTGGCCGTTCATTCCCGTGCGCGGGGCCTGGGCCTGGGGCTGAGGATGCTGCGGCAATTGCTGCGTCGTCCCGGCACGCGCCCGGTCCGCTGGGTGGAAACCACCGTGGGGCCTGGCAATCAGGCTTCACGGCGGCTGTTTGCCCGTCTGGCAAGCCAGATGGGCGCTCCCGTGCACGAGTCGGCGCTGTTCGAAGCGGCGCTTTTCGGGGCCGATGCGCATGCGGCGGAACCGCTCCTGCGCATCGGCCCGCTTTCCTTGTCGGCAGTGAACTGAGTTGCTGTCGTCTATTCGAACGTCAACAAGGAGGAACCCATGGATTTGAAAATTTTTGACCGGATGGAGTCGGAAGTCCGAGGCTACATCCGGTCGTTTCCGGTGATTTTCGCGAAGGCGCGGGGATCCGAGCTCTTCGATGAAGCGGGACAGCGCTATATCGATTTCTTCAGCGGCGCAGGCACGCTGAATTATGGTCACAACAATCCCGTCCTGCGCGAACGGATGGTGGATTACCTGGCCTCCGATGGCGTGGTGCATGGCCTGGACATGGCCACCAGCGCGAAGAAATACTTCCTGCAGACCGTGGATCGGCTGATCCTCAAGCCGCGCGGCCTGGACTACACCTTGCAGTTCACCGGACCGACCGGCACCAACGCGGTCGAGGCGGCCCTGAAGCTGGCTCGCCAGGTCAAGGGACGGCAGAACATCATTTCCTTCACCCATGGCTTTCACGGCGTGTCGGGGGGATCCCTGGCGGCCACGGCCAACCAGAAATTCCGCAAGGCGGCGGGCGTGGCCCTGGGCAATACCAGCTTCATGCCCTTCGACGGCTATTTCGGGCCGGACGTCAATACCATGGCGTATCTGGAACGCATGCTCGATGACCCCAGCAGCGGTTTGGACCAGCCGGCTGCGGTGATCGTGGAAACCGTCCAGGGAGAGGGCGGCGTCAATGTTGCGTCCCAGCACTGGCTGCGGGATCTGGAACGGCTATGCCGGCGGCACGACATGCTGTTGATCGTCGACGACATCCAGGTGGGCTGCGGGCGCACGGGCAACTTCTTCAGCTTCGAGACGGCCGGCATCTCGCCCGACATCGTCACGCTGTCGAAGTCCCTGTCGGGCTTTGGCCTGCCCATGTCGCTGGTGATGTTCAAGCCTGAACTGGATGTCTGGGAGCCCGGCGCCCACAGCGGCACCTTCCGGGGGAACAACCTGGCCTTCGTCACGGCGGCCCAGGCGATGGAAACCTACTGGTCCGACGCGGCTCTGTCCGCCAGCATCGCCGCCAAGGAAAGCCTGGTGCGCGATTGGCTGGAGAACCTGGCGCACAGTTGCCGGGGAGCCGGACTGGGCGTGCGCGGCCGCGGGCTCATCCAGGGCCTGGTGACGCCCGTGGGCGACGATCTGGCCAACCGCATCGCGCATCGCGCCTTCGAGCAAGGGGTGGTCATCGAGACGTCAGGGGCTCACGATGAAGTGCTGAAGGTGCTGCCTGCCCTGACGATTCCATATGAGCAGCTGGAACAGGGGCTGGAAGTGATCGAGCGCAGCGCCAATGAAGTCCTGGCCACGCTGGGCAAGCGACCCCGTGTGCTGAAAGTCGCGGGAGGCCGTTCATGATCGTGCGCCATGTCAATGAGGTGATCGGCACCGATCAGGAGATCGTCACCGACAACTGGACCAGCCGTCGCGTGCTGCTGTCCGACGACGGGATGGGGTTTTCCTTTCACGAGACGATCATCTTCCCGGGGACCGAAACCCACATCCATTACCAGAATCACCTGGAAGCCGTGTGGTGCATCGAGGGCGATGGCGAAATCGAAACCATTGCCGACGGCCGGAAGTACACGTTGGGTCCGGGGGTGGTGTATGCCCTGGACCAGCACGATGAGCACTGGCTGCGAGGGGGCGCGAAGCCCTTGCGGGTGATCTGCGTCTTCAACCCACCCCTGACGGGCCGCGAAGTGCATGATGCCTCCGGCGTCTATCCGCTGGAAGCTGACGGTTGACGGCGACGGGCCGCCCTGAAGGGCGGCCCGTCCGTTTTTGAAGGAGTTCAATGATGAAGGATTGTTATGTATCCCGCACCGGCCGCGATGCGGCGTTGATTGCGCGGTGCGATCCCGTCATCTACGAGGACGGGCGCTATGCCCGGGCGCTGGACCCGGAGCAGTTGCAGGCGTACGAGCAGGATGGCTTTCTGATCCTGCCGGGTGTGTTCGATGAGGCCGAGGTCGACGTCTTGCGCGAGGAAATCGCCGCGCTGGAGCACGATCCGGCGGTGCGTGAAGGCGAGGAAGTCATTCGCGAACCGGGCAGCGCCGCGCTGCGCTCGATCTTCCGGGTGCACGAGCTGGGCAAACGCCTGGCCGATCTGCCCCGCGATCCGCGCCTGCTGGATGTGGCCCGGCAGATCCTGGGGTCCGAGGTTTATATCCATCAATCGCGGGTCAACATGAAACCCGCGCTGGATGGCAAGGAATTCTATTGGCATTCGGATTTCGAGACCTGGCATGTGGAGGACGGCATGCCGGCCATGCGGGCGCTCAGTTGCTCCGTGCTGCTGACGGACAATACACCGTTCAATGGGCCTCTGATGCTGATTCCTGGGTCGCACCGCCAGTTCGTGGCCTGCGTGGGTGAAACGCCCGAGGACAACTACAAGACGTCCCTGCGCCGCCAGGAAGTCGGTGTCCCGGACCCCGTCAGCCTGCGCCTGTTGGCTGAGCAGGGCGGCCTGCGGTCGGTCACGGCGCCGGCGGGGTCGGTGGTGTTCTTCGATTGCAATACGCTGCATGGATCGGGCGGCAATCTGTCGCCCTGGCCGCGCAGCAATGTGTTCATGGTCTACAACAGCGTGGACAACCGGCTGGTGGCACCGTTTCATGGCATGGCCCCCCGGCCCGAACACATCGCGGCCCGCCGTCGCGCCGAGGCGCTGGAGCCTTTGGCGGTGGCTGCCTAGCGTCCCGACCGGTCGCTCCGGACAGGACGCCGGCCGGCTCAGTTGCCGCCTTGCCGGACTTCCAGGAAACTCTTCAGGAAGTCCCGGGTGCGCTCTTCCCGGGGTTCCGTGAACATCACTTCGGGGGGCGCCTGTTCCACCACTACGCCCTTGTCGAAGAAGCAGACGCGATCGGATATCTGGCGGGCGAATTCCATCTCGTGCGTCACCAGCAGCATCGTCAGATCGTGTTCTTCCGACAGGCGCTGGATCACGGTCAGCACTTCACCCACCAGTTCCGGGTCCAGGGCGGACGTCGGTTCGTCGAACAGCATGATGTTCGGGCGCGTCGCCAGGGCCCGGGCGATGGCCACGCGCTGCTGCTGGCCGCCGGAGAGCTGGCTGGGAAATTTCTCCGCGTGCTCGGTCATGCCCACCAGATCCAGGTATTCATAGGCCCGCCGCCGGGCTTCCTCGCGCGACAGGCCCAGCACGTGGATCGGGGATTCGGTGATGTTGCGCAGCACCGTCATGTGCGGAAACAGGTTGAACTGCTGGAACACCATGCCCATTTCCTTGCGCATGGTGCGCAGATGGGCTTCGCTGGCGGGCACGGGCATGCCGTCGCGGTATTCGTGCCATAACGGCTTGCCCGCCACGTGGATCAGGCCGCCGTCGATTTTCTCCAGCGTCATCAGGATGCGCAGCACCGTCGACTTGCCGGACCCCGACGGGCCGATGATGGTGACTTTTTCGCCTTTGGCGACCTGGAAGTCCAGTTCGTCCAGGACGATCGCGTCGCCGAAGCGCTTGACCACCTTGTCCATCACGATGATCGGGGATGCCGATTCCGGTGTGGCTGCGGCGGCCGCTGTCGGGGGGGGAGGGGATGTGTTCGTCAAAAAAGTCTCCTGGGGCGTATGGATGGCCGGCGGGGCGCGTCTTCACCCGCGCAGGGGAATGCCGCGCTTGGGCAGGTGTTCGTCCAGGTAGCGCACGCCGGCCGAGGCGATCAGGGTGAGGATCAGGTAGAGCGCGCCGACCATGGTCAGCGGCACCATGTAGTTGAAGCTGCGGTCGCCGATGATGCGGGCCACATTCAGCATTTCCAGGATCGACACCACGGACAGGACGGGAACGTCCTTCATGATGGATACCAGGTAGTTGCCCAGGGCCGGGACGATGCGCGGGATGGCCTGCGGCAGGATGATGACGCCGAAAGTGCGCAACGGGGAAATATCCAGCGCGCGGGCGGCTTCGGTCTGGCCATGTGTGATCGATTCCAGGCCGGCGCGGTAGACCTCGGACATGTAGGCGCTGTATTGCACGCCCAGCGCCAGGGCGCCCGTCAGGAAGGCCGGCAGCACCAGGCCATATTCGGGCAGCACGTAATACAGGAAAAACAGCTGCACCAGCAGCGGGGTGTCGCGCAGGAACTCCGTGAGCAGGCGCGCCGGCCAGGCGATCACGCGCAGGCGGGCGCTCTTGAGCGCGGCCAGGACCAGGCCCAGGGCCGCCCCCACCACAAAGCCCAGCAGGGTGGCTTCGATCGTCACGACCAGGCCGCGCAGCAGGATGGGCAGGATGGACCAGGCGAAGACCCAGTCGTTGGCGGTGTTCCATTCGATGCCGAAGAGCATGATCAAGTCCCCCGGCTGCGCCAGCGGCCGACGCGGGTTTCCAGGATGCGCATGAGTCCCGCCAGCACCAGCGCCATGCCGAAGTACATCAGCAGCAGCAAGGTGTAGACGGACACGCTGTCCTGGGTGAAATTGCGGATGCGTTCCGCCTGGAAGGCCATGTCGCCCAGGCCGATCAGCGAGACCAGCGCCGTGTCCTTCAGGTTCTGCACGGCCAGGTTGCTGAAGCTGGGCAGCATTTCGGGGACGGCCTGGGGCAGGGCGATGCGCCACAGGGTCTGCCGGGGGGTGAAATCCAGGGCCTTGGCGGCTTCATACTGGTTGTGCGAGACCGCCTGGATGGCGCCACGCACGACTTCGGCCCCATAGGCGCCGATGTTCAGGCTCAGCGCCAGGGTGCCGGCCACGACCGGCGGCAGGCGCAGGTCGATTCCCAGCACCTGGCCCAGGACGGGCAGGGCGAAGAACAGCCAGAACAATTGCACCAGCAGGGACGTGCCGCGAAAGACCTCGATCAGGGCGATGGAGGCCCAGCGCCATGGCAGGCTGCGCGACAGGCGCCCGATGCCGAACAGAAAGGAAAACAGCCCCCCCAGGATGGTGGAATACAGCGTCAGTTCGATCGTGACCCTGGCCCCCACCATCAAGGGGGGCAGATAGGCGAGCCAATCCATGTTCAAACGCGCTTGGCGCTTAGCCCTTGCATAGCTGAGCGGTGCTGCGGTCGAAGGACTTGGCGGCGTCTTCGGACGAGAAGCCGTACTGGCTCATGATCTTCTTCCAGTCGTCCGTTTTCTTGAACTTGGCCAATTCCTGGTTGACGGCGTCGCGCAGCGCCGTGGAGTCCTTGGCGAAGGCGAAACCGCCCCAGCTGCGCACCGGCTGACCATCGACGACCGGGTCCTTGAAGTCCTGCGCGGCTTCCACTTTGCCCTTGCCCTTGGACGCCAACTGGCTGACGGTCAGGCTGGTGGCGGCATAACCATCGGCCCGCCCCGTCGAGACCGTCGAGATGGCGTCGGCATTGCTGGAGATCGTCACGATCCGGTCGGCAGGGACTTTCAGAGCCTGCAGCATTTCCAGCTGATCCGCGCCGGCCATGATGGCGATCTTGTGATCCGATTGGGCGAAACTGGCGTAGTCGTGGATGTTTTTCGGGTTGCCCTTGGCCACCAGCAGACCTTCGCCGTAGGAACTGTTGGGTTCGGAAAATGCGATCTGCTGGCAGCGCTGCGGCAAGATGGCCATTTCGGCGGCGACCATGTCGTAGCGGTCGGCCTGCAGCCCCGGAATCAGCGAGCCGAAACTGGTCGTGGTCCATTGGATGTTCTTGATGCCCAACGCCTTGGCGATGTGCGCGGCGACGTCGGGGCCGACGCCCTTGGCCTGGCCGCTCAGATCCATGTACCCGTAGGGGATTTCATTGGCGACGGCGATGCGGATCGTGCCGGATTTCTGGATGGCGGCCAGGTCGGCGGCCTGGGCGGCGGTCGCCGCCAGGCCCAGGGCGCCGGCCGTGAAAGCGGCCAACAGGCAAGTGTGTAGATTCTTTTTCATGCGGGTCTCCTGGTTCTGCGAGGGATGCCCGGGGAGCATTCGGCCCGGCGCGGCCCTCTGGGGGCAGGTTATAAGCACACATCAAATAATTGTTGTGCGAACGATACATTATAGAATGATTAGTGTACTAATCAATTCATGAGGAATGAATTAATGGAGGCTTGAGGGCGGATGATCCGGGTCCGGGTTTCAGGGCGGGCCGGCTCCGCACCGGTTGCGCGAGGGCATCCGGGCGCTGGCCGCCACGGTCCTTGCCTGCCTCTTTTCGCTGTGCTAGGATTAACGAATGCACGCGATCCCGTATTTCTTTTATTTTTTTACGTTTCCAACGCCGCTGGTGGAGGAAGGGAATCGCTGTACATTCAGGTAGTCAACAAATTCCCCAAAAGCCGCCGGCGCTGCCAGGCGGCTTTTTTGTTGTCGCCCCGGGCCCCGGATTCATGATTGGAGCAAGACCGTGTCACACAATACCGATGATATTCGCATCCGAGAAATCCGCGAGCTGGCCCCGCCCGCGCATGTCATGCGCGAGTTTCCCTGCACGCCGGACATTTCGCGCACGGTGCATGACGCACGGCACGCCATCCACGAGGTGTTGGCGGGACGGGACGACCGGCTGGTGGTGGTGATCGGACCCTGCTCCATTCATGACACGCAGGCGGCGATGGAATATGCCCGGCGGCTGAACGAACAGCGTCAGCGGTTTTCAGCCGATCTGCAGATCATCATGCGGGTGTATTTCGAAAAGCCGCGCACCACGGTGGGCTGGAAGGGGCTGATCAACGATCCCGGCCTGGATGGCAGCTTCGACATCAACCAGGGCCTGCGCACCGCGCGTGAACTGCTGATCGACGTCAATGCCCTGGGGCTGCCCGCCGGCTGCGAATTTCTGGACATGATCACGCCGCAATACATTGCCGATCTGGTGTCCTGGGGGGCCATCGGCGCCCGCACCACGGAAAGCCAGGTGCATCGCGAACTGGCGTCGGGGCTGTCCTGCCCGGTGGGCTTCAAGAACGGCACCACGGGGGATACGCGCATCGCCATCGACGCCTTGAAGGCCGCATCCAATTCCCATTATTTCCTGTCGGTGACCAAAGGCGGCCATTCGGCCATCGTGGCCACGCGCGGCAACGAGGACTGTCACGTGATCCTGCGCGGCGGCAAGACGCCCAACTATCAGGCTGAATTCGTGCAGGCGGCGGCCGAGGCTCTGGAAAAGGCCGGCATGCGCCAGCGCGTCATGGTCGACGCCAGCCACGCCAACAGCCATAAGGACTACACCCGCCAACCGGAAGTCATCGAAGACATCTGCCATCAGGTCGAAGGCGGTGACGCGCGCCTGTTCGGCGTCATGATCGAAAGCCATCTGGTCGGCGGGCGCCAGGATCTGGTCGCGGGCCGCCCCTTGGTGTATGGTCAGAGCATTACCGACGGCTGCGTGGATTGGGACGTGTCGGTGTCGCTTCTGGAACGCCTGGCCGCTGCCGTTCAGGCGCGCCGCCAGCGACTGGCTCGGGCGCGTTCCGAATCGGTCGGCAGCGCCGCCTGATCCACGCCCGGCCGGCTCCCGGCCGCCGGGGCTTATCCGCAGTTTTCAGGATCGATGATGGACATCACGTCGTTTGAGCCGCAGCCGCGTCCTTTGCCGGCCGGCTTTGTGGCCGCCTTGCAAGATCATTTCGGCGAGCGCTGCTCGACCGCGCAGCCTGTGCGCGAGCACCATGGCCGCGATGAATCGCCGTACCCCCCCATGCTGCCCGACGTGGTGGTATTCGCCCAGTCGGTGGATGATGTCGCCTGGGTGGCGCGGCACTGCCATGCTCATGGCATTGCCTTGATTCCCTATGGCGCCGGGTCCTCTCTGGAGGGCCACCTGCTGGCTGTCCAAGGCGGGGTCTGCCTGGATCTGTCCGGCATGAACCGCATCCTGAAGGTCCACGCGGAAGACTTCACGGCCACGGTGCAGGCGGGGGTTACACGCAAACAGCTGAATGAATCGCTGCGGGACACCGGCCTGTTCTTTCCCATCGATCCGGGGGCGGATGCCAGCCTGGGCGGCATGTCGGCGACCCGGGCCTCGGGCACCAATGCCGTGCGTTACGGCACCATGCGCGAAAATGTGATGTCGCTGAAGGTCGTGACCGCGGATGGCCGTGTGATCGAAACCGCCAACCGGGCGCGGAAGTCCTCCGCCGGCTACGACCTGACGCGCCTGTTCGTGGGCAGCGAGGGCACGCTGGGCATCATCGTGGAAGTCACCGTGCGCCTGTATCCCCAGCCGGAAGCCATCTCGGCAGCCATCTGCAATTTCTCCGATCTGGATTCCGCCGTGCGCAGCGTCATCGACGTCATCCAGATGGGCATTCCGGTGGCCCGGGTCGAATTCATGGATGCCGGGGCGGTGCGCGCGACCAACCGCTACAGCCACCTGACGCTGCGCGAATCGCCGCTGCTCCTGTTCGAATTCCACGGCAGCCCCGCCGCCGTGCGGGAACAGGCCGAATCCGTCCAGCAGATCACGCGCGAACACGGCGGGCAGGATTTCGACTGGGCGGAACGCCCCGAGGACCGCAGTCGCCTGTGGACGGCGCGGCACAATGCCTATTTTGCCGGTCTGGGACTGCGGCCCGGATGCCGGTCCAGCACCACGGACGTCTGCGTGCCCATTTCCCGGCTCGCCGAATGCGTGGGCGAAACCGCCCGGGAACTGGATCGGGCGTCGTTTCCCTACACCATCGTCGGTCACGTCGGAGACGGCAATTTCCACGTCCTGATGTTGCTGGATCCTGACAACCCCGCCGAATGGGCGGAGTCCGAACAGCTCAATCATCGCCTGGTGGAGCGCGCCATCGCCATGGAAGGCACGTGCACCGGCGAACATGGCATCGGCCTGCACAAGCAGGTCTTCATGCAGGCGGAACATGGCGCCGACGCCCTGGACCTCATGAGGTCTCTGAAGGCCGCGCTGGATCCGCACGATATCCTCAACCCGGGCAAAATGCTGCCGCCATCGGCCTGAACCCAAAGGATCTTTCATGGACGTCGCTTCCCCGGCAGCCGCATCGCAAGCCATCGTGCCGGATTTCCCCGGTTTCCTGGCCCGCATCGGGGCCGATCTGCCGGCCCGCTGCATCCTGACCCGCGTGGATCAGACCCGCGTCTACGAATGCGACGGGCTGTCCCTGTACCGCGAATTGCCGCCGGTCGTCGTGCTGCCCGAAACCGAGGCCCAGGTCATCGCGCTGGTGAAGGCTTGCCGCGAACACAATATGCCGATCGTCCCCCGCGGGTCGGGCACCGGCCTGTCCGGGGGCGCGACCCCGCATCCGCAGGGTGTGGTGATCGGCCTGGCCAAGCTGAACCGCATCGTGCGCCTGGATCCGCAATCCTGTACGGCCGTGGTCGGCCCCGGGGTGCGCAATCTGGCGATTTCCGAAGCCGCCGCGCCGCACGGCCTGTACTATGCGCCCGACCCGTCCAGCCAGATCGCCTGTTCGATCGGCGGCAACGTCGCCGAAAATTCCGGCGGCGTGCATTGCCTGAAATACGGCCTGACCGTGCACAACGTCTTGCGGGTGCGCGTGGTCACGATCGAGGGCGAGGTCATCGAGCTGGGCGGCGAGGCCCCCGATGCGCCGGGCTTGAACCTGCTGCAGTCCTTCATCGGGTCCGAAGGCATGCTGGGCCTGGTGACCGAAGTCACCGTGCGCCTGATTCCGCGCCCGCAGCTGGCCCGGGTGGTGATGGCCAGCTTTCCCAGCGTCGAGCTGGCCGGGCAGGGCGTCACGCGGGTGATCGCCGACGGCATCATTCCGGCAGGGCTGGAGCTGATGGACAAGCGATCCGTGCATATGGTCGAACCTTTCGTGCAGGCCGGCTACGACCTGGACGCCGAGGCCATTCTGCTGTGCGAATCCGATGGCACGCCCGACGAAGTGGCCGAGGAAATCGGCCGGGTCGAACACTTGCTGCGCGAGGTCGGCGCCACTCGCCTGCAGGTGTCCGAGTCCGAAGCCGAGCGCCTGAAGTTCTGGGCCGGACGCAAGAACGCCTTTCCGGCCGCCGGGCGCATTTCGCCCGACTACTATTGCATGGACGGCACCATTCCGCGCCGCCATCTGGGGCGCGTGCTGGGCGCCATCGCGCAGATGGAAACGCAATTCGGCCTGCGCTGTTCGAACGTCTTCCATGCCGGGGACGGCAATCTGCACCCGCTGATCCTGTTCGATGCCAATCAGCCCGACGAGGTCGAGCGCGCCGAAGCCTTCGGCGCCGCCATCCTGGAACTCTGCGTCGAGGTCGGCGGCACCATCACGGGGGAACATGGCGTGGGCCTTGAAAAGATCAACCAGATGTGCACGCAGTTTTCCCGCGAGGAACTGGATGCCTTCTCGGCCTTCAAGCGCGCCTTCGACCCCTACGGCCTGCTCAATCCCCTGAAGCTGATTCCCACGCTGGTGCGATGCGCCGAATATGGAAAAATGCATGTGCATCAGGGCGAGCTGCGCTTTCCCGATATTCCCCGTTTCTGAAGTGGCCCTATGGAATTCGTCCTGTCTGAACTGAGTGAACAGGTGGTCACGGCGCGAGCCGCCAAAAGGCCCCTCATGATCCGTGGGGGCGGCACCCGCCTGTTCTATGGCGAGCCGATGTCCGACGGCGATACGCCCGGCTGGCTTGACCTGTCCGCCTATCACGGTGTGATCGGCTATGAACCGTCCGAACTCGTCCTGACCGCCCGGGCGGGCACACCCCTGGCGCAGATTGAAGCGCTGCTGGCCGAGCAGGGCCAGATGCTGGCCTTCGAGCCTCCGCGTTTCGGGGCTGCGGGCACTCTGGGCGGCTGCGTGTCGGCCGGTTTGTCGGGCCCGCGCCGGATGGCAGCGGGCGCTCTGGCGGATTTCGTCCTGGGGACGCGTCTGCTCAATGCCGATGGCAATGTGCTGCGCTTTGGCGGCGAGGTCATGAAGAACGTGGCCGGCTACGACGTGTCCCGCCTGCTGGCCGGGTCGCTGGGGGTGCTGGGCGCCCTGGTGGAAATCTCCATCAAGGTCGTGCCCCGGCCTCGCAGCGAGGCCACCCGGGTGCTGGAATTGGACGAGGCGGGCGCTTTGCGCCAGTGCCTGCAGTGGCGGGCGCGGCCGCTGCCTGTGTCGGCCACGGCCTGGGTGCCGGGCGACACAGCCGGGGCGGGGCGCTTGCTGGTCCGCCTGTCGGGCAATGAATCGGCTGTGCGCCAGGGACAGGAGGCCGTCGGCGGCGACGCCTTGCCCGACGATCAGGCCCAGGCGTTCTGGCTGGGCCTGCGCGACCAGACCCATGTTTTCTTCCATCAACGGCCCCTGTGGCGCTTGAGCCTGCCGCCGCGCGTCCCTGCCCTGGACCTGGGGCCGACGCTGCACGAATGGGGCGGCGGCCTGCGCTGGCTGGCCGGCGACCAGGATGGCGCGGCTTTGCGCGCCCGGGTGCAGGCCTTGGGCGGTTCCGCCTGCCTGTACCATCGCGGCGGGGTGTCCCGCGACGTGGCGACCTTCCATCCCCTGGCGGCCGGCGTGATGCAGATCCACCGGCGGCTGAAACAGGAATTCGATCCCAGCAGCGTCTTCAACCCGCGCCGCCTGGTGCAGGAATTCTAAGGATTCATCATGCAAACCCAACTTGCCGAGTGGGCGCAAGGCACGGATATCGGCCAGGAGGCCGATGCGATCCTGCGTCGTTGCGTTCACTGCGGCTTTTGTCTGGCGACCTGCCCCACCTATCAGATCCTGGGAGACGAGCTTGACAGTCCGCGCGGTCGCATCTACCAGATCAAGCAGGTGCTGGAAGGCGTCCAGCCCACCTACGTCACCCAGCAGCACCTGGATCGCTGTCTGACGTGCCGCAACTGTGAAACCACGTGTCCTTCCGGCGTGGAATACGGGAAATTGGTGGATATCGGCCGCCAACTGGTCAGCGAGCGGGTCGAGCGCCCCTGGCATCAGCGCGTGTTGCGCAATGCCTTGCGGCGTTTGATGCTGTCGCCGGCCTTCGGCCCCCTGTACCACCTGGGCCGCTGGGTCCGCCCCATCCTGCCGGCTGTCCTGCAAGGCAAGATCGCCGTGGCGCGGCCGGCCGGGGCCCTGCCTGTCCAGGCGCAGCGCCACGCCCGCCAGGTGCTGATGCTCAGCAACTGCGTGCAGCCCGCCATGATGCCATCCATCGATGCCGCCACGCAGCGCGTGCTGGATGCTGTCGGGGTGGGCGCGCGTTTCGCTGCGGGGTCCGGCTGCTGCGGCGCCATCAACTTCCACCTGGATGCCCAGGAGGCCGCCCGCCAGCAGATGCGGGCGAACGTGGACGCCTGGCTGCCCCTGCTGGAATCCGGCCAGGTCGAAGCGGTGGTGGTCAATGCGTCGGGGTGCGGGGGCATGATCAAGGACTACGCCCATCACCTGCAGCATGATCCGGCCTATGCCGAGCGTGCCGCGCGGCTGATGCCCTACGTGAAGGACGTAGCCGAGTTCCTGGCGCCGCTGGCGGCGGACGTGCGCGCGAAAATGCGCCGGGAGCCAGGCCGCAGCGCCTTTCACCCGCCCTGTACCCTGCAGCATTGGCAGGGCCTGCGTCCGCTGACCGAACGCCTGCTGGCGGATCTGGGCTTCGATCTGCAGGCCTTCGACGACGCGCATCTGTGCTGCGGGTCGGCCGGCACCTACTCCATCACCCAGCCGGTGTTGTCCAAATCCTTGCGGGACCGCAAACTGCAGGCCATCCAGGAGACCCTGCCCGACACCATCGTGTCGTCGAACATCGGCTGCATCTGCCATTTGCAAAGCGGCACGGACACCCCGGTGCGGCACTGGATCGAAACCGTGGACGAGGCGATGCATGGTTGATGCGGGCAAGCCGGCAGGCGCCATGCCCGCGCCTGGGGCGCGGATCGTCGTGGGGATGTCGGGCGGGGTGGATTCCTCCGTCACGGCCTGGCTGCTGAAGCAGCAGGGCTATCAGGTCATCGGCCTGTTCATGAAGAACTGGGAGGACGACGATGACAGCGAATACTGTTCGTCGCGCCAGGACTGGCTGGATGCGGCCAGCGTGGCCGACGTGGTCGGGGTCGATATCGAGGCCGTCAATTTCGCCGCCGAATACAAGGATCGGGTCTTCGCCGAATTCCTGCGGGAATATTCCGCCGGCCGCACGCCCAATCCCGACGTGCTGTGCAATGCGGAAATCAAATTCAAGGCCTTCCTGGATCATGCCATGGGCCTGGGGGCCGACTATATCGCCACCGGTCATTACGCCCGGGTGCGACGCGTGCAAACGGCGGATGGCTTGCGCACCCAGTTGCTGAAGGCCGTCGACGCCAGCAAGGACCAAAGCTATTTCCTGCACCGGCTGAATCAGGCGCAACTGGCCCGCACGGTCTTTCCCCTGGGGGAAATCCGCAAGACGGAGGTCCGTCGCATCGCCCGCGAGATCGGCCTGCCCAATGCGGCCAAAAAGGATTCCACCGGCATCTGCTTCATCGGCGAACGGCCTTTTCGGGAATTCCTGAACCGGTACCTGCCCACCCGGCCGGGCCCCATGCAGACCCCGGAAGGCCGGGTGCTGGGGCAGCACCAGGGGTTGGCCTTCTACACGCTGGGCCAGCGCAAGGGCCTGGGCATCGGCGGGGTGCGGGGCGCCCAGCGCGACGACGGCACGGCCGACGCCTGGTATGTGGCGCGCAAGGATCTGGCCGGCAATGTCCTGTACGTCGTGCAGGGCCATGATCATCCCTGGCTGTTGACGCCGACGCTGACCGCCCAGGACGCCAGTTGGGTGGCGGGCGAACCTCCCGCGCCCGGCGCGTATGGGGCCAAGACCCGCTATCGCCAGACCGATGCGGCGTGCTCGCTGGCGGTGCGCGATGCCCGGGCTTTCGAGCTGTCGTTCGGGGAAAACCAGTGGGCGGTCACTCCGGGGCAGTCGGCGGTGCTGTATGACGGCGACGTCTGCCTGGGCGGCGGCGTGATCGCTTAGCGTCCGATCGGCGTGCGCGGCTTGGAAAAGCATCAGGCCCCTTGCGGGGCCTGATGCTTTTCTGCGTCGGGCGGAATCAGGCGGCAGGGGGCCGCGTCGACACGAAGGAGGGCCGGGCGTCCAGTTTCTCGGCCAGCCGGGCCAGGTTGGCGTGGCGGGCCCGCCAGTTCAGGTTGGGGTTGCGGAAGTCCAGGTAGCCCAGGGCCGCGCCCACGGCGATGTCCGCCAGGCACAGGTTGACCCCTGTGCAATAGGGTTGTTCGCCCAGCAGGCTGTTCATGTAGTCCAGCGCCGCGTAGATCTTGCCTTGCTGGCGCTCCACCCAGGCGGTGCTTTGCTGCTCTTGCGGGCGGCGGCTTTCCATGATCATGCTGCTCGCGGCGTCCATGATGCCGTCGGCCGTGGCTTCCCAGCGTTTGACGGCGACCCGTTCGCGGCCCGGAGGCGGAATCAGGCGCCCGACCGGCGAGAGCGTGTCCAGGTATTCGACGATCACGCGCGAATCGAACAGGGCTTCGTTCTCGTCCAGGATCAGACAGGGGACTTTGCCCAGGGGGTTAAAGTCGGTGGTCTGCGTGTTGGCCGACCAGGGGTCGTCCAAAACCAGTTCGTAGTCGAGTTTTTTCTCTGCCAGCACGATCCGGACTTTGCGGACGTAGGGGCTGGTCAGGGAACCGATCAATCTCATGGCAAACCGGGGGTAGTCTAAGGCTCAAAAAGTATATCAGGGCTGGGCCCTTGATCCGGCGGCGAGGTCCGTCGGAGCCCGTTTTTGGGCGGATTGGGCCGGCAGGTGTGGTATATCCGCCCAAAGCCTTGACACCGAGGGCGAATGTTAGAATCGCAGCTTGGGATCCTCTGGACAAGTCGGGCGATAAGCGTGCGCTGCGGCTTGTCCAGAGAATCCCCTGACCCGTCAGCCAGGCTGCCGGCTTTCCTCCAGGCCGCTGGCCGGCCCATCATTCATTGTTCAACATGCAGATCGATTCCACCCTGAGCGCCTTGAATGCGCTGTCGCCCCTGGACGGGCGCTATGCGGCAAAAGCCGATTCCCTGCGACCCTTTCTGTCGGAAGCCGGTTTCATGGCGCATCGCGTCGAGGTCGAAATCGCCTGGCTGATCGGCCTGTCGGATGCCGGTCTGCCGGAATTGTCCGCGTTTTCCCCGGCTGCGCGGGCGCGGCTGCAGGCGCTGGTGCGGGATTTTTCCGAAAGCGATGCCGCTCGCATCAAGGCCATCGAACGCACCACCAATCACGACGTCAAGGCGGTGGAATACTGGCTGAAGGAACAGGTGGCCGATGATGCGGAACTGTCGCAGGCCGCTGAATTCATCCACTTTTCCTGCACCTCGGAAGACATCAACAACACCTCGCACGCCCTGATGCTGGGCCGGGCGCGCTCACAGGCGGTCGTGCCGGCGCTGGAATCCGTGACGGCGCGTTTGCGCGAATTGGCGCGTCAGCATGCGGACCAGCCCCTGTTGTCGCGCACGCACGGCCAGCCGGCGACTCCCAGCACCATGGGCAAGGAATTCGCCAACGTGGTCGCCCGCCTGGATCGCGCCCTGGACGCCATCCGCGCCGTGCAGCCCCTGGCGAAGATGAACGGCGCCACCGGCAACTACAACGCCCACCTGGCCGCGTATCCGGACGTCGACTGGCCCGCTTTCGCCGGCGGGGTGCTGGGCGGTCTGGGCCTGACCCAGAATCCGTACTCGATCCAGATCGAACCGCACGACTGGATGGCCGCGCTGTTCGACGCCATCGCCCGCGCCAATACCATCCTGCTGGACCTGAACCGGGATATCTGGGGCTATGTGTCGCTGGGCTATTTCAAGCAGCGCCTGAAGGACGGCGAGGTGGGCTCATCCACCATGCCGCACAAGGTCAACCCCATCGACTTCGAGAATTCCGAAGGCAACCTGGGTCTGGCCAACGCCATGCTGCGCCATCTGTCGGAAAAACTGCCGGTATCGCGCTGGCAGCGCGACCTGACGGATTCCACGGTGCTGCGCAATCTGGGCGTCGCCCTGGGCTATAGCCTGGTGGCCTACGATGCCTGCCTGCGCGGTCTGGGCAAGCTGGAACTGAACGCCGCCGCCATCGATGCCGACATCGACGCCTGCTGGGAAATCCTGGCCGAACCGGTGCAGACCGTGATGCGCCGCTACGGCCTGCCGCAGCCTTATGAACAGCTCAAGGCCCTGACGCGCGGCAAGGGCATCACCCAGGACGCCCTGCGCGAATTCATCACCGGCCTGGATCTGCCTGCGGAGCCCAAGGCCCGCCTGCTGGCCATGACGCCGCGCAATTACATCGGGCTGGCCGCCCGGCTGGCCCAGGCGATCTGATGGCGCGCTACGGCATCCTGTCTGTTTGATGGGGATGCCGCCATGGATCGCGCGCTGCGCCCCGCGATTTTGCGCCGTGCCGGAAATGGGTGTATAGTTTCGTTCTTCGCAAAACTTGCGAAGGGCTGTTAGCTCAGTTGGTAGAGCAGCGGACTCTTAATCCGTCGGTCGAGTGTTCGAGTCACTCACAGCCCACCAGAAATACCAAGGACCTGGATGAAAATCCAGGTCCTTTCTTTTTGCCCGCGATCCCGGGCCCGCCTGCAGGGGCCGGCCCGGATGGTTGGATGAAAGGGCCGGATGCCATAATGGGAAGTCGCCGGTATGTCCGGTGAACCGGTTGCTTCACCTGAGTGCGCAAAAAATGATCAGACGCTGTCCTTCATTTTGGCGTGTTGCCTGCATGATCGTCGTTCAGGCATGCCTCCTGCCGCTTGCGATGGCGGCGCCCGCCGTGCACGCGTCGGGCCCGGGGGCTTCCGCCGTGCCGGATGCGGCCGCCAGCGACCCGGCGGCGCTGGGCTGGATGGTCGGTTCGCCGCCTCCTGAAGACAGGATCGTGCGTTTCGAGGACGGCAGCTACTTCCAGTTCCCCGCTTTGCGCTGGAGCGTGTCGAATTTTCGGCAACTGATGCCCACGATCAACGTCTCGCGCGGCTTGGGCGCGCCGGTGGCGCTGCCTCGCGCGGCGCAAGCCGGCATCGATGCGGTACGCTTCGTGCCGATCGGCGCCACCCGGTCCATGACGTGGAAAGACTCTCTCGCGGCGAATTACACCGACGGCATCATCGTCCTGCACCGCGGGCGTATTGTGTACGAGCGCTATTTCGGCGTGTTCAAGGATGACGGCCAGCACGCCGCCATGTCCGTGACCAAGTCGGTCATTGGCACGCTGGGCGCCATGCTGGTGGCCGAGGGCCGGCTCGATGCCGCGAAGCCGATTGCCTACTACGTGCCGGAACTCGCCCGGTCGGCGTTCGGCGACGCCACTGTGCGCCAGGTGCTCGACATGACGACGGGGCTTGATTACAGCGAGGATTACTCGGACCCGGATGCCGAAGTGTGGGCGCACGCCCTGGCCGGCAGCCCGTTGCCGAAACCGGCAGGCTATGCCGGCCCGCGCAGCTACTACGAGTTCCTGCAGACCGTGCGGCCAAGGGGGCGGCACGGCGATGGCTTTGGCTACAAGACCGTCAATACCGATGTGCTGGGCTGGGTGATGGCCCGGGTGACCGGCCGCAACGTCGCCGAGTTGCTGTCCGAGCGTATCTGGAGCCGCCTCGGGGCCGAGCAGGATGCCTATATGACGGTCGATTCGATCGGCACGCCGTTTGCCGGCGGCGGCTTGAATACGGGGCTGCGCGATCTGGCGCGCTTCGGGGAGATGATGCGCAACGAGGGACGGTTCAACGGCCAGCAGATCGTGCCCAGGGCGGTGGTTGACGACATCCGCCGGGGCGGCGACAGGCAGGCGTTTGCCCGGGGCGGGTATCCGTTGCTGCAGGGCTGGAGTTACCGCGACATGTGGTGGGTGACGCACAATGACAGCGGCGCTTTCATGGCGCGCGGCGTGCATGGGCAAAGAATATATATCAACCCGGGCGCGGAGGTCGTGATCGTGCGCTATGCGTCGAATCCGGTTGCGGGCAATGCCGCGAACGATCCGGTGACCATACCCGCCTTCGAGGCGGTGTCCCGATATCTCAGCCGTTCAGCCGGCCGGAACTGAGCGATGCCATTCCGGCCGGCGCCTGTTCAGGCGCGGGTTGCCCGGTTGTGCCAGGCATTCTGACTATTCATCAGCCCCCCCAGCCTTTCCGACAGGCGGTCTGCAAGTCGGCGCATTGCCTGGCCGGCCCCTTCTTCCAGTTTTCCGTCGACTTCGTTGGCGAGAATGCTGACCGCCACCCCTGCCACGGCTTCCGGGTTGTGGGAGTCGAAGACCGGCGCGCCAAAACAGTACATGCCCTCGCGAACGCCTTCGCGGTCGATGGAATAGCCGCGTTGGCGCACTGCGTGCAGTTCCTGCAGGAGCTCTTCCAGATTGCGCAGCCCCTTGACCGTCAGCGGGGCGGGCCATTCGCCCGACGAGCGATCGAACAGCTTGCGCACGCCTTGATCGGGCAGGGTGCTCAGCATGGCGAGCCCGGTGGCCGTATAGACGGCCGGGATTCTCATCCCGGTGCGGAACGTGTAGCCCAACGGCCGGCTGCCGTTGCGGCAGGCAATGTAGGCCACTTCCCGGCCGTCTCTGACCGACAGGGTGATGGTTTCCTCGGGTAGTACCCGCATCTCGTCCCAGGAAGCGAAAAATTCCTGCGTGATGTCGATGTGGGCCAGGAACGCATTGGCCCACATCATCACGTGCGGCCCCAGTGTGACTTGACCGCTTTCCAGCCGCGTCAGCAGATTCAGCTGTTCCAGTGTGGCGCAAAGTCCGTGCAGGCTGCTCTTGGGCAGTTGCAGCGCGTGGGTCAGATCGGCCAGGGATTGGGGCGATCCGGTTCGGGCGATGAGATCCAGGATGGCCGTGGCGCGGCCTACAGCGGGAGCGGCGAGTTTCTCAGCCATGAAGTTGCGTCCTTGTGCTCTGTGCAAACGAGGGGGTCGGGCCGTATTTGATCTGTTGCCGTCCCTACCGACAAGTCTTGGAAATGAGGGATTTCCCTGAGATTTAGCGTGTTGACGCCCAGAATGCGGATCGATAAGATGTACTTCGTTCGATGTAATCTACAGCGTTCATTATATCGAATTTCCAAAAAAGAGAGAAATCTCTCTTCATCCGCCAGGAGACGACATGCCAAGTACCTGCAGAGGGTTGTTTGCCGCACTGGCGGCGACGGCGCTGGTCTTCGCGGGCGGCGTTCAGGCTCAGACCAAGTCGAATATGCATCATGAAAATGCGCGCCGCCGTTCTGCGTGAGATGGGGCTTCCGGCCCCCTATGCTCAAAGTCGACCCTTGCAGGTATCCGAAGTGGAACTGGATCCGCCCGGATTCGGCGAGGTGCTGGTGAAGGTCAAGGTGGCCGGCCTTTGCCACTCGGACCTGTCGGTCATCAACGGCGACCGCCCGCGCGGGCTGCCCATGGTGTTGGGGCATGAGTCTTCCGGGGAGGTGGTCGAGGTCGGCGCAGGGGTGGACGACCTGCGGCCCGGCGATCATGTGGTCACGGTCTTCGTGCCCAGCTGCGGGTGCTGCGAGCCCTGCATGTCCGGCCGCCCGGCTTTGTGCGAGCCCGGGGCGAAGGCCAATACGCAGGGGGTTCTGCTCGGCGGAGAGCGGCGCCTTCATGCCGGCAAGGAGGCCTTGAACCATCATTTGGGGGTGTCCTGCTTTGCCGATTATGCCGTTATTTCCCGCCGGTCCCTGGTGAAGGTCCACCGTGATCTTTCTCATCGGGAGGCGGCCTTGTTCGGCTGCGCCGTCTTGACGGGCGCGGGCGCGGTCATCAATCGCGCGCAGATCAGGGCGGGCGATTCCATGGCCATCATCGGGCTGGGGGGCGTCGGCCTGAGCGGCCTGCTGGCCGCAGTGGCGGCCGGCGCGCGCCGGGTGGTCGCGGTCGAGCTGGACGAGGACAAGCTGAAGCTGGCCAAGACCCTGGGGGCCACGCACGCGGTCAACCCCAAGAACATCCAGTCGGATGCCGAACTGCTGGAGGCGGCTGGCGGGCCGGTCGACTGCGGTTACGATACCGCTGGTGGTGTGCGGCCCTTTGAAACCGCCTATAAACTGACCCGGCGCGGCGGCATGACCATTACGTCGGGCCTGCCGCATCCGAAATCGGCATTTGCCCTGCCGCTGTCTCAGATGGTCGGCGAGGAGCGCGACATCCGCGGCAGTTATCTGGGTTCGGGCGTGCCTTCGGTGGATATCGCCCGTTATATTGATTTGTACAAGGCAGGCAGATTGCCTGTCGATAAACTGTTGGGTGAGGCTTTCACCCTGGACCGGGTCAACGAGGGCTTTGACCACCTGGCTTCCGGTTCCGGGTTGCGCGATTGCATCGTGCTGGATCAGTGAGAGGCAAGTCCGCGGGCTCTGCCCAGAGGTTCATAATCGGAAGCGAGGCCGTCCAGGCGGAGGGTAAGCGGATGACTGGTATTCAACGAGGTGATGAGATGCTGCAACTGAGTGATCCCGAACTGCTGCGACAGCAGTGCTACATCAATGGTCGCTGGTGTGATGCGCCGGATGGCCGGACGGAGCCGGTCCATAATCCGGCGACGGGCGAGACGCTCGGGGCCGTGCCTGTCATGGGTGCTGCCCAGACCCGGGAGGCCATCGAGGCCGCACAGGCTGCCTGGCCCGCTTGGCGGGCGTTGCCTGCGGCGCGCCGTGCCGGAATTCTGCGGGCCTGGTATCAACTGATGATCGACAATACGGAAGATCTGGCCCGTTTGATGACCGCCGAGCAGGGCAAGCCGCTGGCCGAGTCGCGCGGAGAAGTCGCCTATGGGGCTGGCTATTTCGAGTGGTATGCCGAGGAGGGCAAGCGGGCCTATGGGGAAGTGATTCCGGGGCCGGCCGGCGATCGGCGGATTGTGGTGGTGCGGGAGCCCATTGGCGTATGCGCCGCGATCACGCCGTGGAATTTTCCGTCGTCCATGATTACCCGCAAGGCTGCCGCCGCCTTGGCCGCCGGGTGCCCCATCGTCGTCAAGCCGGCGCCGGAAACCCCGTTTTCCGCTTTGGCGCTGGCGGTCCTGGCGGAAAAGGCGGGTGTGCCGGCCGGGGTGTTTTCGGTCATTACCGGCGATGCCGAGGCGATTGGCGGCGAGATGACCGGCAATCCCATCGTGCGCAAATTGAGCTTTACCGGCTCGACCGAGGTCGGGCGTCTGTTGTATGCCCAGTGCGCGCCGACGATCAAGAAACTGTCCCTGGAACTGGGCGGGAATGCGCCCTTCATTGTGTTCGACGACGCTGATCTGGACGCTGCCGTCGAAGGCGCGATGGTGTGCAAGTACCGCAATACCGGACAGACCTGCGTCTGCGCGAATCGCATTTATGTGCAGGATGGTGTTTACGACGAGTTCGCCCGCCGCTTGGCGGTGGCGGTCGCCAAGCTGAAGGTGGGCAATGGCATGGATGAGGGCGTCGATCAAGGTCCTCTGATCGACGAGGCGGCCCTGGCCAAGGTCACTGCGCATGTAGAGGATGCCGTCAGCAAGGGCGCCCGTGTCCTGGCCGGAGGCAAGCCGCATGCGCTGGGGGGCACTTATTTCGAGCCCACCATCCTGGCGGATGTGAGCGCCGGCATGAAGTGCGCGAAGGAAGAAACTTTCGGGCCGGTGGCGCCGCTGTTCCGCTTCAAGGACGACGCCGAGGCTGTCCAGCTGGCCAATGCCACCGAGTATGGTCTGGCGGCCTATTTCTACAGCCGCGATATCGGCCGCATCTGGCGGGTTTCCGAGGCCTTGGAATATGGCATGGTGGGGGTCAACGTGGGTGTGATCTCCAATCCCGCCGCGCCATTCGGCGGGGTCAAGCAGTCCGGGCTGGGGCGTGAAGGGTCGGCCCACGGGCTGGACGACTATCTGGTCATGAAGTATTTGTGCATGGGCGGGGTCTGATCCGCCTGCAACCCCCCCGGGCATCCAGCAAAAAGGCCGGTTTTTGAAACCGGCCTTTTTGCATCTGGCGATCGCATGGACATCTGATGGGCGTCCGCGGCCGGCATATTTCCGGGAGTATGCCGGGCTGGTCGTACTGATGATCGGCCCGATCAGGTTTCCAGCAACCGGCCCAGCGCGAACAGATATTCTTCCCCCAACGGTTGACCAAGCAATTGCACGCCTAGCGGCATGCGCAGCGCGTCCGTTCCGGCGGGCGCCGCCAGTACGGGCACCCCGAGGTAGTTCGCGCCTCGGGTCCAGTACGCCACCTGGGAGACAATGAGATCCTGCGTGGGCGCAATGGTATCGCTGACCAGGGGGGCGATGCCGGGGGCTGCGGGCAGCAGACAGGCATCGGCCCCCGACAGGGTTTCGGAAACGAAACGGCGCAACAGCCGTGCGCGCAGGCGCAGGGCGTCATAGTAGTCGGCTGCGCCCAGGAACAGTCCTTGTGAAATACGGCGTCGCACCTGGCCTCCATAGGACTCGGGGTGTTGGTGGAGGGTGGCGCGATGCAAGGCGGCCGATTCCGTTCCCATGAGGATCGAGCAGAGCGTGCCTAGCAGCGCCATGTCGGGTAGATCGGTGGCAATGCAAGTGACGCCCCGGTCTTTGAGCTGATCGGCGGTATGCCGCAGGGCGCGTCGCATATCCGCGGATACTGGCGCATCCTCGGGCAGCTGCGGGACGGCTACGGTCAGGGATCTGGCGGATAGTGTCTGCCATTGCCCGGTCGGCGCCGGCCAGGCCAGGCACTGAGGGTCGAGCGGGTCGGGGCCGGCCATGGCCGTGAAGGCCGCTGCGCAGAGCTCCACCGAGCGCGCCAGCGGCCCGATGCAATCCAGGGAAGGCGCCAGCGGCATTGCTCCGGCGCGGCTGATGCGGTATTGGGTGGGCTTTAGGCCGAAGACACCGCAAAAGGCTGCTGGCAGGCGAATGGAGCCGCCGGTGTCCGAGCCGATTGCCAGCGGGACGTGGCCCGCGCCCACTGCCATGCCGCAACCGCTCGAGCTGCCGCCGGAGACGCGGTCGGTGTCATGCGGGTTGCGCCCCGGGCCCAGGTGGTCGTTCAGGCCGGTCGGCGACAAGGCGAATTCCGCCATGTGCAGCATGCCCAGGGGGATGGCGCCCGAGGCGCGCAGTCGCGCTATGACGGTTGCGTCGGCCCGGGCGCGAGGCGCTTCCCGACGCAGGATCGAACCCCATTGCGCGGCATGCTCGGTTCGGTCGAACATATCCTTGATCCCGGTCACCACACCCTGCAAAGCGCCGTGCGCTGCGCGTGTCGCAGCGTCATCCTGCGCGTGCGCAATGCGCAGCGCGGATTGCGCATCGACATGACGCCAGGCGAGTGAGCCGAGCGGGCTGGAGGCGATTGCGTCCAGGGCTGCCTGGACGGCCTGCACGCTGGAGCGTGCGGGCGCGGCGCCTGATGGTGCGGCGCCCCCGCCGCCGGACAGGGGCGGGGCGGCGAGCAACTGCAGCGTGCTGGCGAAATCAGTGTCGAAATCCGATATCCTCAGGTCGATGGCGGATTCAACCAGCGTTTCCGACAATATCCGGGCGGCGGCGGATGCTGTGGCGAGGTCCTTTTCGGGTATCCCTCGCCCGGCATCCGCCGTCCGCTGGGACGCGGACTGGGTACGTGGCAGCATGATGGACTGCGCCTCAGGTTTTCCGGACTCTGAAATGGACGTCCATGGGCGTCATGCTGTTGACGGCGACAAGGTCCTGGGGGCACGCGGACATCACGACCACGCAATCCATGACGGCCTTGAATTCCACGTAGTCGCCCGCTTTGGAAAGGGTGGGTTCGAAGGTGACCGCCTTGTTGTTGGCAATCGGGATATTCATCCATAGATTCAGCGGCTGCGGAATTTCGCGTGTGCGAAGGCCGATGGCCAGCAGCGCCTGGCGCAGGTTGTCAGTGCAATTATCGTGATAGCCGTCGACGCCGAGCTTCTTGTAGCGCTCTTCGTTGCAGGCGGCGATGAGCGTGTCGTGGATGCCGGGCGAGGTATCGGCGCTGAATTCCAGGATGGGGCGCCGGCGAGTGGTGAGCAGCGCATCGCCTTGCTCCGGATTCACCCGGGAAATCTCCCCGCGGGTATGCTCGATGGAGAAATATTCGCTCAGATCGTCCAGCTTGAACACCCACATGTCGCAGACCTGAGTCCCATGCGTATTGATGATGCGGATGGTTTCTCCGGCCATGACCTTGACGGCCCGGCCGTGGCGCGCGGGCACCACATACTGTTTGTCGTGTTCGGGACGCCCTCCGGCCGCAATGGGCGACTTGATGGTGTCGTTGAACGTATCCGGCGTGCCATTGTCGCGTTCGCAGCAGCGAGGCAGGTACTGAGTGCTTTCGTTCATGGCTTTTCCTTTGAGTAGAACGGGTTAATGAGCAAGCGCGCCGCGGTGCAGCGGCGCCAGGAACTGTTGCAGGCGTGCGGAGCCGGGATTGCTCAGCATGTCGGGAGTGCCGGCTTCCACGATGCGGCCCGCCTCCATGAAAACAATCTTGGTGGAGACCTCTTGCGCGAATTTCATTTCGTGGGTCACCATGACCATCGTCATCCCTTCCTTCACGAGCTCGCTGACGACATTGAGCACCTCGCCAACCAGCTCGGGGTCCAGCGCCGACGTAGGTTCGTCGAGCAGCATGACTTCGGGTTCGATGGAAAGCGCCCGGGCGATTCCGACGCGCTGTTGTTGTCCTCCGCTCAGCTTCTCGGGGTAGCTCGATGCCTTGTTTTCGAGGCCGACGCGGGTGAGCGCGCGCTGCGCGGCTTGTCGCGCAGTGTGGCGATCCATCTTGCGTGCCAGGATCAGGGGCGCCATGATGTTTTCCAGCGCCGTCATGTGCGGCCACAAGTTGAATTGCTGGAACACCATGGCGGTAGGCTGCCGTCTTTGGGCGATCGTCTTGGGCTTCTGCCGGATGCGCACACCGCCCGGGGCGGTGTCGTACCCGATTTCCTGGCCCTTGATCCTGATGCTCCCTTCGTCATGGGTTTCGAGGAAATTGATGCAGCGCAGGGCCGTCGTCTTGCCGGAGCCGGAGGGGCCGATCAACGTGACGACCTCCGAGGCTTTGACCTGTAGGTCGAAATTGGATAACGCCTGGTGCGGGCCGTAGAATTTCCCGACGCCGGACATCTGGATGATCAGTTCGGACACTTTGCACTCCTTGTCAGCGGCTGAAGGATTTCTCGATCTGGCGACCGAGTATCGAGGTGAGATAGGTCAAAGCCCAGTATGTCAGGGCCAACAACAGGTATGGCTCCACGAAGCTGTATGTTTCCGCCACGATCTTGCCGGCCGTCAGCGTCAGTTCGGGCACCGTGATGATGGACGCCAGGGACGATTCCTTGATGAGGACGATCGACTGGTTCACCAGCAGCGGGATGGCGTAGCGTACGGCCTGTGGCATCTCGATCTTCAGGAACACGGCCAGTGGCGGGATGCCGCAGGCGATGGCGGCTTCGGCGTGGCCCTTGGGGATGCTGTTCCAGCTGGCGCGGAAGATCTCGGCAAAGTAGGCGCTGCCGTAGATCGCCAGCGTTGCGACGGCGGCTTGCATGGCGCTCGGTGTCACCCCGATGGCCGGCAGGCCGTAGTACGCGATGAACAGCTGTGCCAGAAAGGGCGTCCCCCGGATGACCCAGATATAGGTTTCATAGAGGATGCCGAGCTGTTTCGGAAACCTGCGGTATGCGGCGTGGATGGAGAAACCGAGCAGGGCGCCCAGAGCGATGGAAGAGAGACTGATGCCGATCGTATACAGCACGCCCCGGCCGAAGGCGGGCAGACTGCCGATAATCAGGTCGAAGTTCATGACTTTGTCCTCCATCGGGCTTCGATGTAGCGGCCGACGAGTTGGACGATCGAAATCAGGACCAGATAGACGAGGGCCACGGTGATGAAGACTTCCAGGGGCCGGTAGTTTGAAGCGACGATCTGGCGCCCGACCCGCAACAGGTCAGTGACCGTGATCACGGATACGATGGCCGAGGCTTTGATGATGTCGGCGGTCTCGGACACGAGCTGTGGCACGGTGAGACGCAGCACTTGCGGTATCTGGATGTGCCACAGCGTTTTCCAGCGCGGGATGCCGACGCTGTCGGCCGCCTCGACCTGCCCCTTGGGGATGCCTTGGAATCCGGCGCGCAGGATTTCGGATTGGTAGGCGCCCGAGTTCAATCCCAGCGCGATCACGGCAGCCACATAGGGATTGAGTTCGACGCCTAGCGCGATGGGAATGTAGAACAGCATCAGGAGCTGGACCAGCAGCGGGGTACCCCGGAAGAATCCAAGATAGATATTGCTGAATGCGATGGCTCCGCTGGCGCCCGTGTTCCGGAGACTGTGGAGAGCGACCCCGGCGATGAAGCCGAGCAGGATCGCCCCCATGCATATGATCAGCGTGACACTGGCCCCGGCCAGCATCGGCGCGATATAGTCGTTCAGCCTTGAGAGCATGGTTTCTCCGGTTTCCCTGTCTAGTCGATTTCGAGGGGTTCAGGGACGTGGGTCGGCACGGGCATTTCGAACCCGAACCACTTCATCTGCAGCTCTTTCATCTTGCCGCTGGTATTGGCCAGGGCGATCCGCTCGTTGAAGAAGTCGACCAGCGGCTTGCTATCCGCGTCCTTGCGGCCAACCCATGAGAAGTAGGCTTTCGGTCCGACAGTGGGCGTCATGATGACGAAGGTGTCCGGCCGTTCCTTGACCACGCCGGCCAGGCTGGACATGGATTGGGCGACGGCGGCTGTCCGCCCTGCGGCAAGGTCCGCGTAGGCTTCATCGAAAGCGGCGTATTCCTTGATTTCCTTCACCCCGGGCTTGCCCTCGCTGATCTGCTTTTCGTTGTATTTCTGCAGGGCTCGCAGTTGCGACGACCCGACCTGGGAGCCCACGACCTGGCCATTGATGTCCTCGGGTTTGACGAGTGTGTTGTCGGACGCCCGTTTCAGCAGGGCCACGGTGCCGTCCCCGATGGGGTAGGTCAGGGCGAAATTGTCGTAGCGTTCGCGAGTGATGCCGACGACCGTGACGACAAAGTCGAATTTCTTCACGGCCAGTCCGGGCAGAACGCTTGCCCAGGGCACGTCGATCTGCGTCAGCTTGACGCCCGGCAGGCCTTCCATGACGAAATCCAGCAGATCCTTGTCGTATCCGACGATCTTGCCGTTCTCGATGTATTCATAGGGTTTGTATGCCGCTTCCGTTGCGATGACGATCTCTTTTTTCTCCTTGATCTGGGTGAGCAGATCCTTGGCGGCAGCAGTGAGCGATGAGGCGCAAAGGGCGGCGCCCAGTACAGCCGCGAAGAGTATGTTGCGTTTCATGGATTCCTCCGGACAGAGTGGGTTGAGAAGGCCGGCTTGTGTTGAAGCTTTCTAACCCTAACGTTTGGGTTTTGGGAAACGCAAAAAACAGACAGTGGCGTGTGTGGGGTCTGGTCAGTGCGGTGTGAAAATTCTATAGACCGTGGAGCGCGACAACAATCCCGTATTTACCCTAACGTTTGGGTTTCGATCTCGACATCATCAAGCCGGCCGGTCCGCCAAGCGTGTTTGAAGCAGGGAGGTCAAGTCCGGAGCTGGCTGCTGGCGCGAACGATCAGCGTGGGTTCCAGGAGTTCCGGTTCGGGCTGCGCGCCGTCGAGTTTCTGCAGCAGCAGCTCCAGGCTGCGATAACCCATCTCCCGCATGGGCGAACGCACGGAGCTCAGGCTGATGGGCAATTCCGCCGCAAGCGGAGTGTCGTTGAAACCGATCACGGCAACGTCTTTTCCGGCGCGCATGCCGTGATCGCGCAGCGCACCCATCAATCCGATGGCGAGGAAATCGTTCACCGCGAAGATGGCGGTCGGTTTGCGTGACGAGGCCAACAGCGTATCCCCCGCCCGCCGTCCGCTTTGAGTGTCGAAGTGGCTGTGGACGATCCATTGGGCGGGTATGGAAATCCCGTGGGCCGCGCAGCAGGCGAGAAAGCCGGCCGTCCGGTCCACGCCCGTCGATGCGAAGGGTTCGCCCGCCAGGACCGCGATGTCCCTGTGACCCTGTCCGAGCAGGTGTTCCGCAGCGATCCAGCCGCCCTTGGGGTCGTCACATGTCACCGAGCAATGTCCGGGCGCCCGCCGGCTGACCAGCACCAGCGGGATGTCGCGTGCTGCGAGCTCGTTGATGAATGTCTGGGTGTCCGTACGGGCATCACCGACGATCAAGCCCTCGACATTGCGGGCCAGCGCCGTTTCGCCCAACTGCATCTGGCGCTGCGGGTCGTCGAGCGTACTGCTCACGAAGGTGAAGTAGCGGTGATTCATGGCCGCTTCGTCGATTCCTTCGTAGATGGTGGCGACGACCAGATCCGACAGCCGCGGCAAGAGTACGCCGATGGTTCGTGTCTTGCGGGTCCTCAATCCGGTCGCCTGGGGATTGGGGCGGTAATTCAGGCTTTGCGCGAGTTCGCGGATGCGCTGGATCATCTCGGGGGAGGCGGCGCTGCGCGCCTCGGTCTGGGTGCCGTTCAGCACGCGAGATACCGTCGAGACGTGCACGTCAAGCGCTGCCGCCAGGGATCGGAGCGTTACGCGTTGTCGAGGTATTGTCATTTGCTAGATTGCTGAGTGCCGGTTGGCCATGGCAGGCCATGGTGTGAGGCCATGATCTTACTATCCCTGGACTGTTGGGCGGGTGAGGCCCGGGCGGGCGCCGGGCGGCGTGTCGGCCATCCAGCGGCTGGCCGTAGGCGTGCCGATCAGCGGACTCAGTCGAATACGTCGTATAGGATGTCCGCCACTACGGCGGTCCCGATGGCGATCAGAATCAGGTCGGTTCCGGCCACGCGCCACTCGTAACCGTCATGTCTGGGCAGGCGGCCCAGCAGCGGCCCCGGCACGAGTTTCTTGGCGATGCCCGGAGGCAGGGGCTTGCCTCTTGCGAGGTTCTTGCGGATGCCGGGCGGCAGCGACGCATACCCGCCTGCGCCATAATCGGTCGCGTATCGGCGGGCCAGGGACGCCGTGATTCCCGCATAGATGAGGCCGGTGTAGGCATCGCCGCCGCGCAGGCGCCCGTGATCGTCCCGCTGATCGTCGAAGTAATTGCGATTCCGGCCGTGCGAATCGTAGGAGGCCCGCCGGTCGTCGTGTCCGGTCTTGTCCGGGTTTCCTTTGCCCGATTTGCCGCCTGGGTTGCCTTGGCCTTTGTTTCCCTTGCCGTGGGGGTTGCCGCCGTGGCCTTGCCCCTTGCCCTCGGGCGGGGCGGCCCGGGCTCCGGATGTCAGCGCGATGCTCGCGGCCAGCGTGGCGGCCAGTAGGGTTCGTCTTTGCATTCCGGAGGCCCTCCGTCGGGTGGATGCAAAAAAGTATAGGGCATCCTGTTCAAGCCATCGCCAGTTCTCCCGTCGCAGGCCGCCGCTTGATCATCAGCGCGATGACGGCGGCGAGGATGCCGGTGGCGCCCGAGAGCACGAAGGCCATCAGGTAGCTGCCGGACACCTCGCGCACGAAACCGCCCATCCAGGCCGCTGTGGCGGCGCCGATCTGGTGGCCTGCGACGATCCAGCCGAATACGACCGGCGCATCCCGGTCGCCGAAGATGTCGGTGGCCAGGCGCAGCGTGGGCGGCACCGTGGCGATCCAGTCCAGGCCGTAGAACACGGCGAAGATCGACAGGCTGTAGAGCGAGAAGTCGGTATAGGGCAGCAGCATCAGCGAGATGCCGCGCAGGCCGTAGTAGACGAAGAGCAGCTTGCGCGGGTCGTAGCGGTCGGTCAGCCAGCCCGAGGCCGTGGTGCCGACGAGATCGAACACGCCCATCAGCGCGAGCAGGCCCGCAGCCTGGACCGGGGCGATGCCGTGGTCGCCGCACATGGCGATGAGGTGGGTGCCCACCAATCCGTTGGTGGTGAAGCCGCAGACCCAGAAGGTGGCGAACAGGAACCAGAAGGCGCGGGTGCGGCTGGCGCGCCTGAGCGCGCCGAAGGTGGCGGCGATCAGGCCGGTGCGCGGCGCGGCGGGCGCGGGCGGATCGGCCGGGTCGCTGCCGTAGGGCAGCAGGCCCACGTCGGCCGGCAGGCCGGGCACCAGCAGCCAGACCAGCGGCACCATCACCACGATGGCGATGGCGACGGCCCAGACCGCCCGTGTCCAGTCGCCGGACGAAGCCAGCCCGGCCAGCAGGGGCAGGAAGATCAGGTTGCCGGTGGCGGTGCTGGCGGTGAGGATCCCCATGGCCAGGCCTCGGTGTTTGACGAACCAGCGATTGGCGATGGTGGCGCCCAGCACCGTGGCCACGGCGCCCGAGCCGATCCCCGAAAAAATGCCCCATAAGGCGATCAGGTGCCAGGTCTGGGTCATGTAGGCGCTGGCGGCGGAGGACGCCGCCATGACGATCAGCGCCCCCAGCAGCACGCGGCGCAGGCCGAAATGGTCCATGGCGGCGGCGGCGAAGGGCCCCACCATGCCGTAGAAGAAAATGCCGATGGCAGCCGCCAGCGAGATGGTCGCGCGGCTCCAGCCGAAGGATTGCTGCAGGGGGTCCAGAAGCACGCTGGGCGTGGCGCGCAGCCCGGCCGAGAACAGCAGGCAGAAGAAGATGACGCCGACCACGACGAAGGCGTAGCGCTGGCCCAGGCGGGAAACCAGGGAGGTGTTCACGGGACGTGCGGAGGAGGGCATGGTATGTTACTGACCGGTACGTTCTGGGTGATCTATAATACGTACTGGTCAGTAACATCGTCAAGCGCAATCATGAAAAAAACGTCGCAAACCGGACTACGACCCGATAGCCGAAAGCGCGCGCCGAAGGCGGGGTTGCCGCGCGCGGCCGACCGCATCCGCAGCAGCGCGCGCGATCTGTTCTATCATCAGGGCATTCGGGCGGTGGGGGTGGACGCCATCGTGGCCGAGGCGGGCGTGACCAAGCCCAGCCTCTACCGCAGTTTCGCCTCGAAGGACGAGTTGGCCGCCGCCTATTTGCGGGATTATGAGCTTGAATTCTGGCGCCGCTTCGACGCGGCAGCCGAGGCCCACCCCGGGGATCCGCGCGCGCAGATTCTGGCCTATTTCACCGGGCTGGCGCAACGGTCCGGCCAGCCGGGATACCGGGGCTGCGGCCTGACCAACGCCTGCATTGAATACCCCGATCCAGACCATCCGGCCCGCCAGGTGTCGGTGGTCAACAAGCAGGCGGTTCGCAGGCGCCTGGTCGACCTGGCGCGCCGGATGGGCGCGCGCGACCCCGAAGCGCTGGGTGATGGCCTGCAGTTGCTGCTGGAAGGCGCTTATGTATCCAGCCAGATATTCGGCGCGGACGGCCCGGTGCGGCACTTGGCGGATGCCGCGACGCATCTGATCGATGCCAGCCTGAAGTAGACCCCGGATCGGCGATGGGTCCGGCGTCGTCCGCCGGCGTTCGCCGACGTTTCAATCTTGCATCAAGAGGCATTGCATGAATTCGATCACCATCTACCACAACCCCGCCTGCGGCACGTCGCGCAAGGTGCTGGACCTGATTCGGCAAAGCGGCGAAGAGCCCGCTGTCATCGAATATCTGAAGACGCCGCCGGATCGCGAGACCTTGCGGCGCCTGATCGCTGCGATGGGGGTGTCCGCGCGCGACGTGTTGCGGCAGAAGGGCTCTCCGTACGAGGAACTGGGGCTGTCGGACCCGAAATGGACCGATGAGCAACTGATCGATTTCATGCTCCAGCACCCGATCCTCATCAATCGCCCCATCGTCGTCACCCCGATGGGCGCTCGCCTGTGCCGGCCTTCCGAGACGGTCCTGGACCTTCTGCCCCGGCCTTAGCGCGGACCCGGCCATGTCGGCGATCCCTCGGCGGGCGGCGCCGACCAGACACGAAAAGGAGTCAACATGATCGATCATCTCGACCACCTGGTCCTGACCACGGCCAACGAGCAGGCCTGCGTGGATTTCTACGTCGGGCTGCTGGGGATGACGCTGGAAACCTTCGGACAGGGCCGCAAGGCCTTCAAGTTCGGAGCGCAGAAGATCAACCTGCACGTCAAGGGTCGCGAATTCGAGCCCAAGGCGCACCTGCCGGTGCCTGGGGCGCTGGACCTGTGTTTCATCGCCTCCGGGCCGCTGGATGCCGTCATTGCGAGCTTGCAGGCCAAGGGCGCCGACATCATCGAAGGTCCGGTGCGCCGCACAGGCGCGAATTTCCCGATCCGGTCCATCTATCTACGCGACCCCGACTTGAATCTGATCGAGATCTCCGAACGCTGCGCATGATGCGGCCCGGTGCCGGCGGGTGCCCGCCCGTTCATCGGCAGGGAGCGCATGGACTCCAGCCTGTCTTTCCCGCCAATAGGCGTTCCCGGTCCGGGCCGTTACTATCGTCTTTTCCGAAGAACCAGCGTCGTTTTCCCGGTCCTCTTCCTGTAGGTCAGGTTTTGTATCAAAATTCATGAATGCATGATCGTCGGCAGGCTTCTGCCAGGATGAGGGGCCTGCTGCAGGGGCTGACTGTCCTGGTCTGGGGACTGGCTCTGGCCTGGGGGTCGGCGCCAGCCCTGACGTTCGACCCGTCGCACCTGGCGGCCTATGCCCGCCAGCACTATGGCGCCAAGGCCGAGCGGGCGGTGAATGCCTGGCAAGCCATGCTGAGCCAGGCGGCGGGCGGCGACGAGCAGGAAAAATTGCGGCAGACCAATGCGTTCTGGAATCAAGCCCTGATCGGCGGGGAAGACATCACCATCTGGGGCAAGACCGACTACTGGGCCACGCCGTTGGAATCCTTGGCGAAGGGGGCGGGGGACTGTGAAGATTATGTCATTGGCAAATATTTTTCTCTGTTGCGCCTGGGGGTGCCGCCCGAGAAATTGCGCCTGGTCTACGTGCGGGCCCAGATCGGCAGCCAGAGCATCGCGCATATGGTGCTGGGCTACTATCCCACGCCGCAGGCCGAACCCCTGGTGCTCGACAGCCTGATCGACCGTATCCAGCCCGCGCATTTACGCCCGGATCTGACGCCCGTGTTCAGCTTCAATGCCGAGGGGGTCTATGTGCCGGGCGGCGGCCGGCGGTCGGTTGACCAGATCGGGCGCTGGCGCGACCTGCTCGGCAAGATGCGGGCCGAAGGCTTTCAACCCTGATTCCGTAGAAAAGGAATGTCATGTCCTTGTTAAGACAATTGCTGTTGAGTGTGACGCTTGCGATCCTGGTGATCCTGGTCGGGGCGACGATATTCAGCATCGGCTCGGCCCGCCAGTACCTGGACGCCCAGCTGCAGGCGCAAAGCGATTCCACGGCCACGTCCCTGGCGCTCACCTTGTCGCAGCCGTCCAACCAGGACCCCACCGTGCGGGAATTGCTGATTTCCGTGCTGTTCGACAGCGGCCAGTTCCGGGTGGTGGAATTCCTGGATCCGACCGGGCGGATCCTGATCCGGCGGGAGATCGGCGACGGGCAGGACGAACGCGTGCAGGCGCCGGACTGGTTCAGCCATCTGCTGCCGCTGCAGCGCCACGAGGCCCAGCGCCAGGTGACGAACGGCTGGTCGCAGCTGGGCGTGGTGCGCCTGCAGGCCAACGACGCCTATGCGCGCGACGCCCTGTGGACCAGCACGGAGCGCATCGTGGCCCTGACCGTGGGGGCGGGGATCCTGTGGGGCCTGTTCATCTGGCTGCTGATGCGCTGGTTGCGCCGCGCCCTGCATGACGACGTCATGACGCGGGTGCGCGCCTTGGCCGAAGGAGACGGCACGGCGGATCTGCCGCCGGTGCGCCACCCCGGCATCGTCGAGCTCCAGGAAGTCTCGCAGGCCATCGTGCGCACGCATGAGCAGGTCCGGGCGACCGTCACCGAGCGCGAGGCCCGGATCGAGTCCCTGCAATTGGAGTTGAACCAGGACTCGGTGACCGGGTTGGCCAACCGCAAGTATTTCATCAATGAACTGCGGCGCCTGCTGGAGCAGCCCGCCAGCCAGAACGGCAGCAGCGGCCATGTCATGCTGTTTCGCCAGTGCGATCTGCAGGCCGTGAACCAATCCATGAGCCGCGTGGTGGTGGATCAGTGGCTGCGCAACGTCGGGCATCTGGTGCTGGAATTGCTGCATGTCCGGATCGGGCCCCAGGCCTGGCTGGCGCGGCTCAATGGCTCGGACTTCGCCTTTGTCCTGCCGATGATGCCCGGGCCGGTAGCGGTCCGGGTAGCCAAGGCGGTGGCCGACATCCTGCAGGCGCAGCGCATCCAGCTGGGCCAGGCGGGCTTGTGCCGCTGGCGCATGGTCCTGACGGACTACGAGCCCGGCGAGGATCTTTCCGACGTGCTGGTCCGTCTGGACGAAGCGCTGATGCGCGCGGAAAGCGCCGGCAGCAACGAGGTCGAATACCTGCCCGATCAGGACATGCACAAGGACGCCGCCGGCCGGGTCGGGGGCGAGCAGGCCTGGCGCAGCCTGCTGCGCAATGCGCTGGACGAAGGCTGGTTTTCCCTGGCGCTGCAGCGCGACGAGTCCTCCGTGACCGGGACGGATTGCATGATGGGGACCTTGCTGCTGCAGGAACCCGGCGCTTCGGAGCCGCTGTCGGGGTATCTGTTCATGCCGCCCGCCGTGCGCCTGGGCCTGTCGGCCGCCTGCGATGCGCAGGCCGTCAATCTGGGCTTGAACTGGCTGGCGACGCACCCCGGCGATCTGACGCTGCGCATGTCCCTGGCTTCCATCTTGCAGGATGATTTCCGGGCCGAGATCGCCGCCCGCCTGACGGGGCGGCCGGACCAGGCGGCCAGCTTGCTGGTCGAACTGGATTCCTATGGCCTGGTCTCGTATCGGGGGCAGATCATGAAGTTCGCCGAGATGCTGCGGGAACATGGCGTGCGGCTGGGGCTGCGGCGCTTTGCCGAGCAACCCGACGCCCTGCTGTATCTGCACGAACTGCGGCCGGATTACGTGCGGGTGTCGGGGGCCTTGATCGCCGCGCAGGCGGATAGTCCGGGTGCGCGGTGCCTGCTGGTGGCGGTTCAGGCAACCGCCCAGGAAATCGGCGTGAAAGTCGACCTGGGCGCGGCGCTCAGCTAGCGCAGATTGCCCGTGTGGCCCAGAGAATAGCGGCCCGGCTGCGGCCAGACGGTCAGGCCATGGGGTTCCTGGCCGACCTTGATCTGCCGGACGGCTCCGGTCTTGGTGTCGATGCGGTAGACCACGTCGTCGAACCGGCCCGACAGCCACAGCCACTTGCCGTCGGCGCTGACGTTGCCCATGTCGGGGCTGCCGCCGCCGGGGATCGGCCAGTCCGCCACGATTTTTCCGGTGGCGAAGTCCAGGACGGCGACGCTGCCCTTGCCCTTGGGCTTGCCGTGGATCTGGTGGGTGCCCCGGCTGGTGATGTACAGGGATTTGCCGTCCCGGCTGGGATACAGGCCATGGGTGCCCAGCCCGACCGGGATGAAGCCGATCTGCTTGAAGACGTCCCCGTCGACGACGAAGACGCCATCGGCCATCATGTCGGCGATGTAGAAACGCTTGCCGTCCGGCGAGATACGCACGTCTTGCGGCATGCCTTTTTTAGGCATCTTCATTTTCTTGGCGGATTTTCCCTCCGCCCGCATGGCGTCCTGCGCATGCGTCATCGGCAAGGGCAGCGGCAGGTAGCCCAGCACCGTGTGATTCACCATGTCGATCTTGGCCACGCTGCCGTCGAATTCGCAGGTGAACAGCGCATAGCGCCCGTCGATGGAAAAATCCGCGTGGTTCAGGCCGCCGCACTGCGGCACGTCGATGGAATACTGCATCGCCATGGTGTGCGGATCGCGGAAATCCAGGCGCTTGCGGGCTTCGGCCACGACGATGGCCGACTTGCCGTCCGGGGTGAAGTACATGTTGTAGGGGTCGTCGACGGGCACCGATTTCCCCGGTTTTCCGGTCAGCGGGTCGATGGGCGTCAGACTGCCGTCATGGGTGCGTTCCGCATTGTTGGCCACCCACAGGGTGCGCAGGTCCCACGACGGCACGACGTGCTGCGGGCTTTTGCCGACCTTGAAGGTATCCACCACTTTCAGCGTATCCGGATCGATGACCGAGACGTCATTGGATCGCAGGTTGGGCACGTAGACGCGCGGCAGGTCCTTCCGGACGGCGGGGCTCAGGTGGCCGGCGCCGATTTCGCTGTAGACATTGCGCGGGTCGACCACGGGCGGCATGCCGGGAACGGTCTGGATGGCTGTCGGCGCGGCCGCCGTCGGGCCGGCCGCCTGGACGGCGGGGATGCCGACGGACAGCGCCGCAGCGGTCGACCAGGCCGCGTACAGGCCGAATGACATTTTCGATACCACGATGAAACTCCCTATTTGTGTGCAGAGGGACCTTGGGAAGAAGCGTGCTGGGCGAGCTGCTTGCGGATGGCGGCCACGGATGTGTCCACGATCAGGCGCGTGCCGATCCGGCCCAGTTCGGCGCTGGCCCGGGTCGGGTCGCCGTGCACGCCGTCGCGCGGCGTCCAGCGGCCGCCTTGGGGCAGCAGGGATGAGCGGACCTGCGAGGGGTCCAGCGCCAGCGATAGAGACGTGTCGGCCAGCCCCGCGTGGGTGCCGATTTCCGCGGTCGAATAGCCGCGTTTTTTCAGGGCATCGACATAGGCAGTCTGGGTGATCCGGTAATAGTCGAGCAGGGCGTGGGCGCGGCAGCCGGGATCTTTGGCCCATTCGCGGTTCAACTGCGCGGCCGCCTTTTCCAGATTGCGTTGGTAGCCGCCGTGATCGCCCAGGAAGAACACGTCGCGAAACCCGTGCTGCTTGAAGCTGCGGGCGGCGGCTTCCAGCACGGCTTCGAAGACCGGCTCGGGCACCGAGATCGTTCCGGCGAAGCGCATGTGCGCGGCCGGCGGAGTGATGGATCCTTCCGGAACGTAGGCGATCGTGGGAGCGACGATCGTGTTGCCCAGCGCTTGCGCGATGCGCCCCGCCAGGATGCGGGCGCGGGCGTTGTGCTTGCCCAGCGCGATGTTCGGGCCGCTTTGTTCCGTGCCGCCGACGGGAATCAGGATGGTGGTGGCGCCGGCTGCGATGCGGTCCCGCAGTTCGGGCGAAGTCAGGTCTTCCAGGTAGACGCTGGCTGACTGGGCGTAGGATGCCGGACTGTGCCACGCGCCCGCCAGGGCCAGGCAGCCGGCCAGCAGGATGCGCCGGAAACCCGATGAAGACCGACGGCCGCGCGTCCGGATGGGCGGCCGGGTAGCGGCGGTCGGGGCGGCGCCGTGTTGCGATACATACTGACGGATCATCAAAACCGCCTGAATCAGACAAAAACCGGGCGCCGCGTCGGTGTGGCCGGGAAGCGTGTTTTATACTACTTGTTTGCGTCGCTGTGTGCGCTTGTGCACTGCCGGCGCCCCGGCTGTTGCGTTCGCACACTGCCCGCCCTCGTCTCCTTAGTTAAATGGATATAACTTTCCCCTCCTAAGGGAAGATTGCAGGTTCGATTCCTGCAGGAGACGCCAGTTTCCATCGCCGCCGCGTGGCGGTGGCTCACCCTGCGGGGTCCGCGCCGTCTCCCAGGGCCACTTCCACCGGCTTTGCGCCCAACGCCCCCGTCAGCACAGCGGACGCCACGCTGATCAGGTAGCCGCGCCGCCCGCCGTTCAGGTAGACGGTGTCGTAGTCCAGCAGCGTCTTTTCCACCCAGACCGGCATGCGCTTGCGGGTGGCGAATGGCGAGGTGCCGCCCACCTGGTAGCCGGAATTGCGCTGCGCCGTGTCGGGCGTGCAGGGGGCGATCTTCTTGGCGCCGGTCTGCCGGGCCAGATTCTTGGTCGAGACTTCGCAATCCCCGTGCATCAGCACCACCAGCGGGTGGCCGTGTTCGTCTTCCATGATCAGGGTCTTGGCGACCTGGTGCAGCGGCACGCCCAGTTGCTGCGCGGCTTCGCGGGCGCCGCCATGATCGACATAGTCGTAGGGGTGTTCGCCGAACGTGATCTTTTGTTGCCGCAGCCAATGCGTGGCCGGGGTCTCGGAGGTGTGCTTGGTCTTGGACATAGGGGAAGGCCTGATCGGTGGGACGGGCCGTCACGCCCGGGGGTGGTGCTGGGCGTGCAGGGCCTTGAGCCGTTCGCGGGCGACGTGGGTGTAGATCTGAGTGGTGGAGATATCGGCGTGGCCCAGCAGCATTTGCACGACGCGCAGGTCGGCGCCATGGTTCAGCAGATGGGTGGCGAAGGCGTGGCGCAGCACGTGCGGCGACAGGGGGACCCGGATGTCGGCCTGTTGCGCATATTTGCGGATCAGCAGCCAGAATGCCTGGCGCGTCATGGCCGCGCCGCGCGTGGTGGCGAACAGGGCGTCGCAGGCGCGGGCGCCCAGAATCGCCGGCCGGCTTTCGCGCAAGTGGCGTTCGATCCAGTACAGCGCCTCGTCGCCCAGCGGCACCAGGCGGTCCTTGGCGCCCTTGCCCATGACCACGCGCACCACGCCGTCGCTCAGGCTGGTGTCGTGCACATTCAGATGCACCAGTTCGCTGACGCGCAGCCCCGTCGCATACAGGGTTTCCAGCATGGCGCGGTCGCGCAGGCCCAGGGTCGTCTCCGTATCCGGGGCCTGCAGCAGATCATCCACCTGGGCTTCGGACAGGGTCTTGGGAAAGCGGGCGGGCTGACGGGCGCTGTGCAGGCCCAGGCAGGGGTCTTCGTGGCAGAGATTGCGCCGCAGGGCCCACAGGTAGAAGCGCCTCAGCGCCGCCAGGCGGCGATTGGCCGTGCTGGCCTTGGTCTGCTGGTATTGGGCGGCCAGCCATGCCTGGATGTCTTCCTGGCGGGCGGATTCGGGCGGGCGCCCCTGGGCGCCCAGCAGCCAGCGGGCGAAGGCGCTCAGGTCACGCCGATAGGCCGCCAACGTATTGTCGGCCAGACCGTCTTCCAGCCACAGGGCATCCAGAAAGGCATCGATGGTGGGGAAAGGCGAAGGCTGGGTGGCCATATCCAGAGCAGTTCGGTCGCGGGACACCGGCGGCCATGGGGCAACGGCCGCCTGGAGCAATAGGCTCCATTCTACTCGCCGCGCGGCGGGCGTCCGGCGACTGCGGCTGCGAGGCGAGACTGGCGGCGGGCCCGTCAAATCCACCGTCCGCATAGCAATAGCGGAATATACCTATATATATTACGATAGCGGATATCCATTCTCTATGACTGAAGGAGTCTTCATGCAATTGCGTCGTCTGTTGGCTGTCTGCGTGCTGTCCGGGGCGGTGGCGCCGGTCATGGCCGGTGAAGTGCTGGTGTCGGCCGCCGCCAGCCTGACCAATGCGTTCAAGGACCTGGCCGCCCAGTATGAAACCGCCCATCCGGGCACCAAGGTGCTGACCACCTTTGGCGCATCGGACGTGGTGCTGCGCCAGATCGTGGAAGGCGCCCCCGCCGATGTCTTCGCCTCGGCCGATCAGAAGGCCATGGACAAGGCCGCGGCCGCGCAGGCCATCGATCCTGCCAGCCGGGTGGATTTCGTGCGCAACGAAGTGGTGCTGGTGGTGCCGGCCGACAACCCGCGCCGGATCCAGTCCCTGAAGGACCTGGCCAAACCCGAGGTGCAGCGGATCGCGTTGGGCAATCCGGCATCCGTGCCGGTGGGGCGCTATAGCCAGGCTGCGCTGGAAAAGGCCGGCGCCTGGGACGTGGTCAAGGCACATGAAATCCTCGGGCAGAACGTGCGCCAGGTGCTCAGCTACGTGGAACGCGGCGAGGTCGATGCCGGTTTCGTCTTCGCAACGGATGCCGCCATCATGAAGGACAAGGTCCGGGTCGTGCAGACGGTGGATACCCCCACGCCGGTGGTCTATCCGATCGCACTGGTCAAGCGGGACGGCCGGGCTCCGGAAGCTGCCGATTTCCTGAAGTACGTCGTCTCCCCCGAAGGACAGGCCGTGCTGGCCCGATACGGCTTCGCCAAGCCATAATGCGGGTTTTGCCGGGTGGTGCGCTGCGGCGCGCCGCCCGACGGCGCCGGTACGATTTCCATGCCTGAACTCTGGATTCCTTTACTGCTGTCCCTGAAGGTCGCGGGCTGGGCGACAGCCCTGGCCACGGCGGGCGGCATTGCGGTGGCCTATGGTCTGTCGCGCTGGTCGTCGCGCTGGTGCGACGTGGTCGATGCTTTCCTGACCCTGCCCATGGTGCTGCCGCCCACCGTCACCGGCTATTACCTGCTGGTGCTGTTTGGCCGGCGCGGCGCGCTGGGCGCCTGGCTGCAGTCGCATGGCATCGAGTTGGTCTTCACCTGGCAGGGGGCCGTCGTGGCGGCGGCCGTCGTCGCCTTCCCCATGGTGCTCAAGGCGGCCCGGGCCGCTTTCCTGGATGTGGACCATCGCCTGGAACAAGCCGCCGCCGTGCTGGGGGTATCGCCCGCCGCCGTCTTTTTCCGGGTCAGCCTGCCGCTGGCGGCCCGAGGCATCCTGGCCGGGGTGCTGCTGGCCTTTGCCCGGGCGCTGGGCGAATTCGGCGCCACGCTGATGGTGGCGGGCAATATTCCCGGCAAGACGCAGACCCTGTCGATCGCGATCTACGAGGCTGTCCAGGCCGGCAATGACGACACGGCCAATATCCTGGTGCTGGTCACCTCGGCCACGTGCGTGGCGGTGTTGTGCCTGGCCGCCTGGCTGATGCCGGGGGGCCGCGCCTCGCGCCGGTCCCGGAGCGTCGCATGAGCCTGATCGTGGACATCCGCTGCCGCATTGGCGGGCCGGACGGTTTCCTGCTGCGGCCTGCGTGGCGGACCGACGGACGCCGGGTGGCCTTGTTCGGGCCGTCGGGGGCGGGCAAGAGCCTGACGATGCAGGCGATCGCCGGGCTGCTGCGCCCGGACGCGGGGCGCATCGAAATCGATGGACGGGTTCTGTTCGATCATGCGGCGGGGATCGACGTGCCGCCCCGCGCCCGGCGACTGGCATACCTGTTCCAGGACTATGCCCTGTTTCCCCATCTGACCGTGCGGCAGAACATCGGCTTCGGCCTGCGGCGCGGTTGGCTGAACTGGCATGGCTGGGGCTGGTCGACCGGCCCTGCGGCCGGCGGCGCCGCCGGCGGCAGGTTGCGCCGCCGCGACCTGCCGCCCGCCGCGATGCGATGGGCGCGGGCGTTTCACCTGGATGGTTTGCTGGACCGCTATCCGGCCGAGCTGTCCGGCGGGCAGCGTCAGCGGGTGGCCCTGGCGCGGGCCCTGTCCACCGATCCGGGTCTGCTGCTGCTGGATGAACCGCTGTCGGCCCTGGATTCGGGTCTGCGCGCGCAGATGCGCGTGGAGTTGGCCCAGCTGCAGCGCGACATCGATATTCCCACGGTGCTGATCACGCATGACCCGGCGGATGTGCGGGCCTTGGCCGATCAGGTGTTTCACATCGCTCACGGAGAAATCCAGGGCGACGCCGAACAGGTTTCCCGGGGCTGACGCGCCGCCCGGAGGGGCGCGGCGGGTGCGCCGGCCGGGAATGCCGATCAGCCGGCTGGGAGCGCCGATCAGTCCATCGTGCCGATCAGCACGTCGGCCGCCTGGAAGCAGGCCGCGGCCAGTTCTCCGGGGATGAGTCCGCCGTCCGATGCGTCCGGGTCGGCCAGCCCCGTGATGCGCACCCTGGGGCCGATATCCAGACTGATTTCCGCCAGGGCGCCGTCGTCCGCGCGATGGTTGATGCGGCCGACCCAGCGGTTCAGTCCGTCGGAGGCGGAGTCCGGATCAGCGGCGTCCCGCGGCAGGATGCGGACCGCCTGGGCTTTCAGGAAGGCCAGCGCGCGCCGGCCTTCGGCCAGGTCCAGCCGTTCGGTGCTGGCGTGGGTCAAGGTAGCGGTCAGGGAAATGCCTTCGTCCAGGTTCAACCGGATGCGGTCGTTGATGCGGCCGGACTCGATGGCGCCGATGACGCCTTCGTAGCAGTTGCGGGCTGAAGTCTGCAGCGCCATGCTGTGCAACAGGTCCAGATGCCGGGTGCCGTCGGGGCCGAAGCGCGCCAATGCTTCCATGAAGCGCTGGTGTTCCGCCTGGGCCGCCTGGTACCAGGCGACGAGTTCGCGCGCCCGGCCGGTCAGATGCGCCCCGCCGCCGCGCTTGCCGCCTGTGACGCGCTCGACCAGCAGGTCGCCGGCCAGACTGTTCATCATGTCCACGGCGTCCCAGGCTGCCTTGTAGCTCAGTCCGACCTTGCGCGCCGCCGCGCTGATGGATCCTTCGGTGCCGATGGCGGCCAGCAGGGCCATGCGCCGTTCCGTGCCCCAGATATGGTTGCCGCTACGCAGGCTCAGGGATGAGGCCGGACGCAGATCAGTCCCTGCGGACTGATCTGCGCCTGCCGAATCCGAGCCGCTTGCAAGCGGTGAGGTGGGGGGGGTGTCGCGATGTGAGGGGACCATGGCAGGCAGTGTACGCGGCAGTCCGGGGCGGCTCAAGGCGGAAAGGGTGCTTCATCGCCTTGGGCGCTGCGTTCAGGATCTGCGCGCGGATGCCCCGGCCAGGCAGGCCGCATAGCCGTCGATCGCGTCGGGCCAGGCGGGCGTCCAGCCGCTGGCCCGCAGCCGCGCGTTGGACAGGCGCTTGCCGTCCGGAGCGCGGTTTTCCCGGGCGGGAGGCGGTCCGTCCGCCATCCGCGCCAGCGCGTCGTACAGCGTGGCCGTGGGCATGGGGCGGTCGTCGGTGCCGATGTAGCTGGGCAGGGGGGCGGCCAGGGTCAGCAGATGGATGCAGGCCCGCGCCGCGTCGTCGATGTGGATCCGGTTGGCCCAGTGGCCCGGGCCGTGCGGCGCGGCGATCCGTCCGGCGCGCAGGCTGTCCAGCAGGCGCAGCCGTCCGGGACCGTACAGCCCCGACAGCCGCAGGGCGGTGCCGCGTCCGGGCAGTCGGGCATGCAGCAAGGCCTCGGCTTCCAGCATCGTCGCGCCGCGGAAGTCCGCCGGAGCGGGCGGCGTATCCTCGTTCACCAGGCGGTCGCCCGCGTCCGCCCCCCAGACGGCGGAGGAATCGACCAGCACGCAGCGCTGCAGGCGGTCGGGGCGGGGTAGCGCGTCCAGCAGCGCACGCAGGCCCAGCGGGTAGGCGCGGGCGTAGGCTTCAGGCGTGCGGGCATCGGGCGCGGGGGCGTACAGGAGATGGGTGATGGGGGCGGCGGTGATATCCGGGACGGCGGCCAGCGCCCGGGCCAGGGCGACAGGGTCGGTCAGGTCGGCCCGCAGCCAGCGGATCCGGGCGCCGGGCCGGGCGGCCATGGCACGCCGCCGCAGGCCGATGCAGGTCCAGGGTTCCGGGGCCTGCAATTCCGCGGCGCGCGCGCACAGGTCGCCGCCCACGAGCAGCAGGGTGCGCGTCGCCGCGCCGGTACCTAATAGAATATCCGTTTCCATGTCAGCACAGTCTATCCCATGAGCGATTCCTTCCCATTGCGCCGCAGTCACCCCGATGAACTGATCGTCGGCCTCGTGTCGGTGTCCGACCGCGCCTCGTCGGGCGTCTATCAGGATCAGGGCATTCCGGCGCTGGCCGACTGGCTTCAGCGGGCCTTGACGCGGCCGCCGCAGGTCGTTTCGCGCCTGATCCCCGATGATCGGGCCGGTATCGCCGCCACCCTGCGGGAACTGGTCGACGAGGCCCGTTGCGACCTGGTGCTGACGACGGGCGGCACGGGACCGGCCCGCCGGGACGTGACGCCCGAGGCCACGCTGGACGTGGCCACGCGCGAGATGCCCGGCTTTGGCGAGCAGATGCGCCAGGTCAGCCTGGCCTTCGTGCCGACCGCGATCCTGTCGCGCCAGGTGGCGGTCATCCGGGAACAGCCCGATCACGCCGCGCTGATCATCAATCTGCCGGGCCAGCCCAAGGCCATCCAGGAAACCCTGGAAGGCCTGAGGGACCCGGACGGCCAGGTGAGGGTCCCGGGCGTGTTCGCCGCCGTACCCTATTGCCTGGACCTGATCGGCGGCCCGTACGTCGAGACGCAGGATGCCGTCGTCAAGGCCTTCAGGCCCAAATCGGCCCGGCGCTCCCAGGGGTGAACCGGCGTCGGGCGCCGGTGTGCGCGCCACAGGCCGGCCCCGGGGGCGGAATCAGCAGCAATTCCCATTCCGCCTTAAAATCTCGGCAATCCGGTTTTATCCACTATCTCACCTTTTGGAGGTCCAGCCATGGCCCTGGTTTCCATGCGTCAGCTCCTCGATCACGCAGCCGAGCACGGCTACGGGATTCCCGCTTTCAACGTCAACAATCTGGAACAGGTCCAGGCCATCATGGAAGCCGCTGCCCAGACGGACAGCCCGGTGATCATGCAGGCTTCGGCCGGCGCCCGTAAATATGCCGGCGAAGGCTTCCTCAAGCTCCTGATCCAGGCGGCGGTCGAGTCCTATCCGCACATTCCCGTCGTCATGCACCAGGACCACGGCCAGTCGCCGGCGGTCTGCCAGGGCGCCATCGACCTGGGCTTTTCCAGCGTCATGATGGATGGCTCGCTGATGTCCGACGGCAAGTCGATCGCGTCCTACGAATACAATCTGGACGTCACCCGCCAGGTCGTCCAGATGGCGCACAAACTGGGCATCACGGTGGAAGGCGAACTGGGCTGCCTGGGGTCGCTGGAAACCATGAAGGGTGACAAGGAAGACGGTCACGGCGCGGAAGGCACCATGACCCTCGAACAGTTGCTGACCGACCCTGAACAGGCGGCGGATTTCGTCAAGCAGACCCAGCTCGACGCCCTGGCCATCGCCGTGGGCACCAGCCACGGCGCCTATAAATTCACGCGCAAGCCCACCGGCGACATCCTGTCGGTGCAGCGGATCAAGGAAATCCACGCCCGCCTGCCCAACACCCACCTGGTGATGCACGGCAGCTCCAGCGTGCCCCAGGAACTGCTGGCGGAAATCCGCCAGTTCGGCGGCGACATGAAGGAAACCTACGGCGTGCCGGTGGAAGAGTTGCAGGAAGCCATCAAGTTCGGTGTCCGGAAGGTCAACATCGACACCGACATCCGCCTGGCCATGACCGGCGCCATCCGCCGCTTCCTGGCGGAAAACCCCGGCAAGTTCGATCCGCGCGAATACCTCAAGCCCGCCCGCGAGGCCGCCAAAAAGGTCTGCCTGGCCCGCTACGAGCAATTCGGCACGGCGGGGAATGCCTCCAAGATCAAGGCGATCCCGCTGTCGGACATGGCGGCTCGCTATGCCGCGGGCGAACTCAAGCAATTGGTGAAATAAATTCCGATGACGGCCTTGCTCCAATCCACCATCCAGTCGCTGCCCCTCCTGGGGCGCGGCAAGGTCCGCGACATGTATGCCGTGGGCGAAGACAAACTGCTCATCGTCGCCACGGACCGGATCTCGGCCTTCGACGTCATTCTGGACGACCCGATTCCGGGCAAGGGCAAGGTCCTGACCGCCCTGACGGAATTCTGGTTGAAGCGCCTGGGCCATCTGATTCCCACGCACGTCACGGGTATTGCGCCCGAAGACGTGGTGACGCCCGAAGAACGGAACCAGGTGACGGGGCGGGCCATGGTGGTCAAACGCCTGGACCCCATTCTGGTCGAGGCCGTGGCGCGCGGCTACCTGATCGGCTCGGGCTGGAAGGACTACCAGGCCAGCGGCGCGGTGTGCGGCGTGACCTTGCCGCCCGGCCTGCGCCAGGCGGAAAAGCTGGCCGAGCCCATCTTCACCCCGGCAGCCAAGGCCGAATTCGGGCACCACGACGAGAACGTCGATTTCAATTACGTGGTGGCCCAGGTCGGCGCCGACCTGGCGGCGGAAATCCGCCGCATGACGCTGGCGCTGTACACCGAGGCCGCCGAATATGCCGGCCGCCAGGGCATCCTGATCGCCGATACGAAATTCGAATTCGGCCTGGATGCCCGGGGCACCCTGCATCTGATGGATGAAGTCCTGACGCCGGATTCCTCGCGTTTCTGGCCCGCAGACGGCTATGCCCTGGGCATCAGCCCGCCGTCCTTCGACAAGCAGTTCGTGCGCGACTGGCTGGAAACCCAGGATTGGGGCAAGACCGCGCCGGCGCCGCGCCTGCCGGCCGATGTGCTGGAACGCACCGCCGCCAAATACCGCGAAGCCCAGGATCGCCTGACCCAGGGGGCGGCATGATCGAGGCTGCCGCCGCGTCGGCCCAGGCCCCCGTGGTGGGGCTGATCATGGGCTCGTCCAGCGACTGGGACGTGATGCGCCATGCCGCTGCGGTGTTCGATGAGTTCGGCATCGCCCACGAGACCCGGGTGGTGTCGGCGCACCGCATGCCGCTGGACATGGTCGAATACGGCGCCCAGGCGGTCACGCGGGGCTTGCGGGCCATCGTGGCCGGGGCGGGCGGGGCGGCTCATCTGCCCGGCATGATGGCGGCCCTGACTCCGGTGCCGGTGTTCGGGGTGCCGGTGCCCTCGCGCTATCTGCGCGGCGAAGACTCCCTGCTGTCGATCGTGCAGATGCCCCGGGGGGTTCCCGTGGGCACCTTCGCCATCGGCGAATCGGGGGCGGCCAATGCCGCCTTGCACGTGATCGCCAATCTGGCCATGACGGATGCCGACCTGCTGCAGCGCCTGCAGGCCTATCGGGCGCGCCAGACCCAGGCCGCCCGCGCCATGGTCGTGCCGCCGGAGGTTTCCTGATGGTCGGCTCCGACAGCGGGGCCGCTCTGCCGACGGCGCCCGGGGCCTGGCTGGGGGTGCTGGGCGGCGGTCAGTTGGGCCGCATGTTCTGTCAATCGGCCCAGGCGCTGGGCTATCGCGTGGCGGTGCTGGACCCTGCCGAATCCAGTCCGGCCGGCGCGGTGGCGGACCGCCACATCCGCGCCGCCTACGACGATCCGCAGGCGCTCGACACACTGGGCAGTCTGTGCGCGGCGGTGACGACTGAATTCGAAAACGTGCCGGCCGACAGCCTGCGCCGCCTGGCCGGCTTGTGCCGGACGGCCCCGGCCGGGGATTCGGTGGCCATCGCCCAGGACCGTCTGGCCGAGAAGGCCTATCTGCAAGCATCCGGAGTGCCGGTGGCCGCGCATGCGGCCGTGTCGCAGGCGTCCGATCTGGATGTCTGTCCCGCATCCTTGTTTCCCGGCATCCTCAAGACCGCGCGCCTGGGTTATGACGGCAAGGGTCAGGTTCGGGTATCGTCCCGCGAACAGGCCCTGCAGGCGTTCGAGTCCCTGCGCGGGGCGGCCTGCGTGCTGGAAGCCCTGCAGCCGCTGGACTACGAGATCTCCGTCGTGGTGGCGCGCGGCCTGGATGGCCGCACGGTCACGTATCCGCCCTCCCGCAATGCGCATCGCGACGGCATCCTGGCGGTGTCGACCGTCGACGGCACGATCGATCCCGCCGTGGCGGATCGGGCCCGCCGCCATGCCTTGCGGATCGCGGACCACCTGGATTACCACGGGGTGCTGTGCGTTGAATTCTTCGTGTTGCGCGACGGCGCGGTCATTGCCAACGAAATGGCGCCGCGCCCGCATAACAGCGGTCACTACACGCAAGACGGCTGCCTGGTCAGCCAGTTCGAACAGCAGGCCCGCATCATGGCCGGGCTGCCCCTGGGCATGACGGATCCGCTATGCCCCAGCGCCATGCTGAATCTGCTGGGAGACCTGTGGTTCGATCCCGATGGGCGGCTGCGCGAGCCGGATTGGGCGGGCGTGCTGTCCGTGCCCGGCACGCGCCTGCATCTGTACGCCAAGAGCCAGGCCCGTCCGGGGCGCAAAATGGGCCACGTCAACATCCTGGGCGCCACGGCCGCCGAATTGCATGCCCGCGTGGCCCGCGTGGCCGGCGCGCTGGGGCTGTCGGATGCCTGACTCCGCGCAGGCCCGCATTCTGGAGGCCGCCCGCCGGCTGGACCGGGGGCGCCTGGTGGCGTTCCCCACCGAGACCGTCTACGGTCTGGGGGCCGATGCCGAAAACCCGCAGGCGGTGGCCCGCATCTATGCGGCCAAAAAGCGTCCCGCCAATCATCCCGTCATCGTCCACCTGGCCCCGGACACCGATCCGGCCTATTGGGCGGCTGCCGTGCCGCTGCAGGCGCGGCAGTTGATGGCGGCGTTCTGGCCGGGGCCCCTGACCCTGATCCTGCCGCGCGCCGCCCGGATTCCGGATGCGGTCAGCGGCGGCCAGGACAGCATCGGCCTGCGCTGTCCGGCGCATCCGGTCGCGCAGACCCTGCTGCATGTGTTCGCCGCGCTCAAGCCCCATGGCTGCGGCGGCGTGGCGGCGCCCTCGGCCAATCAATTCGGCCAGGTGTCGCCGACGCGGGCGGACCACGTGCGCCAGGCGTTTCCCGATCTGGACGACCAGGCCCTGATGATCCTGGAGGGCGGCGAATCCCAGGTCGGCATCGAATCGACCATCCTGGATCTCTCCCGCCTGGAGCAGGGCGTGGGTCCGACCTTGCTGCGGCCCGGCCAGATCAATGTGCTGCAGCTGGCCGAGATCCTGGGCGATCTGCCCGCGCTGCCCGATGCGGCGGCGCCCCGGGTGTCGGGGTCGCTCAAGGCGCACTATGCGCCGCATACGCCTGTGGCGCTGATGGACCCGGCTGCGCTGTCGGCCTGGGCGGCCGGGCTGGGGCCGGCTCCGGCCTTGGCGATTGCGCAGGCTGGACGGCCCGCCCGCCGTCTGGCCGTGGTGGTGCTGGATGCGCCGCCCGGCCCCGCGCCCGAGGGCGTGGACTGGGTGGTCGTGCGAGCCGATCCGGCCCACTATGCCCGCCGCCTGTACGCGCTGCTGCGCGAACTGGATGCGGCCGGCTACGATCTCATCGTGCTGCAGCGCCCGCCCGCCGAGCCCGCCTGGCAGGGCATCGACGATCGGATCAGCCGGGCGGCCGCCGCGTTTTCCGCCTGACGGGACCGGGTCTCATCAGGGGGCCGGCGCAGGCCGGGGATGCGGTTAAACTGACGGATTACTTTCGCCCCGGCCGGCGGCATGCGTCCCGGCTGGGCCGTCAGGATGATGAATCCTGGTGTTGTCCTGGAAAATGGTCATGAAATTCAAGGAATTCGAACCGGGCATGGTGATTCACCACGGGCCGGTGACGGTGGATGAAGCGGAGATGCTGGCCTTTGCCCGCACCTATGATCCGCAGTGGTTCCATGTGGATGCCGAGCGCGCCCGTTCGGGGCGCTGGGGCGGCCTGATCGCCAGCGGCTGGATGACCTGCGGCCTGGCCATGCGCATGGCGGTGGAATCCGCCCTGCACGATTCAGAGTCCTTCGGTTCGCCGGGGTTGGAGCGCCTGCGCTGGATCCTGCCGGTGCGGCCGGGCGATCAACTGCGCCTGGAAGCCACTGTGGATTCGAAACGGGTGTCCTCGTCGAGAGACGATCTGGGCATCATCCGATGGGCCTGGCGTCTGTTCAATCAGAATGACGAACAGGTGCTGGAGGTCGAGGCCACCAGCCTGTTCGAACTGGAATTGCCCGCCGGATCGGACTGAGGATCCGCCTCGCGGACCCCGAGCCTCTGGACCGGCCTTCGGGCTGAAGACCTGGGGCTCTACCGGAATACCACCGTGCGCCGCCCGTTTCGCAGGATGCGGTGCTCCACGTGCCAGCGCACGGCGCGCGACAGGACCACCGATTCGATATCGCTGCCGATGCGCGTCAGGTCCTGCGGGCCCATGGCGTGGTCCACCCGTTCGATGTCCTGCTCGATGATGGGGCCCTCGTCCAGGTCCTGCGTCACGTAGTGCGCGGTGGCGCCGATGATCTTCACGCCCCGCGCGTGGGCCTGGTAATAAGGCCGCGCGCCCTTGAAGCTGGGCAGGAAACTGTGATGGATGTTGATCGCGCGGCCTTCCAGGGCGCCGCATAGGTCGGATGACAGGATCTGCATGTAGCGGGCCAGCACGACCAGGTCCACGCGTTCGCGATCGACCAGATCCAGGATCTGGCGCTCCTGGGCCGCGCGGGTGTCGGCGGAAACCGGCAGGTGGTGAAACGGCAGGCCGTGCGCCTGCGCCAGCGCCTGGAAATCCGGGTGATTGGACACGACCCCCGCGATTTCCGCCGGCATCTGCCCGCTTTGCACGCGAAACAGCAGATCGTTCAGGCAATGCCCCTGGCGGCTGACCAGGACCAGCAGTCGCGCCTTGCGGCGGGCGTCATGGATCTGGAACTGCATGTTGAAGCGTTCGGCGGCGCCCGAGAAGTCCTGTTGCAGGGTCTCGATGGGGGTGGCGGCCGGCAGAGCGAAATGGACTCTCAGGAAGAACTGCTGGCTGTCGGGGTCGCCGAACTGCTGCGCGTGCACGATGTTGCCGTGCAGCGTCAACAGCCAGCTGCTGACGGTATGGACGATGCCCATGCGGTCGGGGCAGGAAAGCGTCAGGATGTAGTCGTGCATGAAAGGTCGCAATCGGGAAGAGGGGCGTCCGGCGTCAGTTGCGGGACAGGGGTTCGCTGGCCTGGGTCAGTTCGAAATCCCCGGCGTGGTAGATCAGCGGCGACAGCAATTGACGCTGGCAGTGTTCCACCTGGCCGACGAAGATCGTATGATCCCCTGCCTGATGGTGCTGGGTGTTGTGGCATTCGAACCAGGCGGCGCAGCGGGAATCCCCCAGCATCAGGGTGCCGTTGGGCGCGCGGTTCAGCGCCAGGCCGGCGAACCGGTCGGTTTGCGATCCTTTGGCAAAGCGGCGGGCCAGGTCGATCTGGCTGGCCGACAGGACGTGGATCACGTAATGGTCCAACGCCAGGAACGCTTCCAGCGACGATGCGGTATGCGTCAAGGTCCATAGGATCATGGGCGGGGCCAGTGACACGGAGCTGAAAGAACTGATGGTCAGGCCCAGGGGGGCGCCGGTGTCCGGATGCTCGGCGGTGACGATGGTCACGCCCGTTGGAAACCGGCCCAGCGCCGAGCGGAAATACAGGGATGGAAAATCCGCTGGAGCGGGGGAGGATCGGGTCATGGTGCTCATCAGGGGGCCAGGCGCGTCAGATCCCAGCCGCCCGTGGCATTTCGGGTGTACACCAGCCGGTCGTGCAGCCGGGACGGCCGGCCCTGCCAGAATTCGACGCGCGCCGCCTGCAGGCGGTAGCCTCCCCAGTGGGGCGGGCGGGCCGGCTCATCGCCCAGTTGTCCGGACAGGTCATGCACGCGCTGCGCCAGGGCTTCGTGGCTGATGGGTCGGCTTTGCGGCGAGGCCCACGCGCCGATGCGCGAGCCCAGCGGCCGGCTGGCATAGTAGGCGTCGGATTCGGCCGCCGGAACGGGGGTCACGCCGCCTTCGATGCGCACCTGGCGTTCCAGCTCGGGCCAGAAGAACAGCAGGCTGGCGTGCGGGTTGGCGTCCAGCTCCTCGCCCTTGCGTGACTGGTAGTTGGTGTAGAAGACGAAACCCTGCGCGTCGAAGCCCTTCAGCAGCACGATCCGGGCGGAGGGGCGGCCGGCCGCGTCGGCCGTCGCCAGCGTCATGGCGGTGGGTTCGCGGACCTCGCTGTGCAGAGCCTGCTCGAACCACAGTTCGAATTGAGCGTAGGGGTTCGCCGCAGCGGCGGCTTCCAGCAGTTCGAACTTCTGATAGGTCTGGCGGATATCGGCGATGGACATGGTGGCGGTTCAGGAAAAGGAAGATTCTGGGGATTGCAGGGCGCGCACGATGGCCTGCAGGCGCCGGTCCGGAATGCCGGCGTCGTTCAGGGCCTGGGCCGTCTGCAGCACGTAATCGGTGCAGGCGCCATAGCGTCCGTGGCCCCGGCGCACGGCAGCGACGATCTGGTGGATGGACAGGCCGTGCGCGTAGCCGTCGTCCTGGCGATTCATGGTGAAGACCAGCCCGGATACCGGGCCGAGAGCCGTATGGCAGCGCAGCCAGCGCGGAATATAGGCGGCGCTGGCCATTTCACGCTGCCATAGGGCGGGCAGTATGTCGGGCACCTGGCCGGCGGCGATCCGGAAGACGCGGCCGGTGCAGGCGCCTCCCCGGTCCAGCCCGAACACCAGGCCGGGTTGCGCGGGGGTGCCGCGGTTGATGCGCGACCACAGGCACAGCGCCCGGTGGTAGCCGTGGACGCGCGCCTGGCGGGATTCGAGGAAATCGAATTCCGGCCGCCAGATCAGCGACCCATAGCCGAAGACCCAGAGATCGGTGCGGCTGTCCCAGTCCCGCAGGGTCTGCCGGATGGACGCCGCATGCCATTCGGCGTCCCGCAGCCGGAATGCCTCGGGCGGCGGTGGCTGGTGGGCGGAGCGAGGCGCAGGGGCGTTCACAGGGGCAGGCGAGTGGTGGAAAAATAAATGCTTCCTATTGTAGAGGACTTGCGACGGCTCTGAATGGCGGCCCGCGCCAGCGGTCCGGCGGGTCTCCGCCCGTGGCAAAATGCTGCTTTCAGTGCTTCTTGTGTCTTCATGATGTCCGGTCCGGATTCGATCACGCCCCTGGATGCCGTTTCGGCCGAGCCCGCCGCCGATCTGCTTCGCCGCTTCGGCGGGCTGGATCGGCTGTACGGCGATGGCGCCTGGCGCAGGCTCTCCGCCTTGCATGTGGTCGTGGCCGGCATTGGCGGCGTGGGGACCTGGTGCGTCGAAGCCCTGGCCCGTTCCGGAGTGGGGGCGCTGACGCTGGTGGACATGGACCACGTCGCGGAATCCAACGTCAACCGTCAGGCGCACGCCCTGGGCAGCACGCTGGGCATGGCGAAAATCCGCGCCATGGGCGATCGGGTGCGCGACATCCATCCCGGTTGCCGGGTGGTGGAGATCGATGATTTCGTCAGCGCCGATAACCTGGGGGCCATCCTGTCGGCCGGCCCCGCCGGCATCCTGCTGGACTGCACCGATCAGGTTCCGGCCAAGATCGCCATGATCCTGCAGGCTCGCGCCCAGGGCTGGCCGTTGTTGGTGTGCGGCGGCGCGGGCGGCAAGACCGACCCCCTGGCCCTGCGGGCCGGGGACCTGTCCGCCTCCACGCACGATGCCTTGCTGGGACGCATCCGCCAGGAACTGCGCCAGCGCCACGGTTACCCGAAGGGCGGCGCCGCCGGCGGCAAACCCCGGCGGCGGGTGCCGAGCATGAAGGTGCCCTGCCTGTGGTTCGATCAGCCGGTCGTGCTGCCGTCGGCCTGGACTCAGCCGTCAGCCGCTTGCGCGGCGCCCGATGCGGGCGGGCCGGCGCCTGCCCCGCAGGGCCTGTCCTGCGCCGGGTATGGTTCCGTGGTGACGGTCACGGCCAGCATGGGCCTGGCGGCCGCGCATTGGGCCTTGCAGCAGGGCCTGGCTGCGCACAGCGGCTGAAATTGCCGACCTCTCGATCCGCCGGGCCGATCACGGGCTGCGGCGCGTCAGCCTCCTGTCAGTCTTCCCCTGTAATTTCGGGGCTGGTGTAGCATGTGGACACCATAATAATTCAGGAACCATCCGCGTTTCGGGTGTCTGACAGGATGCCGGGGCTGCAGGATGACAGGAGACGACGTCATGCAGAAAATCCGCGAATTCCATCGGCAGTCCGTACAGGATCGGGATGCCTTCTGGGCCCGCGAGGCCCAGCGCATCCACTGGGAAACCCCCTTTACCCAGGTGCTGGATTATTCCCGTCCGCCGTTTGCGCGCTGGTTCGTGGGCGGGCGCACCAACCTGTGCTACAACGCGGTGGATCGCTGGCTGGATACCCAGGCGGATCAGCCTGCATTGATCTGGGTGTCGACGGAAGTCGATCAGGAAATCGTCTACACCCGCGCCGAACTCGCCCGCGAGGTGAATGCCGCCGCCGCCATCCTGCAGCAACTGGGGGTGGAACAGGGCGACCGGGTGCTGATCTACCTGCCCATGATTCCCCAGGCGGCGTTCTTCATGCTGGCCTGCGCCCGCATCGGCGCCATCCATTCGGTGGTCTTCGGCGGTTTCGCGTCCCATAACCTGGCGCAACGCATCGACGATGCCGAGCCCAAGGTCATCATCTCCACCGATGCGGGTTCGCGCGGCGGGCGCCCGATCGCCTATAAACCGCTGCTGGACCAGGCCGTCGCGCAGTGCGCGCATGCCCCCGAACATGTCGTGCTGGTCAATCGCGGCCTGGCGCCCATGGACCTGACCGCGGGCCGCGATCTGGATTACGCGACCCTGCGGGCCCGTCATCTGGATGCTCAGGTGCCGGTGGTCTGGCTGGAATCCAATTCGCCCAGCTACATCCTGTACACCTCGGGCACGACGGGCAATCCCAAAGGCGTGCAGCGCGACGTGGGCGGCTATGCCGTGGCCCTGTGCGCATCCATGGAATACATATTCGGCGGCAAGCCGGGCGACGTCTATTTTTCCAGCAGCGACGTGGGCTGGGTGGTGGGCCATTCCTATGTGGTCTACGGGCCGCTTCTGAACGGCCAGGCCACCGTCATGTACGAGGGCACGCCGGTGCGCCCCGATGCCGCCATTCTGTGGCGCATCGTCGAAACCCACCGGGTCAATGCCCTGTTCTCCGCGCCGACCGCCATCCGGGTGCTGAAAAAGCACGATCCGGCCTTGCTCGCACGCCACGATCTGTCCAGCCTGGACCGCATCTATCTGGCGGGCGAGCCGCTGGACGAACTGACCGGCCAGTGGCTGTCCGAAGCGCTGGGCAAGCCCGTCGTCGATAACTATTGGCAGACCGAGACCGGCTGGCCGATCCTGTCGGCGCAGCCGGGGGTCGAGGAAATCCCGCCCCGATTCGGCAGCCCCACGGTGCCGGTCTACGGCTTCGATGTGCGGGCCATCGACGAAGCCACCGGGCAGGATTGCGGCCCCAACCAGAAGGGCGTCGTGGCGATCGAGCCGCCCCTGCCGCCGGGGGCCATGAGCACGATCTGGGGCGATGATGAACGCTTCGTGCGGACCTATTTCCAGTCTTTCCCCGGGCGTCTGACCTACTCCACGTCCGACTGGGGGCTGGTGGACGACGACGGCTATTGGTTCATCCTGGGGCGCACCGACGACGTCATCAATGTCGCCGGCCATCGCCTGGGCACCCGCGAGATCGAGGAGTCCGTGAATACCCATCCCGCGGTGGCGGAATCGGCGGTGGTCGGAGTGGCGGATCAGTTGAAGGGCCAGGAAGCCATGGCCTTCGCCGTGCTGCGCAATCCGGCGCTGCTCGACGAGACGGGCGGCCGCGACCGCCTGGAGGCCGAGATCAAGCGCGTCATCGAACAACGCAACGGCGCTGTGGCCCGGCCCGCTCGCATCCTGTTCGTCAACAGCCTGCCGAAAACACGGTCCGGCAAGGTCCTGCGCCGCGCCATCGTGGCCCTGTGCGAAGGGCGCGATCCCGGCGATCTGACCACCATCGAGGATCCGGGCGCCCTCGATCAGATCCGTTCCGTGCTGTGAGGGCTCCCCAGGATCGGGATCGCCCGCCCGCGACCGGCCGTCCGGCAGGGGGGGCGGCCGCGGAAGGCGGCATGGCGGATCGAGCATCCGCTTCCGGCCGCGCCAGCCCGCTGAAGCCCGGTGTCGGGCGTCGCGAGGTCTGGTCCTGGGCGATGTACGACTTCGCCAATTCCGGCTACACCACGGTCGTCCTGACGACGGTCTTCAATGCGTATTTCGTCGGCGTGGTGGCTGCCGGGCAGGCTTGGGGCACGCTGGCGCTGACCGGCGCGCTGTCGTTGTCGTATCTGATCGTGATGGTGTCCATGCCGTGGCTGGGCGCGCGGGCCGACGCTCGCGCCGGGCACCGCCGCCTGCTGTTCACCAGCACGGTGGGCTGCGTGCTGGCGACGGCCGTGCTGGCCAGCGTCGGACCCGGGGACATTGCCTGGGGCCTGTTCTGGCTGGCCGCGTCCAATGTGTTTTACTGCGTCGGCGAATCGGCGGTGGCGTCTTTCCTGCCTGGCCTGGCCCGCCCGGAATCCATGGGGCGCGTGTCGGGCTGGGGCTGGAGCTTCGGCTATTGCGGCGGCATGCTGGCGCTGGGGCTGGCCTTGTGGGTGGCCAGCGCCGCCGGGTCGCAGGGGCTGTCGGCCCAGGATTATGTTCCCTGGATCATGGGCTTGACGGCGGGTCTTTTCGCGCTGGCGGCAGTGCCTTCGTTTCTGTGGCTGCGCGAACCGGCCCGGACGACGGCGGCGCCGGCGCTGGCCGTATTTGCGCAACTGCGCCACGCCTGGCTGGAAACCCGTCGCGATTATCCGGATTTCCGCCGCTTGCTGATGTGCATCGCGTGCTATCAGGCGGGCATCACGGTGGTGATCACCTTGTCGGCCGTCTATGCCACCGAAGTCATGGGCTTCGACATGCGCCAGACCATGCTGCTGGTGTTCCTGGTGAACATCGCCGCCGCGGTCGGGGCCTTCGGCTTCGGCTACCTGCAGGATCGCATCGGACACAAGCGGGCGCTGGCCATCACGCTGTGCGGCTGGCTGGTCATGGTGGGGCTGGCGGTGTCGGCGCGCTCCCTGCCGGTGTTCTGGTCGGCGGCGGCCCTGGCGGGGCTGTGCATGGGCACCAGCCAGAGCGCGGGCCGGGCCATGGTGGGGGTGCTGGCCCCGGCGCGGCGGCCGGCGGAATTCTTCGCCCTGTGGACCTTCGCCGTCCAACTGGCGGCGGTGGTCGGGCCGCTGACCTATGGTCTGCTGGTGTGGCTGACGCAAGGCAACCACCGGGCGGCCTTGCTGACGACGGGGCTGTTCTTTCTGGCCGGCTTGTGGCTGCTGGGCCGCCTGGATTTCGCCCGGGGCCAGCGGGATCGCGATGCTTTCCGTCCGCCTGCGCAACCCCGGGAAATCTGATGGATGTCACGCATGGATGCCGCGCTTGCATTTGTCAGAATCAAGTAAGGCTCGTGCAGTACGGTAACAGGTAACACAATTCAAACATGATGTGAATCACATCACTCAAAAGGAGCGAGCGAAATGGCTACGGAGATTGAATCCATTCTGGTGGAAAACCGCGTGTTTCCGCCTCCGGCGGATCTGGTCAAGCAGGCCAACGTGTCCGGAATGGAAGGCTACCAGGCCTTGTGCGACGAAGCCAAACGCGATCCGGATGCGTTCTGGGCGCGCCTGGCCAATGAAAACCTGGTGTGGGACAAGCCCTTCACCCAGGTGGTGGACGACTCCAACAAGCCGTTCTACAAGTTCTATCCCGATGGCCAGCTGAACGTCTCGGCCAATTGCCTGGACAAGCACCTGGGCACGCCGGCGGAAAATCGCGTCGCTCTGATTTTCGAAGCCGATGACGGCAAGGTCACGAAGATCACCTACAAGGAACTGCACGCCCGCGTGTCGCAGTTCGCCAATGCGATCAAATCGCTGGGCTTCAAGACCGGCGAACGCGCCGTCATCTATCTGCCCATGTCGATCGAGGCCGTAGTGGCCATGCAGGCCTGCGCCCGCCTGGGCATCATCCATTCGGTGGTGTTCGGCGGTTTCTCGGCCAAGAGCATCCACGAACGCACGGTGGACGTCGGCGCCACGCTGATCATCACGGCCGACGCCCAGATGCGCGGCGGCAAGGCCATTGCCCTGAAGGGCGCCGTGGACGAGGCGCTGGCCATGGGCGGCTGCGAATCCGTGCGCAAGGTCATCACCTACAAACGCGCCGGTTCCGATGTCCAGTGGGATGCCGGCCGTGATCTCTGGTGGCACGATGCCATCCAGGGGCAGTCCACCGACTGCCCGCCGGTGCCCGTCGACGCCGATCATCCGCTGTTCATCCTGTACACGTCCGGTTCCACGGGCAAGCCCAAGGGCGTGCAGCATTCCAGCGCCGGCTTCCTGCTGTGGTCGCTGATGACCATGAAGTGGACCTTCGATTCCAAGCCGACCGACGTGTTCTGGTGCACGGCGGACGTGGGCTGGGTCACGGGCCACTCCTACGTCACCTATGGCCCCCTGGCCGCCGGGGTGACCCAGGTGGTGTTCGAGGGCGTGCCCACGTATCCGGATGCGGGCCGTTTCTGGAAAATGATCCAGGAACACAAAGTGTCGGTGTTCTACACGGCGCCGACGGCCATCCGCTCCCTGACCAAGCTGTCCGAGGCCGACCCCAAGGTCCACCCGAAATCCTTTGACCTCAGCAGCCTGCGCATCATCGGGTCGGTGGGCGAACCCATCAATCCCGAAGCCTGGGTCTGGTACTACAACAATGTCGGCAACCAGCGCTGCCCGGTGATCGACACCTGGTGGCAGACGGAAACCGGCGCCCACATGATCACGCCGCTGCCGGGCGTGACCCCGCTGAAACCCGGTTCCTGCACGCTGCCGCTGCCCGGCATCGATGCCGCCATCGTCGACGAGACCGGAGAGGAAGTCGAACGCGGCAAGGGCGGTTTCCTGGTCATCCGCCGCCCGTGGCCGTCGATGATCCGCACGATCTGGGGCGATCCGGAACGCTTCAAGAAAACCTATTTCCCGGAAGAGCTGAAAGGCTACTACCTGGCCGGCGATGGCGCCCAGCGCGACAAGGACGGTTATTTCTGGATCATGGGCCGCATCGACGACGTGCTGAATGTCTCGGGTCACCGCCTGGGCACGATGGAAGTCGAGTCCGCCCTGGTGGCGCACGAGCTGGTGGCGGAAGCCGCCGTGGTGGGTCGTCCCGACGCGACGACGGGCGAGGCCGTGGTGGCTTTCGTGGTGCTCAACGGCGCGATGCCGACCGGCGATGATGCCGTGGCGATGGCCAAGCTGCTGCGCGACTGGGTGGCCAAGGAAATCGGCCCCATCGCGAAGCCGCGCGAGATCCGTTTCGGCGAAAACCTGCCCAAGACGCGTTCGGGCAAGATCATGCGCCGCCTGCTGCGTGTGGTGGCCAAGGGCGAACCCATCACCCAGGACGTCTCCACGCTGGAAAATCCCGGCATTCTGGACCAGCTGGCCCAGGTGCGGTAAAGAGTGTTGAACGGCGCCCTGTGATCCAGGGCGGCGGACACAGCCAAAGAGGCGGGGGAATCCCCCGCCTCTTTTTATTGCCTGCTCGTTTGCTGGCGCAGCTGCCGAGGAGGGGCTAGCGGGTTCGCACCAGCTGGCGGCCCTTCGGGCTTCCCGGGTCTGCCTCGTACAGGCTGGCGGCGGACGAACTCGCCGCTGCGCGGCTCAGACACGTCCGCCGAAATCCCCAGCCTTCCCTTCGCCAGCACCCGGCGCCAGCCGACTGTGCGAACCCGCTAGCCCCTCCTCGGCAGCTGGAGCGGGTGGATGCCATGATCTGCGGCGATGGGGTGGGGGGGCGAGCGGCGATGTTTTCCTAGTGCGCCAGCCCGGGCAGCATGGCCTTGGCGCCGGCGAATACCATTTCCACGGCGATGGCGGCCAGGATGATGCCCATGATGCGGGCCATGATGACGCGCATCTTGGTGGACAGCAGGCGGCCGATCGAGGCTGCGAAATACAGCACGGCGAACAGGGCTGCCAGGACGGCCAGCAGCACGACGCTGAAGCTGACGATGCGGGCGGAATCCCGGGCCTGGGCGCTGTAGATGATCAGGGTCGCGATCGTGCCTGGGCCGATGATCATGGGGAAGGTCAGGGGATAGAAAGCCGGGTTGTCGTCCGTGCCCTCGGCAGCCGCGGCAGCGGTGTTGGCGCTTTTTTCCTGGGTGGCCCGTTCATGGGATGTGATCGGTTGCCCGTTGAGCATGGACAGGGCGATGCCGATCAGCACCATGCCGCCCGCCACCCTGAAGGAATCCAGGCTGACGCCGAAAAAGCTGATGATGTGGCTGCCGGCCAGGGCGATCACGACGCACATGACGGCGGTGTAGCCCAGGATGGCGACCGCCAGGTTGCGCTGTTCGGCCACGGATTTCTGCGCCGTCAGCGCCAGGAACAGCGGCAGGGTGATGAAGGGGTTCATGATGGCGAACAGCGCGCCCAGAAATTTGGTGGCGTATGCGATATCCATGGGGCGGTCCGCTGGGTCTTGCCGCTCGTGTGCTGGCGAGGGCCGAGGTCTGTGTGTGCTTGATGATGAAAAAGGGCGCTGCTCGAAGCAGCGCCCAGGGGCATTTTACATGCCGTTGTAGACCGGCCCTTCGCCGCCCTGGGGTGTGACCCAGACGATGTTCTGGGTGGGGTCCTTGATGTCGCAGGTCTTGCAGTGCACGCAGTTCTGGGCGTTGATCTGCAGGCGATCCTCGCCGGTCTCTGTCTTGACGAATTCGTAGACGCCGGCCGGGCAGAAGCGGGCTTCCGGGCCGCCGAATTTCGCCAGATTGACCTTGACCGGGACGGTATCGTCCTTCAGCGTCAGGTGGACGGGCTCGTTCTCGTCGTGATTGGTGTTTGAAATGAAGACCGAACTGAGCCGGTCGAACGTCAGTTTGCCGTCGGGTTTCGGATAGTCGATGCGGGCGCATTCGGCCGCGGGCTGCAGACAGGCGTGATCCGGCTTGGTGCGGTGGATGGTCCAGGGGATGTTGCCCTTGAGCAGCCATTGCTCGACGCCCGTCATCAGGGTGCCGACGGTGCGGCCTTTCTTGAACCACTGCTTGAAGTTGCGCGACTTGTTCAGTTCGGCATGCAGCCAGGACGACTCGAAGGCGGCCGGGTAGGCGGTCAGTTCGTCGTGGCCGCGGCCCGCGGCCAGGGCGTCGAAGGCGGCCTCGGCGGCCAGGGCGCCGGTCTTGATGGCGGAATGGCTGCCCTTGATGCGCGAGGCGTTGAGCACGCCGGCTTCGCAGCCCACCAGCGCGCCGCCGGGGAAGACCATTTTCGGCAGGGACAGCAAGCCGCCCGCCGTCAGGGACCGGGCGCCGTAGGCGATGCGCTTGCCGCCTTCGAAGATCGTGCGGATCGCCGGATGGGTCTTGTAGCGCTGGAATTCCTCGAAGGGCGACAGCCAGGGGTTGGCATAGTCCAGACCGACCACCAGACCCACGGCCACCAGGTTGTTGTCCATGTGGTACAGGAACGAGCCGCCGTAGGTGTCGGAATCCAGCGGCCAGCCGGCCGTGTGCATGACAGTGCCGGGACGGGCCTGGGCAGGATCGACTTCCCACAGTTCCTTCACGCCGATGGCGTAGCTTTGCGGGTCGCGGCCGGCATCCAGGCGGTATTTTTCGATCAGCTGGCGGCCCAGGTGGCCGCGCGAGCCTTCGGCGAAGATCGTGTAGCGGGCCAGCAGTTCCATGCCGGGCTGGTAGGCCTCGGTGTGGCTGCCGTCGCGGGCCACGCCCATGTCGCCGGTCAGCACGCCGCGCACCGCGCCCGATTCCGCGTACAGGATTTCGGCGGCGGCGAAACCGGGGAAGACGTCCACGCCCAGGGCCTCGGCCTGTTCGCCCAGCCAGCGGGTGACATGGCCCAGCCGAACGATGTAGTTGCCGTGGTTCTTGAAGCAGTCCGGCAGCAGCCAGGCCGGCGTGCCGCGGGAGCCCGATTCCGTCAGGAACAGGAAGCGGTCTTCCTGAACCTGGACGTCCAGCGGGGCGCCTTTTTCCTTCCAGTCGGGGATCAGTTCGCTGATTGCGCGGGGATCCATCACACAGCCTGACAGGATATGGGCGCCGATTTCGGCGGCCTTCTCCAGGACACAGACGCTGACGTCCTGGCCGCGTTCGGCGGCCAGTTGCTTCAGCCGGATGGCGGCGGACAGCCCCGCCGGCCCCCCGCCGACGACGACAACGTCATATTCCATGGATTCACGTTCAGTCATGATGGATGGCTCCCGTTTTCTGATACTTGGATTGCCGGCCATTGTATTGCAGATCGGTATACTGCACTTTCACCTTCGGACCTGTCCGCCCATGACCAAGGAGCCCTTCGATGCCTACGGAAGTCGTTGATATTCAAACACCTTCGGGAACGTTTGAAATCCGGGTCGAGGTCCTTTGGGGCGACATGGACGCCCTGCGCCACGTCAATAACGTGGCCTATTTCCGCTATTTCGAGGAAGCCCGCGTACGTTTGCTTTCCGCCATGGGGATGGGCGCCGCGCAGGGACGCTACGGCGTGCTGGCCCATGCCTCGTGTGATTTTCTCAAACCGCTGTTGTATCCTGCCTGTGTTGTCGTCGGCATGAAACTGCGGCGGGTCGGGCGCACCAGCGTCGAACTGGACTGCTGGATTGCCGATGCGGACGACCCCGGCGCCGTGCATGCCCGGGGGCGCAATGTACTGGTCTGCGCCGATGGCGCAACCGGTCGGCCGGTCCCCTGGACCGAGGCCGACCGGCGGATGCTAATGCGCTGTTTTTCAGCGTGAGTCGTGTTTTTCAGTTCGTCTCAAAGGAAACGTCGTATGGATAAAGTCTACGAAAGCGCTGCCGCTGCCTTGCACGGTGTCGTCGCCGACAATCAGATGATTGCCGTCGGCGGCTTCGGGCTCTGTGGCATTCCCGAAGCCCTGATCGCCGCGCTGCGGGATTCAGGGGTGCACGGCCTGACCTGCGTCAGCAACAATGCCGGGGTCGATGATTTCGGCCTGGGGCAGTTGCTGGCCACGCGCCAGATCAAAAAGATGATCGCTTCGTATGTCGGCGAAAACAAGGAATTCGCCCGCCAGTACATGGCCAATGAATTGGAGCTCGAATTCACGCCGCAGGGCACGCTGGCTGAAAAGCTGCGAGCGGGCGGGGCCGGCATTCCGGCCTTTTTTACGCCCACCGGGGTGGGCACCGTCGTGGCGGAAGGCAAGGAAACCCGCGAATTCAATGGCCGCACCTACCTGATGGAACGGTCGCTTGCGCCTGACGTGTCCCTGGTGAAGGCCTGGAAGGCCGACCGCAGCGGCAACCTGGTGTTCCGCCGCACGGCGCGCAATTTCAATCCCAATGTGGCGATGGCGGGAAAAATCACCGTGGCCGAAGTCGAGGAAATCGTGCCCACCGGCGCCTTCGATCCGGATGAAATTCACCTGCCGGGCATCTACGTGCATCGCGTCGTCCTCAATGCGCATCCTGAAAAACGCATCGAACAACGCACCATCCGTCAATAAGGGGACACTCAATGGCTTGGAATCGTGAAGAGATGGCGGCGCGCGCCGCCAAGGAATTGCAAGACGGGTTCTATGTGAACCTGGGTATCGGCCTGCCGACGATGGTGGCCAATTACGTGCCCGAGGGCATGGAAGTCTGGTTGCAGTCGGAAAACGGCCTGCTGGGCATCGGCCCGTTTCCGACCGACGATCAGGTCGATGCCGACCTGATCAATGCCGGCAAACAGACCGTCACCACACTGCCGGGCTCCTCGATTTTCGCCTCGGCCGATTCCTTCGGCATGATCCGGGGCGGCAAGATCAATCTGGCCATCCTGGGCGCCATGCAGGTGTCCGAAAAAGGCGATCTGGCCAATTGGATGATCCCCGGCAAGATGATCAAGGGCATGGGCGGCGCCATGGACCTGGTGGCCGGCGTGGGCAGGGTCGTGGTCCTGATGGAACACGTCGCCAAAGCCAAGGACGGCACCGAGTCCCTGAAACTGCTGCCCGAATGCACGCTGCCGCTGACGGGGGTGGGGGTGATCAATCTGGTCATCACCGACTTGGGCGTCATGGAAGTCACCGACGATGGCCTGCGCCTGACCGAACTGGCCCCGGGCGTCACCGTGGATGAAATCCGCGCCAAGACCGCCGCCAAACTGGACACATCGGCCGTCGCCTGAAGGACATATCGTGACTTTGCTGCACGCTCTCGCGGCGCCCGCCGACCGCATCGCCGCCTTGCGCGGCCAACTGGCCCTGGCGGGCCTGCAGGCCTGCCTGGTGCCCACTGCCGATCCGCACTTGTCGGAGTACCTGCCCGAACACTGGGCCGCGCGGGCCTGGTTGTCGGGCTTTGACGGTTCGGCGGGCAGTCTGCTGGTGACGGCGGATTTTGCCGGACTGTGGACCGACAGTCGCTATTGGACGCAGGCCGAAGCCCAATTGCAGGGCTCGGGCATCGTCCTGATGCGAGCCGGCGCGCCCGACGTGCCGGACATGCTGGACTGGGCCATGGATCATCTGGGCCGGGGCAGCCGGTTGGCGGTCGATGGCCGGGTGCTGGATCGCACCGCGGCCATGCGCTGGCAGGCCGGTCTGGACGCCGCCGGCATCGGCCTGGTCCTGAACCAGGATCCGGTCGGCGCCGTCTGGGCCGATCGGCCGGCGCTGCCTGCCGCCGCCGTATTCGAGCACCTGCCGCCGTATGCCTGCCGCAGCCGGGCCGATAACCTGGCCGCCGTGCGCGCCGCCATGCGGGACCTAGGCGCGGACCATCATCTGCTGTCCTCGCTGGACGACATCGCGTGGCTGTTGAACTTGCGCGGGGCCGATGTGGACTACAACCCCGTCTTCCTGGCCCATGCGCTGCTGGATGCCGACCGGGTGCGCCTGTATGTCGCGCCGGGCAAGATTCCGGCGGATCTGGCGGCGCGTCTGGCGGCCGATGGGGTCGAACTGTGCGATTACACCGCTTTGGCGGTGGATCTCGGCGGCCTGGCGGTGGATGCCGCGCTGCTGGTGGACCCCGCGAGGGTGACGGCCGGCACCCTGTCGCATGCGCCCCAGGCGAAATTGATCGAGTCCATCAATCCGTCGCAATTGCTGAAGTCCATCAAGAACGCCGCCGAGGCCGACAACATCCGCGAGGCCATGGCCCAGGACGGAGCCGCCCTGTGCGAATTCTTCGCCTGGTTCGAGGCCGCCTTGTCGGCGGGCGGGCGTGTCACCGAAATCGACGTCGACACTCATCTGTCGGCGGCGCGCGCCCGGCGCCCGGGTTTCGTCAGCCTCAGTTTCGCCACCATTGCGGGCTTCAACGCCAATGGCGCCATGCCGCACTATCGGGCGACGGACGCATCCCATGCGACGATCCAGGGCGACGGCCTGCTGCTGATCGATTCCGGAGGGCAGTACCTGGGCGGCACCACCGACATCACCCGTGTCGTGCCTGTGGGCACGCCGTCGGCGGCGCAGCGGGCCGACTACACCGCCGTGCTGCGGGCGCATATCGCCCTGGCGCGGGCGCAATTCCCCGTCGATACGGCTTCTTCCGTGCTGGATGCCATCGCCCGCATGCCCTTGTGGCGCAGGGGCCTGGATTACGGCCACGGCACAGGGCATGGGGTGGGGTATTTCCTGAACGTGCACGAAGGCCCTCAGTCGATTTCCGTGCGGGCCCATGCGCGGCCCCATCAGGGCATGCAGGCCGGCATGCTGACTTCCAATGAGCCCGGCCTGTACCGGGACGGGCAGTGGGGCATCCGCATCGAAAACCTGGTGCTGGCCGTGCCGGTGGCGCAGACGTCATTCGGGTCCTTCCTGGGGTTTGAAACCGTCACGCTGTGCCCCATCGACACCCGCTGCGCGGTGCGCGAATGGCTGTCGGCCGAGGAACTGGACTGGCTGAACGGCTACCATCGGCAGGTTCGCGAACGCCTGCTGCCGCTGGTGGATGGCGACGCTCGCGACTGGCTTCTGGCGCGCACCGAGCCGCTGTGACGGGCGCGACCGCGCGCCTTTGCAAGGGGCGCGGCGCTCTGATCATTCCGGGTGCCGCGCGGCCTCGCGAAAAAATTTCCACAGCGCCGGGTTGCTGGAATAGGCCACGTTGAACCGGAACCAGCCCTCGTCGCGCCTGTCCGGATAGAAATAGGCCCCCGGCGCCAGCCAGATGCCGACTTTCAGCGCCAGGGCGGCCAGCCCGATGGCGCCGCCGGGGTGAGCGGGCGCCGTGCGGGGGCGCGCCCACAGGAACAGGCCCGCGCCGGGTTCATGGGCGATGTCGAAGCCGGCCTCACGCATCATCTGGCAGGTCTGGTCGTGGGCATGGCCCAGGCGTTCCCGCACACTGCGCAGATAAGCGCCTTGCCGACCGTCCCGCAACACATGGCAGGCCGTGCGCTCCATGATTTCCGCGGAGGTCAGCCCCAGCGACATCTTGGTCTGGGCGCAGCGCCGCAACAGACCCGGCTCGCACAACAGGTATCCGACCCGCAGCGACGGCATGACGTTCTTGGCGAAACCCGAGACGTAGACGACGCGCCGCGTGCTGGCCAACGCGGCCAGCAGGGGCGCGGGCTCCAGCAGCAGTTCGCGCGAGACATCGTCTTCCACGACCAGCAGATCGTGGCGTTCCGCCAGTTGCAGCAGCCGGAAGGCGCCCGCCATGGTGAAACTGGCGCCCGTGGGGTTCTGCAGGACCGTGGTGACGAAGACCGCTCGCAGCGGATGGGCGACGGCCAGGGCGTCCAGGGTGCTTTCATCCAGCCCGTCCGGGGTGCGAGGCACCCCGTGCGCGGTGACGCCGTTCAGGGCCAGGATCTGCAGCAGATTGGCGTAGCAGGGGGTTTCGACGGCGACGTGGTCGCCGGGCTTCAAGACGGTCCGGATCACGATGTCCAGCGCTTGCGTGGCGCCGTGGGTCAGCAGGATCTGTTCGGCATCCGCCGTCAGACCGTAGCCGCCCAGGTAATGGGCGATGTGTTCGCGCAGAGGGTGGTAGCCCAACGGGTGTCCGTAGGACGCCATCTGGCCCACGGGCACGCGCGCGAGCTGGCGCAAGGCGTGCTGCAGGCCGGCTTCGTTATGCCAGTCGGGGGGCAGCCAGCCGCAGCCGGCCTTGATGGATATCGAATGGTCGGCGAAGACATCGGACAGCAGCCAGGCGGGACCCACTTGCGGCGCTTCCCAGGCGGCGGGCGAGCGGGCAGGGGCCTGGCGGGCGACGCGGTAGTCGATGCCGGGTCGGGACTGCAATTGTCCCCGGGCGGCCAGCCGGTTGTAGGCGGCCATGACGGTGAACGTGGACAGATGGTGATCGCGCGCGAACTGCCGGATCGAGGGCAGGGCCATGCCGGGGCGCAGGATGCGGCCGTGGATGGCGCCTTCGATGGCTTCCACCGTCTGGTCGACCAGGGTCTGGCCGTCCGGCGAGGGGCGCCTGGGAGTGAACAGAATCATGGCCTGTGCCTGCGGCGGTGAGGAATGATCGCCGCCCGGAATGCATGCCAATACGGCTGTCCCGGCGCGACCAATACAGTGATGGATTCATCCTACCACCGTGTCTGTCTTTTGCGCCACTGCTGGCCCAGAATGAATGCCATCCCTTCCTGTTCCTTGCCTTTGTGAGGTCATGTCATGAGTTCCGATACCGCAGTCGCGCTGGATTTGTCCCACTTGTGGATGCCGTTCACGGCCAATCGCCAGTTCAAGGCCCATCCGCGCCTGCTGGCGTCGGCCAAGGGGATGTACTACACCGCCACCGACGGCCATCAGATCCTGGACGGCACGTCGGGCCTGTGGTGCGTCAACGCGGGGCACGGACGCAAGCCCATCGTCGACGCTTTGCATCGCCAGGCGGAAAAGCTGGACTACGCGTCCAGCTTCAATATCGGCCACGAGGACTCCTTCCGGGCAGCGACCGAGGTCGCGGATTTGATGCCTGAGGGCATGGACCGCGTGTTCTTCACCAATTCGGGATCGGAATCCGTCGATACGGCGTTGAAGATGGCGCTGGCTTATCACCGCGCCCGGGGAGAGGGCCAGCGCACGCGCCTGATCGGGCGTGAACGCGGCTATCACGGCGTGGGGTTCGGCGGTATTTCGGTGGGCGGTATTTCCCCCAACCGCAAGGCGTTTTCCGGTGTCCTGCTGCCGGGGGTGGACCACCTGCCGCATACCCACGACCTGGAACACAACGCCTTTTCAAGGGGGCAGCCGGCCTGGGGGGGCGAGCATTTCGCCGATGCCCTGGAAAGCATCATCGCCTTGCATGATGCCTCCACCATCGCGGCTGTGATCGTGGAGCCCCTGGCCGGCTCCACCGGGGTCCTGCTGCCGCCCAAGGGTTATCTGGAAAGACTGCGGGCGATCACCGAAAAGCACGGCATCCTGCTGATCTTCGACGAGGTGATCACCGGCTTCGGCCGCCTGGGCGCGCCGACGGCCAGCGACTTCTTCGGTGTCAGACCCGACCTGATCACCTTCGCCAAGGGCGTGTGCAATGCCGCCGTGCCGGCGGGGGGCGTGGCCGTGCGCCGCGGAATCTACGACACGGTCGTGGATGCCAGCCAGGGCGGTATCGAGTTTTTCCATGGATACACGTTCTCGGCTCACCCCATGGCGACCGCCGCGATCCTGGCCACCCTGGGCATCTATCGCGACGAAGACCTGTTCAATCGCGCCAAGGGCCTGTCCAAGGCCTTCGAGGACGCCGCCCATGCGCTCAAGGGCAAGCGCCATGTGATCGACGTCCGCAATCTGGGCTTGGTGGCGGGAATCGAGCTATCGCCGCGTCCCGGCAAACCGGGCGCCCGCGCCGCCGAGGTCTTCGACAAGTGCTTCGACAAAGGGGTGCTGACCCGTTATACGGGCGACATCATCGCGATTTCGCCGCCGCTCATCATCGAAGAAAAGCAGATTGCGCAGATCTTCGAGACGATCGGCGCCGTCTTGGCGACGGTGGACTGAGGCGTGCGGCGGGTCCGTCGGAATTCGGATCTGCACATCGGTCCGGCAGGGGATTGATCTCCTGCGCGATGCCGGCGGCTCGATTTCCCTGGATGGGGGTCGATATCGCCGGTATTTTTTCGTATAATTGCATAGCCATACTATGTAATTCATCGGGAAAATATGCACGAACATGCCACGGACGGCCCGGTCGGGGCCGAATTGCTGGACCGCATCGTGCGGCTGAACCGCTGGGTCACGCATCACACCACCTGGACGGTGCCGCTGGCGCAGGCGCGGGTTCTGTCGCAAATCAATGAACTGGGGCCCGTGCGCGTCAGCGATCTGGCGCGCGCGGAACACTGCAGCCAGCCCACCATGACCACGTTGGTGCATCGCCTGCAGGAACAGCAATTGGTGGCCCGCACCACCGATCCGGACGATGCCCGCGCCACGCGGATTTCCCTGACGCCGCAGGGAAGGCGGATGCTGGCCGATCTGCGCCGGGAACGCGCCCGGGCCGTCGAATCCCTGATCGCCGACTTGACGCCGGCGCAGCGACGGGGCCTGCAGGGCGCCCTGCAGGCCCTGACCGGGCTGCTGGGGGCGGCCTACCGCCAGTCTGCCGATCTTTCCATCAAATCCGTCAGCAAGGACCTTTCTTCATCATGAATCTATTGCGACAACCCAAGGCCGTGCTGGCCGTCGCGTTCGCTTGCGTCATCGCCTTCATGGGCATCGGCCTGGTCGACCCCATCCTCAAGCCCATCGCCGATTCCCTGGGCGCCACGCCTTCGCAGACCTCGCTGCTGTTCACCAGCTATATGGCCGTCATGGGCCTGGCCATGCTGATCACCAGCGTCGTGTCCAGCCGCCTGGGGGTCAAACGCACGCTGCTGCTGGGCCTGGCGGTCATCATCGTCGGGGCCGGGTTGGCGGGGATGTCCGATTCCGTCATGGAAATCGTCGGCTATCGAGCCGTCTGGGGGCTGGGCAACGCCCTGTTCGTCGCCACTGCGCTGGCAGCCATCGTCAGCGCGTCCCGGGGCTCGGTGCGCGATGCCATCATTTTCTACGAGGCCGCGCTGGGGGTGGGTATTGCGGCAGGCCCGCTGATCGGCGGGGTCCTGGGTTCGATTTCCTGGCGCGGGCCGTTCTTCGGGGTATCGGTGCTGATGGCCATCGCTTTCGTGGTCACGGTGGCGCTGCTGCCGGCCGCGGCGGCGGTGGCCCGCCCCAGTTCGCTGGGCGATCCGTTCCGGGCGCTGAAGCACCCCGGCCTGCTGGGCGTGGCGATCACGGCGTTGCTGTACAACTTCGGCTTTTTCACGTTGCTGGCCTACACGCCGTTTCCCCTGGACATGGGCGCCCAGCAGGTCGGGCTGGTCTTCTTTGGCTGGGGCGCGATGCTGGCTTTCGCTTCGGTTGTCCTGGCGCCCCGGATGCAGGTCGCTTTCGGCACGCTGCCGTCCATCGTCATCGCCCTGACGGGCTTTGCGGCGGTGCTGGTCATGATGGCCGTCTGGACCGACAACAAGACCGTGCTGGTGGTCGGCGTGGTAGCGGCGGGCCTGTTCCTGGGGATCAACAACACGCTGGTCACCGAAACCGTGATGAAGGCCGCTCCCGTCGAACGCGGCGTGGCCTCCGCGGCCTACAGCTTCGTGCGCTTCAGCGGCGGGGCGGTCGCGCCCTGGCTGGCGGGCTACCTGGGCGAGACCATCAACGACCACGTGCCCTACTGGGTGGGCGCCGCCGCTGTGCTGGCCGGTGTGGCCGTGCTGCTGGCCAGCCGCCGACACCTGCGCCACATCGACGAATCGCACGACCTGCCGGCTGTCCCGGACGATGCCCATCGGGCTTCCGCAGCGGAGCCTGCGCTGGCCAAGGCCTGAGAGCGCGCCCTGCTATGCCAGCCAGCGCCTGAACCAGGCGATGCTGCGGCTCCAGGCCAGTTCGGCGGCATCTTTGTCGTAGCGCGGGGTCGAATCGTTGTGAAAACCGTGGTTCACACCGGGGTAGATGTGGGCCTCGTAGGTCTTGCCGCCGGCCTTCAGCGCCGCCTCGTAGGCCGGCCAGCCCGCATTGACGCGGGTGTCCAGGCCCGCATAGTGCAGCAGCAGCGGCGCCTGGATGCGGGGCACGTCTTCCGGGCGCGGCTGCATGCCGTAGAACGGCACGGCCGCCCCCAGTTCCGGGTAGGCGACGGCAGCCGCGTTGGCGACCCCGCCGCCGTAGCAGAAGCCGATGATGCCGGTCTTGCCTGTCGATCCCGCCACGGTCGGCAGGAATTCGACGGCGGCGAAGAAATCGTTCATCAGCTTGACCGGGTCGATCTGCTGCTGCAGTTCCCGGCCCAGGTCGTCATTGCCGGGGTAGCCGCCCTTGGCGCTGAGGCCGTCAGGCGCCAGCGCCAGGAAACCGGCCTTGGCCAGCCGCCGGGCGACGTCCTCGATGTAGGGATTCAGGCCCCGGTTTTCGTGGACCACCACGACGCCGGGAACCTTGCCCGTGGCCTTGGCCGGACGGACCAGGTAGGCGCGTATCGTGCCGTTGCCCTTGGGGGACGGGTAATGGATGTATTCGGCGAGGATGTCCGGATCGGTGAAGGACACCTGTTCGGCCAGCGCGTAATCGGGCGACAGCGTGGCCAGCAGGGTCGCGGCGCCCAGTCCACCGGCGGCGTAGCGCGCCGCCCGGTTCAGGAATTCGCGCCGGTCGATCAGCCCGTGCGCGTAGAAATCATAGAGTTCCAGCAGTTCCGGCGCGAAGTCTTTCGCAGTCAACCTGGGCATGGCGTTCTCCCGGCTTTCATGGATGGGTGCGCAGACCATGGTAGGCGAGGCGGGCCGCGCGGTAAAGCATTGATTGTGTGGCCAGGTTTCCTCGCGTCGGCGCGGCTTTCGGGCCGCGCAGCGCGGGCGGCATGCCGCGCTGCGCGGCCCGAATGGCCGGGACGGGCGTCACGCTGATGTCGCCAGCTTCACCGCCAATAGCGTCATCACCAGGCCGACCAGCAGATCCAGCACGCGCCACGCGACAGGGCGGGCGAACAGCGGCCGCAACAGCCGGGCGCCGAATCCCAACGCGAAGAAGAACAGGAACGATGCCGTGACCGCCCCCAGCCCGAACAGGAATCGGTCGGGGCCGTAGTTTGTGGACACCGAGCCCAGCAGCACGACGGTGTCCAGATAGACGTGCGGGTTCAGCCAGGTGAATGCCAGGCAGGTGGCGATCGTGGCGGACAGGCTGCCGGCCCCGGCCTGCGACGGATTCAGCGCCGACCTGTTGGTGATCGCTGCCCAGAAGCTTCTGATGGCATAGACCGCCAGGAAAAGGGCGCCCGCCCAGGTCATGACGACCTGGATGCCGGGCGCAGCCGCGACCAGCGCGCCAAAACCCGCGACCCCTGCGATGATCAGGACCATGTCGGAGAGGGCGCAGGTCAGGCTGACGGCCAGCACGTGCTGTTTCTGCAGGCCCTGCTTCAGCACGAAGGCGTTTTGCGCGCCGATAGCGGCGATCAGGCCAAGCCCGAGGAGAAATCCGGAGATGAAGCCGTTCATGGGGTTCCTGCGTTAGCGTGGTCCGGCGCGTGCCGCGGCGGCCCGTCTTGATGCGCGTGCTGATCGAGCGTTATCCGCGTCGAGGACAGAGTGTATGACGAAGTCGGCGCTCAGGATTTTCGGATCACAAGATAGATCCCGATGACGGTCAGCAAAACACCCGGCATGGACTCCAGTGCCAGCGTTTCTCCTAAAACGAGATACGCGATGAGTGCCGTGACGGGCGGAACGAGGAAGAACAGCGCGGAGACGCGAGACGCTTCCCCCCTCCTGATCATGGCGAGAAGAAGCGAAATGGCGAGCAGGGAGTTGCAGAAAACCAGATAGGTCAGCGATCCGATCAGGGGCCATGACCACTCAATATGCATGGGCTCCAAGGCATAAGCCAAGGGTGCGCAGATCGCGAGTCCCATGGAATACTGCACGAGGTTTGCCGCGATGGGATGAACCGGTTCGGCGTAGCGCTTCTCGATCAGTGTGCTGCTGGCCATGGAGACAAGCGCCATGACACCGAATGCCAGTCCGAGCGTCGAAGTGACCTCGAGCCTGGAGTTCCCGACGATGACGATCACGGCGCCACCGACCCCGAGAAGCAGGCCAGCCCACCTGGCGGGGGTCACCCTTTCCCGGGCAACCACCGGTGCGAGAAGCCCGACGAGAATCGGTTGCTGGCTGGTGATAAGCGCGATCGTTCCCGCGGTCATGCCATGACGCAGGCTTAGATAGGTGAAGGCGAAGTAACCTGCCTGCAGACAGATACCGACGCCGACCAGGGCGCCCCAACTCCGAAGTGTCGCGGGAAAGGCAGGCCTGATCCACAGCGCGGGCAGCAGTAACGCGCCGACCACAAGAACGTATCTCAAGGCCAGGAAAGTGATCGGGTCGGCATAATCCAGGCCCAGCTTGAGAAAGACGAAGCCGCTGGACCATAAAAGCAGGAAGATGGCCGGGGACGCTTTGATCCAAGCCGTAGGTTCGTTATCTGACATCTTGCTGGTCTTCACCGTCCGCAGACTGCGGCCCACAGTTCTAGCGCTATTAACGGCTTCCGTCAACGTCATTCTTGCGCGTCAGCCGATGCTGCGGCGGGCCTCCCGATAGCCCCGGCGGAGTGGTTATAATCTCAATTTCCCGCTGCGCCCGTCCACACCGGGCTCCTATAGAAATGACCAAATACGTATTCGTCACAGGGGGCGTCGTCTCCTCCCTGGGCAAAGGCATTGCTGCGGCGTCGCTCGCCGCGATCCTGGAATCCCGCGGGTTGCGGGTCACGATGCTGAAACTGGATCCCTATATCAACGTGGATCCGGGCACCATGAGCCCCTTTCAGCACGGCGAGGTCTTCGTCACGGAAGACGGCGCCGAGACCGACCTGGATCTGGGCCACTACGAACGCTTCGTGTCGGCCCGCATGCACAAGGTCAACAACTTCACGACCGGCCAGATCTACGAATCCGTGCTGCGCAAGGAACGGCGGGGCGATTACCTGGGCAAGACCGTGCAGGTCATTCCCCACATCACCAATGAAATCCAGGATTTCGTCGCCCGCGGCGCGAAAGCCGCCTACAACGGCCAGGCCGACGTGGCCATCGTCGAGATCGGCGGCACGGTGGGCGATATCGAATCGCTGCCTTTCCTGGAAGCCGTGCGCCAGATGAGCCTGCGCCTGGGCCGCAACCAGTGCGCCTTCGTGCACCTGACGCTGGTGCCCTACATCGCCTCGGCGGGCGAACTCAAGACCAAGCCCACCCAGCACTCGGTGCAGAAGCTGCGTGAAATCGGCATCTATCCCAATGCGCTGCTGTGCCGCGCCGATCGTCCGGTGCCCGACGACGAACGGGCGAAGATCTCCCTGTTCTCCAACGTGCCCCTGGACGCGGTGATCTCGGTCTGGGATTCGGATTCCATCTACAAGATCCCGGCCATGCTGCATGCGCAGGGCCTGGACAGCCTGGTGTGCGACGCGCTGGCCATCACGCCGCCGCCTGCCGACCTGACCGTCTGGGACCGCCTGGTGCGCGATCTGGAAAACCCCAGCGAATCCATCACCATCGGCATGGTCGGCAAATACGTCGACCTGACCGAATCCTACAAATCCCTGTCCGAAGCCCTGGTGCACGCCGGCATCCACACGCATTCGCGAGTGCATATCGAATACCTGGATTCCGAGGAAATCGAAGCCCAGGGCACTGCTTGTCTGGCTGGCCTGGATGCCATCCTGGTGCCGGGCGGTTTCGGCAAGCGCGGCACCGAAGGCAAGATCAAGGCCATCCAGTATGCCCGCGAACACGGCATTCCCTACCTGGGCATCTGCCTGGGCATGCAGCTGGCCGTGGTGGAATTCGCCCGCCACGTGGCCGGCCTGGGCGGGGCCAACAGCACCGAATTCGATCCCTCGGCCGCGCATCCGGTCGTGGCGCTGATCACTGAATGGCAGGACCGCGAGGGCAAGATCGAAAAACGCGATGCCGCGTCCGATCTGGGCGGCACCATGCGCAAGGGCGCCCAGCGCTGCCCGGTGAAGCCCGGCACGCGGGCCTTCGACATCTACGGGGCGGAGGTCAATGAACGCCACCGCCATCGCTACGAAGTCAACAACGTCTACGTGAACCGCCTGGAAGAAGCCGGCCTGGTCATCAGCGCCCGCACGCCCACGGAAAACCTGCCGGAAATCATGGAAATCCCCAGCCATCCGTGGTTCATGGGGGTGCAGTTCCATCCGGAATTCACGTCCACGCCGCGCGACGGACACCCGTTGTTCACCAGCTATATCCAGGCGGCGCTGGCTTATCAGAAAAGCCGGACCAGCCTGAACGTCAAGGGGTAGAACCATGCAACTGTGTCATTTTCAGGCGGGCCTGGATCAGCCGCTGTTTCTGATTGCCGGCCCTTGCGTGATCGAATCGCGCGAACTGGCCTTTGAAACCGCCGGCATCCTGCAGGAAATGACGCGGGCGCTGGGCATCCCCTTCATCTACAAAAGCTCCTTCGACAAGGCCAACCGCAGTTCGGGCGCCTCGTTCCGGGGGCCCGGCATGGACGAGGGCCTGAAGATCCTGGAAGACGTGCGCAAGCAGTTGGGCGTGCCGGTGTTGACCGACGTGCATGAAACCGGACAGGCCCGCGAGGTCGCCTCGGTGGTGGACGTGTTGCAGACGCCCGCCTTCCTGTGCCGCCAGACGGATTTCATCCAGGCCTGCGCCGCGACGCTGAAACCCGTCAACATCAAGAAAGGCCAGTTCCTGGCGCCCGAAGATATGAAACAGGTCGTATCCAAGGCCCGCGACGCCGCCATCCAGGCGGGGGGCGACGGCCGGAACATCATGGTCTGCGAGCGCGGCGCGTCATTCGGCTATCACAATCTGGTGTCGGACATGCGCTCCCTGGCCATCATGCGCGACACGCATTGCCCCGTGGTGTTCGATGCCACCCATTCGGTGCAGCTGCCCGGCGGGCAGGGCACCAGTTCAGGAGGCCAGCGCGAATTCGTGCCGGTGCTGGCGCGCGCCGCCGTGGCGGTGGGCGTGGCCGGGGTATTCATGGAAACCCATCCGAATCCCGAGAAGGCCCTGTCCGACGGCCCCAATGCCGTGCCGCTGGGCAAAATGCGGGCGTTGCTGGAGACCCTGGTGGCGCTGGACCGCTGCGTAAAGCAGGGCGGGGCGCTGGATCTGGCGCTGTAACAGCCCTATGTGCCATGCGTCGGGGGCGTCGGCCTCGACTCCGGAGCGGACGTCCAGTCCCTGCAGTGCATACTTCCGGTACGGGACGCGCGGCCCACAGGCTCGGCGTTCCGAAGTAGACTGACTCCCAGGATCCCCCGCTACAATAGCGGGGTTTCATTTTCCACCCACCCCAAACAGGCAGGACGGTCATACCATGAGTGCAATCGTAGACATCATCGGGCGCGAAATTCTGGATTCGCGCGGCAACCCCACCGTGGAATGCGACGTATTGCTGGAATCCGGCGCCATGGGCCGGGCAGCGGTGCCGTCGGGCGCATCGACCGGTTCGCGCGAGGCCATCGAGCTGCGCGACGGCGACAAGTCCCGCTACCTGGGCAAGGGCGTGCTGCGGGCGGTGGAACACGTCAACACTGAAATCTCCGAGGCCCTGATGGGCCTGGATGCCCAGGAACAGACCTTCATCGACCGCACCCTGATCGACCTGGACGGCACGGACGACAAGAGCCGCCTGGGCGCCAATGCCATCCTGGCCGCCAGCATGGCCGTCGCCAAGGCGGCGGCGGACGACGCCGGCCTGTCGCTGTATCGTTATTTCGGCGGCAGCGGCCCCATGCAGATGCCCGTGCCCATGATGAACGTCATCAATGGCGGGGCGCACGCCAACAACACCCTGGATCTGCAGGAATTCATGATCCTGCCGGTGGGGGCGACCAGCTTTCGCGAAGCCCTGCGCATGGGGGCGGAAGTCTTCCACGCCCTGAAGAAGATCATCGGCGGCCAGGGCATGTCCACGGCCGTGGGCGACGAAGGCGGTTTCGCCCCGAACGTCGCCAACCACGAAGCGGCCATCGAACTGATCCTGAAGGCCATCGGCGAAGCCGGCTACGAAGCCGGCTCCCAGATCGTGCTGGGCCTGGATTGCGCCAGCTCCGAATTCTACCGGGACGGCAAGTACCACCTGGCCGGCGAAGGCGGCATCGCCCTGAATTCCCAGGACTTCGCCAATCTGCTGGCGTCCTGGTGCGATAAGTATCCGATCATCACCATCGAAGACGGCATGGCCGAGGACGACTGGGACGGCTGGCGCATCCTGACCGAGCAACTGGGCCGCAAGGTCCAACTGGTGGGCGACGATCTGTTCGTCACCAACACCAAGATCCTGAAGAAAGGCATCGAACAGGGCATCGCCAATTCGATCCTCATCAAGATCAACCAGATCGGCACGCTGACGGAAACCTTCGCCGCCATCGAAATGGCCAAACGCGCCGGCTACACTGCCGTGATCTCGCATCGCTCCGGGGAAACGGAAGACTCGACCATCGCCGACATCGCCGTGGCCACCAACGCCATGCAGATCAAGACCGGTTCGTTGTCGCGCTCCGACCGCATGGCCAAATACAACCAGCTGCTGCGCATCGAGGAAGAGCTGGCCGAGGTCGCCGCCTATCCGGGCGCGTCGGCCTTCTACAACCTGCGCTGATCGACGCTATGCGCCTGCTCAGCCTGGTCCTGCTGGCCCTGACGCTGGCTACCCAGTATCCCTTGTGGTGGGGCAAGGGCGGCTGGCTTCGGGTCCAGGACCTGCAGGCGCAGGTGCGGCAGGAAACCGACAACAATCAGGCGCTGATGGCCCGCAACAATGCCTTGCAGGCTGAGGTCCAGGATCTGAAAACCGGGATTTCAGCCGTCGAGGAACGCGCGCGCGGTGAATTGAACATGATCCGCGAAGGCGAATACTTCGTCCAGATCCTGCCTGATCCTCCCGGCGGGCAGTAGCGGTTCTCAGGGAGCGCAGGTCTCGGGCATGTCGCCCGCAGCTTCCTGGCCGGGGATGCTGATGTCCGGCGCCTCCATATCCATATCCGTTTCCGACGTGTCGACGCCCCGGGGGGCGTCCTGCCCCGTCGCGGGCGCCGTTTCCCCGGAGATGGGGCGATGGGGGTTTGTGTCGGCGCCGTCGGCGGGCGTGCTGCCCGGCGCTTCCGGAAAAGCAGGACCGGGATGCGCAGCCGCGTCGTGGACCACCCGCCCGTCGGGCAGGTCCGGCCAGGGGGCCGGATGGGACTGCATCACCATGCGGATGCGGCGCCGAAAGGGCAGATAGCCGTTTTCCATCATTCGCCGCCCTGTGGGGTCGCCATGCAGGGGCGCCAGTGCCCGGATGATCGCCGGGACGCCGGGCGCCAAGGGCGCTTGTGGCCACCAGAGATCCATCAACAGGGTGTTGGCTTCAAAAATCGTCAGGCCTGATCGCGGCCCACGTCCCTGGGGCCAGCCTTGCCGGATGCGGCGCGCGTGCTGCGCGGCCTGGTAGTCATTGCGGATCAGGGCCGGCGTCGGAAGCGGGCGCGAGGCCGTGAGCGTCGCATCGGCATGGTCCAGAAAGGCGGCGGGGGTGGGTTGCCGGATGCGAATCTGCCAGGGCAGGCCCAGGGCGTGACGCCGGCTGCGCAAGGCCCGCTCTTGTGCTGCCGGTTGAACGTAGATCGCGCGCAGGCCTTGCTCGAAGGCTTCGGCGATGGCTTGGGGGCTGGCCTGCCGTGTGCTTCCGGCGCGGGCTGCGTCCATCAGGGCCAGGCTCAGGGTTTGGCGCAGGCTCATCCAGTGCGCCAGTTCGACGCCCCCCAGGCCCAGGCTCAGGATGGGAAAGAGGACGGCCAGAAACCCTGCCATGCCCGCGCCCCGTTGCGCGGTCTTGCCGACGCGGAGGGCTGTGGGCGGGCGAGGGGCGGCCGGGCGTGGATGCGGTGCGCTGATGTGGGACGGCATGGTCCGCCTTGCCTCGTGTGTGCCGGGAGATGCAAGGCAGTATGGCGCGGGTCGGCCGTGCCAGGTAGGCTGGAAAATCCGCTATGACAAAAGCAGACGCGGACCATTGCCGATCCGGCGGCCCGCAGGGGGGCGCAGCGGCCCGGATGCAACCCGGGCGTGTGCGTGTCAGTGGATGGAGTCCGAGCCTGGCGCCGGCTGTTGCTCGGGCGTGTCCAGGAACAGCCCGGCACAGTCCACGGCGTCGAAGTCGTAGGGCTTGCCGCAGAAATTGCAGGCGATGTGCACATGTCCCTGCTCGGCCAGGATGGAGTCGATTTCGGGCCGGCCCAGGTTGCGCAGCATGTCCGCCACGCGTTTGCGGGTGCAGGGGCAGTGCCAGCGGACCGGCTGCTCCGGGAAGGCCAACAGGTCGTCTTCCCAGAAGAGTTTGTGGATCAGCGCGTCGGGCGTGTTTTCCAGCAGCTCGGCGGGCTTCAGGGTGTCCGCCAGGGCCTGGCAATGCGTCCAGGTGGCCTCGGCCCTGTCGGAGGGGATCGGGGCGTCGTCGTCGGCCGTCTGGCCCGGCATGCGTTGCAGCAGCAGGCCCGCGCAGCGATGATCGTCGGCGGCCAGCCACAGGCGGGTGTCCAGTTGCTCGGAATGCTTCATGTAGTATTCCAGCGCCGCAGCGACGGTCTCGCCTTCCAGGGGGACGATGCCCTGGTAGGTGGCGGCGCCTTCCTGGCGCCCGGCCGGGTCCAGCAGCACGGTGAACCGGCCCTGGCCGTCGGCGTTCAGCAACGACTGCAGCGTGGCGGCATCGGGGACGACGGCGGATTCCCCCACGTGCGCCGTGGCGCGAAGTTCCAGCGCCGCGGTGCATTCCACCATGATCAGCCGCACGGGGCCGTTGCCCTGCAGTTGCAGCACGACGGAACCGTCGAACTTGATGTTGCCGGCCAGCAGGACGGCGGCCGCGGCCAGTTCGCCCAGCAGGCTGACGATCCGCGGGGGGAGGTCCTGGTGGGCCAGGCCCGTCTGCCAGGCCTGTTCCAGGCGCAGGGTCTGGATACGGGTGCTGTGGTCGGCCGTCAGGTATTTCTTCAGAAAATCGCTCATGTGGGCAGTCTTAGGTCATGCAGTTCGGTGCCCAGCAAGCGGTCATGCAGGAATTGCTTGTGCGGGTCGAACCAGGTCCAGATGAAAATCGAAAAAGGGGCGGCGACGATCAGCAGGTCCAGCGAAGGCCAGCCGATGGCCCGGGACAGGGCGCCGATCAGCAGCGCGGTCAACAGCGGCAGTGGCCACAGCAGCACATAACGCACCACCATGCGGGAACCGCGCAGCGGCTGGCCGCCTCGGTCGGTCAGGCGGATGTTCCAGGTTTTCATGGGCAGGGTCTGGCCGCCTCGTCGCCAGCAGGCCAGGAAATACACCCCCATGGCCAGAAACAGGAACGCCTGGCGGGAATGGCGCAGCATCAGGCCGCTGCGGCTTTGCGTCAGGGTGTCGAACAGGTACCCGGCCAGGAACACGACGCCAAACAGCAGCACGCCCTCGTACATCATGCAGGCAAAGCGCCGCAGCCGGGGCGGGGCGAGGGGGATTGGGGGCAATGCGGTGTGGGCGGTGGTGGTCGGCATGGTGGCTGGCGGTCGGAAAAGCACGCCATTATCCCATGCCGCGGCTTGGGCTGACGGGGACAACGAACCATGTCCGGATTGCAGGCAAGACAAAGGCCGCCTGAGTCAGGCGGCCTTGCGACGAAACCCTGAGCTGGGTCAGAGCGATCAGTGGGCGGTGCGCACCGAGTGATGCACGCGGCCTTCGGGGGCCTTGAAGAAGCTGGCGACCTTCTTGAACAATTGCTTCACGGCGCGATCCAGGACGTATTCCTGTTGCGCTTCGATGGCTTCGGCCAACAGTTGGCGTTCCAGGGCATCGGTCAGGCGGATATCGACATTGTGCAGGTTCTTCATGGCAGGCCTCTTGGCGTGGTAAAGAGCGTTTCGCTCGGGTTAACCCTATTATAGGGTTTTCCCTAGTCAAAAAGCAAGCGCCGATTCTGGCGGGTGGCAAGGCCTGTTGTAAAAAGGCAGTCCCTGGATGGTTGCGCCTAGCGGCCCCGGTAACTGGCCGACACCAGTTCGAACTGGAACAGGCGGCAGTCCAGCGCCCCGTTATGCAGGGGGTGGCGTCGTCGGGCCTTCAGGCGCAGTTGGCCCGGCAGGTCCAGGTCGCTGGTGATGATGTTCACTTGCCAGCCGCCGTAGCGCTGCTTCAGCTGAGTGGCCCATTGCGGCCAGAGCTCGGCATCGTGATCGCCCAGCCGTTCGCCGTAGGGGGGATTGGTGACGATCCAGCCGGTTTCGGCGGGCGGCGGCAGGTGACGGGCGTCGCAGACCTCGAAGCGGATGGTGTCCGGACTCAGGTGGGCCCGGTCGATGTTGGCGCGGGCCGCCTCGATGGCGGCGGCGTCGATGTCGCTGCCCACCAGGGGCTGGTCGAGCCGGGGCGCGATGTGGGCGCGGGCGTCTTCCTTCAGGTGGCGCCAGAGCCGCGTATCGTGCGAGCGCAAGCGCTCGAAACCGAAAGGCCGCCAGATTCCGGGGGGCACGCCCAGGGCGATCCAGGCAGCTTCGATCAGGATCGTGCCGCTGCCGCAGAACGGGTCCAGTAGCGGCGCATCGGGCGCCCAGCCCGACAGCGCCAGCAGCCCGGCCGCCAGGTTCTCGCGCAGGGGGGCTTCGCCTTTATCCAGGCGCCAGCCGCGCTTGAACAGCGATTCGCCCGAGACGTCCAGGTACAAGGTGGCCTGCCGTTCGTCCAGGAACAGGTGCACGCGGGCGTCGGGCCGCACCGTATCGATGTCGGGGCGGGCGCCTTCGCGTTCGCGCAACCGGTCGCAGATGCCGTCCTTGGCGCGCAGATTGCAGTATTGCAGGCTGCGCATGGGGCTGTGGATGGCCGAGGTGTCCACGCGCAGTGACTGCTCGGGGCCGAACCAGCGTTCCCATTCGGTCTGGCGGGCCAGCGCCAGGATGTCGTCTTCCGTGTGAACGTCGGCCTGGGCGACCTGCACCAGGATGCGGGTCGCCAGCCGGGAATACAGATTCGCCCGCAGGATGCCCATCCAGTCCGCCTGGAAGCGGCAGCCGGCGCGGCCGGCTGTCACGCCGTCGTAGCCCAGGGCCTGCAGTTCCAGGGACAGGGCTTCTTCGAGACCGTGCGGGCAGGGGGCGAAGACGTGGAAGGTTTCGGCCACGTGAGGGGCGCGCGGGGTTCGCGGCCGGCGCTGGATGCGGGGGAGGGCGTCCGCATCTTCCTCATGGTCCGGGCGGGTGGAAGCGCCTGCAGGAGCGGATTCCGGATCATTGCGCCGGACGTAGTCCTGGCGCGGCCTGGATGGCCGGTCCGCCGGCCCCGATCGACCCGTGTCGCGCGCGCGGCCCGGCCGGTCGCCGGACGGCCTTCCGCGCCCGGGGCGTTCAGCACGGTCGGATCGTTCGGATCGTTCAGAGCGGGAGCGGGGCGCGCCCGGTCGGTCGTCCCGCGTCGCATGCCGGGCGGGCCTGCGCTCGGAGGAGCGCGCCTCGGCCGCGTCCGGGGCGGGGACTGAGTCCCGTGTCTGTTGGGCGCGTTCCTGTATGGCGGCCTGGCGGGCGCGGGCGCCCGATCGTTTCCGGCGTTCGCCGTCGAGAGGGGCGGGGCTGGCGGCGCCGGTTTTCGGCTTCAGTCCCAAGGTCTTGCGAGAGGTGGAATCGGTCATGGCGTTTAAAAAGGTTTGACGACCACCAGGATCAGGATCAGCAGCAACAGCAGCACCGGAATTTCATTGAACCAGCGGAAGTACTGGTGGCTGTGGCGGTTGGCGCCCATGGTGAAGGCGCGCAGGTGCCGCCGGCAGGCCAGATGAAAGACAGCCAGGCCCAGCACCCCCAGCAGCTTGGCGTGCAGCCAGCCCTGGCCCTGGCCGATGCCGTAGCCCAGCCACAGGATGACGCCCAGGATCAGCGCCAGGATGCCCAGCGGCGTCATGAAGCGGTACAGGCGCCCGGCCATGCCCAGCAGCGTGGCGCGCACGGCCGGGTCGTCGGCCTGCGCCAGATTGACGTAGATGCGAGGCAGGTAGAACAGCCCTGCGAACCAGGACACCACGAACAGGATGTGAAAGGTCTTGACCCACAGCATCTCAGCCCCGCAATTGGCCTTCGCCGGTCAGCACCCATTTCTGGATGGTCAGGCCTTCCAGGCCGACGGGCCCCCGGGCATGCAGGCGGTTGGTCGAAATGCCGATCTCCGCTCCCAGGCCGTATTCGAAGCCATCGGCGAAACAGGTGGGCAGGTTCACATAGACGGAACTGGAATCGACTTCCCGTTGGAAGCGCTGGGCCGCCGTCAGGTCTTCGGTGATGATGGATTCGGTGTGTTCGGAGCTGTAGCGGGCGATATGGTCCATGGCTTCGTCCAGGGAGTCGACCACGCGCACCGCCAGGATGGGGGCGAGGTATTCCGTGGCCCAGTCCTCGTCCGTGGCGGGGATGGAACCGGGCATCAGGGCGGCGGCGCGCGGGCAGGCCCGCAGTTCCACGCCCAATTCGGTGAAGCGGGCGGCGGCGCGGGGCAGCCATGCAGAGGCGACGTCGGCGTGCACCAACAGGGTTTCCATGGCGCCGCAGATGCCGTAGCGATAGGTCTTGGCGTTGATGGCGATGTCCAGCGCGCGGTCCAGGTCGGCGGCGCGATCCACGTACAGGTGGCAATTGCCTTCCAGGTGCTTGATCAGCGGCACGCGGGATTCCGCCGACAGACGGGCGATCAGGCTTTTGCCGCCGCGCGGGATGATGACGTCGATATAGTCGGTGAGCGTGACCATTTCGCCCACGGCGGCGCGATCGGTGGTGTCCACGACCTGCACGGCCTGGGGCGGCAGGCCGGCCGCCTGCAGGCCTGCCTGGATGATGCCGCCCAGCGCCTGGTTGGAATGGAAGGCTTCGCTGCCGCCGCGCAGGATGGTGGCGTTGCCAGACTTCAGGCACAGCGCGGCGGCGTCGATGGTGACGTTCGGCCGCGATTCATAGATGATGCCGATGACGCCCAGCGGCACCCGCATCCGGGCCACCCGCATGCCGTTGGGGCGCAGGGTGGTTTCGCTCAGGCCGCCGATGGGGTCGGGCATGGCGGCGATCTGCGTCAGCCCGGCCGCCATGGTTTCCAGGGCCTTGTCCGACAGGCGCAGGCGATCCATCAGCGGGGCTTCCAGGCCGCGCTGGGCGGCCGCCTGCAGGTCGCGTTCGTTCTCCGCCTGCAACCAGTCCCGGCGGCTTTGCAATTGGTCGGCCATGGCCAACAGGGCGGCGGACTTGGCCGCGCTGGATGCGGTGCGCATCTGTCGGGCGGCCTGGCGGGCCTGGCGGCCCAGGATTTCGAGCGAGGACAAAGCGGATTCAGGTGCGTTCATGGCGGTTCGGTCAAAAATTCGCGGATCAGGAGCGGCGGGCGCCGGCGCTGGCAATGCGCAGGACGAGCCGGGCCAGTTCATCCCAGGGGTCCCGCAGCCGGCCGGTCACCGGAATCCCCTTGATCAGCCGGTCGACTTCGTGAGCGTGACGCAAGGCTGCGGGCCAGGCGCGGGCCGGCACCCGCTGCAGCGCCTGGCGGACCAGCCGTTCGCGCGGGCCGAAAATGCGGTAGGCCCTCAGGGCGCCTTCCGGATTGGCATCGGCGCTGACGCGGGCCAGGATGCGGATTTCCTCGCCGACGGCCCACAGGACCAGCGGCAGGGCCTCGCCCTCGGCCCGCAGGCCGCTGAGCACCGTCAGCGCGCGGTCGGCCTGTCCGGCCAGCATGGCATCGCGCAAGTCATAGAGATTGTAGCGGGCTACGTTCAGCACGGCAGCCTGCATCTGGTCCAGGCTCAGGGGGCCGGCCGGGTGGAGCAGCGCGAGCTTCTGGATTTCCTGATGGGCCGCCAGCAGGTTGCCTTCGACCTTGTCGCTGAGCCAGGCCAGGGTGTCGGCGTCGGCCGTATGGTCCTGGCGGGCCAGGCGGCCGGCGATCCATTGGGGCAGGCCGGCGCGCGAGATGGTCGGCACGTCGATCCAGTGGGTCTGTTTTTTCAGGGACTGGACCCATTTGGCCTTTTGCGTCGTCCAGTCCAGCGCCGGCAGCCGGATCAGCATGCGGACATCGGGCAGTTGGCCTTGCGCCGCCATGTCGGCCAGCGCCTGCAGCGTGTCGGCGCCCGTCTTCCCGGGCTTGCCGGTGGGCAGGCTGATTTCGACCATGCGCAGATCGCCGAACAGGGATGTGTTGCGGGCGGCCATCAGCGCGGTGCTCCAGTCGCTGCGGGCATCCATCACCAGATGGGTGCGTTCGCTGCAGCCCTGGCGGGTGGCGGCGGCGCGGTAGGCGTCGGCCGCTTCGGTGACCAGCAGGATCTCGTCGCCCGACAAAACGGTGCAGGGCGGCAGATCGCGCCCGGACGCGAACTGTGCAATGAGCTGATCGGCGTCGGGCGTGCGGCTGGACATGGATCAGTAAGGCATGCCGCCGGGGGTGCCGGGGCCGCCTGTCCGATAGCCCTGGTTGTCGCGCCGGATGCTGGCGTCGGGGATCGAGACGATCGGCCGGTCCGCCGCGTTGCGATAGGCGTCCTGGACGTCGGGGGCGCTGATGCGGCGCAGGATCTGGTCGATCAGGCTGTTGCGCATGTCCTTGAACGTGCGCGTGATCTCGCTTTCCTTGGCCTGGACGATGCGGTCGTTATAAGGCAGTTCGCGGACGCTGTGCAGCGTGGTCGGCGCCAGCAGGACGTGGCCGGTCTTGTCCAGCAACTGGAAGGAGAAGTCCAGGTTCAGCTCGTATTCCTCGACCCGGCCTTCGGCATCGATCGACAACTGGCGCAGATTCTGACTTTCCGAGATCTGGTGCAGGTAGACGTCGGCCTGCGAGCGTTCGCGGGTGAAGCGCGTGTCGGGTGAATTGGCCAGAATCGTGCGTTGCAGCCGGGCGCCGAATGCGGAATCCAGGTCGATGTTCGTGTAGATGCTGTGGAAGGGCAGCGGGGTGGCGCCCTTCAGGTGAAAGCCGCAGGCGCCCAGCGCCAGCAGACATGCCAGTCCCAGGGTCAGGCGCAAGCGGCGTGCGAAGGAAGTGAGGAGGGTCATGGCGCTTACCCGACGACGTTGACCAGGCGGCCGGGGACCACCACCACGCGTTTCGGGATGCGACCTTCCAGGAAGCGTTCGACGGCTTCGTGGGCGCGGGCCAGCGCTTCGATGGCGGCTTTGTCGGCATCCTGGGGCGCGCTGAGCTGGCCGCGGACCTTGCCGTTGACCTGCAGCACCAGTTCGACCGTATCGGCCAGCAGCGCGGCCTCGTCCACGGCAGGCCAGGGGGCGTCCAGCAGATCGCCCTGTGCGTCGGCAAAGCCCAGATCGCGCCACAGCTGCCAGGTGATGTGCGGCACCACCGGGTACAGCACACGCAGCAGAACGGACGTGGTTTCCGCCAGCGCCGGACCGCCCACCCCCGCCTGGGCGGCGGATTCCAGGGTGTTGAGCATTTTCATGGCAGTGGACACCACCGTGTTGTACTGAATGCGCTGGTAATCGTAGTCCGCCTGTTTCAGCAGGCCGTGGATGGCGCGTCGCAGCGCGGCGGCTTCGTCGTCCAGGCCGGACCAGTCGGCGGGCGGGTTCAGGTGGCCGCGCAGGGTATCCTGCTGCGACTGGCAGAAGGCCCACAGGCGACGCAGGAACCGGTTGGCGCCATCCACCCCGGAGTCCGACCATTCCAGGGTCTGCTCCGGCGGACTGGCGAACATGACGAACAGACGGGCCGTGTCCGCGCCCAGGCCGTCGATCAGGGATTGGGGGTCCACGCCGTTGTTCTTGGACTTGGACATGGTGCCGATGCCGCCGTAGTCGATCATCGATCCGTCCGACTTCAGGCGGGCGCCGGTGATGGCGCCTTTGTCGTCGGTGATGTTGTCCACCTGGTCGGGCCAGAAGTATTCGATGCCGCCCCGTTCGTTTTTGCGCGAATAGATGTGGTTGAGCACCATGCCCTGGCACAGCAGTTTCGTGAAGGGTTCGGAAAATTTCAGCATGCCCAGGTCGCGCATGACGCGTGTCCAGAAGCGCGCGTACAGCAGGTGCAGCACGGCGTGCTCGATGCCGCCGATGTACTGGTCCATCGGCATCCAGTAGTCGTTGCGGGCATCCACCATGGCCTGGTCGTTGCCGGGCGAGGTGTAGCGCATGAAATACCAGGACGAGTCGATGAAGGTGTCCATGGTGTCTGTTTCGCGCCGCGCGGGCTTGCCGCAGGACGGGCAATGGCAGGACAGGAAGCCCTCGTGCTTGGCCAGCGGGTTGCCGCTGCCATCGGGCACGAGATCGTCGGGCAGGATCACGGGCAGGTCTTTTTCGGGAACCGGCACGGGACCGCAGTCGGCGCAATGGATGATGGGGATGGGAGTGCCCCAGTAGCGTTGGCGGGAAATGCCCCAGTCGCGCAGGCGCCAGGTGGTGCGCAATTCGCCCAGTCCCATGGCCTTGAGGTCTGCGGCGACGGCCTGGATGGCCTGCGCCGTGGTCAGGCCGTCGAACTTGCCGGAATTGACGGTGTGGCCGATTTGCTTGTCGCCGTACCAGTCCTGCCAGGCGGCGTCGGACCAGGCCTGGTCCTGGGCGGCGATCACCTGGTGGATGGGCAGGCCATATTTGCGGGCGAAGGCGAAATCGCGTTCGTCGTGCGCCGGCACGCCCATGACGGCGCCGTCGCCGTAACTCATCAGCACGTAGTTGCCGACCCAGACGGGGACGGGTTCGCCCGTCAGCGGATGCGTGACGGACAGGCCCGTGGGAAGGCCCTCTTTTTCGCGGGTGGCCAGTTCGGCTTCGGTCGTGCCGCCCTGGCGGCAGGCGTCGATGAAGGCGGTCAGTTCGGGGTTGCCCTGGGCGGCGCGGGTGGCCAGCGGGTGTTCCGGAGCCACCGCGCAGAACGTGACGCCCATGATGGTGTCGGCGCGGGTGGTGAAGACGTGCAGCAGGCCGTCCTGGATCAGTTGGCCGTCGGCGTCGCGGATGTCGTGGCGGAAGGCGAAGCGGACCCCTTCGCTGCGGCCGATCCAGTTTTCCTGCATCAGGCGCACGCGTTCGGGCCAGCCGGGCAGGCCGTCTTCCAGGGTGTTCAGCAGTTCGTCCGCGTAGTCGGTGATGCGCAGGTAGTAGCCGGGGATTTCACGCTTTTCGACCGGGGCGCCCGAGCGCCAGCCGCGTCCGTCGATGACCTGCTCATTGGCCAGCACGGTCTGGTCGACGGGGTCCCAGTTGACGACCTGCGTCTTGCGGTAGGCGACGCCCTTTTCCAGCATCTTCAGGAATAGCCACTGGTTCCATTTGTAGTACGACGGATCGCAGGCGCACATTTCGCGCGACCAGTCGATGGCCAGCCCCATCGCCTGCATCTGCTTTTTCATGTAGGCGATATTGTCGTAAGTCCATTTGGCGGGCGGCACGCCGGATTTCATGGCGGCGTTTTCCGCCGGCATTCCGAAGGCGTCCCAGCCCATGGGCATCAGCACGTTGTACCCGCGCATGCGCAGTTGGCGGGTCATCATGTCGTTGATGGTGTAGTTGCGCACGTGGCCCATGTGCAGTTTGCCGCTGGGGTAGGGCAGCATCGAGCAGGCGTAGAACTTGGGCTTGAGGGATCCGTCGGCGTTGGCGGCGTGTTCGGTGACGCGATAGACGTCGCCTTCGCGCCAATGGGCCTGGGCTTCGGATTCGACCTGGTTCGGGATGTAGCGTTCCTGCATGGATCTGTCTGGACGGTTAGAGGTGTGGGCCAAGCTGACCATTATAGAGGCTGTGGGTGGCGGTAAGAAAAGACCTGCAGGCGGTGTGTTTCCGTGGGACCGCCCTGCGTCCGGAGATTAGATGCGTTTCGAGAGCGCCGATGCAAGAAAATCCGTCGCGCGGCGCACGCGCGTGGGCACGAACCGGCGCTGCGGCCAGACAAGGCTGACGTCGCGTGGCTCGTGCATGAATTCATCGAGCACGGCGATGATATCCGGATGTTGGAATTCACCGACCAGCGAAGCGCGATGGAACAGGCCGATGCCTACACCCGCCATCACGCCGGCCAGGATCGTTTCAGCGCTATTGGAGGAAAGCGTGCCGCGCACCGACACGCTGGAACGACCCTCCGCCCCCCTGAACGGCCACTCTGCCATCTCGCCGTAGATCAGGCAGTTGTGATCGGCCAGGTCGGCGGGCGTCTTCGGGATGCCGTGTCGCTCGAAGTAGCGGCGGGAGCCGGCGCACACGAGCGCCGTGCCCGCCACGCGACGTGCCACGGAATCCGGATCATGGACTTGGCCGACGCGGATTGCCAGATCGATCCGGTCTTCCACCATGTCGCGCAACGCATCGGACAGCACCAGATCGATGCGCAAGCCGGGATGCTGCGACAGCAATTCGGGAATCAGCGGCAGCACGTGCAGGCGTCCGAATGTCGAAGGCGCGGCGATGCGAACCAGGCCGGAAACATCCTGCACGCTGCTGGTCAATTCGCCATCGGCCACCTGGATTTCGTCCAGCAGCGGCTTGGTGCGTTCATAGTATTTCCGGCCCTGGTCGGTCAGCGTCACCTTGCGCGTGCTGCGGTGGAGCAGCGCGACGCCGAGACGTTTCTCCAGCGCGTTCACCGCCTTGCTGATCGTCGATTGCGAATCTCCGGTCTTGCGTGCGGCCGCGGAAAATCCGCCGGTTTCGACCACGGCGATGAAGGCGTTCAATTCCTGGAATCTATCCATTCTTATTGGGAATAGGTTTTATGAAAAATCACCTGATTATCGCCGAATTAGGATGCAATTAGTATTCTCCCTAGGCAAACATTCATGCAGGAGAAATTCCATGTCGTATTCGATCATCGGCTTCGGCGCCGTGGGGCAAGCTCTTGCCCGCGCCTTCGCCCGTCAGAACCTCGAAGTCACCGTCGCCAGCCGGCGCACGCCTGAAGCGTTGGCATCGCAAGCCCGGGCGACTGGCGCGAGCGTCAGTCCCGCGACGCTGCGCGACGCCTTGCAGGCCGATGTCATCTTTCTCGCCGTGCCGTTCCGGGAGCACGTCGCCGTTGCCGAGACGCTGCCGGACTGGCAGGGCAAGACCGTCATCGATGCGACGAACGCATATGGCGTGCCGGTCGAAGAGCTTGGCGGCTTGCCGTCTTCCGCGGTCGTCGCCAAGGCCTTTGCCGGCGCGAAGTTCGTGAAAGGCTTCAATCATCTGCCCGCCGGCTTGCTGGCCGCCGATCCACGCGTCGATGGGGGGCGCCGCGTCGTGTTCCTCGCCGGTGACAACGACAGCGCTATGCCGCCCGTTGCAGCGCTTGCCGAGCGGCTTGGCTTCGCGCCGGTGCGGCTGGGCAAGCTCGCCGAGGGCGGCGCGCTGGTGCAGGCGCGCGGTCATGAGTGGGCGCCGCTGATCTTCCAGGATCTTGTCAAGCCCGACTGAAGCGGCGCGCGTCCGACGTGATCGGCCGCCGATATCCCGGTGCGCTGTATCGCTATCATCAAGACTGGGTCGAACGCCTTGCCCGCGCGGCGGAAGCCGAAGTTGCGAATACCACTATCTGAACCACCATCCCACCGGAGACGAATCCCATGCATATCGAACTCAAAGGCCGCCAAGCCATCGTGACCGGCTCGACCGCCGGCATCGGCCGCGCGATTGCCGAAGGCCTGGCGCGCGCCGGCGCGTCGGTCGTAGTCAATGGCCGCACGCAGGAGCGCGTGGACACGGCGCTGCGCGAAATACGCGCGCTGTTGCCGCAGGCGGAACTGCGCGGCGTCGCTGCCGACATCGCCACGCCGGAAGGCTGCGCCGCGCTGATCGCGCAAGCGCCGGATGCCGACGTCCTGATCAATAACGCCGGCACCGCGCGCCCGAACAACTTCTTCGATCAAACCGATGAAGAGTGGCTCGACCTGTTCCAGCTCAATGTGCTCAGCGGCGTGCGCCTGGCGCGCCACTACCTGCCGAGGATGACGGCGCGCGGTTGGGGGCGCGTGGTGTTCATCAGCAGCGAATCGGCCTTGAACATCCCGAAGGAAATGATCGACTACGGTGTGACCAAGACTGCGTTGCTTGCCGTATCGCGCGGGTTGGCCGAGCTCGTCGCGGGCAGCGGCGTCACCGTCAACGCGGTGCTGCCTGGTCCGACCGATTCGGAGATCCTGTCCAACTGGATGAAGTCGGTTGCGCAAGAGCAAGGCATCACGCCCGAGCAGGCCGAGCAGGATTTCCTGAAAACGATGCGCCCGACCACGCTGATCCGGCGTTTCGCCACTACGGAAGAAGTGGCGAACATGGTGGTCTACGTCGCTTCGGAACAAGCCTCGGCGACGACCGGCGCAGCTTTGCGCGTGGACGGAGGCGTATTGCGCTCCATTGCCTGACGGCTTCCCGGGGTGAATCATTCGAGACGGACTGCCGTGCCGGAGCGGGGTGAACGCTTCGAGCATGCATAGGATCAGGAGCGCCCCATCGGGCGCTTCGTCGCAAGCCGGTCAGTGATCCCGTCCCTGGACTCGCGTCACGTACAGCGGATGCGGTGCTCAGTCATCGCGAACCAAAAAAAATCCCCGCACGAAGGCGGGGATTTTGCGAAACCGGTGAGACGGTCCGGGAGAGGCGCCCCGGATTATTTCAGCTTGGTTTCCTTGTATTCGACGTGCTTGCGCGCGACCGGATCAAATTTCTTGATCAGCATTTTTTCCGGCATGTTGCGCTTGTTTTTTGTGGTCGTGTAGAAATGACCCGTGCCAGCCGTGGATTCCAGCTTGATTTTTTCGCGGATACCTTTTGCCATGATGTGCTCCTAGGGCCGATCAGGCCAGTTCGCCACGGGCACGCAGGTCGGCCAGAACGGAATCGATGCCGTTCTTGTCGATGGTGCGCAGGGCCTTGGTGGATACGCGCAGGCGCACCCAGCGGTTTTCGGATTCGACCCAGAACCGGCGCGATTGCAGGTTGGGCAGGAAACGACGCTTGGTCTTGTTGTTCGCGTGCGAAACGTTGTTGCCCACCATCGGGCCTTTGCCGGTTACTTGGCATACGCGTGCCATGGTCTCACCTCTGTAATCTATATCAGGAAAGCCTAGCATTCTATACTGAAAATGGCTTTCGAATCAAGCTGTATTCATACCCTTCACCAAGGGCGGCGTGGCGCATGCTTCATGGCCAGGCGGCTGGACAGCCACGATAGCGCCGCGCAGGCGGCCAGTACCGCCGTCAGGGGCAAAGGGCTGTCAGTATGCCACAGACTGACGACGAAGCCGGACAAGGCGCCGCAGAACATCTGCAAGGCCCCCATCAGCGCCGAAGCCGTGCCCAGGCGCGGGCCTTGTTCGGCCAGGGCCAGGGCGGCCGCATTCGGGCCGACGAAGCCCTGGCTGGCCATGAACCCCATCAGGCACAGCATCAACAGGGGCAGGTTGATCCAGCCCGCCAGGGTCAGGAGCAGGGCGGCGGCCGTCATCAGGACCAAGGTGGTCTGGGACCGGATCAGCAGTTCCAGCGGCGAATGGCGGTTCAGCAGGCGGGCGCTGACCTGGGCGGCCAGGATGAGGGAGGTCGCGTTCAGGCCGAACACCAGGCCGAACCAGCGTGGATCGATGCCGTAGATCTGGATGAAGACCAGGGGCGATCCGGAAATATAGGCGAACATGCCGGCCGACCCCAGACCGCCCGCCAGGGCGTAGCCCATGAATCCCCGGTGCGTCAGCAGCAGGCGGAAATTCGCCAGAATGGTGCTGATGGCCAGCGGCGTGCGCCGGTCGGCGGGCAGGGATTCGCGCATCTTGCGCAGTACGGCCACCCACAGGCCGGCGCCGGCCAGGGCCATCAGGTAGAACACGGTGCGCCATGATCCCAGCGTCACCGCCTGGCCGCCCAGCAGCGGCGCCAGGATCGGCATGACCCCCATGACCAGCATCAGCAGGGACAGGGCCTGGGCGGCCTCGCGGGTGTCCAGGTGGTCGCGGATCACCGCCCGGGGCACCACCATGCCGGCGGCGCCGCCAAACGCCTGGACGATGCGCCAGAGCATCAGGTGATCGATGTCGTTGCTCAGGGCGCAGGCCAGCGAGGCGATGGAAAACAGCGCCAGCCCGATCAGCAGCGGCAGTTTCCGGCCGTAGCGGTCGGCCAGCGGGCCATAGGCCAATTGCGCCACAGCCAGGCCCAGCAGGTAACTGGCCAACGTGCGTTCAACCAATCCCTGGGACGTCCGCAGATCGCGTGCCATGGCGCCGAAGGCCGGCAGGTACATATCGATGGCAACCGGACCCAGAGCGGCCAGGGCGCCCATGAGCACCAGCCAGGAAGGCATCGGGGCGGGGGGTTTATGGTGCATGAAGAGCGGCAATCGGGCTTGAAGAGGGCGTGTTTGGCGCTACTATAACAAGGTCCATCGTGAACTCAGGAGGCTCTGTTGACTGCCATCGCATCCATCATCGAGAACAAACTTGGATCTTTGCCTATCCCGGTGTCCATGACTCTGCCGGATGGCGAGAACATCGGTCCCGCCGACGCGCAGCTGCATTTCGCGATCAGGGACACCTCCACACTGGCGCACTTTGCGGCGGGCGAGGTCGGCGCCCTGGGCGAAGACTACGTCGATGGCAAGTTCGATTTCGACGGTTCCATGCGGGATCTGATGCAACTGGCCGCCGGAATCCTGCCCGGCTCGCCGGTGGATGCCGCGCAGTTGGGCTGGTTGAGCAGCCTGGTGCGGCGCCTGGTCTCCGTCTGGCGCCATTCGGTGGATCGCGATGCGCGGCAGATCGAATTCCACTACGACTTGTCAGACGATTTCTATGCCTTGTGGCTGGATCCGCGCCGCGTCTATTCCTGCGCTTATTACCGCGAGCCCGGCATGACCGTGGCCCAGGCCCAGGAAGCGAAGCTGGACCACATCTGCCGCAAGCTGGCGTTGAAGCCCGGCGAGCGCTTCCTGGACGTGGGCGGCGGCTGGGGGGGCTTGATGTTGTGGGCCGCCGAGCACTACGACGTCGATGTGACCGGCATTACGCTCTCGCACAACCAGCATGCTTACGTCAATCAGCTGATCCAGCAAAAGGGCCTGGACGGCCGGGTGCGCATGGAACTGCTGGATTACCGCAAGCTCGATGAATCGCGGCCGTATGACAAGATTTCCTCCGTCGGCATGTTCGAACACGTCGGGCGGGCGCAGTTGGTCGGCTACTTCAGCAAGCTGCGCCGGCTGGTGCGCCCCGGCGGCCTGATCATGAACCATGGGATTACGGCCGGAGGCATCAGCAACACCGAGCTGGGCGCCGGCATGGGCGACTTCATTGAAAAGTTCATCTTCCCCGGCGGGGAGTTGTCCCATATCCATTACGTGCTGCAAGCGATGGCCGAAGCGGGCCTTGAAGACCTGGATGTCGAAAATATCCGGCCGCACTACGCCCGCACGTTGTGGGCCTGGAGCGATGCCCTGGAAGCCAAGCTGGCCGAGGCCAAGGCCATCCTGAATACTCCCCAGGGGGAACGATCCCTGCGGGCCTACCGCATGTACCTGGCCGGCTGCGCCATGGGGTTCGAGCATGGCTGGATTGCTTTGCACCAGATCATCGCGCAGCCCCAGCCGTCCGGCCGCTCCGACGAGCTGGATTATCCGGCGGATCAGGCGTATCCCTGGCGCAGGGACTACATCTACACGCAGCGTTGAAATAGCCGCCCGATCGACTGATTCACCCCCTTCCGGGATGGCTTCCCGTAGGGGGTGAATTTGCTTGTTAACAGTAAAGGGGTTTATTTTCTGTCATCCTGCGTGTAAAATAACGTTTCTGCTGTTCTATTTATTTTCAATTCTGTTCGCAGCGAATACCGATCCTTGGTGATTCGCTTTCGACTGTCTACGGTGCCTGGCACCGGCAGTGCTGGTATGTATTGGCGGTCTTCACCGTCTTCCGCACACCCTCCCCTAAGCTATGGCGTCTGATGCGCAGTGGTGTTGCGTCCGGCGTCTCCGTAACCCAAAGGAGGCTTCAATGTCTATCTCCCTGTCTTCGTCGCGCAATGCGACTCTGTCCCCCCGTTGGTCGAAATCCGTCCTGGGGCTCGCCCTGACGGCCGCGCTGGCCGGCCTGTCGGTCGTTCCGTCGGTTGCCCAGGCGGCCGGCGCGCCGCAGTGCGAACTGGATCGACCCATGCGCTTTGGCGGCATGAACTGGGAATCCAACCTGGTCCTGGTGGAAGTCGAGCGCTTCATCATCAAGCATGGCTACGGTTGCGATTCGGAAGTCCTGCCCACGGAAACTCTGCCGGCGCTGGCGGCTCTTCAGCGCGGCGACCTGGACATCAACAGCGAGATCTGGCTGAACAGCACACTGGAACCCTGGAACAAGGCCGAGGCCTCGGGCAAGGTCAAGCGCATCGGCGACATCTACATGGGCGGCGAAGCCTGGTTCATCCCGAAATACACGGCTGACCGTCTGCCGGATCTGAAAAAGGCCGCCGACCTGCCCAAATACTGGGAAGATTTCAAAGACCCCGAGGAACCTTCCAAAGGCCGCTTCTATGGCTGCCCGGCGGGCTGGGGCTGCGAGGTTGTCAGCACGAACCTGTTCAAGGCCCTGGGCCTGGAAAAAACCTTCACCCTGTTTTCCCCCGGCACGGGCGCCACGCAAAAGGCGGCCCTGACGGCAGCCTACAAGCGCAAGGAAAACGTGGCCTTCTACTACTGGTATCCGACGCCCCTGGTCGGGTCCATGGATCTGGTCAAGCTGGAACTGCCGCCCTATGACGCGGCCAAGCAGAAGTGCCTGACCGACCCCAATTGCGAAAACCCGCAGGCATCCGACTATCCGGAGAACCCGGTGTTCACGGCGGTGACGACCCAATTCACCGAGCAGGCGCCCAAACTGACGGCCTTCCTGTCGAAGATCAAGGTCCCGCTGGACGACATGAACCAGACCATGGCCTACATGGAGAAGAACGACGCCGAGCCCCAGCCGACCGCGATGTGGTTCCTGAAGAGCAAGCAGGATGTCTGGACCCAATGGCTGCCAGCCGATGTGACGGAGCGGGTCAAGGCCGCCTTGTAAAGGAGGCCGTCCATGTTTCCTGAACTGATTTCAGCCCGGGAACTGCAGCGGCCCATCGACGATTTCGTCAATGGGCTGGTCACGCAGTATTCCGACGTGCTGCGGGCCATCACCCAGCCTTTGCTGGATCTGCTGATCTGGGCCGACAACCTGCTGCGTCATTCCCCCTGGTGGGCCATCGTGATCGTCGTGATGGGGATCGCCTGGCTTGCCAGCCGGAAATGGCGTTTCAGCCTGGCCATGGGGGCCTTGCTGTGCCTGCTGGGGGCCATCGGCCTGTGGGAAGCGTCCATGCAGACGCTGTCCCTGATGCTGGTCGCCGTCATTTTTTCCGTGGTGATCGGCATTCCCGTGGGCATCGTCATGGCCAGTTTCCGCTGGGCCCGCACCATCATGCTGCCGGTGCTGGACATCATGCAGACCATGCCCAGCTTCGTCTACCTGATTCCGGTGGTGATGCTGTTCAACCTGGGCAAGCTGGCGGCGCTGTTCGCCACCGTGATCTATGCCGTGCCGCCGGTCATCCGCCTGACCGACCTGGGCATCCGGCTGGTCGACGCGGAAGTCCTCGAGGCATCCCGGTCCTTCGGCGCCAGCCGCACCCGCCAGTTGTTCGGCGTGCAGCTGCCGCTGGCCCTGCCCAACATCATGGCGGGCATCAACCAGACCACCATGATGGCGCTGGCCATGGTCGTGATCGCGTCCATGATCGGGGTGCGCGGCCTGGGCTACGAGGTGCTGCAGGGCATCAACCGCCTGCAGGTGGGCCGGGGGCTGCTGGCGGGCCTGGGCATCGTGGTGCTGGCCATCATCTTCGACCGGATCACGCAGCAGTTCGGCCAACGGCAACAAGCCCGGAGGGCCTGACATGAACAAGATCGAAGTCCGCAACATCTACAAGATCTTCGGCCCGCATCCGGATCGTTGGCTGCAGGCCGCCCGGGACGGCCTGTCCAAGGAAGCCCTGCTGGAACGCAGCGGCCACACCCTGGGCCTGCGCGACATCAGCCTGTCCATCAAGGACGGCGACATCCACGTCATCATGGGTCTGTCGGGATCCGGCAAGTCCACGCTGATTCGCCACTTCAACCGTCTGATCGAACCCAGCGCGGGGCAGATCCTGGTGGACGGCGTGGACGTGGTGGGCCTGAAATCCAAGGAACTGGAACGCTTCCGCCAGCAGAAGATGAGCATGGTGTTCCAGCGCTTCGGCCTGCTGCCGCACCGCACCGTGCTGGACAACGCCGCCTATGGCCTGGCCGTGCAGGGCGTGCGCCGCGCGCAGCGCAACGAACGCGCCCAGCACTGGCTGGAACAAGTCGGCCTGGCCGGTTTCGAATCGCAGTATCCGCACCAGTTGTCGGGCGGCATGCAGCAGCGTGTCGGCCTGGCCCGGGCCCTGGCCACCGACGCCGAGATCCTGCTGATGGACGAGGCCTTTTCCGCGCTGGATCCCCTGATCCGCCACGAGATGCAGGATCAGCTGCTGGCCCTGCAGGCCAGGCTGAACAAGACCATCGTCTTCATCACGCACGATCTGGATGAGGCCCTGCGGCTGGGCAACCGCATCGCCATCCTGAAGGACGGCGAACTGATCCAGGAAGGCACGCCCGAAGACATCCTGCTGTCGCCGGCCAATGATTACATCGAGTCCTTCCTGCAGGACGTCAACCGGGGCAAGGTCCTGAACGCCTCGCATGCGTGCAACGAGCGTCCGCTGACGCTGACCACGCGCAGCAAGCCGGTCCATGCGCTGGAACGACTTGCCGCGCGTGGCTACGATTACGCGGCCGTGCTGGACGGCAAGCGCCTGGCCGGCGTGCTGGTGCGCGCCGATGCCGAGCGCGCCGTGCGGGATGGCGCCCGCGATATCGCCCGCTACCTCAGCGACATGGCCTCGGTGCCGGCATCCGCCGGCCTGGACGAGGTGCTGGCCCAGCTGCTGCGCACGCCCGAACCTGTGGCCGTGACGGGCGCGCAAGGTGAATTCATCGGGGTGCTGTCGCGCAGCAAGGTCGTCGAGTTGGTGACGCCCGGGACGACCGCCGAGTCGGGATCTGGCGCTTCCGGACAGGCAGAGGGGAGTGCTGATCAGCCGCCGCACGCCGCGTCCGCCACCGACGCCAAGGACAGGCCCGGAGCCCGCGCCGCCTAGCGGTCAGTCAGTCCGGTCGGAGAATCGGCCGAATGGGGCGTCGATCCCTGTTCGGCCGATTTCTTTTTCAGGTCGGGGTTCGGCGCCCGGCCCGGCCCTGGCGGTGCAGCACGTGGCCGTACCAGGCGAACAGCAGCAGCGAGGTCAGCGCCAGCCCCGCCATGGCCATGATCCACATGGTGGCGGCGCCCACCGGGGCGCCCGGCATGAACCAGGCGGCCACGGGGGCCAGGGCGCCGGCTTGCGGCCCGTATCCCAGCCACCACCCGCCCACCAGTCCCAGGCCCGTCAGCGCCGTGATCTGCAGGATCAGCGGCACGATGGCGATCTTGTAGGCCCGCAGCACGTAGGCGCTGATGCAGTGCATGGCGTCCCAGAAGTGAAACCAGGGGGCGATCTGCAGCAGCGCCAGGGCAATGACGGCGACCTGCAGGTCGTCGGTGTACAGGCGCACGATCGGGCCTTGGGCGCTGATCAGGATCAGATTGGTCAGGAGCGCGCCCAGGAGCACCAGGGAAATGCCGTGCAGCCCGGTGCGCCGGGCCGCGGCCAGTTGATGCGCCCCGACCGCCTGGGCCGTCAGGGACGCCGTCGACAGGCTGAGCGACATGGGCAGCATGTAGCACAGGGCGATCAGATTGGCGAGGATCTGCTGGGCGCCGCTGGCGTATAGCCCATCCCGGGCGACCAGCAGGGCCATGAAACTGAAGGCGCAGACCTCGATCAGATAGGACCCCCCCATGGGCAGGCCCAGGCGCAGCAGTTCCTTCTGGTCCTGCCAGCGCGGCCTGCCCACGCGCAGCCGCAGGACCTGGAAGGCCGGCTGGCGCCGGATCATCCACAGGCCGGCGGCCAGCATGATCCAGTTCACCACCAGGGTGGCGACGCCCGCTCCGACGGCGCCCATGGGCTCCAGCCCGAGGCCGCCGAAGATGAACCAGGTATTGAACAACAGCTTGAAGGCGACGCTTCCCAGATTGATCATCATCACGCCTCGCGTCTGCGAAATCGCGGTCGCCATGGCGTAGATGGTGCGAAACAGCAGCGCCGAGGGCAGGGCCATCGCCAGGGCGATCAGGTAGCCGGCGACGCGTTCGCGGACGGCGGGTTCGATGCTGCCCGACAAGGCCAGCCAGGTGTTCGGGAACAGCAGGCTGGCGCCCCCCAGCAGGGACAGCGCCAAGGCCAGCCAGACGCCCTGTCCCCAGGCATGGCCGGCCTGGTCCAGGCGGCCTGCGCCGAAATGCTGGGCGATGATGGGGATGAGCGCGTGGATCACACCCATCAGTCCGACGAAGACCGTGATGTAGATGGAGGCCCCCAGCGCCATCGCTTGCAGGTCGACGGCATCGGTGTGGCCGACCATGGCCGTGTCCAGGACGGCGAAGACGATGCCCGCCCAGGCGCTGATCAGGATGGGCCAGGATTGTTGCAGGATGGTGCGCCACGGAGCGGCCGTCGCCGGAGGGGTGGACATGGCTTCGAAGGGTGAATGATCGGTGGTCAGGGGGCGGGCCGCACCCGCGCCAGACGGAACATTTCGTGTCGGTCGGGGCCGCGCCGGCCTTCCCAGAGGATTTCATAGCCGGGGCGCGAGGTCTGGGTGGCCTCGGCGCCGTGCATGTCCAGTTGCTGCAGGAGCAGCGGGCAGCCCTCGTCAAAGGACAGTTCGATGCCGTTGAATACCAGGAATGAGGCCCGTTGCCCGCTGCCCAGCCCCTGGGTGCGGATGCATTCCCCGGGGCGCTGGTCGCGGGCCAGGGCGCGCGCCAGCGATGCCGAGACGTCGCGGTAGCTGCGCACGTAGTCCAGAGCCGGCATCCACAGGGTGGCCAGCAGCAGCCAGGTGGTCAGCAGGCCGCCCGCCGATAGCGCCGTGCCGCGCCAGAGCCCGGCCGGGTGGTTGCGCAGGCGCCAGCGCACCAGGGCGATCCAGGCCAGTGTGCCCAGGATGGCGATGAGAGTCGCCGGCCAGGCGATATGGATGTCGAAGCCCCGGGTCTGGCGGGCGATATTGGCGGAGATCTGCGCCGGCCAGCCGGTCTGCAGGGCGATCCATCCTAGCCAGACTGTGGCGGCCGTCAGGGAAAAGCACATGACGGCGAACCAGTCCAGGGTGTTGACCACGCCGCGTCGCAGGGTGGGCAGCGCGAAGGCGGCCAGGATGGCGCAGGGCACCGCCAAGGTGCTGTATTCGGGCTCGAAGGGGTCGCTTCCGGCCAGCAGCACCAGCAGGGCCGCCAGGGCGAAACCCAGCGGGATGCGGATGTGGGGGGCGGTAAACCAGCCGCGCCAACGCCACAGCGCCAGCAGGGCCAGCGGCCAGGTCGGCCATAGAAACCAGGGCAGGTCGCGCACGATGTTCAGCCAGGCGCGTGTGCTGGGCCAACCGAAGGCGTGGCCGGTCCAGGTCAGCCAGCTGGTGGTCCAGTACGGACCGAATGCGCGAGCGGGAATCCACCAGAGCAGGATCAGGCTGGCGGCAATCAGGGCGCTGATGACCAGCCATTTGCGGGCGTCCGCCAGCGCTCCTTTGGGGATGAAGATGACCAGGGCGGCCAGCATCAGGGGCAGGCCGCCCAGCCAGCCCCGGGCCAGGAAGGCGGCGCCCGTCGCCACGCCCAGGGTGATGGAGCCGGACACCGGGTGATCCAGCATCCGGGCGATGGCATAGAAAGCCAGCGCCTGGAAGGCGATCACGGCGGGCACTTCCGAGGTTTCGTGCATGCGCCAGATGATGCCCACTGTCGCCACGATGAGCAGCAGCGCGGCGTCGGCCAGCATGCGGCCGTAGTCGCGTTCGGAGGGTTCCCCGCCGAACGGCAGGGCCAGCGGCTGGGCTTCGGCGCGCCGCCCCAATAGATACGTGCCGTACCACACCGAACTGGTGAGGATGGCGAACCACAGGATGTTGGGCAGCCGCGAAGCGATGATGGCGGCGTTCAACGGGGTGAAGAGCAGTTCCAGCGCCGGCCGCAGCGCCCAGATGAAAAAGGCGCCGACCCAGGTCACCAGCGGCCCGTCCTGGGCCTGCGCCAATTGGCCGACCTGGGGCAGCAGCCAGGCGTGATCCTGACCCGATAGCGCGGTCAGCATCGTGGCCAGGCTGGTGACGTCGTCGGTTTTCCAGGGGTCGCGATAGAACAGCCCGGCCAGGATATAGACCAGCCCGACCGTCAGCAGAAACAGGCGGGGCAGTTTGGCCGCCGCTGTGGCGGTCAGCCGGGCGGGCGTGGATCGCAGGTCTTCAGTGCGCACTGGCTCGGTCACCGGGAAGGGGTAGGACCCATGTTAAATGAAAAAGGCAGCCTGGCGGCTGCCTTTTCGGGGATTGCGGCGCTGGCCAGCCAGGTCGGTGCGAGCGCTTCGGGGGCGCGTAGGCCGGCGCTGGAAGACAACGCGACTTGGCCTGCTTTTTGCCGCCGGGCCGCCCCAAGGCAAAAACGCCCCCTTGAGGGATAAGCCCGGACGTAGGGCAGTCCTTGAGAACTGCGCTACGCCTGGCGAATCCGAGCGGCATGCAGGCCGCAAGGGGGGCAGGCAAACAGCGTGGGGCCTTACTTCTTGACCGTGCCGGCCGTGCGGGCGAAGCGGGCGCGGAATTTTTCCACGCGGCCCGTTTCGACGATGCGGGTCTGGGCGCCCGTATAGAAGGGGTGCGATTCGGAGGTCACGTCGCACTTGAACAGGGGATAGGACGTGCCGTCGATCTCGGTCGTTTCCCGGGAATTCAGGGAAGAACGCGAAATGAATTTATTGCCGGTCTGCAGGTCCAGAAACACGACCTCGCGGTATTCGGGGTGGATGCCTTCTTTCATGATGAAATCCGTAAATTTAGTGGGGTCGCCAGCCGGACGGATGTGAAAAGCTGCGGTGCGCCCACATCAAAATCCTGGCAACGTATCCAAGGTTAGCCAGAAATTCTATCACACTTGACCCCGCTCGGCCAAGGACGTGACCTCGGTGGCGCCTACGATCAGGTGGTCCAGCAGGCGCACGTCCACCAGGGCCAGGGCCTGCTTCAACTGCCGGGTCAGGGCGATGTCGGCCGGGCTGGGCTCGGCCAGCCCGGAGGGGTGATTATGCGCCAGAATCAGGGCCGCGGCGTGGTGGGCCAGGGCGGCCCTGGCGACCTCGCGCGGATAGATGGAGGCGTGCGACAGGGTGCCTCGCGCAATGTCCGCGCAGTCGATCAGCTGCAGCTGGGTGTCCAGGAAGAGAGCGATGCAATGTTCCACGCGCAGGTGGGCCAGCCGCATGGCGCAGAACTGCTTGACCCGGTCGGGCTGACTCAAGGCCTGGCCGTTGCGCAAGGGTTCTTCCAGCGAACGGCGTCCCAGTTCCTGAACGGCCAGCAGCTCGCAGGTCTTGGCCATACCCAGGCCGGGGAAGGCCAGCAAGGCGCTGCTTTCCGCCGACAGCAGACGCCTCAGCCCGCCGAAATGCAGGATCAGGTCGCGGCCCATGTCCACGGCGTTGCGTCCGCGCGTGCCGGTGCGCAGCAGCACCGCCAGCAGCTCGGCGGACGTCAGCGCCTGCGCGCCGTGCCGCAGCAGGCGTTCGCGAGGACGTTCGCTACAGGGTGATAGGCTGTCTTGTGGCATGATAGGCCTTAAAATAAAAGGGTTTGTCTGATTTTTCACGGGTAACTCATTTTGACCTCTTCCCCTGACGTCGCGCACGTCCATGCGGACTCTTATGTCACGCTGCACTATCGCATCGAACCCCTGTCGGGTCCCGCCGCCGGGACCGCGTTCGTGGATACCTTTCTGGATCGGCCGGCCACCTTGCAAATGGGCATCGGCCAGTGGGCGCCGGGCCTGGAATCGCTCCTGGTGGACCAGCCCGAAGGCGCGCATTTCACGCGGGATGTTCCCGCCGCCCAGGCCTATGGCGAACGCAATCCCGAATTGCTGCGCTGGATTTCCCACGACGAGATGGTGCGCAATGCCCCGCCCGATACGGTGTTCGAGGCGGGGGACATGATTGAATTCGTGGCGCCCAACGGCGGGCGTTATTCGGGCGTGCTCAAGACCCTGCAGGGCGATGATGCGCTGTTCGATTTCAATCACCCGCTCGCCGGCATCGACCTGCAGGTCGAGATCCGCATCCTGGGGGTGTTGTGATGACGGCGCCTGCGGCGGACGGCCGCCCCGACGCCGCCCCGGAAGTCGTGCTGGCGCAGCCCCGCGGGTTTTGCGCCGGGGTCGACCGAGCCATCGAGATCGTCGAACGCGCTCTGGAAATCCATGGGGCGCCGATTTACGTGCGTCATGAAATCGTCCATAACCGCTATGTCGTGGAAGACCTGCGGGCCAAAGGCGCCATCTTCATCGACGAACTTGAAGATGCTCCCGCGGATGCCATCGTGATTTTTTCGGCGCACGGGGTTTCGCGAGCCGTGCGAACCGAGGCCGACCAGCGCGGCCAGCGCATCTTCGATGCCACTTGCCCGCTCGTCACCAAGGTCCACGTGGAAGTCGCCCGCATGCGCAAGGAAGGCCGCGAGGTCATCATGATCGGCCACCGGGGCCACCCGGAGGTCGAAGGCACGCTGGGGCAGGCCGATGACGGCATGTATCTGGTGGAAACCGTGCAGGACGTGCAGGCCTTGCAGGTGCGCGATCCGCGTCATCTGGCCTTCGTGACGCAGACCACGCTGTCGATCGATGACGCGGCCCAGGTGGCCGATGCCTTGCGGGCCCGGTTTCCCGATATCGCCGAGCCCAAAAAGAGCGATATCTGCTACGCCACCCAGAACCGCCAGGACGCCGTGCGCATCATGGCGCCGCAATGCGATCTGGTGCTGGTGGTGGGCAGCCCGAACAGTTCGAATTCCAACCGCCTGCGCGAAGTCGCCGAGCGCAAGGGGGTGACCGCCTATTTGCTGGACGACCCCGACATGATCCAGCCGGCATGGCTGGAAAAAGCGCGGCGCGTGGGGGTGACGGCCGGCGCCTCCGCGCCCGAAGCGCTCGTTCAGCAAGTGCTTGCCCGGCTGCGTGAACTGGGCGTGCGCAGCGTGCGCCCGCTGGATGGCGTGCGCGAGCAGGTATCCTTTCCCTTGCCGCGCGAGCTGTCGCGCAAAATGCAGGACGGCTGAATCCCGCCGGCGGGCGGGTTCCCGCCCGGCTGGCTGGCCGGACGCGGATCGGCGTCGCCGCCTGCCGGTCCACAGGAGAACCTGACATGAATATCGGATTTTGCGGCCTGGGCCGCATGGGCGCGCCCATGGTGCGGCGCTTGTTGCAGGCAGGCCATCAGGTCAGTGTCTGGAATCGTTCGCCGGACCCCGCGCTGCAGTTGGCCGCCGAAGGCGCCCGGGTGTGCGCCACGCCGCAGGCCTTGGGCGAGGCCTGCTCGTGGGTGGCGCTCTGTCTGTTCGATGCGGCGGCCGTCGAATCCGTGGTCTTCGGTCCGAACGGCCTGGCCCGGGCCGCGTCGCTGACCGTCCTGATCGATCATTCGTCCATCGCGCCGGATCGGACGCGCGAGTTCGCCGATCGCCTGCGCCAAGCCAATGGCGCCGTCTGGCTGGATGCCCCGGTGTCCGGCGGAACGGGCGGGGCGGCGGCCGGCACCCTGGCCGTCATGGCCGGAGGCCCGGCGGATGTCTGCGCCCAGGTGACGCCGGTATTGCAGGCCTATGCGCAGCGTGTCACACACATGGGGCCGGTCGGCGCCGGGCAGGTGACGAAACTGTGCAACCAGACCATCGTCGCCGCCACCATCGCCGCCATCGCGGAAGCGGTGGCCCTGGCGCGGGATGCGGGGGTCGATGCCGACCGTCTGCCGCAGGCGCTGGCCGGCGGCTGGGCGGATTCCACGCTGTTGCAGATGTTCGTGCCGCGCATGACGCGGGCTGCGCCGCCGCCCCAGGCCAGCCTGGATACCATGTTGAAGGACCTGGATACCGTGGCCGCGCTGGCCCAGGCCCAGGGGACCCCGATTCCGGTGGCGGCCGCGGCCGTCCAGGCCTACCGCCTGTCCAGCCGCCAGGGCCGGGGGGCGGCCGATACTTCCCAATTGATTCGCCTGTACGATGCGACCGGAGACCTTGCATGAATCGACGTTTGAATGTGGCTGCCGGCGCGGTGGCGGTATTGGCGCTGGCCTATGGGTCGGCGTCCTGGTACGCGGGCCGGGTGACCCAGCAGTCCATTGAGTCCTGGGTCGCTCAGGCCAACCAGGATATCAAGGCCCAGTGGGCTTCGGACGAGGCGCCGCCCGTGCTGCGGGTGGACGCGTACCAACGCGGGCTGTTCTCGTCGCAGATCCGCTATGTGTTCGAATTTCACGACGATCAGGGGGCGGCGCAGGCCGTGACCCTGCAAGACGACCTGCAGCATGGCCCCTGGCCTCTGGCGGCGGTGCGCGAAGGCCACTGGCGGCCCTTGGCGGCCTATAGCCGCGTGCGGCCCTTGCCGGGCGGTCCGTGGCAACCCTGGTTTGCGGCTGTCGGCGATGGCGCGGCCACCCCCTGGCGGGCGGATTCCCAGGTCGGGTTCGACGGGAGCGTGGCTTCGCTCGTCACGCTGGCCCCGGCGCATGCTCCGGGCAAGCAGGTCGATTTCAGCGGCGGCACGGTGCGGCTTGCCTATCAGCCCCAGGCCCGGCAACTCAGCCTGTCCGCGCAGGCGCAGTCCCTGGATATCCAGGATGCCGACCTGTCGACGCGCCTTCACGCCGAAGGCCTGCAATTGGACAGCGTCACCACCCGCAGCGGGGAAACCGATCTGCAGTCCCGCCAGCACCTGCAGCTCGCGCAGCTGCAGATCATCGGTGGCGACGATCCGGAAATCCGCTTTGCGCACCCGTCCATGCAGGTCGAGACCGCGCGAACCGGCAGCCTGCTGGACAGCCGGGTCCAGTATGACCTGGGGCAGTTGCAGGCCGGCGGCCAGGACCTGGGCGCCATCCAGGTGAAAGCCTCGGCCGAGCAACTGGACGTCCAGGCCTTGCAGGCGCTGTTGCTGGCGCTGGACCGGCTCCAGGCCAGCGAGGATGACGCGCCGCTCTCGGCCCAGGACGAGCAGCGCCTGCGTCCCTTGGTGATGTCCGTGCTGGCGTCCTCTCCGCGCGTGTCGCTGGATGATTTCAGCTGGACCACCCCCAAAGGCAAGACCGACGTGCGGGTCCAGGCGCAGTTCCGGCCGGCGGCCGATGATGCGTCCCAGGACCTGGGCGCCCTGCTTGAACAGGGCATTGGCCGGATCTCGGCGCACGCAGGGGTGTCCAAGCCCATGCTCGTCGACATCCTGGGCCGCAGCCAGGCGGGCGCCAGCCCGGACATGATGGCGGCGCTGATGAGCATGCTGTTTGACCAGTATTCGGGCCGTCTGGCGCGGGCCGGACTGGTGAAGGAACAGGATGGCCAGATTCAGGCGGACGTGTCCTATGCCGATGGCCAGGTGACGGTCAACGGGCAGTCGATGGCGCCCGAAGCCTTTGCCGCCCAGGTCGATGCCGCTTTGGGATTGAATCAGTGATCTCAGGGTAAATGCCGGACTGGCGTCGTCCGGGCGTCATGCTAACGTCTGCCGGTGCCGTTTTGACGAGGATATCCATGGATACGGTCTTCACACGCATTCTGGCCGGCGACATTCCGGCCGCCATCGTGTATCGGGATGAACGGGCCTTCGCCTTCATGGACGCAGGTCAGCTCAACCCCGGCCACGTGCTGGTGGCGCCCTGCCATCCGTATCCCACCCTGCTGGACATGGATCAGGAGATGGCGGCCGATCTGATGCGCCTGGCATGGCGGGTGGCGCGGGCCGTCCAGGATGCCTTCCATCCCGAAGGCCTGACCCTGCTGCAGGCCAATCGCCCGGCGGGTTGGCAAACCGTGCCGCATGCCCATATCCATGTGCTGCCTCGCTATGAGGATGACGGCGTGGGGCTGGTCTGGCCGCGCAAGGACCCGGGCCTCGATGTGCTGCGCGATTACGCCGCCCGCATCGTGCTGGATTGACGCCCGCGCGGGGGCGCCCCGGCGCCGCGTCGAATCTTGCAGCTTGAATCAAAGAGGCTTGAATGAACTGCACCCCAAAAGTTGGACACCAGTCCAATCTTTGGGGTGTTTTTCATGGGTGCGGCGCCCTATTAAGGGAAAATCCCGGCCTGATGATTTCCCTTAAGCATTAACCCTGATTTATTGCATTGCGTCAATTCTGTCGATCCCGAAAACAGACGCTGCATCAAGGGTTTGGCGGTGTTTTCGAAGAGACTGAAAACACGCTTTTGCGCCTTCTGATTCACCGTGTTCCAGTCTGTAAGAATCTGCGTAAGTTCTGCGTAAGTTTCAAATTTCTTAATAGCATCACGCAGAAATTGGGTCGTCCATTTCTCTGCCCAGTCATAAAAACAAAGCTGGATCATCCATAAAAACAAATCGCGGGTGATTGACTGACACGCAGTACCTCCGCCGGGTCCTTTTGGTGCCCGGGGCCACTCAAATCAGGAGACAAAGCAATGAATGAAAAGAAATCGTTGGGTCAAGCCATGCAGTCACAGGTCAAACGCCGTTCCGTGCTGAAGGCTGGCGCGGCCGGAGTGGCCGGCGGCATGCTGCTGCCCGGCACGGCGCGCGTGGCGCTGGCTGACGACAAAAAGCCCCTGGGCGCCTGGCCAGCCGGCGCCGAAGGCGATTCCGTGTTCGTTGGCCTGACGGTGGACCTGACCGGCCCGTATTCGGCCCAGGGCGCGGAGCAGAAAAACGGCTACGAACTGGCCGCCGAACAGATCAATGCCGGCGCCCCGCAAGTCCAGAAGATCTCTCCGTTGATCAAAAAGGGCATCCTGGGCAAGAAACTGGTGCTGGGTTCGGCCGATGCCGAAACCAAACCCAACACCGGCGTGCAGGCCGCGACCCGCTTCATTCACGACAACAAGGCCATGATGATTGCCGGCAGCACCAGCAGCGCCGTGGCCATCGCCCTGCAAAAGGTCTGCAACCGCGAGCACACGCCGTACTTCACGGCCATCTCCGGTTCCAATGAAACCACCGGGGTGGACTGCCAGCGCTACGGTTTCCGTCTGTGCTATTTCGCCTACATGGCCTGCAAAGCCATCGCTCCCGTGGTCGCGAAAGAACTGGGCAAGGACCGCAAGGCCGCCTATCTGACGCCGGACTACACCTACGGCCACACCACTACCCAGTCGATGAAGGAATTCACCGAAAAAGAAGGCTGGAAGACCGTCACCAACCAGGTCCACCCGCTGGGCGCCAAGGACTACAGTTCCTACCTGATCAACATCGCCAACACTGACGCCAACGTGCTGGTGGTGGTGGCCTACGGCGCGGATGCCGCCAACGCCATCAAGCAGGCCAAGCAGTTCGGCCTGCTCGACAAGATGAAGATCGTCATCCCCTACATGTCCGCCTATCTGGAAAAAGAAGTCGGCGCTGACGTCATGCAGGGCGTGTACGCCGCCCAGGGCTTCTGGTGGACCATGGAAGACAACAATCCCGTGGCCAAGGATTTCGTCGAGGCCTACGAAAAGAAATTCGGCGGCAAGCCCAGGGATTCGGCCATGTACGCCTATCTGGCCCTGGTGTTGTGGGCGGATGCGGTGGAACGCGCCAAGGGCTTCTATCCGGTGGATGTCGTCAAGGCCCTGGAAGCCGGCGAGGTCCGCGACAGTCCGGTGGGCAAGGTCACGTTCCGCGGCGAGGACCACCAGGGCGTCGTCGATTTCCCGATCCTGCGCGGCAAGAAGCCGTCCGACATGAAGAACCCGGACGACTTCTTTGAAATCGTCCAGGTCGTCAGCGGCAAGGACGTTCTGCCCAAGCTCGGCCTGCTGGGCTGCAAGATGGGCGATTACGTCTAAACGCCGCCCTTCAGCCATCCTCCGGTGTCCGGGGGATGGCTGGAAGCGGGTCCCGGGACTCTCACAGGAGGCAACTCGATGCCGAGCATGTCTTTGTTTCTCTCGCAGCTATTCAACGGGCTGGCCACCGGCCTGTTGCTGGCGCTCATCAGTACCGGCTTGACGATTATCTACGGCACGCTCGGTGTCATCAATTTCGCCCACGGCGCCTTGTTCGTCGTGGGGGGGTACGCGGGGTATACGGTTTACAGCCTGACGGATTCCTTCGTCCTGGCCGTGGCGGGGGGTTCCGCCGTTGCGCTGGCCTGCGGGCTGGTCATGGAACGCGGCCTGATGCGCAAGTTCTACAGCCGTCCCCCTGAGGACCAGATCCTGGTCACGTTCGGCATCAGCATCGTGCTGGTGGAAATCGTGCGCGGCCTGTACGGCGGGGTCAGCCTGTCGGTGACGCCCCCCAGCTGGGGCATGGGCATCGCCCACATCGGCTCGCTGATCTATCCCCTGTATCGCCTGGAAACCCTGGCGATCGCGGCGGTCACGCTGCTGCTGCTGTATTTCGTGCTGTATCGCACCAGCCTGGGGCTGATCGTGCGGGCCGGCATCGAAGACGCGCAAATGGTCAATGCCCTGGGCATCAACGTCAAGCGCACCTTCCTGCTGGTGTTCGGGATCGGCGCCATGGCGGCCGGGTTCGCCGGGGTCATCAATTCCCCGATCGTGGCGCTGACGCCCGACATGGGGTTCCGTTATCTGGTGGATTCCTTCGTGGTGGTGGTGATCGGCGGGGTGGGCTCGTTTCCCGGGGCGGTGATCGGCGGCATCATCGCCGGCGAAATCCTCAGCCTGACCGCCATGGTCAATCCGCAGTATTCCGACGTCATGCTGTTCATCGCCATGGCGCTGGTGCTGATCTTCCGTCCTCAAGGGCTCATGGGCCAGGAGGGTCGGGAATGAATTCGGTTCGAACAAGTACAGTGGACGAAGTCGGCGCAGTGGCGCAGCCCGCCGGCGCGGTCCGCACAGGAGATGGCATCATGCGCAGACAGTTGCCGGAAATGCTGGTGGGGCTGGGCCTGCTGGTCGCCCCGTTCATCCTGCCGCTCATCGGCATGAGCCCGGATCTGCTGACGCGGATCCTGATCTGGGGCCTGTTCGGCCTGGGCTTCGATCTGCTGTTCGGCTATACCGGCCTGTTGTCTTTCGGCCAGGCGGCTTTTTACGGCACGGGCGGTTTCGTCACCGCCTATCTGCTGACGGACGGCATCGTGCCCAACATGCTGGTCGCCTTGCTGATCGGCACCGTGGTCGCCGCGGTGGCGGGCCTGGTCATCGGCTATCTGACCCTGCGCCGCACCGGCATCTACTTCGCCATGAGCACGCTGGCCTTCGGCGAGATGTTCTACTTCCTGGAGAACTCCTCATTCAAGGACTACACCGGGGGTGAAAACGGCATTGCCGGGGTGCCGCCTCCGGAATTGTCCCTGGGCTTCATCAACCTCCACATTTCCAGCGGCTGGCCCATGTACTGGTTCGTGGCGGTGATTTTCTTCCTGGGCTACCTGATCGCCCGGCGCATCGTGCGTTCGCCCTTCGGCGCCGTGCTGAAGGCCATCCAGGGCAATCCCAAGCGCGCCACGGCGCTGGGCCACTCGATCCAGTCCTACAAGCTGATCGTCTTCGTGGTGGCCGCCGCCTACGGCGGGCTGGCCGGCGGTCTGCTGGGGGTCTTCCAATCCTACATGCCGCCCGATGCCTTTGCGCTGGACACGTCGGCCCAGCTGGTGATCCAGACCGTGATGGGCGGGGCGGGAACGCTGCTGGGGCCGCTGCTGGGCGCCACCATCTGGCTCTACCTGTACGAAGGCCTGCAGCAGGTCGGCAGCCTCGGGCCCTATTGGAAGCTCATCCTGGGGGTCGTCTTCGTGGTGCTGGTAACGGTGTTCCGGCGCGGCGTGGCCGGCGGCATCCTGGATTTCTTCCGCCATCGCCGCCAGAGCCTGCCGGCCGACGTGGATCAGGGCGCCAGCACCCGCGTGGCCAGCACCCTGGATATCGTGCCGCCGCTGGCCACCACCCGGCCCGGCGCTCCCGTGCTGGAAGCTCGCGGCATCAGCAAGCATTACGGCGGCCTGAAGGCGAATTCCGACATCGACTTCACCTTGCGCGACGGCGAACTGCATGGCGTGATCGGGCCCAACGGGGCCGGGAAATCCACCTTCTTCGCCATGCTGGCGGGCGAATTGCCCACCACGGCCGGCAAGGTCTTTTTCCGGGGACAGGAAATCACCGGCATCGGCGTGACGTCGGTCTGCCAGCTGGGCATGAGCAAGTCCTATCAGATCAACCAGCTCTTCGAACACCTGACGGTGCGCCAGAACGTCATGATTCCGGTGCTGGCCCGCTTGCGCGGCCGCTATCGCGCCGACTTGCTGGCCGGCCTGCACTCCGATCAGCTCGACTCGCAGGTCAATGCCGCCATCGCCATGGTCGACCTGACGCATCACGCCGACACCCGGGTGTCCGACATGTCCTATGGCGAAAAACGGCGCCTTGAAATCGGCCTGGCGCTGGCCACCGGGGCCAATGTGCTGCTGTTCGACGAACCGCTGGCGGGCCTGGGACCCGAGGAACGCGTCCTGGTCGTGTCGCTGCTGAAGTCGATCCGCCAGGGCCGCAGCATGGTCATCGTCGAACACGACATGGATGCCATGTTCGAACTGGCCGAACGTATCACCGTGCTCTACGAAGGCCGCAAGCTGGCCGAGGGCACGCCGGACGAAATCCGCCATGACCCCTCGGTTCAGGCGGCTTATCTCGGAGGAATGGACGATGAGTCTGCTTGAAGTCGACAAGATCAACAGCTATTACGGGGATTCGCACATCCTGTTCGATGTCTCGATGCACATCGAGGAACACGAGGTCGTCGCGCTGCTGGGGCGTAACGGCGCCGGCAAGAGCACCACGCTGAAGTCCCTGATGGGCATGGTGGACGTCAAATCGGGCGCCATCCGACATCGAGGGGTCGAGATCCAGCACTTGCCGCCTTATGGGCGGGCGGCGCTGGGCATCCAGCTGGTGCCTGAAGAGCGCCGCGTGTTCGGCTCGATCTCCGTGCAGGAAAACCTGCAACTGGCGGCCATGACGGCCGAGAAGCCGCGTTCGCTGGACGAGATCTATGCGACCTTTCCGCGCCTGGCGGAACGCAAGCGCAATCGCGGCAAGCAGCTGTCGGGCGGCGAGCAGCAGATGCTGGCCATCGCCCGGGCGATGATCCGCAATGCCGACATCATCCTGCTGGACGAACCCTTCGAAGGCCTGGCGCCGCTGATCGTGCGCGACCTGATGGGGGTCTGCCGCCAGATGGCCGATGCCGGGCAGACGATCGTGATCGTCGAACAGAATGTGCGGGCGGCGCTGTCCCTGGCCGACCGCGCCTATATCGTCAACAACGGACATGTGGTGTACGAGGGCACGCCCAAGGACCTGCATGAAAACGGCGAGATCATCGAGCGGTATCTCGGGGTCAAAGCCTGATTCATGCCGGCCCGGACGGGCGCTTTATGGGTCTCACGGATGTGAGACCCTTTTTTTTGCGCGACGCCCTGTGTCGGGGCCTTGGGCCCGGCGCGGTCTGCAGGAGCCACTGTTGAATTTAAATCAATAGAGTTTCCCTAATGCAGGGCTTAATCGGCAAATATGAATCCGGCACAATACCGTCTCTCGATAGAACGGACGATTTCCGTCAAGGACCTGCTGTCATGAAATCCACTGCCGCGCTATGGGCGCTCGCCATCGGGGCGTTCGCCATCGGCACCACCGAATTCACCCCCATGGGCCTGCTGCCCGTGATCGCGGCCGACGTGCAGGTCAGCATCCCCACGGCTGGCATGCTGGTCTTCGCCTACGCGGCAGGCGTCATGGCGGGCGCGCCGGTGATGACGCTGCTGTTCAGCCGCTACGGCAAGCGGTCGGCGCTGATGGCGCTGATGCTGATCTTCACGCTGGGCAACCTGCTGTCGGCGTTTGCGCCCAGCTACGCGACGCTGCTGCTGTCGCGCCTGGTCACCAGCCTGAATCATGGCGCCTTTTTCGGCATCGGGGCCGTGGTGGCGGCCAGCGTCGTTCCCAAGGACCGGCAGGCCAGCGCGATCGCGGCCATGTTCATGGGCCTGACCGTGGCCAATATCGGCGGTGTGCCGGCGGCGACCTGGATCGGGCAGCAGGTGGGGTGGCGCGTGGCCTTCGGCGGCACGGCCGCGCTGGGCCTGATCACCATCGCCTCGTTGTGGCTGGCATTGCCCCGCGGCGAACCCGGCGCGCGGCCGGACGTGCGCCGCGAACTGAAGGTGCTGGCGCGCCCCGAAGTGCTGATGGCCATGGGGACCACGGTGCTGGGAGCCGGCGCCATGTTCGCGCTGTATACCTACGTGGCTCCGGTGCTGGCCGACATCACCCATGCCAGCCCGGGCTTCATCGCCTTCGCCCTGGTGCTGATCGGCGTCGGCTTCACGCTGGGCAACAGCCTGGGCGGACGCCTGGCCGACTGGTCGCTCGATGGCGCGACGAAACTCATTCTCGCGGCGCTGGCAATCGTCATGGCCGTCCTGCCGTTGTTGCTGACCACGCACGTGGGAGCGGCCATCGGACTGGTGGTCTGGGGCGCGGCCGCCTTCGGCATCGTGCCGCCGGTGCAGATGCGCGTCATGCAGGCGGCAGCCCAGGCGCCTGGCCTGGCCTCGTCCGTCAATGTGGGCGCGTTCAACCTGGGCAATGCGCTGGGCGCCGCGCTGGGCGGAGCCGCTATCGGCCAGGGGCTGGGCTATGCCGCCGTGCCCCTGACGGGGGCCTTGCTGGCCGCGGGCGGCCTGGGCCTGGTTTGGCTGGGGCAGGCCGGCCGGCGGCGCGCGGCGCAATGCGCCTGAATTTCATGTCCTGCGTTGGCGGCCTGCCGGGATGTCGGTGGCGGCGTGGCGCCGACCAGGCGGGCATCGATGCGGATTGCGCCAGGGGTTGAAAGTCAGTTCTACGGAAATCGATATTCCGTGAATCGCGTCGTCGCTCCACAATGCCGTTCCTGCCCTTGCGGCATCAAGCGAGACCCGACATTTCATGAACCACCGTCGACCCGGAGACACCTCCATCCTGGGCGTCATGCTGATCGCCATGTCCTTGCGCGCGCCCATCACCGGTATCGGGCCTCTCATCGGCGCGATCAGCGCCGACCTGGGGTTGGGGGGCGCGGCCGCAGGGGCGCTGGTCGCCTTGCCTTTACTGGCTTTCGCGTGCGCTTCCCTGGTCGCGCCTGCGCTCGGGCAACGGCTGGGGGTGGAGCGCAGTCTGTTCGCCTCCATGGTGATTCTGGTCTTCGGCATTCTGCTTCGCTCCGGCGGCGGCGCGGCGGCTTTGTTCGCTGGCACTGCGGCTGCGGGCCTGGCGATTGCGATCGGCAATGTGTTGCTGCCCACCCTGCTGAAGCAGGGGTTTGCGGATCGCGCGGCTTCGCTGACCGCCGCTTATGTGCTGGCGATGAGCCTGGCCGCGGGTGTTGCATCCGTGGTGGCGGTGCCGCTTTCGCTGGCGTGGTCGTGGCGGAGTTCCGCGGCAGCCATGCTCGTGATCCCGCTGCTGGCCGCCATTGTCTGCCTGCCGCTGCCCGCGCGCGCCCTGCGAAAGGGGCGCGGAACAGCGGCCGTATCTGCGCGGTGTGTCTGGCGTTCGGCGCTGGCCTGGCAGGTAGCCTTGTACATGGGCTTCAATGCGGTGGTTTTCTATGTGTGCATCGCCTGGTTGCCGGCCATTCTGATCAAGGCGGGGTATTCGCCTCGCGAGGCCGGCGCATTGCACGGCCTGTTGCAGGCGGTGTCGCTGTTTCCCGCGCTGGTGATGGGGCCGTTGCTCAAACGTCGGGCGAACCAGCAAGGGCTGGGTAGTGCGGCGGCCTTGCTGAGTTTGGCGGGGCTCGTAGGCCTGCTGGCCTGGCCTCGCTGGAGCGTCGCATGGGTTGCGCTGCTTGGCGCGGGGACCGGTATGGGTGTGATCCTGGGACTGGCGTTCTTGAATTTACGGACAGGCTCGGCCGGTATGGCGGCGGCGCTGTCCGGCATGACGCAGTGCATTGGGTATCTGCTGGCGGCCGCGGGTCCCATCCTGGCTGGGATGTCGCGGGAATTCACGGGGGATTGGCGGGCCGCACTGGGCGCGTGCGCTGCCTTGTGCCTTGCGATGGTCGCCTTGGCCCGAGGGGCCGGACGCGCCCGTCAGGTGGAAGGAGACGGCCCGTGCCGTGCCGTGTGGGACGCCGATCTGCGCCATGGAAGCCTGGGGCTGTGAAAGAAGATGCCCGCCTCGTGTCATGCAGCGGGCGGCGGGCTGATGCCGGGCAGTGTATCCGCCATGGCGAACAGTTGGTCGATGAGCATGCGAGACCGGGTGGAGCGCTGGCCGCCTGGCGGGAAAAGCAGCCAGATCGCCGGACCGGGCGGCTGAAATTCATGCAGGATCTCCACCAGCGCGCCGTTGTTCAGCTGATGCTGCACAACGTAGTCGGGCGCCTGGATGATGCCGGCGCCATGGACCGCCGCTTTCATGAGAGACATGCCGTTGTCGATCAGCAGATTGCTGCGCACGGCGACGTGGCGAAGCGTTTTTCCGTCGTTCGTGAATTCCCACAGCCATTTCGATCGTTGCCCGGGCCGGATGTACAGCAGGCAGTTGTGCCGGGTCAGGTCGTCAGGCGTCCCGGGCGTGCCCTTCTCGGCCAGGTAGGCGGGGGCGGCAGCCGTGACGATGCGGGAGACGCGCAGTTTGCGGGCGACCAGTCGGTCCGTCGCCGGCTCGCCGACCGATATGGCCACGTCGAAGTCGCCGCCGGTCAGATCTTCGCTGCGGTCCGAGAGCGCGACGTTCAGGGTCAGTTCCGGATACCGCCGGGTGAAGTCGTTCAGCAACGGCATGATCCACTGGTCGCCGTAGCTGGCCGGAAGAATGACCCGCAAGGTGCCGCGCAGAGTGTCGCGCAGGCTGACGAGTTCGCTTTTCGCGCTTTCCAGGTCATCCAGGATATGCCTGCAGCGGTCATAGAAGACCATCCCGTCAGGCGTGGGGGCCACTCTTCGGGTTGTGCGTTCCAGCAGCTTGACGCCCAGGCCGAGTTCCAGTTTTGTGATGATCCGGCTGACTGTGGCGCTGGAAGTCTCCAGGCGGTCGGCGGCTTTGGTGAAACTGCGCAGTTCCACTGTTTTGACGAAGACGCCGATTTCACTGAGAGGGTCCATGAGGGTCTCCTTCCTGGACTTCGGAAAAGGCAATGCCCCCGGCCGCCGGGGATCCCGGCAATGGAGGGCGGGCTTGGGGGCGCTTCAGGCTGCCTGTGCGTCGCTTGCAGTCGCTTCAGCTTGCCGCGCGGCGGCGGTGAGGGTCGCCAGCAAGCTGAAGAGTCCTTGGCGGGCGACGGGGTCCGTCAATTCACCTGAGGCCGAGAATTTTTCGTGGGCCGTGGAGATGAACAGCTCGGGTTTGTTCAGCGTCCGCGCATCCAGGTAGACCAGGATCTGCCTCAGGTGGTACTGGGCGCGGGCGCCGCCCAGCCAGCTCGCGGAAGCGCTTGCGATGGCGACTGGTTTGCCGGCGAAGGGGGCTTTGTGCGCACGAGAGAGCCAGTCGATGGCGTTTTTCAGGACGCCGGGCACCGAATAGTTGTATTCGGGCGTAGCGATCAGGAACGCATCGGCCCGGTCGGCCTGGGCGGCCAGCCGGCGCACGGGCGCGGGGAAGCCCTGGGCCTCGGTGTCGTCGTTGTATAGCGGTACGTCCGACAAGTCGGCGATTTCGATGATTGCATCTTGGGGTGCCTGCCTGCGCGCTTGTTCGATCAGCAAGCGGTTGTAGGAACTCCGGCGCAGGCTGCCGCCGATGGCGAGGATGTGGATGGGCATGATGGAATCTCCGGTCAGATGCGGGACGCATTTCCGTGTGGGTCGGTCGGCGCGGGGCAGTAGCGGATGCGACCGGCGGGAAGGTAGAACAGCGCGATGAGCGCGCCGCCCGTCGCTTCCGGATAGTGTTCGCTGCCCGGGGCGGGCGCGGTCCAACCGGCGTGGCACCAGCCTTCGGGCCCCTTGAGGGCGGCATTCTGATCCAGCGGCACAATCATGTTGAACTCCCCGTAGGGGTGGGCGTGATACTGGCCGCGGTAGGTCTGCTCGCGCGGATCGGCCGCATGGTCGTTGGCGGCCATGTAGACGGCCGTGATGCTGAAGTAGCGCGTACGTTCCTCGGGGGCGGCGATCAGGCTGCGCCGGTAGCGGGGGCCGTCCACTTCGATGTTGGCCGCCCATCCGTCACGCACGCCTTTCTTCACGAGCTGCGCGAGCGTCCGGTAGAGATCGCTGTCGGGGCCGTGCTGCCGGTTCAGCCAGATCTCCGTGTCCGGGCCGGGCGTCATGCCCTGCACTGTTTCAAGAAACGCTGCACTGTGCGCGATGAGCGCTTCACGGTCCGTGTTTTCCTGCTGGGTCTTCATGTCCTCTCCTCGTCGGCCTTGGGACGTGCCGCGCATGACATGGAAAGGATTATCATGCCCCGATAAACTGAATGGAATTGATGTCTTTTCAAAATGAAGTTGAATTTCATGCAATATAGAAAACAAGGAGGCTGAATGAGCATCGGCGGGCTGGATCTTAATTTGCTGAAGGTCTTCGAAGCGGTCTACGAAGACCGGAATCTGCTGCGCGCGGGGCAGCGCCTGAATCTCAGTCAATCGGCCGTTAGCCATGCGCTGTCCCGCTTGAGGGACGGGGTTGGCGACACCTTGTTCTTGCGGACCGGCAAGGGTCTGGTTCCCACGGCGCGCGCTATTGAGTTGGCGCCAATCCTGAAAAAGGCGCTGGATGGCATCAAGGAAGCCCTGGAAACGACATCCTTTTCTCCCGCCGCGTCAGGGCGCCGGTTCGTGATCGCCGCCAACGATCACGTGACGCTGGTGGTCGTCGCCCCCCTGTTGAGTACGCTTCGTCGCGCGGCCCCGGGCGTGGATCTGGTGGTCAGGCCTTCCACCCGGCTGGATCTGGCGGAACAGATCGACCTGGGGCGAATCGATCTGGCCATCGGCGCATTTGCCCAGATACCGTCGCGCTTTGGCGCGAGCACCCTGATGGTCCAGGATGAGGCGGTTCTGATGCGGCAGGACCATCCCGCCGCGCGGCGCCGGTTGACCTTGCGCGATTTCGCCGCCTATCCGCTCGTCACGGTTTCAGTGGGAGGGGTGGAAGAGGGCGCCGTCGACGGCTTTATTCTCGAACGGGGCCTGGCGCGCCAATCCGAAGTATTCGACCGCCGCGCCTTGCAGGAAGCTTTGGCGCGTGTCGGCCTGGAGCCGCGCTTGCACGTGGCCGTCCCGCACGCGCTGGCGATCCCCGCGCTGTTGCTTGGCGGCGACATGATGTCCATCGTGCCGTCGACCCTGGCCAGGGCCCTGGCCGGCCAAGGCGGCTTGCTGGCGCGCCCGCTGCCTTACCGGTCGGGCGCGACGACAACGCGCATGATCTGGCACCAGCGCAACGACCGGGATCCCGCCCATGCCTGGCTGCGCGGCCTGGTGGCGGACGCCTGTCCGGACGTCGGCTGAGCCGCGTGGGCCGGGGTGGATTCCGGTGTTAATCTATAGTCCGTTTCGTTTTCTTTCCTGTTGTCCATGTCCAACCCTTCCGGTGCCGACGCTGCAGACAGCGATCTGCTGCAATATGTCGCGTCCAGCCAGTTGCCCATGCCCTGGGCTGTCTTCCAGATCCACGCTTTTGTCGAGCCCGACACCGGCAAAGAGCATGTGGCCCTGACGCTGGGCGATGTCGGAAGCGATGCGCCCGTGCTGGCCCGCATCCATTCCGAATGTCTGACGGGCGACGCGCTGTTCAGCCAGCGCTGCGATTGCGGGGCGCAGCTGGAAGCCGCCTTGCAGCGCATTGCCGAGGAAGGCCGGGGCATCCTGATGTACCTGCGCCAGGAAGGCCGGGGCATCGGTCTGCTGAACAAGATCCGCGCCTATCAGTTGCAGGACCAGGGCGCCGACACGGTCGAGGCCAATGAACGCCTGGGGTTTCCGGCGGATATGCGGCGCTATGATCTGTGCCGCCCCATGCTGGCGCATTTCGGTATCCGCAGCGTGCGCCTGATGACCAACAATCCCCGCAAGGAACGCGTGCTGGCCGACCTGGGCATCACGATCGCCGAACACATCCCGCTGCAGGTGAATCGCAATCCCTACAACGAGCAGTACCTGCGCACCAAGGCCCGCAAGCTGGGCCATCAGTTCAAGGAATATTTCGGCGAGGCACCCTGATCCGCGCGAAGCGGCGGGCGCTATTCCCAGGTTCCTATGGATATTACTGATGGTGACGAACCTGACGGTGTGTTAAAAAACTGGCTGTTGCAAGTTCCTTCGGTACCTCCGTCATGGTCTTAGCACTGCAGCCGCCCCGCTTCGCGTGATGGTCCTCTCTCCCACTCCTGTGTATCCGCCCGTGGACCAGATTTCTGGCCTTCAGGCCGCAACGCTGTTGCCGGTCGAAGCGTCCGACCGCTCTCATATTCTGGCGCTGCTGCGCCTGGGCGATTTTTCGCAGGATGCTTTCCTGGCCACCGATACCCGGGGCGCCGTCGTCTATATGAACCGCAGCGCCGAACGGCTGTTCGGCTACCGCAGCGGGGCCGCCATCGGGCTGCCGGTCGATGCCCTGCTGCCCGAGATCGGCGACATCAATGCCCGGCTGGACCAGGAAGGCGCCCGCAATACCCTGTTGTGGCGCGGCCGCGGCCAGCATCGGCAATCCGGGCTCTTGCAGTTGGCCGGCGCGGCTACCCACATTCCCTCGCCGTCCGGGCGCAGCCACCTGTACGTCATGCGCCAGCGCCGCGCCGGCCTGAACGATGCCGATCGCCGGGCGGAGCTGGCCGCGCTGGTGTATCGCAACACCAGCGAAGGCATGCTGGTGCTCGACCCCAAGGGCTTCATCCTGGATGTGAATCCGGCGTTCGTCAGCCTGCGCGGCCGTTCGGAAGCCGATGTCATCGGCCGCCATGTCCGCTGCCTGAATTCCCCCTGCCACGATCGCGAGTTCTATCGCGCCATGTGGCGCGCCGTGATGGATACCGGCAGTTGGCAGGGCGAACACTGGGGGCAGCACATCAATGGCGAACTCTATCCCGAATGGCTCAGCATCAATACCTCGTTCGGCGATGACGGCGAGGTCCACCGCCGGGTGATGATCTTTTCCAATATCGCCGAAATCAAGCAGGCCGAGGCCATCATCTGGAAACAGGCCAATTTCGACCGCCTGACCGACCTGCCCAATCGCCAGATGTTCCATGATCGCCTGGAACAGAGCATCCGCAAGGCCCGTCGCAGCAACGGGCGCATCGGCCTGCTGTTCCTGGACCTGGACCGCTTCAAGGAAATCAACGATACCCTGGGTCACGCCATGGGCGACGATCTGCTGAAGGAAGCCGCCCGGCGCCTGAGCGCCTGCGTGCGCCAGAGCGATACCGTGGCGCGGCTGGGCGGGGACGAGTTCACGGTGCTGCTGGATGACGTCCGGGAGCCGCGCGACGTGGAACGCCTGACGCGATCCATCCTGCGCGCCTTGGCCGAGCCCTTCCGGCTGGGGGTGGAGACCGTCTTCATTTCCACCAGCATCGGGGTCACGTTCTTTCCGGATGATGCGACTGACGCCGAATCCCTGCTGAACAACGCCGATCAGGCGATGTATTCCGCCAAGGCCGATGGCCGCAACCGCAGCCGCTATTTCACAGCTTCCATGCAGGAACGCGCCCAGACACGCATGCGCCTGGTCAATGATCTGCATCTGGCGCTGGATCAGAATCAGTTTTCCCTGCATTTCCAGCCCATCGTGGATCTGAACGACGGCCGCGTGGTCAAGGCCGAAACCCTGTTGCGCTGGCATCATCCCGTCCGGGGGCTGGTATCGCCTGCGGAATTCATTCCCCTGGCCGAAGAAACCGGCATTATCCGGGCGCTGGGCGACTGGGTGTTCTGCGAGGCCACCCGCCAGGCTGCCGAATGGCGCCAGCGCTTCAGCCAGGACATCCAGGTCAGCGTCAATATTTCCCCGGCGCAACTGCGCCATGAAGGCCTGGATCTGGCCTTCTGGGGCACGCACCTGAATACGCTGGGCCTGCCTTCGCGCCATGTCATCATCGAAATCACCGAAGGGCTGCTGATGGATTCGGATGACGACCGCATCCGCCAGCAACTGGAGGCCTTCCGTGAGGCCGGCGTGCAGGTTGCGCTCGACGACTTCGGCACCGGCTATTCCTCGCTGTCCTATCTGCGCAAGTTCGATATCGACTTCCTGAAGATCGACCAGTCGTTCGTCGCCAATCTGCGCCAGGGCAGCGCCGATCACGCCCTGTGCGAGGCCATCATCCTGCTGGCTCATAAATTGGGGCTGCGCGTGGTGGCCGAGGGCATCGAAACCCCCCGGCAGTACGAACTGCTGGCAGCGGCTGGCTGCGATTACGGGCAGGGTTATCTGTTTGCCCGGCCCATGCCGGCCCATGCGTTCGAATCCCTGCTGCAGGCGGGCACCGATATCCGCCCGGGGCGCGCTCAGGGGCGGGACGCGGCGGGCTGGGCGTCCGGGCGCTGATCGCGCAGGCAGTCCGGGGTGGCCGGCAGGACGGCCCAGTGCAGATCGATCAGGCGGCCCTTGGGGCCGGACCACGGGACTTCATCCATGCCTTTCCAGGGCGCTGCATCGTACAGGGCCTGCACCCGCTCGGACGGGGCTGCCCGCCCCCGGGCGCTGTAGGCGATGAGAGCGCCGCAGTGCAGCGCCGTGCCGGGTGCGAACCAGGGTGATTGTTCATCGCTGGCATCGATGTACACCTGGGTCCGGGGGCCGACATGCACGGCGATGTTGCCGCCCAGCCATGTATTGGAGACGATGACGCGCAGAGGACGGCCCGGCTGGTATTGCTGCCAGTGCTGCACGGCCAGCGCGGCCAGCGCCCGCCCGGGGTAGGTGGAACGGGATGCCTGCCCCAGGGACTGGGCCAGAGGGCCGCGCGCGGCGGCATAGCCCAGGGCCATGATCAGGTGCAGGCTTGCCACCACGATCAGGATGCGCCGCAGCTGCACGGATTCCGGACCCCGCAGCCACCATAGGCCGTAGAAGCCGAACAGCACGAAAAACGTGCTGGCCCAGGAGGCCTCCAGACGGGACCCCAGCAGGGTTGAAATCACCACAGTGGACAGGAAGGGCGCCAGGCCGACCCACAGCAGGAATTGACGGTCCGCCGCGGTGAAGTCCTGGATGTAGCGCGGCGCGGCGCCCGATCCGGCAAAGGATTCGTCGTTGGCCGCGTGGCCGGGCGCGCGGTCGCCGCGGCGGCGGCGCCATAACGACCAGGCGGCCAGCGCGGCGATCATGGGGGCCAGGCGCCCGGCCTGGTCCAGGGAGAAGGACAGCAGGTCGTTCAGCGCCGCCAGGCGTCCGCCCGCGTGCAGGGAATCGTCGGCATACAGCAGCGGTTCGAAACGATGCTGGCCCAGCCACCACAGGTGGGGGCTGATCACCAGGATGAAGGCCAGGGTGGCCCAGCCCGCGCCTATCCAGGTGCGCCGTTGGCGCCAGGCGCCGCTGCGCAGCAGATACAGGAAAAAGGCGGCGAATTGGATCAGGGCGCTGTATTTGGTCAGCATGGCCAGCCCGCCGACCACCCCCAGCAGCAGCCAGTCGCGCGTGCGCTGGTCGCGCAGCGCCCGGTAGAACAGCCAGATCGATGCGGCGATGGACCACAGCTGCGCCGTATTGTGGTTGTAGATCGTGCCGCGCAGGGAAAAATAGGCCGTGACGGAAACCAGCAGGGTCGCCATCAACGCCCGGCGGGGGGAAGTCAGTTCGCAGCCCAGTTTCCAGACGAACCACAGGCCCAGCGCGGAAAACAGCTGCCCCATCAGGAAGGGCAGCCAGATCGGCCGCCCCAGCCATTCGGTGGCGAAGTGCATGAACCAGGAGGGCAGGGGCGGGTGCTTCGTATAGCCCAGTTCCAGGCTGGCGGCCCAGACCAGTTCTTCCATGCCGTCCAGGTCGGGGGCCGAATGGCTGAGCCCGCACAGAATCGTCCAGAGGGCCACCATGCCCAGCAGGCACAGCAGTACCAGCGCGGCCCTTGGAGGGCGTGCCAAAAAAGGGATGCTGGGACGTAGGGCCTGCTGCATGGGCGCCAGTATACCGACCCCGCGGGGTGTCGGGGAATCGCCGGCCGGCGTCCCGCTGCATGGTACTATCGCCGCAGGCGTGCGCCGGGGCTGACGCGCGTCCGAATTTCATTTTGCACAGGTTTCCCCATGACGACTGAAGTCCCCCTCATCCGCGCCCGTTCGGGATCCAAATTCATCAGTCCGCAAGGTACCCGCGCCGTCAAGGACGGCATGCGGCCCAGCGAACTCACTGAAATCCCCGATTCCGCCCCCAAGCCTGCGTGGTTGCGGGTGCGGGTGCCGTCCGGCGCCCGCTACCAGGAAGTCCGCCAGATCGTCGAAACCCATAAACTGAATACCGTCTGCGCCGAATCCAAATGCCCGAACATCGCCGAATGCTGGGGGCGCGGCACGGCGACCCTGATGCTGATGGGGTCGGTCTGCACGCGGGCCTGCAAATTCTGCGCGGTCAGCACCGGCAATCCCCACGGCTGGCTGGATCACGACGAGCCCGTCAGCGTGGCTGACGCCGTGGCCCTGATGCAGCTGAAATACGTGGTGCTGACGTCCGTGGACCGCGATGATCTGCTGGATGGCGGCGCGGGGCACTACGCGGCCTGTATCCGGGCCATCCACGATCGTTCGCCGCAGACGGCGGTCGAGGCCCTGACACCGGATTTCCGGGGCGATCATGGCTGTATCGAGACCATCCTGGATGCCGGCTTGACGACTTTTGCCCAGAATGTCGAAACCGTCGAACGTCTGACGCACGTCGTGCGCGATGCCCGGGCCGGCTATGGGCAGACGCTGGATGTCCTGGCGCACGCAAAGGCGTATGCCCCGCACACCCTGACCAAGACCAGCATGATGCTGGGCCTGGGGGAAACCGACGAGGAAATCGAACAGGCCATGGATGACATCCGCGCGGCCAATGTCGATATCCTGACCTTCGGCCAGTATATGCGGCCCACGGCCAACCACCTGCCGGTGCGCCGCTTCGTGACGCCCGATGAATTCCGCGCCTACCGCGACCTGGGGCTGTCCAAAGGCTTTCGCGAGGTCGTGTCCGGCGCGCTGGTGCGTTCCAGCTACCGGGCCGAACAGGTCCTGGAAAAGGAAAACGTCGGCCTCTGAAGGCATGGCCGCCGGGGTGCCGGCGGCCCATGGCCCGGATGCGCGTTCACGCCGGGGACGGCGGATTCACGGACAGTCCGGATGTCCGCACCAACTGCGCCAGCACGTCGGCCAGCTCCCGGCAGGCCGGGCCCGGAAAGTCCGGCCGCGCGAATATACGGTACAGCATGGCGTAGCGGTGCCGGCCTTCGGTCAGGGGCAGGGGCAGCAGGCGCCCGTCGGCCAGCTCGTCGCGGATGCGCAGTTCCGGGTACCAGGCGAATCCCAGTCCGGCGCAGGCCGCCTGGATGGAACTGGACGGATGGCTGAAGGTCCAGCGTTGTTCCGCATCCAGCCAGCCGGCGCTTTGGCGCCGCGACCCCGAATCCCGGATGACCAGTTGCCGATGCTGGCGCAGATCGGCCCATGCCAGCGGCCGTCCCAGGGCGTGCAATGCGTGCGCGGGCGCAGCCACTGCCACGAAGCGGATCTGCAGCAGCGGCTCGCCGCTGAAGCCTTGCGGGATGCGCGGGGTGATGACCAGATCGGCTTCGCGCCGCAACAGGGCATCGTCCGTGCCGCTGAGCACGGTTTCGAGGATCTCGATCCGGGTGGCCGCGCAGTCCGGGCTGAAAATGGCCAGGGCCTGCAGCAGCAGCCAGTCGGGAAATAGCGCATCGACCGCCACGCGCAGCAGGGCTTCGCGGCCTTGGGCCAACTGGCGGGCGGAGGATTCCAGCCCTTGGGCGTGCTCCACCAGCAAGCGTGCGCGCTGCAGCAGGATCTGCCCTGCCGCGGTAGGCACGGCGCGGCGGCCTTCCTGGCGAAAGACGCGCAGCGCCAGTTGCTCTTCGAGGCGCTGGATCGCATAACTGATCGAGGATTGGCTTTTACCCAGGGCTTCGGCCGCCTGGGCGTAGCCGCCGTGGTCCACCACGGCGATCAGCGCCTGCCAGTAGGTGATCGGGATGATGTCTGACATATCTAATTTATAGATCAAAAAGTTGATATTTTTCCGATTGTTTATCGAATTATATGATTCATAATGACATTCATCAGATTTCAATACGGAGCTGACCATGTCTACACGAGCCATCACCCGGATCCTGCCTGCCCAAGCGACTCAGGACGGGGCAGGGGTGCGGCTGTTGCGTGCCGTGGGCTATCAGCATCAAGTGCGGATGGATCCCTTCCTGATGCTGGATGCCTTTTCGTCCGATGATCCCGATGATTACATCGCCGGCTTTCCGCCGCATCCGCATCGCGGCTTCGAAACCGTCACCTACATCGTGGATGGCCACATGCGTCATCGCGACCACCTGGGCAACGAGGGCGATCTGCGGGCCGGCGGCGTGCAGTGGATGACGGCCGGGCGCGGCATCATCCACGAAGAAATGCCGCAACAGGAAAACGGCCTGCTGCGCGGTTTCCAGATCTGGCTGAACCTGCCTGCGGCGGAAAAAATGCAGCCGGCCCACTACCGGGACATTCCCGCGGCCGACATCACGACCGCCGATCTGCCGGAGGGCGGTTTCATCAAGCTGATCGCCGGAACCGTCCCCTGGGCCACCTGCCCGCTGAAGGGGCCGGGCCAGGGGGCGGCGGCGTCCGCGACGCAGCCGTTGATCGCCGACATCTGCGTGATGGCGGGGCAGTCGGTCGATATTCCCGTTCCTGCTTCGCACCAGGCGCTGCTGTATGTGTTTGAAGGCGAGTTCGAGGCCGGCGACCAGGCCGTGCCGTCCGGCCATACCGTCTGGTATGGCCCGCAGGGCGATGTGGTGCGCGTGGCTCCAGCTGCCGGCTCGGCTGCTGGCGTGCGAGTCCTGTTGCTGGCGGGCAAGCCTTTGAACGAACCCATTGCCCAGTATGGGCCGTTCGTGATGAATACCCAGCAGGAGATCGAGCAGGCCCTGCGCGATTACCGGGACGGGGTGCTGGCGCAGCCGGCAGCCTGAACCCGTGGATTTTCATGATGTTTTTTGGTCCGCGCATTGCGTGCGGACCCGTGTTGACCAATTTCAGGAGTCAGTATGTCTATTCGTGTCCTCGCCATCGGCGGCAGTCTGCGCCAGGGTTCCTACAACAATCTGTTGCTCAAGCAGGCGCAGCGCCAGGCCCCCCAGGGCGTGAGCATTGAAATCGCGGATTTGTCCGACGTGCCTCTGTATAACGGCGATGTGCAGGCGCAGGGTTTCCCGGCGTCCGTGCTGAGGATCGCCGAGCAGGCGGCGCAGGCCGATGCGTTCCTGATTGCCACGCCCGAATACAACTACTCGATTCCGGGCGTGCTGAAAAACGCCATTGACTGGTTGTCTCGTGTGCCCGGCGCTCCGTTTCAGGGCAAGCCGGCGGCGATTGCCAGCGCGTCCATGGGGGGCATGGGCGGCTCGCGCGCCCAGTATCACCTGCGCCAGGTGCTGGTCTTTCTGGACGTGCATCCCTTGAACAAGCCGGAATTGTTCATTTCCGCAGCGCATGACAAGTTCGCCGCCGATGGCGAGCTGACGGATGCGGCGTCGCGCGAAGGCCTGGACGGTCTGCTGACCGCCCTGGTCGCCCATACCCGTCGTCTGCGGGCCAGCGACGCGGTGGCCGAGGCCGCCTGAGGCAGCCGTGACGGCGGTCCGGAAGGACCGCCGCAGGAGCGGTATGCATGTAAAAAGGCGGGCGCCCTGTGGCGCCCGCCTTTTTACCGCTGTCAGTCGTCCCAGTCGCGGCCCCGGTGGCCGCGATTGTGTTTCCAGCCCTTTTTCCAGTACTTCCGGTCATGGCGCTCGTAGTGTCCCCGATCCACCCAGCCCTGGCGATAGCCGGGTCCGGGCACATAAACGGGTTCAGGGACTACGACGACGCGCGGCCGGTGATAGTAACGGGGCGGAGGAGGCGGGTAGTAGGCCGGGCCGCCCCAGATCACGCCGGGGACCCCGATGGAAATCCCCACGTCGATGTCGCCCGCCTGGGCCGCTGGCCCCGCCGCCAGTGCGCCGGCCAGCAAAGCGGCCATGATGATGCCTTTTTTCATTGGTTTTCTCCTGCCAATTCGTGACACCGATTGTGGCGGAAGCGGCGGGGCCAATGGTGAATACCTTGCGCAGAGTCGCTTCAAAAGGCTACCGGAGCGCATGTTTGACGCCGATCGGGAACAAATCTTCACGCTTGTTGCCGCTGTCTGTGGCCATTTTGGTGGGCCGGTAGCCGGCGAGGGCGCGGTATTCAGGCGTGGCGGGCAAAAAATTCCAGTGTGCGTTCCCAGGCCAGTCCGGCTGCTTCCGGCCGATAGGCCGGCGTGGCGTCGCGTCCGAACGAATGACCGGCATCCGCATAGACGTGCACTTCCACATTCGGCTGGGCGGCTCGGATCTGGTCCACGTCGGAGAGCGGGATCGAGTGATCCTGGCCGCCGAAGTGCATCTGCACCGGAATGCGGGCCGCGTCCCGGGCGTGTCCGGCGATGCCGCCCCCATGCCAGCAGGATGCCGCCGCGAAGGTGTCGCTCAGGCACGCCATGCGCCAGGACAGGTAGCCGCCCCAGCAATAGCCGGTCAGCAGCTTGACGGACTGGCCTTGCAGCGCCGCGGCGGCGGCCTCGATGTCCAGGCGGGCCGTGTCGTCGGCGATGGCCTTTTTGTAGCCCAGGCCGCGCTGGACGTCTTCCGGGCTGTAGCCCAGTTGCAGGCCGGTCTCGGGCGCGGTCCGGCGATCGAACAACGATGGGCAGATCGCCCGGTAGCCCTGGGCGGCGTAGCGGTCCACCACGCTGCGGATGTACGGATTGATGCCGAAGATTTCCGGCAGCACCACCACGCCGGCGCGGGCATTGTCGGGGCCATTGAGATAGGCCGTCAGGGTGTGGCCATCGCTGGCCGTCAAAATCGTGTCCATGGTCAGACTCCAGGATCGGAAAGAGGGGGATCCGTCCGATCGTACCGCATGCGCGGAGGCGGCGCGGATCAGGGACGAAGGGCGCCGCGGCGCGAGCGTGTCAGAATCTCGCTCCCACGGAGGCACTCAGGCCGGTGCGCCATACGTCGTCGATTTCGTAGGGGGTGATGCGTGTGACGCCGAGGTTGCCGCTCCTCGTCTCTCCGGTGCGAAACCCGCCCAGGTAGGTCACTGACGCATCCAGCCCGACCATCGTGTTCCGTGTCACTGCGTATCGCAACCCGATTCCGAGCCGAGCCGCGGGACTGGTCCGAGTGCCATCCGCCACGTCGCTCAGGAAAAACGACGTCGCCTTATCGCGTTCGACTACGTTGGAAAAGGAGTTGAATGCGGCTCCGAGCCCAGCCGTGGCCCTGAGGGTGGTGGCGCTCGTCAGCGGGATTGCGTATCCGACATTGGCCAGAACCGTGTGACTGAGCGCGTCGCCGGAGAATCGGGATGCGACGCCGATGGCTGGGAATTCCGCATTCCAGCGAACGTCGCTGTGGGCATATTGATAGCTGAGGAAAAGAGACCAGGCCGGGTCGAGTTGATAGCCTGCGTCTATTCCGATGCCTGCCGTATTCTGGAATTTCACGTCCTTGACCACGCCGCCTCCGGCGAAATCCGCCCCGCCGTCCGCAGTGTCGGAGGATCCTTGCGTCATTCCGGCCGAGATGTGCACGTCGGTGAAAAACCCCGGTTCCTGGGCGAAGCCGGATCCGGGAATGAGGGCCGAGAGGATCAACGCAGAAAGCCGAGCCCGTGAAAATGGCATGAGAAATCCTTGAAGTATCGAGCCGATTATATGTGTAAGCACTCTTTGCCGTGCTTGTTCCATCCCTGGGTCGGGCAGTTAAATGACGAAGATGGAGGGGGGCGATCCAGGCGCATGCAGGGGGTGCGATATGAAAGACCAACCCTATTTCGATCCGGTGGCCTACGGCAATGGTCCGGATGATTTCGTGACGGATGCGACGGAGCACGCCGCAGTGACGCATCATCAACTGCGTCTGAACGGCCGGACACTGGCCTACACGGCGCGGGCCGGCCATCTGGTCGCCGTGGACGCAGGCAGCTCGCGCCCCAGCGCGAAGATCTTCTACGTCGCCTTCACGCTGGACGGCGATGCGGCGCACGAGCGGCCGGTCACGTTTTTCTACAACGGCGGCCCCGGATCGTCGTCGGTGTTCGTGCTGCTGGGCTCGTTCGCGCCCCGGCGCATCCGGACGTCCATGCCCGATTTCACGCCGCCCGCGCCCTATACCCTGGAAGACAACACGGACAGCCTGCTCGACAGAAGCGATCTGGTGTTCATCAATCCGGTCGGAACCGGGTATTCCGCAGCCATCGCGCCGGGGAAGAATCGCGAGTTCTGGGGCGTGGATCAGGATGTCGCATCGCTGAAGCAGTTCATCAAGCGCTACCTGACCGCTTACGACCGCTGGAACTTGCCCAAGTTCCTGTTCGGCGAATCCTACGGCACGGCCCGCAGCGCCGCGCTGTCCTATGCCTTGCACGAGGACGGCGTGGATCTGAACGGCGTAACCCTGCAGTCGTCGATCCTGGACTACGCGCGCGCCGGCGATCCCGTCGGGGCGCTGCCGACCGCTGCGGCGGACGCCTGGTATCACCACAAGCTGGGCCTGCGCCCCGCGCCGGGCGAGCTTCCCGCCCTGGCTCGGGCAGTCTGCGCCTTTGCTCAGGGCGACTTCAGCCAGGCCTTGCACGCTTATCCCGATGTGGCGGCGGCCACGCTGGAGCGGCTGAGCCAGTACACGGGGATCGACAAGCCGACGCTCATGTCCTGGCGCCTGGACGTCGCCGCCGGAGACGGCGAGGGCCGCACCCTGTTCCTGATCCGGCTCCTGCATGATCAGGGCCTGGCGCTGGGTGCGTACGACGGCCGGGTGAAAGGGGTCGACACGGGAATCGCCCGCCATATTTCGCCCAACTCGGGGGGCAACGATCCGGCGATGACGGCCGTATCGGGCGTGTACACGGCCATGTGGCATCACTATCTGAACGACGAACTGAAGTTCACGTCAGATTCGGCCTTCACGGATCTCAACGATCAGGCATTCCAGTACTGGGACTTTCATCATGTGGACCCCACCGGGGCGCAGAAGGGCGTGGATTCCCAGGGAAACGTCATCCTGTACACGGCCGGCGACCTGGCGGCGACGATGAGCCTGAACGTGGACCTGAAGGTGTTGTCCGCCAACGGCTATTACGATTTCGTCACACCGTTCTTCCAGACGGAGCGGGACCTGCGGGACATGCCCCTGGCCAGCGCGCCGCTGCGCAAGAACCTGACGACGCGCTGCTATCCGTCCGGACACATGATCTACCTGGATGGCGGGTCGCGCACGGCGTTGAAGGCCGACCTGGCCGCCATGATGGATGCCGCCGTCGCCGACCGCAAGGCGGTCGCCCGCATCCGGACGCTGCAGGAGCAGCATGCGAGAAGGAGCAGGACATGAGCAGCAAAAATACGGTCTGTCTCTGGTTCGACGGCGCGGCCCTGGAAGCGGCCCGGTTCTATGCGGAGGTGTTTCCCGACTGTGCCGTGGGCGACATCGTGCGTGCTCCCGGAGACTACCCTTCCGGCAAGGAGGGCGACGTCCTGACGGTCGAATTCAGCGTCATGGGCATTCCCTGCCTGGGCCTGAATGGCGGCCCGGTGTTCAGTCACAACGAATCTTTCTCGTTCCAGGTAGCGACGGAGGACCAGGCTGAAACGGATCGCCTGTGGGAGGCCATCGTCGGGAACGGCGGCCGGGAAAGCGCCTGCGGCTGGTGCAAGGATCGATGGGGCATATCCTGGCAGATCACGCCCCGGGTGCTGACGGCCGCGCTGAAGGACCCGGATCGCGCGGCAGCCAGGCGTGTCTTCACGGCGATGATGGACATGGTCAAGATCGATGTCGCTGCCATCGAACGAGCCTGGAAGGGATGAGGGCCGTCTCAGGCCCCCTGCGCGCCGGCGCCTTCCAGGCGCCGCAGGGGATCCTGCCGGTAGTACTGCGTCAGCAAACCGTACCAGTCCGGCCATGCGGCGGCCATGGCCCAGGGCTCGATGAAAAAGCTTTCTGAACTGACCGCGAAGAATTCCGCCGGATCCTGGGCCGCGTAGGGATCCAGCGGCAGCTCCACGTACCATGCGGCGGCTTCGTCGGATTCCGGGTCCACGTCGGGCGGGATGGCAGCTTCGATCTCGTCGAGCCACCCGTTGAAATCGTCGAAGGTCGCGTCCAGCACTTCGTGCCAGCGGCGCACGTTCAGGTCCCGGTGCGCATGCAATCCCGGCACGCCATCCGCGCCGCCCGCGCGCTGGTCGAGTTTGTGGGCGAACTCGTGGATCACCACGTTCGCCCGCGCGTCCGCCCCGGCGCGGGCATCTTCCCAGGACAGGATCACCGGGCCGCCTTCCCAGGATTCCCCGGAAGTTTCCTGGACGTATTCATGCACCACGCCTGCCTCGTCGGTCTCCGTGCGCGGCACCAGGAAGCCGCCTGGATACACCACGATCTGCGTCCAGCCCCGGTACAGGGACGTGTCCAGCCCAAGAATCGGCAGGGCGGCCTGGACCGCGATCGAGCGGCGCATGTCCGGCGTCACCCGCATGCCATGGGCGCCGTGGAAGGACTTGTTCGCCAGGATCCAGGCGGTGTGCCGACGCAGCGTCTCGGCGTCCTGCCCGTCCAGGCCGAGCAGGAAATCGTGCTGCAGCAGCAGCCGCGGCCAGACCCGCTCGTCCAGCGATGCCAGGGCCTGATCGAATTCCCGGTCGCGGGCATCGCGCCCGGTCAGCCAGCGCAGCATGGCGGGCTCCAGGGCGGGGCGGGGGAGCGGGGAAGCATTCTCATGGGACCCGATTGTAATTTCATTGCCCGGAAAATGCCGGTACAATAGAGGGTCCTGGGGCCGATTTGGCTTCGACGTGGGTCACAAAACAGGATAGTGCATACCGAGCACCAGTTCGCTCGTAAATCCACTGGAAAACTACAAACGCCAACGACGAGCGTTTCGCTCTGGCCGCTTAAGCGGTGAGCCGCTGCACCGATCTGTCCCTGGGTCGGGTGGGGTAAAACCTACAGCAGCGTCACTTACAGGGAATCGGATTCGACCAGGTCACTGGGTCGGTTCTTAAATCAGTGTGAATCGCTGCGGAAGGGCCTGTCGTCCGGCATGATCCAAGGCTAAAACTTAAAATAGGCCGACTAAGTATGTAGAGCTACTTGCGGAGGGCTTGCGGACGGGGGTTCAATTCCCCCCGGCTCCACCAGCTACCAGGATCCCAGCCTTGATCGGCTGGGATTTTTTTTGCCCGAAGCCCCGCGCTGATCGCGGCTTCCTGGCTTTGCCACGGCCATTCCGCTCTCCGGCAATCCCATCGCCTGCAGGGCTGGCCAGAATGGCATCCCGAGTGTTCGCGAGGGCCTGGCGGTTCGCTACTGCGCTCAAAGCCCGAAAATCGTTGCGTAGCGCTCGGGTTTGAAACCGACTTCAATGCCGTGCGGCGTCGTCAGCACCGGGCGCTTGATCATCGTCGGCTCTGCGACCATCAGGTCGATCGCTCGGGCTTCATCCAGGCCGTCGCGAGCCGCTTCAGGCAGGGCACGGAACGTCTTGCTCGCCTTGTTCAGCACCTTGTCGAGCCCTGCTTCGGCAACCCATGCCGCGACTTCGGCGCGGGTGATGCCCTCGACGCGATAATCGTGGAATGTGAAATCAACGCCCTGCGCACCAAGCCATGTGAAGGCCTTCTTCATCGTGTCGCAGTTCTTGATGCCGTAGATGGTAACCGTCATGTTGGATTGCTCATTTTTGGGGTGTGGGCCTTTTTTTGGACGGCTTAAGTAGACAGCAAGCCTGGTGCGTGAGTAGGCAGCAAGCCTAGTGCATGACGATACCCGATGGGACTGCGACTGGCCAGTGAGATCATGAGCCGGCGCTCGTTGTGCCGGTGAATCTAGGTGTCGATCAGCGGGTTTTTGGGATGCTCATTGTGTGCGATCGCCTGACTCGGCTGCGTAGTCGTCGGCCCGGTTGGCATGGTGGTGGGGCGTGAGGGCCGCGCGGACCTGATGGATCTGGCTGCGCGAGATCGTGGGGTACCCCGGGAAACAGGGTGGTAAAAAATCAGCCAACAGGCGCGAGAGGCACGCCGGTGCTGGCTGTTGGGGGTAGTGGCAAGGGGATTTACACAGGGCTGTCCACAGGAACTGTGGATGCCTGTTCATGACCACAAGCCGACGCACAGCCGGACACACGGATGGTAGTGGAGACACCCCTGATCCCATCCGATCGGCATGTGAGTGTCCGCTTTGGTCGTCTGTAGCCGCGGCGGCCTACTTTTCCAGCTGGCCTGGGTAACGCAGATGGATCAGGGGATAAGGTCGCCCCTGTGAATCCACCTCCGAACGTCCGGTTTCGACGAATCCCATCCGTTGATAAAAGCCAACCGCTTGAGAGTTCTGCATGTTGACATCCGTAGTCAAGGTCCCATGCAGCGATAGTCCATGCTGCAGCAATTGGCGACCGATACCGTTTCCACGGACATTGGGATCGATGAAGAGCGCCTCCATATGTGTCCCATCGATCAGCATGAAGCCATGGGGATTGTCATTTTCATCGACTGCGACAGTCACTGGTGCATGGGGCAGAAAACCGCACACTTCGGCATCAATGGCCTTTCGATCTTCGATGCTGAGAAAGTGATGGGTGGCGTCCACGGAGCGCCGCCAAAGGTCAACGAGAGCGGGGCCATCTTCAGGACGTGATCTGCGCAGTGTGTACATGGCAACCTTCAAAAGAGTCCAGGTTTAGGTGAAGTATGCCTGTTCATACCTGCAAAGTCGTCGCTGCACCTGCTGATGGTGCTGAACGCCAGCTTTGGGTCGAAAGCCGTCTTTGAAACTGTCCGTTTCTGACCCAAAGCCGACGTAGACCGCTCCCGGAACCGGTGATCGAATCGGGGCAAGGCCGACATTCAGGCAATTAGAGCGTCTACTTCGGTCTTCTACAGTCAGTAGGCGGCTCGTGCGCCCCTTAGGTCTGGGCGTCATCGGTGCGCTTTCTGAATTCCTCGCCGATGACACGCATGCTTTCCTCGACTGCGGGATATCCGCGATAGGGAAGGACGTTCAGGAGCGTTTCGACGATTTCCGCCCGCGTCGCGCCCGCCGTCAGCGCCGCATTTGCATGGACCCGCAGCGGCGTCTCCGTCGCTTTGCTTCCCACTGCCGCGAGCGCCGAGCATGTGGCAAGCTCGCGCGTCTTCGCGTCGAGCCCGACACGGCTGAAGATGTCGCCGTAGGAGTGCTCGACGATTGCGCGGCCGATATCTGGGGCCAAGTCATTGAAGCTGTTGACCACGGCCTCGCCCGCCTGGGCAGAAGTCCTGGCAAGTGTCGCCAATCCGCGTTCCCTGCGAGTCTTGCGAGTTTCGGAGACGATCACATTCGCGCTTGCGCGGCCACCTGCCCCTTCTTTCTCTTTCCGCTCCGGCTTCGTGAAGGCGGCGTCCGCAACCCCAAGGGCATTGAGAGCGCTGGGAAACCCGGCATAGACAGCCAGTTGCATCAGGGCTTCGGTGATCTCGGTGCGGGACAGGCCCGAGTCGAGTCCGGCTTCGATATAAAGGCCAAGCAGATCGCTGCGATTGCCGGCTGCCGCGAGCATCGAGATGATCGCGATCTGTCTCGCCTTTGGATTGAGTCCCTCGCGAGCGAAGATCTCACCGAACGCGAACTCGACCGACCAGCGGGCGAGCTCGGGTGAAGTGCTTTCCAGCTTTTCCACGTACGCCTCCGGATTGGCCATCAAGCCGTCGAGCACCTCGAGACCCCGCTGATATCGCGCAGTGCCATCGTCGGACACCGGGGCAATCGGATCGAAATCCAGACGGCGCTCCTGAAAGATCCCGCGAACGATGCCCACGGCGTTGATCGAGACCGGAAACCCCAGGATGGCAATCGCCAGGAACAGCATTTCGACCAGTTCTGCCGGTTCGCCGCCGGCATTGAGGAAGCCGGTCATGTGATATTTCAGTTGCGCTTGCACGCTGCCATGGGCCATCAGCGCGGCAACGGTGGCAATCTGGCGAAGGCGTAGGTCCAGCCCCGGCCGCGACAGGATGTCTCCATAGGCAAATTCAACGGTGAATCGTGCCAAATCCGGGGCAACCTGAGCCAGACGGTTAACGGGGATATCGTAGCCCGCGCCACCGATCCTCTTCAGCACCTCGATACCCCGGGTAAAACGTTCTGCACTGGTCTCGCCAGCGGAAACGCCCAAGAGGGCCGTCATGCCTGTCTGATCCATAGATCCATTCATCTGTGTTTTTCCTTCGGCTGCTGCCAGCGTTCCAGTTGCGGTGTTCTTTTACAGAAAGTCCCCATGCTTGCACGTATCCACGTCTGATTTGCTCCCTATCGAAATCAGCAGAACGGAGCATACGGGCAGGAAGATGCAATGGGCAAAGACCAAATTCGTGATACCTTTTCTGCATGAGGATACGAATCGATCTGCGCCAAATGGAGTGTTTCGTCGCAGTGGCGGAGGAAGGCACCTTCCGCGCTGCGGCCGAACGACTGCACATGTCGCAGCCGCCGCTAAGCCGCCAGATCAAACAACTCGAGAGCGAACTCGGGGTGGCACTGCTCAGTCGCGATTCGTCGGGCGCGGTACTCACGACGGCGGGCCGCGCATTCCTGAAGGGGGCCCGGAAGACGCTGCTTCAGGCCGCAGAGGCGATCGAAATCGCACGACGGCATTCAAAGGGAACGCCTCGGCAACTCAGGGTCGGTTACACCAAGGTCTTCGACCCGGAGGTCTTTCCTTCCCTCGAGCCTGCCTTCGAGAAAGCGGTTCCTGGTGGGTCGCTGGTTTTCGTTGCCGCTATTTCGGTCGAGCTCATCCGGCGCCTGCGGCGTGGCGCGCTCGATGTCGCCTTGATCGGACTGCCCAGCGCAACGGGGGAGTTGGTGGTTGAACCGCTGCACAAAGAGCCGCTGGTCGCGGTAATCCCCGCACAGCATCCGCTCGCGCGGCATAAAGTCCTGTCGATCGCGCAGTTGAGTGACCAACCCGTGTTCTGGCCGCAGCGCCGAACAAATCCCGGATTCTTCGATCACTACGAGGAAGTGTTCGCGAGGCTCGGGCATGCGCCGAGTCGCAGACTGACGGAACCCGCGGATCACCACCTCCTGTTGGCCGAAGTGGCAAACGGACGGGGCATTGGCTTCATACCAAAGTCGATGACGAAGATGCGGCGCGCCGGTGCGACTTTCAGGCCACTCAAGGAAAGGGAATTCTGGATCGGATTTGGCCTCGCCTACAGGGATGCGCAACACGCATCAGAGTTGGATGCGTTGTTACGCATCGCGCGGCGCAAAATGGCGTTGCTCCTTCCGGGCGCGGAATAGCCACGGCCGTGTCGTTCGTCCTGTGTCGCTTCTGGTGCCGGGGCTGCGCCCAGTGGACCGCCTAGGATAACCGTGTGCCGGATAAGGAAGGCGCCGTGTGCTGGTGCGCCGCCACAAGGCTGGCATCGAGTCGAATGCCCGCTGTATGCCATCCGGATTCGCTAATCCTTGAACCCCGCCTTCGCCAAGCCGTCCGACAACAGCGCAAGGTCGTCGTGATTTTGAAGCGGCAGCCAGTCGGTCAGTTTGTCCAGGCTCAGCGTGGGGGCGATTTCCTGCAGCCGCGCAACGCTTCGGTGGGCTTCCTTCCGTTTGCCCAGCATGGCGTAGCTGGCGGCAAGGACAATTTGACCGGCTATCAGGTTTGGCATGCTGAGCGTTGCTTTTTCCGCCCAGATGTTCGACTCTGGAAAGTCACCCATGAAATAGTGCGCGATGGCCATGCCGACGTGCATTCGGTAAAGCTCCGGATCCACCGGACTTAAACGCATGGCCCGCGTGAAATGCGCGATGGCCTGCTCGGCTTGCCCATGCAGCAAATGGCAAAATGCGCCCAGAAACCAGGCGGCGGACAGATTGGGATTCAAGGCTTGCGCCTGGTTCAACAGCGCGATGCTCTCGACCATATCGCCCGTCAGGTGAGCAAGCGCATGCCCGCTGCGCGCCAAGGCGACCGCGTCGTACTTTCCCAGTTCGATGGCGCGTCGAGCCAGTTGCGCCCCTTCGGCCGTTTCCGCTGGAAGATCCTGCATCCAGCCATTGATCTTGCGCCAGCAGTAGCACCAAGCCGCCATCGCATAGGCCGAAGCGAAGTCGGCGTCTTGTTCGAACGCATGGCGGAACATCGGCAGCGCTGCGTCGATTCCGTCGTGGGTGCCGCGGTGCAGTTGGCCCATGCCGCGCAGATAGTAATCGTAGGCGTTCAGGCTTTCCGTGGGCTTGTACCGTGTGCGGGCGATTTCCGCCTGTTCCAATTGGGGGGCGATGACGCCGACGACGCTGTCGGCAATGTCATCCTGGAATTCGAAAAGGTTGTTGAGCACTCCTTCGAAGCGTCCTGCCCAGTGGGTAGCGCCGGTTGTCGCATCGACCAACTGACCCGTAATGCGTACCCGGCCCTGGGCCTGGCGCCAGCTTCCTTCGAGGATGTAGCGAGCGCCCAATTCCCGCCCGATCTGCTTCACGTCCACGTTGCGGTTCTTGTAGGTGAAACTCGAATTGCGGGCGATGACCAGCAGCCAGCGGTACTGGGACAACACGGTGATTACCTCTTCGATCACGCCATCGGCCAGGTAATCCTGGTTCGGGTCCCCGCTCAGGTTGACGAAAGGCATGACTGCGATCGAAGGCTTGCCGGGAATCTCCGGATTCGAGTTTTGCGAACCGGGCGATGGGCCGACATTGTCGCTGGATGGGGGTGTGGCCTGACGTTCGCTGAGGTCGGCCACGAATCGGAATCCCAGGCGGGGCACCGTCTTGATGACGCGCTGTCGTCGGCCATCGTCGCCGATGGCGGCACGCGCGGCATTGACGTGGCTGGCGATGGTGGAGTCGGAAACGATCCTCCCAGACCACACCGTGTCGATCAGTTCATCCCGGCTGACCACGCGATTGCGGTGGGTCGCCAGGTGCACCAATAAATTGAACACCTTGGGCGTGGTGGCTACCGGTTCAGAGGCGCGACGCAGGTCGCGGCGCTCCAGGTCCAGACAGCAGTCGGCAAAAAGCCATTGCATTCAAGCCTCCTCAAGGGGTGGCGCGCGGCCTGGCCGGAGGCATCGGGCGCCTCGGGGTTCCATACAAGAAATTCTGGACAGAAATACAAGATGTTCGCAAAGCGGGCTCCATGACCTGAAAAGACAATGACAGTCATTCAGGAACCAGAACGAGACGGGCGGAAAGCAGGCGCCGTGCTTCGGGATGGGATGCGTGATGAGCAATGCGGCAGTTCGCTGGATGCGCGAATGCGTGCGGCGTGAAAGCTTGTTCGGACGTTTCCTGATGCTGCTGGAGGCCTGTCGTCCTCCGCATTTCAAGGAAAAGTATCATGAAAATTGTCGTTATTGGTGGTGGCGGCCTGATTGGTTCGAATGTTGTCGCTCGGCTCATGGGGGATGGTCATGAGGTGGTGGCGGCATCGCCGAAGACCGGGGTCGACGTGATTACGGGGCGGGGGCTGAGCGAGGCGCTTGATGGCGCCCAGGTGGTCGTCGATGTCGCCAACGCGCCATCTTTCGATGATGCGGCGGTCATGGCCTTTTTTGATACGGCTGGCCGCAATCTGCTGGCCGCCGAACAGACGGCCGGCGTCGAGCATCATCTCGCGCTTTCCGTCGTGGGGACCGACCGGCTCCAGGGCAGCGGCTACTTTCGTGCGAAGGCCGTGCAGGAAGAGTTGATCAAGGCATCGCGCGTGCCGTACACGCTGCTGCGCGCCACCCAGTTTTTCGAGTTCATCGGCAGCATCATCGACGCCGGTTCCCAAGGCGATGCGGTGCACCTGTCGCCCGCGCTTATTCAGCCCATCGCTGCCGATGATGTTGCTTCTGAGCTGGCGGACCTTACCGTTGGCGTGCCGTTGAACGGCACCGTCGAGGTGGCCGGTCAGGATCGTTTTCCCCTGGATGAACTCGCGCGCAAGTTCCTGGCGGCGAGAAAGGACTCCAGGCCCGTGGTGGCCGATGCCCGCTGCCGCTATTTTGGCAGCGAACTGGATGACCGGACACTGATCCCCATGGGCGATAGATATCGCGTCGGCCCGACGCACTTCCATACCTGGCTCAGCCGCTCTGTCGCGCGGAGCTAGTCAGTTGCGTTCCACCCACGTATCACAGAAAGGAGAAGTCATGATGCCCCGCATTGATTACCAAAAACAATCCCCGGAACTCTTCAAGAAGTTCGTCGAGTTCAGCCTGGCGCTCCGCAAATCCACTGTCGAGGTGGCCATACGCCATCTGGTCGATGTGCGAGCCTCTCAACTCAACGGTTGTGCGTTCTGCCTCGATATGCATGTCAAGGAGGCCACGATCGATCATGAACGCCCGCTGCGCCTGCATCATGTTGCCGCATGGCGGGAGTCGGGCTTGTTCACGCCACGCGAGCGTGCCGCGCTGGCCTGGACCGAGGCATTGACCCGCCTTTCTCCGGAAGGCGTGAGCGACGATATCTACGATCACGCGCTGACCCAGTTTTCCGAGCAGGAGCTGTCCGATCTGACCTTCCACGTCATGTCGATCAACGCGTGGAACCGGCTCAACGTCGCCTTCCGTATTCCGCCTGGTATCTACGACAAGGCTTTTGGTGTGGACAAGTCGGGCCTGGCCTGAGCGCCGATAGCGATAAAAGGAGAATCATCATGCGTATCTTCACATGCCTGGCAGCGGCGCTGCTGCTGTCGATGAATGTCATGCCAGCAGTGGCGCACGAGTCCCCGGAGGCTCAGGTCACGCCGTTATTGACCAAGGCATTGCAGGATTTTCCGGGCAAAGAGGTCGAGATCATTACGGTCGACTATCCGCCCGGCAGCGTCGACCCGGTGCACCGCCATTTCGCGCATGCTTTTGTCTATGTGTTGAAGGGTTCCATCGTCATGGGGGTGCGCGGCGGCAAGAATGTGACTTTGACGCCGGGGCAGACGTTCTACGAGGGGCCGGACGACGTCCATACAGTCGGGCGCAACGCCAGCCAGACCGAGCCTGCGAGATTCGTGGTGTTCCTGTTGAAAGATGCCGGTGCGCCGATTCTGACGCCCGTGGATTGATCCCCACGCTCAGTGCGCCGCTATGAGAAGAAGCAACGAAATATCGCCCTCGATGACCCGGCAGTCCCGGTTTCTGCAGATTGCGTATCGGGCCGGTTTGGCGTCTTGTGTGGCTGTGCTGCTTGGCTGCACGGTAGGCCCCGATTTTGTGGGGCCCGCCGATGGGCTTGCCGCGGTTCAGCTATCGCCCAGAGCGGATTATGCCCAGGCGCCGGAGACCTCCTCGGAGAATGTTCCGGTGTCCTGGTGGGCGCTGTTCAATGATCCCGTGCTCTCGGACCTGGAGTCCCGCGCGCAGGCCGGCAATCTGGATTTGCAGGTCGCATCCGAGCGGATAGAGCAAAGCCGCGCCCGATTGGGGATTGCCTCATCCGCGATGCTGCCGAGCGTCGGGGGCTCGGCAAGCTATTCCCGCGAGGCAATCAGCGAGCATGGAAAGTTCGCCGCGCTGGGGGCTCCGACGAACGCCGGCGATTTCTGGCAATTGGGATTCGATGCCAGTTGGGAACTCGACTTGTGGGGCAGGGCGCGGCGATTGCGCGAGAGCGCCGCAGCGACGTTCGAGGCGACGAGGTATGAACGCGAAGCCGCACGGGTGACTGTGTCCGCCGAGGTGGCGCGTATCTATCTCCAGCTGCGCGGAACGCAGGCGCAACTGGATATCGCCCGGCAGAACCTGGGGATCGCCGATCGCACACTCGGCCTTGTCGAAAGCCGTGAGCGCAACGGGGTCGCCACGCGTTTTGAAACGTCCTCGGCACGCGCGCAATTGGCGGGGATCAAGGCGATGGTGCCTGAATTGACCCAGCGCCGCAACGCGCTGATGAACGCGCTTGCTCTGTTGTTGGGCAAAGAACCCCGCGCCCTCGATGCGCAATTGATGGAAGCCATGCCGCTGCCTTCGCTGCCCACGAATGTGCCGGTCGGCTTGCCTTCGGAGCTGGCGCACAGGCGGCCGGATATTCTGCGCGCGGAGGCGCGGCTTCATGCCGCGACGGCCGCCATCGGCGCGGCTAAGGCCGACTTCTACCCGCGCATCGGCCTGCGGGGAGGCATAGGGCTTCAAGCCTTGGATTTCAATGATCTGGGCAGTTGGGATTCAAGGTTCTTTTCCGTCGGTCCCACGGTTTACCTGCCCATCTTCCAGGGAGGGCGGCTGAAGCAACGGTTGATCCTGAGTGAAGCTCGGCAGAAGACGGCCGCCATCGCGTATCGGCAGACAGTGCTTCGGGCCTGGCATGAGGTCGACAACGCCTTGGACGCCTGGGCCGCGCAGCAGAACCGGCATGCCGAGCTGCTCGTTTCGTTTGCGCAGAACGAACAGGCGTTGCGGGCCGCCGAGCAAGGATATAAAGAAGGCGCCGCCGACTATCTGGGCGTCCTGGCTGCGCAGCGCGGCACGCTCGCCAGTCAGACACGCCTCAACGACAGCGCCACCAAGGCGGCGCTGGCCTTGGTCAATCTTTTCAAATCACTGGGCGGCGGCTGGGAACCGGACGCGCTGGCCGCTGCCGCCCAATCATCCTCCGACAGCCTGCCCCAGAGCGCCGGACGATTGGCCGCCTCAACGTCCGAGGCCACTCCATGAGCGCCGCCGTGCTGCCGCCAAGGCCCGCATCGCCGGCCGCGGCCCCGGCGGTTTCCGCGAACCGCCTGCTGGTCGGCTTGGCCGGTATCTTGATCGCCGCGATGATGGCGGGGCTGAACAACCGAGTGGGGGCTTTGGCGCTGGCGGACGTGCGCGGTGCGCTGGGCTTCGGCATGGACGATGCTTCCTGGTTGACGACCGCCTACAACGTAGGGGAAGTGCTCGCCATGCCTTTCTCCGCCTGGTTCGCCATTACGCTGTCCGTGCGTCGTTTCGAGCTGTGGATGATCGGGGTGTGCTCCTTGCTGGCCGCGTGTCTTCCGTTCATCCATGACCTGGGTTTGCTGCTGACCATCCGTTTTCTGCAAGGCATCGCCAGCGGGACGATGATTCCGGTGCTGATGATGGCGGCGCTGAAGTTCCTGACGCCGGACATCCGCTTGCACGGGCTGGCGCTGTATGCGCTGACGGCGACCTTTGCCCCGAATCTTTCGATCTGGTTGGCCGGCTATTGGACGGACGGCCTGTTCGACTGGCGCTGGGTGTATTGGCAGATCCTCCCGTTCGCCGCCATCGCCGCCTTGTTGATCGGGTGGGGGTTGCCGAAAGAGCCGATCCAGAGAGATCGCTTTCCCCAGGCCGACTGGGTTGGCATGGCGTGCGGTGTGCCGGCATTTGCCTTGATTGCGATTGCCCTGGATCAGGGCGAGCGCCTGGATTGGCTCAACTCGCCGCTCATTGCCAGTTCCTTGGTGGCGGGGTCGGCTCTCTTGGGGGTTCATCTGCTGCTGGAGTGGTATCACCCGACGCCATTCATCAAGTGGCAGATGCTGGGTCGCCGCAACCTCGGGATCGGGTTCACCCTGTTTGTCGTCCTGCTGCTTGTCATGGCGTCTGGATCATTGCTGCCGATGCGCTACCTCGGCGCGCTCCAGGATTACAGGCAGCTTCAGATGGCGCCCATTGGCTTGATCGTCGCTTTGCCCCAGCTGATCCTGGGTTCTCTGGTGGCCTTATTGCTTTACCGGAAATGGGTCGATGCGCGCGTCGTGTTCGCGGGCGGCCTGCTGCTGATCGCGCTTGCGTGTTTTCTCGCGGCGCGCCTGACTTCGGACTGGAATCGCGATCAGTTCATCCTGGCGCAAACGCTGCAGGCCTTCGGTCAGCCGATGGCGGTTGTTTCGATGCTGTTCCTGTGCACCAGTGTCGTCCATCCCAGCGAGGGTTCGTATGTATCGGGCAGCATCAACACGCTGCGCGCCTTGGGATCGTTGTCGGGCGGCGCGGTCGTCGGGCATCTGTTGACCATACGGCAACGGTTCCACGCCGAAATGTTGCTGGACCATGCCGCCCTGGCAAGTCATCTGATCCCGGTCACGCAAGAACCCGCTCAATTGATGGGAGTCATCGGGCCGCAAGCATGGGTGCTCTCGATCGCGGATGCTTACCGCGTCCTGGGCGTTCTGGCGCTCCTGATGGTGCCGTTCGTCCTGTGCATGGCTCATATCCCGGCGCCGAACCTGCAGCCCCCCACCTCCCGCTCCACGTCTTCACCAGAAGGATAATTTCATCATGGCAATGCTGAAGAGGGCCAAGATCATCGGCGCGACCCTGTTGTGTGCGGCAGTGGCCGGCGCCGTCGTCTATCTCAATCGGCCGGAATCCGACGCATCGACGCAGTCAACGGACGATGCCTACCTGCAGGCCGATTTCACGGTGGTTGCGCCCCAGGTTCCGGGGGTGATCGACAAGGTGTCGGTCAAGGAAAACCAGCCGGTGCGGGCCGGAGATGTACTGGCCGTCATCGACGACCGGGATTTTGCGGCTTCCGCCGCTTTCGCGAAAGCCAAGGTCGCTGCCGCTGAAGCCAGCGTCGCCGGCCTGGCCGCGCGCCTGGCGCAACAGAAAGCCGTCATCCGGCAAGCTCAAGCAACCGTTGCGGCGGACGATGCGGGACTCAAGCTGGCGCAGGCCAACCGGCAGCGTTATCGCAACCTGGCCGCCGATGGGTCAGGCTCGGTGCAGGCCAGGCAGCAAGCGGAAGCGCAATTGGCCACCCAGATCGCCGGTCGGGAAAAGAACCGTGCGGGCCTCCAGGCCGCGCAGCAACAGACAGGTATTCTGGCAGCGGATCTGAAGAAAGCGGAAGCGGTGCTCGCCCAGGCGCGGGCGGCCTTGGCGAGCGCTGAATTGAAGCTTTCCTATACCCGGATCACGGCGCCTGTGGACGGGGTGATTGGCCAGAAATCGGTGCGTCTCGGGGCCTTCGTCAGCGCGGGGAAACCGTTGCTGGCGATCATCCCGCTCGACTCCATCTATGTCACGGCGAACTTCCGCGAAACGCAACTGGCGCGCATACAAACGGGGCAGAGGGTCGATATCGAGGTGGACGCCTTGCCGGGCGCTGTGCTGAAGGGAACTGTGGACAGTCTCGGGCCGGCAAGCGGGGTGAGTTATTCAGCGGTCGCCCCTCACAATGCCACCGGGAACTTTACGAAAATCGTTCAGCGTCTCCCCGTTCGCATTCGTATCGATCCCGATCAGCCTGAAGCCGCGAAGCTGCGTGTCGGCATGTCTGTGACGCCGACGATTTTCGTCGGTGGATGAATGGCCGGTCATGGTCTCTGTATTCGGCCTGAAATCAAGAGCGCTTTCAAATAACAGGCTGCATGATCAAAGATCGGGTGGGTGAGCCAGAGCCTTGCGCGGATCTACAACCCCCGTTCGACCATATTCAGCAAATGCTCGCCGACGGTGTGGACTTGATCGGGGGCCAGGCCGCGTAGCGGGCCGTCCAGCATCAGCATGGCCAGGCCGTGAACGGAGGACCAGGCCAGGTATTCGGCGCCGGGGCGCCGTTCCGCCGGCAGCGAGCCCGCCTTGACGAGCTCGTCCAGCGCCTTGCCCAGCAACTGGAAGGGGTTGAGCCCGCTGCGGCCTGTCTTGGCCGGATCCGTGTCGTCTTCCACGCGATCGGACACCGCGAAAGCGGTGCGGAACAGGCCGGGTTCCTTGCGCGCGAAGCTCAGGTAGCCGGCGCCGATGGCTCGTACGCTGGAGCGGGCGAACGCCGGCGCGGGAAGCCCGGAAGGCAGCCGGGCCAGTTCATCTTCCATGGCACGGGCCAGCTCGGACAAGGCCGCTGCCCGTACGGCCTGCAGCAGCGCCTCCCGGTTGGTGAAATGCCGGTAGGCGGCATTGGGCACCACGCCCACGCGCCGCGTGGCTTCCCGCAGCACGATGGCCTGCGGCCCGCCTTCCCGGGCGAGCGCCACGCCAGCTTCCAGCAGGGCGTGCTTCAGGTCGCCGTGGCGATAGGTGTCGCGCTCTTTTGGGGACCGGGTAGCGAGGGCCGCCGCCTCGCGATGCCGCGCCGGAGGGTTTTTTGTATCAGTGTTGTGCTTCATGTGGACACTGTACACCCGTTCCCTTATTATTTCAGTGGACGGTGTACACAATGAGGTGCGAACCGTTCCCGGGCTGACCGCATTTCGGCCGGCTTTCCCTGGTTTCTATCCCCCGGAGGCGTCGTGGAAATTCATCCTTATCTCATTTTCGAGGGCCGCTGCGAAGAGGCCTTGACGTACTATCATGATGCGATCGGTGCGGAAACCACGCATCTCATGCGGTTCAGGGACAATCCCGAACCGGGCGGCCCGTGCAGCGGTTCGCCCGAACATCAGGACAAGATCCTGCACGCCAGCTTCGACATCGGCGGGGCCACGGTCATGGCTTCCGACGGCATGTGTTCGGGCAAGCCGTCATTCCAGGGCGTGTCGCTGGTTCTGACCGCGCCCGACGGCGCAACCGCGGAACGCATGTTCGCGGCTCTGGGCAAGGGCGGTCAGGTGACCATGCCGCTGGACAAGACGTTCTTCGCCTCGCACTTCGGCATGGTGGCCGATAAATTCGGCGTGCACTGGATGGTCATCGTTCCCAACCCGGTCTGATCGCCTGTCTTCTCCTCCAGGGCGCCTGCATGGGCGCGCCTTGGACGCTTTCCGGTTTGCTCCGACGAAGGAATCGCCGATGGAATTTGCCGTGAATGTGCCTCGACGCTGGATCGCGCTGGCCGTGCTCTGCCTGGGCGTGTTGATGATCGTGCTCGATACGACCATCGTCAATGTCGCGTTGCCGTCCATCAGGGCGGATCTGGGATTTTCTGAGACTTCCCTGGTCTGGGTGGTCAATGCCTACATGTTGACCTTCGGCGGGTTCCTGCTGCTCGGCGGCCGCCTGGGCGATCTGTACGGCCACCGGCGCTTGTTCCTGGCCGGCCTGCTCCTGTTCACTGTGGCGTCACTGGCCTGCGGGCTGTCCGATCTTCCCCATTGGCTGATCGGGGCGCGGATCGTGCAGGGGATGGGGGGCGCCGTCGTGTCCGCCGTGGCTTTGTCGCTCATCATGGATTTGTTCCCCGACATGGCCGGGCGGGCGATGGCCATGGGGGTCTACGGCTTCGTGGGCGCCGGCGGCGGCAGCGTGGGGGTTTTGCTGGGGGGCTTCCTGACGGAAAGCCTGAGCTGGCACTGGATTTTCTTTGTGAACCTGCCCATCGGCCTGGTGGTGTACCTGCTGTCGCGGCGCCTGCTGCCCGCCGCGCACGGGCCAGTCGGCCGTGCGCGTCTCGATGTGGCCGGGGCGGTGACGGTGACGGCATCCCTGATGCTGGCGGTCTATGCCATCGTCGGCGGCAACCAGGCCGGCTGGGGCTCGGCCTGGACGCTGGGTCTGCTGGCGCTTGCGCTCGTCGCGTTCCTGGTTTTTGTGCGCATCGAAGCCCGCGCCGAGGCGCCGCTGATACCGCCGCATCTGTTCCGGTCGCGCGTGATCGTGGCGTCCAACGTCATCGGCGTGCTGTGGGCCGCTGCGATGTTCGCGTGGTTTTTCATCTCCGCCTTGTATCTGCAGCGCGTGCTGGGATACACCCCGCTTCAGGTCGGCCTGTCGTTCCTGCCGGCCAATCTGATCATGGCCGCGTTCTCCCTGGGCTTGTCCGGCATGATCGTGCTGCGTTTCGGTATCCGCCGGCCGCTCTGCCTGGGCCTGATCATGGCGGCGACGGGCCTGGCCCTGTTCGCTCGCGCGCCTGCCCAGGGCAGCTTCATGATCGATGTCCTGCCCGGCATGACGCTTCTGGGGCTGGGCGCCGGCATGGCGTTCAACCCCGTGTTGCTGGCCGCCATGAGCGATGCGGGTCCGGGCGAATCGGGCCTGGCTTCCGGCGTCGTCAATACATCGTTCATGATGGGGGGCGCGTTGGGGCTGGCGATCCTGGCCAGCCTGGCCCAGGCGCGCTCGGAAGGCCTGCTCGCCATGGGGCTCCCCGCGCAGCTTGCGCTGAATGGGGGGTATCACGGCGCGTTCATCGGCGGGGCGGTATTCGCGGCGCTGGCTGCGGGGATCGGCGCCGTGTATCTGCCCGCCACAGTGGGCGAAGCTGCCGGCCAGCCCTCGGGGTTGGCCGGCAATGGCTAGTGGATCAGCCATGGAACCTGCCTTGGAGCACGCCGCCGGCGCCGTCCTTCTGCTGATCGATCTGCAGCGGGCGATCGATCACCCAAGCTGGGGGACGAGAAAAAACCCTCAGGCGGAAGCGCGGATCGCGGGTCTGCTGGCTCACTGGAGAAGCCGGAACTGGCCGGTGTGGCATGTCCGACACGACTCGACCGAACCGGGATCCCATTACCGGCCGGGCCAGCCGGGTCACGAGTTCAAGCCTGAAACGGCCCCCGTCGCGGGCGAACCGATCATCGCGAAGCACCGGAACAGCGCGTTCATCGGCACTGATCTGGAAGCGCGCCTTCGCGCCGGGGGGCACGGCGCGCGGGTGGTGGCGGGCGTCATCACGAACAATTCCGTCGAGGCGACTGTCCGCATGGCCGGCAACCTGGGGTTCCGGACCTATCTGGCGGCGGATGGTTGCTTCACGTTCGCCAAGGCGGATTGGGGCGGGGTGTCCAGAAGCGCCGACGAGGTGCATGCGATGTTGCTGGCCAATCTGGACGCGGAATATTGCACGGTCGTTTCATCGGGGGTGTTGCTGACCCTTTAGCTGGGTAGCGCGCTGCGGGTGGTCGATGTCATAAACCCTTGGTTCCCAAGGGTTTATTTTTTTGGGTTCGTGTGTTTTCGAACAACCAACCCGGCAACTGGATGTATCATGCCGCTTGCTGCCACGTCACCCCACGGCAGTTGAAAGGATAGGTATGAACGCAGCCTCTGCCGCGAAACCCGGGTTTCGCGAACTGTACACGCCGAAGATATTCACGGTGCTCAAACAGGGCTACGGCCTGTCGAGCCTGAGGGCGGATGCGTTGTCGGGCCTGACGGTGGCGATCGTCGCGCTGCCCCTTTCCATGGCGATCGCCATTGCGTCGGGCGTGACGCCCGACCGCGGCCTGTACACCTCCATCGTCGGCGGGTTCATCGTGTCGGCCTTTGGCGGCAGCCGCTTCCAGATCGGCGGGCCGGCGGGCGCGTTCATCGTGCTGGTCGCCGCGGCGGTGGCCCAGCACGGGGTGGATGGGCTCCTGCTGGCGACTCTCCTGTCGGGCCTGATGCTGGCCGCCATCGGGCTCCTACGGCTGGGCACCTTCATCAAGTACATTCCCTATCCTGTGACCGTGGGTTTTACCGCCGGCATTGCGATCATCATCTTTGCCAGCCAGATCAGGGATCTGTTGGGCCTGCGGCTGGAACATGAGCCCGGGCCTCTGCTGCCGAAGCTGCAGGCGCTGTCGGCGGCCCTGCCGACAGCCAGCCCCATGGCGATCCTGGTGGCCGCCATCACCATCGGCGTCATCGCCATCCTGCGGCGGTACCGGCCGCACTGGCCGTCCATGCTGGTGGCGGTCGCCGCGGCTGCCGCCAGCGCCGCGTGGTTCGGCCTTCCGGTGGCGACCATAGGCACCCAGTTCGGCGGCATACCCCAGTCCTTGCCGGTTCCCCAGCTGCCCGAGATCACCTACGCGAAAGTGCTGGCCGTGCTGCCCAATGCCTTGTCCTTTACCCTGCTGGGCTGCATCGAGAGCCTGCTGTCGGCCGTCGTGGCGGATTCCATGACGGGGCGGCGGCATCGGTCCAACTGCGAACTGGTCGCACAGGGACTGGCCAATATCGCATCCCCGCTGTTCGGCGGCATTTGCGTGACGGGCAACATCGCCCGCACGGCCACGAACGTCCGCGCCGGTGCGCGCGGGCCGATTTCGGGCATGCTGCATGCCGTTTTCCTGTTGCTGTTCGTGCTGGTCGCAGCGCCGGCGGCCTCTTACATTCCCCTGGCCGCGCTGGCGGGCGTGCTGACCGTCGTGTCTTGGAATATGGTCGAAAAGCACGCATTCGCACGGCTGTTGCGGGTCTCCTGGGGGGATGCCGCCGTGCTGCTGGTCACCTTCCTGCTAGTCATCTTCCGGGATCTCAGCGAAGGGATCCTGATCGGCTTCGCCCTGAGCGCGTTCCTGTTCATGCATCGCATGGCGCGGATCGTGGCGGTGGAGCAGGTCTCCCCCTGGGCGGAGGACGACCGGTCCGACGATGCGGCGGACGATGCGGCCGGGGACGCGGAATCGGCGGCCGCCGCGGCTTCGGACATCGCGGTGATCCGCGTGACCGGGGCGTTCTTCTTTGGCGCGACTTCCGCCGTCGAAGCGGCGCTGGACCGCATCGGCGACCGGCCCAAGGCCTACGTCATCGACCTGTCGGCGGTTTCGCTGCTGGATTCCAGCGGCGTGGCCACGATCGAAGACCTGGCCCGCAAAGCCCGCCGCCGGGGCGCGGCGGTCTACCTGGTGGCGGCGACCCGGGCGGTCCGGCATACGCTGCTGCGCCACGGCATTCGCGAAACCGAGGCCCGATTCCGCAAGGACGTGGGCAGCGCCGTTGAATCCGCCCGGCTGGCGGTCTGCGCGGCGCGGCCCTGACCCGCGCCGGTATCCGGTGATGCGGGGATCGGCCAGTCCCCGCGGTTTCCCATAAGCAAATAGCCAGTGGTTCGTTTATTGCGGCGCCGCCTGAGATTACTGTTGTCGGTGATCTTCGATGAACCTATTTTCTGAGGCCGCCTCCGTTGCAGCGGAGCGGATGCTGGTGATGTCAACAATCTTCGTCATTCATGAAAACAACGCTTGGGTAGAGCCGCTGCGGGAAGCGTTCAAGGAACTCGGCCTGGATTACGAGGAGTGGTTCCTGGATGAAGGCGTGCTGGATTTTTCCAGCACGCCGCCCGAGGGCGTGTTCTACAACCGCATGAGCGCGTCGTCGCATACGCGCGGACATCGCTACGGGCCGGAATACACTGCGGCGGTGCTGGCGTGGCTGGAATCCTACGACAGGACCGTCGTGAACGATAGCCGGGCGCTGCGACTCGAGGTCAGCAAGATCGCGCAGTACGCCGCGCTGCGGCGCTATGGCATACGCACTCCCCGGACGCTCGCAGCGGTGGGCGCCGGGAATATCGTGGCTGCGGCGCGCAAGATGCCGGCGCCCTTCATCACCAAGCACAATCGTGCAGGCAAGGGGCTGGGCGTGCATCTGTTCCATGACGTCGCAAGCCTGGAACGTTATGTGGCGAGCCCGCAGTTCGAGGAATCGGTCGATGGCGTGACGCTGATCCAGGAATACATCCAGGCGCCCGAGCCTTGCATCGCGCGGGCGGAATTCATCGGCGGCGAGTTCCTGTACGCCGTGCGGGTCGATACGTCCCAGGGCTTCGAGCTGTGCCCCGCCGACGTCTGCCAGATCGGCGATCTGGCCTGCCCCGTGGGCGGCGAGACGGCCGTGACGCATCCGCGTTTCGAGGTCATCCCGGATTTCCGGAGCGCCGATCTGGATCGCTACCGGCGCTTCATGCAGGATCACGGTGTCGGCGTGACAGGCATCGAGTCCATCGTCGATGCGCGCGGTGTGCGCTATACCTACGACGTCAATACCAACACGAACTACAACAGCGAGGCCGAACAAAAGGCGGGGCTGTACGGCATGCGGACGCTGGCGGCGTATCTGGGCCGCGCATCCGGTCAGCTGGCGGCGCGTGAGCTTGCCGCGAAAGCAGTCTGAGCCTTATTGCAGCGCAAAGTCCACGCGCGTCGCCGGGCCGCCGTCTTCGGTATCCGCCGCGTCGATCTTGGACGCCACAATGAAGACCCGGCTGGTCAGGTCCTGGGCGGTCGTCAGGATCTGTTCATACACCGCCTGCGCGCGGGCGTCCGCCAGCCGTTCCAGGGATTGCTTGCCCGCCGGAGCGGCGGCCAGCAGCAGGGCGCTCATCTGTTCGGGCGGCAGCGACTTGGCGAAGCCGATGGCGTTGCGCGGCTTGTCCTTGATCTTGGTGTCGTCATAGACGTCTTCCAGGTATTTGGCGCGATCGGCATCGGTCAGCGTGATGCTGGCCGGATCGGTTTTCTTGCCGATGTCGCGCGCCTTGGCCGCGCGGATCTTCTTGTCCACCCAGGCCTGGCGCAGGCCGGCTTCGTCTGCCTGGGGGTCGGCGCGGCCGATGATGTCCATCTTCAGGGCGGGGCGGTCGGCCAGGGCCTTGATCAGGGTGGCGATGCTGGACTTGGCCGTGTCATCGAGCGCGGCGCTGCCGGGCGCGAATTCGATGCGCGACAGGTCGTCATCGCCGCCGCCGAAGGCGGAGGCCAGCAGTTTGAAGGGCGCGGTCACCGCCTTGGCCAGCGTGTTCATGATCACCTTCACGATGATGCCGCCCACCGAGAACTGGGGATCGTCCAATGAGCCGGAGATCGGCAGGTTGATGTCGATGTTGCCGCTGGCGTCTTTCAACAGGGAGACGGCCAGCAGCACCGGCAGCTTGATGGCGTCGGGGCTGTCGGATGGTTTGCCGAAAGTGAGCTGGTTGAGCAGCACCTTGTTGCTGGCCTGCAGGGCGCGATCCTTGATCTGGTATTGCAGGTCGACCGACAGCTTGCCGCGCTGGATGGCGTAGCCGACGTACTTGGACGAGTAGGTGGTGAAGCGGGGCAGGTCCACGCCCTTGGCGGACACCTTCAGGTCCAGCGCCAGGTAGCGCGCGAAGGGCTGCACCGTGCCCGATACCGAGAAGGGCGCGGTGCCGTACACGCGGCCGGCGACGCTGACTTTGGCCGGCGTGGGTTTGGACGAGGACACGGCCGTGAGGGCGCCGTCGATGGATGACAGTTCGGCGCGGTAGTTGGGGCGCACGAAGTGGTCGTTGAATGTCATGCGGCCGCGCTTGAGCTTGACGCTGTGGATCGCGATGTCGGGTCCCGCGGCGCGCGGGGCCGCGGATTTCCCCGTTCCGGCGGCCTGGCCCCGACGGGTCTGCGTGTCTTGCGTGATGGATCCCCCAGCCTGGCCCTTGTCCACCAGGATGTCCATGACGTTCAGGCGCGCGTTGCTGTTGAGCAGGATGTTGCCGTAGAAGTCGTCCAGCAGGATATCGCCCAGGTCCAGCCCGAGCTGCGGCCCCGCCATCGAGACGCGCATGTTGCTCAGGCCCAGGTGTTTCCAGTTGAGGAAGGCCGTCTTGTTGACGCGGTCCTGGAGATCGAAATCATTGACCTGGACGGCGCCGTTCCAGTTTGCCCGCATTGGCTTGCCGCCCTGCGCGGCGGCGAATTCAGCGTTGCCGCGCGCGCCCAGCGAAACGCTGCGCACGGTGGCGTTCAGGCTGGAGGCGATGTAGGGAGCCAGGGATGCAGCGTCGAATTTCGCCAGGTCGACCGAGGTCTTCAGCGCCAGCGGCTGCGCCGTCAGGGATCCCTTGAGCGCCAGCGTGCCATGCTTCTGGATGCCGTCGGCCTGCAGGGTGAAGTTCGCCGGCTTGGCGTCCAGGGCCAGGCGGTCTGCGGTCAGCGCCAGCGAACCGATGGACAGGTCGACGCCAGGTTTGACGGAGTCGTCGCGCGCGGCGAACTGCTTCAGGTCCAGTTTCACCTCGTGGGCCTGGACTTGAGTTCCAGCCACGTCGATCTTGCCTTCCAGGCTCAGCCGCCCATCCTTCACGGTGATGGGGGCGACATGGTGGACAGCCGCCGCGAAGGGCGCCAGCGCCAGACGGTCCAGCCGGACCTGCGCCTGGATCGACAGGGGCTGCAGGATGACGGGCGCCTGGACTTGCAGCGAACTGCCGTCGGTCGGGTTGTCCATGCTCAGGCTCGCGAGCATGGGCTCGTCCGCGGCTTGCGGCAGGGTGATGTGCTGGATGTCGGCGCCCAGGCCGCTCATCAGGTAGTCCAGCTTGATCGGGTCGTCGCGCAGGCGCGCTTCGCCGGCCTCGAGCTTGAAGTTGCCGATGGCGATCTTCCAGGGAGGCGCTGCGGCGGCTGGCGCTGTCGCGGGGGCCGTCTGGGCGGCGGAATCTGTAGAGGCGGCTGCGGCGGGCGCCGGTCCGGTGGATGTCGGATCCGCGGGCTTCTGGTCGGCGGGTTTCTGGTCGACGGGTTTCGCATCCGCAGGTTTCTGTTCGACGGAACCGGATGCTTTCGATGCCGCCTCTTCGGGCATGATAGCTGCGGTTCCAGCGGTTCCAGCGGTTCCAGCGGTTCCAGCGGTTCCAGTGGTTCCAGTGGTTCCAGTGGTTCCAGCGGTTCCAGCGGTTCCCGCCGTCGCGGATTCTGCCGGCGCCGGGGCGCCCAGCTTGGCGAAGCCCTCGGCCACGCGCTGCCAGTTCAATTGCCGGGCGTCGCGGTGCGCCGCCACGCGCGGTTTTTCCAGGACCACCGTGTCGATCGACACTGTCCGGGCGCTCAGGTCGGCCGCCAGTCCTTGGACTTTCAGGCCGTCCCAGGCCAGCAGCGGCTCGCCGGAGGACTCGGCCACGTCGAGCTGGCGCAGGCCCAGGTCGCCCTGCACGCGGATGCGCGGCGCGGCGTCCGAGGGTTGCTCGAACAGCACTTGCAGCCTGGAATCCAGCAGGGCGCTTTTGAGCTGGACGGGCAGGGGCAGGGGCCAGAAGTCGGCCCACTTGTCGAGGGCCAGGCCGTCGAGCGTTACGTTCAGTGTGGATGCGGGGACGGCATCGAAAGGTCGCGCCGTGCCGCTCAGGTCGAAGGGGCTGCCGTTGATGAGCATGTGCACGGCGGGCTGCACGTCGATTTTCGTGGCGTAGCCGAACGATGAGATGAAGGGGATGCCCAGCGTGAGGTCGTCGATCGCCTGCAGGCGGCCGGTGACGCGGTCGTCCAGGCTGATGGCGCCTCCGGTCAGCGACAGGTTGTTCAGGGAGAAGCGCGGCAGTCCTGTCGCGGCAGGTTCGGGTTCGGCTGGCTGTTCGGCCGACTTTGCGGCCAAGCGGTCCACGATATCGGAAAAATTGAAGTGCGTGGCGTCCTGCCGCACCAGCGCCAGGCGTGGTTGATCGATGCGGATCCGGTCGAGCACCGGCGCGAACATCACGATGGAGCGCCAGGCCACCCGCAGGTCGATCTTGCCGATCTGCAGCAGCGGCGCGGATTGAGGCTGCTCGATGACGAGATCCTGGGCGCTCAGCGCCAGCGTGAAAGGATTGAAGCGGATCTCGCCGACGTCCACCTGGCGGCCCAGCAGCTGGGCGACGTTTTGAGTGAGCGCGTGATGCACGGCCTTGGGCACCAGCCAGGCCGACAGGGCGGCCAGCACGAGCAGGGTGAGCGCGACGCCCGCCAGGATCTTGCCCGCCCGCCGGCTGAGTTTCAGAACTGGCATCCTCAATGGCATTGTCCGCGCTCCCGGCTGATTATTGTGCGCCCCGGGGCCTGCCGTCATCGTCGCAGCCGCGCCGGCCAGGGCTTTCGCCCATTATCCCTGCCGGGTCCCGGCCCGTCCACCGGGGACCCCGGGTTTTTGCATTCTTTTAATGGACAGGCCCGGACGGCGCGATCGCGCCGTCAGTGCGGACGCCGGGCGCGTTGCCAGTCCAGCAGCACGCTGGTGGCGTGCGCCAGAATGGTCTTGTAGTGCTCGGCCGGCAGGGCCTGGCGCAGAGCCTCGAGCAGTTGCTGCGTGCCGCTTTGCGCCAGCGGCGGCAATTCGCTGCCCAGCAGGCGGATCTGGATGTGCGCCAGCGTGTCGGCCACCAGTCGCCATCCCAGTTCCGGCATCCGGGCGTCCAGTGCCAGCAGCAGGCTGCCCAGGGTTTGCAGGATGGGCTGGATCGATTCCAGGTCGGCGCCGCCGGCCATGGCGTGCCAGAGCGCCATATGGATGTCGCGACGCAGACCGATCTTGAAATCGATGGCGTTGCTTTCCTGCGCATCCAGCCGTTCCAGTTGCTGCTGCAGGCGGGCGTCCTCGGCGGCGTCCGTCTGTGTGCGCAGATCGCTGATCAGCCGCGTCAGGGACGGGATGGCCGTGATGCCGAAGGCCTGGCTGAACGCCAGCCCCCACTGATCCAGGCCGACCAGAAGCATGGCCAGCCGCAGGGCGGCGGCGTCCGGAGCGGGGGCCGACGTCATCCAGGTCTGGCAGCGTGTCAGGATGTCCGCGGTCTGTTCCGTCGGGGCTTCGGCGGCGGCCTGCCGGAAGGTGTGCGCGAAGGCTTCCCGCGCCAGCGCGGCGGCATGCCGCTGGTCTTCGGGGGGCGCGAGGCCGGCGAGGGCGTCGGTGAATGGGGCGGCGCTGTGCATGGGGGGTCCGATCCTGAGGTCGCTTCGGATTATATCGGTCCCGCCCGCGGGGCGGGCGCCGGCATGGCGCAGGGCATGCCGGCGCTGCTTCGCGCCTGTGCCGGCGGTGCGCCGCCGGCCGGGATGGAGACTATTGGCTGATGTCGTTGTGACGTGTTTCCGGGAGCGCGATGGCGCCGATGATGGCCGTCAATGCGGCAAAGCCCACGGTATACCAGAGGCCGGCGAAGATACTGCCGGAACTGACGACGATCGCGGTGGCGACGAAGGGCGCGAAGCCGCCGATCCAGCCGTTGCCGAATTGCAGGGCGACCGACACGCCGCTATAGCGGATTCTTGTCGGGAACAGCTCCACCAGCAGCGCGCCCAGCGGTCCGTAGACCATGGTGGCCAGAAAGACCAGCACGAACAGAATCGCGACGACCATCGGGCCATTCGGTTCCGCGGGTGTGGCATCGGTCGGCAGGCCTTGCGCGGTCAAGGCGGTGCGCAGTTCGGACTCATCGAAGCGCTGGAAGGTCTGGTAGCCTACCCGTATGGAAAATGGCTGCTTGCCTGCCTGGATTTCGTAGGGGACCGCATGGGCGGAAAGAAAGGACTTTGCGCGCGTGCACGCGGTTGTCGCCGCCGGCCGGAATAGCTGGCCCACGAAAGACTGATTTTCCCGGCAGTCGTCGCCCTGGATCTGGACCAGCGTATGTGAGCGGAAGGCAGCCAGCGCCGGGTTGCCATAGGTGGCGAGTCCCTGGAACAGGGGCATGAACAGCGCCGCCGACAGCACGCAGCCTGTCAGTACGATCCATTTGCGGCCGATCCGGTCGGATAGCCACCCGAAAAACAGAAAGAACGGCGTGCCCAGCGCCAGGGCGGCGAGCAGGTAGGTATAGGCGTTTTCATGGCTCATTTTCAGTGTCGTGGTCATGAAATAGAGACTGTAGAAATGACCCGTGTACCAGATCACTGCCTGGCCGGCGACAATGCCGAAGATGGCGATCAGCACCAGGCGCAGGTTGCGCCGGTTGCCGAAGGTTTCAGCGATGGGGTTCTTCGAGCCCTTGCCGGCGGCTTTCATCTGCTGGAAGACCGGCGATTCCTCCAGCTTCAAACGGATGTAGAGGGACACGGCAAGCAGGCCCAGGGACCCGATGAAGGGGATGCGCCAGCCCCAGTCGGCGAACGCCTCGGCGCTCATGGATTGCCGGCAGGCCAGGATGACGATGACGGAAAGGAACAGGCCCAGCGTGGCGGTGATCTGGATCCAACTGGTCGTCAGGCCTCTGCGGTCGCCGCTCGAGTGCTCCGCCACGTAGGTGACGGCGCCGCCGAACTCGCCGCCGACAGCGAGCCCCTGCAGCAGTCGCAGGCTCACCAGGATGACGGGCGCCCACCAGCCGATGGTGTCGAAGGTCGGCAGTATCCCGACCGCGGCGGTGGCGATCCCCATGATGATCATCGTCATGAGAAAGGTGCGCTTGCGGCCGATCATGTCGCCCAGGCGCCCGAACACGATGGCGCCGAACGGACGCAGCACGAATCCCGCGCCGAAAGTCGCCAGGGCCGCCAGCAGGGCTGCGGTTTCGTTCCCTTTTGGAAAAAAGAGGGCGCCGAAGAACACCGCCAGGCTGCCGTAGATGAAAAAGTCGTACCACTCGAAAACGGTGCCCAGGGCTGCGCCGAGGATGACTTTCCGGGTGTCCGGGCTGGCCTGCGCAGGATGTCGCGGCATGCCGATGGCGGCTGCGGCTGCGGATGATGGGGTAGGTTGCATGGTCTCCTCCTGTTTTGTTCAGATGGTTTTTTCTATGGATGTCGCCGACGTTGCCTGTACTGTGCGCAGAAAGTCGGCGAGCAGGGCATTGAAAGCATGGGGGCGTTCCAGCATCGGGAAGTGGCCTGCCTGCGGCAGGATCTCCAGGATGCTGCCCGGGATGCTTGCCGCTAGCAGTTCCGATTCCGCAGGCGGGGTGATGATGTCGTCTTCTCCCACGACGATCAAGGTCGGCATGTGGATTTGATCCAGCAGGTGTCGGCTGTCGGATGCGTTCAGCGAGGTGATGGCTTCCCGGGCGACGAACTCCGGCGTCTGCGCGACTTCTGTTCTGGCGAACGCGACGATGTCGGCGGCTGTGGAGGGGCTGAATGAGCGGTCGATGACCCGCTGGCTTGCGCCGACCACCCCCAATTCTGTAATGGCATCGTGCACGCTGCCGGCACTGACGTCTGTGCCCAGGCCGTGCGGCGTCGCGCCGACCAGGACCAGCGCGCGGGTGCGATCCGGATATCGCAGGGCGAATTGCTGGGCGATGGTGCCGCCCATGGACAGGCCGATGACGGTCGCCTCCGGGATTGCCAGCGCCTTGAATACGGCGAGCACGTCCTGCGTGAAGGCGTCGATCGTGTAGGGCCGGCCGGTCGGGTGCGGCGATACGCCATGTCCGGGCAGATTGATGCGGATCACCTGGAAAGCGTCGGAAAAGGGCGCGACCTGTTCCCGCCAGAATTCGCCGGTGGTCGTGAATCCGTGAATGAAAACCAAGGGGTGGCCCTGGCCGGATACCTGGACGACGGTATCGCGGATGGGGATGGTGTTGATTGCGGTCATGAGACTCCTCCATGTGGGTTCACGCCATTCCAAGCAAAACCCATGCCAGGAGCGCCGGCCATCGCAGGCGGCGGGAGCCGCCCATGGCCTGGAGCATGTTTTCCCAGCGGGCTGGCCGCGCAAGGCGCGATCGGCCCGCCGCCTCCGATGATTGACAGTCATCGCGGCTTGATGAGATTATTTTCTCTAATGAGACGCATAAGTCTATGAATTGAGAATCCTATGAACTTGCCCTGGCAGTTGAGTGCTTCCGACGAAGCCTTGTTCCTGCGACTGGTGCTGAACCATGTGTCGGATTGTCTGGTCGTGGTGGATACGGACGGCCTGATCGTGCTGGTCAATCAGCCGTACTGCAAGCTGCTGGGGGGCGAGGAGGCTGATTTCATCGGCCGCCACATCTCCGATGTGGTGGGCTCGCAGACGCGGCTGCATCATGTGGCGAGGGGGGACGAGGGCCCCCAGATCGGCTATCCGCTGGAAGTCCGGGGGCATCAGCTCATCACCAAGCAGGTACCGATCCTGCAGAACGGCCGCAGCGTCGGCGCGATCGGCATGGCCCTGTTCTCGGATCTGGACGCGCTCAAACGCACCTATAGCCGCATGGCCCAGTCAGGGCTGACCTTGCAGCGTGACCGGCCCTGGGCCTGCCAGTTTTCGATTCAGGACGTCATCGGCCAGGGCTCGCGGATGGAGTCCTATCGCCATGCCTTGCGCCAGGCCGCCGCCTATGATTTTCCCGTGTTGATTTCCGGGGAAACCGGTACTGGGAAGGAACTGGCGGCGCAGTCGATCCATGGCTTGTCGGATCGGGCGGCGGGGCCTTTTGTGTGGGTCAATTGCGCGTCGATACCTGCGGAGCTGATCGATGCGGAACTGTTCGGCTACGAGGGCGGGGCGTTTACGGGCGCCCGTAGCCGCGGCAAACCGGGGAAGTTCGAGCTCGCGCAGGGTGGAACCCTGTTTCTGGATGAGATCGGTGATATGCCGATGTCCCTGCAGGGCAGTCTGTTGCGCGTGTTGCAAACCCAGGAGATCGTCCGCGTGGGCGGGACGGCGCCGATCGGCGTTCGGGTCCGGGTGATCTGCGCGACCAACCTGCCCTTGAGCGACTTCGCCCGTTCCGGCCGCTTCCGCCAGGATCTTTTTTATCGTCTGAATGTGCTGCCGGTCCAGGTGCCGGCCTTGCGGGACAGGGATGATCGGCCGTTCCTGATCGAACAGTTGCTGGACAGGCTGGCGCGGCGGCTGGGTGCGGCCCGTCGCCCTTTGCCCGCGTCCGCCCTGGCGCGCATGATGGCGCATCCTTGGCGTGGCAACGTGCGGGAATTGGAAAGTGTCCTGATCCGCTTCCTGGTGACGGGAAACCTGCTGCTGGACGATGAGGGGCGGGGGACGGGCGCGGATATTCCCGGGCAGCGCCCGTCCGCGAGCGCGCATCGGGATGCTTCGCTGGCGACGGCGCTCGATGCCGAGAAGGTCAGGGCGGCGCGCCTGGCTTTGGAAAAGGCGGGCGGCGACAAGCGACGGGCGGCCGAATTGCTGGGCATCAGCCGGGCGCAGATCTACAGGATTCTGAAGAAGCGCCCCGCATCCCGGGACGATGCCGCCAGTCCTTGATCGGGTTCCCGGCCGTGCGTGGCGCTGGCTGGGGTGAAAAAATCACATGCCCCGCAGCCGGATCAACTGGGCCTGATTCAGGCGCCTGGCTTCCTGTTCGGCGTAGGCCGCTTCCCCGGGCTCATAAGAACCTTGGTACAGGCAACTGCTGGGGCTGACGGCGCAGAGTGGCTTGCTGAGCGCGGTGCCGATGCTGGAACTGAGGCTGCCGGAGCTGTCGGATGCGCATCCCGAAGCCAGGGCGGCCAGCGCCAGCACGGCGCCCAGGCGGCTGAGTATTCGTATGGACATGTTCCCTGATCCTGCGGGGGTGAGACAGCCTTTTTATAACATGCGTGTCCGCCCCCTATAATGGGAAATTCCTGCAAAGTATGTCAATCGCCCGTGCCCGCCCCCTCCGATGAATTCAATGACCGTCCCGGTCAGCTGCTGAAACTGACCATGGCGCTGGTGGGGGTGTTTGCCTTCATCCAGGTCTATTCGATCCAGTCGATTCTGCCGCAGTTGCAGCGCGACCTGCACGCCTCGGTGGTGGAGATCGGCAATTCGGTGGGAATGACGGTGCTGGCCGTGGCGCTGATTTCCCCCTTCGTCGGGATGCTGTCCGATGCGATCGGGCGCAAATGGCTGATTGTCGGTTCGGTGTTCGCGCTGGCGGTTCCGACGGCGCTGATGCCGTTGGTGGAAACGGTGCATGGCCTGTTGATCCTGCGGTTCCTGCAGGGGCTGGCCGTGCCTGGGGTGTCGGTGGTCGCCATCGCCTATATCGGCGAAGAATTCCGCGGTTCGACCATGGTGCGCATCGTGACCGTGTATGTGGCCGGCAGTGTGCTGGGAGGCTTTCTGGGGCGCTTCATCCTGGGACACCTGACGGAATATATGGCCTGGCAGTCGGCGTTCGGCGTGATGGCCGTGCTGAATCTGGCCGGAGCCGTGATCGTCTGGCGCGGCCTGCCGGATTCGCGCCACTTCGTGGCCAATGCGCGTTTCCGGTCCAGCATGGCGACGCTGGGGCAGTTATTGCGCAACCCCGCGCTGCAGACGGCCTGCGCCCTGGGATTCACGGTCCTGTTCGCCCTGATCGGCTTGTTCACCTTCATCAATCTGCACCTGGCGGCCGAACCCTATCACTTCAGCTCCGGTCAGTTGGCCAACATCTTTTCCGTCTATCTGCTGGGGGTGGTCGTGACACCGCTGGCGGGGCGCATCATCCCGCGCATCGGCGTTCGCCGCGCGATTCTGTCCATGCTGGCGGTGTCCGCCTTCGGCGTGATGCTGACGCTGGTCCGGCCCTCCTGGGGCATCGTGGTGGCGCTGGCCATTGCCGCGTGCGGCACGTTCATCACGCAATCCGCGACCATGAGCTTCATCGCCTACCGCATCACCCACGGGCGTTCGCTGGCCAGCGGTCTGTACTATTCCGCCTATTATTGCGGCGGTTTCACGGGGGCCTGGCTGTGCGGCGTGGCCTATGCCTGGGGGGGATGGACGGGCACGGTCGCCGTCCTGCTGGCTGCTCAGGCCCTGGGCGGGCTGATCGCCTGGCGTTTCATGCCTGCGTCGACCTGATGCCGGCCTGATCCCGCCGCAGCCGCAGGTTCGCGTCCGGCCAGGATCTGCGGCAGATTGATCTCGATCCAATCGGCCAGGGCGCCGACCTTGCCTGCGGCTTCCCGACCCAGGGGGGTCAGGCTGTACTCCACATGGGGCGGCACGACGTCGAAGGCCGTCCGATCCACCAGCCCGTCATTTTCCAGCCATTGCAGCGTCTGCGCCAGCATGCGTTCGCTGACTCCGCCGATGGCGCGCCGCAGCGCGCTGAAACGGTGGGTGCCGCCAGCCAGCACGCGCAACACCAGAACCCCCCAGCGACTCGTCATGTGCTTCAGGACATCCCGGGATGGGCAGGCTTCGGCCAGCAGATTGCCTCGCTGCGCGCCCCGATCCGGCAGTTCTATACTTACTTTCATGTGCGTACTTCCTAAAAGTTAGTATTAAGCATACAGTCTTCTCCACGTTCAACGCAATGGAAGATGCACCATGACTATCGCCATCACAGGTTCCACCGGCCAATTGGGCCGCCTCCTCATCGACGCTTTGAAAGCCAGACTCCCGGCCCGGGATCTGCTGGCGCTGGCCCGCTCCCCCGCCAAGGCGGCCGATCTGGGCATCGCCGTGCGGCAGGCGGATTATGACCAGCCCGATGCGCTGCCCGCCGCGTTGGCCGGCATTGATACGCTGATGCTGATTTCCGCCAATGAATTGGGCAAGCGCGCCGAACAGCATCGCCACATCATCGACGCCGCCCGCCGGGCGGGCGCGCGCCGTATCGTCTATACCAGTCTGCTGCATGCCGACACCAGCACGCTGAGCCTGGCCGGCGAACACATCGCCACTGAAAAGATGATCAAGGATTCCGGCCTCGCCTACACGATCTTGCGCAATGGCTGGTATACCGAAAACTATGCCGGCTCGATTGCCGGCGCCGTCGCGGGCGGCGCCTTGATCGGCAGCGCCGGCGCAGGGCGGATTTCGTCGGCGGCCCGGGCGGATTATGCCCAGGCCGCCGCCGTGGCGCTGGCGGGTGAAGGCCATGACGGCAAGACGTACGAACTGGCCGGAGACGACAGCTTTACCTTGGCCGACCTGGCGGCGGAAGTCTCGCGCCAGACCGGACGCGCCATTCCGTACAGGAACCTGCCCCGGGCCGATTATGCGGCTGCCTTGCGGGGGTTCGGTCTGCCCGCCGATTTCGCGGATGCCGTGGCCGGCTGGGACGTCAGCGCTTCGCAGGGCGCGCTGTTCGACGAGGGGCGCGTACTGTCGCGCCTGATCTGCCGGCCCACGACCGCGCTGTCCGCCGTGGTGGCCGCCGCCTTGAAGTAGCCGTTTTCCTTTATAATCCTCCGATCAAGGGGAGTAGCTCACTTTCCGCGGCATCGTCATGACGGTCGTCTGCCTTCGGCAGGCACCCGGTGCCCGGGCAACCCACGGTTGCGAGCAAGACCTTGCCATCATGGGCAAGGCACGTCTCTACTTTGGAAATGGCCTGGCCCAAATGGGTTTCAGGCCATTTTCATAAGGACAACCATGATCGAATTTTTTCAGACCCTGCATTGGGGCGCGGTATTCCAGATCATTCTGATCGACATTCTTCTGGGGGGCGACAACGCCGTGGTGATCGCCCTGGCGTGCCGCAACCTGCAACCGAAACAGCGCATGCAGGGCATTCTGTGGGGGACCGCGGGGGCGATCATCCTGCGCGTGCTGTTGATCGCCTTTGCGCTGACCCTGCTGAACGTTCCCTTCCTGAAGGTCGTGGGAGGGGTGCTGCTGCTGTGGATCGGGATCAAGCTGCTGTTGCCCGAGGACGACGCCCATGACAAGATCAAGGGCGGCGCGTCCATCTTCGCCGCCGTCAAGACCATCATCATCGCCGACTTCGTGATGAGCCTGGACAATGTGATCGCCATCGCCGGCGCGGCGCAAAATGCCCACGTGGATCATCAGATCGGGCTGGTGGTCTTCGGCCTGCTGGTCAGCGTGCCCATCATCATCTGGGGCAGCACGCTGGTGCTCAAGCTGATCGACCGCTTCCCGCTGGTGGTGACGCTGGGGGCGGGGCTGTTGGGCTGGATCGCCGGCGGCATGCTGATCACCGATGTGTTCGTCGTCGAACGGATCGGTCAGCCGACCGTCGCCTGGAAGATCGGCGCCGAAATCGTCGGCGCGATCCTGGTGGTGGGTTTGGGCCGGGTTCTGGCGCGGCGCAAGCTGGCGCTGGCGGCCGCGCAGGAATAAGCCATCCGGGGCCTGGCGGGGGCTTCCCCGCGCCGGGCTCGAGCCTGTGGGGTGGCTCGTGCGGATGAGGGCGGCTCAGGCCGTCATCATCCGGGCCAGCGCCACAGTGCCGATGCCCAGCAGCGTCATGGCCAGGGAGCCGCCGACGTGAACCAGGATGGAGGTCGCCAGCCAGCCGAAGCGGCCCTCTTGCAGCAGGATGGCCAGTTCGGCCGAAAAGGTCGAAAAGGTGGTCAGGCCGCCGCAGAATCCGGTGATGATGAACAGGCGCAGCTGCGGCGACAGATGGGGGGATGATCCGAAAATGGCGATCGCCAGGCCGATGATGTAGCCGCCCAGCAGATTCGCCGCCAGGGTGCCCGGCGGCAGGATCGGGAACAAGGCGTTCAGGGCGCGCCCCAGCCACCAGCGCAGGATGGCGCCGGCCGACGCGCCGGCGGCGATGGCGAACAGCGGGTTATAGAAGACAGGCATGAGAGTGATGACCATAAAAATTGCCCCCGCGCCGCGCAGGCTTCGCCTGCTTGCTGCCCCCCGATGGGCCGCTTTTTACCTTGGGGCGGCCCGGCGGTAAAAAGAACGCCTACAGCCTGGTCGGAGCCAGGGCCTGTAGGCATCATCAGCTGCGGCTGCAGCGGTTCAAGGAGGAATGCCATCTCCTGTCGAAGTCGATAGTAACAGCCGCTTCGCAAGTGCCGCAAGGCAGCCGTCAGGACGGCGCGTTACACTGAATCCAGTCTCTTTATGCACTATTCCTGAAGGAGTCGTCTCATGCTCAAAGGCAAAAAAGCAGTCGTCACCGGATCCACCAGCGGCATCGGCCTGGCCATCGCCCAGGAACTGGCCCGCCAGGGGGCCGATCTGGTGATCAATGGGTTCGGGGATGCGGACGCGATCGAACGGGAACGCGCCGGGCTGGAAAAGGATTTCGGCGTCAAGGCCGTCTATCTGAACGCCGACCTGATGGATGCCCAGGCTGCGCGGGACTTCATCGCTCAGTCGATCAAGGCATTGGGCGGCATCGACATCCTGGTGAACAATGCCGGCATCCAGCACACCGACCTGGTCGAGGATTTTCCCGTCGATAAATGGAATGCCATCATCGCGCTGAACCTGTCGGCCGTCTTTCATTGCACGGCAGCCGCTCTGCCGGTTATGAAAAAGCAGAAATTCGGGCGTGTCATCAATATCGCCTCGGCCCATGGCCTGGTGGCTTCGGTGAATAAATCCGCCTATGTGGCGGCCAAACACGGGGTGGTGGGCTTGACCAAGGTCACGGCGCTGGAAAATGCCGGCACCGGCGTCACCTGCAACGCCATCTGCCCGGGCTGGGTGCGCACGCCGCTGGTGGAAAAGCAGATCCAGGCGCTGGCTGAAAAGAAAAGCCTCAGCATCGAAGACGCGGCCCGCGACCTGCTGGCCGAAAAACAGCCGTCCCTGCAGTTCGTGACCCCGCAGCAGCTGGGGCAGGCGGCCGTATTCATCGCCTCGGATGCGGCCGCGCAGATGACGGGAACCACCCTGTCCATCGATGGCGGCTGGACTGCGCGCTGATCGATGAGCTGATCGGGCCGATGTGATCCGGCCCGGGTGTTTCTCGCGGCGATGGCTTATGCTGTCGCCGTTGTCGTTCATGCACAGGAGTCTCCCATGTTGATGGTTTTGTCACCGGCGAAAAAGCTGGACTATGACTCGCCGGTGCGTACCACGCAGCACTCCTTGCCGGTGTTCCCGGCGGATGCGCGCGAGCTGGTGGGCGTGATGCAGGCCTTGTCGGCAGGGGATCTGGCGGACTTGATGAGCCTGTCCGATGCGCTGGCCCGCCTGAATGCGGATCGGTATGCCGCCTGGGTCGATGCGCCCGATGCGCGGCATGCCCGGCAGGCGGCGCTGGCCTTCAACGGCGATGTCTACGAAGGATTGCGGGCGGCGGAACTGTCCGACGCCCGTCTGGCCTGGGCGCAGGACCACCTAGCCATCCTCAGCGGCCTCTACGGCGTGCTGCGTCCGCTGGACCTGATCCAGCCCTACCGCCTGGAAATGGGGACCCGGCTGAGGACCGCGCGCGGCCATACCCTGTATGAATTCTGGGGCGCGCGGATCGCGCAGGAGCTCAACCGCCGCCTGGATGCCCTGTCGGGCGAACGGGTGCTGCTGAACCTGGCCTCGCAGGAATACTTCAAGGCCGTGGACCGGAAGACGCTGCAGGCCCGCGTGGTCGAGTGCGTCTTCCAGGATGAAAAGAACGGCGTCTGGAAGGTCATCAGCTTCCATGCCAAGCGGGCGCGGGGGCTGATGGCGCGCTACGTCATCAACCATCACGTCAAGCGGGTGGCCGGCTTGCAGGGGTTCGCGGCGGACGGCTACCACTATGCCGATGAGGCCTCGACGGCCGATCGTCTGGTGTTCCGGCGCGCGGCCCGATGACCGTCGCTCTTCCGCCGGTCCGGGCGCATCAGGGATAACCTAGGTTGTCTGCGAAGATGGCCGTGCTTATGCTGTCCATAATTATGAATTATTAATTTCCAGATACTGCGCGGGAGACCCCGATGGCGGCCAGAATCATCCAGAAGATTCTTTATCAGGAAGTGGCGGATCGCCTGCGGGGCATGATCCAGGCTGGCGAACTGCGGTCGGGCGCCTGGATCGACGAGGTCCATCTGACGGATGTGTTGGGCATTTCCCGCACGCCGCTGCGCGAGGCCCTGAAAGTGCTGGTCGCCGAAGGCTTGTTACGGCTGGAGCCGCGCCGGGGCTGCTTCGTCAACGAACTGTCGGCTCGCGACCTGGAGAACATCTTTCCTTTGATGGCGATGCTGGAAGGGCGCTGCGCCTACGAGGCCGCCAGCAAGGTCACGCAGGCCGATCTGCAGCGACTGGAAACGCTGCATCATGACCTGCGGCATTTCGCCGAACTGGATTCCATCGACGACTATTACGCGGCCAATGCCCGCATCCACGAGGCCATCCAGAAATTGGCCGACAATCGCTGGCTGTCGGACCTGATCGACAATCTGCGCCAGGTGCTCAGCCTGTCGCGCCATCGCAGCCTCAGCTATCCGGGGCGCGTGCGCGAATCCTGCGCGGAACACCTGGCGATCTTCGCGGCGCTGAAGGCCCGGGACCCGGAGGGCGCGGATGCCATCACGCGCAAGCACCTGATGCGACAGCTCGATGCCCTGCGGGCGCTGGCCCGGCAGGAAGATCCCGCCGCGTCACCGGATCTGCCGGTCTCCGATCCCGTCCTGTCGGGGGAATCATCATGAGCGGATCGAGCCCCTGGGCCGGGGCGGCCGCGCCGGCCCGGGATGCGGCGTCGGGCCGTGACGCCGTCGCGGCCGTTTCTACAGCGGATGCCGCTGCCCGGCAGCCCGCCCCCGAGGCATCGCCCCGCGCGGCCGGCTTGCTGGGGCGCTTGAATCGCTGGCTGGATCGGGATCATCTGCCCGATCCGGCCGCCTTGCGTGCGCTCTACGAGGCCACGCTCACCGATAGCGCGGCGAATCGCCTGGCGCGGCAATGGGCGGACCGTTACCTGGCCGCCGACGCGGATGAGCGGCGCTGTCTGTTGGCGGGTCTGGTGCATGCCGGTATCGGGCTGGAACCGCACGCGGATCACAGCAGCCGGTTGTTTCGCCGTCTGTATGCCGAAAGCGATCGGCTGGCCTTGATGGTGGAACTGCGGGCGGACATGCTGCGATGGCGCAATCAGGTGGCGGGCGTGTCGGCGCTGGAACAAGAACTGGCGGTGCTGTTGTCGAACTGGTTCGACGTGGGCATGCTGGAACTGCACCACATCAATTGGGATTCCCCGGCGTCTTTGCTGGAAAAACTGATCCAGTACGAAGCCGTGCATGAAATCCGCTCCTGGGACGATATGCGCCGCCGCGTGGCTGCCGACCGTCGCTGCTATGCGTTTTTCCACCCGCGGATGAGCGATGTGCCGCTGATCTTCGTCGAGGTGGCCTTTGCCGAGCAGATGGCCGCCGACGTGCAGGCCTTGATCGATCCGGGCCGCCCGCTGGCGGATCTGGGCAAGGCCCGGTGGGCGATCTTCTACTCCATTTCCAACACCCAGAGGGGCTTGCGCGGGATCAGCTTCGGCAATTTCCTCCTCAAGCGCGTGATCGAGGAGTTGTTGTCCGAATTGCCGAGGCTCAAATCGTTCGCCACGTTGTCACCCATCCCGGGGTTTGCCGATTGGCTGGGCAAACGCGGCGGCGCCGAGATCCAGGAATCCCTGGCCGACAAGACCGAGCGGCAGGCGGCCGCCCAGGATCCGGAGGCGGGCGCCCGCTGGGTCGATCGCCTGCGCGCCGCTGCGTCCGGGGCGGGGCCCGAATCGGTGCGCCGGACCGGCCTGAGGCTGGCCGCGCATTATCTGCGGCAGTTGCGCGGCGGGGATCCGCTGGACCCGGTGGCTCGTTTCCATCTGGGCAATGGCGCGCGGATCGAGCGATTGAATTGGGCCGCCGACCGGTCGGCCAAAGGGCTGGATCAGTCCTGCGGCCTGATGGTGAATTACCTGTATGAACCCGATCAACTGGATGAGAACCGGGCGCGCCTGGCGGCGGGCAAACCCCGGATCTCGCGGGGGGTGCAATGGCTGTAGCACGGGATGCCCGCGCTGCGGGTTGCATCCGCGTGCAGCGGGCCGGGCCGGTCGCCACCGTCTTGCTGGATCATCCAGGGCGCCTGAATGCCATCACCGTGTCCATGTGGCGCGAACTGGCGCAGGCGTTCACGGCGCTGTCGGCGGATACCGGTCTGCGCTGCGTTGTCGTCCGCGGGGTCGGCGGGCATTTTGCGGCGGGAGCCGACATCCGGGAGTTTCCCGAGGTGCGCTCCGACCCGGATCGGGTGCAGGCCTATCACCGACTCACCATCGCCCCGGCCTTGCAGGCGATTGCCCGCTGTATCCATCCTGTTCTGGCCGTCATCGAAGGGGTCTGCGTCGGCGGCGGGCTGGAGATCGCCAGCGTGTGCGATCTGCGCCTGGCCACGCACGATGCGCGTTTCGGCGCGCCGATCAATCGGCTGGGCTTTCCCATGGCGCCCGACGAAATGCGGGGCTTGCTGGCGCTGGCGGGCCGTGCCGTCACTCTGGAAATCCTGCTGGAAGGCCGGGTGTTCGATGCGCGGGAAGCTCTGTCCAAGGGCTTGCTGACCCGGGTCGTCGACGCCGCCGGACTGGACTCCGAACAAGCCGCCACGGTGGCCCGTCTGTGCGCGGGAGCGCCGCAGGCCGCGCGCTTGAACAAACGCATGGCGGCGCGCCTGGGCGCCGGAAACCCGCCATTGACGGATGCCGAATGGCAGGCATGCTTCGGCTATGCGTCCGGGCACGATCACCAGGAAGGCGTGCGGGCCTTCCTGGACAGGCGCCCTCCGGTTTTCAAAGGAGAATGAACTTGGAATCCAATGCCAACCTTTATGTGATCCTGCAGTCCGGCTTTCCGGCGGATCGTCAGGCGGTGGCGATCGAAACGCCCGAACGCACCTACAGTTGGCGGGATATCGACGAGCTGAGCGGCCGGATGGCCAATCTGCTGCGTTCCCTGGACGTGGCCGCGGGTTCCAGGGTGGCCGTCCAGGTGGACAAGTCGCCGGAAGCCCTGATGCTGTATCTGGCCACCCTGCGGGCGGGCCTGGTCTATCTGCCGCTCAATACCGCCTATCACGAGGCCGAGGTCACGTATTTCCTGGAGGATGCCGAACCGGCAGTGGTGGTCTGTTCGGAGAGCGCCCGCGTCTGGTGCGAGCCGCTGGCGCATCGCAAGGGGGCCGCCCGCGTCTTCACCCTGAACGCCGACGGGCAGGGCAGCCTGATGCAGGCCGCTGCCGGGCACGGTCCCGTGTTCGAGACGGCACGCAACGCGCCCGATGATCTGGCCGCGATCCTGTATACCTCAGGCACGACGGGCCGCAGCAAGGGGGCCATGCTCACCCATGCCAATCTGGCCTCCAATGCCTTGACGCTGAAAGCGTACTGGGGTTGGCGATCCGACGACGTGCTGCTGCACATGCTGCCGATCTTCCACGTGCATGGCCTGTTCGTGGCGTCCCACGGCGCCCTGCTGGCCGGCGCCCGCATGATCTGGCTGCCCAGGCTGGACGTGGATCGGGCGCTGCATTACCTGCCGCGCTGCACCCTGATGATGGGCGTGCCGACGTATTACGTGCGATTGCTGGCGGATGCCCGTTTCGATCGCGAAGCCTGCAGCAACATGCGGCTCTTCATCTCCGGGTCCGCGCCCCTGCTGGTCGATACGTTCCGCGAATTCCAGGCGCGCAGCGGCATGACCATCCTGGAACGCTATGGCATGAGCGAGACCGGCATGATCGCCTCCAATCCCTATGATCCGGCGCGCGGCGAGCGCCTGCCGGGCACGGTCGGGCCGGCATTGCCGGGAATCACCGTTCGGGTGGTCGACGATGCGGACATGGCCGTGCCCGTGGGCGAGCCCGGGCATGTCCAGGTGCGCGGCCCCAATGTCTTCGCGGGTTACTGGCGCATGCCGGAAAAGACGCGCCAGGAATTCACGCCCGACGGCTGGTTTCGCACCGGCGACATCGGTGCGCTGGGCGGCGCGGGGATTCCCGACGATTATCTGAGCATTGTCGGGCGCAGCAAGGATTTGATCATCACGGGCGGCTACAACGTCTATCCCAAGGAGATCGAGATGGTCATCGACGCCATGCCCGGCATCCAGGAATCCGCCGTGATCGGCATTCCGCATGCGGACTTCGGCGAGGCCGTCGTGGCCGTGGTCGTGCCCAGGGCAGGGGCGGCGGTCGATACGCAGGCCATGCTGGCCGATCTGAAGATCGGGCTGGCGAATTTCAAGGTGCCCAAGCAGATCCATGTGGCTGATGCGCTGCCGCGCAATGCCATGGGGAAGGTCCAGAAAAACGTGCTGCGGCAGCAGTACACAGGCCAGCATTGACGACAAGGAGGACGCTCGGCCGCTCATGAGGCAAGCCGGATCCGGGAGGGTGCGGAAAGAGACACGACGACTAATAATCAGGAGACAACATGATGATGAAGCGACACATGCTGTGCGCCGCGCTGGGATTCGCCCTGGCGGCTGGCTCTGGATCGGCCCTGGCCGATACCACGCTGCGGGCCTCACACCAGTTTCCGGGCGGACAAGGCGATCCGCGGGATGAAATGGTGCAGATCATCGCCCGAGAGGTCGAGGCCGCCAACGTGGGGCTGAAGATCCAGGTCTTTCCATCTTCTTCCTTGTACAAGGCGACCGAGCAGTGGGGCGCGCTGACGCGCGGCCAGCTGGATATGGCCGCCTTTCCGCTGGACTATGCCTCGGGCCGGGTGCCGCAGTTCTCGGCCACGCTCATGCCGGGACTGGTGCGCAACTATGACCATGCGCAGCGTTTGAATCAATCCAATTTCATGAAGGACATCAAGGCGCTGGTCGAGAAGCAGGGCGCCGTGGTGATCGCCGATGCGTGGCTGGCGGGCGGGTTCGCGTCCAAGAAGCATTGCATTACCGGACCCGACACGATCAAGGGACAGGTGATCCGGGCGGCGGGCCCCGCATTCGAGCAGATGCTGGCGGCGGCCGGGGCGTCGATCTCCTCGATGCCTTCGTCCGAAGTGTATTCGGCCATGCAGACGGGCGTGCTGGATGCCGCCAATACGTCCAACGACAGTTTCGTGTCGTATCGGCTGTACGAGCAGACCAAGTGCCTGACCGCGCCGGGGGATAACGCCCTCTGGTTCATGTACGAACCGGTGCTGATGTCGAAGAAGGTCTTTGACCGGCTGGAGCCCAAGCAGCGCGAGGCGATCCTGGCCGCCGCCCGGAAGGCGGAAGACTACTTCACCGCGGAAGCCAAGAAAGGCGAGCAGAAAATGCGCGATATCTACACCAAGGCGGGTGTGGAGGTCGTGACCATGACGCCCGAGGACTATCAGGCCTGGATGAGTATCGCCAAGCACTCGTCCTACCGGCAGTTCGCCGAAAAGGTGCCGGGCGGCGATGTCTTGCTGAAGAAGGCGCTGGCCGTCCAGTAAAGGGACGGGGCCGGCGCCGGGCGTATCCGGCGCCGGCCCTGCTGCTGAAGCGACACCGGGAGGTCGCATGAGTCGAATTTTCATACGCTGGGTCGAGGCCCTGTCGCGGGCCTGCGGCGTCGCGTCCGTGCTGTTGCTGGTCTTCGCCATGCTGGTCGTGTGCCAGATGATCCTGATGCGCTACGTCTTCCGGGCTGCCACGATCTGGCAGACCGAAGCGGTCGTTTTCGGGGCGACGGCGGCGATCTTTCTGGGGGCCCCCTATGTGCTGATGACCAAGGGGCACGTGGGCGTGGATTTCATCCAGATGCTGGTGCAGCCGCGCACGCGCCGCTGGATGGACAAGGTCGGCGCCTGGCTGGGGCTGGTGTTCTGCGGCGTGATGACCGTGGCGACGGGCCTGCATCTGTTCGAAGCCCTGGAAGGGGGCTGGACCACCGCCAGCGTCGCCGCCGTGCCGCTGTGGATGCCGCTGTCGCCGGTCGTTGCCGGTTTCGCATTGCTCTGCCTGCAGTATGTCGCGGAGATCATCAAGCTGCAGGAGGATCAATCATGACGCCGACTTTGGCAGGAATCAGCATCATCGTGGGCCTGTGTCTGATGCTGGCCACGGGGATGCCGATCGCATTCGCCCTGGGCCTGGCGGCTGTCGCGGGCCTGTTTCTGGACATGGGACCCGACGTGATCTACGTGCTGGCCGAGACCATGTTCTCCGGCATCGCCAATCTGGGTTACGTGGCCATCCCCATGTTCGTCCTGATGGGGGCGATCGTGGCGGGAACGCCCGCCGGCGGGGATCTGTACAAGGCCCTGGATCGCTGGCTGTACAAAGTTCCCGGCGGGTTGATCCTGTCCAACATCGGGGCCTGCGCCATCTTTTCCGGCATGACGGGGTCCAGTCCGGCCACCTGCGCCGCCATCGGAAAAATGGGGATTCCCGAGATGCTGGGGCGCGGCTATCCGGCTTCCGTGGCCACCGGTTCGATCGCGGCGGGGGGAACCCTGGGCATCCTGATCCCGCCGTCGGTCACGATGATCGTCTACGGCATTTCGACTCAGACGTCGATCGGACGGCTGTTCCTGGCCGGCGTCATCCCCGGCCTGTTGCTGACGGCGCTTTTCATGGCCTGGGCGCTGTTCGATGCGCGACGCAAGGGATTCCGGTTCGGCGCGAACGCCGGGCACTACTCCTGGCGCGACAAACTCGAGGCGTTGCCGCGCGTTCTGCCGCTGCTGCTCATCATCCTGGGGATGCTGTTCGTGCTGTATGGCGGGGTGGCGACGCCCTCGGAGGCCGCCGGCGCGGGGGCTTTGCTGACCCTGGTCGTGGTGGCCGTGGTGTATAGGTTGTTCCGGATGCGGACCTACACCGGTGTCTTCGGTTCCGCCATGCGCGAAAGCGTCATGATCATGATGATCATGGCTTCGGCGGAATTGTTCGCCTTCGCGCTGTCGTCCCTGTTCATCACGCAGTCGCTGGCGGCCGCCATTGCTTCGCTGGAAATCAATCGCTGGTTGCTGATGGGGCTGATCAACGTGTTCCTGCTGGTAGCCGGCATGTTCCTGCCGCCGGTCGCCATCATCGTCATGGCGGCGCCGCTGCTGCTGCCCATCATCACCCAGGCCGGGTTCGACCCGTATTGGTTCGCCGTCATCCTGACCGTCAACATGGAGATCGGCCTGATCACGCCGCCGGTGGGCCTGAACCTGTTCGTGTTGAATGCCATCGCGCCGGATGTTCCGACGCGGGAGATCCTGGTGGGGGCTTTGCCGTATGTGCTGGTGATGATGGGGGCGATCGTCCTGCTGAGCATCTTCCCGCAGGTCGTCACCTGGCTGCCCGACCTGATCATGGGGGCTCCCATCTGAATCCGGCGGGCCGGCGTGCCGGCCCGCCGTCGTTCAGGCGGGCTGGGCGCGCGCGCCGTCCGGGCCAGACCCCAGCGCCTGCATATTGTCGCGGATCTGCTGGGCGGCCTTGATCATCTGCCGCAGCGGATAGGCCAGCGCTGCATGGTCGCCGTCGGTTTCGATCACATTGGGCGGGGCGGCGGGGCGATCCGCCAGAAAATCGTCCGTCGCCGCCAGCGCCTGTCGGATGCCGTCGGGTTCCGCGTCCAGCAGCGCCAGTTGCGGAATCACGGCGGCGATCTGCGAGGCCAGCGCGTGATGCTGGATCATCAGGCGGTTGAATTCGGGGACGTGGCGTTGGCGGCGGGTGGGTTCGTCCATCATCCGGTAGAACGCGGCGGCGAAATTGCTGAAGGCGATATGCACGTTCTTGCGGCCCAGTTTCCACTGGGTTTCCGCTTCCTGCAGTTCCGCGTCGTCGGCCCGGCCGGCGCGGCGGGCCAGGCGCGAGGCCTGCACGAAAGCCAGACCGCCGTGCAGGAAGGCCTGATTGGCCGTGCGCATGGCGCGGGCCAGGTCCTCCAGGGTGTTGCGTTCCCACGATGGCAGGATGTAGCTGCACGTCAGGGCCAGGATGCTGCCGATCACGGTATCCACCAGGCGCTCGCCGACGACTGTGTTGGATCCCGGCACCAGGAAATGGAAGACCAGCAGCACGAACAAGGTGTTGAAGACCGCCGACAGGGTGTAGTTCACCTGGATCAGGCTGTAGCCCAGCACGCTGCAGGCTACCAGGATCAGCAGATACAGCTTCGGATTCAGCCCCAGGTAGAACAGCACCAGCGACAGGCCGCAGCCGATCAGGGTGCCGATCAGCCGCCAGCCGTTGCGCTGGCGGGTCAGGGCGAACCCCGGCTTCATGATGATCAGCACCGTCAGGATGATCCAGTAGCTGTGGCCGGCCATGCCCGGGTCCAGGGTGCGGACCATCGGCGTGAGGGCCAGCAGGTTGCCGACCACCATCGACAACAGGGCGGCGATGGCGACCCGGATGGCGTAGCGGAAATGGGCGGATTGTCCGTGCAGATTGTGGGTCAGCAGCCCCAGTTGCCACTTCTGGCGGGTCAGGAAGCGGTTCAGGGAGCGATTGGCTTTCGACAGATCGGAGTCCGGCGGCAGCGGGTTGACGGAATGGTCCGCCATGCGGTCCACCTGGCGCGTCATGTTGCGCAGGCGGCGCAGCACCTGCACCAGCAGGGCGTAGAGCTCGGGGTTGCTTTGCAGCAGGCCCTGTTCGCGCAGTTGCTGCAGTTCGAATTCCAGCGCCCTCAGTTCCGCTTTCACGCTGTTGCGCACCCGGGTGCGGCGGTTGCGGGCCACGTTCAGCGCCAGGCCGGACACGTTGTCGGCCAGCTTGCGCATGGCGTCGCGCACGAACAGCAGGGCATCGCTGTCGGGCAGTGCCTGGCGCAAGGTGGCGTAGTCAGTGTGGGTGGCCACGGTGCTGTCGAGCAGGCTGACCATGTCCACGAACAGGTTCAGCAGACCCTGGCGCAGGCGATCGGCGCGCGACGTCGTGCCGCGAGGCAGTTCGCGCAGGACCATGTCGCGGGCGGCCTGATGGGCGTCGGTCATCGCGGCCTGGCGGCGGATCAGTTGCCGGTAGCTTTCGTCCAGATCCAGGTGGACGTCGTAGAAGCGGGCGCGAGTGGCGATGTAATCCGCCGTGGCGAACAGGGCCACCGACAGCGCCTGCTGTTCTTCCCGATGCCACAGGACGCGGTGGGCGATGGCGCTGTAGATCAGGTAGAACGCCCCGCCCAGGAACGAGGTCAGGGTGTGCTGCAGCACATCGGCCGGTGTCAGCGGCGTGCGCAGGGTCAGCGTCATGATCAGCAGACAGGCGAATCCCAATAGCCCGCCGTGTTTGCCGTAGACCGTCAACATGGAAAAGGCGAAGCACAGGGCCGGGACCACCAGCCAGATCGCCAGCGCATGGCTGGCGGCCAGCCCCGTCATGGCGGTGGTCGCCGACCCCAGGCACAGAGCGGCGAACATGCCGTTGATGCCGTAACGCCGGGGACCGCCGGGTTGATCCAGGATGGCCACGCAGGCCGCGCCCACGGCCGCCACGAAGCCGGCGGCGGTCCAGCCGAACAGGCCCGACAGCACCAAGGCGGGCAGCAGGACGCCCGTTGCCTGGCGCAAGCCGCCGAAGAAGTAATGGCTGTAGAAGAAACGTTGCAGTTGCGGTGTCGAGGGGGTCATGCGCAGAAGCCTTGAACCCGGAGCAGGGCAATATCCGCAGTATAGAAAGTCTGGCGGCTTTGGTGGGAGTTTCCCGACACCGGGCGTGTCGCAATCGGGACGATGGGGCGGCTTCGCTTGCGGCGCATGTTGCAACGCGGTAAATTAGCCGTTCCGCCACCCCGCATCAGGGTTGGCCGATGTGGCGAACCCCCGGGTCACACACCCGGTTTTTTTCGTCTTCCGTTTTATGCTCCAGGATGCGCCACAAGCGTGGTCCGGGGCGTCCATTTCCACCACACTGCGCCCGATGGCGCGAGTGTCCTGTGCCAAGGGGTGCAGACTGGTTCCCCGATGTGTCCGGGCAAAGCGATTCCGTGAATCGCCCAGCGTCGGATCATGTTGCGGACCGCCAGGACTGGCCCGGGCTGCCAATAGGCCGCTTGGTGCATGACGCAGGTTAAGAAAGGAATCCATCATGGAACTCAATGGCGCCGACATCGTCGTGCGTTGTCTGATCGAGGAAGGCGTAGACCACGTGTTTGGCTACCCGGGCGGTGCCGTCCTCTACATCTACGACGCCATCTACAAGCAGGACAAATTCCAGCACGTCCTCGTGCGACACGAGCAGGCCGCGGTTCACGCGGCGGATGCTTACTCCCGATCCTCGGACAAGACAGGCGTGTGCCTGGTGACCAGCGGCCCAGGCGTGACCAATGCCGTGACCGGCATCGCCACGGCCTACATGGACTCGATCCCCATGGTCGTCATCAGCGGTCAGGTGCCCACGCACGCGATCGGCCAGGATGCTTTCCAGGAATGCGATACCGTGGGCATCACGCGGCCCTGCGTCAAGCACAACTTCCTGGTGCGCGATGTGAAGGACCTGGCGGAAACCATGCGCCGCGCTTTCTATATCGCGCGTTCCGGCCGTCCCGGCCCCGTCCTGGTGGATATTCCCAAGGACGTGTCCGTGGCGACCTGCAAATACACGCCTAAGCGCGGTCCGACCGTGCTGCGCTCCTATGCGCCGGTCACCAAGGGGCATCAGGGCCAGATCAAGAAGGCCGTGCAGATGCTGCTGGCCGCCGAACGCCCCATGATCTACGCGGGGGGCGGGGTGGTGCTGGCCGATGCCGCCGACGAACTGCGCAAATTGGTGCGCATGACCGGGGCGCCGTGCACCACCACCCTGATGGGGCTGGGGGCCTTGCCGGGCACGGACGAAAAATTCGTGGGCATGCCGGGCATGCACGGCACCTACGAAGCCAATATGTCCATGCAGAACTGCGACGTGCTGCTGGCCATCGGCGCGCGGTTCGACGACCGGGTGATCGGCAACCCCAAGCATTTTGCCCAGGTGCCGCGCAAGATCATCCACATCGACATCGACCCCTCGTCGATTTCCAAGCGGGTGCGGGTGGACGTGCCCATCGTGGGCGACGTGCGCGAGGTCCTGCAGGACCTGATCGGCCTGTATGCGCAATCGCTGGCCGAAGAGGGCGCGGCGGAACAGCGCCTGGATGCCTGGTGGCAGCAGATCGATGCCTGGCGCGGGCGCAAATGCCTGGATTACGAAAGTTCCGACACGGTGATCAAGCCCCAGTACGTGGTGCAGAAACTGTGGGAAGTCACGCGCGGCCAGGCTTTCGTCACGTCCGACGTGGGGCAGCACCAGATGTGGGCGGCCCAGTATTATCCCTTCCCGGAACCGCGCCGCTGGATCAATTCCGGCGGCCTGGGCACCATGGGCGTCGGCCTGCCGTACGCCATGGGGGTGCAGATGGCCAATCCGGACCGCGACGTCGCCGTCATCACCGGCGAGGGCTCGATCCAGATGAACATCCAGGAACTGTCCACCTGCAAGCAGTACCACCTGACGCCGAAGGTCCTGTGCCTGAATAACCGCTATCTGGGCATGGTGCGCCAATGGCAGCAGATCGAATACGGTTCGCGTTATTCCGAATCCTATGTCGATGCCCTGCCGGATTTCGTCAAGCTCGTGGAAAGCTACGGTCATGTGGGCATGCGCATCGAGAAACCGGCGGATGTCGAACCGGCGCTGCGCGAGGCCTTCACGAAGTACAAGGACCGCCTGGTATTCATGGACTTCATCACGGATCAGACCGAGAACGTCTGGCCCATGGTCAAAACTGGCCGCGGGCTGACGGAAATGTTGCTGGGCGCCGAGGATCTGTGAGGGGATAACCATGAAACACGTCATTTCCGTTTTGCTGGAAAACGAACCCGGCGCCCTGTCGCGGGTGGTGGGCCTGTTTTCGGCGCGCGGCTACAACATCGAAACCCTGACCGTGGCGCCCACCGAGGACCCCACGCTGTCGCGCATGACCATCGTGACGGTCGGGTCCGACGAGATCATCGAGCAGATCACCAAGCACCTGAACCGCCTGGTGGATGTGGTCAAGGTCGTGGACCTGTCCGAAGGGCCGCACGTCGAACGCGAGCTGATGCTCATCAAGGTGCGCGCCGTGGGCAAGGAACGCGACGAAATGAAGCGCATGGCGGAAATCTTCCGCGGGCGCATCATCGATGTCACCGACAAGACCTACACCATTGAATTGACCGGTGTGCAGGACAAGATCGCCGCCTTCATCGGGGCGCTGGACCGCAGCGCCATCCTGGAAACCGTCCGCACGGGCGTTTCCGGCGTGGGCCGCGGCGAACGCGTACTGAAGTTATGAGCCCCCACGCCGCGCAGGCTTCGTCCGCTTGCTGCCCCTCCCCATGGGGGCGGCCTTGGGGCGGCCCGGCGGCACAAGCTGTAAATATCAAGGGCGTCCCGCTGTGCGGGCGTCCGGCTGTACCTAACCTCTCGTTTCAGAATTAAAAAATCGGAGTATCCAACATGAAAGTTTTCTACGACAAAGATTGCGACCTGTCCCTGATCAAGGGCAAGCACGTGGCCATCATCGGCTATGGCTCGCAGGGCCACGCCCATGCACAGAACCTGCATGATTCCGGCGTGCACGTCACCGTGGGTCTGCGCAAGGGCGGCGCCTCCTGGAAAAAGGCGGAGAACGCCGGCCTGACCGTCAAGGAAGTCGCCGAAGCCGTCAAGGGCGCCGATGTGGTCATGATGCTGCTGCCCGACGAGAACATCGCGGCGGTCTACCGCAACGATGTCGCCGCCAACCTGAAGCCGGGCGCCGCGCTGGCCTTCGCCCACGGTTTCAACGTGCATTACGGCCAGGTCGTGCCGCGCGCCGATATCGACGTCATCATGATCGCGCCGAAGGCCCCGGGCCACACGGTGCGCAGCACCTACACCCAGGGCGGCGGCGTGCCGCACCTGATCGCCGTGCACCAGGACGTGTCCGGCAAGGCCCGCGACCTGGCCCTGTCCTATGCCATGGGCAATGGCGGCGGGCGCGCCGGTATCATCGAGACCAACTTCCGCGAAGAAACCGAAACCGATCTGTTCGGTGAACAGGCCGTGTTGTGCGGCGGCACCGTCGAACTGATCAAGGCGGGCTTCGAGACCCTGGTCGACGCCGGTTATGCGCCGGAAATGGCGTATTTCGAATGCCTGCACGAACTCAAGCTGATCGTGGACCTGATCTACGAAGGCGGCATCGCCAACATGAACTACTCGATCTCCAACAATGCGGAATACGGTGAATACGTCACCGGCCCGCGCGTGGTGACCGACGACACCCGTGCCGCGATGCGCCAATGCCTGGCCGACATCCAGTCCGGCGTCTACGCGAAGAACTTCATCCTGGAAAACGCCGCCGGCGCCCCGGAACTGACTTCGCGCCGCCGCCTGAACGCCGAATCGCAGATCGAGCAGGTTGGCGGCAAGCTGCGCGCCATGATGCCCTGGATCGCGGCCAACAAGCTGGTGGACCAGTCCAAGAACTGATCCGGTTCGTGCGGCTGAACAGCCGGCATCCCATCGGGATGTCCGGCTGTTTTGCCTTTGGTGCGGAGGCGTACCCGTATTCGGGTCGTTCCGTACCCGTATTTGGGTTATCCTTGCGCCTACCATGAAAATCCCCCCTTATCCGCATCCCCTGATCGCCCGCGAAGGCTGGCTCATCCTGATCGGCGCCGTGATCGTGGCGCTGCTGATCAGCGCCTGGTCCTGGTGGGTTTCGATCCCGTTCTGGATCTTCGCCGTGTTCGCGCTGCAGTTCTTCCGCGACCCATCGCGCGAGGCGCCCGATGGCGAAGGTCTGGTGCTGTGCCCGGCCGACGGGCGCATCGTCTGCGTCGAGGATGCAGCCGACCCCTATGCGGGCGGGCGGCCGTCGCTGAAGATCAGCGTCTTCATGAACGTCTTCAACGTGCACTCGAACCGCGTGCCGGTCGACGGCGTTGCGCAGTCGATCGATTATTTTCCGGGCAAGTTCTTCAACGCGGCGCTGGACAAGGCCTCGCTGGAAAACGAACGCAACGCCATGGTGTTGAAAACCCCCGAAGGGCAGGTCGTCACGGCGGTGCAGGTGGCCGGCCTGGTGGCCAAGCGCATCCTGTGCCATGCCCGGGTCGGGCAGTCCCTGTATGCGGGCCAGCGCTACGGCTTTATCCGCTTCGGATCGCGGGTGGACGTATACTTGCCTCCAGGGACGCGGCCGCGCGTCGCCATCGGCGACAAGGTCAAGGCCACCAGTACCGTGCTGGCCGAACTTCCCGTCCCTTCCCGCGATGATGATTCCGCAGTCTGAACATCCCATGCCTGACGAAAGACAGCGCCGCCGCAGCATCTATCTGCTGCCCAACGCATTTACCACCGCCAACCTGTTTTCCGGCTTCTATGCCGTCGTGCAGGCCATGAACCAGCATTTCGAGGTCGCCGCCATTGCGATCTTCCTGGCCATGGTCTTCGACAGCATGGACGGCCGGGTGGCGCGCCTGACCAATACCCAGTCGGCGTTCGGGGAGCAGTACGATTCCCTGGCCGACATGATCTCCTTCGGCATGGCGCCGGCGCTGGTCATGTATGAATGGTCCCTGCAGGGGCTGGGGCGCTGGGGCTGGCTGGCCGCTTTCGTGTACGTGGTCGGCGCTGCGCTGCGCCTGGCGCGTTTCAACGCCAATATCGGCAAGGTCGACAAACAGTATTTCCAGGGCCTGCCCAGCCCGGCGGCGGCGGCCCTGGTGGCCGGGTTCGTCTGGCTGTCGGTGGACAACAAGCTGTCCCTGTCCGACGGCCTGATTCCCTGGGCGGCCTTCGCCGTGACCGTCTACGCCGGCGTCGCTATGGTGTCCAATGCGCCGTTTTTCAGCGGCAAGTCCTTCGCTCTGGGGCGCAGCGTGCCGTTCTGGGTGATGCTGCTGGTGGTGGCGGTGTTCGTCTTCGTGTCCAGTGACCCTCCCGTGGTGCTGTTCCTGCTGTTCGTGCTCTACAGCCTGTCGGGCTGGCTGATCTGGATATGGCGGATCCGCCGCGCGCGGCGCCTGGGCCAGCGCATGCGTGGCGCCGACGAAGACGCACCTGCCAACGAATGAGGCCCGATCCGCGCTTGGGCGCGGGCGCCTCAAATCCGTTATAATCTTGCCTGCGCCGCGATCTCGCGTGGCGCTTTTTTCGTCCCACGGCAGCGCGCCTCGGTGCTGCCGCCTGTTCCTGAGGTTAATAAAGCATGTCCGTTGCTGATATCGTCAAATCCGACATCGTTGCGCAATTCCAGCGCGCCACCGGTGACACCGGTTCTCCCGAAGTGCAGGTCGCTCTGCTGACCGCCCGCATCAATGAACTGACCGGCCACTTCAAGGCCCACACGAAAGACCACCACTCGCGCCGCGGCCTGCTGCGCATGGTCAGCCGTCGCCGTAAATTGCTGGACTACCTGAAGGGTCGCAACCCGGATTCCTATCGCGCCCTGATTGAAAAACTCGGTCTGCGCAAGTAATGCCCGGGGGCGTCGTTCCCCTTGCACGAGCCGTGCACGCTGCCTTCATGTCCGCAGTGTGCGCGGCTTTTTGTCATGGGTCGCTGAAATAAGTTCCCGCTCATGGCGGGTCGCGGGCGCGTGTCCGCAGGCGGCCCTTTTAATAGGATAAGAAAATGTTCAATAAAGTGAGCAAATCGTTTCAATACGGTGAGCACACCGTCGTCCTGGAAACCGGCGAGATCGCCCGCCAGGCGTCCGGCGCTGTGCTGGTGTCCGTGGATGATACGGTCATCCTGGCTACTGTCGTGGCTGCCCGTACCGCCAAGCCCGGCCAGGATTTCTTTCCGCTGACCGTCGATTACGTTGAAAAGACCTACGCCGCCGGCAAGATCCCGGGCGGCTTCTTCAAGCGCGAAGGCAAGCCCTCCGAAAAGGAAACCCTGACGTCGCGCCTGATCGATCGCCCGCTGCGCCCGTTGTTCCCGGAAGGCTTCTACAACGACGTGCAGGTCATCATCCACACGCTGTCGGTCAATCCTGAAATCGATCCGGACATCCCCGCGCTGATCGGCGCCTCGGCTGCCCTGGCCATCTCCGGCATTCCGTTCAACGGCCCGGTGGGCGCCGCGCGCGTCGGTTATGTGGACGGCCAGTACGTCCTGAACCCCAGCACCACGCAGCTGCACGAGCAATCCCAGCTGGATCTGGTCGTGGCCGGGACCGAAGCCGCCGTGCTGATGGTCGAATCCGAAGCCAAGCAGCTGCCCGAAGACGTGATGCTGGGCGCCGTGGTGTTCGGCCACGAACAGATGCAGGCCTGCATCAACGCCATCCATGAACTGGTGGCCGAAGCCGGCAAGCCCGAATGGGACTGGCAGCCGGCCCCGCGCAACGAGGTCCTGGCGACCGCCGTGCGCAGCGCCGCCTTCGAACCCCTGCAGGCCGTCTATCAGGTGCGCAACAAGCAGGAGCGCACCGCCCAGCTGCGCCGGGTCTATGCCGAGGTCAAGACGAAACTGGCCGAGCACGCCACCGCCCGGGGCGATGCCGCCCCCGACAGCGTCGAGGTCGAAAACATGCTGTTCGCCCTGGAATCGGAAATCGTCCGCGGCCAGGTCCTGAACGGCGAACCGCGCATCGACGGGCGCGACACGCGCACGGTGCGCCCCATCAGCATCCGCCTGGGCGTGCTGCCCCGCGCGCACGGCTCGGCCCTGTTCACCCGGGGTGAAACCCAGGCGCTGGTGGTCACGACGCTGGGCACCAAGCAGGACGAGCAGATCATCGATTCGATCATGGGCGAATACCGCGACCGTTTCATGCTGCACTACAACATGCCTCCGTTCGCCACGGGCGAAACCGGCCGCTTCGGCGTACCCAAGCGCCGCGAGATCGGCCACGGCCGCCTGGCCAAGCGAGCCCTGCTGGCCCTGCTGCCCAGCGCGGAAGAATTCCAGTACACCCTGCGTCTGGTGTCGGAAATCACCGAATCCAACGGCTCCTCGTCCATGGCGTCGGTCTGCGGCGGCAGCCTGTCCATGATGGACGCCGGCGTGCCGGTCAAGGATCACGTGGCCGGCGTGGCCATGGGCCTGATCAAGGAAGGCGGCAAGTTCGCCGTGCTGACCGACATCCTGGGCGATGAAGATCACCTGGGCGACATGGACTTCAAGGTGACGGGTACCGTCACCGGCGTGACCGCCCTGCAGATGGACATCAAGATCCAGGGCATCACCAAGGAAATCATGCAGGTGGCGCTGGCCCAGGCCCGCGAAGGCCGTCTGCACATCCTGGGCAAGATGCGCGAAGCCATCGACGGTTCGCGCACGGAACTGTCCGACTTCGCCCCGCGCATGCTGCGCGTCAAGATCAACCCGGAAAAGATCCGCGACGTGATCGGCAAGGGCGGCGCCACCATCCGCGCCCTGACCGAGGAAACCGGTTGCCAGATCGACATCGGCGATGATGGCAACATCACCATCGCCAGCGCCGACCTGGACCGCGCGCACGAAGCCGAGCGCCGCATCAAGGAACTGACCGCCGACGTGGAAATCGGTCAGGAATACCAGGGCACGGTGCAACGCCTGCTGGACTTCGGCGCCATCGTCCAGGTGCTGCCGGGCCGCGACGGTCTGCTGCACATCTCCGAAATCGCCAACTACCGCATCGCCGACATCAACGACGTGCTGAAGGTCGGCCAGTCGGTGCGTGTCAAGATCCTGGAAGCCGACGACCGCGGTCGTCTGCGCCTGTCGGTCAAGGCCATCGGCGGTATCGAAGCCCAGGGCGGTCCCGCCGCCCCGACCACGGCCGAGTAATCGGCTGCGGTCCCGGGCAGCGGCGCTGCCCGGCGGTTGCCTGAAAAAGGGCGCTCCGCAAGGAGCGCCCTTTTTCTATGGCGGTGCGACGGCGCCAAGAGACCGCGGCACCCGGCCCCGGCAACGGGGGCCGGGCGCGGTCGTGCGGATTTACGACAACGTCAGCACGATCTTCCCGATCTGCTCGCCCGCGTCCATCATGGCGTGCGCCCTGGAAGCTTCCGCCAGCGGAAAGGTGGCGTGGATGCTGGGGCGGATCTTGCCGGCGTCCAGCAGCGGCCAGACCCGTTCGCGCAGGGCCTGCGCGATGGCGGCCTTGAAGGCCACGGGTCGGGACCGCAGCGTGGAGCCCGTGATGGTCAAGCGGCGGGCCATGACCTGCCAGCAATTGATCGAGGCGTGCACGCCGCCCAGCTGGGCGATCATCACCAGCCGGCCGTCATCGGCCAGCGCCTTGAGGTTGCGCGGCAGGTAGTCGCCCGCCACCATGTCCAGGATGACGTCCACCCCGCGATTGTTCGTCAGGGCGTGGATTTCCTCGACGAAGTCCTGAGTGCGGTAATTGATGCCCCGGGTGCACCCCAAGGCTTCGATCGCTCGCACGCGTTCGGCGCTGCCGGCCGTGGCGTAAACGGTGTGGCCGAAAGCGCGTGCCAGCGCAATGGCCGTCGTGCCGATGCCGCTGGCCCCGCCGTGCACCAGCAGGGTTTCGCCCGCTGCCAGACGGCCCCGGTCGAAGACGTTGCTCCAGACCGTGAAGTAGGTTTCGGGCAAGGCGGCGGCCTCGATCATCGACAGGCCTTTGGGCACGGGCAGGCACTGGGCGGCCGGCGCGACGCAGTACTGGGCATAGCCGCCGCCCCCCAGCAGGGCGCAGACTTCGTCCCCGATCCGGAATCCGGCTGAAGACGCGTCGCCGTCCACGATCCGGCCGGCCACTTCCAGTCCGGGCAGATCGGATGCCCCGGCCGGTGGGGGGTAGCTGCCCTGCCGCTGGAAGACATCGGGCCGATTGATGCCGGCCGCGCTGACCTGGATCAGGACTTCGCCGGGGCCGGGGACGGGGGTGGGGCGTTCCACGAGTTCCAGGACTTCCGGTCCGCCGGGAGTCGTGATTTCTATCGCTTGCATGGGACCTCCGCTGAATGATCAGCCTGAATTATGCGCTACACTTGCGGTCTTCATCCCCGGAAGCGTGCCAGAGTGGTTGAATGGACCGGTCTTGAAAACCGGCGATGGGGCGACCCATCCGTGAGTTCGAATCTCACCGCTTCCGCCACTGCAGGCGGCCGGCTGCAGTGCGCAATCCCCTCGCTGGTACTATACCGGGAATATTCTTCCCGGCAGTTCTCCAGTTGCTCCCATGGCGGAATTGGTAGACGCAAGGGACTTAAAATCCCTCGCCTTCGGGCGTGCCGGTTCGACCCCGGCTGGGAGCACCATTCTGGGCCGTATCGTTCAGGGCCGTGTCGGCGAGGCGGCGTATACTCGATCGCAACTTTCGCCAACGCCGGTTTCGTGGACGAGGCGGCCTCCGCGCGCATCGACCGGCTTGCCTGCCGCCCACGGGGGCGCGCATGCAAGCAAGAATCGACATCGGTCTCGGCATCCAGGGCGAACCCGACGCCTGGGTTCATTCGGCCTGCATCCTGTGTTCCAACGGCTGCGGCCTTGATATAGCCGTCAAGGACGGCAAGATCGTCGGCGTTCGCGGCGACGCTGCGCACCCGGTCAATTTCGGGCATCTGGGCCCCAAGGGCGAGCATGCCTGGGTCGCCAACAATAGCCCGCGTCGCGGCGTCACGCCCATGATCCGCCGCTGCAAGGGCGCGCCGCTGGAACCTGCAGGCTGGCCCGAGGCCATGGATTTCTTCGAGAAGAAATTCCGCGATGCCTGGCGGCAGGGCCATCAGAACCTGGCTTGCTACAACTCCGGCCAACTCACCATCGAAGAGTTCTACACGCTTGGCAAATTCTGGCGCGGCGGCCTGGGATCGGCCAATATCGACGGGAATACGCGCCTGTGCACCGCGACGTCCGCGACCGGCCTGATGGCCAATTTCGGCACCGATGGTCCGCCCGCATCCTATGCCGATGTGGACCAGGCGGATCTTCTTTGCCTGTACGGCCACAACGTGGCCGAAGTGCAGACGGTACTGTGGGAACGCATGCTGGCGGCGAAAAAGGACCATGGCGCCCGCATCATCGTTTTCGACCCGCGCAGGACGCCCACGGTGACCCAGGGCGCCGACCTGCACGTGCAGCTGCGGGGCGGGACGAACGTCGCGTTGATGAATGGCATCCTCCATCTGCTGATCGCGCACGACTGGATCCATCGCGATTTCATCGCTGCGCACACGGTGGGGTTCGATGCGCTGGCAGCCGTGGCGCGCGAGTATCCGCCTGAGCGCGTGGCTCGGATCTGCGATATTCCCCAAGAAACACTGGAAACAGCCGCCCAATGGATTGGCGCCACGCCCCGGATGGTGTCGACGGTGCTGCAGGGCTTTTATCAAAGCGTGGAAGCCACCGCGTCTTCGTCCCTGGTCAATGCCGTGCATCTTCTGACGGGGGCGATCGGCAAGCCCGGTGCCGGGCCGCTGCTGATGGCCGGCCAGCCTTCGGCCATGTGCAATCGCGAAGCCGGCGCCGGCGGGTCCTATCCGGCCTACCGCAACCCCGCGAATGAAAAGCACATGCGCGAACTGTGCGAGTGCTGGAACCTCGATCCCGAGACGTTTCGCCCCGAGACGCCCAAGGACATACTCACGATGATGGAGCAGGCCGAGCGCGGTGAAATCGAGTTCATGTGGGTGATCGGCACCAATCCCCTGGTCAGCCTGCCCGACCAGAACCGCACCGAGCGCATCTTGAAGCGCCTGTTCCTGGTGGTGCAGGATCCCTTCATCGATACCGAGACCGTGGAATTGGCGGACATCTATTTCCCGACCGCGATGTGGGGCGAGAAAGAGGGGTGCGTCACCAATGCCGATCGTAGCGTGAACCTGCTGCTGAAAGCGGTGGAGCCGCCCGGCGAGGCGCGCAGCGACCTCGACATCATCGTCGAGGCCTCCGGGCGGCTGGGTTTTCAAGACAGGGACGGCGCGCCGTTGCTGCCTTTCAAGCGCTCCGAAGACGCCTTCAACGAGTGGCGCAAGGTCTCGAAGGGCCGTCCCTGTGATTATTCGGGCATGAGCTACGAGCTGATCCTGGAAATGGGGGCGGTGCGCTGGCCGTGCAATGAACAGCATCCGCGCGGGTGCGAACGCTTGTACGAGGACCTGCGGTTCGGGACCGGCGTCGATGATTGCGAGACCTGGGGCGTGGATTTTCTGACGGGCAGGGCGGTTGCGCGGGCCGACTACGAGCGCGATGACCCGAAGGGCAAGGCCTTCCTGCGCCCGGTGCGCTGGCGCCGGCATCCCAATCCGACCTCGGAGCAGTTTCCGTTTCTGCTCATCACGGGGCGGGTGGTCTACCATTTTCACACCCGCACCAAGACCGCGCGGTCCACCGTCCTGAACTCATGCGCGCCGCATGCCTATGCCGAGATTCATCCCGACGATGCCGCGCGGCTGGAGATCTCGACCGGCGATCTGGTTGAGCTCGTGTCACCGAATGGCCGGTGGGAGGGCGTCGCGATGGTGGTCGGGACCGTGCGGCGCGGCGAGGTGTTCGTGCCTTTCCACTATGGGCATGGCGCTCAGGCCGCCAATCAGCACACGTGGTACGCGCGCGATGCCGTCAGCCAGCAGCCGCATTTCAAGTCTTCGCCCGTGGCCCTGAGAAGGCTGGGTTTCGGCCAGCCCGAACCCTGGCTGTTGCGGCGCATGGCCGAACTGGACGGCACGTCCATCGTGCCGTTCGCGGCGCGTGAATGGCCGGCGCTGTGAATCGGGACGGCGTCTGGTTTTTCTGCGTCTTGGTGTCATTCACGCTACAATCAAGAGTTACCTGAATTGAACCTAATCGACGATACGCATGAGCCAAACCCGGAGCCAACCTCGTTCGCGCCTGATCATGGGCAACTGGAAGATGCACGGCAGCCTGGCAGACAATGCCGCGCTGCTGGGCGGTCTGGTTGCGGGCGCGCAGCGGGCCGGCGATGCCCAGCTGGCCGTGTGCGTGCCTTTCCCCTACCTGGAACAGGCCCGTCAGGCCCTGGCTGGCGCCGCCATCACCTGGGGCGCGCAGGATGTCAGCGTGCATGATCGGGGCGCCTACACGGGCGAAGTCTCGGCAGCCATGCTGGCGGATTTCGCGTGCGCCTGGGTCCTGTGCGGCCACTCCGAACGCCGCGCCATGCATGGCGAGTCCAGCGCTCTGGTGGCGGCCAAGGCCGTCGCCGCGCTGGGCGCCGGCCTGACGCCGGTCGTGTGTGTGGGTGAAACTTTGGCCGACCGCGATGCGGGCCAGGCCGAATGCGTCATCGGCGATCAGCTCGATCCCATCCTGGCATTGGGGGCGGATGCCCTGTCCCGCATGGTGCTGGCTTATGAGCCCGTCTGGGCCATCGGCACGGGCCGTACCGCCACCCCTGAACAGGCGCAGGCGGTGCATGGTTTCATCCGCGCGTCCCTGGCCCAGCAGGGCGCTGCGCAGACCCGCATTCTGTACGGCGGCAGCGTCAAGGCTGCCAATGCCGCCGCCCTGTTTGCCCAACCCGACATCGACGGCGCCTTGGTGGGGGGGGCGTCGCTGGTCGCCGACGAATTTCTGAATATTGCGGCCGCGGTCGCTTAAGCCCCCCGGAGTCCTATTATCATGCAATGGTTTTCCTCGATCCTGCTGACGTTGCAGGTCATCTCCTCGCTACTGATCATCGTGCTGGTGCTGCTGCAGCAGGGCAAGGGCGCCGACATGGGCGCGGCCTTCGGCAGCGGGTCCGCCGGCAGCGTGTTCGGTTCGGCGGGGGCCGCGAATTTCCTGTCCCGGGCGACCAAATGGGCGGCCGTCCTGTTCTTCGCCACGACCATCGGTCTGGCCTGGGTGTCCCACCATCCGGCCGGTTCGCCGATCGAAACGGGCATCATGCAGGGCTTCAGCGCTCCCGAAAAAGCCCCCGCGCCGGCCACGGGTTCCGCCGTGCCCGACCTGGGCGCCGCCGTGCCTTCGGCCCCGTCCACCGGCAAGCCCGCCGCGCCCGCATCCGGCTCCGCGACGCCGGACGCCGCCAACTCCGACGCTTCGGTGCCCGTGGTGCCCGCGCCCAAGGACGCGCCTACCGGCAAGTAAGCGCCTGCGTCAGGGCCCGCTCCCCGTCTGACACCGTCGAACATTCGGAAACTGACCGGGAAAGCGGGGAAGCCCGTCAAGGCTGGCGGGTTTTCCCCGGAAGCATCCGTTTCAGGGTCTCGTCGTGATCGATGAAATGGTGCCATAGGGCGCCAATGAAGTGCAGCGCGACCAAGCCGATCAGGATCGGCCCGGCGTATCCCGCATGAATCGTATGAATGGCCTTCGCCGCCACTTTGTCCTCGGCCAGCCAGACCGGGATGGAAAACAGGCCGAAGACGCTGACGGACTGCTGCGCGAATTGCGACATCAACAGGCCGGCCGTCGGCAGAGCGAGCACCAGGACGACCATGGCCCAGTGGACCGTCGTCGCCAGGCGTGATTGCCATGCCTGTCCGATGGGCGGCGGCCGGCCGGTGTTCAGCCGCGTGATGACCCAGACGATCATCAAGGCCAAAGCCGTCACCCCGAAGCTTTTGTGAAAGAACATGAATTGCCCCTTGAGGGGATCGCCGCGCTCGTAGCCGCTGGCGATGAGCACGCAGGTCACCGCCGCAGCGATGATGATGAACAAGGCCCAGTGCAGGAATCTGAGACGCGGGCTCCAGACGGCGGAGGATGCTGGCATATGCTTCTCCTATCAGGCGCTGTCATCCGTGAGGACGGATGGTAGATTTGACTATACCCGAGCGTTCATTTGCTTTTCAGCGCGGAAGATACAGGATGTGAGCGGCTGATCCCGGCGCCCGCTGGCCGCCAAGGAATGTGGGCGTTTCATGTTAGAATCTGCGTCTTTCCCTATGGGGAGAAGATTCAAGCCGTCGTGGTGGAATTGGTAGACACGCTATCTTGAGGGGGTAGTGGCGAAAGCTGTACGAGTTCGAGTCTCGTCGACGGCACCATCGAATTATTGCAGGCCCGCATGAACATCAGGTTCTTGCGGGCTTTTTGTTGTAGGCGAAGTTCGATCTGCGCCCCCCGGTGACGAGTTGCGCCGCCGTCTGGTCGAGGCGCCAGCCGCCATCTCGTCACTCGGCAGCACGATCGCCCGACAATGCCGCCGGCCCCTGGAGCCCGATGGACATTTGCCCTCTGTCACCCGGCCTGTTGTTGCAACAGAACTTCCAGCGCCGCCTTCTGCGCATTGCGGACGTGTTGTTCCGCCGCGGCTCGCGCGGCTTCGATGTCGCGCGCCTTGATGCAGGCGAATAGCGCATCGATCTCCTTCAGGCTTTCCGGCAGGCGGTCGGGCCTTGAAAAGGACGTCGCGCGCAGCAGGCTGATGCGTGAGAGCAGGTTGAACAGCAGGTCCCTGATCAGGGCGTTGCCGCAGCCGCCGAGGATGACGTTGTAGAAGCGGGTCTTCGCCTCGAGCAGGAGTTTGCGGTCGCCGGCCTGCCCCGCTTCGTGCAGGGCTTGCACGGTGGCATGCAGTTCGTCAACCTCGCTTTCCGAGGCCAGGAGCGCGAACTGGTGCGCCGCGTATCCTTCCAGCAGGGCGCGGACGGCATACAGATCGGACGCCTCGCTGGGGCTTATCTTCGCCACGACCGGTCCTCGATGCAGCGTCGTCGTCACCAGCTTCTCGGCTTCCAGCTTTCTCAGCGCTTCCCTCACCGATGGCCGGCTGACTTCCAGCAGTTCGCAGAGCTCGCGTTCGTGCAGCTTCTCGCCCGGCTTGAAGCGTCCTTCGACGATCGCCTCACGAAGGAAGTTCTCCACATAGTCCCTGAGTCCGATCGGCTTTTCCAGCCGTTCCTGCTGTTTGCTTGCGTTCTGTGTCATCGAAGTTACCATTTATTTTGTCAGACAAACAGTCAATATGATTGACTTGCATTAATCTTGTCACTATAGTTGAAGCAAAGACGCTCAGTAAAGGCGCCCAGCCACTGGAATGATGGCTTTAGGAGACAAGATGGCGCTGTCATTTTCTTGACACTCTCCCATGCCACTCCGTCCGGCAGCCGATGGCGCAGCTTCGATCCTGGATGCTTCGGTGAAATTGCTTATGTGGCGGACCCAGGCTCATGACACCTTCTGAGCGGCCTCATTATGAGGCATGTGGATGTCTAGTGGCTCCGGGCCCATGCATCCGTCACTGCAGCCGTTGACATCAAGGCTGGCAGGGGCGCGGCGGCGGTGAAGCAGGTACCGGTCATGCAAAATTCATTGCATCAGTGGGGTCTGGCAGGATATGGAAACATTCCAGAATTTCATCAATGGCCGCTATGTCGATCCGGCAAGCCGTGAATGGATCGATAGCGTCAATCCCTATCTCGGAGAAGCGTGGGCACGGATTCCGCGCAGCAATGACGCCGATGTCGACAAGGCCGTGCAGGCGGCGCATGCGGCAATGTACGAGGGCCCCTGGGCGAAGATGAACGGGACTGAACGCGGGAAGCTGCTGCAGCGGCTCGCGGATCTGGTTGAACGCGATGCTGAGCGCCTTGCGGAAATCGAGGTCAGGGATAACGGCAAACTCTATGCGGAGATGCTGGGCCAGGTCAGGTACCACCCGAAGTGGCTGCAATATTTCGGCGGGTTGGCCGACAAGATCGAGGGCAGGGTCATCCCGATCGACAAGCCACATCATTTCGCCTTTACGCGAAAGGAACCTGTTGGCGTTGTCGCTGCGCTGACGGCCTGGAATTCACCGCTGCTGTTCATCGCCTGGAAGTGCGCGGCCGCCTTGGCAGCCGGTTGCTCCGTGGTGGTCAAACCATCGGAATTCGCGTCAGCCTCGACGCTCGCCTATGCCCGGCTCACGGCAGAGGCAGGTTTCCCGGATGGCGTGTTCAACGTCGTGACCGGCTATGGCCCGGAAGCGGGCGGCGCGCTTATCCGCCATCCCTTGGTGTCGAAAATCACTTTCACGGGGTCGGACGCGACCGGCGCGGCGATCTATCAAGAAGCGGCTAAACAGCTCAAGCGCGTCACGCTTGAGCTGGGGGGGAAGTCGCCGAACATCGTCTTTGAAGACTGCAATATCGATGCAGCGCTTTCGGGCGCGGTTTCGGGGATTTTTGCGGCAACTGGCCAGACGTGCATCGCCGGATCGCGGCTGTTGGTGCAGAACTCGATCAAAGATGAGTTCAGCCGCCGCCTCGTGGAGTTGGGAAAGACCGCCAGAAAAGGTGATCCGATGCTCCCCGAGACCAACATCGGACCTGTCACGACGCCGCCCCAGTTTCAGAAGATCGTGAGTTATCTGGATATTGCGAAAAAAGAAGGGGCCAGGTGCATTCTGGGCGGCGCACCCGTGCCTGCGGGTGCCTTGCCAGGCAATCAGTTTGTCGAGCCGACCATCTTCACCGATGTGACCTCCGACATGCGAATCGCCCGGGAGGAGGTTTTCGGACCCGTCCTGTCGATCATCGGTTTCGAGGATGAAAAAGAAGCGGTTCGGATCGCAAACGACACGATCTATGGCCTGGCCGCCGGCATCTGGACGAGCGACATGGGGCGGGCGTTCCGAGTGTCGGCCGCCATCCGAGCCGGAACGGTCTGGGTGAATACCTACCGGGCCGTGAGCTACATGATGCCGTTTGGCGGCATGAAGCATTCAGGCATTGGCCGCGAAAGCGGCATCGAGTCCATTGAAAGCTACCTGGAAACGAAGAGCACCTGGATCTCGTACGACCCGAACGTCCCCGGCAATCCTTTTACGCTGCGATAGCAAAAGTTCCACTGGCCTACTTACTGGGATACATCATGGGAAATACTACTTACGGATTCATCGGACTCGGACACATGGGATCTCCCATGGCCAGGAGGGTGCTGGATGACAAGCGGCTGCTGCTGGTTCACGACGTTTCTCCGGACGCGGTCGCCAGGATCGCGCAGGAGGGCGCCGTCGCCGCTCCCAGCTTGAAGGCGGTGGTGGAGGGGGCCGATGTGATTTTCCTCAGTCTGCCGGAACCGAGCACCGTGCAGGCCGTCGCGCGGGAGATCGGCGCCGCCGCGACTGCCGGCAGCCGCACCAGGTATGTGGTCGATTTTTCCACCATAGGCCCGAAGGCGGCGGTGGATGTGGCGGCCGTACTGCGCGAAAACCAGATCACCTATGTCGAAGCCCCTGTGAGCGGAGGTCCGAAGGGGGCCGCCAACGGCACGCTGGCGGTCATGGTGTCGTGCGCGGAGCGGGCCTTTGAAGAGGTCGGGAAATCGCTGGATATCTTCGGAACGGTATTCCATGTCGGCGAGGGGTATGGCCAGGCGCAGACGCTGAAGCTGGCCAACAACATGCTGTCCGTATGCGCCGTGGTGGCGACCGCGGAGGCCCTTTCCATGGGCGTCAAGGCCGGGCTTTCTCCGACGCGGATGCTGGAAGTCATCAACAAGAGTTCGGGGCGCAATACGGCGACGGAAGCGAAGTACCCGCGCGCCGTCGTGACGCGGACCTTTGATTATGGATTCTCCACGAGGCTTGCATACAAGGACGTCCGCCTTTGCGTCGATGAAAGCGAGGGATTGGGGGTTCCGATGATCATCGGTGCTGCCGTGCGCCAGATTATGGCGATCACCAACAGCTCCTATGGTCCCGAGTCGGACTTTACGACGGCCGCGCGCGTGGTGGAGCAATGGAGCGGCGTCGAGATCAAAGACTAGGTTTTCACGAGCGTCGATTGTCATCAACACAGGCAAGGAGCATCACATGAATCAACAGCTGTTTGAAAAGGGCTTGAAGATCCGCAAAGAAGTATTGGGCGCGGAGCATGTCGAGAATTCGTTGAAGAACGCCACCGATTTCAATCGGGCGATACAGGAGCTGGTCACCGAGTATTGCTGGGGCGAGGTCTGGGGGCGTGAGGGCTTGTCCCGCAAATCGCGCAGCATGATCAATCTGGCTATGATCAGCGCCCTCAACCGGCCGCACGAACTGAAAGTGCATGTGGGCGGAGCCATCAGGAACGGCGTCACGCCCGAGGAGATCCGGGAAATCCTGTTGCAGGTCGCGATCTACGTGGGTGTGCCTGCTGCCGTGGATGCTTTCCGCACAGCCAGCGCCGTGCTGGAAGAAATGAAGGAAGCATGAAGTTCAGATGAAACCCGCGCATGTTGCCGGCATGTAGAGACGCCGTGACCGGGCTTCGGATGTCAGAGGATTGTCTTTCGATCTTTGGAGGTGATCAGTCATGAAGGTGATTCAGGCAAGAGACACATCGAAGGGTTCCGTGCTGCGATCGCAGAATATCGTGGGCGAGGTTTGGGGTGATGCGATCCTTCCGACTTCGGAAGGCGTCACCGTCAACATGGTCTGGTTCGCTCCGGGAGGCCGCACGAACTGGCATAGCCATGAGCGCGGCCAGATTCTCCACGTCACGGTGGGCGCCGGTTGGGTCTGCAAAGACGGTGAGAAGCCTCAGAGGGTTCGCACCGGAGACATCATCTGGATTGCGCCCCACGAGAGGCACTGGCATGGGGCAGCGTCCGACAGCATCTTCGGCCATATCGCGATCTCGGTGGATCGCACGACGTGGGAGGGCGCCGTCAGCCCCGAGGAGTATGCGGGCTGCTGAGATTTTCCCGATGCTGGTCAGGCGATGTATATCCGGCCTTGGGCGACAAGGTTCGGAGCAGATGGATTCATAAAATTCTTGGAGACTGAAATGACCATTACGCGACGCGATGTCCTGAAAGGAGGGGCGGGGCTTGGGCTGTTGGGAGCCGGGCTCGGTTCGATCTCGCTGCCCATGATAGCGAACGCAGCAACGCTGGACGTCCGCTTTTCATGGTATCTCCCCAATTCATCATCCACGGGTAAGGAAGGTTTTGACGTTGCAAAAAGGATCAAGGATCTCAGCGGCGGATCGATCAATGTGAAGACATATCCTGCGGGCTCGCTCTTGCAGGAATATCAATCGGCCGAGGGAGTGCAGAACAATACCGCCAATATGGTGATCCTGGGCATGCACTGGTGGGGGGGCAAGGTGCCCGCCATGGAATGGGACACGGTGCCGTTTCTGGTCAAGGACGTCGATGTCCTGCTGAAGGCCTTTCATGGGCCGCTGGGCGAGTACATCAATGAATTGATGAAACCCCATGGCGTGAAGTTCATCGGATGGAGCTTCTACGGCTATGCGTTCGACTACATCAACGCGAGGCATCCGATCAAGCTGCCCAAGGATTTCAACGGTCTGCGGATGAGGTCCCAGGGCACGTTGTCAGCCATGTTTCTCAAGCAGCAGGGCGCTACGACGGTCGGCATGGATTCAGGGGAAGTCTATACCTCGTTGCAGCGTGGCGCGGTGGATGGGGCGAGCTCAGGGTTGTCGGATTTTCTGTCGAGGAAATGGTATGAGGTCGCGAAATACATCACAGCGATCAAGTATGTCCCCATCGTCTATCCGATCATGACCAATCTGAAGTGGTGGGAGGGCCTGAGTCCCGAGCAACGCCAGATCATTTCGACGGCGATGAAGGACGCGGAAGCGGACAACCTGAAGAATATCAATGATGAATATACGAACGTCATCAAGGTCACCCGGAAGAACGGCAACGAAGTATACGAACCCAATGCGGAGGAACTGTCCGTCTGGAAGAAGGCCTATCGCCCGCTTCTGGATGAGTATCTGCGGCTCTCCGGCAAGGAAGGCAGGCATGTCATAGAACTGCTGCAGCAGGCCGGAGCCACGGACGTTGCTTTGAGCTAGATGGAGCGGTGACGGCGGACAGCGAGGCGATGATGACTCAAAAAAAGCATAAGTTCCTGATAGATCTTTCAGCCCTTCTTTTCAGAATATCGGATGTATTGGGTCATATTGCCGCTGCGGCCCTGATTGTGCTCACGATTGCGCTGACGCTTGGGGTCGGGCTGCGGCTGTTCAGGGTGGACAGTTCCTGGACGTACAACATAGGCCTGTTCTCCCTCATGTGGGTTGCCTTCATCGGCGCGTCATATTGCGCCCTGCGGGATTTTCATGTCACGGCCGGGATTTCAATAGAGCATTTCATCCATCGTGGCCACAGGGTCATCGTGGCCCTGCGGTACGTCGTTTTGCTTGTCTTTCTTGCCGTGTTCCTGTTCTCCGCCTGGAACAAGTTCCTGGAAACGCTGCTCACTCACCAGAGAACGGTCGATTCCCTGAGATGGGAGCTCTGGATCGCGCAGATATCGGCTCCGATCGGAATCGGGGGGTGGTTGCTGGCGGATCTCGGAAAATTCATCAGGAAGATGATCGACCCCGAGGAATCCTATGGTGAAGAAGTACAGGAAGACTTCTCGGTCTGAAGTGCCTGGATCGTATTTTATGAGGCGGTAAGCAGCATGGAAATACTCTGGATTTTTCTTGCCCTGTTCATCTTCCTCGCGCTGGGCGTGCCGATTTCGGTGAGTCTGTTCCTGGGCGGCGTCGTGGGCTACGTCGTGGTCATAGGACCGATGTCCGGCATCAATACCCTCGCGCAGACCGCTTACGGTGATCTGGATTCCCTGGTGATATCCGCCATTCCGCTCTACATCTTCATGGGCCAGATCATGCTCAAGGGCAAGGCCGGCCAGGATCTGTTCGATTTTGCGCAGGTGCTCGTGGGCAAGCTGGCCGGCGGCCTGGCCGTCGCGGCGATTGCGGCGAGCGCGATTTTCGCCGCGATTTCCGGATCTTCGACGGCAACTGTGGCTACGATCGGTTCTATCAGCATCCCGGAAATGCTCAAGAGGGGGTACGACCGCAAGATGGCCGCGGGCGCGGTCGCAGTGTCCGGAAGCCTCGGGATTCTCATCCCGCCAAGCATCTCATTCATTCTGTACTCGCTCGTGACGAACGCTTCGGTGGGGAAATTATTCCTGGCCGGTATTCTTCCCGGCATCATGTTGGCGATTCTGTTCATTCTTTACACAATGGCGGCCGTCACGATAAAGGATAGGAAATCTCGACGTGCGGACACGCATCTCGCTGCGGAGAGCGGCGAGCAGTCGGCTATTCCGGCTGAGAGGCCCGTGAAATTGCGTTTGAACATGCTTTTGAGCCTGTTCATGATCCCTCTTGTCCTGGGGGGGATCTATCTGGGCTTTTTCACCCCGACTGAAGCCGCCGCGATCGGTACGGCCTATGCCTTGATTCTGACCTTGGGCTTCAAGCGTACCCTGACACTGGGGTTGTTCTGGAAGGCTGCACGCGACACGGTCTTGGTCAGTTCGATGATTCTCATGTTGATCGCGGGGGCGGGGGTGTTCGGCAATGCGCTGTCGCTGATTCAGCTGCCTCAGGCGCTTGCGGGATGGATAGAGACGCTGCATCTCTCGACCTGGGAATTCCTCATAGCCATCAACATCATGTACTTGTTCCTGGGTATGTTCATGGATGCTTCAGCTGCGATTTTGGTCACGGTGCCGATCTTGCTGCCAAGTTTGATTGCGCAGGATATCAATCTGATCTGGTTTGGCGTCATCCTCGTCATCAATATGGAAATAGGTACGGTGACGCCTCCGGTCGGCTTGAACTTGTTCGTTGTCAAATCGCTCTACCCGAACTATACGTTGAAGGAAATACTGATTGGCGCTGCGCCGTACGCCGCGATGGGGCTCGTGGGGCTTGCATTGGTCATGATCTTCCCGCAGATCGCTCTGTTCCTCCCCGGCGCGTAGTGGGCGACCGAAAGTCTTCGGGACTCCATGGCTGGGCTTAAGCCGCCGGGTCTTCGGGAAGTCGCGCCAATCAGGGCCGCCCGGATCGCTAAGGATGATGCCCCAGCCTTGAGGCATCGGCGCCGGAGCGCCGTCAACCAGGCGTTGCGCGCGAATTCGCCATAGATGCAACTGCTCATGCCATCCTTCAACGGTGCGAGCAAAGAGATCGAGCAGCCCGGACAGATACGGCCGTCCTTCGTGGGTGGGTGTAAGTGATGTCCGGCCGCCTCCGCCTGATCGGCGCGGCCACCTCGAACTGTTGCTGCAAGAGGTTCGCGGCTGCCTGCGTGGCCAACCGGTGCCGTCGCCGGTGCGGCGTCAATGTGCGCACGCTGGAACAAATTGCGCGAAGCGGAGATCCGGCTGGTAGACCCCGGACTTGGCGCGTATTCTCCAGGTCAATTTCGCGTTCTCCGAGGTGACGGAGCCGCAGATCCTGACGATGGCCTCCGAGGTCTGCGCCAGCCGGCCGGACGCGCTCACCATGATGTGCACCAATGTCCGCGCGGCGCAGCTGGCGCCCCGGATAGAGGCGTCGC
>NZ_JBATVG010000023.1:0-321972 GCF_049671645.1 Castellaniella sp. | reverse complement strand
CGGCGACGCGGTCCCGGGGCAGGCCGCCTCGGGCGCGGTTTCCCCCGCGGCGCCCGTGGTGCCGCCGTATGCCGCCCCGGATGTGCCGCCCGACGCGCGGCAGGCCGTGCAGGATGCCTACGACGCCTTGCAGAAGCGCCGCTGGACGGACCTGGATCGACTGGCTCCGCTGGCGGTCGGCGATCCCGTGCTGGGGCAGTATCCCCGTTACTGGGCCTTGCAGCATCACCTGCAGGACCGCACGACGCCGGTGCCCGATGCCGCCGTGCGGCAGTTTCTGCAGGATAATCCGGGCACCTATCTGAACGAACGCATCCGCTCGGACTGGATCCTGGCTGCTGTGCGGGCGGGGGACTACGCCGGGGCCTTGCGCATTGCGCCGGTGACCAGTCCTTCCGCCGCCGTGCAATGTTCCCTGCTGCTGGCGCGCCACTTGACGGGCAAGCATGCCCGCGCGGCCGAGGTCCTTGACGTCTTCACGCCCAATTCGGATTGTTGGGAACTGCTGGATCAGGCGGTGGCCGATCATGTGCTCAGCCGCAAGGAATTGAACGGGCTGCTGCGCGACACCCTGGAAGCCGGCAAGACCTCCGATATCAATCGCCTGGCGTCGGTGGTCTTTGACGACGCCGCGATGGTGCAGTTCGCCGCCCTGATGAAAGACCCGCGCAAGTGGCTGGCATCCCGGTCCAAACCGCGTTCGCCCACCGATTTTGAACTGACGACGCTGGCCTTGGCCCGCCTGGCGCGCAGCGACGACCGGCCGGAGGCCGCGCGTTACGTCCAGGACCAGTGGGCCGCCGTCATGCCCAAGGCCGATCTGCAGTGGGTCTGGGGGCAGTTCGGGCTGGCCTCCGCCCTGAACGTCGAGGCCGATGCCGCCCGCTGGTACCGCCAGTCCGGCTACATCCCCATGACCGATTACAACCACGCCTGGGAAGTGCGCGCCGAACTGAGGGCTTCGCCCATCCAGTGGGATCGGGTGGCGGTGGCGATCCGCAAGATGTCGGGCGCCCAGGCCGATGAGCCCGTCTGGCGCTATTGGTACGGCCGATCGCTGGCGGCCCAGGGCAACGCGCAAGCCGCGCGGCAGTATTACGAGTCGATTGTGGGTGATCTGGGGTTCTATGGCCAATTGGCGGCCGAAGAACTGGGCCGCACGCCGCACCTGCCGGCGGCCCCCGCTCCGCTCGATCCCGCCTGGACCGCCCAGGCCAGGGCCAATCCAGGCCTGCAGCGGGCTGTCGCGCTGTTCGAACTGGGTTGGCGCCGCGAGGCCGTGCCGGAATGGAATTTCACCCTGCGCGGCATGAGCGACGCCCAGTTGCGCGGCGCGGCGGAATTCGCGCGCGCCGAACACATCTACGACCGGGTGGTGAACACATCCCTGCAGACGCAGGGCGTGGTGGATTTCAGCCAGCGCTTCATCGCCCCCTTCGAGGGGCGTGTGGCCGAGAAGGCGCGGCAGATCGACCTGGACCCCGCCTGGGTCTATGGCCTGATCCGCCAGGAATCGCGGTTCATCATGGACGCCAAATCCTGGGTGGGGGCATCGGGCCTGATGCAGCTGATGCCGGCCACGGCCAAATATGTGGCCCGCAAGATCGGCATGAAGGACTTCCATCCGGGGCAGGTCAACGATTTCGACACCAATACGATCCTGGGCACCAACTACATGAACATGGTGTTGCAGGGCCTGGGGGGGTCCCAGCTACTGGCCACGGCGGGGTATAACGCGGGCCCCGGCCGGCCCAAGCGCTGGCGTTCCCAACTGCAGGCTCCGGTCGAAGGCGCGATCTTCGCGGAAACCATACCCTTCACCGAAACCCGTTTGTACGTGAAAAACGTCATGTCCAACACGGTCTGGTACGCCATGCTGTTTTCGGGCAAGCCGGATTCCCTGAAAGCACGGCTGGGCACAGTCAGCCCCCTGGACGGCACGCGGACGGCGCAGCCGTGACGGGCGGCTCCGGCGCCCGGCGGATCGAGGTGGACGGCGATGGGCATCCGGCGCTGCCGCCCGTCGCCGTCTGGCAGGACCCCGTCCTGGCGGGACTGGATGTGTACATCGTCGGCGGCGCCGTGCGCGATGCGCTGCTGGGGCGACCCGCCGGCGACCGCGACTGGGTGGTCGTGGGCGCCACCCCGGAGATCATGGTCGCAAGGGGTTTCACCCCGGTGGGCGGGGATTTTCCCGTGTTCCTCCATCCGCGCACCCACGAGGAATACGCCCTGGCCCGCACGGAACGCAAATCCGGACGGGGCTATCACGGCTTTGTCTTCCATGCGGGGCGGGACGTCACGCTGGCGGATGATCTGCGCCGCCGCGACCTGACCGTCAATGCGATTGCCCAGGCGCCGGATGGCGCCCTGATCGACCCCCTGGGCGGGGCGCAGGACGTTCGTGCCCGCATCTTGCGCCATGTGGGCCCGGCCTTTGTCGAGGATCCGGTGCGTTTGCTGCGCCTGGCCCGTTTTGCCGCGCGGTTCCATGATTTTTCCATTGCCCCCGAAACCCTGGATCTCTGCCGTGCCCTAGTGCGGGACGGCGAAGTCGATGCCCTGGTGCCCGAACGGGTCTGGCAGGAATTCGCCAAGGGCCTGATGACGGATCGTCCTGACCGGATGCTGGATGTGTTGGCGGACTGCGGGGCTTTGGACCGTGTGGCTCCCGGCCTGGCGTGGGACGCCGATATTGCCGCCGGCCTGGTGCGCAGCGCGGCGCGCAGCCTGCCTCTGGCCCAGCGCTACGCTGTGTTGTGCCGCGCTTCGACGCCCGGCTTGCAGGACCATCTGCGGGCGCCGTCAGCCTGCAGGGATCTGGCGCGGCTGCTGCCGGGCATGCTGGGACGTATGACCGCCGGCGGCGGGGCCGTGCCGGAACCAGACGGCCCCGCCGCCTGGCTGGCATTGCTGGAATCCTGCGATGCGATGCGTCGCCCGGATCGCTTCGAGGCCCTGCTGGCCGCCGCCGAATGTGTGCTCGATGACGTCGATCCGGCCGTCTGGATGCAGCGGCTGGCGGCGGTGCGCGCGGTGGATGCCGGCGCTGTCGCCCGCGCGGCCGGGGGCGACCCGGCGCGCATCCGCGCAGACCTGCGCGCGGCACGGACACAGGCGCTGGAAGCGACCGCGTCCGGCGCCTGATCATTCCTGATGCCGGGTATCGAGGGATGCACGGGTTTCAGCATGATCATGATCCCCTTGCCTTGAATGCGGGTTTTCTCGGATGGGGGAAGCCATCCGTTTCTGCAAAAATCCCGGCACTTCAAGCCGACCGTCGGCCTAACGCTCATCACGGACCTGACCATGCAGCCACTTCCGCGATCCGCCCGCCGTCCCGCGGTCAATGCCATTCCTTCCCGTTCATGTGCGCCTCGGCGCCTGTCCTTTGTGCGGCAACGCCTGTTCGCGTTGCTGGCCGGGCTGGGAATGTCCGTCGCCGCCCAGGCTGCGCCTGGGGGCTTCCTGTTCGATCCGGCTGGGTTCGAGGATGCTGAATTCCGGCGCAGCGGGACGCTTGAACAGATCGGCGCCCAATATGCCTATGCGCGCGGCTATACCGGCAAGGGCGTGTTGGTGGCGGTGTTGGATTCAGGGCTGTACGCCCGGCACCCGGAGTTCGCCGGCCGTGTGGCCGGGGGGTGGAATTTCCGCGCCGACCAGCGGCCCTGGGACTATGCGGATACCGATCTGGATGATGACACCGGCTGGATTGAGGGGCATGGCACCCATGTGGCCGGGATCATCGGCGCGGCGCGCGACGGCGTGCAGATGCAGGGTGTGGCCTACGAGGCCAGCCTGCTGGGCCTGCGCACGGATTTCGATCGGGACTGGACCGCCTTCGACTATGCCATTCGCGCGGGCGCCCGGGTCCTGAACGGCAGCTATGGCCCCGACGGGACGCCGCCGATGATGATGCCGGACCCCGCCAACCCGGACGGTCCGGCGATCCACAACCCGGGGTACTGGGGCAATATCGGAGGCGCGCTGCTGCAATACCAGAACGTTCAGATCCAGGACTTGCAAGTTCAGGCGGATATGCTTCGGCGCGCGGCGGCGGCCGATATCGTGATGGTGTTCGCCGCCGGCAACGATTATCAGAACTACCCGGCGCAGGCGAGCCACGTGTCGGGCTATGGCATGTACCATTTGATCACGCCGGATTTTTTCCTCGCCCGACCGGGGGGCGTCGATCCCATGTTTCGTTTTTGGGATAGCGAGGCGCCAGGCACCGATGTCTACGATCCCGGCAGTTATGTGATTCTGGATTTCACGGATTCCCGCGTGAGCGGCCTGGATTTTTCCGACCTGGGCGGCAGCATGCTGTCGGTGGTGTCGGTGGGGCCGTCGGGTACGATCGCAAGCTACAGCAACCATTGCGGCCAGGCCGCTCTGTGGTGCCTGGCGGCGCCGGGCGGTGACGGCGGCGCCTCTGATGATCCAGTCTGGTCTACCAATCCGGATCCGCGCAACGGCTACTACGTGAAAATGGACGGCACCTCGATGGCTTCCCCGGTGGTGGCCGGCGCCGCTGCCGTGCTGCGCCAGGCCTTTCCCTACATGAGCGCGCGCCAGATCATCGAGGTCATACTCACGACCACGAACGACGGCGGAATCTACGCCGATCATGATGTTTACGGACGCGGCCTGCTGGACCTGGACAAGGCGGTCCGAGGTCCCGGCGAGTTCGGCGCGGACGGATTTGCCGCGATGTTCCGCGCCGACACGCGAGGGTACGACTCCTGGTTCGGCAACGACATCGAGGGAACCGGCGGTCTCGTCAAGGCGGGAGCGGGCGCTCTGATCCTGGATGGACACAACACGTACAGCGGTGACACGGTCGTGGAAGGCGGCCGCCTGTCGGTCAATGGAAACACGGCGTCGTCCCGGTTCAGCGTGCTGTCGGACGGCACGCTGGGCGGAACCGGCACGGTCGGCCCGGTCGAGGCCTTCGGGCGTGTGGCGCCGGGCAATTCGATCGGTATGCTGACGGTGGCGGGTGATTACGTCCAAGCGCCCGGTTCGGTGCTGGAGATCGAAATCGACGGCGCGGGCAACGCGGATCGGCTGGACGTCCAGGGCAATGCCGACCTGCAGGGCGGCGAGGTCCAGGTGCTGGGGCTGCGGGGCGGTTCCTTGGGCCGCACGATGACCTTCATGACAGTGGGCGGAACCGTCAGCGGGCCCGGCCTGGCATTGCGCAGCGACTACGTTTTCGCGGATTTGGCGCTCGTCCAGCCCGTGTCGACGCAGTTCGACCTGACCGTGACCCGGAACGCGACGAGTTTCGCCTCGCTGGGGCGCACGGACAATCAGCGCGGCGCAGCAGCGTCGATCGAGTCCATGGGCGCTGGGGCAGTGCCCTACGAGGCCCTGATCGACCTGCGTGACGCGGAGCTGGCGCCGGGCCTGTATGACCAGCTCTCGGGCGAACTGCATGCGACTGTGCGCGCGATGCTGTTCGAAGACGTGCGTTTGGCGCGTGGCGAAGTCATGGGGCGCCTGGCAATGGATGACGGACCGTCCAGTGCGGCGGGGGCGTCTTCAACGGCGCGGGGCGGGAACGGCTTGTGGGGGCGGGCGGTGACAGGCTGGAGTCGGCATGACGGCGCCGGCATTGCACAGGATGCGGACCGACGGGCCAGCGGCCTGCTGATCGGCCGCGACGTGTCGTGGCATTCCGGCGCGCGGGCGGGCGTGGCGCTAGGCTACACGCGCTCGCGCGTGCGCGCCGAGGCGAGCAACGAGGCGCAGCTCGACGGCTACCACGCATTGGCCTATGGTGGTCTGGCTTCCGGTCGTTGGCGCCTGCGTGGCGGGGTCGGGCAGTCCTGGCATGTGGCGGATACGCGCCGCGAGGTCGCGGTGGCGGGCCTGGGCCGGCAGACGGCGCGCTATAGCGGCTGGACGACGCAGGTGTTTGCTCAACTGGGGTATGCGCGGGCGCTGGGCGCCGTGGAGGTGGAGCCTTATGCGGAGGCGGCGCAAGCCTGGCAGTCCATGCGCGGATTCGACGAGGCCGGCGATGCCGCTCTGTCGGGGCGATCGGGCCGGTCCTCCAGCACCGAGACGACGCTGGGCGTGCGGACGGGATGGGCCCTGGCGACCAGCGCCGGGGACCTGCGCCTGATGGCGGGAGCGGGCTGGATCCATGGCTGGGGCGGCCTGGCTCCGCAGGCGCGGCTGGCATACGCCGGCGGCCCGGCATTTGATGTTTCAGGGGTCCCGGCCGCGCGCGATGCCCTTAAGCTGGAAGCGCGGGCGAGCCTGATGCGCACGCAGGCGACGCGTGTGGAGATCGGCTATGCCGGTCGCGTGGGCGGCGGGGTGCGGGATCACGGCCTGCATGTCCAGGTGAACCACGCGTTCTGACCGCCGGCGGCCTGGCCCCGGGATTCCGGCCGTCTCAAAAAGGAGGACAATCCTTCTTTTCCGCCACGACTCCCTCATGCCCGCATTGATGAATGCCGATTCGGACCAACCCGTCCTCGTCTTCGATTCCGGCATCGGCGGCCTGACCGTGCTGCGAGAGGCCCGGGTGCTGATGCCCGAGCGGCGCTTCGTCTACGTCGCCGATAACGCCGGATTTCCGTACGGCGGCTGGGCCGAGGATGCCCTGCGGGACCGCATCGTGCACCTGTTCGCCGGGCTGTTGCGCGATCATGCCCCGGCGCTGTGCATCGTCGCCTGCAATACCGCGTTCACGGTGGCGGGCGCGGCGCTGCGCGTGGCGTACCCGGCCATGACGTTCGTCGGCACGGTCCCGGCCATCAAGCCGGCGGCTGAGCGCACGCGGTCCGGGCGGGTGTCGGTGCTGGCGACGCCGAGCACGGTGCAGCGCGACTACACGCGCGACCTGATCCAGTCTTTCGCCTCGAAATGCCATGTGGGTCTCGTGGGATCGCCCCGGCTGGCGCGCATGGCGGAAGCCTATGTGCGCGGCCTGCCTGTGAGCGACGACGCGGTGGCTGCCGAGATCGCGCCCTGCTTCACGGAAGACGGCGGCGCCCGCACCGACATCGTGGTGCTGGGCTGCACGCATTATCCCTTCCTGGTGAATGTATTCCGGAGACTGGCGCCCTGGCCTGTGGACTGGCTGGATCCCGCCGAGGCCATCGCGCGTCATGCCCGCAGCCTGTTGCCCCGCGTGGATCACGCACTGCATCCCGATGCCGCCGACGAGGCGGTCTTTACCGACGGGCCGCCGGATTTCGCCACGCGACGCCTGATGAACAGCTTCGGGCTGACGGTGGCGCAGGGCTTTACAGCCGGTCGCGCCGATCGCCGCGCGTGAACCCCCGCAGCGGGCCCTCCAGGCCGCGCCCGATGGCCAGCACCTTGAACAACTCACCCATCTCGGCCTCGGACAGCAGCGTATTCAGGGCGGCCAACTGGCGCGCGCGCTGGGCCGGATCGTCGCCGGGGGCGCGGATCAGGTCCGTCAGGCCCGTGTTCATCAGGAAGCGCGCCTGCGACGTGTAGCCCAGTACGTCCAGGCCGCCGTCCAGCGCGGCGTCCGCCATGGCGGTGAAGTCCACGTGGGCGGTGATGTCCTGCAGGCCCGGCAGGATCAGGGCCTGGTCGTGGGCGTGATGGCGGAAGTGGCACATCAGGGTGCCGCGCAGGCGTTGCGGGTGGTAGTACTCGGCTTGAGGAAATCCATAGTCGATCAGGAGGGCAGCGCCGCGGCTCAGCCAGCGGCCCAGGTCTCGGGTCCAGGCTTCCGCCTGCAGATTGACTTCCGACTGGTAGCCGGGCAGGGGCGGCATGCGGGCGGCCATCGCAGCCGACAGGTCCGGGCCTGCCGCGCGCGGCGCCCAGGCGAACGGGACAATGGCCTGAGGGTCCGGGTCGTGGATGACACCCAGTTCGTCCAGGCCGCCCTGGGCATTCCAGCGAAACAGGATGGCCGGCATGGCGTCCAGCACTTCATTGGCCAGCACGCAGCCTTGGAAGGCCGAGGGCAGCGTATCCAGCCATTGCACGTGCGTCCCCCAGGGGGCAAGCCGCGCCTGCTGCCTGGCCCTCAGGTCGGCGGATAACTCCAGGATCTGATAGTCGACCGTGATCCCCTGCGCGTGCAGGGCCGGGATCAGGGCGGCTGCGAGAGCGCCGGACCCGGCGCCGAACTCCAGCACGGTGCGGCTGTCGCTGGCGGCCAGGATCTGCGCTACCTGCGGGGCCAGGGCCTGACCGAACAAGGGGCTTGTTTCCGGCGCGGTCGTGAAGTCTCCATCCTGATGAAATTTGGCGCTGCCCGCGCTGTAGTAGCCCAGGCCAGGCTCGTACAGGGCAGCCTGCATCCAGGCATCAAAGGGCAGCCAGCCGCCCGCGGCATGAATCCGCTGGCTTAGCATGGCCTGCACCTGCAGGCCGTGCTGGCGGGCGGTGGCATCGGGCTCGGGCAAGTGGGCGGGAATCTGGATGGCGGGCAGTTCGGTCATGGGTCGAAGCATAGCAGCAGGGCAGGGGGCCCGGGCCGGATGTCGGCGCGGGAGTGCGCGCCGGGTTTCGACGCGGGCCAGCGAGTGTTCCTCAAACAGATCGCCCCGAGCGCTCTGTGCGAGTGCTCGGGGCGGATGGACTACGGAACCGGCAGGGCCTTGTGATCGCGGCCCGCGCCGGTTCAGGCGAAGCGCGGTCGCTGGGCCGGCTTTTTGTCCTGGTCCTGGCGGGCCTGGCGCTTGAAGGTGGATTTGGCGCCGACCTTGTCGCTGCGCGGGCCGCGCTGGCCGTGGTCGGCGCGGGCGTCCGGGCGGCGAGCGTGGCTGGGCCGCGAGGCGGCATCAGTGGTCGTCCAGTCGGACTGGCGCGCGCCGTGGCTGCGCGAAGCGCGGGCGGGACGGGTGTCGTCGTCGGCCTGCGACCGTTCACTGTGCCAGGGCTTGGCGGCGCCGGCGTGGGGACGCGATGCCGCATCCCGGTCCTTGTGCCAGGGTTTGCGGGCGCCGTGGCTGGGGCCGGCGGCGTCATTCCGATCCTGTTGCCAGGGCTGACGGGCGCTGGCGCGGGAATCGCCGTTGGCGGCGTCCCGGTCCTGCTGCCAGGGCTTGCGGCCTTGGTAGCCGCCCCCGGGTTTGCCGCTGCGCGGCCGGTTCTGGTTCGGGCGGTCCTTCCAGGTCGGGCGGACCGACTGGCGCGGCTCCAGGCCCGGGATGGTTTCCATGGGGATGGACTGGCCGATGAATTGCTCGATGCGGCGGATCTTGTGGCGTTCGGCCGTCACCGCCAGGGTGATGGCCTGGCCGTCGCGGCCGGCGCGGCCCGTGCGGCCGATGCGGTGCACGTAGTCCTCGGCCTGCATGGGCAGGTCGTAGTTGACGGCGTGGGTGATGGTCTGCACGTCGATGCCGCGGGCGGCGACGTCCGTGGCCACCAGCACGCGCACACGGCCGTTTTGCAGCAGGCCCAGGGTGCGGGTGCGCTGGCGCTGGTTCATGTCGCCGTGCAGGGCGGCGGCGGCGAAGCCTTCTTCGGACAGGTGGTCGGCCAGGTCATCGGCGCCGCGTTTGGTGGCGGTGAAGACGATGGCCTGGTCCAGAGTGGTGTCGCGCAGCAAGTGGTCCAGCAGGCGCAGCTTGTGGGCCCGGTCGTCCGCGTACAGCAGGTGCTGTGTGATATTGGTGTGCTTCTGCTGGGCGGAGGCGATTTCGATGCGATGCGGCTCGTGCATCAGGTTGGCGGCCAGCTTGGCCACCGTGCCGTCCAGTGTGGCGGAAAACAGCAGGGTCTGGCGCTCGTCCGGCGTCGCGCCGACGATGGTTTCGATGTCTTCGATGAAACCCATGTCCAGCATGCGGTCGGCTTCGTCCAGAATCAGCGTCTGCACGGTGGACAGGTTCACGCGCCGTGCCTGCAGGTGATCGATCAGGCGGCCCGGGGTCGCCACCAGCACGTCCACGCGCTTGGACAGGGATTTGATCTGGGCGCCGTAGGGCATGCCGCCGACGACCGTGGCCACGCGCAGGCCATCCAGATGCTTGCCGTAGGCGCGGGTGGCGTCGGCCACCTGCATCGCCAGTTCACGGGTGGGCGTCAGCACCAGCACCTGCACGCCGCGCCCGCCGGGGCCGGTGCGGTGGCTGAGATGCTGCAGCGAGGGCAACATGAAGGCGGCGGTCTTGCCGCTGCCGGTTTGCGAAGACACCATCAGGTCCTGCCCGGCCAGCGCTTTGGGGATGGCGGCGGATTGCACGGAGGTGGGAGTGGAGATGCCCTGTTCCTGAAGAGCGGACACGAGCTTGGGGCCGAGCCCCAGAGAGTCGAAAGACATGATTTCCTTGGGCCCGCGAGGGCGGGCGATGGGCTGCGGGGCGCCAGAGATGGCCCCGCCGGGTTGCTGCTGCGGATGTCTGCCGCAGAGATCAGTCGCATGCGCCGACCGGGTCAACCCAAAATAGCGCATCGGTATCGTGTTCCGGGCGTGGATCCGTCGATGCGGGACGCCAACTGCTGGAACACCCGGCGCAAGCCAAGGTCAGGAGGTCAGAAAACAGGCAATCCGCTACTATAGCATAGGTACTAACCCTTAACCACTCACTGCAATGGATGTGTCGAATTTGCTGCGGTCTGTGGCGAAAAAGCTGCGGACGTTGCGGATCCTGGGGTCGCCCGTCAGACGGCGCAGCGCCAGATCCTGGTAGGCGCTCATGTCGGCGACCTGGGCGACCAGCACGAAATCGGGGCCGCTGCTGACGCGGTAGCACTGCTGGATGGCGGGCTCGCTGATCAGGCTGGCCTCGACCGCATCCAGTTGCTCGGCTGCCTGGGCGTCCAGCGAGACCTCGATGATGACGGTCAGCGCCGCTCCCAGGCGCGCCGGATCCAGCAGGGCGACCTGGCGCAGGATCAGGCCGGATTGCACCAGCTTGCGCACGCGGCGCAGACAGGTCGGTGGCGACGCATGCACGCGGGCGGCCAGCTCCAGGTTGCTCAATGAGCAATCCTGCTGCAGCTGATCCAGAATGCGGCGGTCCAGGTCGTCGAGCCCGGGCGGGGCGGCAGTGTCGATCATGGCGGGGTCTTTGGAAAGGGAATTGAAATTATATTTCACTTCATTTGATAAGTGAAATATAATTTCATAATGAATAAAAAATAGAAATCAAATTTCTTTATGCTCGGGACACAATAGCGGCTGAGCAGGACTTGGGTGAGCGGCTCGTCTCCCTTCGTCCCCGTGATTCAAATTCAGGAGCACCCTTATGTGTGGCATCGTCGGCGCCGTTGCGCGTCACAACATTGTTCCCATCCTGCTGGAAGGCCTGCGCCGCCTGGAATACCGCGGCTACGATTCCTGCGGCGTGGCAGTGCACACCGGCACCGGCCTGCAGCGGGTGCGCAGCACCCAGCGGGTGGCTGAATTGGCCGCCCAGACCACTCAGGACCATGTCCAGGGCTTGACCGGCATCGCCCATACCCGCTGGGCCACGCATGGGGCGCCGCTGACGCATAATGCCCACCCGCACTTTTCCGGTCCGGAAAACGGGGCGCCGCGCATTGCGCTGGTGCACAACGGCATTATCGAAAACCATGACGCGCTGCGGGCGGAACTGCAGGCGGCCGGCTATACCTTTCACAGCCAGACCGATACGGAAGTGATCGCCCATCTGGTGGACCATCTGTATGACGGCGATCTGTTTGCCGCCGTGCAGCAGGCCACCCGGCGCCTGGAAGGCGCCTATGCCATCGCCGTGTTTTGCGCCCAGGAACCGCACCGCGTGGTCGGTGCCCGCCAGGGTTCGCCCCTGGTAGTGGGCTGCAGCGACCAGGGCAACTATCTGGCGTCGGATGCGCTGGCGCTGGCGGGTACGACCGATCAGATCATGTATCTTGAGGACGGCGATGTGGTGGACCTGCAGCTTTCCCGCGTGTGGGTCAGCGATGCGCAGGGCCAGCCGGTGGAGCGATCCGTGCATACCGTCCAGGTCCATACGGGCGAGGCCGAACTGGGCCCCTACCGCCATTTCATGCAGAAGGAAATCTTCGAGCAGCCGCGCGCCGTGGGCGACACCCTGCAGGGGATCGACGCGATCATGCCTGAACTGTTCGGCGATGGCGCCCATGGGGTCTTCAAGGCGGTGGACCGGGTGCTGATCCTGGCCTGCGGCACCAGCTACTACGCGGGTCTGACGGCGCGGTATTGGATCGAGTCCGTTGCTCGGATTCCCGTCAATGTCGAAATCGCCAGCGAATACCGCTACCGCACCAGCGTGCCCGACCCCCGCACCCTGGTCGTGACGATTTCCCAGTCCGGCGAAACCGCCGATACCCTGGCGGCACTGAAGCACGCCCGCAGCCTGGGCATGGAGCAGACCCTGACCATCTGCAACGTGGCCACCAGCGCCATGGTGCGCGAATGCAAGCTGGCGTTCATCACCCGGGCAGGGGTGGAAATCGGCGTGGCCTCCACCAAAGCCTTCACCACCCAGTTGACCGCCCTGTATCTGCTGGCCCTGGTGCTGGCGCAGACCCAAGGCAGGCTGGATGACGGCGCCGAACAGCAGGCCGTCAAGTCCCTGCGCCACTTGCCGGCGGCCATCGCCGCCGTGCTGGCCCTGGAACCGCAGATCATCGCCTGGGCCGAACGCTTTGCCAGCAAGGAAAACGCCTTGTTCCTGGGGCGTGGCATGCATTATCCGATCGCCCTGGAAGGCGCGCTGAAGCTGAAGGAAATCAGCTACATCCACGCGGAGGCCTATCCCGCCGGCGAGCTGAAGCACGGCCCGCTGGCCCTGGTGACCGACGCCATGCCGGTGGTCACGGTGGCGCCGCACGACGAATTGCTGGAAAAGCTGAAATCCAACATGCAGGAAGTGCGGGCGCGCGGCGGCGAACTCTACGTGTTCGCCGATGCCGATTCGCAGATCGTGGGCGCTCCGGGCATGCACGTCATCCGGATGCCCGAACACTATGGCAAGCTGTCCCCCATCCTGCATACCGTGCCGCTGCAGTTGCTGGCGTATCACACGGCCTGCGCCCGGGGCACGGATGTGGACAAGCCGCGCAACCTCGCGAAAAGCGTGACGGTGGAGTGACGCGCCGCCCCCGGGCGCGTGTCCGGGGGCGCTACGAGCCGGCGTCCGGGTGGGCGGGGACCAATAGCCACGACAGCAGGGCCTGCGTCAGCGGGCCGATGCTCAGCGCGAACAGGACCGTGCCGATGCCGAACACCGCTGAACCGCCCAGAAGAAGTCCCACCAGCAGCACCGCCAGTTCCAGTCCGGTGCGCACCAGGCGCAGCGAAAGTCCCGTCACGCGGTGAAGGCCGGTCATCAGGCCGTCCCGGGGGCCGCGCCCCAGCTGAGCCCCGATGTACAGCGCCGAACTCAGACCGCACAGCAGGACGCCGCCCGCCGTGAGGGCCAGGCGTTCCACGAAGTGCTCGGGCGTGTGCAGGTTCTGCAATGCAAGGTCGGCGACGGCGCCGATGATCAGGGCATTGGCCAGCGTGCCGATGCCCGGGATTTCGCGCAGAGGAATCCACAGCAAGAGCACCAGGAACGAGAGGCCGATGACCACCTCGCCAAAGCTGAGCGGGAGATGTCCGGTCACGCCGATGTGCAGCGCATCCCAGGGCGCCAGCCCGAGGTTGCCGCGTATCATCATCGCCATCGAGACGCCGTAAAGAGACAGCCCGACCGTCAATTGAATCAGCCGCCGGGCCAGTCTTCCCGTGCGGAGTTGTTCGAGCGGCCCAAGCTGGGCAAGTTCAGCAGAAGTATCCATGGCGTCCATCTTGCCTATAATTGGCATTGTTGAAAATAGCCAATTATCAGAAAGTGGCCTGATATGAAAGAAGCCATTTCCGCGCGCCGCGTGCGACAGCTCGTGGGCAGCCTCCCCCAGGGCCCGGCCTATGCGGGGCTGGCGGATACGCTCACGCTGCTCATCGGGGACGGCCGGATCCCTCTCGGGGTGCGCCTGCCCAGCGAACGGGAACTGGCTGCGGCTCTCGGCTTGTCCCGCACCACGGCGACGCGCGCTTATGCCGCCTTGCGCGACAATGGCTTTGCGCATGCAGCGCAGGGTTCCGGGACATTCACCGCGGTGCCCGGCGGCCGCGAGCGGGCACACGACCGCGTCCTGGTTGCGGGCGGCGCCGGCGCGGGGTGGATCGACCTCAGTTGCGCGGCCGACTCGGCCCCGGCCGAAGTGATGGCGGCCTACACGGCGGCGCTCTCGGACCTGCCCGCCTATCTGGGCGGGCACGGATACTTTCCGTCCGGCCTGCCGGTGCTGCAGGAGGCGGTCGCCGACTCCTATGCAGCGAGGGGATTGCCCACCGATCCGGCGCAGATCGTGGTCACCCCGGGTGCGCTGACCGCCGCCAGCGTGGTCGTGCGCGCCTTCGCTCCGCGCCGCGGCCATGCGCTGGTCGAGTCCCCCACCTACCCCAATGCCGCCGAAATGCTGAGGGCCTCGGGCATGCAGTTGCACGAGGCCCTCCTGGATGCGAACGGCTGGGATCTGTCCAGCCTCCTGGATACGGTGCGGCAGGTGCGGCCGGATTTCGCCTATCTCATTCCTGACTTCCAGAACCCCACGGGGGCGCTGATGGGCGCGGAGCAGCGCGAGCGGCTGGGCGCGCATCTGCGCGCCCACGGCACCCTCGCCATCGTGGACGAGACTCACCACGCCCTGGCCCTGGATGGCGGGCCCATGCCCCCGCCTTTCGCGGCCTTCGACCCGGACGCTTTCACCCTGGGCAGCATGAGCAAGGCGTTCTGGGGCGGATTGCGCGTGGGGTGGATCCGCGTCCCGCGCCCCCGCGTGGAGCGGGTGCCCCGGGCCCGCATGTCGCTGGATCTGGGCGTGCCCGTGGTCGAGCAGCTTGCAGCGGCGCATCTGCTGCGCCGGGGGACGGTCTCGGCGGGACATCTGGAACGCCTGCGCACCCAGCGCGATGCCCTGATCGAGGCGGTGTCGGCGCAGTTGCCCGACTGGCGGTTCGCGCCGCCCTCGGGCGGTCTGGCCTTATGGTGCGAGTTGCCGCACCGGGGCGCGACCGCTCTGGCCGCCGCCCTGACGCGCAGCCAGGTCGTCGTTTCGCCCGGCCCGGTCTTTTCCCCCAGCGGCGGGCTGGACGCGTTCGTGCGGTTGCCCTGGTCGCGGCCTGCGGCCGAGCTGCGAAGCGCCATCGACCGCATCGCCGGTGCGTGGGGCCGCTTGGAGGGGCGCGGCCACGCAGCCGTCCGGGATCGGGCCTACGATCGCGTCATCGTCGCTTGAACGGACATGGGCTTCAAGTTGCGGCCCTTCTCGGGACCCACGCTGATCCTGCCGGGCATCCGCTCGATTCCCGCGCCGGGCCATACGCCAGGCCATAGTCTCTACCGCGTGGAGAGCAGGGGGCAGTCCATGACCTTCATCGGCGATCTGGTCCATGTGGAGTCGCTGCAGTTCGCAAAGCCCGGCATCACCATTCTCTATGATGTCGACCAGCCCGGGGCCGCCACGCAGCGCGCCCGGCAGTTCGCTGCGCTGTCCAAGGCCCGCGAGCTGGTGGCCGGCGCGCATGTTCCCTTTCCGGGGATGGGCCGCATCGGTGCGGATGACGGCGCCTACAGGTTCGTGGCCCTGAACTACAGGAACCGATAAGCTTTGGAACTGCGGCCCCGGCCCAAGGCGGGTCAGTCCTTCACCAGGATGGGATCAATGATGGACTGCGCCCAGTCCATGAACGCCAGGGTGCGCCGCGCCAGGTGGCGGCGCCCCGGGTAGAGCACGGACACCGGCAGGGACCGCGGGCGGTATTGCGGCAGGATCTCGACCATCTGGCCGCTTTCGATCAGTTGCCGCATCCGCGCCTCCGGCGCCTGGATGATGCCCAGGCCCGCGATCGCGGCCGACTCGTAGGCGTGGACGTGATTGACCGTGAGCGCGCCCGGCATGGGCAGCAGGCCGTACCCGTCGCGGACGGGGTACTCGAATCCCGGGTCGTCCGCCCCCAGATGACCGACATAATGGATCAGCCGGTGGCGGCGCAGATCGTCCAGCGTGCGCGGCACGCCGTGGCGTTCGAGATAGGCAGGGCTCGCGCCGTTGACGAACGGCAGGCGCCCCAGCCGGCGCGCGGCCAGATTCACGTCGCCGGGCTCGCCCACCCGGAACACGCAGTCGAATCCGCCGCGCACCAGGTCGACGAACTGGTCGGTGCTGCTCATCTCCACCCGGAGCAGGGGGTGGGCGTCCAGGAATCCGGGCAGCCGGGCCAGGATCATGTTCTGCAGGATGCCGTTGGACATGTCGGTGCGGATGACGCCGCTCAGCGCCTCGTCGCCGCTCAGGAACAGGGCTTCCAGTTCCTCCATATCGGCCAGCAGGTCGCAGCAGCGCTGGTAGAACACCTCGCCGTCCCGCGTCAGGCTCACCCGGCGCGTGGTCCGGTGCAGCAGGCGGGCGCCCAGCCGGTCTTCCAGCCGGCGCACGGCGCCGGACACCGTCGCCTTGGGCAGGCCCAGGCTGTCGGCCGCCGCGCTGAAGCCGCTGAGTTCGGCCACGCGCTTGAACACCTGCATATCCTGAATGCGGTCCATGGGCTTGATTGGCTCCTTGGGGCGAACAATGTTTTCAAATTATCCGTATTTATAGCATTGGTTCCGTTCAATAGAATGACATCTCCATTCAACGAAACCCTGAACCGAAGGAGCCACCATGCCCTCCACCATTTCACTCATCACCGGCGGCAGCCGCGGCCTGGGCCGGGATGCGGCGCTCAAGCTGGCCGATCGAGGCAGCGACGTGCTGTTGACTTACCACACCGACCGGGCGTCGGCCGACGAGGTCGTGTCCCGTATCCAGGATAAAGGGCGGCGAGCGGTCGCGCTGCAGCTCGATGTCGCCGACAGCGGCAGTTTTGCCGGATTCGCCGCGCAGGTCCGGGAGACCTTGTCCGGCCATTGGCAAAGCACCGGTTTCGATCATCTGGTCAACAATGCGGGAATGGGGATCTATGCCTCATTTTCCGAGACTACCGAAGCGCAATTCGACGAGATGATGCGCATCCATCTGAAAGGCCCGTTCTTCCTGACCCAGGCTTTGCTGCCCCTGTTGCGCGACGGCGGACGGATATTGAATGTGTCTTCCGGCCTGACCCGCTTTTCGCTGCCCAATTTCATCGCCTATGCCGTGATGAAAGGCGGCGTCGAAGTGATGACGCGCTATCTGGCCAAGGAACTGGGGCCGCGCGGCATCGCGGTGAATACCATTGCGCCGGGCGCCATCGAGACCGATTTCCATGGCGGCGCCGTCCGCGACGATCGGGAAATGAATGCTTTCGTGGCCTCCGTGACGGCGCTCGGCCGCGCCGGCAAACCGGATGATATCGGCGATCTGATCGCCGCCCTGTTGTCGCCCGACAGCCGCTGGGTCAACGCTCAGCGCATCGAGGCGTCCGGCGGCATGTTCGTCTGAGCCGGATCGGCGTCGTCAGCGGCGTCGCCAAGGATGGCGTGGCGCCGGCATGTCTAGCGTGCCAGCCGGTCAAGCAGGCCGTACCACGCCACCCCGGCTGAGATATAGAAATGCTGCAAGGCGCCGTGCAGCGGAATTTTCCTGAGCGGTGTGATCGGGAATGGAAATTCCGTCTCGTCGCCGTTGACGAGAAGTCGCGCCAGGTGGATCCCCATGACTGTGGCTGCGGCCACGCCGCGCCCGTTGTAGCCCAGCGCAACCAGCATGCCGGGGGCCGGGCGGTGGACATGGGGCAGAAAATCTCGTGTGATGGCGATTCTGCCGGCCCAGCGGTATTCATAGTGAAAGGGTGCGAGATCGGGGTATATGCGCGTCATCGACCGCTCGATGTGGGCGAAGTCGCCGGCCCCCGCAGGATCGTCAAAAAGGCCCCGGCCGCCCAGCAGTAAGCGCCCATCCGCTTCCTTGCGCAGATAGATCAGCAGGCGTTCCGCCGTGGACAGCGTTTCTCCGGATGGCAGGATATGCCGCGTTTTGTCGCCCAGCGCCGAGGTGGCGATGATGAAGCTGTTGGCCGAGAGGATGGTTTGCGAAAGCCCGGGCAGCAAGGCGTCGCTGTAGCCGTTCGTTGCCAGGACGACTTGGTCGGCCGTGATGCGGGCGCCGTTTGCCAGGCGCGCCAGCCATTTATCGCCTTGGCGTGAGAGTCGTGTGACGGGGCTGTCGCCGAACACCTGGGCGCCTGCGGCCAGAGCGGCCTGGTGAAGACCTCGCACATAGGACAAGGGATGCAGGCTGCCTGCGCGCCTGTCGATCCAGCCTCCGTGGAAGGCCCGCGTCCCCGTCAGTCGTTGGGTGGCCATGCTGTCCAGTGAGTCGGCGAAGTAGCCTCGATCCTGCCATTGGCGTGCGCGGCGGTGTAGCGCCGGAATGCCGGATTTTTTATAGCTGACCTGAAGCCAGCCGCTCCGGACCGGGTTGCAGTCTATCCGGTGATGGTTGATCAGATCGAAGACCTGGTCGGCCGAGGTCGCGATGGTGTGGATGAGCCGGCCCGCGCGGTCGCCGAACATGGCGATGAGTTCATCCGGGTCGTATTTCAGGGTGGGGTTGACCTGGCCGCCGTTGCGGCCCGAGGCTCCCCAGCCTGGTTGGTGCGCATCGATCACCATCGTCGATGCGCCGGATGGCGCCAGGTGCAAGGCCGTCGATAATCCGGTGAAGCCGGCGCCGACGATCAACACGTCGGTGCTGCGGCTTTCTGTCAGGGCGGGGGCTGCCTGTGCGGGTATTGCCGTGTCCATCCAGTAGGAAGCCGCGTCGGGATGGGCGCTCGCGGGGCGAACCGGTGTCATGATGCGTCCTCTCCCTGGGCATCGGGGTGCAGGACCCGCTTCAGGAAGTCCTGTGTGCGGGGGTTCTCCGGGTGTCCCAGGACCTGCTTGGATGGTCCTTCCTCCAGGATGCGGCCGTCATACAGGAAGCAGACTCTGTCGGATACTTCGCGAGCAAAGCCCATTTCGTGCGTGACGACCACCATCGTCATGCCTTCCTCGGCGAGGTCGCGCATGACGTGCAGCACGTCGCCCACCAGTTCCGGGTCGAGGGCGGAGGTGGGTTCATCAAACAGCATGGCATCGGGCTGCATCGCCAGCGCGCGGGCAATGGCGACCCGCTGTTGTTGCCCGCCCGACAGTTCGGTCGGATACGCATCTTCCCGGCCTTTCAGGCCGACTCTGTCCAGCAGCGCGGCAGCCCTGGAACGGGCTTGGTCGACGGTCTCGTGTTTGACGTACACCGGGCCTTCGATGATGTTCTGCATGACGGTCCGATGGTTGAACAGGTTGAAGCGCTGGAACACCATCCCAAGTGACGCGCGGATGCTGTGGATGTCTTTGGAGGACTGGTCGACGAGGCGGCCGGAGATGCGGACTTCTCCCCCGTCGTAGGATTCGAGTCCGTTCAGGCAGCGCAGGATCGTGGATTTTCCGGACCCCGAAGGGCCGATCAGACAGACCACCTCGCCGGGCTCCACACTGAGCGAGACGCCCTTGAGGACGGCATGATCGCCGAAGGATTTTTGAAGATTGGAGACTTCAATCATGGGCCTTCCTCGTCTTGAGGCGCGCCTCGATGCGGTTGAGCACCCAGACCAGCGGCAGACTCAGGATCAGGTACATGATGGCGACCATGGTGTAGACAGTGGTGTTCTGGAAGGTGGAGGTTGCGATCAGCTGCCCCTGGCGGGTCAGTTCCGCCACGGTGATGGTCGAGACCAGGGAGGAGTCCTTCAACATCATGACGAGGATATTTCCGTAGGGGGGAAGCGCGATCTTGAATGCCTGAGGCAGGATGACTCGGCGCATCATGAGCGGCATCCGCATGCCGATCGCTTGCGCAGCCTCTCGCTGACCCGGGTCGACGGCCTCGATCCCGGCCCGGAAGTTTTCGGCCTGGTAGGCGCTGTAGGCAATGCCGAGCCCGATGACACCCGACTGGAATGCGCTGAGCTCGATGTTGAAATCCGGCAGGACGAAGTAGATGTAGAAGAGCTGCACAATGATGGGCAGCCCGCGGATGATGTTGATGTAGGTCTTTGCGATCGCGCGCAGCGCGGCGATATGGCTGACACGAAGCAGCGCCATGACCAAGCCGATCACGCTGCTGAGCAGGAACGACAGGATCGTGATCTGGATGGTGATGATTGCGCCTTCCAGCAGGATGGGCAGGAATTCGCGCACGTGGAGCACTGCTTCGTCCATACCGCCTCCTTACAGGCTCAGATACCCCATTTGGCGATGATCTTGTCCAGCTCGCCATTGGCCTTGATCTTGGCGATCGCGGCATTCAGGGTGTTGAGCAGCTTGGTGTCGCCTTTGCGAACCACCAGACTGATGTGGCCCACCTGGATGGATGCGTAGTGCGGCGCCAGTTCGACTCCTTTGAGATTTCCGGTCTTGATCTGGTAGGCCATGATCGGTTTGTCGCCGAGCCCCGCGTCGATACGCCCCAACGCCAGGTCGCGAGCCATGTCCGCGATCGAATCATAGGTTCGGATAGCCTTGAAGCCGCCCTTTTTGGTGGCGATGTTGTAGTAGACGGTGCCTGCCTGCACACCCAGTGTTTTCCCTTGCAGGTCGTCCAGCGACTTGATGTCTGCGGTTTCTCCCTGTTTGACGATGAGTCCGTCTCCGTACTTGTCATAGACGGAGTCCGTGAAGTCGACCACTTCTGCTCGGGCCGGCGTCTGGATCATGGCTGCGGAAATGAAATCGATTTTCTTGGTGGTCAGCGAAGGAATGAGCGCGGAGAATACCGTTTGCTTGATCTCGGCCTGATTGCCTGAGACTTTTGCCACGGCATCGGCGACATCGACCATCATGCCTTCGATCTGTCCGGTCTTGACGTTGAGAAATGTGAATGGGATGCCCGTCGAGGTAGCGCCCACCTTGAGTGTTTCCGCACTGACGGGGGCGATCAGCAGGCCGGCGGTGATGCAGAGGGATGCGACTGCGAACTGGAGAAAGGGTGTCGTTCTGGTCATCGGTATGTACTCCGAGTATGAGCGCGTACCCGGAGCATGCATGCGGATGGGCGGCGTTCTGTTGTGACACAGCCTAGCTGTTGTGCGACCCGTAGCCGGGCTGACCTCGGTTCAAAGATAGTGTGTGGCAGATCGCTTATGAATTGGTATTAACCACTAATCACATTTATGTAATCGCATAGCGATTTATTAAAGACGAAAAGCTATACTCATACCCGTAATTGGAGATAGGTGTCCTGGCTCATGCATGAAAAATCGGTCGCCGACAGGCTGTTCAATCAATCCTTGGAAAAGGGACTGGCCGTCTTGCGCGCCTTCGGACCGACGCGAAGGACGATGACCATTGGAGAAATCGCCGATGCGGTGGGGATCAATCGCAGTTCCGCGCAACGGATGGTGTATACGTTGCAGCAACTGGGATATTTGCGCACACACAGCAAGACACGCCGCTACCAGTTGACGGTGCGGTCGCTTCAGTTGGGCTTCGACTATCTCAGTCTGCACCCCCTGATCGGTATTGCCATTCCCTTTTTGATAGAGCTTTCCAATGTCACCCAGGAGACGGTCTGCCTGACCGAGCCGGACGACGGGGAAATGGTCTATATCGCCCGCTTTGTCAGTGCCCGCTACATACCCATCCATATGCCAACCGGCAGCCGGATTCCCATGTACTGCACAGGTTCCGGACGGGCCATCCTGAGCGCCCTGCCCGAGGACGAGGCTCGTGGTGTCATCGGCCGGCAGTCGATCCGGGCGCACACAGTCCATACGTGCACGGATGTGGAAGCGCTGATGGATATTTTGCGTGCGGCGCGCGCGCGGGGTTATGCGGTCAATCAGGAGGAGCTTTTCCTGGGCGACATGACGCTGGCGGCCCCTGTCCTGAATAACGAGGGGCGGCCTGTCGCCGCCGTGCATGTAGTCGCGCCGACCAGCCGCTGGGGACGGCTCGAAGCGGAAGAAAAAATGGTTCCCGCGCTTCTGGCTTGCGCGCGTTCGCTGACGAATGCGATGCGCATGGTCGACGATTGAACGTACCGCTGCCGCGGATCAGCGATCCGCCGCGCTGACCGGGCGGTAGCGGATGGGGCGTGTCCCCAGGATGGCGCGGTTGCGTCGCACCATCCTTCGCTCTGTATCTTGACGGCCGGCCTGAATGATCAGGCGGCCAGCAGCGCCTCGATATCCGCCTGGGCCTGGGCCAGGCCGCGTTCGCGGTGTTCGGGGCCCATGTTCAGCCCTTCGGCGCGCACCACGCGGATGTCGCTGACGCCCATGAAACCGAAGATCGATTTCAGATAGCTTTCCTGGTGCTCCATGGCCGGGTTCGCGGAATAGATGCCGCCTCGGCTCAGCGCCAGGATCACCGTCTTGTCGCCCAGCAGGCCCACCGGGCCGCTTTCGGTGTATTTGAACGTGCGGCCGGCCTGGGCCACGCGATCCAGCCAGGACTTGAGCTGGGCGGGAATCGTGAAGTTGTACATCGGCGCGCCGATGACGACGATATCGGTTGCGAGCAACTGGCTGACCAGCGCTTCGGACACCTCGTTTTCCAGGCGCTGGGCCTCGGTAGCCGCGTCAGCCTGACCCGGCATCCGGAAGCCAAGGGCATTCAACGATAGCGGCTGGGGCGCCTGGGCGGCCAGATCCAGATAGGCGACCTGCAGGTCGGGGTGCGCGGCCCGCTGTTGCGCCACGATCTCGTGGGACAGGCGGCGTGAGATGGAATCGGAGCCGGTGATGCTGGAGTCGATGTGCAGCAGTTTCATGGAAATACCTTGTCTGAATGAGGTCCGGAAAGGAAACCTTCGATAGACGTTATTTTCCATTATGAATGCGAAAGCGATAATATGCCTATCGTGAGCTACAGCATTCTATTTTTGAGGCTAATCCACCATGCAAGACTTGAACGACATGAGGTACTTTGCGGAAGTCGTGGAGCATGGCAGCTTTGTGGGCGCGGCCCGCGCGCTGGATCTGCCGACCTCGCGCCTGTCGAGACGAATTGCGCGGCTGGAGACCGAACTGGGCGTGCGACTTCTGAATCGCACGACGCGCAAGCTATCCCTGACGCTGGCGGGCGAGCAATACGTCCGTCACTGTATCGCCGTGCGGGAAGAGGCCGATCAGGCGCACGCGGAAATCTCCCGGATCCTGGCCGAACCGCGCGGCCCCCTGCGGGTGTCCTGCCCCGTCACGCTCGCGCAGTCGGTGATTGCGCCCCTGATCCCGGCCTACCTGAAGCGTCATCCGCTGGTCAGGCTGGAACTCGAAGTCAGCAATCGCGTGGTCGATCTGGTCAGCGAACGCGTGGACGTCGCCTTGCGGGTGCGCCAAACCCTGGATGACAGCGGCAGCGCCATCATCAAGCGGCTGGGCCTGAGCCACGGCCTGCTGGTCGCCAGCCCCGAACTGCTGCACCGCCTTGGAAGGCCGGCTCATCCCGCCGACCTGGAGCGCTTCGATGCGGCAGGGATGTCCGCGCAGGCGGGCAAGATTCATTTTTCCCTGGCCGGGCCGCAGGGGGCGCAATGCCAGGCGGTGTGCCGCGCCGCATGCATCGTGGACGACTTGTTGTCGCTGCTGTATGCGATCAAGGGGGGCGTCGGCATCGGGGTCATTCCCGACTACATGTGCCGCGAGGACATCGCGCAGGGCCGTCTGGAATCCGTCCTGCCCGGGTGGTCCTTGCCCTCGGGCATCGTGCATGCCGCGTATCTGTCGCGTCGCGGCATGTCGCCGGCCGTGCGTTCGTTCCTGGATTATCTGGGCGAGACCATGGGGCGCGATCCGGGCGACGAGATCGGAGAGGCGGCATCGGGCGTGGTATGAGGCCGGCGATGCCGCAGGGCTTGCGCAGCTAGCGCGCGAACGCCGCCCGATACCGCCATAGCAGCATCAGGCAGATGCCCGCCGGCGCCATCAGCGTGGCATAGGCGAATCCGTAGCTGCCCGACAGCGATGCGATCCAGCCGAAGATCGGCGGCCCGACCACCACGCCCAGGAACGTCATCGCCAGGGTGCCGCCGGTGGCGACGCTGGCCTGGCCGGCCGGGGCCTGGCGGGCGACTTCGGCCAGGTACACGCCGTTCCAGCCGATGGCGCTGCCGCCGAACAGGCACAGCACGACCAGCACGATGATGTTCGAGTCGATCGTCTGCAGCAGCGGGATGCACAGGGCGCACAGGGCGATCAAGGCGGACAGGCCGCCCAGGGTCCTGACCGGACCGAAGTAGTGATCCGACAGATAGCCCCACAGCAGGCGGCCGCCGACCCCGGCGGCCTGCGAAACCGCCAGGATGAAGCCGGCCGCGATCAGATCCATTCCCAGGTCGTGGTTCAGGAAGGTGACCAGATACGAAGTCAGGGACAATTGGGCGATGGAAAACAGGAACGAGACGCCGGCCAGCACCGCCAGGCTGCGCTGGCTGAAGACCAGTTTCAGCGGTCCGATCAGGCCGTTGCCGGCGGACAGCTTCTGCCGGGGGTTCTGGTCGGCGTCCAGCGCCGGTCGCAGGGGCTGGATCGCCAGCGCGCAGAGCAGGTTGGCGGCGGCGACGATCGTGAAGGCGGCCTGCCAGCCAGTCCACTGGGCCAGGCCCGGCACGATCAGGCCGGCCAGCACGCCGCCCAGGGGAACGCCCGTCTGCTTGATCGAAAAGACGAAGGACATGCGGTGGGCCGGCGTGGTGCGGGCCAGCAGGTGCGAACTGGCCGGCGTGATGGGGCCGTAGCCCAGCCCGACCAGCAGGGCGCCGACGGCCATGACCGGCACCGAGGCGATCGTGCACAGAAGCAGGCCCAGCGCGCAGATCACCATGCCGGCCTGGCTGGCGCGGATGGCGCCGTAGCGTCGGGTGGCGGACCCGGACAGCAGGCTCGCGGCCATGGCGCCCAGATAGGCCAGGGCCACGTAGACGCCGACATAGGCCGCCGGGACGCGCAGCACGTCCGCGATGACCGGGGCGATGGCCGGCAAGGTCAACAAGGACATGGACACCAGCGACTGGATGGTCAGGGTGGCGGCCAGCGTCAGCGCGGACGAGACGGGTGGCGGGGAGGCTGGATCAGTCGCGGAAAGCACAATGGGTCGTATGGGATCGTGATGCCGTCAGGGGTGCGCAGGCTGCGTGATCCGGGAGCAGAAGTCTCCCACCCGCGCCGTATCGGCCAGGCCCCAGACCCGGCCGATCAGCGCATCCAGATCCGTGTCGCCAGCCGCATCATGATAACTCCCCAGGCGGCGGACCTTGTCCTCGATCTCGGGACGGCTCAAGGTATTGTCCGGGTCGCCCTTGGGGGTGTCGACGCGGCCGTGCAGCGTCTGGCCCTGGCGGGTCGTGACGGTGACTTTTCCGATCCAGCGGCGCGGATAGGCGCCATCCACCTCCGGATCCAGCTGCATGGCGACGCGGGCGCGGAAATCCGCGATGTCCGGATCGGCGGGGGCGTCGTCGAATTCCTGCAGACCTGCTTTCCGGTGCTTGGCGATCAGGCCCAGCACCGTGCCCATGGAGAACTTGGATTGATGCACGGTCGTCGGGTTCACGACAGGCCCCAGGACGTCGATGGCGCCCTGGTGGACGTGGGCCGTCACCCGGCTGATGTCGGCGATGCCCAGGTCATGCGCCTGCACGACGGACAACAGCGCATCGGCTGCGGGATGGGTGTGGCGGCAGGACGCATGGTATTTGAAGGAGGTTTCCAGCAGCGCCCAGCGCGACCCCAGGCCGTCGGTCAGGCGGGCCGGGTCGGCGTCGCGGGACATGCCCGCCGCCATCCCCTGGGGCCCTTCCAGGATGCGGCTGGCGCCGGTGAAGCCTTGCGCGGCCAGCCAGGCGGACATCAGGCCGTTGGCGGCGGCGCGCGCCGTGTGCAATTGCTTGGAATCCGCGCCGTCGCGCAGGAATTCCCACAGGCCCGCCGCCTGGGTGCCGGCAGATCCCAGGGCATGCAGCATCCGTGCGGCATCCAGCCCCAGCAGTTTACCGGCGGCCATGGCGGCTGCCGGCGCCCCGGCCGTGCCGGTCGTGTGAAAAATGGTGTAGTGGCTGCGGCCCAGGAATTCGCCGATGCGGATGCCGGCTTCGTAGCCGGCCACGATGGCCGTCAGCAAATCGCGCCCCGAGGCGCCCTGGGCCTGCGCAAGCGCCATGGCCGGCGGCATGACGACGGCGGCCGGGTGGAAGACCGATCCGTTGTGGACGTCGTCCTGTTCGACCATATGGGCGGCGGCGGCATTGCTCATGGCGGCGAAGACAGGGCTGGTGCCGCTGCGCGTGACCAGGTTTTCCGCTGGCCCTTGCTGCGGCCCCATGGCCTGTCCGTAGTGCGCGATGGCCTGGACCGCGCGCGCGCCCGACCCGGCCAGCATGGAACCCAGGCAGTCCAGCAGCAGGTCTTCGGCGCGTCGCAGCACGGGGGCCGGGATATGTTCGTAGCGGAGATCCGCGAGGAATCGGGTCAGGATGGCGCTGGGGTGGGACATGGTTTTCCTGAAGGACGCATGGATGGAAGGGGAGGCCGGCCTTGCCGGCAGGCGCCCGCGGTCGGCGCGGCGGGGCTTTTTCAAGAGTGACTTTGCTTCATGGGGAATTTTTTGCCTATTATTGTTTGCTGAAGACTGGCTTCATCAAACCATAAGGGATCGGCATTCCATGGCGACACGCTTTGACCTCACCGACATGCAGCTCATGGTCAACGTGGCCGGCGCCCAGAGCCTGACCAAGGGCGCGGAGCGCACATTCCTGTCGCTGCCGGCCGCCAGCAACCGGGTCAAGAGCCTGGAAGAGGCCCTGGGCACGGACCTGTTGTATCGCGGCAGCCAGGGGGTGACCTTGACACCGTCCGGAGAGGTATTCGTCAAGCATGCCCGCACAGTGCTGCGCCAGCTCGAACATCTGCGCGGCGAGATCCAGGAATATGCCAAAGGCGTCAAGGGACGGGTCCGGGTCTACGCCAACACGACGGCCATGAATGAATTCATCCCCGCCGTGCTGGGCCGCTACCTGGTCAGCCACCCCGACGTCAACGTCGAATTGCGCGAACGCCTCAGTTATCAGGTCGTCAAGGCCGTGGCAGACGGGGTGGCGGACATCGGCATCACGGCCCAGGGCAGCGGCGGGGCGGGTATCCGCTATCTGCCGTATCGCAGCGACCGGCTGGTGCTGGTCACCTATCCGGACCATCCCCTGGCCGGCCAGGCCGCCTGCGCGTTCGAGCAGACGTTGGACGATAACTTCATCAGCCTGTTTGAATCCAGCGCCATTCACTCGTTTTTGCTCAAGGCGGCCGAAGATCTGGGCCGCATCTTGAAGTTCCGGGTCGAGGTCGGCAATTTCGAGGCCGTGTGCCGCCTGATCGCGGCGCGGGTGGGCATCGGCGTGATTCCGCAATCCGCCGCCTTGCGCTATGCGCAGACCTTGCCGATCCGGATCGTCGCGCTGACCGACGAATGGTCGCTGCGCAAGCTGCACATCTGCTGGCGCGAGGCGGGGGAATTGCCGGTCTTCGCGCAGGAACTGGTTGATTTGCTGGTCGGGGACGCGCAGGACGACACACCCGACTGATCTCCAAAAGGCCTTGTTTGGCAAAACAAAATTGCCTGTCCGGGCCGATTCCTGCATCCTGCTCCTTCTTATTCACGATAGAGGCTGTGCATGTTGGACGCTGCGGGACACCATCAGGACATTCGCGATGCGATTCGCGATCTGTGCGCGCAATTCGGCGATGAGTACTTCCGGCGTGTCGACGAGCAGCGCGGGTATCCGGCGGAATTCGTCGATGCGCTGACCCAGGCCGGTTGGCTGGCGGCCTTGATTCCGGAGGAATACGGCGGTTCCGGCCTGGGACTGACCGAGGCCTCGGTGATCATGGAAGAAATCAACCGGGCGGGCGGCAATTCGGGCGCCTGCCACGGGCAGATGTACAACATGGGCACGATTCTGCGCCACGGCTCGTCCGCGCAAAAGCAGCAGTGGCTGCCCAAGATCGCCAGCGGTGAACTGCGCCTGCAGTCCATGGCGGTCACGGAGCCGACGACGGGCACGGACACCACGAAAATCAAGACGACGGCCGTGAAGAAGGACGGCCGCTATGTGGTCAACGGGCAGAAGGTCTGGATTTCCCGGGTGCAGCATTCCGATCTGATGGTCCTGCTGGCCCGCACGACGCCGCTGGATCAGGTCCGCAAGAAATCGGAAGGCATGTCGATCTTCATGGTGGACCTGAAATCCGCCATCGGCCATGGCCTGAGCGTGCGGCCGATCCTGAACATGGTCAATCACGAAACCAACGAACTGTTTTTCGAAGACCTGGAAATTCCGGAGGAAAACCTGATCGGCCAGGAAGGCCAGGGCTTCAAGTACATCCTGGACGGCCTGAACGCCGAACGCACGCTGATCGCGGCCGAATGCATCGGCGACGGCTACTGGTTCGTGGATCGGGCGAAGAAATACGTCAGCGAGCGCGTCGTATTCGGCCGCCCGATCGGCCAGAACCAGGGGGTGCAGTTCCCCATCGCCAAGGCCTACGTCAACGTCGAGGCCGCCAGCCTGATGCGCTACCAGGCTTGCGCCCTGTTCGACGCGCACCAGGATTGCGGCGCCCAGGCCAACATGGCCAAGATGCTGGCGGCCGATGCGTCCTGGGAAGCTGCCAATGCCTGCCTGCAGGCCCATGGCGGGTTCGGTTTCGCCTGCGAATACGACATCGAACGCAAGTTCCGCGAAACCCGCCTGTACCAGGTGGCGCCGATTTCCACCAACCTGATCCTGTCGTATGTCGGCCAGCACGTGCTGGGCATGCCGCGTTCATTCTGAAGAGGACATCATGCTGCCTTTGCAGGACATCACGGTCATCACCCTGGAACATGCCATTGCCGCGCCGTTTTGCACGCGCCAGCTGGCGGATCTGGGCGCCCGGGTCATCAAGATCGAACGGCCGGGCGCGGGGGATTTCGCGCGCGGCTACGACGAGCGGGTGCGCGGCCTGTCGTCCCATTTCGTCTGGGTGAACCGGTCCAAGGAAAGCCTGGCGCTGGACGTCAAGCAGCCGGCTGCGGCGGACGTCATCGAACGCCTGCTGGAAAAGGCCGACGTGCTGGTGCAGAACCTGGCGCCGGGGGCGGCCGCTCGCCTGGGCCTGTCCTTCGAGGCTCTGCGCGAACGCTTTCCCCGCCTGATCGTGTGCGATATTTCCGGCTACGGCAATGACGGCCCCTATCGCGACAAGAAAGCCTACGATCTGCTGATCCAGAGCGAATCCGGTTTCCTGTCGGTCACCGGGTCTGCGGATGAGCCCGCCAAGGCGGGCTGCTCCATCGCCGACATCGCGGCCGGCATGTATGCCTACACCAACATCCTGGCGGCGCTGATCGAGCGCGGCAAGACGGGCAAGGGCCGGCACATCGACGTGTCCATGCTGGAGAGCATGGCCGAATGGATGTCCTACCCCATGTACTACGGCTTCGACGGCGCCCCGCCGCCCGCCCGCAGCGGGGCCTCGCATGCCACGATCTATCCCTATGGGCCGTTCGCGGCGGGGGATGGCAAGACCGTGATGCTGGGACTGCAGAACGAACGGGAATGGCAGGTGTTTTGCGACAAGGTCCTGCAGCAGCCGGATCTGGCGATCGACCCGCGCTTTTCGACCAATTCCCGGCGCTCGGACGCTCGCGCCGAATTGCGCGCCCTGATTCTGGGCGTCTTCGCCGCGCTCAGCATCGATCAGGTCGTCGCCCGTCTGGACGAGGCCAAGATCGCCAATGCGCAGATGAACGATATGGCGGATGTGTGGGCGCACCCGCAGCTGCGGGCGCGGGGGCGGTGGACCACGGTCGACAGCCCGGCGGGCGTGCTGCCCGCGCTGTTGCCGCCCGGCGTCGGCACCCCCGCAGAAACCCGGATGGGCGCGATCCCGGCATTGGGCGAACATACCCAGGCCATCCTGCAGGAATTGGGTCTCTCGGACGCATCGCTCTGAGGCCCCGATGATCTACCGGGTCCTTGCCGCACCGGACCCCCACACCAGAGCCCGGCAGCCGGAACGATCAGCGGCTGACCCGGACCGATACATCACCTTCAAGGAGACAAACCCATGCAATCCCGCACATTGACCCGCCTGGCGCTGGCCCTGGGCATCACGCTGTCCGCCAGTCTGGCGGCCACGGCCGTCCAGGCCGCTCCCATCGTCATCAAGTTCAGCCACGTGGTGGCGGCGACGGCCCCCAAGGGCCAGGGGGCGCTGAAGTTCAAGGAACTCGCCGAAGCCGCGCTGCCGGGCAAGGTCGAGGTCCAGGTCTTCCCCAATTCGCAGTTGTTCGGCGACGGCAAGGAAATGGAAGCCCTGTTGCTGGGCGACGTGCAGCTCATCGCGCCGTCGCTGTCCAAGTTCGACCGCTACACCAAGAAGCTGCAGGTCTTCGATCTGCCTTTCCTGTTCGACGACATGGATGCCGTGGACCGCTTCCAGGCCAGCCCCGCAGGCCAGGGCCTGCTGGACTCCATGACGTCCAAGGGCATCAAGGGTCTGGCCTACTGGCACAACGGCATGAAGCAGTTGTCCACCAACAAGGACAAGCTCACCCGCCCGGAAGACATCAAGGGCCTGAAGTTCCGCATCCAGGCCTCCGACGTGCTGGAGGCCCAGTTCCGTCAACTGGGGGCCAACCCCCAGAAACTGGCCTTCTCCGAGGTCTATCAGGCGCTGCAGACGGGCGTGGTGGATGGCCAGGAAAACACCTGGTCCAACATCTACACCCAGAAACTGCATGAAGTGCAGAAGACCATCGCCGTCACCAACCATGGCGACATCGATTACATGGTGATCGCCAATGCCGGCTGGTGGGACGGCTTGCCCAAGGACGTGCAGGCGGGCCTGAGCAAAGCCATGGCGGGCGCCACGGAATACGCCAACAAGCTGGCGGCCGACATCAACGAACGCGATCGCAAGCGCATTGCCGATGCGGGCGCCGCGAAGATCCAGACCCTGTCCAAGGAAGACGTGGCGGCCTGGCGCGCGGCCATGCATCCGGTCTGGGAGAAATTCCAGGGCGGTATCGGCAAGGATCTGATCGATGCCGCCCTGGCGTCGAACAAGAGCTGAACCTCGTGAAAGCAGCCTGATCCGGGCATCCCCGGCAGGCTGCATTTTTTTTGGAGCATCGGATTATGGATTTCTCGTCCTGGATCGGCCGCGCGGAAACCTGCGATGACAATCTGGACCCCGGCCATGCGCAGCGAGTCGCGTTGAGCCTGGACGAACCGCTGGACCCGTCGGGCGCCTTGCCTTTGCTGTGGCATTGGGCGTTCTTCGTGCGCGGTGAGGCCTATGCCCGTCTGGGGCGCGACGGCCATCCGCAACAGGATGCCTTCCTGCCGCCGGCGGGGGACTTCAGCCGCATGTGGGCGGGGGGGCGCATCCGGTTTCATGCGCCGCTGGTGGTGGGGCGGCCTGCCCGGCGGGACTCCAGGATTGCGGACATCGTCGAAAAGACGGGGCGCAGCGGCCGCCTGCAGTTCATGACGGTCGAGCATCGCTATACCCAGGATGGGGCGCTCTGCATCGCCGAGGAACAGGATATCGTCTACCGCGAGCCATCGCCCCCGGTGTTGCAGGGCGTCAAGCCCGCGCCGGATGCGCAATGGACGCAGACCGTGACGCCGGACCCCGTGCGGCTGTTCCGCTATTCAGCCGTCACCTTCAATGGACACCGCATCCATTACGACGACCGCTACGTGCGCGAGGTCGAAGGCTATCCTGGTCTGGTGGTCCACGGCCCCCTGATCGCCACGCTGATGACGCGGGCGTTCACCCGGGCTCATCCCGACCTGGCGGTGCAATCGCTGTCCTACCGGGGCCTGCGCCCGCTGATTGCGCCGCGCGCCTTCCAGGTGGGCGGCCGCCTTCAGGACGGCCAGACCGCGCAGCTGTGGGCGGAACAGGACGGCACACTGGCGCATCAGGGGGAAATCGAGTTCAGCCGGGCCTGACGATGGGCTTCGGGTGAGCGGAATCGGGGGGACTCACCCCCAGTTCCGTTCCTCCACATATTCGTGCAGATAGCGCACGAAGGCTTCGGCCGCAGGCGGCAGGCTCGTGTGCTGGCGGCTGTAGATGAAAAATTTCCGACGGATCTGGGGGGCATGCAGCGGCCGCGCCCGTAGCCCGTAGAGGTCCACCAGGCGCTGGGCATACGGCAGGCAGGCGGTCACACCCAGGCCGGCGTTGACCATGCTCAAGGCGGTGCTCATGAAGGTGACTTCGTGGCTGGGGCGCACCGGTTGCGTGGAGGACAGCCGGTGGAGATCCATGGCGAGCTGATCGGTGAACTGCCCATGCAGCACGATCAGCGGGTGGCGCATCAGGTCCGTCCAGCCGACCTGCTTCAGGGATTCCAGCGGGTGGCCGGCGGGAAAGACGGCCATGAACGGCAGGTCGAACAGCGGATCGGCCGCGACATCGGACAGGCCCTCGCGATGGGGGCCGATGCTGATATCGACTTCGCCGCGCACCGCCTGGGTGATGGCGTGTTCCACGGCGCAGTCCAGCAGATGGACCTGGATGTGGGGATGCGCGCGGCGAAAGCCCGCAATGACTTCAGGGATCAGGGTGCTGGCCATGAGCTGGGGGGCAGCAACCCGGACGATGCCGCGGCGCAGGCGTTTGAGATTATCGATGTTGTCCAGCGCGCCATCCAGGTCGCGGAGCACCCGCGTGGCGACGGGATGGAACTCGCGGCCGACTTCCGAGAGCTGGATGCGTCGTGTGCTGCGATCCACCAGCCGGACGCCCAATTGGGATTCCAGTTCCTTGATCAGGCCGCTGAGGGCCGATTGGGTGATATGCAAGGATTCGGCTGCCCGTGTAAAGCCTCCGGTGCGGGCCAGCGCCGCGAAGGCGCGCAACTGGCGGAGCGTGACTTCCATCGGATAATCCTATGAATCGATGAATAAAAACTGTTTGTATGATATCTGGAAACTCCGTCTAATGGGGCATCCATCACAAGGATGCTCGGGGGCCGTCCCGCAGACATCCACATCCGGACCGGAGACAAACATGATGTCCGCTACCTCGCGCGGTGCATACCGATGATGCGCCCTGCCGCCCGCCTGATCGCCAGGAGCTTCGAAGTCCTGATCGTCGCCTGCCTGGCGATCATGGGCATTCTGGTCTTCGGCAACGTCGTGCTGCGCTACGCATTCAATTCGGGTATCGCCATTTCGGAAGAACTGTCGCGCCTGCTGTTCGTCTGGCTGATCTTCATGGGCGCGGTCCTGGCTTCGGCGCGGCGCATCCATATCGGATTCGACACGCTGCAGCGCGCCGTCGGCCCCCGTGTGCGCAGGGCGCTGGTGGTCTTCACCGGCATGTTGATCCTGGCCGGCTGCGGGATCTTCATCGTCGGCGGCTGGCGCCAGACCCTGATCAACCTGGGCAACGTCTACCCGGTCCTGGGCATTTCCTACGCCTGGCTGTACGGGGCGGCGCTGGTGTTCGGGGTGGCGCTGATCTTCCCGGTGTGCAACAACATCCGCCGGGCGCTGGCCGGTATCGACGACGGCTTGACGGAGGACCTGGCCGACCGCATCGAAGACCTCGCTGAACGTATGGATGAGACCGGACGCGGGATAGTCCCTGCGGACTATCTCGCGCCTGACGAATCCGAGCGGCATGCAGGCCGCGAGGTGGGCGAGACCGGACGCGGGATAGTCCCTGCGGACTATCCCACGCCTGACGAATCCGAACGGCATGCAGGCCGCGAGGCCGGCGGCTCGAAGGGAGATCGCCGATGACCGCCTTCGTCTTCCTTGGCTCCTTGCTGGGCTTGATCGCACTGGGTCTGCCGATCGCCTTCGCCCTGATGTTCGCCGGAGTGGCGCTGATGCTGCTGACCGGGCAGTTCGACGCCCAGATCGTGGTGCAGAACGCCATCGCCGGGGCCGACAACTTCGTATTGATGGCGGTGCCGTTCTTCATCCTGGCGGGCGAATTCATGAACGCGGGCGGGCTGTCCAAGCGGATCGTCGACATGGCCAGCGCCTTCGTCGGCCATTTGCGCGGCGGCCTGGGCTATGTGGCGATCTGCGCCGGCATCCTGCTTGCCAGCCTGTCGGGGTCCGCCGTGGCGGACACGGCGGCGCTGGCGGCGATCCTGGTGCCCATGATGCGCCAGGCCGGCTACGATCCCGCGCGCGCCTGCGGCCTGATGGCCGCCAGCGGCATCATCGCGCCGGTCATCCCGCCGTCGATCGGCTTCCTGATCTTCGGCGTGGTGGCCAATGTGTCGATCACCCGTCTGTTCCTGGCCGGGATCGTGCCCGGCGTCCTGATGGGGCTGTTCCTGACCGTGGCCTGGTGGTTTGTCGCCCGGCGGCAGAAAGCGGCGCTGACGCCCCGGGTGCCCTGGGGACAGCGTCTGCGTTTGCTGGGGCAGGGCGGCTGGGCGCTGATGCTGCCGGTCATCATCATCGGCGGCCTGCGTTTCGGCATCTTCACCCCGACTGAATCCGCCGTGGTCGCGGCGGCCTATGCGCTGTTCGTCGGTGTGGCGGTGTACCGGGAACTGAGTTGGCGCAAAGTCTACGAATGCCTGCTGTCCGCGGCGCAGACGACTTCGGTCGTGCTGCTGCTGGCCGCGCTGGCGATGGTCGCGTCCTACATGATCACCATCACCGACATTTCCGGCCAGGTGGGCGGCTGGTTGAGCGCGTTGTCGGACCACCCGCTGGTCCTGGTGTCGGCCATGATGGTGGTGGTGTTCTTCGCCGGAATGGTGCTGGATTTCATTCCCATCGTGCTGATCTTCACCCCGGTGTTCATGCCCATCATCCAGGCGGCGGACATCGATCCGGTTTATTTCGGCGTGATCTTCATCATGAACTGTTCGATCGGCATGATCACCCCGCCCGTGGGCGTGGTGCTGAACGTCGTCAGTTCCGTGGGCAAGGTGTCCATGGCCCAGGCCACGCGCGGCATCGGCCCGTTCCTGCTCGCTTTGGTTTCGCTGTTGATCGCCTTGATCCTGTTCCCCGAATTGGTGACCGTGCCCGCCCAATGGTGGCGCTAGCGCCCGGCGCCCCGTCCGATTCCACCCAAGGAGACATTCCATGAAAATCCGCACCACCCTGCTTGTCGGCCTGCTGGCCGCGACACTGTCCGGCTCCGCCTGGGCGGCCGTCACCGCGAAGTTCGCCGTCACCCTGCCGGAAAAATCCCACCAGGGCCAGGGCGTGGCCAAGTTCGTCGAACTGGTCAAGGCCAAGAGCCAGGGCGAGATCAACATCAAGCCCTATTACAGCGGCGCGCTGGGCAACGACGTGCAGGTGACTTCTGCCCTGCAGGGCGGCACGATCGAGTTCACCGTGCCTCAGACCACCACCCTGACGGGGATGGTCAAGGCCTATGAAATCCTGGATTTTCCCTTCCTGTTCAAGAACAGCGAGCAGGCGGAAAAAGTGCTGGACGGCCCGGTGGGCCAGAAGCTGCTGGAAACCCTGCCCGTGCATGGCCTGGTGGGCCTGGCTTATTGGGAAAACGGATTCTTCAACGCCACCAACAGCAAGCATCCGATCGCCAAGGTCGAAGATTTCGAAGGCTTGAAGTTCCGTTCGATCCAGGCGAAGATTACCCAGGAAACCATCAAGGCCCTGGGCGCCAATCCGGTGCCGCTGGCGGTGCCGGAACTGTATACCGCGCTGGAAACCCGCACCATCGACGGCCAGGGCACGCCCAACGCCGTGATCGCCGCGCTCAAGCTCTACGAAGTGCAGAAATACCTGTCCATCACGCGCCATAGCTACGGCGCCTTCATCCCGCTGGTGTCCAAGGCCTTCTGGGACAAACTCACGCCCGATCAGCAGAAGATCCTGAAGGATTCCGCTCTCGAGGCCCGTGCCTACCAGCGTCAGGTGGCGCGCGCCCAGGCGCAATCCGCCAAGGAAACCATGGCCAAGCACGGCATGGAGATCAACGAGGTCAGCGACGCCGAGCACGACCGCATGCGCGAACGCGTCCAGCCGGTGTGGAAGATGTTCATCCCCAGCGTGGGTCAGGATCTGTTCGAGCAGGTTCAGGCCGAACTGAAGTAGATCAGTTTTTGCGCGCGGGGTTGCGGCCCCGCGCTCCGGGCACGCCTCGGCGGCCCGGGCAACCGGAGTCCCTATGAAGCTTGCCACCTTGAAAAACGAGTCGCGCGATGGTCGCCTGGTCGTCGTGTCCCGGGATCTGGCGCAGTGCGTCGCCGTGCCCGGGATCGCGCCCACCCTGCAGGCGGCGCTGGATGACTGGGACGCCTGCCTGCCGGCGCTGGTCGCCGTCTATGACCGGCTCAATTCGGGCAGGGAAGGGGCGGCCCTCCCCTTCGACCAGGCGGCCTGCCATTCACCGCTGCCGCGCGCCTACCAGTGGGCGGACGGCTCGGCCTACTTGAACCATGTGGAACTCGTGCGCCGCGCCCGCAACAGCCAGGTGCCGGAATCCTTCTTCACCGATCCGCTGATGTACCAGGGCGGCTCGGACGGCTTCATCGGGCCGCGCGACCCCATCGTCGCGGACACGGAGGACTGGGGCATCGACATGGAGGCCGAAGTCGCCGTCGTCACGGGCGACGTGCCCATGGGCGCGCGTGCGGCGGATGCCGCCGGCGCGATCCGCCTGCTGATGCTGGTCAATGACGTGTCCCTGCGCGGCCTGATTCCGGGCGAGCTGGCCAAGGGCTTCGGCTTCTTCCAGTCCAAACCGGCCAGCGCGTTTTCCCCGGTCGCTGTCACGCCCGATGAACTGGGCCCGGCCTGGCGCGACGGCAAGGTCCACCTGCCGTTGCGGGTCGAACTCAATGGCGAGCCCTTCGGCTGCCCGAATGCCGGCCGGGACATGACCTTCGATTTCCCCCGGCTGGTCGCGCATGCCGCCCGCACCCGCCGGCTGGCGGCGGGAACGATCATCGGCTCGGGCACGGTATCCAACAAACAGGGCGGGCTGCATGGTTCCAGCATCCGCAACGGCGGCGTGGGCTACTGCTGCATCGCCGAGGTCCGCATGTACGAGACCATCGAGGGCGGCGCCCCGGTCACGCCCTTCATGCGCTTCGGCGACGCGGTGCGCATCCACATGAGCGATGCGCGGGGCGAAGATATCTTCGGCGTCATCGAACAGACGGTCGAGCGCCGCGCGGGAGGCTGATTCATGCTGGAACTCTATTCCTATTTCCGCAGCTCGGCGGCCTACCGCGTCCGGATCGCATTGGGCCTCAAGGGCCTGGACTACCGGGTCATCCCCGTGCACCTGTTGCGCCATGGCGGCGAACAGTTCGGGGACGATTACCAGAGCCGCAATCCGGAAGGCCTGGTGCCGGCGCTGGACGAGGACGGCCGGATCCTGACGCAGTCCCTGGCGATCATGGAATACCTGGACGAGACGCATGGCCCAGCCACCCTGCTGCCGGCCGACGCAGTGGGCCGCGCCCGGGTGCGCGCCCTGGCACTGCATGTCGCCTGCGACATCCATCCCTTGAACAATCTGCGCGTCCTGCGCTGGCTGTCGCGCGAACTGAAGGTTGAACAATCCGCCCGCGACGATTGGTACCGGCATTGGGTGGACCTGGGCTTCCGTGCGCTGGAGGCCCAGTTGCGGTCGCCCGCGACCGGGCGCTGCTGCCATGGCGACGAGCCGGGCCTGGCGGATTGCTGCCTGGTGCCGCAGGTCTACAACGCGCGCCGCAATGATGTGGATCTGTCGGCCTTTCCGACGATCGCGCGGATCGCGGCGTATTGCGAATCGCTGCCCGCCTTCCAGGCTGCGCATCCGGACGCGCAGCCGGACTCTGAGTGACGACGCGCCATTCGGGTCGGCGAATGCAGGCTGCGATCGGGTTGACCGTGTGCGCGTGAGGCGGCCGCCGGCCGTGTTTTTCGGGAAATCATCATGAACACGACATCCTCCTTGGAATACCAGAGCGGATTCGGCAACGAATTCGCCACCGAGGCCCTGCCCGGCGCGCTGCCGGTCGGGCGCAATTCCCCTCAGCGGGCCCCTTACGGCCTGTATGCCGAGCAGCTGTCAGGCACAGCGTTCACGGCGCCGCGCCATGCCAACCGGCGATCCTGGCTGTACCGCATCCGGCCCGCGGCCACGCACGGGCCGTTCGAATCTTCTTCCGCGGGGGCGCGCTGGCTGAGCCAGTACGACGAAGTCGCCACCCCGCCCGATCCGCTGCGCTGGGATCCTCTGCCTTTGCCCGGCGACGATGCGGCCACGGATTTCGTGGATGGCATGGTGACCATGGGCGGCAATGCCGGTTGCGGCATCCACCTGTATGCCGCCAATCGTTCAATGGGGAAGCGCTATTTCTATGATGCCGACGGCGAACTGCTGATCGTGCCGCAGCAGGGCCGCCTGGAACTGGCGACCGAATTGGGCGTGCTGCTGATCGAGCCCCAGGAAATCGCGGTCATTCCGCGCGGCGTGCGCTTCCAGGTCCGCCTGCCCGACGGGGTGGCGCGCGGCTATGTGTGCGAGAACCCCGGCGCGCATTTCCGGTTGCCCGATCTGGGCGTGATCGGCTCGAACGGCCTGGCCAACCCGCGCGATTTCCTGGCGCCCGTGGCGGCCTACGAAGACCTCGACGGCGACTTTGAATTGCTGACGAAATTCCAGGGCCGCTTCTGGAGCGCCCGCATGGATCATTCGCCCCTGGACGTGGTGGCCTGGCACGGCAACGACACACCGTACAAATACGACCTGCGGCGCTTCAATGCGATCGGCTCGATCACCCATGATCACCCGGATCCGTCGATCTTCCTGGTGCTGCACGCGCCCAGCGCCGTGCCAGGCGTCGATACCATCGATTTCGTCGCCTTCGCCCCGCGCATTCTGGCGATGCGGGATACCTTCCGGCCGCCCTGGTTCCACCGCAATCTGGCGGGCGAGTTCATGGGCCTGGTGCACGGCCGTTACGACGCCAAGGCCGAAGGCTTCCAGCCCGGCGGCGCGTCGCTGCACAACACCATGACCGGCCACGGCCCGGACGCCGAGACCTTCGCCAAGGCCAGCGCGGCGGATACGTCCAGGCCCGACGTCATTGCCGACACCATGGCGTTCATGTTCGAGACGCCGGTGGCGATCCAGGCCACCCGCCAGGCCCTGGAATCGCCGCAGCGGCAGCGGGAATACTACCGCTGCTGGCAGGGGCTGGAGAAACACTTCGATCCGACGCGGCGCTGACTCATTCCGTCCGCGCATCCACGTATCCCGGCGTCTTCACTCCCTGGCTGCGGGCCTCGGCGACGTGTGGACAGCCGCTTTACGCGTCCTGGGCGCGGGACGGCAACATGCGGCGCAGGGTGTTGTCGCGGCTGATGTAGTGGTGTTTCAGCGCGGCCAGCGCGTGCAGGCCGATCAGCCCGTAGCCGATGTTGGCGATCAGCTTGTGGGTGTCGATCACGGCGCGACCCAGTGTCTTGTCCTCGCCGGTCAGCGCGGGCAGGGCGATCCCCCACGCCTTGACTGTGCCGCCGAAGGCATTGATGCCGAACCAGGACAGCAGGGGCAGGGCGATCAGCATCGCGTACAGCGCCGCATGCATCAGGCGGGCGCCGATCCGCTCCCAGGCGGCGGGCGCGGGCACGATGGCGGGGCTGCGCTGGAAGGGGCGCGTCGCCAGGCGGATTGCGGTCAGCGCCAGGATAGTCAGGCCGCAGGAGGCATGCATCGTCCGCATGAAGGCGCGCTCGGGGCTGTCCTTCGGGAACAAGCCCTTGAATTCCATCATGGAGTAGACCACCACGATCAGGAACAGGGTGAGCCAGTGCAGGCTGATGGAGAGGCGGCTATAGCGGGCGGGTGCGGGCATGGCGAGATGTCTTGGAAAGGCTGGTTGCAATGGCGTCATGATCGCCCGCATTGCATGAACTGAAGATGAACGTGCCGAGAGGCGCGGTCGGTGCGCGCGGGCGTTCCGGTTCAGGCGCGCACCCAACCCCGGCGTATCGGCCAGGCGAACACCAGGCGGTAGGCGGGTTCGATGCTTTTCCTCAATGTGGGAATCAGTGTGCGCCGCAGCGGCAGGCTGATCCACGCGGCTGCCAGGGCGGTCAGCAGGGCGCCGACCATGTCCAGCGGGAAGTGCACGCCCATGTAGATGCGCGCCCAGGCGATCGGCAGGCCGATCAGGGCCAGAAGGCCGGCGGCTTTGCGTCGGACCGGATGCAGCGCCAATCCGGTGCAGATCGCCCAGGCGTAGCTCAGATGGTCGCTGGGAAAGGACGCGGTCGGGTCGTGGGGCATGTACTGGCGGCCCAGGCCGATGGCGAAGGGCCGGGGATGGAACCAGATCAGGGTGATGATCCAGGCCAGCAGCATGGCGATCACCGCGCTGACGGTCGCCTGGATCAGGGCATCGCGCCCGGCGACGTCGGCCCGAAGCCAATCCAGCACCAGGTACAAAGGAAACAGGTAGACCAGGTCATTGGCCAGGATCCGGCCCAGCAACAGGGCGGCGGCCGAGGGATCGCTGGCGTTGATCCACAGGAACAGAGTGTCGTTCAAGGCTTCCATGGGACGGTGGAGACGGTGTGATATCGGGGATGGAGCATAGCACCGGCCCGGATCGGGCAGGAGGTCCGGATGATGCAGAACGTATCGGCCCGCGCGCCGGACGCGGGGTTCTCGCTGCGGGCGGACACGGCCCGCAGTCGCGGTTTCCGGCGGTGGGCTGCTGTACACTGCTCGTCTCGATTGAACAGGAGGCCGCCCTTCATGAGCAGCGCGAACATGTGGCTGGACGCTACGATCCTGGGCCTGGTTCAGGGCCTGACCGAGTTCCTGCCGATTTCCTCCAGCGCGCACCTGCGTATTCTGGGGCCGCTGCTGCCTTCCGGGGGGGACCCGGGCGCGGCTTTCACGGCGATCACCCAGATCGGTACCGAGACCGCGGTGCTGCTGTATTTCCGCCGCGACATCCTGCGCATCCTTCGGGCGTGGCTGGCAGCGCTCTTCACGCCCGAGCGCCGCCGCGATCCCGACGCCCGCATGGGCTGGCTGATCATCGTCGGCACGCTGCCCATTGCGGTGCTCGGTCTGCTGTTCAAGGACGCCATCGAAGGCAATCTGCGCAATCTGTACATTACGGGAACGGTGCTGGCGCTGTTCGCGCTCGTCCTGGGGGTGGCCGACCGGATCGGCGGCAAGCGGCGCGAACTGAAAGAGCTGAGCTGGGGGCATGGCCTGTTGTTCGGTTTCGCGCAGGCGCTGGCGCTGATCCCGGGCGTCTCGCGTTCGGGCGGAACGATCACGGCGGGCCTGCTTCTGGGTTATACCCGCGAGGCGGCAGCGCGCTATTCATTTCTGCTGGCGCTGCCGGCCGTCTTCGCCGCCGGCTTCTACCAGCTTTACCGCAGCTGGGGGCAGGACGGGCCGATCGCGGCCGGCCCGACGGCCTGGGCGACGCTGGTTGCGTTCGGCGTGGGGTATGGGGTGATCGTCGTTTTCCTGCGTTTCATTTCCACTCACAGCTACCTGCCGTTCGTGGTCTATCGCGTCGTGCTCGGGGTGTTGGTGCTGGCGTTGCTGGCGGGCGGCGTCCTCAGTCCGCTCTGATCCCTGTCAGGGACCGTTCCGGGCCCCTGCGGCAGCGGACATCTCAGTGCGCCAGGCTTTTGGCGGACGTGCCCAGCGAGTCGCAGGCCGCCGCGTCTCCCGGTGCGTGGGCCGTTCCCGCCGCAAAGACCGAGGGCTTGTCCGGGGTGCCGCGTTTCATGTGGTTGAACAGCAGGTTCAGCGCAATCGCCATGATGGCGGCGGAACTGATGCCCGAATGGAAGATCGTTGCCACCCAGTCCGGGAAATGGCTGTAGAACTGCGGGGCGGCGATGGGGATCATGCCGAAGCCCACGGACGTCGCGACGATGATCAGGTTCATATTGTCTTCGTAGTCGACCTTGGCCAGGGTGCGGATGCCGCTGGCGGCTACCGTGCCGAACAGCACCAGCCCGGCCCCGCCCAGCACGGCGGCGGGCACCGTGGCGATCAGCCGGCCCATCACCGGCAGCAGACCCAGCGCCAGCAAAATGATGCCGCTCGCGGCCACGACAAAGCGGCTCTTCACTCCGGTGACGGCGACCAGGCCGACATTCTGCGCGAAGGCGCTTTGCGTGAAGGAGCCGAAGACCGGCGCGATCATGCTGGACACCATGTCGGCGCGCAGGCCGTCGCCCAGGCGGCGGGAATTGATCGGGGTCCCGATGATGTCGCCCACCGCCAGGATGTCGGCGGACGTCTCCACCAGCACCACCAGGATCACGATGAACATGGACAGGATGGCGGCCGGATGGAATTCCGGCAGGCCGAAGTGAAACAGCGTGGGCAGGGCGAAGCTCGGACCCTCGGCGATGCGGGAAAAGTCCGTCATGCCCGCAGCCCAGGCGATCAGCGTGCCCAGCACCATGGCCAGCAGAATGGACAGGCGCGAGATGGCGGCATTGCCCAGTTTGCTGAGCAGCAGGACGATTGCCAGCGTGACAGCGGCCAGGCCGATGTTGGCGGTGCTGCCGAAATCCGGCGCCTTGGCGTTGCCGCCCATGGCCCAGTGAGCGGCCACCGGCATCAGCGACAAGCCGATGGTGGTGATGACGGAACCCGTGACCAGAGGGGGAAAGAACCGGATGATCCTGGAAAACATCGGCGTGATCAGCAACCCCAGCAGCGCGGCCATCATCACCGCCCCGAAGACCGACGGCAGATCGCCGCCCGATGTCAGAATGGCCAGGATCGTGGCGACGCTGGCGAAGGAGACCCCCTGGACCAGGGGCAGCCGGCAACCAAAAAACGGAATCCCCAGGGTCTGGACCAGGGTGGCCAGCCCGCCCATGAACAGGCAGGATGCGATCAGGATGCCGATTTCGGCGGGCGCCAGCCCTGCCGCCTGCCCCACGATCAGCGGGACGGCGATGATGCCCCCGTACATGGTCAGCACGTGCTGGAATCCGTACAGGATGTTGGCGGACAGGCCCAGGCGTTCGTCTTCCGGGCGCTGATGTTGGGTGTGAGTCGGGGTGTTCAAAGCGGTCTCCATCCTGATTGTCGTCGCGGATCGGCCCTGACGGGGTGCAGTGAGACGGGGCCGGTGACGGTGCCTCTGATAAGCCCAGGGCGAGCGGATCGTCGGTGCGACCCTGGATGTATTGTGAACGCCGGCCGGGGCGGCGGGGTGCGCGGCCCGGCATATTGACTATCCTCATGTTCTTATACCGGCAGAAGTCCATAGGTATTTCTGCTAGTCTGTCTGTTGAATGGAAACCCTGTCGTGTACGGCAGCGTGATTAATGGCAATATGGTTGTTTCTAGGCGGAATTGACAGCATGAGTACCCAGGCACCCACCGACGATCAGCAGCTTTCGGCGCCCGGCCCTGACCTGCCAGGCGTGTTCGAGGCCTCGCCCATGGCGTTCTGGCTGGAAGACTACAGCGAGCTGTATGCGCTGTTCCAGCGGCTGCGTGGCGCCGGCATCCAGGACATCCGGCCTTGGCTGCAGCAGGATCGCAGCCGTCTGGCGGAATGCGCCAGCCTGATGCGTATCCTGCGGGTCAATCGCCAGACCCTGCGGTTGTACGAGGCCGATTCCCAGGAAACGCTGCTGGCGCATCTGGCCGACGTCCTGCGCGGCGACATGCTCGACGGTTTCCTGGAAGAACTGGATCAGCTGTGGCGGGGACGGACCGAATTCCAGGGCCTGACCGTCAACTACACCCTGTCGGGCAGACGTCTGGATCTTTCCCTGAAGGGCGTCCTGCTGCCGCAGGAACAACAGCCATGGGACCGTGTCCTGGTCTCCATGGAAGATGTGACCGAACTGCAGAACCTGAAACGCCGGGCGCAGGATAGCGCCCGGGATGCCCGGGAATTCTTCGAGCAGGCGCCGGTTTCCCTGTGGGTCGAGGATTTCAGCGCCATCAAGCGCCTGTTCAACGAACTGCGGGAGCGGGGCGTCAGCGATTTCCGCACATTCCTGGACGTGCACCAGGAATTCGTGGATCGCTGCCTGCAGGAAATCCGGGTGCTGGACGTCAATGACTATACCTTGACGATGTTCAAGGCTCCTTCGCAGGCCGATCTGCTGGCGCGGCTGAGCGACGTGCTGCACGACGAGACGCATGCGTCGTTTGCCGAGCAGTTGATCGATCTCTGGGAAGGCCGCTTGTTTCACCAGAAGGAAGTTCAGAACCGCACGCTGCAGGGCGATGTGCTGTACATCCATTTGCAACTGTCCGTATTCCAGGGCTGCGAGCACGACTGGTCGAAAGTGCTGGTATCGCTCACCGACATCACCGCCCGCAAGAAAGCCGAGGCTTATCTCGAATACCTGGGCCAGCACGACGTGCTCACCCAACTGAAGAACCGTTCCTTCTTCGTCGATGAACTGGGGCGCCTGGCCCGCAAACATACGCCCTTGGTGGCCTTCATCGCCCTGGACCTGAACAACCTGAAGCGCACCAACGACGAATCCGGCCACGCGGCGGGCGACGATCTGCTGCGTCGCTTCGGCGAGGTCCTGAACAAAGCCATCGACCGGCCGGGGCAGGCCGCCCGGATCGGCGGGGATGAATTCATGGTGCTGCTGCCCGGCCTGGACGAAGCCGCCGCCCAGGGCGTGCTGGACAACATCCGATCGCTGGTCGAGCTGAATAACCAGTACTACAGCGGCGTGCCGCTCAGTGTGTCGGCGGGGCTGGCCGTCAGCCGGCATCATGCCGATCTGGAACACACCATGAAGGCCGCCGATCAGGCCATGTATGCCGACAAGATGGCCTACTACCAGACGCACGAGCGGCGTCGCCCGACCGCGGACGCCGATGGCTGGCGTCAATCCGAAGACAGCTCCGGACGCGGGGACGCGGCCTGATCCCAGCCGCCCTGTTCGATCAGGCGCAGGGCTGCCGGCCGCCTGCCCAGGCAGACGAGCAGGACCGGCCGCGGTTCAGTGGGCCTGGGCTGCCTGGCGCGGCTGCAGGGTGATGAGCCCCGGTTGATCGGCGGCTTCCAGGATGCGGCGCACGCGGTCCTGCCAGATCTGGGCGAATTCCTGTTTCTGCGCGTCGCTGGCCTGGCCGGATAGCACTTTTTGCAGCAGCGGCATGGCGGTGGGCGAGGGGGGCACTCCCTGGGCGCTGTAGGACACGGCCACGCTGGCGCCCGTGTCCTGGCGCGTGAAACTGATTTCCCCGGGCAGGTTCTGGTCGAACGCCAGCAGATGGCGGCGATCGTGCTGGCCCGCCAGGCCCTTGAACCCCGTGTCCGTGGTCGACCCCGTGACCAGACTGACGACGTTGGCGATCACTCCGGTGACCCCGTCGGTGGCGCTATCGGCGAATTCCACCAGGATGTCGCCGCGTTCGGGCAGCGTGTCCGGATACAGGGCCTGCAGCGCCTTGACGGTCATCAGCCAGGCGCCTGCGACCGTGGGGCAGGAATGACCTGCCAGGCGCACGGCGTCTTCGTAGCCATATTCGATCCGGCCGTCGTCGGATGCCCCCAGCAACTGGGCGAGCGGATCGTGCAGCGCGATGCGCGGCGCCCGGGTGAAAAACGCGGGAAATGCCATGACAGGACTCCAGAAACGTTCAACGATGACTCAGTGTACGGAGCGGTCTTGCCGAGGCGGCCTTTAACCCTGAAGGATGTCCGGTCGTTCGTGCCGCCCGGACATGACAAACATCAAGGCTGACGGCAAGCGGGCGCAGCCTGCGCGGCGCGGGGGCCTGTTTTGCCGCCGGGCCGCCCCAAGGCGAAACCGCCCCCTTGGGGGGCAGCAAGCGGGCGCAGCCTGCGCGGCGTGGGGGCCTTCTATCACTTTGCCGCGGCCAAATCCTCCTGGGCCGTCAGGGCGGGATGGAGCCCCCGCCAGGATTGCGTGTAAGATGGATTGAATCGGGTCGGTCAGGGGCCTCAGGGCGCTGGCCGGCCATCAATACGATGGCTTCCAGGAGGACTTGCAATGGCTCATCCCAACAGTTTCGGCGCGCGGGCAACCCTGGATGTGGGGGGCAAGCCCTACCGCATCTACCGGTTGGGGGCGCTGAAAGACCATGGACTGGATCCGTCCCGCCTGCCGTACGGCCTGAAGATCCTGCTGGAAAATCTGCTGCGTACCGAGGACGGCGGCGACGTCACGGCCGACGACATCCGCGCGCTGGCATCCTGGGATCCGAATGCTCAGCCCAACCGCGAAATCTCCTTTACTCCGGCGCGCGTCATCCTGCAGGATTTCACAGGCGTGCCGGCGGTGGTCGACCTGGCCGCCATGCGCCAGGCCATGCAGGCCCTGGGTGGGGAACCCGACCGTATCAACCCGCTGGCTCCGGTCGAACTGGTGATCGATCACTCGGTCATCGTCGACGACTTCGGCCATAATGATTCCTACCGCCGCAACGTGGAAATCGAATACCAGCGCAACGTCGAACGCTACAAGTTCCTGCGCTGGGGTCAGACGGCATTCGATGGCTTTCGCGTCGTGCCTCCCGGCACCGGCATCGTGCACCAGGTCAACCTGGAACATCTGGCCCGCGGCGTCTTCACCCGCCAGATCGATGGCGCCACCGAAGCCTATCCCGACACCTGTGTGGGCACCGATTCGCACACTCCCATGGTGAATGGCCTGGGCGTGGTGGCCTGGGGCGTGGGCGGCATCGAAGCCGAAGCCGCCATGCTGGGCCAGCCGATTTCCATGCTGATCCCGCGCGTCGTGGGCTTCAAGCTCTCGGGCGCCCTGCCGGAAGGCACCACCGCCACCGACCTGGTGCTGACCATCACCGACATGCTGCGCAAGCACGGCGTGGTGGGCAAGTTCGTCGAGTTCTACGGTTCGGGGGTGGCGGCGGTCCCGCTGGCCAATCGCGCCACCATCGGCAACATGAGCCCGGAATACGGCTCCACGATCTCGATCTTCCCGATCGATGACGAAACCCTGAACTACATGCGTTTCACCGGGCGTTCGGCCGAACAGGTCGCACTGGTCGAGGCCTACGCCAAGGCTCAGGGGCTGTGGCATGATCCGCGGCACGAACCCGTCTATTCAGAACGTCTGGAACTCGATCTGGGCACGGTCGTGCCGTCCATCGCCGGCCCCAAGCGCCCGCAGGACCGCATCCTGCTGACCGACTCCAAGCCTTCGTTCCAGAAATCCCTGGCCGCTTTGCCGGGCGCGACCGCCTCCAACCCAGCGCCGGTCCACCTGGCAGACGGCGTCGACTTCGAAATCGACCATGGCGCGGTGGCCATTGCCGCCATCACGTCCTGCACCAACACCTCCAACCCCGCCGTGATGGTGGCGGCCGGCCTGCTGGCGAAAAACGCGGTGGAACGCGGCCTGCAGCGCAAGCCCTGGGTCAAGACCTCCCTGGCGCCGGGATCCCGCGTCGTCACGGATTACTATGAAAAAGCCGACCTGATGAAATACCTGGAGGCCCTGGGCTTCAATCTGGTGGGCTATGGCTGCACGACCTGTATCGGCAATTCCGGCCCGCTGATTCCGGAAGTCTCCGAGGCGGTACGCAGCCATGATCTGGCCGTCACGTCGGTGCTGTCGGGCAACCGCAACTTCGAGGGGCGCATCCACTCCGAAGTCAAGATGAACTACCTGATGTCCCCTCCGCTGGTGGTGGCGTATGCGCTGGCCGGGTCCATGGACTTCGACCTGTACAAGACCCCGTTGGGCAAGGACCGGAACGGCGCGGACGTGTATCTGCGCGACATCTGGCCCAGCAGCCAGGAAGTCCAGGCCGTCATCCAGTCCTCGATCACGGCGGACATGTACACGCGCGGCTATTCGGATGTCTTCGCAGGCAACGACACCTGGCGCAATCTGCCCACCCCGGAAGGCAATCTGTATCGCTGGGATGCGGCATCCACCTATGTGCGCAACCCGCCGTACTTCGAAGGGATGCGCCGCGACCCGGATCCGGTGCATGACATCCGGGGCGCCCGGGTGCTGGCGAAGCTGGGGGATTCGGTCACGACCGACCACATCAGCCCGGCCGGCTCGATCGCCAAGGACTCCCCGGCGGCCCAATACCTGCAATCGCAGGGCGTGCAGCCCAAGGATTTCAATTCCTATGGGTCGCGACGCGGCAACCACGAGGTCATGATACGCGGCACGTTCGCCAACGTGCGCCTGCGCAACCAGATCGCTCCGGATACCGAAGGCGGCTGGACGCGCGATTTCACCCGGGACGGCGCTCCTGTGGCAACGATTTTCGATGCCTCGCAGAACTATCAGAAGGACGGTATTCCGCTGGTGATCCTGGCAGGCAAGGAATACGGTTCGGGATCTTCACGCGACTGGGCGGCCAAGGGTACCGTGCTGCTGGGGGTGCGGGCCGTCATCGCCGAATCCTACGAACGGATTCACCGTTCGAATCTGATCGGCATGGGCGTGCTGCCGCTGCAGTTCCCGGAAGGCCAGAATGCCGATTCCCTGGGCCTGCGCGGCAAGGAAACCTTTGAAATCACCGGGATCGAGGCCTTCAACGAGGACAAAACCCCGAAAACCGTGCATGTGAAGGCGGGCGATGTGGAGTTCGACGCCCTGGTGCGCATCGATACCCCCAGCGAGGCCGCGTATTACCGGCATGGGGGAATTCTGCAGTACGCGATCCGGCAATTGCTGAACTGAAGAAAGCGGCCTGCAGGCCGCTTGGATGCTTCAGGCACGAAACCGTCCGCAGGGACGGTTCTCCAGCCGGGGCATCCCTCCACGTCGCGTCTTGCAAGGCGCTCCGATGATTTCGGCACACGACAGCCCGCAGGGGCTGTTTTAAGCCGGAGCATCCCTCCACCGCGCGGCCTGCAGGCCGCTTGGATGCTTCAGGCACGAAACCGTCCGCAGGGACGGTTTCCTGTCCGGAATCATCCCTCCATCACGTGGAAGCGGTCGGGGTCGGGGCCGATGCGGCCATCGGGGCGGTCCAGCGTGGCGATGCGGGCCATGGCGGCGTCGTCCAGGTAGAGGTTCCACAGATTGAAATTTTCCTGGATTCGGTCCGCGTGGGCGGATTTGGGGATCACCATGTGGCCCATCTGGATGTGCCAGCGCAAGATGACCTGGGCGGGCGTGGCTTGCAACTGGTGGGCGATTTCCTGGATCACGGGATCCTGCAGGGCCTGTCCTTGGCCCAGCGGGCTCCAGGCCTCGGTCAGGATGCCGTGGTCGGCGTGATAGGCCCGCAGTTCGGCCTGCTGAAAATACGGATGCAGTTCGATCTGGTTGACGACGGGCAGCACCCCGGTCTTGTCCAGCAGCTTTTGCAACTGCTCCACCTGGAAATTGCAGACGCCGATGGATTTCGCCCTGCCGTCGTCGTGCAGTTGGATCAGGGCTTCCCAGGCCTCCAGGTAGCGCTTTTCCTTCGGCACAGGCCAGTGGATCAGATACAGGTCCACGTAATCTAGGCGCAGGCGGTCCAGACTTTCCTGCAGGGCGGTTTTGGCACTGTCCCGGTCGTGGCGGTTGTTCCAGAGTTTGGTCGTCACGAACAGATCTTCGCGCGGCACCCCGCAATCGGCGATGCCCTGCCCGACTTCAGTCTCGTTATAGTAGATGTAGGCGGTGTCGATGGCGCGGTAGCCCGCCTCGACGGCTGCCTGGATGGCGGGAGCGGCTTCGTCGCCCGTCACTTTCCAGGTGCCCAGGCCCAACTGCGGGGCGCGCCGTTCGTCGTGAAATGTCAGATACGGTTGATTGGATGACATGAGGGTCTCCGTGATGACTCGGTCCCTGGCCCTGAAGGCCGACAATGACCGACAATGATTCTTTTTCGAGGGTAGACCAATGAGTGTACATAGCCAGGCGCAACGCGTCACCGTGCCCCAGTTGATGTCTTACAAAGGGACACGCAAGATTGCCGCGCTGACGGCCTACATCGCCCCCATTGCACGCTTGCTGGACGAGTCCGTGGACATGATCCTGGTCGGCGATTCCACGGCCATGGTGGGCTACGCCTTGCCGGACACCCTGTCGATTTCGACGCAGACGATGGCTGCGCATGCAGCGGCCGTCGTGCGGGCCACGCAGCAGGCCTGCGTGATCGTGGATATGCCGTTCGGCAGTTATCAGCAGTCGCCTGCCCAGGCTTTTGCCAGTGCCGCCTCCATGCTGTCGTCCAGCGGGGTGTCGGGCGTCAAGATGGAAGGCGGACAGGCGCTGGCCGAGACCACCCGGTTCCTGGTCGACCGGGGCATCCCCGTGCTGGCGCACGTGGGCCTGATGCCGCAGTACGTCAATACCATGGGGGGCTTCAAGGCCCAGGGCATGACGGATCAGGCCGCCCGCAGGGTCCTGGAAGACGCCCGCGCCCATGCCCAGGCGGGGGCCTTCGGGGTCGTTCTGGAAGGCATCAGCGAACCCCTGGCGCGTCAGATCACCGCGGATCTGGCTATCCCCACGATCGGCATCGGAGCGTCCCCCGCGTGCGATGGCCAGATTCTGGTGACGGAAGACATCCTGGGGCTCAGCGGCGACCGGATCCCCAAATTCGCCCGCCGCTTTGCCGACGCCGGCCAAGTCATCCGCGACGCCGCGCGAGACTACGCCCAATCGGTGCGGGAGGAAACCTTTCCCACGCTTGATCATTGCTTTGGTGTGCGCCGTCCGAATTAACATGATGACACCAATGGTTTCACTTGGGGGGCGTCGCGCTGCGTGCGACCATCCCCCCGCATGTCTTTATGGAAATTCGCCAACTCGAGGCGCTCAATGCCGTTGTCGCCAGCGGCAGTGTGACGGCCGCCGGTCGCTTGCTGGGGCGTTCCCAGCCCGTCGTCAGCCGCCAGATCAGTGATCTCGAAGGCGAGCTGGGCTTCGTGTTGTTTGAACGGACCCGCCCCATCATCACTTTGACCGAATCCGGCGCGGAATTCCACCGCGAAGTCCGCGGGATCCTGGCGGATCTGCAGCAACTGGAATCCCGCGTGCTGGGCATGCGCAGCGGCCAGGTCCGCCCTCTGCGCATCCTGGCGACTTCGGACCTGGCCCAGGGCTTGTTGCCCGATGCCTTGGCCCGGATCGATCGGTTCAACCCGGTGTTCGGCCGGCACCTGGTGCTGGAAGAAGCCGTGCACGAAGTGACCGCTCAGGAAATCCTCGAGGGCCGGGCGGATTTCGCCTTGATCAATCTGCCCATCGACACCCAGGGGCTGCGCGTCCATTGGTGCGGGCAGGCGCCGTGCCTGCTGGCCTTGCCGGCCGGGCATGTCCTGGCGTCCCAGGACGCCGTGCGTCTGGATGAAGTTCGCAATACGGACGTCATCACGCTCCTGAGCCGCTACCGCATGCGCTATCACCTGACCAACAGCCTGGTGCAGGCGACTGCGGGCGATCCGCGCCGCCACATCGAGGTCGGCAGCCAGCAGACGGCGCTGGCAATGGTGCGGGCCGGCCTGGGGGTCGGGTTGATGGACCCTTTCTCCACCCAGAGCGGGATGCTGGATGGCGTGGTGGTGCGTCCGGTGCTGTCCGATATCCATTATCGGATCGGGGTGGTGTCCCAACTGACGCACGACCTGCCCGAGGGCGCCCAGCGCCTGATCCGCGGGTTGCACAGCCACGTGCGGCAAGTCATCCCCCATTTCGTGGATACGGACGCCAACGGCCTGCCTCATGCGGCCACGTCCCTCGCCGAGGCCCTGCACCTGGCCTGATGCCGCCTGGGGTGTGCGATGATGTAGGCTTTCGCTACCCAGGAACTGTATCGTGACCGTGTTCTCCCCGGAAGTCCTGTTGGGCTGGGCCTTGGCCGCGTTGCTGGGAGCCCTGGCAGGGTGGTGGCTGGCGCGCCGCCGGGTCGATGGACTGGCGGCGGATCTGGCGCAACAGACGGCCGAGCGGATCCGGCTGGATACCGTGCAGGCGACGCAGGCTCAGCAGGTCGAACAACTGCGGGCCGATCTGGCGCAATCCGCCCAGGATCTCACCGAAAGCCGGGCGCAGATTCAGGCGCGGGATCTGGAATTGACCCGCCTGCAGACCGTGCACCAGGAAAAGCTGGCGGTCATCCAGGAACTGCAGCAGGCGTTCGAACAGTCCAAAGCCTCCATGCGCACGGAATTCCAGAACCTGGCCAATCAGGTCCTGGAAGAAAAGGGCAAGGCCTTCGCCCAGACCAGCCAGACGTCGCTGGATGGCCTGCTGAGGCCTTTCCGGGAACAGATCGACGGTTTTCAGAAGCGCGTCAATGAAATCCACGATGCGTCCCTGCGCGGGCAGACGCAACTGGGGGCGGAAATTCGCCGCGTGCTGGACATCGGCCTGAAGATGAGCAATGAGGCCAATACCCTGGCCACGGCGCTGAAGGGCGACAAGAAGACCACCGGGAACTGGGGCGAGATCCAACTGGAACGCAGCCTGCAACTGGCGGGACTGGTGCCGGGCGACCATTATCAGGCGCAGGCCAGCTTCCGGGACGCGTCCGGCAACCGCCTGCAGCCCGATTTCGTCATCAAGCTGCCGGACGACAAGCACATGGTGATCGACAGCAAGGTCTCGCTGGTCGATTATGACCGGGCGATCGCGGCGCAGACCGATGCCGAGCGCGATGCGGCCCTGGCCGCGCACGTGCAGGCCGTGCGCCATCACATCGACGATCTGGCCCGCAAGGACTACAGCAACCTGATCGGCCTGAAGAGCCCCAGCTTCGTGCTGATGTTCATGCCCATCGAGCCCGCCTACATCGAGGCCATGAAGCACAACCGCGACCTGTTCGATTACGGCTACCGCCAGAACGTCATCATGGTGTCGCACACCACCCTGATGCCGATCCTGCGCACGGTGGCCAATCTGTGGATGGTCGCTCGCAGCAATGAGCAGACCCGGGCGCTCAGCGACATGGCCGGCGGTCTGTACAACCAGGTGGCCGTGGTCGCCGAGCGCCTGCAGAAACTGGGCAATACGCTCAATACCGTCAATACGCACTACAACAGCGCGGTGACGGCCGTGGCGGGGCAGCAGGGGCTGTACGGCAAGGTCAACCGGTTCGCCGAACTCTCGGCCAAGGCCAACAAGCAGATGCCCGACCTGGAACCGATGCATGCCGACATCGAGGTCCAGCGTTTGCAGGCAGTGATCCCCGATACGGATGCGGACGCTCCCGGCGCGTCGGCGCTGCCGGGGCCGGATGACCCGCCCGCATCGGCCTGATCGGCGCGGATGCCGGGTGGCGCCTCTACCAGGAGACAGGATGGACAGCAGGCAATCAGTAGCGCTTTCACAGGTCGCGCCGCGTTCGGTCCGCCTTGGCCGGCGGTTCTGGATTCTGGGCGCGGCGCTGCTGCTGGGGGCTGCGCTGTGGGGCGGGCAGCCCGCCCGCAGCCAGGCGGCGGCCGTGCCGCCTGCGGCTCAGGCCGAAGCTCCCGGTGCGACGGCTGGCCGTCTGGACGATACGCCGCGCATGGCGATCATGTCCGCCTTCGCGCCGGAACTGGCTCTGCTGCGCGAGCGGCTGCGGCAGCCGCGGCAGTTCACGGCCGATGGCGTGGATTTCACGACGGGCGTCCTGGAGGAGCAGCCGGTTGTCCTGCTGCTCTCGGGCATCAGCATGGTCAATGCCGCCATGAATACCCAGTTGCTGTTCGACCGCTTCAACGTCAGCCATCTGGTGTTCAGCGGCATTGCGGGGGGCGTCAATCCCGAGCTGCATATCGGCGACGTCAGCGTGCCCGAACGCTGGGGGCAGTATCTGGAAGTCGTGATGATGCGGGAAACCGCGCCCGGCCGCTATCAGGCGCCGGCATCGAAGACGCTGTCCCCGTTCGCACCCTACGGCATGATGCAGCCGCGCGACGTGCGCGTGCGCCAGGCCGGGTCCGCGCAGATCCAGGAAAAATTCTGGTTCGACGTCGACCCGCGGATGCTGGCGGTGGCCCGCAGCATTCAGGCCGTGCCCCTGCGGGCCTGCGACCGTCAGGACCGCTGTGTGGCCGATCGCCCCCGGCTGGTGGTGGGCGGCAATGGGGTCTCGGGCCAGGCCTTTGTGGACAATGCCGACTTTCGCCGCTACGCCTATCGCACTTTCCGGGCCAATGTGCTGGACATGGAAAGCGCCGCCTGCGCCCAGGTGGCCTGGCGCAGCAATGTCCCTTTCATCGCTTTCCGGTCGCTCAGCGATCTGGCGGGCGGCGGGCCGGGTGAAAACGAGATGAACGCCTTTCTGCATATTGCGGCGGACAATTCGGCCCAGGTGTTGCTGGCCTTTCTGCGAGCCTGGCCGCGCTGAACGTACCTCGGGGACACGATGACGACGGACAACCTGGATCTACGGGACGCTTTTCGGCAATCCGCCGTGGCGTCGATCCTGTATACGGCCTCGCAGTCGCCGCAGGACGTCGGTCTCGACGACCTGGGGACCGCCGCCACGGAGGCGGGTTTGCTGTGGGTCGGCTTGAAGGACCCGTCGGCCGCATTGCTGCAGTCCGTCGGCGAACGTCTGGATCTCCCGGATCGCGCCATCGCGGAGATCATCGACCCTCACCGCCGGCCCAAGGTCATTGAATACGACCGGCTGACGCTGGTGGTGGCCATCACCGTCGAAATCGCCAATGGACGCCCGAGCTTCGGCGATACCCAGATCCTGATCGGTCCGGGCTATCTGTTGACGATCCGCCGCCACGCCGCCGGATCGCACCAGGCGCTGCGCAGCCTGCTGGCCGAGTCGCCGGAGTTCCTGGGACGCGGCAGCGATTATGTGGCGTCCGCCCTGCTGGACCTGCTGGCGGACCGCTATGTCGAAGCCCTGGATCACATGGAGGCCCGGGTCGAGGGCATCGAGCATCAGTTCCTGTTGCGCGGCTTCCGGGAAAAGGATATCCGCCACCTGTACCGCTTGCGTCGCGACTTGTTGCGCATGCAGACGACCATTGCGCCGCTGGTGGAAATCTGCCGGCGCCTGGCGCGGGTCGACACCCGCAATATCGATCCCGACAGCCGGGGCTATTTCGGCGAGGTCGCCGACCGCATACAGCGCGTGGTCGAAGGGTTTGCCGGGCTGCGCGAAGCCCTGGTCTTCGCCTTCGAGGCCAGCATGATGATCAGCCAGATGCAGCAGACCGACATCACGCGCAAATTGGCCGCCTGGGCCGCCATCCTGGCCGTGCCCACGGCAGTGGCCGGGATCTACGGCATGAATTTCCACGATATGCCGGAACTGGGATGGACCTACGGCTATCCCGCCATGCTGGCCGGGACCGCCGCCGTCTGCGGGGCGTTGTACTGGAAATTCCGCCGGATCAAATGGCTGTGATGTCCTGCCGGGACTGCCTGTTCGGTCATGGGGCCGCGATGCGCCCGGCGGACGGCAAGCGATCGGCGGCCGGGTGGCAAAATGCCGCCATTTAGGCCACACTGCTTTTGTCGTCATAAAAATTTGAATCCCTGGAGACACCCATGAATGCACTGGATCGACGTGAATTCCTGAAATTGGCCGGAGCTGCCGGTCTGACCGGCGTGGCGGGGTCTCTGCCGTCCTGGTCCTGGGCGCAGGGTGTTTCCGCCCAGGCCAAGGCCGAGGGCAAAGCGGTCTTTTATGCCAACATCACGTCGGTCGACAGCGTCATGAAGGCCTTCGATGCCGCCACCGGGCTTCAGGGCCAGTACACGCGGATCTCCAGTTCCAAATTCATCCCCACGATTGTCACCGAACACAATGCCGGCAAGCTGCTGGCCGATGTCGTCCAGGCGCCGCGCCCCATGCTCAACCTGCTGGAAGAGCACGACGTGCTGGCGGCGTATCAGTCCCCCTCGGCTCAGGGCTATCCCGATTGGGCGGTCAAGGACCCGCGCATGACCCTGTTCGGGATCGAATACGTCTCCTATCTGTTCAATACCCAGCATCTGAAAAAGGCCGATGCGCCGCAGCGCTACGAAGACCTGGCCGATCCCAAATGGAAAGGCAAGATCGTCATGGCCAATCCGGCCAATCACTCGTCCACGATTTCATGGCTGGTCGGTCTGAAGGAGCAGGTCTTCAAATCCGAAGCCGACTGGATGGCATACCTGAAGGGTCTGGCCGCCAACCAGCCCATGTTCGTGGCCTCGTTCGGCCCTACGCCGGCGCCCATCGAAAGCGGCGAAAAGCTGATTGCGATTTCCATGCCGAAATACATCGTGACCAAGGCCCCGGCGCCGCTGGATTGGGGGCCGCGCAGCGGCCAGCCGCTGCTGGGCACGCCGCGGGCCATCGCCGTCACGCAAAAAGCGCCCCGGCCCGCGGCGGCGCGGGCTTTCATGGATTTCTGGCTGTCCAAAGACGCCATGGCGCTGCTGGCCAAGCAGGTCGGCGAATACGTGCTGGCGCCGGGCGTGTTCCCGGATGTCGAGGGCATCGATCAGGTCAAGGTCCTGCCGGTGCGCGACCTGCCCGATCGCGAGATCGAACAATGGGGCCGTGAATTCGGCAAGATCTTCGGCGCCCGTTAACGGCATGGACATCCACATCGAAGGGCTGGTCAAGACCTACCAGTCCGAAGGCCGGACCGTTCGCGCGCTGGACGGCATCGATCTGCACATTCCCGCCAACCAGATCTTTACGCTGCTGGGGCCCAGCGGTTGCGGCAAGACCACGCTGCTGCGCTGCATTGTCGGGCTGGAAACGCCGGATGACGGTGAAATCCGCATCGGCGACCAGATCGTGTGGTCGGGTCGCAAGCGGATTTCGGTGCCCCCCGAAAAGCGCGGCCTGGGCATGGTGTTCCAGACCTACGCCATCTGGCCGCACATGAATGTGTTCGACAACGTGGCGTATCCCTTGCAGGTGCGCGGCGTGCGTCGCCCCGTCATCCGGGAAAAGGTGAGCAAGGCATTGCGGTTCGTGCAGCTCGAAGGCCTGGAAAGCCGCGCCGCCACGCGCCTGTCCGGCGGCCAGCAGCAGCGCGTCGCCTTGGCGCGGGCGCTGGTGGCCGAACCCAAGGTCATTCTGTTCGACGAGCCTTTGAGCAATCTGGATGCGAAGCTGCGCGAGGAAACCCGCAAGATCCTGCGCCGTTTCCTGACCGACCTGGGGATCACGGCGGTGTATGTCACCCACGACCGGGTCGAAGCCCTGGCCCTGTCCGATTCCATTGCGGTGCTCAATGGCGGCCACATCATCGAGCGCGGCGATCCGCAGAAAATCTATTTCAATGCGGACCACCGCTTCGTGGCCGATTTCATCGGGCGGGCCAATCTGGTCGCCGCCACGGTCCTGGCCCAGGAAGCCGATGCCACGGTCGTGCAGTCCCCCCTGGGGGTCCTGCGCTGCCAGAAGCGCGATTTCTCGGTGGGGGCATCCGTGACGCTGTGCATCCGGCCGGAATTCCTGCTGCTGTCCCGTTTCGAGACCGGGGGATCGGCCGGCGCCGCCGATGCCGCCGCAACGGCAACGCCGCTCAACCTCATCGAAGGCCGCCTGGAAACCCTGGATTTCGTCGGCGAGGTCTACGAGGCGGAAGTGCGCGTCGGGGATCAGTTGCTACTGGCGCGCGTCGACCCCGCCGTCATGGTGGCGGCGGGCGACACCGTGCGCTTCGCGCTGGCGCCCGAGCATGGCCTGCTGGTCATGGAATAGGGCGGGCCGATGACCTCCAAACGCCCGGGTCTGACCTGGTCCCTGATCGCCATCGTCGGCTTTCTGACGCTGTGTCCGGTGCTGATGCTGTTGCTGGGCAGCTTTTCCCAGGGGCTGACGGCCTTCGGGCAGTTCACGACGGCCAAATACGTCGTCGCCTATACCGACCCCTATCTGCTGGAAGTCTTCGGCAATACCGTCATCTTCGTCCTGGGGTCCACGGTGTTCGCGACCCTGCTGGCGCTGGTGCTGGCCTATCTGAACACCCGCACCAACATCCCCTGCAAGTCCCTGTTCACGGTGTTGTCGATCGTTCCGATGATGATCCCGCACCTGTTGTTCTCCGTCAGTTGGGCGCTCTTGCTGAATCCGTCCAACGGCTTGCTGAATCTGGTCCTGAAAGACTTTTTGGGCTTGTCCGCGTCTCCTTTCGATATCTACACCCTGGAAGGCATGATCCTGGTCGAGGGGCTGTTGAACATGCCCATCGCCTACCTGATCATCGCGCCGGCCATGGCGTCGTTCGATGGGGCGCTGGAAGAGGCCTCGCGCGTGGGCGGCGCCGGTGTCTGGCGCACTTTGTGGCGGGTGACGCTGCCCGTGCTGCGCCCCGCGATCCTGGCCGCCTTCGTGCTGGGGATCGTGCGCAGCCTGGCTTCGTATGCGGTGCCCAGAGTGCTGGGCATGCCGGGGCGGGTCGACGTGCTGGCCACGTATCTGTATGAAATGATCTCCACCGGTTTCGCCCCCGATTACGGCCAGGCGGCCGCCCTGGGCATGAGTGTGCTGTCGGTCTCCATCGGTCTCATCGTGCTGTATCGGGCGCTGACGGCATCGGGCGACAAATTCGTGACGATTTCCGGGCGGGGCTACCGGCCGTCCGTGATCGAACTGAAAAAAGCCCGCCTGCCGCTGTTCGCCGCCATCAGCCTGCTCAGCCTGCTGATGGTGGTGCTGCCCGTCGCCGTGTTGCTGTACACGTCGCTGGTGCCGTATTCCATGGTGCCCAGCGCCCAGGCCTTCGCCGCCATGAACTGGAATCATTGGATCGAAGTCCTGCAGGATCCGACTTCCTTGCTGGCCCTGCGCAACAGCCTGTTCCTGGCGGTCGTGGGGGCGACGCTGGGTGTGATGCTGTCGCTGTTCATCGCCTATGTCGTCGTCAAGATCCGCACCCGGGCCGCCGGCCTGCTGGAGTCCCTCAGTTTCCTGTCGTTTTCGTTTCCCGGCATCGTGATCGGCATCGGTTTCATGTGGTTTTTCGTGCAAACGCCTTTGTACGCCACCCTGACGGCCCTGTTGCTGGCCTATATCGCCACCTATCTGCCCTATGGGGTGCGGCCCCTCGCCAGCGCCTTCGTGCAGGTGCATGCCCACCTGGAAGAGTCCTCTCTGGTCTGCGGGGCCGGGCCTCTGACGACCTTCCGGCGCGTCATCGTGCCGCTGGTGGTCCCGGGCATCGTGTCCGCCTGGATTCTGATGGCGACCATGTTCGTGCGTGAGCTGACGGTATCCGTGGTGCTGTCGCGCCCGGGCAGCGAGGTCCTGGCGGTGCAGATCCTGAATTTCGCCGATGATGGGCTGTGGGGGAAATTGTCCGCCCTGGGCATCGTGATGATTCTGATCTCTACCGGGCTGGTGCTGCTGGCAGCCTGCGCCGGTCGGCATTTCAAAGGCATGCGGGCCGGATAGTACACTGGAAGCCGGGGTGTCCTGGCGCCCCGATTTCAGGAACGTGCTTCTCTCCGGCGGTGAATGAACAGGATAGTCTGGCTACTGGCTGCAGCGGCGCTGTCATGCGGCGCCGGTCTTTCGGCTGCCCGCGCCCAGCAGGCGGCGGGGGAAGGTTCAGGGCTGATCGACCTGTCTCCGCAGCGCTATGCCGTGCCCGACGTGTCTCTGGACGCCCCGCAGCCGCTGGGGCCTGTCGACCCCCTGCCCATCGAGTCCCCGGCCGATGGCGCTGACATCCTCTATCAGCCGATTCCCTATGACGCCCTGTTCCTGCATCCCTATGGGGCGGATGCAAGCGGCATGGGGGGCTGGGGGATGCCGGATGATGCGACGATGCCTTTGACGGCGCGCGATCTGTTCGCCCCGCCCGCTTCCCGGGGCCTGGATACCTGGTCCCTGGGCGAGCGCCGCTGGCGTTATCTCAGTTCGTCGGGATATGGAGTGACCTTGGGCAGTCTCGACGCCCGTCTGCCAGCCTGGGGGCAGACCGTGCCTCTGGCCGGGGTGGGGGTGTACCGCCTGCGGCCATCGGGCACCCTGCCCGCGGGCGCGTGGGATTACGCGGTCGCGGCGGGGGCGCTGGATGCGCGGAATGCGCGCCCTTCGGCAGAAGGCGACCTGAGCTACGGCTCGGTCGCCGTCGATGCTTCCGTCAAATATGCGCTGGACCGTCAGGCCACCCTGGTATCGCGGCTGCAGCAGGCGCAGGGCTTGTCCGTGCTGGGCGTGGGGGGCGCGTATTCGGCGGGGATCGGCGGCACTTGGCGCGTGGGCGTATCCGATGCGCGCCAGCCTCAGGACCGGGGCTTGCGCAGACAGCTCGGCTATACCCTGGGGCTGCGTCCGGGGCTGGATCTTTCCTGGGTCAACGTGCGGCAGGGGGCCGGTTATGCCGACCTGGCGTCGTATGGTCTCGATACCGCCTGCGCATGCATCCGCAACCAGTGGCAGCTCGACCTGGCGGCCGGGCGCTGGGGGTCGTTCAGCGGTTCCTTCGAGCGGCGGGAATATCTGGATGGGTCGCTGGACCAGCCGCCGGAACAACAGTTCGGCCTGACCCATGGTTTCCGCTACGGTCCGTACCTGAGAGTGCGCCTGGAAACGACCCGTAATCTGACATCGGGGGATTATGGCTGGGGCGCGCGCTTTTCCCTGCCCTTGCCGTGAATCTGGGCGGTCGGCGGCCTTGCGGGGTCGGCCGGGCAGGCGGTCAGCGGACCCGGATGCCCGCCTGCCAGCAGTACAGGCCGTAGCCCAGCGACCCGGCGCCGGTCAGCGCGGCGGGTATCAACAGGGCATGTTCCCGCAGTTGGGCGAATAGCAGCGTACCGGCGATGCTGCCGATGATGAAATGAGCAACCACGATGCCGCATAGCCGCAAGCGCAGCGGATCGACCGGCATGCCGCGCAACAGATGGCCCAGATACATGCCCAGGTCCGTGAAGATTCCGGTGACGTGGCTGGTGCGGATGACCGCGCCGCTGTAGGCGCTGACCATGCCGTTTTGCAGTCCCATGGCCATGGAGGCCAGATAGAGCCCCGACAGGTGGGCGGCATCGATCAGAGGGACCGCGCCGAACAGCAGCGCGGATTCCAGCAGCATGGCCAGGCCGTAGCGTCGTCCCAGTTGCAGCGTGTTTTGCCGCACGATCATGCCGCTGATGGTCGCCCCCAGCACGAAGGCGCCGATGGTCAGCGCCCAGTGCGCGATCTGAAGCCAGTCGCCGGCGCTGATGGCGATCCCCAGCTGGGTCGCGTTTCCGGTCAGGTTGGTGATGGGCTCGTGCATGAAGCCCAGATAGCCGATGGCGTTGACCAGTCCGGCGATCAGCGCCAGGATGCCGGTGCCGATCCAGGCCCAGCGGGGGAGTTGACGTAAGACGGGCATGGATGCGCGAAAAGGAATGGGGTGTTTATTGTGGCACGGCGGCGCCCCTCGCAGGGCCGGTCCGTGGCGGAGCGCGCGGCGGCGTGCCGGCCGTGGCGCGCGGGCTAAAATCCCTGTCTTGAGGACGGGGCGGAATTGCCATGAACGACTACGACGAGATCATCCGCTTATTGAATCAGCAAGGCTGGGCCATCGCCGATGCCGCCCTGCCGCCGGCGTGGCTGGATACGCTGCTGGCCCAGGGGCGGCAGTTGTGGGATGCCGGCGAGTTTTCGGGGGGCGAGATCGGCCGCGGCGCCCGGGATACCCGCCAGCCTGCCGTGCGCGGCGATGCCATCTGCTGGGTGCCGCCCGGTTCGGCATTGGCCCGCCACCCTTTTTTCGAGTGGATGGCGCAGCTGCGCCTGGTACTCAATGAGCGTTTCGACATGGGCCTGCGCAGCCAGGAATTCCACTTCGCCCGCTACGACGCGGGGGCCGGATACAAGAAACACATCGATCAGCATCGCGGCAGCGACCATCGCAAGATCTCGATCGTGCTGTATCTGAATCCGGACTGGGACAGCGCCGACGGCGGCGAACTGTGCCTGTACGATCCCTATCGCCCGGATGCCGAAATCGGGCGTTTCCCGCCGTTGGGCGGGCGGCTGGCGGTATTCGTCAGCGGCGTCATGCCGCACGAGGTCCTGCCCGCCCGCGCGGTTCGCTGGAGCCTCACCGGCTGGCTGCGCACGGACGACATCGCCTAGGCGGCGCGGCCGAAGTCCGGCTGGGTGCGCTGCCGCCGCCACAGCCACAGCAGGGTCAGCGCGACCAGCAGCAGGGCGGGTAGCGCGCCGACGTTCAGCCAGGCCCAGCCGCGGGTGGTGGCCACCGCGCCCGATGTGAACGAGGTGACTGCCATGGTCACGAAGACCCAGAAATTGATGGCCGCCTGGGCGCGATCCTTTTCCTCGGGCCGGTAGGCGCGCAGGGCCAGTGCCGTGCCGCCGGTGAACAGGAAATTCCAGCCGACGCCCAGCAAAGTGAGCGCCGTCATGAATTGAGTCATTTCCGTGCCGGACAAGGCAACGGCGATGCAGGCAGCCATCAGCAGCACGCCCGCCCCCATGACCTGGAGGACGCCGAACCGGCGGATCAGATGACCGGTGAAGAACCCGGGCGCGTACATGCCGATCACGTGCCATTGCAGGACGGCGGCGATGTGGCCGAATTCAAACCGATGGATGTCCATGACCAGCGGGGTGGCGGCCATCAGCAGATTCATCACGCCGTAGCCGATGGCTGCGCCCAGCGTGGCCACGAGAAACACGGGCTGGCGCATGATCTGGCCCATGGGCCGCCCTTGCGGGGCATGGCTCTGGCGCGCGGGTTCGGGGGGAAACCGGATCAGGGCCATCAGGCCCATGGCCAGCAGCGCCACCACGGACAGGGCCAGATAGGCGCCCACGAAGGGGACGGGCAGCACGGCCCGGGTCCAGTTGGCCAGATTGGGGCCGATCACGGCGCCCAGCAGGCCGCCGGCCAATACCAGGGAGACCGCCTTTTCGTGCCAGTCGGGCCGGGTCAGTTCGGCGGCTGCGAAGCGGTATAGCTGGCCATTGGCGTTGTAATAGCCCGCTACCATGGTGGCCGCCATCAGCAGCCAGAAAAGCCGGTACTGCGCGGCCACGGCGGCCAATAGCGCGGAAGCCAGCGCCACGACCAGGCCGATCTGGAACGAACCGCGCCGGCCGAACCGGATCTGCGTGGCCGCCACCAGCGGGGCCGCCAGGGCGCCGCCCACCACATAGCCCATGATGGGCAGCGTCGCCATCCAGGCATGCGGCGCCAGGTCCAGCCCGACCAGGCCGTTGATGGCGATGAAGGTGACGTTGTTGATGAGAAACAGCCCTTGGCACAAGGTCAGCAGCAGGAGTTGGCGATTCATGGGGCATCCGTTCGGCAGACATCCACCCAGGCGGCCCCGGCCAGTTCCGCCAGCCGTCGGGGCGTGATGCGGATGGCGCTGTCCAGAGACCCCGCGGCGGGCATGACGATGTCGTAGTCCTGCAGCCGTACGTCGCAGTACACCGGCAGCGGCTGGAGCAGGCCGAAGGGGCAGACGCCGCCCACCGGGTGGCCCGTCAGGGCGGCGACTTCGTCGGCGGCCAGCATCTTCGGGCGCCCGCCCAGAGTGTGTTTTAGTTTCTTGTTGTCCAGCCGGGTGTCGCCGCACGCAACGACCAGGATGACGTCCTGGTCGATGCGCATGGCGAGGGTCTTGGCGATCTGGCCCGGGGCCACCCCGTGCGCCTGGGCCGCCAGGTCCACCGTCGCCGTGCTTTGGCCCAGTTCCAGGATGTCGATGTCCGGGGCGTGCTGCAAAAAGAATTGGCGAACGGATGCGATGGTCATGAAGGGCATGGGGAGGTGCGGGGCAGCCTGTAGTCTACAGGACAATGCCGCCGCGCCCGCGCCCGCGTTCCGGGCGGCGCCGGGCCGGTCCCCTCCATCCGGGGGCCGGTCCCTGACGCCTAAGCGGCGGCCAGCGCCTGGTCGACGTCGGCGATCAAATCGTCAATGTGCTCAATGCCGACGCACAGGCGGACCAGGTCGGCGCTGACGCCGGCGGTCTTCAGCTCTTCTTCCGTCAATTGGCGGTGGGTGGTGGTGGCCGGGTGGCAGGCCAGGGTTTTGGCGTCGCCGATGTTCACCAGGCGCTTGACCAGTTGCAATTGGTCCATGAACCGGGTGCAGGCTGCCAGACCGCCCTTGACGCCGAAGCTGAACAGCGACGACGGGATTCCGCCATCGATGTATTTCTGGGCCAGGGCGTAGTCCCTGTTGTCTTCCAGGCCGGCGAAATTGACCCAGCCGACCTTGGGGTGTTGCTGCAGGTGGCGGGCCAGGGCCAGCGCGTTCTGGCAATGACGTTCCATGCGCAGGCCCAGGGTTTCGATGCCTTGCAGGATCAGGAAGGCGTTGAAGGGCGAGATGGCGCCGCCGGTGTTGCGCAGGGCGACGGTGCGGGCCCGGCCGGCAAACGGCACGGCGGCGAAGTCGTCCGCGTAGACCACGCCGTGGTAGGCGGGTTCCGGCTGGTTGAACTGCGGAAAGCGCGGGTTGTCCTTCCAGGGGAAGCGCCCGGCGTCGATCAGGATGCCGCCGATGCTGTTGCCATGGCCGCCCAGATATTTGGTCAGGGCGTGGATGACGATGTCGGCGCCGTGCTCGATGGGGCGGCACAGGGCCGGGGTGGGCACGGTGTTGTCCACGGCCAGGGGAATGCCGTGAGCATGGGCGATCTTGGCCAGGGCGGCGATGTCCACCACGTTGCCCGCCGGGTTGCCCACCGATTCGCAATACACCAGGCGGGTGCGGTCATCGATGGCGCGGGCGAAGGCGTCCGGATCGCGGCCGTCCACCAGGCGGGCCTCGATGCCCAGGTCGTTCAGCGTGTGGCGCAGAAAGGTATAGGTGCCGCCGTAGACCTGGCTGGTCGCCACGATGTTGTCGCCCGCCTTGGCCACCGTCAGCACGCAGGCCGTGATGGCTGCCATGCCGGAGGCGAAGGCCAGGCCTGCCGCGCCGCCTTCCAGTTGGGCGACCCGGTTTTCCAGCACGTCCGTCGTGGGGTTCTGGATGCGGGTGTAGATATTGCCCGCTACCTTCAGGTCGAACAGGTCGGCGCCATGCTGGGTATCGTCGAAGTAATAGCTGGTGGTCTGGTAGATCGGGACGGCGACCGAGTGCGTCTGGGGGTCGCCGGCAAAACCGCCGTGAATGGCGATGGTGTCGCGTTGCATGGTGTCTCCTGGTTCGAAGGTATCCGGGCATTTTGTCATGATTCTTATTGCCTGGGGATATAAGCAGATGACGGGCCGCCTGTTGCGAAGCTGCCCGTCCGTCCGTCGCCGGCGGCGTCAGGAAAGCACCAGGGCTCCGCCGGGGATGGCGGCGGGTTGCGGCAGCTTGAACAGGGCGACGGCCCGGGCCAGGTGCTGGGCCTGATCCTGCAAGGCTTGCGCCGCGGCGGCCGCTTGCTCGACCAGCGCCGCGTTTTGCTGGGTCACGCTGTCCATCTGCGAGATGGCTGTGTTGACCTGCTCGATGCCGCTGGCCTGCTCCTGGGAAGCGGTCGAGATGTCCGCCATGATGCGCGTCACCTGGGCGACGGAGTCGACGACCTGGCGGATCGTATCGCCTGCGGTGCCGACTTGCTGCGTGCCGCCGGCCACTTTCTGCACGGAATCGTCGATCAGCGTCTTGATCTCCCGGGCGGCTGCTGCGCTGCTCTGCGCCAAAGAGCGCACCTCGGCGGCGACGACGGCGAAGCCCTTGCCCTGCTCGCCGGCCCGGGCCGCTTCGACGGCGGCGTTCAGGGCCAGGATGTTGGTCTGAAAGGCGATGTTGTCGATGACGCCCACGATTTCCGCAATGTGCGAGGAGCTGTCGGCGATGGTGCCCATCGTCTGGATGACGCCGTCTACGGCCTCGCCGCCCTGTTCGGCGACGCCGGACGATTCCTTCACCATCGTGCTGGCGCGGTAGGCGTGTTCGGCATTCTGCTTCACGGTGGCCGACAGTTGTTCCATGCTGGCGGCGGTTTCCTGCAGCGACGCGGCCTGCTCTTCAGTCCGGCTGGACAGATCGGTGTTGCCGGCCGAGATCTCCCGGGTGCTGAGGTGAATTTCCTGCACGCCTTCGCGCACCTGCGCGACCAGGCCGACCAGGCTGTCCTGCATGTCCCGCAAGGAGCGCAGCAAGGCGCCGATCTCGTTGCGGCCATCGGCCTCGACCGGGCACGTCAGGTCGCCCGCCGCAATCCGTTTGAACAGTTCTCCGGCCGTCAGCAGAGGGCGCACGATCAGGCGGCGCACGATGACGTTGGCGCCCACGGCGACCAACAGGCTGATGATCAGCGTCACCGTCAGCACGGCGACGAACAGGGTGTAGTAGGACGCGATGCGCTGCATGGTGCTCTGTCCGAACCGTTCCGCATTCGCGACGAAGGCGTCGCGCGCCGTCATGTAGCTGTCCTGCACTTTCTGCGTGCCTTGCTTCATATAGGCCTGCATATCGCCCGCCGTCAGCACCCGGTCCACGCCTTTCAGGTTGTCGCTGTACCGCTGATAGGCGGCCAGAAAGGGCCCCATGGCATCCAGGTCTTCAGCGCTCAGGCCTTGCTTCAGCGTGGCCACGCGCGCGTCCGCAGCCGCGATCTGCTCGCGGGCGCTCAGCAGGGTGCTGTTCTGATCCGCCTGTTGCTGGGCGACGCGGCTGGAATAGCGACTGAGATCGGTGCGCGCCGTGATCAGTTCCAGGGTGGCGGCATTGACCGTGTTGGTCTGCACGATGGCGCTTTGGTACAGGGTCTGGACCCGCTCGTTGATGTGACTCAGCGTCCAGTACCCAAGGCCGCCGAGCAGGGCTTGCAGGACGACGAATGCCAGGACAACGGCCAGTAATGTGTTGGAGATCTTGATGTGCTTGAACATGACAGGTGTGATGGGTTTTTTGGCCGGAAGCCCGGGGCTTCGGCGTTTTCGGGCGATATCAGTGGATCTTGACCTGATAGCGGAAGTGTTGCGGCAGGCCGTAGGATTCCCGGTACTCGATGGGCTGCCCGGCCATGTTGTGCGCGACGCGCTGGATGCAGACGGCCGGTTCCGGGGGCTGCACGCCCAGGTAGGCATCGGTGCAGTCGCTGGTGACGGACAGGGTTTCCTCGACCGAGAAAACCACCTGGCCGCAGGTTTTCTCATAGAACGGGTAAAGCAGATTGCCGAAATCCGCGAGCGGCAGGGCGGCAAGGGGCGAGAACAAGGCCTCAGGCAGCCAGATCCGTTCGCTCAGGATGACCGTGTCCTCGACCAGGCGGATCCGTTGCAGATGGATCAAGGGCGCATCCGCCGCCTGCCGCAGTCTTTCATTGATGGCGGCGTCGGGGGCTGTCCGGGTGACCAGTTTGACCACCCCGGCCGGCAGCACCGGCTTGCCCTGGACGTCCCGCAGGCGGAAAAAGCGCAGGAGCGAATGGCTGAAGTCCGGGCGCTTGATGAAAGTGCCGCTGCCTTGTCTTTTGACCAATAAACCGTCGGCCACCAGCCGTTCCACCGCCTTGCGGATCGTGCCGACCGAGACGCCGTATTCCCGCGCCAGGGTCTGCTCGGTGGGGATGGGCTGGTCGGCTTCCCAGGCCTGCTGAGCCAGCCTGTTCTGGATGGCGATGCGGATCCGTTCATAGCGGGGAACGGCCAGGTCTTCCAGCACCTGGGTCGGGATGGGAGTGGGGGTCATGATGTGAATCCAAATAGACGGCACGCATTGTCCGCCAGAATCCGGGATCGCAAGACCGGATCCGGCGCGAGCGTGTCCATGAAGGCCAGGGATGCCGGGTAGTCCATGGCTTGATGAAACTGCGTGTGCGGCCAATCGCTGCCCCAGACCAGCCGGTCCCGCATGCCCCGTGCCAGCAGCAGCGCCAGCGCATCCCGGGCGTGGGACCGACCCTGATCATTGTCCCCCAGGCGGTAGAAGCCGGACACCTTGACCCAGTGGCGTTCCGGGTCCAGTTGGTCCAGCAGGCGCTGGTAGTCCGGGTCCTGGACGCCTTTTCGAGGGTCCACGCGGCCGAAGTGGTCCAGCACGACGGGGCCTCGGTAGTCGCGCAACCGGGGCAGCAATTCGCAGGCGACGGCGGGCGGGCAGTGCAGTTCGACCTGCCAGCCCAGCGAGTCGATGCGCGACAGGAGGCCGCGCCATTCGGGGGCGCCCAGATCCGGGGTGGCGCGCCCGAAGAGATTCAGGCGAATGCCGGCGATGCCTTGGCGGTCCAGGGTCTGCAAGGCGGGCAGGGCGGTGTCGGTGGGGATGACGGCGATGCCTTTGAGCCGCTGCGGCTGGGCGGCAATGGCTGCCAGCATCTGGCTGTTGTCGTAGCCCAGGAAACTGGGCTGGATCAGCACGCCGTAGGCGAATCCGTGCCGGTCCAGATGGGCCAGGTAGGTTTCGGGCGTTGCGTCGCCGGCGGGGCGGTAGCGCGCATCGGCCGTCAGCGCGCTGTCGGCCCGAAAGACATGGGCGTGAGAGTCGACGGCCTTCATTTACAGGATTCCTTGGAGTATGAGCGTTGCGATCAGGGCTGCGCCGAATCCCAGAGGCACCGCGCGAAACAGCAGGTCGTTGAACAACCGGCCCTGGTTCATGCCGTGGGGCGCCGATCCCAGGATCAGGCTGCCGCCCGAGGAAAAAGGCGAAATCGCGGAGGCCTGGGCGCCGACGACGATGCAGACGAACAGGATCATGGGGTTGTAGCCGGTGGCCAGCGCAATGGCGGGCACCACAGGGAACAGGGCCGGCGTGACCACGCCCAGCGTGCTGGAAAACAGCGACATGATTGCGCCGATCACGCACATGGCCAGGGGAATCATCCACAGCGGGATGGTGGTGGAGACCCAATCGGACAGCACGGTGATGACGCCGGCCTTGATGGCGACTTCGATGAGCATGCCCACGCCGCAGATCATGATGAGCGTGCCCCAGGGCACGAAGGCGACGACCTTTTTCTCGTCCGCCAGGCGCAGCAGCAGGCTGATCACGGAAAAGATGATCGCCATGAAGGCAATGTCGATGCGCGCGTTCAGGTAGGTGATGCCGTGGTTGTCGGGAAAGGCGATATGCAGGACGGGGACGATCAGCAGGATCGCCATGAGGCCGATGATCAGCAGCAGGGACTGCTTTTGCTTGGTGTCGAAGGGCGCGGGTTTCTCGGGGGCGATGCGGATGTTCAGTTTGTGGCGGAACAGCAGGACGTAAGCCCCGACGACGACCAGCGGCAGGATCAGGGTGGTGACGAACATGGCCGTGGCGTAGGTGAAGGCCGCGGACGGGTCGATGCCGGCGCCTTCCATCAGGCCCCGGAAGATCACGCCGCTTTGCGAGGTCATGAAATTGGCGCCGGCCAGGGCGCCGTAGTTGACGGCCATCCCGCCGATGACCTTGCTCATGCCGGTCTTCTGGCACAGCAGCAGGGTCATCGGCGCCATGAATGCCAGCACGGTATAGAACCCGGCGCCCAGGGCCGCGATGATGGTGGCGGCGGCGAAGATCGCCAGGGGCAGCAGAGCCGGAAAATCCCGGCAGGTATACAGCAGATGGCCCGCCAGTTTTTCCAGGGCGCCATTGGCCATGGCGAAGTTGTAGAACAGCGTCACGGACAGGATGATGAAGAAGATCTTGATCGGCCAGAGATGGATGACCTGGGACGAGGACATGCCCATGCCGTATGCGCCGATCAGGTAGGCGAACACGATGGCAAAAAAGCCGATGTTGATCTTGGTTTTGTAGCCCGCTGCGATCGACAGCAGGATGGCGCCAATGATGATGAGAGTCATAGGGTTTCCACAGAATTTGGCAGATTCTATCATCTAGTCATATATATGAATATATGAGTTACATTTCAGCGAGCCCTGTCTGTGCTTCCGTTCGGGTTCCGATTGCCGGTTCCGGAACCTGGATTGCATGGTTTAAGCTGGGCCCCTGATCGCGGAGTCCGCACAGGGGACGTGGAGGAGGTGCAATGGTGGAGTTGGTGAAGGTGGCCCTTCTGTTCACGGTCACGGCGGTCGCCGAAATCGTCGGCTGCTATCTGCCGTGGCTGGTGCTCAAGCAGCACAAACCCTTGTGGCTGCTGGCGCCAGCCGCGGTGTCGCTGGGCCTGTTCGTCTGGCTGTTGACGCTGCACCCCACGGCGGCAGGGCGCACGTATGCGGCCTATGGCGGGGTCTATGTCGCCACTGCGCTGGTCTGGCTGCGCTGGGTCGACGGTATCGCCCTGACCCGATGGGATCTTGCGGGGGCGGGCATTGCGCTGGCCGGCATGGCGGTAATCATGCTGCAGCCTTCGGGGTCGTGAGCGACAGGACGAACTGGTCGTCCGGACGAGCCGGAGGATCGGCCCGCGGTCCCGGACACTAGTGCAGCGTTCCCGGGTCGGGGACCTCGCCGTCCTGCGGATCGTCGGCGCTGTATTCGTCGATGCGCAGGCTGGGCGCTTCCCCTTGCGCGCTTTCCCAACTGCGCAAGGGCACGCAGGTCTGCAGCCGGGTGATGGCCTGCCGGATCAGGGCCGGGTGCAGGTCATGGCCGACGCTTGAGGCGATGTCCAAGGTCACGTCGCCTTGCAGTTCCGCCAGGCGGGCATGAACCTGGCGGGCTTGATCCACCGGCGCTACGCGATCCGCCGCGCCGTGCAGCAAATGCAGCGTGGCAGTCTGCGGCGCGGTGTCGGGCAGCGAGGCGAAGCGGGTCGAGAACAGCAAAGCACGGCCCGCCAGCCGGGGCACCGAGCAGACGGCTTCCAGCGCCACCGCAGCCCCTTCCGAGAACCCGGCCAGCGCGGTCTGTTCGCCGCTCAGGCCGTGCTGGCGTTGCCAGGCGGTGATTTCGCCGGCCAGGGCCGCTGCAGCGTCCGCAATCAGTCCGACATACGCCTGCGCGTCCGGCGTGGCTTGCGCGATCCAGCGCCGGGCGTCATGCGGGCCGAACGGTCCGTACGGCTGGACGATCACCGCCTGCGGGAACGCCTGGCGAATGGCCGCCACCAGATCCAGCATCTGGCCGGGCTCGGCGGATTCGCCGTGGATCACGACGAAAAGCTGGGCCGGCGCGTCGCCGGAGGGCGGAATCGTCAGCGGATCAGGGCGTTGGTCTGGCGGGTTGGGCATGGAATGCTCCAGGGTGGCATCAAAGCCAAGGATAATGCGGCCCTCGGGCCGGGGGAGGCGGCCGTCAGGCCGGGTCGTGGCGGGAGGGCGATGTGGTCGGCTTCAGCAATACGGCGCCGATGGCCACGACCACGCACACCACGGCCAGACCGTCTTGCCAACTGGGCAGCTCGCCGATCAGCATACTGCTCAGGATGCCGACAATGGGGATGGCGGTGACGCTCATGGCGCTGGTGGAGGCCGGCAGCGCGCGCGCCATGGCGAACCAGATGACCTGGGCTGCGCCGTAATTCAGCAGCATCGACCATAGCAGCACGCCCCACAGGGTGGCGCTGGAGTGCCATTGCGGCGCCGGTTCGAGGGCTGCGGCCATCAGTCCCAGCGCCAGCGACGACAGCCCCAGCATCCAGATCACCAGGGTTTCGGGCGCCAGCGTCAGATTCGCGCGCCGCATCCAGACTGTGCCCAGCGCCCAGCAGAATGCGGCGGCCTGCATCCAGACGATGCCGACCGGGCTGCCCGCCAGCGCGCTGAGCTCTTTCCACAGCAGCAGGGCGATGGCGATCAAGACCGCCGTGACGGCCAGGGCCAGGCGAGACGTGAAGCGCTCGCCATAAAAGAGCACCGACAGCAGGACCGTGAATACGGGCATGGTGAAGCCCAGGATGGCTGCGCGGCCCGCCGGCAGATGATCGACCCCGATGATGGACAGGCCGTGCCAGCCCATGACGTTGGGCAGTCCCAGCACGACGACGCTGCGCCATTGGCTTGCGCCGCGCGGCAGCAGGGGGACGCCCTGCCGCCCATAATAGATCAACAGCACCAGGGCGCCGCCCGCCATGGTGATGGCGCGAAACCACAGCGGGCTCCATTCGCGCAGGCCAAGCTTCATCACAGGCCAGTTCAAGCCCCACATCAGCGTCAACAGGGCGAGACCGAGCAGTTGGCGGGTATTCAAAGCGGAGACCGGGGTCAGGGTGGGCAGGTCTGAATCTTAGCATCTGGACAGGGGCAGTCCGGCCCGGTGGCCTGCGCTGCCGCCCGAGCGCAAGCCGTTTGGCCCCGGGCGAGTCAATCCTTGCCGAGCGCCCCGCGCCGGATCTGGTCGCGTTCGATCGATTCGAACAGCGCTTTGAAATTCCCTTCGCCAAAGCCGTCGTCGCCCTTGCGCTGGATGAATTCGAAGAAGACCGGGCCCAGCACGGTCTCCGAGAAAATCTGCAGCAGCAGACGCGGCTGTCCGTGGCCTGTATCGCCGTCCAGCAGAATGCCCCGGGCCTGCAGGTCGGCAACCGCTTGCCCGTGTCCGGGCAGTCGTTCGTCGAGCATCTCGTAGTAGGCGTCCGGCGGCGCGCTCATGAGCGGCACGCCGGCCGCCCGCAATGTGTCGATCGTCGCCAGCAAGTCGTCGCTGAGCAGCGCGACGTGCTGGATCCCTTCGCCGTTGAACTTCATCAGGAATTCTTCGATCTGGCCGGCGCCCTTGGATGATTCCTCGTTCAGGGGAATGCGGATCCTGCCGTCGGGCGCCGTCATGGCTTTGGACGTCAGGCCGGTGTATTCGCCCGTGATGTCGAAATAGCGGATCTGCCGGAAATTGAAGAGCCTTTCGTAAAAGCCCGCCCAGAATTCCATTCTCCCCCGGTACACGTTATGGGTCAGATGGTCGACGACGCGCAGGCCGTGGCCCGCGGGATGTCGGTTCACGCCGGGAAGAAAGGCGAAATCGATGTCGTAGATGGACTCGCCGTCCTCGAAACGATCGATCAGGTACAGCGGTGCGCCGCCGATGCCCTTGATGGCCGGCAGGCGCAGTTCCATGGGTCCGGTGGGGATGTCGACCGGCTGGGCGCCCAGATCCAGCGCCCGTTGATAGGCGTGGTGGGCATCCTTCACGCGGAAAGCCAGCCCGCAGGCCGAGGGGCCGTGTTCGGCCGCGAAGTAGGCGGCCGGGCTTTTGGGCTCGCGGTTGATGATGAAATTGATGTCGCCCTGCCGATACAGCAGCACGTCCTTGGATCGATGACGCGCGACCAGTGTGAAACCCAGTTTTTCGAACAGCGGCTCCAGCACGTCGGGGGCGGGCGAGGCGAATTCCACGAACTCGAAGCCCATGAGGCCCATCGGATTGTCGAACAGATCGGTCATCTTGGTCGTCCCCCGCAAAGCGCCGCGTTGTGTTCAATATCCGGGAAAACCGCCCGGCGCGCAAGTGCGCGGGCCACGTCATTGACGTCGGCGTTCTATTCCCCGCAAACCTGCCGCACCAGTTGCCTCAACCAGCGGTGCGCGGGTTCCTTGTCCTGGCGCGGGTGCCACATCTGCGAGATCGTGATGCTCTCGTTCGGAAAGGGAAGCTCGAACGCCTGGAATGCGGTACCCCGTTTCCCATGCGCGGCGGAGCCGGGCAGATACGAACCGGGCAGCAACGCGATCAAGTCCGATGCCATGGCGACCGCCAGCGCCGCCGGGAACCCGGGCACGACGCTGACCACCTTGCGGGTCAGGCCTATGCGCGCCAGCGCGTCGTCGACCAGACCATGGGACAGCCCTCGGCGCGAGGCGACCACGTGGCCATATGAGGCGTAGCGTTCCGCCGTGATGGCGGGGGCGGATAGCAGCGGATGGCCGGCTCGGACTACGCCGACGAAGCGATCGCGAAACAGCGACTGGAGGCGGATTTCCGGCCCCATGTCGCCGACCACCCCGATTTCCAGGTCGACCAGCCCCTCGCGAAGATATCGGGAATGCTTGTCCATCCTGGGCGTGAAGCGCAGGCAGACGCGCGGCGCCGCGTCGGCGACGGCGGCAATCAGTTTCGGGCCGAATGCCTCGATGAACCCTTCGTTGGCCCGTATGGCGAATACGCGATCCAGGGCGGATATATCCAGCTCCGAAACGGCTGGCGACAGCAGTGTCCGGGTTTCGAGCACCGCGTCGCGCGTCCGTTCGCGGATCGCCTGCGCATGGGGGGTCAGGACCATATGACGCCCCGCCCGCACGAGCAACGGGTCGCCGGTGACTTGGCGCAGCCGGCTCAGCGTCCGGCTCATGGCCGAGGTGCTCAGGCCGCTGCGGCGCGCCGCACCGGCCACGCTGCCCTCGGCCAGCAGCATGTCCAGCGCCATCAACAGATTGAAATCGGGTTCGGCCATGTGGAGGGCGCCTGGTTGTTGCGGGAGCTGCGACATATGGCGTGCCGTGCAATATATAACTGCGATCGGTGCGTCTTCCGCCTGATCTTGGTCACGATTATATTTTTTGACGAGATCAACGACAAGCAGGTGGACTTCCATGGAATTATTCACAGACATGCCCGGCGATGAAGGGTTGCCGGGCCGCAAACGCGCGCTCGTCATGGTGGCGCTGATGGCCGCCACCGTCATGGTGGTGTTCGATGGGACCGTGATCAATATCGCGTTGCCGAACATGGCGGGCGCGTTGCAGGTTTCGCCGGCCGTGGCCGTGTGGTTTGCGAATGCGTACCTGTTGGCCGTCGCCATGACTTTGGCCATTTTTGCCGCGCTGGCCAGCCGCCTTGGGTTTCGGCCATTGTTCCTGTTTGGCCTGGCCGTGTTCACCCTGGCATCGGCGGCGTGCGCGCTGGCGCCCGATGCGCGCGTGCTGATCGCCATGCGGATCTTGCAGGGCGTGGGCGGGGCGGCTGTGGTCAGCATCGGGCCGGCGATCTTGCGATCGGCGTTTCCCACGCGCCTGCTGGGTCGAGCCCTGGGGTTGAACGCGCTGCTGATCGCAGCCAGCACCGCAATGGCCCCGATTGTCGGCGGCACGCTGCTCGATACCTGGGGCTGGCGATGGTTGTTCGCCCTGAACATGGGGCCCGGTGTGATGGCGCTGGCGCTGGCCGCAAGAGCCATTCCCGCGAACCCGGCGGCGGTGCGTGAACCTTTCGATTCGCCGGGCGCGGCGCTGTCCGCCGTGATGGTCGGGGCGCTGATCATGGCGGCCAATCAGGCGGCGATGCCGGAAGGCCGCTGGTATGCGCTGATCGCAGTGCTGGCTGGGGCGGGATTCGTCTGGCGCGTGCGCCATGCCAGGCAGCCGCTGCTGCCCCCCGTCATCTTCGCATCCGCCCGGTTTTCTCTGGCGGCCCTGACTTCGATGGCGTCGTTTGTCGGGCAGGGCATCACTTTCGTGGCCTTGCCCTTTCTGTTCCAGAACGTATACGGCTATAGCGCCTTCGAGACCGCGCTGTTGTTCACGCCCTGGCCGGTCGGCATCGTGCTGGTCGCGCCTCATGCGGGGCGGCTTGCCGACAGGGTATCGCCGGCGGTGATCTCCACCATCGGCCTGTTCGTGCTGGCAGCCGGCCTGGTTGCGCTGGCGCTGCTGCCCGAGCAGCCGCGGATCTGGGACATCCTCGCGCGCTGTTTGCTGTGCGGAGTCGGTTTTGGCTGCTTTCAAAGCCCCAATAACCGTGAAATGCTGTCGAACGTGTCGCGCGAGCACAGCGGCTATGCCTCGGGGGTGTTGGCCATCATGCGCACGTTTGGCCAGTGCCTGGGGACTGCGTTGGTGGGTGTGCTGCTGGCCGTGTATGCGCAGGGCGGCACTTCAGCCGTGGCGCGGCAGGCGGTTCAGGTCAGCCTGTGGGTCGCGGTGGCGGCGACGGCGGCGGCTGCCATGCTCAGCCTGAGCCGGCTGCGGAAAGCGTCTTATCGTCTGGCGTCGTGACGCATGAACCGTGCAGCGAAGCCGGATCGGCGGCTGCCACGGATCTGGCGGAGGCTTGCCGGATCTCAGTAGCCCGTGATCTTGGCGCGCAGTTGCTTGGTGGCGCTGCGTTCGGTCTTTGCCTGCTGGCGGCGGCGCCTGGAGCCTTGCGTGGGTCGCGTAGGGCGCCGGATGGCGTCGGTGGCGCCGGCCCGGTCGACGATCTCCTGCAGCCGCGCCAGCGCCTCCAGACGGTTGTGTGCCTGGCTGCGGCTGGATTGGGCCTTGATCACGATCACTCCGGTCGCGGTGATGTGATGATCGCGCAGGTTCAGCAGCCGTTCCCGGATGTGTTCGGGCAGCGACGAAGTCTGGATGTCGAAGCGCAGGTGGACGGCGCTTGAAACCTTGTTGACGTTCTGACCGCCCGCGCCTTGCGCGCGGATGGCGGTGAATTCGACGTCCTGCTCCTGGATCGGATGCCGGTGTTGCGTCACGCCTCGACCTCGCGCCAGGCGCCGGGCTGCAGGCCTTCCAGCTCCCATGGTCCGATGGCGGTCCGCACCAGACGCAAGGTCGGCAGCCCCACGGCGGCCGTCATGCGCCGGACCTGGCGGTTGCGGCCTTCGTGGATGGTGATTTCCAGCCACGCGGTCGGGATGCTCTTGCGAAACCGCACCGGAGGATCCCGCGGCCAGAGTGACGGCTCGGCCAGACGGCGGGCCTGGGCGGGCAGGGTGGGCCCGTCCTTCAGAACCACCCCGGTGCGCAGGCGCTGCAATTGATCGTCGGTCGGCTGGCCTTCGACCTGCACCCAGTAGGTTTTCGCCATCTTGTATCGGGGGTCGGCGATGCGCGCCTGCAGACGGCCATCATTGGTCAGCAGGAGCAGGCCTTCGCTGTCGCGGTCCAGCCGCCCGGCAGGGTAGACGTCAGGCACATCCACGAAGTCCTTCAGCGTGGCGCGCCCCTGGTCGTCGCTGAATTGCGTCAGCACGCCAAACGGCTTGTTCAGCACGAGCAGGCGGGGTCGTCCGGGTGGCCTCTTGGCCGTTCGATGCGCCCTGGCAGGCGGGGGCGGGATGTGTGGTTCGAGTCTTCTCATGGGTCGCTCCGTGGTGGGCGCTGCGAGCGAGCCGCCCCGGATCGCTCGGCTTCCGGTGGCATGGTAGAACAGATTGCCCAATCATGCGTAATACGGTCAAATTGCTGATCGGTCCCGCACGATGTGGGCATGTGTTGGTCCTATCCATACGGAGCAGTGCGAGATGGTTTCATTACAAGAACAGCTTTTGAAGGCGGGCCTGGTCGATACCAAAAAAGCCAAGCGGGTCAGCCACGACAAGAGCAGGCAGAAAAAAGTCGAGCGCCTGACCGGTCAGCAAAGCGTTGACGAAGGGCGCGTGGCCGCGCTTGATGCCCAGCGCAAGAGCCGCGAAAGAGTTCGCGAACTCAATGCCCAGCACACTGCCGCGGCCCAGCAAAAGGCGATCATGGCGCAAATTGTCCAGATGGTGCGGCAGAGCCGCCAGGGCAGGGGCGCTGGCGAGATCCCCTACAACTATACCTATGGCTCAAAGATTGAACGCTTGTTTGTGTCGGCAGCGGTCAAGGCGCAACTGGTGGCCGGGCATCTGGTGATCGTCCGTTTAGGCGATGCAGTTGAACTGGTGCCCAAGGTGATCGCCGATAAGATTGCCGAACGCGACCCTTCATTCGTGGTGCGGGTGAACAAGACCAGCACGGTGGTCGAGGAAGACGATCCTTATGCCGCGTATAAGGTTCCAGACGATCTGATGTGGTAGGCGGCGATCCGCTGCGCCGTGCCGCCGGTGTGGCGGCCTGCGTCGGCTGGGCTGGCAGCGTCATCCGCGTCCGAGGCCCCGGCCATGCTGCGAGGTGCCGCGCGCGGGCCTGCCCGATGATTCATCGGGCAGATCCATCGGTGCCGCATCGCAGTTCATCGGCTAGCGCCTGGCTGGCGAGTCGCGCCGCGTCCATCAGACGATCCACGGTATAGCCCTGGCGCGACTTGGCGGAGAGTCCCTGCATGACGAGGCTGACGAAGTCCGTCAGGCGCCCTGCCTTTTCAGGGCGGCGTTCGGCAATGTAGGCGCGGATCATCTCCTCGGCGGCGGCATGGAACCGGCAGGCGGCTGCGCGGGCTTGCGGGTCCTCGGCGTGCGTGCCTTCCAGTACCAGGCAGCCGGCGGTTTCCGGGTCGGCGCCATAACGACGGGCAGCATCCTCCAGGACGGATGCGAGGCAATCGGCTACCGGCCTGTCCGACCGCAAGAGGTCCTTGAGTGGAATCGCGTCCGTGCAGGCGTAACGATCCAGGACACGGGCGTACAGGCCCGCCTTGTTGTCGAAGGCGGCATAGAAGCTGGGCGGATTGATGCCCAGCGCCTCGGTGACGTTCGCGACGCTGACGGCGTCGTAGCCCTGCGTGTGGAATAGACGCTGGGCGATGGCGACTGCCTGGTCCGGATCGAAATTCCGGGGGCGGCCAGGCGGGCGGGATAATTTTTTAGTGTTCATTAAAAAACTCGTTGACAGCAATCGCCGTCATTTATATAGTGCACACTACAATATTATTCAAGGAGTGTCGTATGCCAACGTTTCAATCCCAGTCCATTCTAGTGCTCGGCGGCAGCCGGGGCATCGGCGCCGCGATTGTCCGCCGTTTTTCGGCGGAGGGCGCCATCGTGACATTCACGTATGCCGGCTCGGCGGACGCAGCCCGGACACTTGCCATGGAAACCGGCAGCACGGCGGTGTTGACCGACAGCGCGGATCGGGATGCGGTGATAGAGAGGGTCCGCGCGAGCGGCCCCCTGGATGTGCTGGTCGTGAATGCCGGGATCGTGGCCTTCGGCGATGCCCTGGAACAGGACCCGGATGTGATCGACCGGCTCTTCCGGATCAATATCCACGCGCCGTACCATGCCGCTGTCGAGGCCGCCCGGCAGATGCCCGAGGGCGGCCGGATCATTGTGATCGGTTCCGTCAACGGAGACCGGATGCCGGTTCCCGGGATGGCCTCCTACGCCATGAGCAAGTCCGCCCTTCAGGGGCTGGCGCGGGGGCTGGCCCGGGATTTCGGGCCGCGCGGGATCACCGTGAACGTCGTGCAGCCGGGCCCTATCGACACGGATGCGAACCCCGCCGATGGGCCGATGAAGGACATTTTGCATGGATTCATGGCGATCAAGCGCCATGGCCGGCCGGAAGAGGTCGCAGGAATGGTCGCTTGGCTGGCCGGGCCCGAAGCCTCGTTTGTCACGGGGGCGATGCATACGATCGACGGCGCATTCGGCGCTTAGGCCTGAATCGCTCTCTCGCCAGGCCCGGCTCCGTTCGCGTGCCGGTCGGCCGTTGGGGGACGCGCTTGGCCTGACCGGGCTGCTATCGGTCATGAGCGCATCCTTGTGGCTGAAGTTTCATCCGCCGTCGCAGCAACTGCCCTTGCCGTGTTGCTGGACGGGCGGGCACGGCGTCGTGCCATAGGAACAGTAGACGCAACAATCGCCGGGCTTTGGCCTGAGCACGGTGTGGCACTGTTCGCACTCGTAGAACCATTGGCATGCATCGGTGGGCATGGTCTCGGTCTTCACGTGGCCGCATACGGGGCACGTCAGCGTCGATTCCGGGATGATGGGTGCCATGGCTCGAGAGGCGGCGGCGCGGAAATTACAATTCACCTGTTTTACTACAAAATATTCGAGCTTAAAATCCGGAGACCGCCCCAATGCCGAGGACGGCCCTAGGACAGCGGAGGCTCCATGGATGCATCGCTCGTCACGACCCCGGAAGCACGGCCGGGGCTGGTTCGATGGCGCTACCTCTGGTATGTCGCGGCCGCGCTGATCGTATTGGTGGTGGCCATTCTCGCCGGGAATTTCTGGTTCCTCGACTGGGTGCACGTCATGAGCGGCGTGTTGTGGACAGGCATCGACCTGTTCATGGGGTTTGTCATCGGGCCGATCATCCGCAGCGTGTCGGTCCCCGTGCGCAAGGAAATCATCACCCGGCTGACCCCGGTCACCCTGTTCCTGATGCCGACCTTGTCCATCATGACGAGCACCGCAGGCTGGTTCCTGGCGGTTCAGGCCGGGTTCACGCAATTGCCGTGGCCTCAGTTCGGCTGGATCGCGGCGGCGCTGGCGCTGGTGACGCTGATGACGATCCAGGGTCTGGGCTATCTGTTGCCGACCAGTGTGCGGGTCTGTCTCGAGCTGCAGAAACCCGCTCCCGATGGGCCGAAGATCGGGCGCATGATGAGCCGGTTTTATTACGTGGTGGCCAGCCAGGGCGTCATGCAGATCGCCATCATCGTCGTCATGGCGAAACTGGCCACGGGGGTGTAGAGATCGCGAGGGACGTTTCGGCCATGCGGTTTTCCGTGTGAAGGAATCGCAGGCCCGTCACGCAGGCGCCGCTACCACTCGGCGGGGCGACCGCCCAGCACGGTGCAGACGTCCAGCGCGATTGCCCGCAGATGCGTTTCGGCCAGATGGCCGGACAAGGCGTATCCCATCCCCTGGTTGACCCAGTAGAAAGTGCGCCGCGCCCCATCGCGCAGCAGCCGGAACGAAGCCTGCCCTTGCGGAAATTTGACGATATACAGCGTCAGCCGTTCACCGGCCTGATTCTGGTACATGAACTGCGCAGCCGGCCCGGACTCGCCGGGCAGCAGGCGGCCGCCCACCAGGGCGTAGCCGTATTCCTGCAAGGACGGGATCGACAGCGGGCGATTCAGGCGCTTGGAGAGCCACCCTTTCAGGTGGGCCTGCTGCGCCGCCGCGACTTCCACGGGATGCCGTTGTTCCGGCGCATAGACTGCGTAGGCCATATCCGCGTTGCGCGCGAACGCCGGCGTCAATATGCCGGATCGGGATGGCGCCCACGCCAAGGTCAGCCCCAGCGCCAGCCCCGCCGCTGCCATGCCGGCCCACTGCCACCAGGGGGCGCGGCGGCGCACGAACAGCGCCGGTCCGCTGTGCGGCAGCGGAAACAAGGCCTTCAGGGCGGCATTTTGCGCGCGGTAGTGGGTGACGGCCGCGGCGGCCGCCGGATCGTCGGCCAGTCGCGCGCTGACCGCCGCCCGCTCGGCCTCGGAGAGCTCGTCGTCGACCAGGGCCGACAGCAGGCGCAGTTCCTCCTCGGATTCAGGGGACGGCGTCGTGGAATGGAGGGATTCTTTCATGACACGTGTTTCACCACTTTCAAGGACGCTCCCTGGCCGACCGTATCCTCCGACAGCAAGGCGCGCAGGTGTTTGCGGCCGCGCGCCACGCGCGACATCACGGTGCCGATCGGCACCCCCAGCACTTTCGCGGCCTCCTGGTAGCTCAGTTCCTCCAGGCCGACCAGCAGCAGCACCTCGCGCTGCTCGATCGGCAGGCGGTACAGCGCCCGCTGCACGTCGCGCAGCACCAGTCCGTCGATCTCCGTGACGGGCGCCGCCAGGTCCCGCCATGGAGCGGTTTCATCGGCCACCGGCAATTCACGCCGGGTGCGCAACTGGTCGATAAACAGATTTCTCAGGACCGTGAGCAACCAGGCGCGCAGATTGCTGCCGGGCCTCCAGAGGCGCGTCCGGCTCAGGGCGCGCTCCAGCGTGTCCTGCACCAGGTCGTCGGCCCAGGCCTGGTCGCCGGTCAGCGCGCGCGCATAGCGCCGCAAGTTCGGCAACCAGACCAGAAGATCGGCTTCAAAGCTCACGCGCAGGCCCCGAGCCGGTCGGGCGGTTCACGCCAGGCCTTGGCGTGCCAAGGGCCTCGTGTCCGCTCGTCATGGCTTGGCGGCATGCCAGACGTTCTTGATCCCGTCGCCCATGGCGTCGCCCGGCTTCTTGTCCGTATGCCAGCGGTACAAGGGGTGACCTTTATAGGCCCATTGGAGGGCGCCGTCGTCGCGCTTGATGATGGTCCAGTCACCGCTTGCCTTGTCGTATGAATCGGCCGCCGCGGGCGGCCAGTTGGTGGCGCAGCCGCCGGCGCACGTGCTTTTGCCGGCCATGTCGTCTTTGTCGAAGACATAGAGCGTCATGCCGTGCTCGTCGACAATACTGCCATTCGTAATTTTCGGGGGTTCGGCCAGCGCAGGCAACGATACGGCGGCGCCCAGCGCCAACAACATCAGGGTACGCAACATAATGTGCTCCTCGGTTTGGGGACAAGTCCGCTGTCGCAACGGATTTGTTGCGGATACAGCGCGTACAGCAGGGTCCATCGCCGACGGCGCGCACCCCCTGTCATGCATAAACGGTTGGAGCGATCGGTTTATTCCCTTTCAGGCGATCACAGGAACCCATGCTGTCGCCGTCGTCAATGAAACGCCCTGCGGGCAGGACGCGGGTGATTGTGCGCTCCATCATGAGTCTCCGGAGAAAACTGTGTGCGCTGCTCCGTGCCTATTGGCCAATGACTGCGGCACGGCGCTGTTCAGGGCCGCATGGGCCTCAGGGCCTCGGCCCAGCGCAACAATTCGTCCAGCAAGGTCTTCGCTGATGAGTCGATGTGCTCGTCCGACCCGAAGACGCCGCTGTCGTCGATGTGGCTGGTAATCCCGGGAATCGCCACGCCTTCCATCATCGGCATCATTTTCAGCGTGGTGACGTGGAGCCTTTCCATCTGCGCCGCGCGCAGGCCGCCGGCCACGCCGCCATAGCTCACGAACCCGCAGGGCTTGTAGTTCCATTCCCGATAGACGTAATCCAGCGCGTTCACCAAGGACGGCGGCGGGCTGTAGTTGTATTCCGGGGTCACGAACACATAGGCATCCGCAGCGGCGACGCTTTCGCTCCAGCGTTTCGTATGCTCGTGCTCGTACTGCTGCATGCGCGGATGCACCGGTTCGTCGTAGAGGGGTAGTTTGAAATCGGCGAGATCAATCAGCTTGGCGTCGAACTTGCCGTGCGATCGGGCGAATTCATGGAACCAGCGGGCTACAGCCGGTCCGACCCGGCCAGGCCGGGTGCTGCAGATGATGATGTGCAGCTTGAGCGACATAGAGCCTCCTGCCATTTTCAAAGCAGGAGTCCAGCTTAGATCTGCGCGCGTCCAAATGGAAGAGATAAAACTCAGAGGGTCTACAGAGTGATCCTGCGCTTCTCGCAAAGGTCTATGCTATGCGAATGGGCCTGATCGGCTCGAAGTGATCGTGCGCAATGTCGCGGGAGCATGTGCGGCTTCTCATCTCGCGATTCTCTTCCTGGGGGAAGATCGTGAACGGGTGCTCAAGGCTGCGGCCGGATGTTCAGGTTCATATGAAAGACGTTCGTCGGGTCGTATCGGGCCTTGATGCGCTGCAGCCGGGGGTAGTTGCTGTCGTAGGCCGCGGCGACGGGATCCCCCGGTTCATCGCCGTCCAGATAGTTGAGGTAGCGGCCAGCGGCAAAGAAAGGCTGCATGCGCTCGTAGGTCTCGCGAGTCCAGGCGATGCATGCGTCGGTGCCCTCCGGCTGCGTCCATTGGCCCAGCACCAGGAAGTTATAGCCTTCGCGGCGATGCGGAAAGGCGGTGTCGCTCGGGTCGATACGGGCGACCTCGCCGTGGAAATGTTCGATCAGCAACTGGCCCATGGGCGTTGGGCAGCGTGCGAAACAGTCGATCATGGTGTCGATCGCGGCATCGTTCAGAGTCGAAAGGAAATTGGTTTTCCAGTAGTTGAATGCGCCTTTGGGGAAGGCGGCATCCAGCATGCCATTGAGTTGGGTATAGGGCATGCGTCCTATGGCATCCATCAGGGGCGAGGCAAACGCCTTGATCGGGCGCAGGGCCCGTTCGGCCGCATCGATCGGCCCGCAATGGCATGTGATCAGCGCGGCGACCGGCGTGCCCGAGCCATCAGGCGCGTGCATCAGCGCGGCAAACAGCGTCTGCTCGTCGGGCAGAGAACGTGTGTGGTCGCGGAAAAATTCCAGCAGGGGGCGGGCGGATTCGATCGGATGCACGATCGGGCCGCCCACGACCGTGGGGCCGACCGGGTGCAGCGCGTATTCGAATCCCGTGGCGATGCCGAAATTCCCGCCGCCTCCGCGCAAGGCCCAGAACAGGTCGGGTTCTTGTTGTTTGCTGGCCTGCACGACCTTTCCGTCGGCCGTGACGAGTTCCACCGCGAGCAGATTGTCGAGCGCCAGACCGTATTTGCCCATCAGCCAGCCCAGCCCGCCCCCGAGCGTCAGCCCGGCGATCCCCGTGCTGGAAACCACGCCTCCCGTGACGGCCAGGCCGTGCAGCTGCGTCTCGCGATTGAGCTCGCCCCAGGTCACGCCGCCTTGCGCCCAGGCCGTTTTGCGCTGGGGGTCGACGCGGATCCCTTTCATCAGCGACAAATCGAGCACCACCCCGCCATCGACCGTCGCCCGCCCGGCGACATTGTGGCCGCCGCCGCGAATGGCCACTTCAAGCCCAAGATTCCGGGCCAGTTCAAGGGCTCCCGCCACGTCGGCCACGCCGGCACATCGGGCGATCAGCGCAGGCCGCTTGTCGACCAGGCCATTGTGCACTTTTCTTGCGTCTTCGTAGCCGGGGTCCGAGGGGCGCAGAAGCTGCCCGCGGAAGGTGGTGGCGAGTTCGGCCGCGGCGTCGGCCAGCGATTCGATCGGCAGCATGGCGTTTTCTCCTGGAATCCGGCTTCAGTCTCCGTCGATGCCGGGCCAAAAGCAAACGCTAAGAATTCAGCCGAAGCTGAACGGATTTCATCTACTTTGCCCTCATGCGCCAGCTACCGCCCCTGATCGAGCTGCGTGCCTTCGAGGCCGTCGCGCGCCACCTGAGTTTCCAGAAGGCGGCGCTGGAACTGTGCGTGTCCCCCACCGCGATCAGCCACCAGATCCGCCTGCTGGAACGCTATTGCGGCAGCGCCCTGTTCCGGCGCAAACCCCGTCCTCTTGCGCTGACCGATGCGGGCGCGCAGCTGTTTCCCGTTGTCCGCGACGGCCTGGCGGCTTTCGCCACCGCCATTGCGGTGATCAGGCAGGCGGGCGACCAACTCCCCCTGCGCGTGACGGCCACCAATGCCTTCGCCTGTCGCTGGCTGGTGCCACGCCTGCCGGCATGGCGGAAACTGCATCCCTACGTGCCGCTGGAAGTGATCGGGACCGACGCGGTGCTTGATCTGCAAGCCGGTGACGGTGATGTCGCCATTCGTTATGCAACCAGCCGGGAGCCGCCGACCAGCGGCGTCGTCGACGAATTGGTGGGCGATACGTTCTGGCCCGTGTGCAGCCCGCGTCTGCTGGCGGCGGGCGCCTTGAAACGGCCGGCCGACCTGGTCAGCCATGTCCTGGTGCATTCCTATTGGGGGCCCGCCGATCGCGAGCCGCCTTCTTGGCAGCGGTGGCTGGCGGCGGCGTCGAGCCGGTGGCGCGACGTGCCCGAATTCAAGGACATGCAGCACCTGAGCTTCCGCGAGGAACTGCACGCGATCGAAGCGGTGATTGCGGGCCAGGGCATCGGGATCGTCAGTGACGCGCTGGTGGCCGCCGAACTGTCCGCCGGCACGCTGGTGAAGGCTTTTCCGCTGAGCTTGCCCGGCTATCGCTTCTACATCGTTCGCAGGAGGGATCATCCGCGCGAACAGACCATCCGCGCTTTCTCCGAATGGCTGCGCTCGGTCGCCTGGTTGTGACGCTTCAAGAAGTTGCCGTGGCCCGCGCCGTCAGGCCAGGCATATCATATGGCCTGACGAACAAGCGATTCGCATTGAATTTGCAGCAATAGGGCGACATCTTTGAGCACATCTTTACCGAAAACTGCCGATGGCGATCAGTGGCTTCGGCAGATACGAGCCTGGGCGAGCGAGCTGGGGTTTTCCCAGGTCGGCGTCTCGGGGGTGGATCTGTCCTCGGCCGAGCCGCGTTTGCTGGAATGGCTGGCCCTGGGCTACCACGGCGACCTGCATTACATGGAACGGCACGGCCTCAAGCGCGCGCGGCCGGCTGAGCTGGTCCCCGGCACGATCAGCGTGATCACGGCGCGCATGCCCTATCTGCCGCGCGGCACCACCCCGCCCGACTGGCAAGAGCGCGAACTGTCGCGGCTGGACGAACCGGGCGAGGGCGTGGTGTCGCTGTATGCGCGGGGGCGCGACTATCACAAGGTCGTGCGCGGGCGGCTGCAGAAATTATGCGACCGCATCGAAACGCTGGTCGGCCCGTTTGGTTATCGGGTCTTTTCGGATTCGGCGCCGGTGCTGGAAAAGGACCTGGCTATCCACAGCGGGCAGGGGTGGCGCGGCAAGCATTCCCTGGTGCTCTCGCGCGATGCGGGGTCGATGTTCTTTCTGGGCGAGATCTTAGTGGATTTCGCGCTGGAGCCCACCGATCCGGTCAGCGCGCATTGCGGCACCTGCACTGCCTGCATCGATGTCTGTCCCACGGGCGCCATCGTCGCGCCGGGCGTGGTCGATGCGCGCCGCTGCATTTCCTATCTCACCATCGAAAATCACGGTCCCATCCCCGAGGAACTGCGTCCGCTGATGGGCAATCATATCTATGGCTGCGATGACTGCCAGACGATCTGCCCCTGGAACAAGTATGCCCAGACCACGGATCTACCCGATTTCGACGAGCGCTCGCCGCTGGTCGGCCGTCAACTGGTGGATCTGTTCGCCTGGGACGAGGAAACCTTTCTCAAGCGGACCGAGGGCGGGCCGATCCGGCGTATCAACCATGAACGCTGGTTGCGCAACATCGCCGTGGCGCTGGGCAATGCGCTGCGTCAGGCCGATGCGACTCAGGCGCAGGCATTGCGCGCCGCATTGCTCAGCCGCGCCGACCATGAAAGCGCCCTGGTGCGCGAACACGTTGCCTGGGCGTTGGCTCAGCAGCCCGGCGCCGACGCGGCTGGATGAATGCGGATCCCGGGTTTGATCCATGGCGGCGCGGCCTGGCGATTCAGCTTGACGCCGGTAGCGTCTCGATGAGCGCACGCAGTTCCGCTTCTTCGGATGGCAACAGATCGGTCAATGGCGCGCGGACCGGGCCGGCTGGATGGCCGACGATACGTGCTCCCGCCTTGACGATGCTCACGGCATAGCCGGCCTTGCGGTTGCGGATTTCCAATAGCGGCAGGAAGAATGTATCGAGCAGGCGGCCGATGGTTTCGTGGTCCGCGGCGCGCACGGCCTGGTAGAACTGGATGGCCGTGCCGGGGATGAAGTTGAACACGGCGGATGAGTAGACCGGCACGCCCAGTGCGCGGTAGGCTGCCGCGAACACCTCGGCGGTGGGCAGGCCTCCCAGGTAGGCGAAGCGGTCGCCCAGGCGGCGGCGGATGCGCACCATGTTCTCGATGTCGCCGACCCCGTCCTTGAAGCCGATCAGGTTGGGGCAGCTGTCCGCCAGCTGTTCCAGCACCGAGGCGGACAGGCGGCACTGGCCCCGGTTGTACAGGACGACGCCGATGTCGACCGATCGGCAGACCTCGCGGACGTGCTCGGCGATGCCGTCCTGGGGCGCTTCGGTCAGGTAATGCGGCATCAGCAGCAGGCCGGCCGCGCCTTGGCGCTGGGCTTCCCGGGCATAGGCGATCGCGTTGCGGGTGGGGCCGCCTGCGCCTGCCAGGATGGGGGTATGTCCCTCGCAGGTCTTGACCGCGGTGTGCACCACCTGGGAAAAGTCGTCCAGGGTCAGGGAAAAATATTCGCCGGTGCCTCCGGCCGCGAACAGCGCTCGCGCGCCGTAGGGCATCAACCATTCCAGCCGGGCCTGGTAGCCCTTGGCATCGAAATCACCCCGGGCGTCAAAATCGGTGATGGGAAATGACAGCAGTCCGTCATTCATTATTTCTTTCAGTTCGTGGTGCGAGATCATGAGAGGTCCTCTGATGATGAAGGCGGCATGCGGCACGCCTTCCGGTTCATGGCAAATGTGCGAAGGGGGCTGAGGTCATGCGCGGAGACGGTCAAGATCCGCGCGAATCGATTCCACGTTTTTCCCGGCCGCGTTCATCCAGTAGATGTCGCTGCCGATGAGCAGCATGTCGCATCCCATGGCGGCCAATTCAGCCGCTTGCTCTTGATCGGGAGGGAAACAGGGGACCATGACGCGGATGCCCCGGGGACGGCATTTGCTGATCAGGAGCGCCAGCTTTTCGCGCACTTCGGGGTGCCGCATCTTGTAGTCTATGGGGAGATTCCTGGACAGCGAGTAGTCCGCAGGGCCGAAATGAACGGCATCGATGCCATCCACATCGAGAATCTCATCGATGTTTTCGAAGAATTCGTAGCTTTCCGCCATGGGCACGATCACTGTCCTGTCGTTCTCGCTTTGGCAGTACGTCTTCCAATCGAAGCCGGGGGCGCCGTACGATGCGGACCGCACGGAACTGTCTCCTCCGCGACGTCCTTGTCCTGGGAATTTGCTGGCCTGGATGATTCTTTTCATCTGGTCCGCATTGTCGACTCTGGGGATGATCACCCCGGTTGCGCCAAACTCAAGAACTTTACGTATTTCAGCCTCGACCACCCCGGATACCCGAATCAGAGCGTCCACGCCGGCAACCTTGGATGAAAGCACCAGCCTTTCCAGGCGTTCGTCGATGCCCAGCGCCGTGTGTTCGGTATCGATGAACAGGAAATCCAGATCGTATGAGCCGGCGATTTCCACGACCGGGCTGGATCCGCTGTATATGTTCATCCCGTACAGGAGCGCGTTTTCGCGGCGCATTTTTTCCTTCAGGGAAATTCTGTGGTTCTGTGTCATTGAGACCTCGTCTGTGTCTGGATCGCTATCTGTTCGAAGAGCCGCGTCGCGGGCGGCGTTCAGGCATGCTGCGACCGAAGGCGTTCCTGCATGTGCTGCTGGTGTCGCGCGCGGATCCGCTCATGCCAATCCGTATGTTTCTGCCACACCAGTGCTGCGTGGACAATGGACGCATCCTGGCCGTAGGCCCCGACAAACTGCATCGAGGTTGGAAGACCCCGCGGGCTCAGTCCGTTCGGAAGCGCGATTGAGCATCCCTGGATCAGATTGACGAAGCGCGTGTAAATGCCGAGCGTGCGCTCCGGGTCGAATCCGTTCAGCTCCACAGCGGGGGTGCTGGTGGTCGGCATGACGATCAGGCAGCCTGGCGCCAGCATGGATTCCATGCCTTGCCGGTGCAGTCGGGCTTTATTCAGCAAAGCGAAGTACTCGCTCAGCGGCGCGCGCTTTCCTTGCAGCAGGGCGTTGCGAACGACGTCGTCCAGGTCCGAAGCCGGGTTTTCGGCGATTTCCCGATTGTTCAGATAGCCTTCGATCGAAGAAATGTCCGCCCAGGTGTCCGCCATGTCGTCGAACCGGCAGGGCGTCTTGCACAATTCAGTCGTGAATCCAAGGTCTTCACAGCGCGCCCGGCTATCGAGGTACGCCGACCTCACGGACTCGTCCAGCGTGCCGAGGCTGTCGTCGTCAAAAAAACGGAGATGCGGCAAAGGCTGCTGCGCGGCCTGCTCGAGAGCCTGCTCGAATGCCATGCGGCGGTATCGCGGCAGCATGGCGCGAAACAGGGTTGCGGCGTCGGCGGCCGTGCGCGCCATGGGGCCTACCGTGTCGAAAGATTGGCTCAGCGGGGCGACGCCTTTAGTGCTGACCCAGCCGGGCGAACCTTTCAGCCCGGTGATTCCGCACCAGGACGAGGGGATGCGGATCGATCCGCCCGTATCTGTGCCGATGGCGCAGGGAACCAGCCCGCATGCGACGGCGGAAGCCGATCCGTTGCTGGACCCGCCCGAAAAATAGCGGTCCTGCCCGTCGACGGGATTCAAGGGGCGGCCCAGGGGCCCCCGGCCCCAGCCGCTCATCGCGAATTCGGTAGTGTGGCTTTTCCCGATGACGACGGCGCCTTCCTGGAGCAGACTGTCGATCACTGCCGCATTGCGCTGCGGCGTCCTGCGGATGGCGCGGCTGCCCATGCGCGTAGGCATCCCATCCACGTCGATGAGATCTTTCACGACGAGCGGCACGCCCCGCAGCAGACCGTCCGTGGCGGGATGAACCGGGACCTCGGAGGCGAGGGCGACGTGCGCGAGCGCCTCAATGGACTGATTGATGGACGCCGCCTCCCGCAACAGGGTTGCCGTGTCGATCTGCCCGCCCGAAGACATGGGCGCCGGGGATCTGTCGTTCAAACTGCCATAGAAAAAAGCCATGCTGCCGCCTTGAAGTAATAGGTATGAAGAGCGTGTGCGCTTGCGTGCGCAGGAAACACGCCGCCGCCAGAGCCGCTTCGGAACAGAGGCGGCCCTGGCGGTCGGATTCAGTCTTTGCTGAAGCCGACGATCTGGAAGGTTTTGTCCACCAGGTCCTGGTCGAACTTCTTGCTGTATTCGAGAATCACCGGGCGCAGTTTTTCGCGGAATCGGATGATTTCCTCGTTGCTGACCTGGTTCACCTGCATCCCGGAGCTCTTCAGTTTCTGGATGATGTTCCGGTCGTTGTCGCGGGAAAGCGCGCGCTCTTCGAGGCGGACTTCCATCGCGACATCCTTGAACAGCTTTTTCTCGTCGTCGTTCAGCTTGTCCCAGAACGACTTGGAGATCATCAGGAGGTGGGCGTTGTAGTTGTGGTTGGTGATCGACAGGTATTTCTGGATTTCGTTGAACTTGGAGGCGTAGATCAGGGATACCGGATTCTCCTGGCCATCGACCGTCCCGGTTTCCAGCGCCGTATGCAGTTCCGTGAACGGCAAGGGCGTCGGATTCGCCTTGACGGCGGCCCACGTATCCACGATCAGGGGAGACTGCTGGACACGGATCTTCATGCCTGCCAGATCCTCGTACTTCTCCACCGGCCGCGCGTTGTTCGTCAGTTGCCGCATGCCCAGTTCCCAGAATGCAAGCCCGACCACGCCGCGTTCCGGAAGCTTTGCCATGAGGGCATTGCCGACTTCTCCGTCCAGCACGGCATCGACTCGCTTGAGGTCGGTGTACAGGAAGGGCAAGTCCAGCAGGCCGAAGTCAGGCACCTGGGAGATCAGGTTGCCCGCGTTCCACATCATCATCTCGATGACGCCCCCCTGGAGGGATGCCAGAACCTGCGCGTCGCCCCCCAGCACGCCATTGGGGAACAGCTTGATCTTGATCTTGCCGCCGCTCCTGTCTTCCATCTTCTTCGCGAAGATCTCCATCCCCTGGACGGGCGGGGTTCCCGATGGGGTCGTGACCGCGAACTTCACGGTATGAGAGCGATATTCCGCCGCGGCGGCGCCATGGCTGATCAGGGAGGCGGCAATCAAGGCCAGGCCAAAAGCCAGTTTTTTCATTGTGTACTCCATGCACTTGTTGTGGTCTAAAAGACTGCTTATCTGAAAAAATTCAATTAAAAGAACCAGCTGGCGGGCACCAGCACGAGATCCGGGAAAATGACCAGCAGCGCGAGCACCAGGAATTGCGCGATGATCATCGGGAATGCGCCCTTGACGAGGTCTTCGAACTTCAATTTCCCGACCCCGCACACGACGTTCAGGACCGTGCCGACAGGCGGCGTGATCAAGCCGATGGAGCAATTGATCATGAAGAGAACGCCGAAATAGATCGGATCGACGCCGGCGGCTTTCACGATCGGCACGAAGATCGGGGAAAGGACGAGGACGTTGGGCGTCAGATCCATCGTCATGGAGATCGGGATCATCAGCAGCATGATCACGGCGACCAGCAGCGTGGGATGATTCATGAGCGGCTCGATCAGCCCGATGATCTGGCCCGGAATGTCGGCCAGAGAAATCATCCATGCGGGCACTGCGGCCGCGGCGACCAGGAACATGACCGCAGCCGTCGTTTTCGCTGTCTGGAACAGTATGTTCACGAGATCCGTCAGCTTGAGTTCCCGATAGATGACGGTTGCCACGAGCAAGGCGTATATCGCGGCGACCGCGCCGGCCTCCGTGGGCGTCACCACGCCGAATCGCAAGCCCACGACGATGATCACCGGCAGCAGCAGCGCCCAGAAACTGTCTACGAGCGCCTTGACGCGTTGTCCGGTGGACGCTTTCGGGCTGAGCGCGATCGTGCTGCGACGGGAACTCAGCCACCAGGTTGCGCTGAGCGCGATCGCGATCAGGATGCCGGGGACGATGCCGCTGAGAAAGAGCTTCGTGATGGACAGCCCGGATGCGACCCCCAGAATGATGAAGCCGATGCTGGGCGGGATGATGGTGCCCAGGACAGACGATGCGGCGATCAGGCCGCCGGCCTTGGACTTGTCGTATCCGGCCATCACCATCATCGGCAGCAGCAGGGCGGTCAGTGAGGCCGCGTCGGCCAGCGCCGAGCCGGACAGGCTGGCCAGGATTACGCCGGCGAATATGACGACATATCCCAGTCCGCCGCGCAAGTGGCCGAACATGGCGATAGCGAGATTGATGATGCGCCGGGACAGGCCGCCATTATTCATGACCTCGCCCGCGAGAATGAATAAAGGGATTGCCAGCAAGGGGAAGCTGCCGGCGCTGGACAGAATGTTCTGGGCCAGGATCTGTCCGTCAAACAGCCCTATGTGCCACATCAGTACTACGCCGCAAGCCAAAAGCGCGTAGGCGATCGGCATCCCTATTGCCATGGTGGCCAGGAGAGAGGATATGAACAGGATGATTGTCATGATCGATGATTGTTCAGATTGCGGTATCGGAGCCTACGGCGGCGTTGTTGTGCCCCGCGGACCTCCACCGGATGATGTTGTGGATCAAGATCAAGGATGCGCATGCGGAAAAGAAGACGATCGACAGTACGTATGCGGACATGGGAAATCCGCTCGCAGGCGTCTTGACGTCCCAGTTGATCTTCAGCTGGACGATGCCGCCTTTCAGCATCAGCAGGGTGATGCCCAGCATCAGCAGGTTGGCAATCAATGCGGTGATTTTTCGCGCCGGCGGGTTCAGGCGGCTGACCACCAGGTCGACGCCGATATGGGCGCCTTCCCTCAGGACGATGAGTGCGCCCAGGAATACCATCCAGACGAACAGGAGTTCGGACAGTTCTTCGGTAAAAAACACGCCTGAATTGAACCAGTAGCGAAGGACGACATTCAGGAATATCAGGGCGGTGATAATGAAGACGCTGCCTCCAAGAATGACCTTGAAGAGTCCTGAGAGCCGCCTTGAAAGGCCGTGGGCGGCGTGGGCCTGTGGTTGTGGGTTCTGATCCAACATTTGTCTCCCGAAAAATTTCTGCTTGATGTCTATCAGGTGTTGTGATACGTCATCGTATAAGTAAATATGAATGTGACGGAATGCCTTAGTTCTTCTGAGCGCTTAAACAGATAGTTAACTGATACTTATGAATGTATTGCTGGGCATTCTGATTTCATACGCCACTTCATTTTCAAGATGTATGTCGTGTGATGACATATCTGAGAATGACCCCGTTGAGGAAAGAAAATAGGTCTGTCACAAGGGGTCCCGGACCAGGAATTGAATCTCGTCGGTATTCTTGAAGTCGGTGAAAAGCGTCCGCGACGGTGCTTCGCCGCCCGCCAGGCTGCTTTCGATTTCGTCCTGGGTGCTCCGGTCCGTGATGAAGGCCAGATCTATATGGTCGGATCCGACGGCGAATCGGGCCAGGGAATGCCATACATTGCGCCACAGCAATACGCCCTGGTCGCCCCGAATATAAAAAGCCTTCACGTCATCGACGGAAAAAGGCTGATTGCCTTGTGATTCCACGCCCACGACCATGATGAACGGCGTGTTTCCCAGGGGGAAGAAGCACTGTGTCACGTCCAGATGCTTCTCCATCACGGAAAACCGCCGGTCGTTGTTGTGATACCGATTGAACATGATGTGCGCGGGGGAGGCGGATTCGAAAGGCAGGAGCCATGACTCCACCGAACCGGACTTGAGGTTCGCCGGGCTTTCATGGGAATACTGGACGATTCTTCCATAGGGGGAAAAATCGGCGTCGTCCGGCATGTTGCATGCCAGCGGTACTGTTTTCAGATTGGAAACGGTCACGCGTGAATCTCCTCGCATAGTTGAAATATGGGCATCCGGCCCATTACCTGGGGAACGTCACGAGACGGCCACATGAAACGGCAGCCACAGCGCCAGTTCCGGGAACATCAGCATCAGCGCCAGCATCAGCAGCAACGCCAGGCAGAACGGCAGGATTCCGTACACCACGTCGATGAATTGACCTTCCGCCCGGATGCTTTGGACCACGAACAGGTTCATGCCGAAGGGCGGCGTCAGTTGCCCCATCTCGCAGAGCAGAATCATGACGACGCCGAACCACACCGGGTCGAACCCCATCGCGACGACGATGGGCACGGTCAGGGGAGCCGTGGTGACCAGCATCGCCAGGGTGTCCATGAAACAACCCAGGATGAGATAGAACACGATGATCGCCAGCATGGTCCCCAGGGGGGACAGGGACAGGCCGGTGACGAAGTCGACCAGCATCGTCGTCAGGCCGATGGAAGACAGGACGAAATTCAGGAAAAATGCGGACAGCGTGATCAGGACGATCATGCCCGTCGTGCGCATGGTGGATTCGAATGCCTGGCGCAGCATCGCGATGGTCAGCGCCCCTTTGTAGCCTGCCAGCGCCAATGCCGCGATCACGCCCAGGGCGGCGGATTCGCTGGCCGTGGCGATGCCTCCGTAGATCACGCCAATCACCAGTCCGAATATCGCCAGGGGGGGCAGCAGGTGCGGCAGGCTCTGGATCCGCTCTTTTCGCGTCACGCTGAGGCGGGCGCCGGCCAGGCTGGGCCGGATCAGGCAGGCGCAGACGATCAACAGGACGAAAAGGCTCGTCAGGATCAGCGCGGGTATGGTGGCGGCCAGATACAGCTTGGGGACCGACACATTGGCGATCAGGGCAAAGACGATCATGTTGATGGAGGGCGGAATCAGGATGCCCAGAGTCCCGCCGGCGGCGATGGAGCCCAGGAACAAAGGGGCTCCGTACCCGGATTTCCTCTGCTCGGGCAAAGCCAGGGTCGAGATCGTGGCGGCGGTCGCCACGCTCGATCCGCTGGTTGCGGCGAACAGGGCGGAGGCGCCGATGTTCGCGTTCATCAATCCGCCGGGCAACCATGAGACCCATTTTGAAACTGCGCCGTACATTTTCCCGGCCACGCCCGAGCTGACCAGCAGTTCTCCCATCAGCACGTACAGCGGGATGGCGACCAGCAGAAATTCGGCGCTGGATCCCCAGGCCAGTTCGCCCAGCGCGTTTGTCAGGGACAAAGGGGAATACAGTTCGGCCAGCGCAATGCCGAGGATTCCGACGCTGGCGGCGGCGGTCACGCTCAAGGCCAGAAGGCCGAGCAGCAGGGTTACGGTCACAGACAACATAGGGGTCTCTATACCTTCAGGTCGGTCGCCGCGCGGGTGTCGGGCTCGTTGAGGTCGGGCCTGACCTCTTCACTGATCTCTTCCTCGACGGAGTTGATGCCGATCAGCTTCCCAACGTCGCCGGCCCGCTTGCGGATCAGGAGGGCGAGCGAGATCATGAGCAGGCAGGTGATGGTGACGATGAAGAACACATAGCCCGCGAACCAGATGGATTGAGGAATCCATAGAGGCACTTGCAGGGGGGTGTTTGATATGGCTTTGAAGGAAATGGAATCTTCCAGCACCAGCCAGGCCTGATAAGTCAGCAATCCGATGAATACCGCCAGGCACGCCAGGGCGAACAGGTCCATCGCCGTTCGCAGGGCGCGCGGAGCGTGCACATAAAGCACATCCACCCGGATATGCGAACGTCGCAACAGCGCGATCGGGAAGGCCCAGGCGCTGACGCCGGCAAGAACGTAGCCCGCGATCTCGTCCGCGCCTCCGATGGACCAGCCGAAGAACTTCCGGCAGATCAGGTCCACGGCAATGTACAGGGACGACAGCAGCAGGCCGAAGCCGCCGATCCAGGAGCCGAAACCGGCGATTCGATTCAGCGCTTGCAACGAGGGGGATGTAGATCGGATGGTCATGGCCTGCTTGCTTGTCGTCTGATGGTTTATTGGATGGTGACGCCTGCCGCGACTCCTGCCGTTTCGTTCCATTCGCGGACGCAGTCGGCGCCGCAGCGCTCACCCCACTGCTTGGCGATGTTCTGTGCGATGCCGCGCAGTTCCTCGCGCTCTTGGACGCTGGGCGCTGCAGCGTGCATGTTTGCCTTGGTGTGGATCTGGCACTCGCCTTCGCCCGTGTTGCAGGCCAGCGCGTATTCGTTCTCGCGCTTGGTTTCCTCCCACAGCCTGTCCTCGAGCGTTTGTGACTGTCGTTCCATCAGCGCCCGGACGGCGGGGTCCAGTTTCTGCCAGCGCTTGATGCCGATGCCGTAGAAACCGACAGACCAGTCGATGGGCAGGTTATAGAGGTTGTTGGCCACTTCGTACCATTTTGCGGCGTTGCCCGAGCCGATGCCCGTGACGGCGCAGTCGATCACCCCGGTCTGCAGCGCGGTCACCACTTCGGCGAACGGGATCGTGACGGGGTTCGCGCCCAATGCGCTGACGTAGTCGGCCATGTTGCGCCCGCGGGTTCTGATCTTGCGGCCCTTCAGGTCGCTCAGTTGATTGACGGGTTCGCGGCAAAAGAAGACCTGGGCCGTGTAAGCGACGGTCGCCAGCAGCTTGATGCCATGGCGGTCCAGCATGCGTTTGTCCAGCACGGGCTTGTACGCCTTCGCAATCTTGTAGGCCGCGTCAATGTCGGGCGCCATGCCGGGCAGGTCAATGCCTTCGAACATCGCGTCGTCTCCGCTGACGTAGGCGAACACGCCCATGCCGATGTCCAGCGCGCCGGAGCGCATCAGGCGGATGACCTCGGGGCCTTTCAAGCCGCTTTCGGCCAGTCCGGTGAGATCCGCGGTGACGCGGCCGTCGGAAGCTTCCGGCAGCGTTTTGCCCCAGAAGGGCTTCTCGACGGCGCCAAACGTGTAATTGTGACTGCCTCCGCCGACCACTTTGAAGTGGGTTTCGGGCAATTCAGCCGCGGCGACGCCAAAATGCATCGCAGCCAGTACAAAACCACAAACAATCTTCCTCATCACAACCTCCTCGGGGAAAAACACATAATCCAGATCTCTATTTTTATCAGGCGGATAATATCCTTGAATCAGCGATGATCGAATTTCTTTCAATCGCGAAACGAGATCCGACAATATCAGGAAAACGTTCTCCTGCTCGAAGCCTGCTCAATGTGATTTTTTCTTTTTCCTGCAATTCGATCGCCTTTTTCGCCTCGGCGCGGATTTCATCCGGGCGCAGCACCAGGACACCGTTTTCATCGGCGAGCACCGCGTCGCCCGGATGGACGGATACGCCGCCGCAGCTGATCGCGCAGCAGAACGTCCCGTCCTGTTCCAGCACCCGGGTCGTCACCACGGAAGGGCCGCGGGACCATACGGGAACGCCATACTGGCGTAATTCTCCCAGGTCCGTGACTTTGCCGTCGACGATCAGGGCCGCCACGCCTGCCTGCGCCGCCGCGAAAGCCATGGCGCCGCCAAATGCCGCCGTGGTGGATTCGCCGCAGCGGTCTATCACGAGGATGTCGCCTTTGCGCACGCAGCCCATTGCGTAATGCATAATGCCCCCGTCCGTGCCCGGCATTTGCACGGTGACGGCCGTGCCCGCCACTTTGATGCCCTTGTCGTGGCTGCGTATTTCGCTATCCATAAATCCGCTGGAACGGAAGTGGCCGATGTTCGCCGGCTCGGCGCGAGCAAGGTATGCTAGTTCCGTGGCCGGAATCGGAGCGGGCAAGGGGTGAATTAAATACATGCTGGAAGTGTCACTTTTATTAAAATAAATCACATTTATAATTGGCAAGTTCAGAATATCATGCAGCTTATTGTTCTTAATAATCACGAATTCCGTCGACTTGAAAAGATATTCTTATCATGCGGATAACCCTAAGTCAGCTTGAGGCGTTCTATTGGGCGGCCCATCTCGGCAGCACGCATGCCGCTGCGCGGCACATGCACCTTTCCCAGCCGGCGATCTCCGCGCGCATCCGCGAACTGGAAAGCGCCCTGGAGGCGAAACTGTTCGAGCGGACAGGGCAGCGGATGACGCTGACGGAGACCGGCATGGCCGCGCTTCGGCACGCCGAGCAGGCCCTGCATAGCAGCCGCCAGCTGGAGCATTTCCGGAAGGGGCGCGACGACGCGACCAAGCTCAGGCTGGGCGCCGACGAGTGTTCCGCCACGGTGGGGCTGACCGAGGTCATCGCGCACATCAAAGAGCACTTCCCGTCATTGGAACTGGAAATCACGGTCGACGTGGGCTCCGTGCTGAACCGGAAGCTGAACGCCAAAGAGCTGGACATGGCATTGCTGACCAATCCCTCGACAGGACCGGACATTACGGACTGTTTCATCGGCGGGATGCCTTTCGCTTGGGTCGCGTCCTCTTCGATGCCGATTTCGGCGAACCCCTTCCGTCCCCGGGATGCGCGTGGCCTGAACATCGCGACCCATTCGGCCCCCTCCACCTTGCATGCGGTGGTGGAGAGCTGGCTCGGCAGCGGCGGCACGCAGCCGCATTCGCTGAGCACCAGCAATTCCCTGGCCTTGATCGCCAGGCTGACGGCCGCCGGACACGCCATTGCGATCCTGCCTCTGCCGCTGTTGAAGGAGATGCTCACGATGGGGGTGGTGCGCACTCTCCCGTGCGATCCTCCGATCGCGCCGGCGAAATTCTATATTTCCTATCTGACGGCGTCGCACAACCAGCAGATGGAATCGGTCGTCGAACTCGCCAAGGACGCGCTGCTGCGCTTGAAGTTTCTGACTATCGAGCCTTAGGCTGCGCAGGCGGCATGGCCGGCCGCGGTTCGGCGGCGGCACCGCCGGGCCGTCACAGCCAGGGGGCCAGGGTCTGATCGGCGCTGTCCGCCCAGCCTCGATTGGCCGTGGGATTGGCCGGGCTGGGGTGCAGCAGGTAGGCGGTCGGTATGCCGGCGCTCGTGACGGCCTGCGCGCGGCCGAGGGCAAAGCGTCCGATGCCGATGACTGCCCGTGGCCGGATGGCGTGAATCACGGCGCCCAGCGCCGCGTCGCAGATGCCGAACAAGGGTTCGCGTTCGGCCTTGTGCAATTGTTCGGGGACCAGGTTGCGGTTATTGCGCAGAAACAGCAAGGGGCAGTAGTTCCAGACGAAGATGTCCTGGAAGAATCGGTCCGGGCTGCCAAAGCGCCGCTGCGCCCAAGCCCAGAAGCGATCCCCGCTGCCTTCGCTGCGGCGGCAGGCAAAGCCGGCAATCGGATATTTTTCGTGCTGCTCCGGCAGCGGTCCGTCCAAGGGCTTTTCGATCTTCAGCCAGTCGCGCGCTACGGAGACCTCTCCAAAGGGGACGCCGGTCTGGGCCATGCCCCAGGGGCCGGGGTTCATGCCCACCAGCAGTATCCGGCCCGTCCGGGCGCCGTACCGCTGCAAGTATTCGCGGTGCGCCGACCACATATAGATCAGCGGGTTGTAGACGTGGCTTGCGCTGGGAAATGCCAGCACCTGCAGGCTGCCCGCGAGTACGCGCGCGATGGCGGTGCTGGCGTTGTCCAGGTCCGTGTCTTGTCTTGCTGTCATACGTCGCCCGTCTTCAGTTTCTTTTCATATTTCGCCCGGTACATGGCCTGGTCGGCATGCTTGAGGAGCTGTTGCGCAAGTTCGCCGTCCTCGGGGTAATGCGCAATCCCGATACTGGGCGTGATGGTCAGGGTGTGGCCATCCAGCGTGAACCGTCGACTCATGACGTCGTGGATTTTTTCCGCGACCGCCGCGGCATGTCCGGGCGCAGGCACACGCTGAAGGAGGATCACGAACTCATCGCCGCCGATGCGCGCCACGGTGTCCGATTCGCGCACGCACTGCTGCAGGCGGCAGGCGACTTCCTGCAGCAGCAGGTCGCCCACGCTGTGGCCCAGTGTGTCGTTGACCGGTTTGAACCGGTCCAGGTCGAGATAAAGCACGGACAGCCGCTCTTGTGCCCGCCGCGCTATCGACAGAGCCGTCTTGAGCCGGTCATCCAGCAACCCGCGATTGGGCAGTCCGGTCAGTTGATCGTATTGCGCCATGTGCTGAAGCCGGGCCTGCATGCGCTGGCCTTCTATGGCGGTGGCTATCTGGGTGGAGATGAACTGCAGCAATTCCTGGTCTTTTTCGTTGTAGCACACGCCGTTCGGATAGCTTTTCAGCATCAGCACACCGATGGTGCCGCGATGCGATTTGAGAGGAACGCCCAATTGGCACAGCGGGCTCGGGCCGACATGAATGCCCGGCTCATCCGCAACGACTGTTTCTCGTGGCAGCAGGAGCGGCTGGCCGCTTTGCAGGATCCTCTCGTACAGCGTCCCGGCCTGTGGTCTGTAGGGTTCGGGCTTGCGGTCGTACTCGTCCGCGTAATAGGGAAAGCTCAACAATCCCGTTCTCTGATCGTATAGCGCGACGGAAAAGTTGTCGGCCGGAAGCAATGTGCCGACGATCCGGTGGATGCGCTGAATCAGCGTGAGCAGATCCTCGGCCCCGTGAGAAGCTTCGGAGATCGCGTAGAGCGAGGTCTGGATCGATTCGGCGTGCTTGCGCTCGGTGATGTCGCGCGCCACGCCGATCCGCACTTGATCGGTGGGCGACCAGCGTGTCGCCCACATGAGATGGACGATTTGCCCATCCTTGCGCACATAGCGATTCTCGAAGTGAAGCTGGGGGCGGCCGGCCATGATCTCGGTCACGGATTGCCGGGTTCGTTCACGATCCTCCGGCAGCATGATGTCGAACATATTCATCCCGACCATCTCTTCGGGGGTGTAGCCGAAGATGCGTTCGCATGCGGCGCTGGCGAACACCACGCGCGCGTCGATATCGACCGCGAACACCGCATCGATGAGGAGATCGATGAAGTTGGCATCGGGCGTGTAGGTTTTTTTCCGCATGGGAATATAGAGTTGGCTCCGGGCTGTGCGTCAAGCATACTGTGATCGCGGATCGAAGCATATGCCGGGGTACCCGGGGTGGGGCCGGAAAGGAAAAAAGACCTGTCAAAAGCCTTGACAAGCCTTCGGTCCAGCAGCTGGCTAGCCGCGCCTGTCCGGCCCGAAGCCCCTCGGTTCGAATCCGGCATCCTCTACCGTCTGCCGGATTTTGCGGGTGATCTCGAGCGCCCCCGCCGTATCCCCGTGCACCAGAATCGAATCTGCCGGCATTTTCAGGACGGTGCCGTCGATGGCTACGACCTCGCCCTCCAGCAGCACCCGCCGCACCCTGCGGCATATGGCGTCCGGATCATGGATGACCGCGCCGGGGGTGCCGCGGCTGACCAGCAAGCCCTCCGGGGTGTAGGCGCGGTCGGCGAGAAACGAGGCCACGACATCGATGCCCAGCGCCTGGGCCGCCCTGTGCGCCGCCGTGTGTGGCGGGATGACGAATTTGAGGGCGGGATCGAAGTCCTTGAATGCCGACAAGGCGGCGCAGGCGATGTCTTCGTCGGCAAAGCACAGATTGCCCAAGGCGCCGTGGAAGTTCGCATGGCTCAGGCGCAGGCCGGCCTGCCGCGCGAAAGCGTCCAGCGCGCCGAGCTGGTACAGCGACATGCGGGCGATTTCGACGGGCGTGTAGGCGACGTGGCGCCGCCCGAAGCCCTGGCGGTCCGGGTAACCGATGTGAGCACCTATATGTACGCCGTGCTGCGCCGCCAGGGCCACGGTGCGCGCCATGGTGGTGAAATCGCCGGCGTGGAAACCGCAGGCGATATTGGCCGAAGTAATCAGTGCCATCAGGGCGGCGTCATCGGCCATGGCGTAATCGCCGAAGCCTTCGCCCAGATCGGCGTTGAGGTCTATGCTTTTCAAGTCGGCTCCTTTCTCTCTCTGTTGCGGACGTTTGTCGAAGCGGGGGGGGCTTAGCTGAAACGCTGGCGGGCAAGTTCGCAGCGCATGGCGATTTCGTCCAGGAATTTTTCGTGTTTCTGATGCCGGGTCCAGGCCTGGGCGGGGTCGCACAGGCTGAATCGCACGCATTCCCCGGGGCGCAGCTGCGCGAAGCGGTGCAAGTCGGTCTGCAGCACGGTGGCGATGACCGGATAGCCTCCGCTGGTGTTGCCATCGCACAGCTGCACCATGGGACGTCCCGAAGGCGGCAGCTGCACCACGCCCGGCATAATGCCGTGCGAACGCATTTCACGGCGTTTCAGCAGGGGGATTTCGGGCCCTTCCAGCAGGCAGCCTACGCGGTTGCTTTGCGCTGATACTGCCCAGGCCGTCCCTGTCAGCACATGGCGTGCCTCCGCCGCGATGTCGGCCCACTGCGGGCCTGGCAGGATGTGGACCACCGGTTCCGTAGGCGCCTCGGCATCCGAGGCAAGGTCGTACGGGTCCAGCAGCCAGGGGCACAGGCCAAGGCCGGGATTCGGTCGGCGCAGCGGCGGGCTGTCATGCAGGGGCAGTTGATCGCCGCGTTTGAGCACCCTGCCTTGGTGGCCGCCAAAACCGCCTTTCAGGTCGGTGGAAGCCGAGCCCAGCGCGAGGGCTGCGGCGATGCCGCCGCGCACCGCCAGATAGCTGCGTACTCCGGTCTGTGTTTCTCCCAGCCGCAGGGTCTGGCCGGCCCGCACACTGCAGGCCCACCAGTTCGGCAGGGTCTGGCCGTCCAGTGTGGCGTGTGTGCATGCGCCCGTCAGGGCGATCTCGGTGTCCGCGCTGAAGGCAAAGCTGGCATTGCCCAGTGTGATCTCCAGGCCTGCCGCATCGACGGGGTTGCCCAGCATCAGGTTGGCGATCGACAGGGCCAGATTATCCATGGCGCCGCTTAAACCCACTCCCAGGTGGCGGTAGGCCAGGCGCCCCAGGTCCTGTACGGAAGTCGCATAGCCAGCTCGTGTCACCGTGATCATGTGCACAGCTCCTGGACTTGGAAGCGCACGGTATCGCCGGGCGCGAATAAGGCGGGTGGAGACTGAGCGGCATCGAAGCATTCGAGCTGCGTCTGGCCGATGACGTGCCATCCCGAAGGTGTGGTGCGGGACTGAATGCCTGTCTGGCTGCCGCCTATCATGATGGCGCCGGCCTCGACCTTGGGTCTTGGCGAGGAGCGGCGCGGCACGGCCAGTCCGGGGTTCAGGCCGCCCAGGTAGGCAAAGCCGGGCTGGCTGCCAAGGGCGTAGACGACGTAGTGGCCAGCCGCGTGTCGTTGCACGTATTCCTCCGGAGCCAGGCCTGCGTGCCGGGCCACCGAGTCCAGATCGGGACCGTATGCGCCGCCGTAGCGCACAGGGACGATGACTTCGCGGCTGTGCGGATTGCCGGACTGGATTGTGCGCCAGGCGTGTTCCATGCGTTGACGGACGACGTCGAGGTCCAGCGGCATGTGTCTGAAGATCACCAGGAAGTTGTTCATTCCCGGCACGACTTCGAGCACGTCCGCGCAGGCGCCCAGGTGCAGGGACACGGCCCAGACGCGCCGCTGCAGGTCCGGCCGGGCGACGGGGTCGCCGGCGATGCCCGCGTCGCACAGCACGGCGTATTCGCCTTGGCGGGTGCATTGGAGAGCGCCATGGCCCGTAGGGGGATGAGGTTCGGACATGATGTGAGTGGTCAGCTTTGCAATTGGCGCGAGAAATCGCAGGTTCCCTTGGCGATCTCCACGCTTTCTTCGATGAAGGCAGAGGGGCGGTCGGAGCGGTACATGGCCGCATAGGGGACGGGGGGCAACGCCGGGGTGACTGGAATGATCTCCAGCTTGCCGGCGTCGACCAGGGGCTGGAAGCAGGCGCGCGGGAAATAGCTGACCCCCAGGCCGGCCACGGTCAGGCCCAGCATGGCGTTCAGGCTGTCGCTGGAGATGAGGCGGGAGATCCCCACTCCCTGCCCCTTGAGCCAGCGGTTGAAGTGCAGGCCTGAGCCCGAGCGCGAGCCTTGCGCGAGGATGGGATGCTGTACCAGTTCGTCCAGGCGCAAGGCCTGGTTGCGTTTCTTGATCAATCCGGGTCGAGCCATCCAGATGTTTTCCACCGAGGCCAGATGTACCGCGGCGATGTCGTGATCGCGAAAGGTCTCGGGCACGATGATGAGATCCACGGAGCCTTCGCGCAGCCGATCGAAGAGGGCGCGGCTCATGTCCACTTCGGGCTCGATGATGATTTTGGGGTAGTGGGCTTGCAGGGCGGCGACCAATCGGGGCAGCCAGGTCCAGGCGGTGAGTTCGGTCACCCCCAGCTTGAGTTTCCTGGCGGGATGCGCACGCTGGCTTTTGAGATGCAGGATCTGCTCTCCCAAGCCCAGGATCTGTTGGGCCAGCAGCAGCAGTTCTTCGCCTTTCTCGGTGAGCCGTGCGCCGCGCTGGGAACGGTCGAACACTTCAATGTCGCTTATGCTCTCCAGCTCCTGGATGCGTTTGGAAACGGCTGATTGAGTGGTGCACAGCCGGGCGGCCGCTTTTTCGAACGTGCCCAGTTCGGCGATCCAGTACAGCGCTTCAAGCTGCTTGAAAGACACCATGGCCATGATCCATTCCTTTTTCCCATCAGGTTCTATTCTTTTTTATTATGAATAAAAGAGATGATTAATTATAACTATTTATCTCTTTAATGAATACTCCATTTTCCCTAGAATTCCTGAAAAGGATCTGGGCGTGGAGAAATGCAGGCCGGTTCATCTGTCGAGTCGTGTCCACAGCATCGATCCATCGGCGGGCCGCAGCCCGCCGATACGGCATGACCCGCGGTGCCCGCCAGGGCAGGCTTCGGAGCCTGTGAGGCAGGCAAAACAGACCATGAGCACATGGCTGATCACTATGACTTTGGAGACATCATGATGATACCGACCCGAATCAAGACCTTTGTTGCCGCGGCTGCCCTGGGCATGCTGACGGGCGTCAGCGCCCAGGCCGCGACCAGCTGGGATCTGCCCCTGGCCTGGCCCGAAAGCAATTACATCGTCAAATACGTGGGGCAGTTCGCCGACGAGGTCAAGCAGGCCACGGGCGGCGAGGTGCAGATCACCCTGCATCCCTCGGGCGCGCTGGGCTTCAAGGGCCCCGAGATGCTGAGCGCCGTGCGCGATGGGCTGGTGCCCATCGGCGACATGCTGCTGAACCAGCAAGTGGGTTTCAATCCCTTGCTGGGGCTGGAATCCCTGCCGTTCATGATCGACGACTTTCAAGGACTGAAAGATTTTGGCAAGGCCTATCTGCCCTTGCTGGATGAAATCTACGCCGCCAACAATCAGAAGATCCTGTTCCGCATCCCGTGGCCGCAGCAGCAGATCTACACCCGGAAAGAAGTGAAGTCGCTGGATGATCTGCAAGGCGTGAAGATCCGCTCGTACGACCGTTCTTCGACCGCGATTTTCCGGGCGATCGGCATGAGCCCGGTCCAGTTGCCCTGGAGCGACGTGGTTCCCGCGCTGGCGGCCGGCACCATAGACGCAGTGGCGACGTCTTCGCCCTCGGCCGTGGATGGCTCGTTCTGGGAGCTGCTGAAATATGGCTACCCCACCCGCCAGACCTGGAACACCGACGTCATCAGCGTGAACCTGGATGCCTGGAACAACCTGAGCGAGAAAGACCGCAAGGCCATCGCCGAGGTCGCTCGGCGCCTGGAGCCGGAGTTCTGGGACAAGGCCGATGCCAATGACAAGGTCATGATGGGCAAGCTGGCCGGGCACGGCATGGTCAATGGCTCGTTGAGCGACGCGATGCGCGCTCAGTTGCGCGACAAGGCGGCCACGATCCGCAACGACACCATCGCCAAGCTGGGCCCGAAAGCTCAGGCCGTGGTGGATGCCTACCAGAAGCGTTGAGCCCCGACGCGGGCCTAGAGGGAGACACACATGGATATTCTGAGTCGGATGGTGGACCGGTTTTCCCGGGGGTTGGGGTACCTGGCAGGCCTGCTCATCTTCATCATCGCCGCCTTGCAGATCAGCGAGATTCTCAGCCGCAATCTGCTGAACACCAGCCTGAGCATCGTCTGGGAAATCGCCGCCTACCTGCATATCGTGGCCATATTCCTGGCCGCGGCATTCACCCTGCGCAGCGGCGGGCATATCCGCGTCACGTTGTTTCAGTCGGCCAACCCGCGCCGCTTCGAACTCATCAGCACGTTTGCGGGCCTGCTGGTCTCGGTGTTCCTGAGCTATGCCCTGGTGTCGCTGGCTTGGCGCTATGGCGTCAGCGGCCGCACGTCCGGGACCACCAACGATATCCCCCTGGTGTATCCGGCTTCGCTGGTGGCTGTCGGCTCCGTCCTGCTGAGCGTTCAGCTGGCCTTGCGGCTGTTTCAGGCTGCGACGGGCCGCCCGGCGGAGTTGAACGAGCACCAAGCGGTCCTGACCACCGATTGATTGCCCGAGACTGGAGAACCCATGCCAATCATCACCACGATCATTTTGTTGTTCGGCCTGTTGGGCGCGGGGGCCTGGATCGGACTGAGCCTGATGGGGGTTGCCATCGGCAATCTATACCTGTTTCGCTCCATGCCTGTGGACAATCTGCTGGCCCAGTCGATCTGGAACACGCTCACTTCCCCCGAACTGGTCGCCTTGCCCTTGTTCATCCTGATGGCCGAGTTGCTGTATCGCTCGACCTTCACGCGCAATCTGTTCTCGTCCCTGGAACCCTGGGTGCGCAATCTGCCCGGCGGCCTGCTGCACACCAACGTGCTGGGCTGTACGCTGTTCGCCCTGGTTTCAGGCTCTTCCGCGGCCACGACCTCGGCCATCGGACGTATTACGCTGCCCGAGCTGGAAAAGCGCGGCTACAACCGTTCCGTTGCGCTCGGTTCCCTGGGGGGCGCGGGGACACTCGGCTTTTTGATCCCCCCCAGCATCATCCTGATCATCTACGGGGTGCTGACGCAGACGTCCATCCTCAAGCTGTTTGCCGCAGGCATCGTGCCCGGCTTGGTGCTGGCCGCCTGCTTCATGGGATTTCTGGCCGTCCGCTCGTTGTTCCTGCCCAAAATCGAGGCGCCAGTCACGACGCGCGCGGAACTGTGGCGCATCCGCATCCAGGGCTTGCCCGCTCTGTTGCCGTTCTTCGTCTTGATGGCGGTGCTGCTGGGGTCCATGTACGCTGGCTGGGCCAGCCCCTCCGAGGCCGCTTCGGTGGCCGTGGCCGCGACTTGCGTGATCATGGCTTTCGAACGTTCGTTGTCCTGGGCAACGGTCAAGGACGCCTGCATGGGCTGCGCGCGCACCGTCAGCATGTTGGGCCTGATCATCGGCGCCGCCGGCTTTCTCTCTGTCTCCATGGGTTTTCTGGGCCTGCCCCAGGCCATTGCGGCCAAGATACATGCCATGCAGCTGAGCCCCATCCAGCTGGTGATTTTTCTGCTGCTGGTCTATATCGTGCTGGGCATGTTTCTCGAGGGCATGTCCATGCTGGTGATGACGCTGCCCATCGTGGTGCCTCTGATCCTGGCCGCCGGTTACGACAAGGTCTGGTTCGGCATCTTTCTGGTCATCGTGATCGAGCTGGCGCAGATCACTCCCCCCGTGGGCATGAATTTGTTCGTGATCCAGGGGCTGACGAACGAAAAGATGTCGCGTATCGCCGTGGCGACCCTGCCGTTTTTCTTCATCATGGTGATTTTTGTGCTGGTCATGGCTGTGTTCCCCGCCTTGATCGCCTGGTTGCCGACCTTGATTGCGTGAGGTAGGCATCGATCAGATCGATTCGGACGTATCGCGCAAAAATCCAAGAATACGGAATTGAATTAACTTCAGGTTTTATTTTTCTTGAAAATAATTTTTTTGAGAAACAGGGGTTTGATTTCCACATATGAATAAATATTCCATGCCGGAATATATTTAATTCAAAGCTTGGTTTCCGCGTTTCAAATGCCTGGTTTTTCCATCCGGACCGGGAGGGTGGAGTGTTCCCTGAAGGCTGTGAAAGACTGTGGTGATCTTTTATATGCTTGCCTCGCCGGCCGGCTGACGGGTTCTGGCTGATGGGCGGGCTCATGGATCGCTTTAATTCATTATTTTGGATATAAAAATCTCTCTTTCACTGAATTTGCATCAGTTTCATAATTCCCGGAATTCCGGGAAATCCTTTCAAGAGCTTCTTATGCCTTCTTTCCAAGATCAGTTTTTTTCTGAATATCTGGCGTCCGAGATAAAAAGCAGATTTCATCAGGTGGATCATGACCATGCGGGGCAGAAGCGTTTGTATTTTGACAATGCCGGCGGCGCTTTTCGCTTGAAGTCCGTGCTCGACCGCATGGTCGAGCTGGATGCGATCCCGGACAATATAGAGCGTGTCCATACCGTGGCGCGCCACCTGCAAGATGTCCAGGCGAGGGGAGAGGCGGATTTCCGCTGCATGCTGAACGCGAAAGGCGGCAGCATTCATGCGTCCCAAACGGCGTCGTCGGTCATGTTCGACATGGTGCGCGCCGTCTCGGAGAGCGTTCCCGGGACCAATATGGTGACTACCGTGCTGGAGCATCCTTCGGTTTTTGATGCGATGTCCCTGTATGCCCAACGATCGGGCAAGGAATTGCGGGTCGCGCGGAGCAACCCCCATACCGGGGGCATAGACGTGGACGAGATCGTGCGCTTGGTCGACCAGAACACCTGCGTGCTCAATGTGATCTGCGCATCCAATATTTCGGGTGCGAAGCTGGATCTGGAAGCGGTCGTCCAGCGGGCGCGTGCCATCAAACCGGATCTTTACATTCTTGTCGATGCCGTCCAGCACGCGCCTCATGGCCTCATCGACCTGCAGCGCACACCGGTGGACGGCATCAATATTGCGCCGTACAAGTTTTTTGGAGCCCGTGGCTCGGGGATGGCCTGGCTGTCGGATCGGGCTGCTGTATTGCCGCACCACAAGCTCCACGGGAAGGATGCCAATTTCTGGGGCCTGGGCAGCGGCACGCCTTGGCAGTTCGCGGCCATGACCGAAATCGTCTCCTATGTCTGCTGGCTGGGCGAGCAATTTACCGATAGCCGTGATCGCCGCGACCTGTTCGAGAGCGGGATGACCCGGATCGAACTGCAGGAACGCGCGCTGCTGTCGCGGTTGCTGGATGGGGGCGGGTCGGTCCGGGGGTTGCGGCATATTCCAAAGGTGAAGGTGTATCTTGATTATCCTGACCTGAGCAAGCGTGACCTCATCGTCATGATCGGCATTGGGGATCTTGATCCTTCGGAAGTCGTTCTGGAATACGAGCGGCGTGGCGTGCTGGTCTATCAGCGGACCGCCAGCAGCATCTATTCAAAACGGATGCTGGATTCGTTCAGTATCAGCGGGGGCGTGCGGGTATCTCCTCTGCATGTGCATACGCCCGAAGACATCGACCAGTTTCTCCAGATTACCGCCGAGATGGCGGGCGCGCCGGCGTAATTGCCCGGATCGCAGGGATTGCGCGTCTTGGCCGCGGATGGCGGGGAGTTCGGCGTTGCACCTGAAGTGGACATCGGTGTCGCGCCGCTGGCGGCGCTGCGCCATCGCTGCGCATCGCGGCAGTATGGTTACGTTTAATCACTCTCTGTTCGTACGGCGGTAGTCCATCGTACGTAGCATTCGAGACAGTGGGCGGCCCGCGTCGCTCAGCTCGCATGGAAGCAAGAATGCGCAGGGACGTAAGAATCGGAACATGGGTGGCGGCGGCGCTGATGGCCGCTCTGGCGCTTTGCGTGGCGGCCATTTGGACCTTCAACTGGAATCTGGTGCGCGCGCCTCTGGATCGCCAGCTCAGCGAGCTGCTGCATCGGCCCGTGTCGATGCAGGACCTGTCCGTGGACTGGTTCTGGCCTCAAGACCGTTCCGGCTGGCGCGGCTGGCTGCCGCTGCCGCGCATCCGGGCCCAGGGCCTGGTGGTGGGCAATCCGCGATGGAGCCAGGGTGACGAGAGCCTGCTGCAGGCCGGCGATGTGGTCGTTGTCGTCGACCCCTGGGTCTTGCCCGACCATGTGGCGCGCATCGAGAGCCTGCAAGTCACCGCGGCGCAGGCCTCGTTGCAGCGCGCCCGGGACGGCACCGTCAACTGGAGCCTGACGCAGGACCCGCCCACCGAGTCCGCGTCGGACTGGAGCTTCGACCTGCGCCGCCTGCAGTTGCAGGACGTAGACGTGCGGGTGCGCGATGTCGCCAATCGGCTCGACCTGCAGGCGAGCCTGCACAGCCTGCCGCAAGTGACTCCCGAGGGCTACGGGTTAGGCTGGAAGCTCAGCGGCAGCTATAACGGCGCGCCTATCCAGGGACAGGGCAGTTCCGGCGGCATTCTGTCGCTGCAGCAGGGCAGCCAGCCCTTTCCCATCGACGCCCATGTGAAAATCGGCGAAACGCTGATCCAGGCACGGGGTTCGGTGACCCGTCCGCAAGCCCTGGCGGCGCTGGACGTGCAGTTCAAGCTGCAGGGCGCGACCATGGCCGACCTGTATCCCATCTTGGGGGTGGTGCTGCCCAATACCCCTGCCTACAGCACCGAGGGCCATCTGATCGGCACGCTGCAGCCCGGGCATGAAACCTGGACGTATTCCGGCTTTCGCGGCAAGGTCGGCGCGAGCGACATCGAAGGCACGCTTGAATACCGGATCCGCAAGCCGCGCCCCTTGTTGAGTGGCGAATTGCGGTCATCGCTGCTGAGATTTAAGGACCTGGGCCCTTTGGTCGGGGTCGACACCGCGGCGCGCAAGGCCCGGCGCCTGGAAGCCGTTCACACTGCCGAAGGGGAAGCGCTGCAGCCTGCAGCTAGAGTGCGGCAGCCCGCCGGTAAGGTGTTGCCGGTCGATCCGATCTCCACCGACAGCTGGGGCACGATGGATGCCGACGTGCGGTTCTCGGGGCAGAAGATCGTCCATTCAAAGGCATTACCGCTGGACCACATCCAGACCCATATCGTGCTGAGCGATCGGGAGCTGAGCCTGGAGCCGCTGGACTTCGGCGTGGCCGGCGGCACCTTGGCCACCGTGATCCATTTCGATGGCCGCAGCAAGCCCTTGAAGGCGGACATGACGCTGACGGCGCGCCACCTGAAACTCAAGCGGCTGTTTCCGGGCGCCGAGAGCATGAACGCCAGCTTTGGCGAACTGCATGGCGACGCCAAGCTGTCCAGCGCGGGCAACTCCATCGCCGCGTTGCTGGGCCACGCCGACGGCGATCTGCGCGCCCTGATCAGCAAGGGCACGATCAGCCGCCTGCTGCTCGAAACGGCGGGGTTGAATGTGGCCAATATCCTGATCAACAAGCTGTTCGGCGACAGCCAGGTCGTACTCAATTGCATGGCCAGCGATTTCAGCGTGCGCGATGGCCTGATGAGCGCCCGCGTCTTCAGGCTGGACACCGCCGATGCCGTCGTCGATATCACTGGCACCATCAACCTGGCCACCGAGGTACTGAACCTGGATGTGACGCCCAAGAACAAGTCGGCACGCGTCTTTACGCTGCGCACCCCGCTATACGCGCACGGTACGTTCGCACACCCCGACGTGGGCGTTTACAAGGGGCCGCTGCTGTTGCGCGCCGGTGCGGCGGCGCTTCTGGGCGTGGTGGCCACGCCTTTCGCGGCGTTGCTGCCCTTGTTGAATCCGGGCACGACCGAGGTCACCGATTGCCAGGCCATGCTGGCCCATCCGGGCCGCAAGCCGGCGCCTACACACCCCGAGCCGTGAGCGCGACGCATTGAACAGCGGCCCGCGCCAACGGCGGTGCTCCAGGCAACAAAAAACCCAGCCGAAACCGACTGGGTTGATTGCAACTGGTGGCCCGGGGCGGAATCGAACCAGCTGTCGTACAGCTAGCAATGACGCGCTTCTGCAGATTAGACAGGAACCCCGGGGTACAAGTGTAGAAAAACAGCAGAAGCGGCCGAAAACGCCTCATCGGTCGATTCCCGCCTGACCCAATGTGCCTCCGCCACGTTGATTCAACTGGCGATTGCCTTGTTGCGTTCGATGAGCGCATGCAGGCTGGCTGCGGTGATGCCGCTGGAGCGTTTGCCTATCTTGATCAGTACACGCTCGCCATCGTTGACCAGCCGGTAAATGGTGGATCAGGACGCTCCCAGTTTGGCCTCTGCTGGGGGAATGCCCCGGGCGCTTCCGCTGGGGAAAGCCCCCACCGCACGCAGCCATCCATACCCCACGCGAGGGGCTGGCCAACGTTGGTGGATTTCATCGGTTTTGCTTCAATCCCCACGTCCTACAGGTTGCTGCGCAGTCGCGTGCCGCGTAATCGGGCAGGGCGCAGTATTCATCGATTGTTGCTTGTTAAAGAGCTGACCTGCGTGAGGCAGTTTATGTCATTTTCATCAAAACGCTTAGTTATATCAACAGGCATTCAGCCGATTGATTTTCTAAACGATTCAAGGCTTTACTGAGGGATGATTAAGCTTAGCGGATACCTGTGTGGCCTAGGGATACGCCACTAGGGCAAATTGTTTGTGCCTGTGACTATCTCGTGCTCGGCGGAAGGGCATAAAATCGCCGGCTCTTCTAGGGTGCTTTGAAAAAAGTTTGGTTCAGGTCATTTCAGCTTGTTTCCCGCTGCGCATGCTGCCATTTGACCTATTGTTGCAATTTGGCCTGCTGTACCTGAACTTTCGCGCCGAAAAACGGCACAAAACGTCAACGCGACGTCACATCCAAATAACGAATTTATTTTATAAAATCTATGCTGTTAGCATGGTCATGGAAGCATATGCACGATTTTCAATCCGTCCGAGATGCCTGTGAAGTAATGGGCGGGATGATCCCATTGGCCAAGAAATTGGGGTTGCCCGTACAGGTGGTCAGCAGCTGGGCGGCGGGGGCGCGCCCCGTGCCCATCATCCGCTGCGTAGAGATCGAGGAGCTAACAAGCGGGGCCGTCACCCGGAAGCAGCTGCGCCCGGATGACTGGTGGCAGATTTGGCCGGAGTTGAGAGGAGCGGGGTAGCGATGGCTACGCTACCGGCGAGCCGATGTGGTTCCCTGGTAGAACCATGCCCCCGCTTGGAGGAATCTCCCCGACTGAATCGCTGCCATTGATCCAATCGCGGATTGCGTCGTAAAGCACTTCGTCGCTGCACCGCTTGCGTGTGGCGCACTCCCAGATGATAAGCGTGCGCCAGCCAGAGGCCGCGAGCTCCACGAGGGCTTGTGCGTCACGCTGGGTGTTCGCTTCAAGCTTGCGATTCCAGAAATCTGTGTTGCTTGACGGCCGTGCCGCAAGCTTGCATCCAACGTGTTGATGCCAGAAGCACCCATGCACGAATATAGCTACCTTTATACCTTTCATTACGATGTCGGGCGTACCTGGCAGGTCTCGCCGGTGCAGGCGGAAACGTAGTCCGTGAGAAAATAGCAACTGGCGTATCTTGATCTCTGGCCTAGTGTCTTTGCCTCTTATTTTGGCCATCATCTTGCTACGTTGTTGCGGGGTGACAATATCTGACATGATCTGCTAAATATGACGATACCAATCTGACAACTCAGGTCTCCAACTTCCTACGTAATTTGACTAGCTCCTTCGCTTGGCGATCCGTAGGTACCCAGGAAGGATTTGAGGCTACCCGCAGAAGTCCATCCTCGCGTGGTGTCACTAGCCTGCTGTTGAGGGCCGCTTCTCGCAAGCTAACCCAGTTGCTTGCACCATATGCGAGTACCTCTTGCAGGGCATCGATGCCAGAATCTATCTTTGCCTCCGCCCTCGCTGCGCGGCGTACGGATTCGGCTTCCTCAGAGGCAATGAGTTCCGATTCTAGTGAGCTGATAAAGGGAATATCAGTTTCTCGGAACCGCTGCCAAGCACCCTCCTTCTTACACCATTCTGATATGTTTTGTATGCCAGCAATCGGGTGCGTAATAGAATTATGGGCCGATTTTGCAATTAGGGCTAATTGTTCGACTAACGCGTCCGACAGAGATTGATCCCGCCAGATCTGGTCAAAATTGAGTTTGTGCCTGTCTGTCCGGTTTTCGATCATGTTCGCCAGTTTTGCGATAGTGTATGTAATGATCTGGGCTCGGTAGCCACCTTGATACCATTCTTCCTTCGGAACCATTTTTTCGAGCGAACGAAACATCAATGCTTTCACAATAAGCTGTCTGAAGTATTCATCGTGGAAAAAGTCTTGGTTTTGCGTCCATTCAGCAGTTATATATTCCGCAAATTTGATAAAATTCTTTTGAGCTCCCCGGCTAACATCGTGAGGGTACTGCCTCCACGAGTTCTCGAATTTCGCGAGATCGGTCTTGGTGATTATCTGGTTTCGTGGATTTTCTGTCTCAAATCGCTTGCGTTCGACACCCGCCAGTCTTCCAATCTCCACTGCGTACTGGCCCCTTGCGCGTTCGTAAAACCAGTAGCTCTCAACCTGCGTCCCCTTTTTGGCAGGTGCTCTAAGCCGACGGGAGATTTTTTCTATGCGCCGATGAAATTCGTGGTTCGCGAAGAAATCTGCATCTGAGACCTTGTTCTGTGAGTTTGAAAAACGGGAAATTAGAGGAATAAAGGTTCCAGAACGTTCGTCGCTTACTACTGATAGCTTCATCTGCACTAAGACGTCGGAGAGGTCTACCGTAGACCTTCGGTTAGCGTAAGCTATGGATGCTGTCGTTTGTCCGCCATTGACGATCTGAAAGTCTTGGGCAGAGACTATATATTTTCCTCCACCCGATTCGAGGATCTCAACACTCGACGCGGTCGCGGCTATGCCGTTGTTGTAGGCAAAGAACATCTGCGGCTCTTTTTGTAGAGTTTGCTGGATGCCCTTGTTGACCTTGCCGGTTGTGCTGAGAAATGCTCGCACGTTTCCCTCGAGAAGTCGGCTCCCATAGCTCTCATAGATTTCTGATAGAACAGAGCCAGGTATCACGCAAAGGTACCCTTCGTATGAGTCCGAGCTGTTACTGGCAGGGAGGCATGGTAGGCCGCCGGAGGGGAGGGAGCTGAAGTCTACAACTAGCTCGTCACGGCCCGATTGAGCTAGGCTGGCTCTGTAGAACCTCGTGAGGTCCCAGATGTGGAATTCGACAGGTACTCCATTGATCTCGCCCTCTGGCCAGTCCTTGATTCGCGTGCTCAGTGGCCGATCGCTTATTAAGTAGAGCCGGAAGCGAGAGATATCATTTATGCGTGTGCAAAGCTCCCTCGCAAGGCCGTACTCCGGCGAGCTTTCCTCTGTCACGTCCTCGATGGATCCTGAGAGTGATTCCTCGATGAATGCCTTCAGATCAGAAAAGAGTTTGAGAGCATCCGATCCTGTTATGTTCGATGGAAAGGTGTCTCTTTCTGCCGAAAAGTCTGCTATGACGAAACGTGCAGACTCGTCTGCGTCGTCAAAAGAATATCCGTCAACCCCTAAGTTTTTTAGTCCCGGGCGCTGGCGACGGTAGAAGCAGGAAAAGAATTCAGATAGCTCCTCTGCCTCCTCCAGGAGCTCACCGCATTGCTCGACGAAGGCGGTGTAGCCAAAGTTCCTGTCCGCACTCGCTCGGACCATGGCTCGCGCAAGGAGCTCTCTGCGAAAATCTTCTATTGGTTCCATGGCTTTCCCCTCTCAGCTACTTTGAATGGACTCAGCTGGCTGATTTCCAAAGAATATTTGGCCTTGGTTATCGCACTCGGGAGTTCACTTCTGCGCAGGCAGGGAAAATTTTCCGTTATTGTGTACCACTGAATTTGCGTCAGGTTGTACTCTTCGCGTGTGTATTCATCTCTATCTATGAAGCCGGCCTCTCTTATCAGTATCTCAAATTTCCCTGCTGCTTCAGGCTCATTCATTACTTTCTCGCGAATCTGTGACACCATGGACGAGAGAGTCCCGCTATCCTTGGTGGCGGGACGAATTATGAATTCGCAGACAGCAAGCGAGAGGGCACTGGGCTTGATGTCAAGCTGCTCAGACGAACTGATAATTACCTCCGTCCCTCCCAGCGTGATTGACTTGACCTCCACCAGGAAAGTTGGGAACACAAAGTCCTGCGGAGCATCCAGTGGTCCGCGCCACGCGTCAATTGCAAGCCCTGGGCCTAAGTGTGTGATAGCCTTGGTGAGTATGGTTAACTCACCGGCCAACCCTAGCCTTTGCTGCGAGGAGAGGAGGCCGTCAGGACCCAGAGCTAAAAGCCGTTGCCACCGTGCTAGAAGGTGAAGCACGAAACCCCCTGCTTGTGTGCCCTCTGTCGTGGTTTCTCCTTGGTCAATTATCTCGTCGCACATCGCGGCAAAGAGTTGCCGCAGTTGGGGTTGCCTTAACGAGATGGATGTTGCCCAGGCCCCGTCACTTCTCAAGCCGATGCTAACGTCCACGGACGTGTATGTCGGAACGTCTCCTGGGGACTGACTCGAGATGGCGAGCAGTCCGACCTGACCCGCTCCGTCCAATTGCGCGAAGAGATCGAGGGGGTGGTTTGGCGAGACCCGCCGGTGAACGGGTAATGTCCCGGTCCCCGTCAGGCTTTGCCATAGTAATTCACTCCGCGACGTCATCTTCGTCAGATTCTTCATATTCGTCATCTATGGAATGGTCGCGAAGCCATGTCTGGTTCACGCGATATGCGACGGTCTTGCTTGGTGTCTTATCGTCAAACGGTGGAAAACTCAGGCCGTATGCGATGAACAAATCATCCGTAGTAAGCCCACTCCAGACGCTCTCATCGTGTTGGTGGTACGGTGTCACTGCGTAAATAAGCAGGAGCGGTCGATCCCTCTTCGAGCGGAGAACGTGGTCTGCTACATTTTTCCCCTTTTCTTTTGCCTCCGAGATTTCTTCGTCAACGATGCTCTTGGCAATTCCCTCGCGTTCTACACCCCTTGAGCCAACTCTCGCCTTTGCCCCGGAAATCAGCACTGTCTGATCGCTGTCGGCAGTTGTGACGACACGCTGGAGGGGCCGCAGCTCAATATTCGAGTCTAGGAAGTTAATAGGGTCTAGTCCGCCTTGGGGGAACGCAATGTCCCATGTTTGAAGCTTAGGCTCATCTGTCTCGGCGATGAATTTTCTTAGTCCAAAATCTTCCTTTTCATCGTCAGGGACGTAAAGTTTAAAGTTGTGTGGATGAACCTCAAACGAGTCAAGAAAATTCGCTACGATTTCCTTCCCGACGCTCCTTGCTATCGGATTTCCCCATTCAGAACGCTCAATCCCTATATGCTGTTCCTGCAAAGATCGAATGAGAGCTCGTGTGGCAACCTTATTGGCGTCATTCGAACGTACTCGTAATTTAGTTGTTTCTGCCCCCTCACAGCTCCATGATATTTGCCTTATAACAGTCTCGGAGTTTCGCATCTTGTTGCGTGCTGTCACGATCAGCGTATCTGGATGCGAGCGAACCTTAAGGCCAAAATCTTTTGGAGTGAGGCCTAGCTGCCGCATTCTGCGGACTTCGTCTCGTAGCTCCTCCGCTGCCAGGGTGACGTGCGAATACCATAGCTGTGCGTCGGCGGTAATCCATAGCCTGCATAAGTCTTCGTATCCGCGTCTGTACCCGAACCAGCGTCCCATCTGGAGTAAAGTGTCGTATGCTTGTGTGCTTCTGTGAAAGTAGCTTATGCATAGGCCTTCCAAGGTGAGGCCACGAGATAGGCTGTTTCCACCAATGGCAATTACTCGCAGGCCGGATTCGGCATGTTTTGTATAGTCTAGGCTTGCCGCACCTGACCTTTGATTTACAGATTGAACGGAGATTGGTGCGCTGGACTCGAACAGTGACGCTCTTATTTGCTTCCAATCGAAACCGCAATCTTGATACTCTTTCAAAAATAAGGAATGCAGCTCATTCAAGACTGTATCTTTCTCGGAACTTCCGTTGCTGAGTCCGCTGTAGCTTCGTATGTGCTGTTTCATTTCCTCCAGTGCGGCGTAAATAAGATCTCTCGTCTGGTCTTGCACATGTGTGAAGCGGCTTATGTTAACGAGCATCGACCTGTGCGCTGTCCGGTCGCCACGAAGGTCTCGTATTGTATTGACCAATATGAATTGCTTTATTGCCGTTTGGAGACTCTGTGGAAGATCTTCTATCGCCAATGTGCTCTTGTGCTTCAGCGGGAATATGTCTTCTGCGTCTTCTAGCTCTCGGATGAACGTGTTGGCTGAGTCACTGTCAATACCGAATATTCGACTCGCGCCGATATAGTTGGTCGGCGCGTCCAGCGCATAAATGAAGTCACGGGGGAAAAGTTCCTCCTTGTAGAAATCCCTGTCAGTGGTGTCGGGATCTATGAATACGTTGGCAAAAGGGGTTGCCGTGAAGCCAATATAGGTGGAGCGAGTAAATAAGTTGAGTAGACTTCGTATGCAGCGATTGACGGCGGTTGGCTCCGTGTCTCCCTTGTTTGTGTTGACGGAAGCGTTGTCGGCTTCGTCATCTATTACCAGCAGGCTTTCTCTCACGTTGCCGCCGCTGTCCGCGTTGTATGCTTTTAGCCAGGCAGTTAGATTTTCGATGATGTTTTTGTTTTTCTTAACAACGAAGAGGACGGGTTCACGTACCGCGCTCAGTGTCAGTTGCCGGGAATTCAGAACGTCCTTGTTGAAGTCCTTCGTTCGTGATGTGAATACGGCAGCGAATCGCTTCTGATTGTCTAAGCCTGCTCCCACCGCTCTCTTCCTCCAGGCGCCTCTACTCCCCTTCGATAGTAGAAATTCCGAACTGTCTAGGCCAGCGAAGCCTTCGTCCAATCTCTTTTGTGTTTGACGCCGGAGACTTTCAAGAGTACCTGTTAGGAGTACGATAACCTGATATCCTGCGTCGGCTGCCTTACAGCAGAGTCCTGTATAGGTTGCGGTCTTTCCTGACTGGACATCTCCGATTACTAGGCCGCGTCGCTTCCACACTTCTTCTTTGGCATACGGATTCCCGCATAGGTCAAGGATGCTATCGGTGACTCTGTTGAACTGTCGGAGAACGTCAGGGGACCAGTCTTTTTGCAAGTAGTTGCGAAAGCGGGTCCAGTAGAAGGGATCTATCGTTGCGCGCCGTGAATCGAGCCATGGCTTTATGTCATCGGCTTTCAGCCCTTCGCCCAGATCCATGCTGACGCTAAGCCTCGCCAATAGTTCCTTCAGAATATCGTTTTGTTCTGACTCGCTCGTCCCTTTGCCCATGGCGGCTTCGACAACTGGAGCTAGCTTGACTATTCTGTCCTTCAGCGCTTGTTCGGTAATCGTCACGTCGTCCTGGAAGGACCTGACGACGTAGTCAGCCAGTAGTTGTGCATTATGTGTGAGGCTCACCGAATTTCTCCCTTATCTTTGCGGTGATATCGGGGTATTTGCTAAATGGCTCCAATAGGTGAATCCGATCTAGCAGGCTTGTCCGATCTTCTTGGTTTTTTCCGATTGCGGCTAAGATTTGAATGGCAAGTTCCGTGAGTTTGTCTTCAATTTCAAGCACGCCAATATTATTATTTGCAGTCCGCCTGTCTGATGCCATATCAGCATATACGGCGTCGAAAGGAAATGAATCTTCGAGCAGACGAATCAGCTGCTCTAGTAGAGGTGTGGTGTGCTCCGGCAATTCCTTCGTTAATGCTGTAAAGAGATCATGCTCCCGGTTGATTTGATATCGAACATGCTTGTCTCGCAGCTCGATTCTTTCCCAAACGGATATGAGCCCTCGGGACTGCCTCTGATTCCCACGGAATGTGTATACGCGACGACTGCGGTTGGTAATTAATTCAATGATTCGTAGTAATCCTTGTCGTACCTTCTCTGGCGGGTGGGCCGCTGATTTCTTGACGTCTAGAGACCATAGGTGGTCTAGAGAATTTGGGATGTCTACGATTACCCGTGCAAGCTTTGTGATCTCTTCCTGCTTGGCTAGTCTGAACCATGTTCCCCAGGTAATGAGTCGCCGGCTTCTATAGACGTAGAACCCCTGATTGCGTCTGAGGCCTTCCTCGCCGCCGGCCTCCCTGACTTCGCTTGGTGTGAGCTTTGAGATGTGTGGGAGAATATGAGCTTCTATCCGTACCTTCTCACCGTCGATGTGTAGGATTTCCTCGGGTAGTGTTTGGCTGCCTCGCGAATTGGATAGGTACGGATCTATAGGGGTGATCGGGATTCCGTTAATTGTGATTGCCAGAATTGGTGTTGTGCCTTGAAGAAAGCGGTGAAATACTAGGGCTAGATGATCTCTGGTTCTGTCCATCAAGTCCATCAGTGCCCTTTCGGCATTCGATTCCCCTGCTAGCGCTCGATCAAGCTCGCGCCAGATTATTAGGGTGCCGTGGTCAGCTTTCCGTAGGCTCTCAATGGCTGGCACTTTGTTCAGATCGTGACTTTCGAGTTCGAGCAGCGTCCAGTTCGATGTTCGAGCTACTGTGTCCAGGTCCCATTCTGCGCCGGTGAAGATGCTGTCGCGAGAAGAGACTACTGTCAGGCGTCGGCATTGGGAGAGGCTGGCGGTTTTCAAGCCTAGGCCGAACCGTCCGAGGTCAGCCTGTTCTCGTTCAATTCCCGGGTTTTGGCTACCGTGCCTCATTGCGTCGAATAGCCTGGATGCTGTCATCCCTGTCCCGTTATCGCCAACAACTACATAGGGCGACGGCTGCGCCGAGAACTCGATAGTCACTTGGCTAGCAGCGGCAGCGATGCTGTTGTCGATGATGTCTGCCAGCGCGGTTTCGAATGAATAGCCAATCGCCCGCATCGCGTCCAGCAGTGTCGGCGCCGAAGGTGGGGTGTACCTCTCTTTCAGAAGGGTCTCCTTGTCGTCGTCTGAATAGTGTACAGTTTGACACATGTTAACTCTTTCAGTTGACGCTGTACTCCTGCATCAGAGTGGCTGTAGGGATACTGAGGTGAGTCATGGGCCCCTTCCTGGTACACTTCAGGCTTGCGGGGAATTCCCTAACAAACAGAAGAAAATAGATGTTATCTATCGACCAGATACCTGTAATAGATTTGTTTGCGGGTTCGGGTGGATTGGGCGAGGGTTTTTCCACTGCTGTTGATGGTCACAATCGCATGCGATTTGATGTGCGGCTCTCGATAGAAAAGGAGAGCGTTGCTCACAGCACCTTGTCTCTCCGCGCGCTATATCGTGCAATGTGCAGCGGTGGAGCCAGCGCTCCTGATTGCTACTACGACTACGTCTCAGGGAAAATTACTCGTGAGCAGTTATTCAGGGATTCCGCCGTATCTGATGATGCGAGGGCGGCGGCATTGGGCGCGCGGTGCGCCGAGTTAGGCGTTACTCCGGCAGGCCAGGTGGATGGCTGGATTAGGGAGGCGCTTGGCGATGCTTCAGAATGGGTTCTGATCGGTGGCCCGCCTTGCCAAGCCTATTCTCTGGCCGGGAGATCCCGGATGAGGTCGAGCGATCCAAACAAGTTTGAGAAGGACAAGCGGCATCTGCTATACGAGCAGTATTTGCGTATTTTGCGTGACTTTGGTCCGGCTGTATTTGTCATGGAGAACGTCAAGGGGATCCTGACTTCGCGGCTTGGTGGGAATCTCATCTTTGATCGGATTCTTCGTGACTTGCAAGAGCCGGGAAACGGGCGTAGGTATCAAATAAGATCCTTCGTTGCTGCTGGGCAGTCTCTGACGCCACTGGACTTTCTTATTGAATCCGAGCGATTTGGTTTGCCTCAAGCGCGACATCGAGTGATTGTTTTTGGAATCCGCTCAGATTTGGCAGAGAAAGGGAAAGAGATGCTCATGGATGACGGGCGTTTTCTTTTGAAGGCGAATGATGCGAAGGTGACCGTCAGCGAGGCCCTGTCCGGCCTCCCTTCGTTGCGAAGCCGCCTGTCCAAGGAGCAGGATGGACTTGACGCGTGGCTCGCAGTTCTGAGGAGTTCGAAGCGGATGCTTAGAGGTTGGCATCATCCGCTGCGGATGAGGGTTGAGGAAGTCATGGCCAAGGCATGTGCGGATGCGCCGCAGCATGGATCGTATGGGGGCGTTTTCTTGCGAGGAGGGGGCTGCCCCACAGGGGCTCCAGAAAAACTGAAGAGTTGGCTTGAAGACCCACGATTGCCGGGTGTTCTTCAGCATGAGGCCCGTAAGCATATGCGCTCAGATTTGGAGCGCTATATGTTTGCATCATCGTATGCGGAAGTTACGAAAAAGTCACCTAGGCTGTCTGATTTCCCCGAAAAGCTGTTGCCGCTTCACTCAAATGTCTGCGATGAAAAGGTTCCATTTATGGACCGATTTAGGGTTCAGCGTGCTGACGAGCCTTCGACTACCATCGTTTCGCACATCGCGAAGGATGGCCATTACTACATACATCCGGACCCGTCCCAATGCCGCAGCCTTACGGTCCGGGAAGCGGCGCGGCTGCAAACCTTTCCCGATAATTATTTCTTTGAAGGGAATAGGACTCAGCAGTATTGGCAGGTTGGAAATGCTGTCCCACCCTACCTCGCGCGGCAAATTGCGGATGTTGTCCTTGACTTCCTAGATAGTGTACGGGCATTGGCGGGTCGAGAACGTGCAGCCTGCTCATGAGCATAACGAACCTTCTGCGGATGGGCCTTTAACGGTCAGACTGCCCACTAGATGGAGCGGCGCTTGCCGAGTGGTCAGCAGCTGCGGACTATCCGGCGCGGTGTGGGTATCTGTTGCCGTGAGTCCGTTGCCTAAAACATCGACTGCATTACTGCGCTCCTTCCCACAAGGAGTGTGCGCTCAAGGGTGAGAGCCGCCACGTTTTGGGTCTTCTGGCCTGTGTCCCGTAGACCTTAAGTCAAGCGGGAGTCCCTTTCTGCATCCTTTCGGCCTCCTTTCGGCCTCCTTTCTGAAGACCTGGATTTCAAAAAGAGCTAATGCTTTGATTCATAAATAAAACTTCGCAAATTCTCTCCGCGTTCATTCTGCAAGCCTCCAGGCTGGGTGCGCAATGCGCTGTTGATGGTGTTGTCGCTGATGTAGCGGCTTCTCTCTGAGCGCCGCGACATGCTGCGGAAGACCGGGCCGGTGGGGCCGGTCAGCGGGTACAGCTCACGCAGGATTTCCAGCGCCTGGCGTGGCAGCGGGACGATATGGGCGGGCGTTCGACTATCCCGCTTTTGCCACTCGCGCATTTTCATCTTCTCCGGTGGGCAGCGCCAAAGCTCGACCTCGAAATCGATGTCTTCCCAGTCCGCGAGCCGGATCTGTCCCGGACGCTGGAACATCATGGGGGGGCAAGCCGCAACGCGCTGCGTGTGATGAAGTGCCCGTGGTAGTTGCGGATGTCGCGCAGCAGCTGTCCCAGCTTGGCGGGCTCGGTGATTGCCGCAAAGTGCCTGCTGCACGGCGGCGGCAGGCCGCCCGTGTTCTTGTTGACGAGGTTCTTGCCGGGTTCCAGCGCGCCCACGTCCACGGCGTATTGGTAGACGTGCTGGACAGCCTCGCGGACGCGCTGCGCCGTTTCAAGGTTGCCTCGATCCTTGGGGCGGTACAGGCATTGCACGATTTCCGTTGGAAGGATCGTTTCGATCGGCTTGTGGCCTACCCAGGGAAAGATGTGAATTTCCAGGTGCCGGATGACTTTCTGGGCGTAGTCTTCCGACCACTCCTGGTCCTTCTTGGCGCTGGTGTGCCAGGCCCGCGCCAGCAGCTCGAAGGTTTACAGGCGCGTGATGTGCGCCTGTTCCTCCTGCCGGTCGCGTACTTCTTTGGGATCAAGACCATTGGCACGTTGGCTGTTGGCTTCGTAGGCCTTGGCGCGTGCTGGGCAAGCGTGACTTCCGAATAGGGCCCCATGCCCGGCTTCACGGCCTTGCCGCCCTTTGTGTAGCGATAGGCCCAGGCCTTGCCGGACACTCGTACACGCAGATACAAATTATCGCCGTCGTTTAGCAGATATTCTTTCGGACCGGGCTTGGCTGCCCTGATCTGAGTCTCGCTGGGTAGGCTCATGACTTGTACCCCCAGAGGCTGTTTTTGACAAAACCATTGTGGGGTACAAGTTGGGGTACAGACAAACGCGGGATGTAGGGACGCGCAGTGACACGTCTAGGGCAGAGAGTTCTGCCTAAGAGATTGATTTTATGGGGTTTTGGGATGTTTTGAACCGTGCTGGAACAGCGCGGTGGTGGCCCGGGGCGGAATCGAACCACCGACACAAGGATTTTCAATCCTCTGCTCTACCGACTGAGCTACCGGGCCAAGACGTCGAATCATACACGAATTTTTTGCCGTATGCAGGCGCTGGGGCATGGAAATGGCCCAATGTCCGTCCCACGACCTATAATACTGAAGTCTCCAGCTACGAATTTTTCCGCGGCATGTCCGTTGATGTCCTGACCTTTGGCCTGAACCACGTCTCCGCGCCGGTTTCCGTGCGCGAGCGGGTGTCGTTTCCGATCGAATTGCTCAAGCCCGCGCTGTCGGCCTTGCGGACCGCGTTCGGCTCCTCGGTGCGCGAGGCCGCGATCCTGTCCACCTGTAATCGCACGGAAATCTACTGTGCGGCCGATCCGGGCGTGAAGGCGAAACTGCCGGCCTGGTTGGCGGAATTCAACCGCCTGGAAGCCGGCCAGCTGACGCCGCATCTCTATGAATACCAGCACAACGATGCCGTGCGACACGCCTTTCGCGTGGCCAGCGGGCTGGATTCCATGGTGCTGGGCGAACCGCAGATCCTGGGGCAGATGAAAGACGCCGTGCGGGCCGCCGAACAGGCAGGCACGCTGGGCACCCTGCTGCATCAATTGTTCCAGCGTACGTTCTCGGTCGCCAAGGAAGTCCGTTCCCAGACCGCGATCGGCGCCCATTCGGTGTCCATGGCCGCCGCCGCCGTGCGCCTGGCCGAACGCGTGCTGGGGGATCTGTCCTGTGCGAACGTGCTGTTCATCGGCGCGGGCGAGATGATCGAGCTCTGTGCGACCCATTTCGCGGCGGCGCAACCCCGCCAGATGGCGGTGGCCAACCGCACCGTCGAACGGGCGGAACTGCTGGCCGCGCAATTCGATGCGCGCACGCTGAAATTGTCCGCTTTGCCGGATCATCTGGCCGAATTCGACGTAGTCGTCTCCTGTACGGCCTCATCCTTGCCCATCCTCGGCCTGGGGATGGTGGAAACGGCTGCCCGTACGCGCCGCCATCGCCCCGTGGTGATGATCGATCTGGCCGTGCCGCGCGACATCGAACCGGAAATCAGCCGCCTGGCCGACGTCTATCTCTATACCGTGGACGACCTGGGTCGCATGGTGCAGTCGGGCACCGACGCCCGGCGGGCCGCCGTGGTGCAGGCCGAGGCCATCATCGAAGCCCGCGTGCAGCATTTCATGCACTGGCTGTCCAACCGCGCCATCGTGCCGGCCATCATCGATTACCAGCAGAATGCCGATGCCCTGCGTCTGGCCGAACTGGACCGCGCCCGGCGCCTGTTGGCGCGGGGCGACGATCCGCAGGCCGTGCTGGAACAGCTGGCCTACAGCCTGACGCACAAATACATGCACGGCCCCCTGGCGGCGCTCAATCGCAGCGAAGGCGCGGAACGCGACCAGTTGCTGACTCTGCTGCCTCGCCTGCTGCCCGAATCCGGCGCCCGCCGCCGGTAGCGGCTTTTCCGTCCCTCGTCTTCCGATCCGGCGGCCCGCGCCCCGGATCGCGTCTCTCGCGTAACCCTCCGGAATCCATTTCATGAAAAGCTCGATGCGCAGCCGCCTGGAACAGCTCAGCCACCGCCTGGCCGAGATCGATGCCATGCTGGCCGAGCCCGACAGCGCTGCCGACATGGACCGTTTCCGCAAGCTTTCGCGGGAACGGGCGGAGCTGGACCCCGTGGTGCAGGTGTTCGGATCCTGGGAACGGGCCTGCGCCGACCGGGCCACGGCCCGCGAGATGCTGTCCGATCCGGACATGAAGTCCCTGGGGGAAGAAGAGTTGGCGAGCGCCGACGAACGCATCGAACGGCTGGAAGCCGATCTGCAGATCCTGTTGCTGCCCAAGGACCCGGACGACGACCGCAGCGTTTTTCTGGAAGTCCGCGCCGGAACGGGGGGTGACGAAAGCGCCCTGTTCGCGGGTGACCTGCTGCGCATGTATACGCGCTATGCGGAAATCCGCGGCTGGCGGGTGGAACTGATGTCCGAAAGCGCCGCCGAATTGGGCGGCTACAAGGAAGTCATCGCCCATATCGAAGGCGATGGCGTGTACGGCCGGCTGAAGTTCGAGTCCGGGGCGCATCGGGTGCAGCGCGTGCCGGAAACCGAATCCCAGGGGCGGGTGCACACCTCGGCCTGCACCGTGGCGGTGATGCCGGAAGCCGATGCCCAGTCGGACATACAGATCAATCCCAACGATCTGCGTATTGATACGTTCCGCGCCAGCGGCGCGGGCGGGCAGCACATCAACAAGACTGATTCCGCCGTCCGGATCACCCACCTGCCCACCGGCCTGGTGGTGGAATGCCAGGACGACCGTTCGCAGCACCGCAACAAGGACAAGGCCCTGCAGGTGCTGGCCGCCCGGCTGAAAGACCGCCAGCAGCAGGAAGTCCACGCCCGCGAGGCCGCGCAGCGCAAAAGCCTGGTGGGATCGGGAGACCGGTCCGAGCGCATCCGCACCTACAATTTTCCGCAAGGGCGGATGACGGATCACCGCATCAACCTGACTTTGTACAAACTGGCACAGGTGATGGATGGCGATCTGGACGAGGTCACCAATGCCTTGCTGGCCGAGCACCAGGCCGAACAGCTGGCGGCGCTGGCGCTGGACTGAACCTGGGGGCGCGGACGAGATGGCCCATACCTTGCGGGAGCACCTGGCGGACAGTCCCTTGCCGCGCCTGGAGGCCCAACTGCTGTGGCGGCAGGTGCTGGGGGTGTCCCGCGCCTGGCTCATCGCCCACGACACCGACCCGCTGGATGCGGCGCAGGAAGCGGCCTACCGGGCACTGGAAACCCGTCGTTTGGCGGGCGAGCCGATGGCCTACATCCTGGGGCGGCGGGAATTCTGGGGGCGGGATTTCCGGGTCACCCCCGATGTGCTGATCCCCAGGCCGGACACCGAGGCGCTGGTGGAATGCGGCTTGCAGGCCATCGCCGGCCTGCCAAGCCCCCGGGTGCTGGATCTGGGCACCGGCAGCGGCATCGTGGCGGTGTCCATCGCCCTGGACCGCCCCGACGCCCGGGTGCGGGCCACCGATTGCAGCCCGGCCGCGCTGGCCGTGGCGGAAATGAACGCACGCGCGCTAGGGGCAACGCTATTGTTTTCCTTGGGGAATTGGTACGATACTCAGTTGGATTCGGGGCGTTATGACTTGATCGTCTCGAATCCTCCCTATATCGACTCACAAGACCTCCACTTGGCTCAGGGCGACCTGCGGTTCGAACCGCGGGGGGCGCTGACCGACGGGGCCGATGGCCTGGACGCCCTGCGCTGCATCGTGCGGGGGGCGGCGGATCATCTGCGACCCGGCGGGGCCTTGTGCGTGGAACATGGCTGGGATCAGGCGGCCGCCGTGCGGGGCCTGTTCCAGTCCGAGGGGTTTTCCGATGCGGCCAGCCAGCGGGATCTGGCCGGTATCGAACGCGTCACCTGGGGCCGCCTGGCGGCCTGAATTTTAAAGAGATCACCATGACCGACACAGTGCAATCCGAAGTCCAGAATTTCATCCGCGAGACCGTCACCAGCCACCCGGTGGTGCTGTTCATGAAGGGCACGGCGCAGTTTCCGCAATGCGGGTTTTCCGGGCGCGCCATCCAGCTCCTGAAGGAAGTCGGCGTCACCAAGCTGGTCACGGTCAACGTCCTGGAAGACGCGGAAGTCCGCCAGGGCGTCAAGGACTACGCCAATTGGCCCACGATTCCGCAGCTCTATGTCAAGGGCGAATTCGTCGGCGGCACCGACATCATGAATGAAATGCATGCCAGCGGCGAGCTGGCCACCTTGCTGAAGGACGCCGGGGCGATCGGTGACTGACAAGCGCCGGCTGGTGGTCGGCATCAGCGGGGCGACAGGCGCGCAGTACGCCATTCGCCTGCTGGCGCTGGCTCGTGACCAGGGTGTCGAAACCCACTTGGTCATTTCCCCGTCGGGGGTGCTGAACATCCGCCACGAATTGGACATGGACCGCCAGGCGGTCCATGCGCTGGCCGATCAGGTCTATAGTCCGCGCGACGTGGGCGCGGCCCTGGCCAGCGGCAGTTTTTCTACGACGGGCATGGTGGTGGTGCCGTGCTCCATGCGCACCCTGGCCGCGGTGGCCCACGGCTTGTCCGATAACCTGATCACCCGGGCCGCCGATGTCACTCTGAAAGAACGCCGCCGCCTGGTGTTGATGGTGCGCGAAACGCCCTTCAACCTGGCGCATCTGCGCAATATGACCGCCGTGACGGAAATGGGCGGGGTGATCTTTCCCCCGCTGCCGGCTTTCTACATGCGGCCTTCCAGCCTTGCCGAGATGATCGACCATACGGTGTGCCGGGTGCTGGACCTGTTCGACATCCACGTCCCGGGCCCCCGCTGGGAAGGTATGGATACTCTGGAGGGACCGGCGCGGCAGTCTTCGGATACACTTTGACGGGCCGTCCACCTCCTTCCTGATATTGCACATGATCAAAAAAGTTCCTGTTTCCCAGTTATGCGTGGGTATGTATGTTCAGGATCTGGGGGGGTCTTTTCTGGACCATTCCTTCTGGCGATCCAGCTTTTTGATCTCCAATGATCGCAAGCTGCAGAAATTGCAGAAGTCCCGCCTGGAATGGGTGCTGATCGATACGGATCGCGGCGTGGATGTCCGGGGGGACGTTCCCGGCGCGCCTGTCCATGGGCCCGCTGCGGCGGCCAGGACCGGAGGGGCTGCCGCGCCGCAAGCGCCCGCTCATGCCGCCACGAGCGAACAGCAGGCGTTTGACGATGCCCGCGAGATCCTCGACGGATCGCGGGATCAGGTCAAGCAGCTGTTTGCCGAAACCGAGCTGGGCAACAAGATCGACCTGAACCAGATTCATGGGCTGGTGCAGGACATGGCGGATTCCCTGGACGGCCACCCCGATGCCCTGACCAGTCTGGCCCGCATCAAAAAGGCGGACCAATACCTGTATGCGCATTCCGTGTCCGTGGCTGCGTTGATGACCTCCCTGGCCCGCACCATGCGGCTGGCCGACGAGCATGTGCATCTGGCGGGGATGGCCGGCTTGCTGCACGACATCGGCAAGGTTCGCGACCCCGCCGAGGCCCCCGGCAAGATCGGTCGTCCGATCCAGCCGCCCCAGGAACTGCTGCACCAGCACCCCGGCGCGGGCGCCGCCGTGCTGCGGGCCGATTCGGCCATCCCGCCTGAAGTCGTCGAGGTCTGCCTGCATCATCACGAGCGCATGGATGGCAAGGGTTTCCCGGATCAGTTGGCCGGCAAGCAGATCGGCTTGCTGTCGCGCATGGCCGCCATCTGCAATTTCTACGATGAAATGACGTCCAGCCGGCCTTACCGCAAGGGCTGGGACCCGGCCTTCACGCTGTTCAAGATGCTGCAGTCCGAAGGCCAGTTCGACATGGACGTGCTGGGGGCCTTCGTGCGTACCGTCGGCCGCTATCCGGTGGGCTCCATCATCAGCCTGGTCAACAGCGAACTGGGATTGGTGGTGGCGCAGAACCGCGATTTGCCCGAACAGCCGGTCGTCAAGGTCTTTTATTCCATCCGCTGGGCGCACGCGATTCCCGAACGCCGGGTGAATCTGGCCGAGCCGGATTGCGGCAGCGCCGTGCAGCCGGTGCGCGCGCCGGTGGATTGGGCGCAGTCCGGCTTGCCGGTCCCGCCGGTGGTCGGCTAGGGCTTGACGCCCGTTCGCGTCCGTCGCCCGATCTGGATCGCCAGGCCGATCCCGGCGGCGGCCAGGGCGCTGGTCGCCACCCAGGTCCATTGCCAGTCACCTCCGGCCCGGTTGACGACCCAGGCGACCAGCGGGGGGCCGACGAACTGGCCCAGGGCCGAACATTGCTGCATCCAGCCGATGGTGGTCGATGTGGTCTGGGGGTTGGGCGCCAGGGTCAGGCCCAGCACGAACAGGGTGGCCGGCACCAGGCCGCCCACCATGGAAAACATCAGCACGGCCAGGAATTGCGCCGTGGCCGGCAACTGGGCGCCGAAGGCCGCATAGGCGCAGAGGATCATGGTTCCCAGGCCCAGCACCAACAGATGCCAGGCCCGGGCGCCGCGGTGCAGCAGGCGTCCGGCCGCGAGATTGCCGATGGCGTTGACCCCGGCAACGATGGCGGTCAGCAGGCCGGCGGTGGTGCCGGTGATGCCTGCCGCCATGTAGATCGTTGGCAGAAAACCGATGACGGCGATCCATTGGCTGGCATAGGCGCCGAATGTCAGGGCGACCAGCCAGACGTTTTGCGAGCGCAGCGTCGTGGTGACCAGCGTCAGCGCGGCGGGGTGGGGCTGGTCGCCGCGCGCAGGGTCGGGCGGCACGATGGAGAGCGTCAACAACAGGCAGGCCAGCGTCAGGGCGGCCAGCAGCAGCCACAGCAGTCGCCAGTCGCCCAGGCTCAGGACCCAGGACCCCGACAGCAGGATGATGACGGTGCCCAGCGGCATGTAGCAGCCCCATAGTCCCATGACGCGGCTGAGGTTCTCTGCGGGGATCAGGCGGCGGATCAGGGATGGCACCGGCATGGCGACCATCAGAAAGCCGCAGCCTTCGATGGCCCGGCAGAACAAAACGGTGGCGGCGGAGTCCAGCCATGCCCCCAGCGCGGATGCCGTGGCGAGTGTGGCCAGCCCGATCAGGATGCAGCGGCGCAGGCCGATGCGTTCGGCCACCAGGCCGATCGGCAGGCCCAGCGCCATGCCCCCCATCTGCACCACGGACAGCAGGAAGCCGGATTGCACCAGGCTGAGTTGAAATTGCGCCTGCAACTGCGGCAGAGCAGGGGGCAGTTTCCAGATGTGCAGGGCGGCGCAGATGCCGACCAGCACCAGAAACAAGGCGGCCCGCACGCCATGGGTCATGGGTTGCGGGCCGGCGCCGTCGGCAGGAGACTGTTGCGCGGTCATCGGGATGTCCGGCCCCGGGGCAGCCAGCGCCAGAACATCCAGGCTGCCACCAGGCCAATGCCGCCGATGGTCATGATGCCGGTGGCCAGGGACGCCACGGCGGTCAGGCCCGACAGCAGCAGGGGGCCGCCGCTGCCGCCCAGGTCGGTGATCTGGCGCCAGAGTCCCAGGAAGACGGTGCGGCCTTCGCGGGGCGACGCATCGGCCCCGATGGTCATGATGATGCCCGAACCGATGCCGTTGCCGAATCCCAGCACGATGCAGACCGCCAGCAGGCTGGCGAAGCCAGTCGTCCAGGGCATGGCCAGCAGACTGAGCCCCATGACCAGCATGCAGGGCAGGGCCACCCACAGGCGGCCGTGCTGGTCCATGACCTTGCCGGCGGGGTAGAACAGCAGCATGTCCACGCCGCCCATCAGGCCGTAGATCAGGGCCGTGGTCGCGGCGTCCAGGCCGATGTGGTCGGCCCACAGTGGAATGACGATCTGGCGGCAGGCCCGCAGCGCCGAGACCAGCGCCGTGGCGACGCCCAGCGTCAGCAGCACCCGGGCATGCCGGCGCATCATCGAGATCATGCTGACCCGGGGGTGCGCCGTTGCGGGGCTGGCGGCTTCGCGGGGTTCCAGATCGGGGACGGCCAGCGATATGGCGCCGGCCCCCAGCATGGCCAGCGCGGACAGCCAGTAGGCGCCCGGCAGGCCCATCAGGTGGATGAGGCCCGCTCCGGCGAACGGGCCGATGAACATGCCGATGCGCATGGTGCCGCCCAGGGTGGACATGGCGCGGGCGCGCATGTGCAGAGGGACGGCTTCGACCAGGAAGGTCTGCCTGGCCAGCAGGAAGACGGCGCTGGCCAGGCCGATCATGAAGACGCCTGTGCCGAAGAGCCAGGGGTTGGACGCCAGCAGGCAAAGCGCCAGCCCCAGCAGGCTGAAGGCCGCCGCTCCCACCATGGCCCGGCGTTCTCCGTAGCGGGTCGCCAGGGCGGCGGCCGGCAGGTTGGCCAGAAGCGACCCGATACCCACCAGTGCGACGATCAGGCCCGCCCCGGCGGAGCTGGCCCCGAGATCGCGGGCGCTTAGGGCGAGCACCGGGAAAATGGCCCCTTCGCCCATGCCGAACAGCAGGGAAGGACCAAAGGCCGGTAGGGCGATCTGGCGCAGGCTGAAGGATTCCGGGGAAGCTGGCACGCTGGAGCATCAAAAGCTTAATCGTCCATTGTCGCACACGGACATCCGCTCTGTCGCGGGAAAACCCTGACATCGAGCAAGGAAATTGCGACCCGACGGCTCTTGCCGGGGGAGGGTCGGCAGATTCGGTTTCAGAACCCAGTAAGCGTTATTACCGATTGCGTCGCTGGCGGTGCCCAAGAGACAATTCGCGCGCTCTCGCTGTTTACAAAACAGTACAAAAATCCGGGTTTACCATCAACTCATAGGGGCTCTCTCTCATGCAACGTCGTTCCTTCCTCAAGAAGGCCGCCTTTGGCGTGGCCGCCGGCGGCACCACTCTCGCCGCTCCCGTCTTCGCCCAGGATGCGCCCGCCCTCCAGTGGCGCTTGGCTTCCAGTTTTCCGCGCAGCGCGGATGCGATCTACTCCGGCGGTGAAAACGTCGCGAAGTTCGTCTCCGAAGCCACAGGCGGAAAATTCCAGATCCGTGCCTTCCCGGGGGGTGAAATCCTGCCGGCGCTGGGTGTGCTCGATGGCGTGCAGAATGGCACCGTCGAATGCGGCCATACGGCGTCCTACTACTACTACGGCAAGGACCCCGCGCTGTGTTTCGACGGCGCCGTGCCGTTCGGGCTGAATACGCGCCAGATGAATGCCTGGGTGCTTCATGGCGGCGGTCTGAAGATCCTGCGGGACATGTACGCGAAGTTCAATATCGTCAATTTCCCTTGCGGCTACACGGGCACCCAGATGGGCGGCTGGTTCCGCAAGGAAATCAAGACCGTCGAAGACCTGAAGGGCCTGAAGTTCCGCGCCTCCGCTTTCGCCGGCGCGGTGCTGATGAAGCTGGGCGTCGTGCCGCAGCAGATTGCGGGCGGCGATATCTACCCGTCTCTGGAAAAGGGCACCATCGACGCCGCCGAATGGATCGGCCCCTACGATGATGAAAAGATGGGCTTCCATCGGGTGGCTCCGTACTACTACTTCCCGGGCTGGTGGGAAGGCACGCTGCAGGTGTCCCTGTACGTCAACAAGGACAAATACGAGGCCCTGCCGAAACACTACCAGGCCGTGCTGGACCAGGCATCCGCCCTGGCGACCAATACCATGATCGCCACCTTCGATGCCGAAAACCCCAATGCCCTGAAGCGCCTGATCGGCGAAGGCGCCAAACTGCGCGCCTTCCCGAAACCCGTCATGGACGCCTGCTACAAGGCGGCCCAGGAAACCTACGCCGAACTCTCGGCCAAGGATCCCAACTTCAAGAAGATCCACGACTCCTATATGGCCTTCCGCGACCATGAAATCCCCTGGTTCCGGATTGCCGAAGGCAGCTACGACCAGTACATGGCCACAGCAGCGAAATAATCGCTTGCACGCCTTGCGCCGGCCGGCTTCGGCCGGCCCGTGTCGCCGGTTCGTGCATCAGCCCCCGCTTGCGGGGGCTTCTGCGTGTCCGGGGTTCTCTCATTTTTGATTGGTTTTCTCCATGAATGCACTCCTAGCCCTCTCACGGGCGATTGATGCCATCAATCGCCGCGTGGGCCAGGCTGTGACCTGGTTGATTCTTCTTGCCGTGCTCGTCAGCGCCACCAACGCGACGGTCCGCAAGGTCTTCAACGTCAGTTCCAATGCCTGGCTCGAATTGCAGTGGTATCTGTTTGGCGGCGTTTTTCTGCTGGCTGCCGGCTATACCCTGTTGAAAAACGAACACGTCCGCGTCGACGTGCTGGCCTCCCATTTCTCCCGCCGGACGCAGATCTGGATCGAGATCTTCGGGGTTCTGTTCTTCCTGCTGCCCATGGCCGGCTTGATCATGTGGCTGTCCTGGCCGTTCTTCATGGACGCGTTCGTGAACCTGGAACAGTCCTCCAATGCGGGCGGCCTGATCCGTTGGCCGGCGAAAATCCTGATCCCCATCGGCTTTGCGCTGTTGGTGGCCGCCGGTCTGTCGCATTTGATCAAATGCATCGGCTGCCTGGGCGGGCTGTGCCCCGACCCCCGGGATACGCACATCGGTAAATCGGCGGAAGAAGAACTGGCCGATGAGATCGCCCGGGATGCCGAACAGCGCGAGGCCGCCTCGCACGAGGAGCGCTGATCATGGAAGCCTTATTGCTTGCCTATATGGCGCCGATCATGTTCGGCATGCTGGTCATTTTGCTGTTGCTGGGTTTCCCGGTCGCCTTTTCGCTGGCGGCCAACGGCATCCTGTTCGGTCTAGTCGGTATCGATCTGGGTCTGCTGTCGCCGGCCTTGTTCCAGGCCCTGCCTCAGCGGGTGTTCGGGGTCATGTCCAACGAATCCCTGCTGGCCGTGCCCTTCTTCACCTTCATGGGGTTGATCCTGGAGCGCTCCGGCATGGCCGAGGACCTGCTGGAAACCGTGGGTCAGTTGTTCGGCCCGCTGCGTGGCGGTCTGGCGATTGCCGTCATTCTGGTGGGGGCCATGCTGGCGGCGACCACCGGCGTGGTGTCGGCCTCGGTGATTTCCATGGGACTGATCTCCCTGCCCATCATGCTGCGCTACGGCTATGACCGTCGTCTGGCGGCGGGGGTTATCGCCGCATCGGGCACCTTGTCGCAGATCATTCCGCCCTCGCTGGTGCTGATCGTGCTGGCCGACCAGTTGGGACGGTCCATCGGCGACATGTACAAAGGCGCCTTTCTGCCGGGCTTCGCCCTGACCGGCTTGTACATGCTGTACGTGATCGGCATGGCGGTGTTCCGTCCCAAATCGGCGCCGGCCATTCCGCCCGAGGCCCGTACCTTCGTCGAATCCAACGGCGGGCACGGCGTGCCCTCCTTGCTGGTGCTGATGGCCTTGTCGGTCGCTTTCGCCGTGGGCGGGGTCGAATTCCTGCTGGATGACCAGGCCCATGTGGACGAATTGATCGTCACCAGCATTCTGCTGTGGGGCGCGGCGGCCTTTGTCATGGCGGCCCTGAACAAGATCCTGCGCCTGGGGCTGCTGTCGAAGATCGCCGAACGCGTCACCTTCGTCATGATTCCCCCGCTGGCTTTGATCTTCCTGGTGCTGGGCACGATCTTCATCGGCGTGGCCACTCCCACCGAAGGCGGGGCCATGGGGGCGGTGGGCGCCTTGATCATGGCTGTGATCAAGCGCCGGCTGAACCTGAAGCTGCTGCGTCAGGCCATGGATACCACCACCACCCTGACGTGCTTCGTGGTGTTCATCCTGATCGGTTCGTCGGTGTTCAGCCTGACGTTCCGCGGCGTCAATGGCGATTTGTGGGTGGAACATCTGCTGACCGGCCTGCCGGGCGGGCAGATGGGCTTCCTGATCGTCGTCAGCCTGCTGACCTTCTGCTTGGCGTTCTTCCTGGACTTCTTCGAGCTGGCCTTCATCATCGTGCCGTTGATCGGGCCGGTGGCCGACAAGATGGGCATCGATCTGATCTGGCTGGGTATCCTGCTGGCGGTGAACATGCAGACGTCCTTCATGCACCCGCCCTTCGGCTTTGCGCTGTTCTACCTCAGGTCCGTGGCGCCCAAGAATGACTACAAGGACAAGGTCACGGGCAAGCTGATCGCCAAGGTCACGACGGGCCAGATCTACTGGGGATCGCTGCCCTTCATCGCCATCCAGATCATCATGGTGGTGGCCGTGCTGCTGTATCCGGGCATGGTGACGCACTACAAGGCGGATCGGCCTCAGGTCAATGTCGAGGACATCAAGATCGACGCCGGCAATTTCGGCGGCTACGGGAGTGGGGGCTACGGCGATACCGCCAAGCTCTATGACGGCGATGCGGGGGCGGGCGAGACCCCGTCCGGCGCCGCGCCGTCGACCCCGTCCGACGAGGATTACAACAACATGTTCAAGTAAGACCTCGGCGTGCCGGCCAGCGCCGGCAACGCGCCCCGCTCCGGGATGCCTGGGCGGGGTTTTTTTTGATTGCGACTCCAGCCGGGCATTTCGCCGGACTGCGCCTCAAGTCGATACGGCGGGTCCATCGGTCATTGACGCGAGCCCGTCAGAGGCGGGTGCTTTCCGGAGCCCGATTCGGTTTCGCTGTCTTGCGCCGGGGCCCCCGGTACCGCAACGCCTCGACGATGACGGCCAAGGCACCCGACGCCTGGCGGCGGCTCGGATAGTACAGGTGATAGCCGGTGTAGGGCTGGCACCAATCGTCCAGCACGCGGACCAACCGCCCTTCGGCAATCTGATCCGCCACGGCATCTTCAGGCAGGAATGCCAAGCCTTGCCCTGCCAGCGCGGCACGCACGATGGGAGAGATGCTGTTGTAGATCCACTGCCCGGTCACACGGATCTTGAGTTCGCGCTTGCCCTTGCGGAAGTCCCAGGCCATGAGTCCGCCGTGCGTGGGCAGACGCAGGTTGATGCAGTTGTGCTCGGCCAGGTCGTGGGGTTGTTTCGGCTTCGGTCTGCCCGCGAAGTAGGTGGGTGAGCCGACCACCGCGATGCGCATATCCGGGCTGATACGCACGGCGATCATGTCCTTGGCGATCTCATCGCCCAGACGTACGCCTGCATCGTAGCGTTCGGAGACGATATCCGTGCGGTTGTAGTCGGAGGCCACCTCCACGGTGATGTCCGGATAGTCCGGAAGCACCTTGGCCAGCGTCGGCCATATCAGGTAAGTGGCAGGAAATTCAGATGCGGTGATGCGGACAAGTCCTGTGGGTTTTTTGCTCAACTCGCTCACCGTGGCCAGCTCGGCGTCGATGTCCTGGAAGTGCGGCGCGACACGTGTCAGCAGTCGCTCTCCCGCCTCCGTGACGGAGACGCTGCGCGTGGTCCGCGTCAGCAGGCGGACGTCCAAGCGGGCCTCGAGCGCACGGATGGCGTGGCTGAGTGCGGATGGAGATACGCCTGCATGCGCGGCTGCTCGCGTGAAACTGCCCTGCTGGGCCACCTGAATGAATGCGAGCAGATCGTTGTAGCTGTAGCGTGGCATTGATGAATCAAATTCACAAGTTTTTGAGGAATTTAGCATCTAATCAAATGTCTTGATAGTGACTATATTCATAACGGGTTGTCCAGATTTTTGCCGACGCCGGGTTCCGCTTTTACGACAACCGCCCAGGGATCGCCAGCGCGGCTATTTCCCATGGGTAGGGACACGTTATGCGACAGATCACTTTGAACAATGGCGTCATGATGCCGACCCTCGGCTACGGCGTCTTCCAGATTCCCGACCCGCGGGAATGCGAGCGCTGCGTTGTGGAGGCGATCGACGCGGGTTACCGGCTGATCGACACGGCGGCCTCTTACCTCAATGAGGAAGCGGTTGGCCGTGGCATCAAGAGCGTCGGCGTGCCGCGTGCCGACCTTTTCGTGACCACGAAGCTGTGGGTGCAGGACACCGGTTACGAGCGCACTCAGCGGGCCATCGACAAATCGCTGCATCGTCTGCAACTGGATTATCTGGACCTCTACCTCGTCCACCAGCCTTTCGGAGACGTGCATGGGTCATGGCGCGCGATGGAGGATGCCCTGAAGGCTGGAAAGGTGCGTGCCATCGGCGTCAGCAATTTCCACCCTGACAGGTTGATGGACATCATCGGCTTCAACGACGTCGTGCCGGCTGTGAACCAAGTAGAGGTCAATCCCTTCCACCAGCAGGAGGACAGCGTGGCCTTCATGCGCGAGAGCGGCGTGCAGGCCGAGGCGTGGGCGCCCTTTGCCGAGGGCCGCAACAACCTGTTCCAGAACGAAGCGCTGGTGGACATCGGCCGCAAGCACGGCCGGTCGGTCGGTCAGGTTGTGCTGCGCTGGGTGGTGCAGCGCGGTATCGTGGCGCTTGCCAAGTCGGTGCGCAAGGAGCGGATGGAGGAAAACCTGCGGGTTCTCGATTTCACCCTCGACGACTCGGACATGAGCCGCATCGCGCAGCTTGAAACCGGTGAAAGCAGCTTTTTCTCGCACCGCGACCCAGCCAAGGTCAAGTGGATGAGCGAGCGCCGACTCGACATCTGATCGGCATGCGCCAAAGTAGAGAACGCACCTGACCTCGCCTGTGTCCCCACGCGGCGTGGGGGTCCTGCTTTTGCCGCCGGGCCGCCCCAAGGCGAAAGCGCCCCCTCGGGGGGCAGCAAGCGGGCGTAGCCTGCGCGGCGTGGGGGCCTTTTACCCTTCGGTCGTCTTGCCGCGCTCGCGCACGATGCCGATCCAGGCGTCGATGGGCATAGGGCGGGCCAGCAGGAAGCCCTGCAGGGCGTGGCAGTCGTGCTGGAACAGGAAGCGGGACTGGTCCTCGGTTTCGACGCCTTCGGCCACCACCCGCAGATTCAACTGATCGGCCATGGCCAGGATCATCTGCACGATGGCGATGCCGTCGGTATCATGGGGCAGATCCTGGATCAGGCTCTTGTCGATTTTCAGTTCGTACAGAGGCAAGCGCTTGAGGTAGGCCAGGTTGGAATAGCCCGTGCCGAAATCATCAATGGAAAAGCGTATGCCCAGCCGGGCCAGGGCCTGCATGCGGCGGGCGACCGCCTGGATGTCCTGGATCAGGACGCCTTCGGTGACTTCGAAGATCAGGCGGTTGCCGGGCAGCCCCTTTTGTTCCAGCATATCGCGCACATAATCCACGAACTGCGGATCCATCAGGCGTTTGGGGCTGACATTGATCGACAGCGGATAGATCTCTCCCAGGGCCTGCAGCGTCAGCAACGTGTCGCAGGCCACCCCCAGGGTCCAGGCCCCCAGCAGATTGATCAGGCCGGATTCCTCGGCGATCGGAATGAACCGGGCGGGCGAGATGGCGCCGTGGCGGGGGTGATGCCAGCGGGCCAGCAATTCGCCGCCGGACACGCGGCCGTCCTGGCCGAATTGGGGCTGCAGATACAGCGACAGCTGCGGGGTGTTGATGGCCTGCAGCAGATCGTGTTCCAGCCATAGGCGCTGTTCGACTTCCGCCTGCAGTTCCTGCTCGTAGAACGTGGCCTGGTTGCCGCCTTGTTCCTTGGCGCGCTGGGTCGCCATGTCGGCTTCGCGCATCACGCGGTCGGTCGTATGGCTGGCGGCGTGGATCAGCGTCAGGCCGATGCTGGCGGTGACGAAGGCCGGGGTGTTCTGGATGGTCAGGGCGCTGCCTGAGATCGCCAGCCGCAGCTTTTCGGCGATGTGCATGGCGGTGCGGGCCGCGTCGTGCTGTTCCGACCCCAGCCCGTCGATCAGCACCACGAATTCATCGGCGCTGGTATGGGCCACCAGATCGCGATCCCGCGTCATGTGGGCCAGCCGTTCGGCAATGGCCGACAGGACCTGGTCCCCGACCCGATAGCCCTGGGTGTCGTTGATTCTCTTGAAGCTGTCCAGGTCGATCTGCAGCAGGGCGCCATAGCTGCGATCCTGCTGCGCGTGCTCGATCAGTTGCGCCAGCCGTTCCAGCGCCATGCGCCGGTTGGGCAGGTTGGTCAGGCTGTCGTAGTAGGTCAGGCGGTGGGCGGTTCTTTCGGCCAGCAGGCGGTCGGTGATGTCGGTGGCGACGACGCAGATGGAGCCGATGTCGCCATCGGGTGTATGCAGGGGCGCCTTCATGGTCAGCAGCGTGCGAGAATCGCCGCCGCCGGGTCGCCTCAGCGTTTGCTGGATGACGCTGCGTTCCCGGGTGTCCACGATGGCCTGGTCGCTTTGTTCAATCGACATCAGGGATTGAGGGTCCGTGATGAAATCCGCATCGCGCCGGCCGATGATGTCTCCGGAGCCGGCACCCAGGAATTCCTCCAGTTTGCGGTTGACGAACAGGTAGCGGCCGCTGGGGTCTTTGATGCTGACGATGGCGTCGACGCTGTCCAGGATCGCATCCAGCCGCTGCTCGCTCGATTGCAGGCGCCGTCGCTGCCTGCCCATCTGGATTCTCAGGCCCAGGATGACGCAGAGCACCAGGGCCAGCAAGCCCGCCAGCCCCGCCACGATCCAGGCGGCATTGTCGCTCAGGGTGGATTGGACCGGAGGGGTCCGCCAGTGGTCCAGCGTGCGGAAATAAAAGGAATTCGGGTCGGCCTGCCAGACGCCCAGGTAGCGGTCGATGGCCGCCAGCACGGCCGGGTATTCGCCTTTCGGAGTAGCGAAAAAGGCCTGGGTGGGCTGGAAGACGATGGGGGTCGCCGCCAGGTTGTAGTCGCGGGCGGTGAGTTCGCCGATATAGAAGTCGGCTGCCACGGCATCCGCCTGATGCCGGCTGACCATCTGGAAGCCTTCTTCCAGCCGCTGGACCGGCACGATCCGGGCGTTGATGCCCAGGCCGTCGAGCGTAGTGCGCAGATAGTCCTGCTGGGTGGATCCGGCCAGCACCACCACGGTGCGGTTTTTCAGATCGGTGATCGATTGAAAACCGCTGGCGGGCAAAGCGTAGATCTGCGACCAGCTGTGCAGGGCCGGCACGTGATGCAGGCCGAATGCCTGGGCGCGTTCGGGCGTGTAATAGACGTCGGGCAGCAGATCGATCTGATGGGTGGACAGCAACTGCATGCAGGCTTCCCAGCTGCAGGCCTGGGTCTGCAGGGTCCAGCCTTCGCGGCGGGCGATTTCGTTCAGCAGTTCGCCCAGGATGCCCGCGGGCCGGCCGTTGGCGCCGATGTACACGTCCGGCTTCTGGTCATAGATGCCGACCTTCAGGGTCAGAGCCTGCGCCCGCGCGGCGGCCAAGCCCAGGCAACATGCCAGGGCAAGCCGGAAAACCGCAAGAATCGCGCGTGCATGCAGGTGCATAGGGCTGAATATAGAACGGATGTTGCAATCATAGGGCGTAGCGTTGCAAGGCAATGTCACGCACTGGCCGTCAGATTGTCAACAGTTTCGTCGATTGTCCGACAAGTAGGGGCTCGGCGTACAATGCCAGGCAGGTTTTCGACGTTCCCCCAAAAGGTGAATCATGTCCCAGGCATTTCTTGCCGATGCGCGGGCCCGGATCGGGCAGTTGCAGTCTGACGGCTTCTATAAATCCGAACGCGTCATCGCCAGCCAGCAGGCGGCGCGGATCCAGTTGGCGGACGGCGTACAGGTCTTGAATTTCTGCGCCAACAACTATCTGGGCCTGGCCAATGACCCGCGCCTGATCGAGTCCGCCCAGGCGGGATTGGCCGCCGATGGCTTCGGCATGGCATCGGTGCGTTTCATCTGCGGCACCCAATCCGGGCACAAAGCGCTGGAAGCCGACTTGGCCCGCTGGCTGGGCATGGGCGACGCTATCCTGTATTCCAGCTGTTTCGATGCCAATGGCGGCCTGTTCGAGGCGCTGCTGGATGAACAGGACGCCATCGTCAGCGATGCCTTGAACCATGCCAGCATCATCGACGGCATCCGCCTGTGCAAGGCTCGCCGCTACCGCTACGCCAACAACGACATGGCCGATCTGCGCGCTCAGCTGCACGCCGCCCGCGACGGTGGCGCGCGCCACGTGATGATCGCCACCGATGGCGTGTTTTCCATGGACGGCATCATTGCCGATCTGCGCGCCATCTGCGATCTGGCCGATGAGTTCGATGCGTTGGTCATGGTCGATGATTCCCACGCGGTGGGATTCATGGGGGCAGGGGGGCGGGGCACGCCCGAATTTTGCGGTGTCCAGGGACGGGTGCACATCCTGACCGGCACGCTGGGCAAGGCCCTGGGGGGCGCGTCGGGCGGTTACGTAGCAGCCGATCCGGTCGTGGTCGATCTGTTGCGCCAGCGGTCGCGCCCTTATCTGTTTTCCAATACCTTGGCGCCCGCCATCGTGGCGGCTTCGCGCCGTGTGCTGGCGCTGTTGCAGGCTGCCGAAGGCGACCAGTTGCGGGCGCAAGTGCACCGTAACGGCCAGCATTTCCGCCAGGCCATGCAGGCGCTGGGTTTCGCCCTGGTGCCGGGGCAGCACCCGATCATCCCCGTCATGCTGGGAGACGCCGCGCTGGCCGGCCGCATGGCCGATGCCCTGCTGACGCAAGGCATCTACGTGATCGGGTTTTCCTACCCCGTGGTGCCCAAGGGCAAGGCCCGCATCCGGACCCAGATGAGCGCGGCGCATTCGCTGGAGGACATCGACCGGGCTGTGGATGCCTTTGCCCGGGTCGGCCGTCAATTGGGCGTCATCGGTCCGGCCTGATCGCGTTTTGAACAGATTCCGCGGGCCGGTTGCGGCCTGCCGTTCGTTTTTATCTATGGAGCTTCCATGAGAGCCTTGGCCAAGACCCAGCCCGCCGCAGGGCTGGAAATGGTGGATGTGCCCAAACCTGCAATGGGCCACAACGACATTCTGATCCGCATCCGCAAGACCGCGATCTGCGGGACCGACATCCACATCTGGAAGTGGGATGAATGGGCGGCTCGCACCATTCCCGTGCCCATGCATGTGGGCCACGAATACGTGGGCGAGATCGTCGAGATCGGCCAGGAAGTCCAGGGCTTCAAGATCGGCGACCGGGTGTCGGGCGAAGGCCACATCACCTGCGGACATTGCCGCAATTGCCGGGCGGGGCGCCGCCATCTGTGCCGCAACACGCAGGGCGTGGGGGTCAACCGGCCAGGGGCTTTCGCCGACTATCTGGTCATCCCGGCCTTCAACGCCTTCCGCATTCCGGACGATGTCTCCGACGATCTGGCGGCCATTTTCGATCCGTATGGCAATGCCACGCATACCGCGCTGGCCTTTGACCTGGTGGGCGAGGACGTGCTGATCACAGGCGCCGGGCCGATCGGCGCCATGGCGGCCGCCATTGCACGTCATGTGGGTGCCCGCAATGTCGTCATCACGGATGTGAACGATTACCGTCTGGATCTGGCGGCCCGCATGGGGGCCAGCCGCACGGTGAACGTCGCGCGGGAAGACTTGCGCGACGTGATGCGCGAACTGGGCATGACCGAAGGCTTCGACGTCGGCCTGGAAATGTCGGGCGTGCCCAGCGCTTTCGCCACCATGCTGGAACAGATGAACCACGGCGGCAAGATCGCCATGCTGGGCATCCTGCCCGATGGGGTGGGCGCGGCCTGGAGCCAGATCATTTTCAAGGGTCTGGAGATCAAGGGCATCTATGGCCGGCAGATGTTCGAGACCTGGTACAAGATGGTCGCGATGCTGCAAAGCGGCCTGGACCTGTCGCCCATACTGACGCACCGTTTCCCGGTCGCTGAGTATCGCCAGGGCTTCGATGCCATGCTGTCGGGGCAAAGCGGCAAGGTGATCCTGGATTGGATGAATCAGGACGCGAAATAGCCCCTGCGGGCTATTTCGCGCCTGATTCATCGGAGCGGCTTGCAAGCCGCGACGTGGAGGGATGCCACGACTTGAGACTGGGGTGAAATAGCCCCTGCGGGCTATTTCACGCCTGACTCATCGGAGCCGCTTGCAAGCCGCGACGTGAAGAAATGCCCCGGCTTGAGACCGGGGCATTTTCGCCCGTCCGCCCTGACGAGCGTCGGCGCGATGTCTTTCTACAACTGCAGCAGCAATGCCCCGATGGCGTCGCGGTCCCAGCCATGCGCCAACGCCAGACGCAGCGCGACGCGGGCCTGCAGGGGGTTCAGGTCGTGCGAGGCCAGCAGACCCGAATCAGCGTCGGACGCCTTGGCCGTGACCGGGCCGCGCGGCACGCGGCTGGCTCGCACACAAATCAGCCCTTTGCGCCGCGCCTGGGCGCAACCGCGCTCTGCCGCGGGGCTGAGGCTGCCGTTGCCCATGCCCGCCACCACGATGCCTCGGACCCCGGCCTGGATGGCGGCCTGGTAGGCGTGCAGCGGGGCATCCTGGTAGTCGTGGATGATGTCCACGGCGGGAAGCGAGCGCAAGCCCGACAGCGGCAGCGCCGGGGCCGTCAATGGATCGGGATGCTGCTGATAGCGGACCTGGCCGTCGCAGACCGCCCCCAGAACCCCCAGGCCGTCGCTGCCGAAGGCATCCACCCGGGTGGTGTGTCCCTTGGCTGCCTGGCGGGCGGCCAGGATGCGGTCGTTCATGACGATCAGGATGCCGCGCCCATGGCTGGACGGATCGCGGGCCGCCAGTAGGGCATTGATCAGGTTCAAGGGGCCGTCGGCGCTGGGAGCCGAGGCCGGGCGCATGGCGCCCGCCAGCACGACGGGTTTGGGCGTGCGCACGGTCAGGTGCAGCAGGAAGGCGGTTTCTTCCAGGCTGTCGGTGCCGTGCGTGATGACGACCCCGTCCACCGCGTCGTCATGGACGGCCTGTTGCACCCGCCGGGCCAGTTGCAGCACCTGCGCGGTGCGCAACGCCCGGCTGTCCACGTTGAACAATTGTTCGCAGCGGATGTCGGCCAGGCCGCTGGCTCCTGGAATGGCGGCCAGCATGGCGGTGATGCCCTCCGTGACCTGGTAATCGGTCAGCCGATGGGCATCGGCCGTGGCGGCGATCGTGCCGCCCGTGCCGATCAGCAGCAGGCGGCGCATCAGGGGTAGAGGCCGCGTACCTGGCGGGCTTCGAGGATGCGCGTGCAGGCCACGATGAAGGCCGCCGTGCGCAGCGACACCCCATGCTGGCGAGCCACCCCGGCCATGGCGCCGTAGGCCGAGCGCATCATGGCTTCCAGGCGGTGGTTGATTTCCTGTTCCGTCCAGAAGAAGCTGGAAAAGTCCTGCACCCATTCGAAATAGCTGACCGTGACGCCGCCGGCGTTGGCGACCACGTCGGGCACGATGACGGTGCCCTTGGCCGAGATGATATCGTCGGCTTCCGGGGTGGTGGGGCCGTTGGCGCCCTCGACCAGAATGCGGGTGTGGATCAGATCGGCGTTTTCGTGGGTGATCTGGCCTTCCAGGGCGGCCGGGATCAGGATGTCGGTTTCCAGCGACCAGAATTCCTTCGGGGTGAGCGATTGGGAACCGGGCGCGCCGCCCACGCCGCCCGTTTCGTGCACGTGGTCGATCAGGCCGGGGACGTTCAGCCCGCGTTCGTCATAGACGATGCCGGTGTGGTCGTACACGGCGACGACCAGCGCGCCGGCGTCATGGAACAGGCGCGCCGCCGTGCCGCCCACGTTGCCGAAGCCCTGGATGGCGACGCGCGCGCCCTTGATGTCGATGCCGGATTCGCGCGCGGCCTCGCAGGCGATCACGTAGACGCCGCGCCCGGTGGCCTCGACGCGGCCCAGGCTGCCGCCCAGCGAGACGGGCTTGCCCGTCACCACGCCGGTCGTGGTGCGGCCTTCGTTCATGGAATACGTGTCCATCATCCAGGCCATGACCTGGCCGTTGGTGTTCACGTCGGGCGCGGGGATGTCCTTGCTGGGGCCGATGATGTCGTGGATTTCGCTGGTGTATCGGCGGGTGATGCGTTCCAGTTCGGATTGGGAGTGCTGGCGCGGATCGATGCGGATGCCGCCCTTGGCACCGCCGAAAGGCAGATTGACGGCGGCGGATTTCACCGACATCCAGGCCGACAGGGCCATGACTTCGGACAGCGTGACGTCCTGGTGAAAACGCACACCGCCCTTGCCTGGTCCGCGCGACGTATTGTGCTGCACCCGATAGCCTTCGAAGTGGGCCACGGTGCCATTGTCCAGTTCGACGGGCACGTCCACGATCAGGATGCGCTTGGGGCGTTTCAGGGTTTCAACCCAGCGGGCCAGGTTGCCCAGGTACGGAGTCACCCGATCGACCTGTTCCAGGTAGATCCCCCAGGGCCCCGGGTGGGCGGGGTCCAGATACGAGGGCAAGGGGTGGGAATGCGGTTCAGCCATGATGTGCAGCCTTTTGATGAATTCAGAAATGACAAGGACATACAACCGGCACCATTTTAGTGCGGCCTCGCGCTTCTGTGGAGTCGGGGGGCGGAAGAATTCTCCTGCGGAGGGCCGCGCCGCGCCGGCCCGGGCGTTTCCGGGGTTATATGGAATCAACGATTTGTTCGTTCCGTTGCGGTGTCCGCGCGGGCACACTGGGCTTCGTCGCAGGTCGGCGTTGCCCGTTCCTGCCGCCTCGATGGAGAACATGCCGTGCCCACCCCTCTGACCGCCCCGCTCTCGAACCAATGGCAGGCCTTGCTGGCTCGCCTGGAGACGATTGCCGCGGCTCATCCGGATGCCGTCCTGGCCTCGTCCATGGGCGTCGAGGACACCTTGCTGATCCATGCCCTGGCGCAACTGCCGCGGCCCCTGGGTGTCTTCATGCTGGATACCGGACGGTTGCATGCGCAGACCGTCGCCTTGGTGGACGTGATCCGTGACCGCTACGGCATCGACGTGCGGGTCATGCATCCCGATCCGGCCGCCGTTCAGGCGCACGTGACGGCGCATGGGGAATTCGCTTTTTACGACAGTGTCGCGTTGCGCAAGGAATGCTGCGGCATCCGCAAGGTCGAGCCCCTGCGCCGGGCGCTGGCGGGGCATTCCGCCTGGATCACGGGCCAGCGCCGCGAACAGTCCGTGACGCGCACGGAGCTTCCCGAATCACAGTGGGACGACGCCTTCGGCCTGCGGAAATTCAATCCGCTGGCGGCCTGGTCGGCCGACGAGGTCTGGGCCGTCGTGCGGGCGCTGGACGTCCCTTACAACCCCCTGCACGACCGGGGCTATCCCTCCATCGGTTGCGAGCCCTGTACCCGGGCCGTGCGCCCGGGGGAGGATCCCCGCGCCGGCCGCTGGTGGTGGGAGCAGCGCGATAGCCGCGAATGCGGCCTGCACGCCTCCAACCTGACGGATCGTCCCGGGGTGCGCCCCAGGGCGGTCGATCCCCTTCACCCTGTTTCTGTCGAATCCATCTTTTCATCATGACGACTGCGATTGCTTCCTCGACCCGTACTCACCTGGACTGGCTGGAATCCGAAGCCATCCACATCCTGCGCGAAGTCGCCGCCGAGTGCGCGCGGCCCGTGCTGCTGTTTTCCGGGGGCAAGGATTCCTGCGTGCTCTTGCGGCTGGCGGAAAAGGCCTTTCGTCCGGGGCGTTTCCCTTTTCCCCTGATGCACATCGACACCGGGCACAATTTCCCCGAAGTCATCGCCTTCCGGGACCGCCACGTGGCGGAACTGGGCGAAGAACTGATCGTGCGCGGCGTCGAGGATTCCATCGCCCGGGGCACGGTGGTGCTGCGCCATGCCACGGATTCGCGCAATGCCGCGCAGGCCACGACGCTGCTCGAAGCCATCGCGGAATTCGGTTTCGATGCCTGCATCGGCGGCGCCCGGCGCGATGAGGAAAAGGCCCGTGCCAAGGAACGCATCTGTTCCTTTCGCGACGAATTCGGCCAATGGGACCCCAAGGCCCAGCGCCCGGAACTCTGGAACCTGTACAACACGCGCGTCCACCCCGGCGAGAACATTCGCGTGTTCCCCATTTCCAACTGGACGGAGCTGGATGTCTGGCAATACATCGAACGTGAGCGGCTGGCGTTGCCGTCCCTGTATTACGCGCATGAACGCGAGGTCGTGCGCCGCCAGGGGCTGCTGGTCCCCGTGACCCCCCTGACGCCGCCGCGAGAGGGCGAACGGGGCGAGCGCCTGACCGTGCGCTTTCGTACCGTGGGCGACGTGTCCTGCACCTGCCCGGTGGCATCCGACGCCGCGACGCCGGCCGACATCATCGCCGAGACGGCGGTCGCCACCCTGACCGAGCGCGGCGCCACGCGCATGGACGACCAGACTTCCGAAGCGTCGATGGAACGACGCAAGAAACAAGGATATTTCTGATGAATGCGATCAATGAACAATGGCCGGCCGACCCTGAAACCGGCGTCTTGCGTCTGATCACGGCGGGCTCCGTGGACGACGGCAAATCCACCCTGATCGGGCGCCTGCTGCTGGACAGCAAGGGCGTGTTCGCCGATCAGTTGCAAGCCATCGCCGGGTCCAAATACACCCGTGCGCCGGATGCGCAATACGACCTGGCTCTGCTGACCGACGGCCTGGAGGCCGAACGGGAGCAGGGCATCACCATCGACGTCGCCTACCGCTATTTCGCCACGCCGGTGCGCAAGTTCATCGTGGCGGACGCGCCGGGACATGAACAATACACGCGCAACATGGTGACGGGGGCCTCGACGGCCGATGCCGCCATCATCCTGATCGACGCCAGCCGGGTGGTCGATGGCGAACTGCTGCCGCAGACCAAGCGGCACAGCACTTTGGCGCGCCTGCTGGGCCTGCAGCACATCATCGTGGCCGTGAACAAGATGGATCTGGTGGGCTGGGACAAGGGGGTATTCGACCGCATCCATGCCGCCTACCAGGATCTGGCCGCGCGGCTGGAAATCCCTCATTTCCACATCGTGCCCCTGTCGGCCCTGTCGGGCGACAACGTCGTGCAGCCCAGCAGCCTGACCCCCTGGTATCGCGGCCTGCCGCTGCTGCCGCTGCTGGAAAGCCTGCCGCTGGACCCGCACCAGGGCAACGGCCAGGCCCGTTTTTTCGTGCAGTGGGTCATCCGCCACCAGGGCAGCGGCCCCGACGCCTTCCGGGGCTATGCCGGCCAATTGCAGGGCGGCGCCTGGCGGGTGGGCGATGCCGTGCAGGTCCTGCCCAGCCAGGAACCGGCGACCATCGCGCGTCTGCTGCGCGGGGACCAGGAACTGGAAGAAGCCCGGCCCGGCGACAGCATCACGGTGGTGCTGGACCGCGACATCGATGTGTCGCGCGGCGATCTGCTGGTCGATGATCATGCGCGGCCCGCTTTGCGGCAGGATTTCGATGCGGATCTGTGCTGGCTGGACCAGCAGGCGCTGAACCCCGCCCGCCTGTACTGGCTGAAATTGGGCAGCCGCCTGACCCAGGCCCGCATCCAGGCGGTGGAAACCCGGCGCGATATCCACGAGCTGCGTTCCGTGGACTGGCACGGCACCCTGGCCATGAACGACATCGGCCGGGTCCGGCTGCGCACCCGCGACGCCCTGGCGCTGGATGACTATGGAACCCAGCGGGCGACGGGCTCGTTCATCCTGATCGACACCGCCACGAACCAGACGGCCGCCGCCGGGTTGGTGCGCCTGGGGTGATTGCGCGGGCGCGCCGGGTAGGCGGTGACCGGATGCTGTGACACAATGCCGGATCACTTGTCCAATCAGCGCCAGGGATCCTGCGATGATGCCACTCGCCCAACAGCATATCCGCCTGCCTTCCCTGGCGACGATACGGGCGTTTGAATCAGCCGCCCGGTTGGGTTCTTTCGGCCGGGCGGCCGAGGAACTCTGCCTCACGGCCAGTGCGGTGGGAAAACGCATCACCCAGCTGGAAGCCCTGCTGGGTCAGCCCTTGTTCGATCGGGGCAGCCGGGGCGTGGTGCTGACGGCCGTCGGCCATGAATACCTGGAGCAGATCGGGACGGCGCTGCATCTGCTGTCGGACGTCTCCCTGCACCATCGAGCCAAGAAACCGCGCGAAAGCCTGCGCCTGGTGACCACCCCGTCCTTCGGCCACTGGGTGCTCGGGCCGCATCTGCATGAATTCATGCAGATGCACCCCAACCTGGATCTCAGCGTCGTGATGTCCATCCCTTACCTGGACATCGGGCCGTCCCAGGCCGATTTCTGGATCCGGTTCGGGCTGGGGCGCTATCCCGGGGCCGTCTCCGAGCTGTTGACCGACGACGTGGTCTTTCCGGCGTGCTCGCCGGAGTATCTGCGCCGCCACGGTCCCTTGCGCCAGCCCTCCGACCTGCTGCACAGTCATTTGCTGCACAGTCCCCTGGATCCCTGGAAGCCCTGGTTCGACGCGGCGGGACTGGACTGGCCCGAGCCCGAGGAAGGGGTGAGCTTCTTCGATCTGGGCATGGCCATGGCGGCCGCCTGCGCCGGTCAGGGGGTGATGATCACACGGCGCAGCCTGGCGGGCCATTGTCTGCAGACAGGGCAGCTGGTCGCGCCTTTTTCGGTGACGGCGGCGCCGGATTCCCATTACTACCTGTGTCACGATGCCTCCGTGCCGCTGATGGGAATCAGATTATCGTTTTCCCTATGGCTCCGGGACCTCTGCCGCCGGACTCCGGTCTCCCCCTAGGGGGGGTGATCGGGTGCGGAATTATTTTCCGCCCTGCCCCGAGGCATTTTCCAACCGCTCCTGTGACGGATCGCTAGACTTTCCGCCGATACCATTCATGGCCGGCGTCGACAGTCGGCCGCATCACGCACAGGAGACTTCATGAAATTTTCCAAGACCTGCCTGGCCGCCGCGCTGACGTTGTCGCTGGCCGCCACGGTGCAAGCGGCGGACACCATCAAGATCGGCGTGTCCGGCCCGTACACCGGGGGCTCGTCCTCCATGGGCGTCAGCATGCGCGAAGGCGTGCGCATCGCCGCCCAGGAGATCAATGCGCAGGGCGGCGTGCTGGGCCGCCAGCTGGAACTGGTCGAACGCGATGACGAGGCCAAGAACGAACGCGGCGTGCAGATCGCCCAGGAACTGATCAATCGCGAACGGGTGGTGGCATCCCTGGGGTTCATCAATACCGGCGTGGCGCTGGCGGGCACGCGTTTCTACCAGCAGGCCCAGATTCCGGTCCTCGTCAATGTGTCCACGGGCACGCTGGTGTCCCGGCAGTTTGAACAGCCGAAATACCCGCACAACTACGTGTTCCGCACTTCGGCCGCGGACAATATCCAGGCGCCAATGATCGCCGCCGAAGCCGTGACCAAGCGCGGTTTCAAGAAGGTCGCCATCATGGCCGACTCGACCAACTACGGCCAACTGGGCCGCGAGGACATGGAAAAGGCCCTGGAAAAGCTGGGCGTCAAACCGGTTGCCGAGGAAAAATTCAATATCGGTGACGTCGACATGACCGCGCAACTGCTTCGCGCCAAGGAAGCCGGCGCCGAGGCGCTGCTGACCTACGCCATCGGACCCGAGCTGGCGCAGCTGGCCAATGGCATGGCGAAACTGGGCTGGAAGGTGCCGATGATCGGCAGCTGGACCCTGGCCATGGCCAACTTCATCGATACGGCCCGCGCCAACGGCGACGGCGCCCTGATGCCGCAGACCTTCATCCAGAACCCCAACACGCCCAAGCGCAAGGCGTTCATCGACGCCTACGTCAAGGCGGATCAACCGAAGAACGGCGTGATGGAGTCGGCGGTGTCGGCTGCTCAGGGCTATGACTCCGTCCTGCTGCTGGCGGCCGCCATCCAGCAGGCCGGCAGCACCAAGGGCCCGGACATCCGCGCGGCGCTGGAAAACCTGCAAAAGCCGGTTGAAGGCGTGATCATGACCTACAAACAGCCGTACTCGGCGACCGACCACGAAACCATCGATTCTCCCGACATGGTGTACATGGGCGAGGTGTCCAAGGGCCGCGTGATCTTCGCGCACGCGGAAGACGAAAAGCGCAGCATCGCCAACTCCGGGCAGGCCGCGCAGTAACCCTGCCTGATTCGTGTCTTCTCGCGGCGGCCTGACGGCCCGCCGGAGAGGCATGTCGTGCAGCGCCGTCCGGTGCGGTTCCGCCTGCCGGACGGCGCGTTTCGTTGGAATGTGTCATGACGATTTTTCTGCAGCTTGCCTATAGCGGCATTGCGCTGGGCATGATCTATGCGGTCATTGCCTTTGGTTATCAACTGACGTATGCCACCTCCGAGACCCTGAACTTCGGCCAGGGCGATGCCCTGATGCTGGGGGGGCTGGTGGGGCTGACGCTGGTCGGCTTTGGTGTCAGCTACTGGCTGATGATTCCCCTGGTCTGCATCTTCGGCATGCTGCAGGGCGCCGTGGTCGAACGCGTGGCGGTGCGCCCGGCGATCGAAGCCCGGTCCGAATTCGGCTGGATCATGGCGACCATCGCCCTGGGCATCATCTTTCGCAACGTGGCGGAGAACGTCTGGGGCCGGGATGCGCTGCGCTTCCCGTCGCCTGTGTCCGAAACGCCATTCACGGTCTTCGGCGCCCATATCCTGCCGATGGAGCTGCTGGTGGTCGGCGGGGCCTTGCTGATCATGGGGGCCATCGAGCTGTTCAACCGCACCTCGATCTACGGCAAGGCCGTGGTGGCCACCTCGGGCGACCGGGATGCGGCCGGCCTCATGGGCATCAACACCAAGCTGGTGATCACATTTTCCTACGCCTTGTCGTCGCTGACGGCGGCTTTCGCCGGCGTGCTGGTGGCGCCGCTCACGCTGACGGGCGCTTCGATGGGCGCGGTCCTGGGCCTGAAGGCCTTTGCGGTCGCCATCGTGGGCGGGCTCAACAGCGGCATGGGCGCCATCGTGGGCGGCCTGCTGCTGGGCGTGATCGAAACCATGACCGGTTTCTACCTGTCCACGGGCTACAAGGACGTGCCCGGCCTGATCCTGCTGCTGCTCGTGCTGACGTTGCGTCCGGCCGGCCTGTTCGGGAAAACCGCGATCAAGAAGGTCTGATCCATGAACAAGAAGTCATTGCTTTCGTTTGTGGCGCTGGCGGCCGTCCTGGCCGCGGTGCCATTGGTGGTGCAGAATCCGTACTACCTGCATCTGATCGAAACGATCCTGATCTATGCAGTGCTGCTGCTGGGGCTGGACATCGTCGTGGGCTACACCGGCCAGGTGTCGCTGGGCCATGCCGGCCTGTTCGGGATCGGCGCCTATACCGTCGGTGTGCTGATCCTGCAGCTGAACATGCCCTTCTGGGTCACGATTCCAGCGGCCATCGCGGTCACGGCCGTCTTCGGCGTGATCCTGGCGCTGCCTTCCCTGCGCGTGACGGGTCCCTACCTGGCGATGGTCACGCTGGCTTTCGGCACCATCATCCAGATCCTGATCAATGAAATGGGTTTCCTGACGGCGGGGCCCTTGGGCATCAGCCTGGACAAGCCCATGATCGGCGACCACATGCTGACCGGCCCGGAGTTCTTCTGGCTGGTGCTGGGCCTGCTGTCCCTGTCGGTGCTGTTTACCGAGCGGGTCGCGCGTTCGCATTACGGCCGTGCTTTCGAGGCCCTGCGCGACAGTCCGATCGCCTGCGATTGCATGGGCGTATCCGTCTATCGCTACAAGGTCGTGGCCTTCGTCATCAGCGCCGGGCTGGCGGGGCTGTCGGGCGCGCTGCACGCGTATTCCGAACAGTACATCTCGCCCAATACCTACACCTTCGAACTGATGGTGCTGTTCCTGCTGGCCCTCATCATGGGGGGGCGCAAGACCCGCTCCGGCGCACTGCTGGGGGCGGCCATCATCGTCTTGCTGCCCAAGATGCTGGATGACGTGTCCACGTTCCGTCCGTTGGCCATCGGCCTGGCTGTGCTGGTGACCATCGGCGCGACGGTGGCGGTGCGGCGCGGCCGGGCCACCTGGAAGCGCATGGCGGCGCCCGTCGTCGGCTCGCTGGCGCTGGCGGCGGGGTCGCTGGTCCTGGAGCAGATGACCGACTGGCGGCTGACGATCTTCGGGCTGATGATCCTGTTCGTGGTGTATTACCTGCCCGACGGCATCGTGGGGTTCGTCACCCAGCTTTGGGGCAGGCGCCGGAATGACGCCGAAGCGCCGTCCCCGGCGACGCCGGGCCTGGCCCAGGTGGGCCGCGATCCGGATGCCTCGCATGGGGTGCTGCTCTCGGTCAGCCGGGCCATCATGCAGTTCGGCGGACTCAAGGCCCTCAACGAGGTCGACCTGGAAGTGCGGCGCGGTACGATCCACGGCCTGATCGGGCCGAACGGATCGGGCAAGAGCACGATGATGAACGTGCTGACCGGCATCTATGTGCCGACTTCGGGTTCCGTGGTCTTTGCCGGCAAGGATCTGGCGGGCTTGACCTCGTCCGAGATCGCCGCTCGCGGCGTGGCGCGGACCTTCCAGAACGTGCAGCTGTTCGGCGAAATGACGGCGCTGGAAAACGTCCTCGTCGGCCTGCATCACACGTTCAAGAGCGGCCTGAGCAGCATCGCCCTGCGTCTGCCGCTGTGGCGCCGGGAAGAACGGGCGGCGCGGGATCGCGCCTATGCGCTGCTGGATTTCGTCGGCCTGGCGTCCTTGGCCGGCGAGGAAGCCCGCAACCTGCCCTATGGCAAGCAGCGCCTGCTGGAAATCGCCCGGGCGCTGGCCCTGGATCCGCACCTGTTGCTGCTGGACGAGCCTGCCGCGGGGTTGACGGCGCCCGATATCGAAGAGCTGCTGGCCATCATGCGCAAGATCAAGGAGCGCGGCCTGACCGTGATTCTGATCGAGCACCATATGGATGTGGTGATGGGCGTCTGCGATGCTCTGTCGGTGCTGGACTTCGGCCAGAAGATCGCCGAAGGCCTGCCGCTGGACGTGCAGGCGGACCCGCGGGTGATCGAAGCCTATCTGGGCGGTGAACAGGCAGGAGCCCAAGCATGTTGAAAATTGAAAATCTGGAAGCCGGTTACGGCAAGGTCAAGGTCCTGCACGGCATCAACCTGGAAGTCCCGGCCGGCAAGGTCGTGACCCTGATCGGGTCGAACGGGGCCGGAAAGACCACCACCATGAAGGCCATTTCGGGGATGCTGCGGCCATCGGCGGGCGTCATCACGCTGGGCGGCCGTCAGATCCAGGGGCTGGAATCCCACCGGATCGCCCGCCTGGGGCTGGCCCACTCCCCCGAAGGCCGGCGGGTCTTCCCCACGCTCAGTGTGACCGACAATCTGCTGCTGGGCGCCTTTCCGCGCCTGACCGGCAGCCGCGCCAAAGGCGACGTGGACCATGACCTGGCCCGCGCGCTGGAACTGTTTCCGCGCCTGCGGGAGCGTCGCACCCAGCTGGCGGGCACCCTGTCGGGGGGAGAACAGCAAATGCTGGCGATGGCGCGGGCGGTCATGCTGAACCCCGAGGTCATTTTGCTCGATGAACCTTCCATGGGATTGGCACCGATCCTGGTGGATGAGGTCTTTCGCATCATCGCGCGCCTGAAGGGCGAGGGCGTCACCATGCTGCTGGTCGAGCAATTCGCCGCGGCGGCCCTGGCGGTGGCGGATTACGGGTATGTGCTGGAAAACGGCCGCATTGCGGTCGAAGGCCCGGCGGCCCAGCTGCGCAGCGACCCGGCGGTGGCGGCGGCGTACCTGGGCGGCCACTGACGCCGGCGCCCCCGGGGAAGCGTGACCGGGGTGTCACACCCCGTACTGCTTCAGGCCGTCCAGGTCCAGCACCTGGACGGCGCCGTATTCGATCTTCAGCAGCCGGGCGGCTTCCAGGGCGCGCAGCGCCTGGTTGGTGCGCTGGCGGGATATCCGCGCCAGATAGCCGATTTCTTCCTGGGTGATTTCCAGGCGGGTGGAATTGCTGGGATACAGCAGCGGATTGAACAGTTCCGCCAGGCACCGGGCAACGCGGGCATCCGGGGCCAGCAGGCGGTCGTGTTCGGCCTTGCCGATGAACTGGGCCACCCGCTCGTTCAACTGATGCAGCAGAAAGCGGTTGAAGGGGATGCTGTTGTCGAGCAGCCAGTCGAATGTGTCGCCGCGCAGCCGGGCGATGACGCTGCGGCGCAGGGCGATGATGTCGTATTTCCGGGCTTCGCGCTTCAGCAGCGAGCCTTCGCCGATCCAGCCGCCCGCGGGTACGCCGGTGAGCGAGGCCAGTTTGCCGTCGGCATTGCCGACCGACACCTTGATCAGGCCGTCCACCACCCCGATCCAGGCCCCAGCCACCACGCCTTTGTGTTCGATGATGGTGCCGGCTTCGACCTGGGCCAGCGTGGTATCCCGGATGACACGCGCTTGTTGGGCGTCATCCAGCAAATCAAACCAGGCGGCGTGGGTCTGCAAAGCCCGTGACAGGTTCATGGGGAATTACCCTAGATCGTATGCGAATGTCATATGTGCGACAGTCCGGCGCGGGTGCGCCCTGTACCTTAGGGTGCATGACGCCTCGGATAAGGGGCGCACCACCGGGCCGCCTGCGATGGCATGCGGCCGGTCCAAGGAGACATCATGGTACAGGAATCCGCTGCGGCGGTGACGTTCCCCGCCTTGTTGATGCACCATGCGCAGGCGCGGGGCCAGCGGCCCGCCATCCGGGAAAAGGACCTGGGCATCTGGCAGACCCTCAACTGGCGCCAAGTGGCCGACGAAGTCCGCCGCATTGCGGCCGGACTGGCCGATCTGGGCGTGGCGGTAGGCGAACACGTGGCCGTCGTGGGTGAAAATCGCCCCCGGCTCTATATGGCGATGATGGCCGCCCAATGTCTGGGGGCGATTCCTGTGCCGCTCTACCAGGATGCCGTCGCCGACGAAATGGCCTTCGTCCTGCAGGATGCCCAGGTCGGCGTCGTGGTCGTCGAAGACCAGGAACAACTGGACAAGATGCTGGAAGTCTCCGGCCGCTGCCCGGCGCTGCGGGCGCTGGTCTATGACGATCCGCGCGGCCTGCGTCATTACCGCGATGCCCGGCTGCTGTCCTGGGAAGCCCTGCTGGAACGCGGCGAGGCCCGCATCGGCCGGCGGCCGGGGGAAATCGACGAACGCATGGCCGCCGTCGGGCCGGCCGACACGGCGGCCATGTTCTATACCTCGGGCACCACGGGCAAGCCCAAAGGCGTGGTGCTCAGCCACCAGGCGCTGATCGACCGGGCGCGGGTGATCGAACGCTTCGAAGGCCTGACCGATCATGAAGACGTGCTGGCCTATCTGCCGCCCGCCTGGATCGGCCAGAACATGTTCTCCTACACGCAGTTCCTGACCACCGGCTTCACGGTGAATCATCCCGAATCGCCCGATACCGTGTCCATCGATATGCGCGATATCGGTCCCACCTACTATTTCGCGCCGCCCCGGGTGCTGGAAGGCCTGCTCACCCACGTCATGATCCGGATGGAAGACGCCGGACGCCCCAAGCGCTGGTTGTTCCACCGGGCGATGGGCCTGGCCCGGCGGGTCGGCACGCATGTGCTGGACGGCGACGGTTCCGTGGGGGCCTGGGACCGTTTCAAATATGCGCTGGGGGACCTGCTGATCTACGGGCCGCTGCGCAACACCCTGGGCATGAGCCGGGTCCGGGTGGCCTACACGGCGGGCGAGGCCATCGGGCCCGACCTGTTCGTCTTCTACCGTTCCATCGGCATCAACCTGAAGCAGTTGTACGGTTCCACCGAAACTTCTGTTTTCGTCTGCGTGCAGGCCAACGGCCAGGTGCGCGACGACACGGTGGGCCCGCCTTGCGAAGGCGTGGACATCCGCGTGGTCGACAGCGGCGAGATCCAGGTGCGCAGCCCCGGCATGTTTACCGGCTACTACCGGAACCCGCAGGCGACCGCCGAATCCTACACGGCGGATGGCTGGTACCACACGGGTGATGCCGGCTACCTGGATGCCGATGGCCAGTTGAAGATCATCGATCGCGCCAAAGACGTCGGCCATCTGTCGGACGGCAGCCTGTTCGCGCCCAAATACATCGAAAACAAGCTCAAGTTCTTCCCCTTCATCAAGGAGGCCGTGGCGTTCGGCGCCAATCGCCCGGAGGTCTGCGCCTTTGTGAACATCGATCTGGAGGCCGTGGGCAATTGGGCTGAACGCCGGGGGCTGCCTTACGCCGGCTATACCGACCTGGCATCCAAGGACGAGGTCTACGAGCTGATTCGCGACTGCGTCGAGCAGATCAACCGCGATCTGTCCCAGGACCCGAAACTGTCGGCGTCGCAGATCGCCCGGTTCCTGATCCTGCATAAGGAACTGGACCCCGATGACGACGAGCTGACCCGCACCCGCAAAGTCCGCCGCGCCTTCATCGCCCAGAAATACGCCGTGCTGGTGGACGCCCTGTTCGAGGGGCGCGACCGGCAGTACATCGAAACCGAGGTCAAGTTCGAAGACGGGCGCAGCGGCCGGATCGCCGCCGATCTGCGGATCGAACCGGCCGCCGTCGTCCGGCCCGAAGCCCTGAAAAAGGTGGCCTGAATGATAGACTCGATCGCCCAGGCGGCCGACGACCTGACCCCGGGGGCGGACCGCGCCAGCCGCATCGGGCCGGCCATCCTGGACCTGCAGAACATTTCCCTGTCCTTTGGCGGGGTCAAGGCCCTGACCGACATTTCCTTCGATGTGCGCGAACACGAGATCCGCGCCATCATCGGCCCCAACGGCGCGGGGAAAAGTTCCATGCTGAACGTCATCAACGGCGTCTACACCCCCCAGGAAGGCCGCATCCTGTTGCAGGACCAGCAATTCTCCCGCATGAACTCGCGCCGCGCCGCCGAAATGGGGATCGCCCGAACGTTCCAGAACCTGGCGCTGTTCAAGGGCATGAGCGTGCTGGACAACATCATGACCGGCCGCAACCTGCGCATGAAAAGCGGGGTGCTGGCCCAGGCCCTGCGCCTGGGCTCGGCCGAGCGCGAGGAACTCGCCCACCGCGCCGTCGTGGAAAACATCATCGATTTCCTGGAAATCCAGGCCTGGCGCAAGACTCCTGTGGGCCGGTTGCCCTACGGATTGCAGAAACGCGTCGACCTGGGCCGCGCCCTGGCCATGGAACCGCGCATCCTGCTGCTGGACGAGCCCATGGCCGGCATGAACATGGAAGAAAAGCAGGACATGAGCCGCTACATCCTGGACGTGAACGACGAATTCGGCACCACCATCGTGCTGATCGAGCACGACATGGGGGTGGTGATGGATATTTCCGATCGGGTGGTGGTGCTGGATTACGGCCGCAAGATCGGCGACGGCACGCCCGACGAGGTCCGCGGCAACCCGGATGTCATCCGCGCCTATCTGGGCACCACACACTAGGGAAACAGCATGGGATTCTTTCTGGAAACCGTGATCGGCGGCCTGATGAGCGGCATGCTGTACGCGCTGGTGGCCCTGGGCTTCGTGCTGATCTTCAAGGCCTCGGGGGTGTTCAATTTCGCCCAGGGCGCCATGGTGCTGATCGCCGCACTGGCCATGGCCCGGCTGTCGGGCTGGATCGATGGCTGGCTGGGCGGGCAGTCCCTGTGGCTGTCCAATCTGCTGGCCTTCGCGCTCAGCGCCGCCTTCATGTGGCTGATCGCCGTGCTGGTCGAACGCTGGGTGCTGCGTCATCTGGTCAACCAGGAAGCCACGACGCTGTTGATGGCCACGATCGGCATCAGCTATTTCCTGGACGGCATCGGTCAGATCCTGTTCGGCAGTTCGGTGTATTCGATCGACGTGGGCATGCCCAAGGACCCGGTCTTCATCCTCGACAGCCTCTTCGAAGGCGGTGTCCTGGTCAGCCTGGAAGACCTGACCGCGGCCGTCGTGGCCGCCGTGCTGGTGGCCGTGCTGGCCTTCTTTTTCCAATACACCACGGTGGGACGGGCCTTGCGCGCCGTGGCCGATGACCATCAGGCGGCCCAGTCGGTGGGTATCCCCCTGAACCGCATCTGGGTCGTGGTCTGGACCGTCGCCGGCCTGGTGGCTCTGGTGACGGGCATCGTCTGGGGGTCGAAATTCGGCGTGCAGTTCACCTTGTCCACCGCCGCATTGCGGGCGCTGCCCGTGGTGATTCTGGGCGGGCTGACCTCGGTGCCGGGGGCCATCGTGGGCGGGCTCGTCATCGGCGTGGGTGAAAAACTGTCCGAGGTCTACCTGGGGCCGTTCGTGGGCGGCGGCATCGAAATCTGGTTTGCCTACATGCTGGCCCTGGTGTTCCTGCTGTTCCGGCCGCAGGGGCTGTTCGGCGAAAAAATCATTGACCGCGTCTGACCGGTTCAGGCGTCACGGGGGAGTCCGCATCCATGTTCTATCGTGAAAACGGCCAGTTCAAGAGCACCTATCGGTCGGATCAGCAGATTTTTCCGATCCGCCAGGACCGCTGGTTCATGGGCGTCCTGCTGGTCGCGGCCTTCGTGGGCGTGCCGGCCCTGGCGTCGGAATACTGGCTGCAGGCCATCCTGATTCCCTTCCTGATCCTGTCGCTGGCGGCCATCGGCCTGAACGTGCTGGTGGGCTATTGCGGGCAGATCTCCATCGGGTCGGGGGCCTTCATGGCCGTGGGCGCCTATGCCGCCTGGAACTTCGGCGTGCGCCTGGACTTGCCCCTGGTGGTGCAGATCCTGCTGGGCGGGGTCTTTGCCACCCTGGCGGGCGTGGTGTTCGGCGTCCCCAGCCTGCGCATTCGCGGCCTGTATCTGGCCGTGACCACGCTGGCGGCCCAGTTTTTCATGGACTGGGCATTTCTGCGCATCCCGTATTTCACCAATTATTCGACCTCGGGCAATGTCTCGGTCCCGGCCCTGGATTTCTTCGGCCTGCCGGTAGTCACGCCCATTCAGAAGTATCTGTTCGTGCTCTGTTTCGTGGTGGTGATCGGCGTGCTGACCAAGAATCTGGTGCGCGGGGCGATCGGCCGGCAGTGGATGGCCATCCGCGACATGGACGTGGCCGCCGCCGTCATCGGCATCCGCCCGGTCTATGCCAAGCTCACCGCCTTTGCCGTCAGTTCCTTCATCATCGGCGTGGCGGGCGCTCTGTGGGCATACATCCATCTCGGGTCCTGGGAACCCCTGGCCTTCGACCTGAATCGTTCGCTGCAGTTGCTGTTCATCATCATCATCGGCGGCCTGGGGTCGGTCATCGGCAGTTTTTTCGGGGCGGCCTTCATGGTGCTGGTGCCCGTGCTGCTGACCAACGTCCCGCATGCCCTGGGGCTGTCCATCCCCGTGGACATCGCCGCGCACATCGAACACATGGTGTTTGGTTTCCTGATCGTGTTCTTTCTGATCGTGGAGCCGCACGGCCTGGCCAGGCTGTGGAGCATTGCCAAGGAGAAGCTGAGGATCTGGCCGTTTCCCCACTAGGGCGCGCGGCCCGGCGCAGGCGTGGTCCTGTGCCGGCGGCGGGTCCCGGTGGTGTCATCCCGGGGCGCATCCAGCCGGATGCGTTCCATAAAAAAGGTGCCATCAGCACCAGGAGGAGCTACAGATGAAGCATGCATTGACCAAGACCACGGCGGCCGTCGTGATGGCCGCCGCCGGGCTGATGGGGGTAGCCAGCACCGCCCAGGCCGCCGAGGAAAATTTCATTCCCCTGCTGGTGTATCGCACGGGGTCGTTCGCGCCGCTGGGGATTCCCTGGGCCAACGGCAAGCTGGATTACCTGAAGATGGTCAACGAGCGCGACGGCGGGGTCAATGGCGTCAAGATCGTCTACGAGGAATGCGAAACGGCTTATTCCACGGACAAAGGGGTCGAGTGCTACGAACGGCTGAAGGACAAGTTCGGCGGCGCCACCGGATACGACACGCAGTCCACGGGCATCACCTTCGCCGTCACCGACAAGGCCATGGTGGATGGCCGTTCCGTCGTGACGGTGGGCTATGGCCTGTCGCAATCGGCCGATGGCCGGGTGTTCAAATGGAACTTCCCGCTGCTGGGCAATTACTGGACCGCCTATGACTCCATGATCCAGGACATCGCGAAGAACCTGGGCGGCGTGGACAAGCTCAAGGGCAAGAAGATCGCCCTGATCTACCATGATTCGCCTTTCGGCAAGGAACCCATCCCGTTGCTCGAGGAACGCGCCAAGGACAACGGCTTCGAGCTGCAGGTCTATCCTGTCGCCGCCCCCGGGGTGGAGCAGAAGTCGACCTGGCTGCAGATCCGCAAGAACCGCCCCGATTTCGTCCTGTTGCAAAGCGCCGGCATCATGACGCCGACCGCCATCCGCGAGGCCCAGGCGGTGGGGTATCCGCGCGACAAGATGTACGGCATCTGGTGGGCCAGTTCGGAAACCGACGTGGCCGACCTGGGCGATACGGCCAAGGGCTACCACGGCATCACCATCCAGAACAGCGCCGAACATGGCCGCGTGCATGACGACGTCAAGAAGTACGTCTATGACAAGGGCGAAGGCTCCGACAAGGATGGCAAGACCTTCGGGTCCATCGCCTATACGCGCGGCATGATGATCTCCATGCTTCAGGTGGAAGCCATCCGCACGGCCCAGGAGAAATTCGGCAAGGGCAAGGCCATGACGCCGGAGCAGGTGCGCTGGGGCTATGAAAACCTGAACCTGGACGAGGCGCGCCTGGAAAAACTGGGGTTCGCCAAGCTGATGCGTCCGGTCAAGACTACCTGCGAAAATCACATGGGCACCGACTGGGCGCGGATCATCCAGTGGGACGGCAAGAAGTTCAATGTGGTGTCCGACTGGTACCAGTCCGATCCGAAGTACATCAAGCCGCTGGTGCAGGCCCTGGGTGAAAAATACGCCACGGAAAAGAAACTGCCCGTGCGGGATTGTGCAGCCGAGTAAGCCGTGCCGGGGCCGGGCGCATGCCCGGCCCCCAGGAGAAGATTCATGGAAAGCGCACAGGCCTCCGAGCCCGCCGTCCTGTTGAACGTCAATGGCATCGAGGTCATCTACAACCACGTGATCCTGGTGCTGAAGGGTGTATCGCTCAGTGTGTCCGAAGGCCGCATCGTGGCGCTGCTGGGCGCCAATGGCGCGGGCAAGACCACGACGCTGCGGGCCATTTCAAATCTGTTGCGGGGCGAACGCGGCGAGGTCACCAAGGGCAGTATCGAATATCGCGGTGAACGCATCGAATCGCTGTCGCCAGCCGATCTGGTGCAGCGCGGCGTGGTCCAGGTGATGGAAGGCCGTCATTGCTTCGCCCACCTGAGCATCGAGGAAAACCTGCTGACGGGGGCCTATACGCGGCGCCTGGGGCGCGGCGATCTGACGGCGGCGCTGGAACGTGTCTACCAGTATTTTCCGCGTTTGAAACAGCGTCGCAAAAGCCAGGCGGGCTATACGTCGGGCGGCGAACAGCAGATGGCCGCCATCGGCCGGGCGCTGATGGCCGATCCGCGCATGATCCTGCTGGACGAACCTTCCATGGGGTTGGCGCCGCAGATCGTCGAGGAGATCTTCGAGATCGTGCGCGACCTGAACCAGCGCGAGGGCGTCAGTTTCCTGCTGGCCGAACAAAATACCAGTGTGGCGCTGCGCTATGCCGATTATGGCTACATCCTGGAAAACGGCCGCGTCATGATGGATGGTTCGGCCGGGTCGCTGGCTGAAAACGAGGATGTCAAAGAATTCTATCTGGGGGTTTCGGGGGCCGGACGCACCAGCTTTCGCGACACCAAGTTCTATCGCCGGCGCAAGCGCTGGCTGGCTTGATACACAGGGGATGGCATGCAGGCTTATTTCGATGCGCGAGAGACGGCGGCCGTCGGACAGCGGGAGCAGACGCTGTTTGCCCGCCTGCCTGCCGTGGCGGCGGCTGCCCGGGAGCGGGCGCCGGCCATCGCCCGGCAGTTGCAGGGTGTCGACCCCGCCAGTCTGAACTCACGCCACGCGCTGTCGCAGGTTCCGGTGCTGCGCAAAAGCGAATTGCTTGAGATCCAGCATGCGGCCCGCATTGCCCGTCCGGCGACCCAAGGAGACGCGGAACGGGTAAGGGTGTTCGGCGGGGTGTCCACCATCGGCTGGGGCGCGGCGCGGCGCGTCTTCGCGTCACCCGGCCCCATTTACGAGCCTGAAAGCGCACGCCCCGATTATTGGGGCTTTGCCCGCGCCTTGCACGCGGCGGGGGTGCGCCCCGGGGATCTGGTGCACAACTGCTTTTCCTATCATTTCACGCCGGCGGGCTCGATGATGGAAACCGCCGCCCATGCCCTGGGGTGCACGGTGTTTCCCGGCGGAGTCGGGCAGACCGAACAGCAGGTCCGGGCCATGGCCGATCTGGCGCCTCAGGCGTATACCGGCACGCCCAGTTTCCTGCGCATCATCCTGGAAAAGGCCGACGACATGGGGGTGGCGCTGCCGTCCCTGCGCCGGGCCCTGTTTTCGGGCGAGGCCTATCCGCCGTCGTTGCAGGCCTGGTTTCAGGCCCGAGGCGTCCAGGGCTTCCAGGCCTATGGCAGCGCGGATCTGGGGATGGTTGCCTTTGAGACCGAAGCGCGCGACGGCCTGGTCCTGAACGAAGACCTGATCGTGGAAATCGTGCGGCCCGGCACCAGCCAACCCGTGCCCGACGGCGAGGTCGGCGAGGTCGTGGTGACGACTTTCAACCCCGATTATCCGCTGTTGCGCTTCGGCACCGGGGATCTGTCCGCTTTGATGGCGGGAACGTCGCCCTGCGGCCGGACCAATGGCCGCATCCGCGGGTGGATGGGGCGCGCGGACCAGACGACCAAGGTGCGCGGCATGTTCGTGCATCCCGAGCAGATCGCCCGGGTGCTCAGCCGCCATCCGCAGATCGGCCGCGCCCGGCTGGTCGTGTCGGGCGAAATGGGGCACGACGTCATGACGTTGAAAATCGAATCGGCCGACGACCTGGATATCGCCCGTGTGGCCGATACCGTGAGGGACCAGACCAAGCTTCGGGCCATCGTGGATGTGGTGCCGGCCGGCAGCCTGCCCAATGACGGCAAGGTGATCGAGGACATCCGCCGCTACGACTGACGTGCGGCGCGCCGATCGGGGCGGCGGGCGTTCCCGACGGACGTTCGCCGGCCGGGACGCGAGCCGCGCGGCTCAGAGCTTCTTGCGGTAGACCAGGCTGATGCGCGCGAAGGCCGCCTGCAGTTCGGGGCTGCCTGCCTGGAAGAACAGCGGCCGGCCCTTCTGGACGAAGCACACCAGCTTCTTCGAGGCGAACAGCGGAATGAATTTCGTGGACTGGATGTCGTCCCAGGAGACTTCGCGGCGCGAGATCCAGGTCTGGCGGATGCCCCAGTCAGAGATTTCCGTCACCGAGGTCCACATGTGCCAGCTCATCCAGAGCAGGGCGCCGAAACAGACCACCAGACTGGCGATGACCGGCAGCGGCAGGGCGGTTTCGGGCGCGAGCCGCAGCACCATGAACAGGCGCACGGCGATGAAGGCCATGATGAGCCAGGCAATCACGCCGATCCAGCGCGGCCAGGCGCGTCCGCGCAGCGGCAGCGGGCCGATCTGCGCCAGCAGCGCGGCGTGTTCTTCGGGGGAGGGGCGGTCGAAAGGGGACATGGGGTCGGGTCGGTTTCAGGGTTTGCGCCCCGCCCGGAAAAACGGGCGGCGGGCAGCCGATCTTAGCAGAAGTCCATGACCCGCCAGCAGGTCAGACGGGGCTCGCGCCGGCCTCCTGGGGGGCCGAGGGGCGCGCATACGCGCCGTCGTGGATGATCGCGTCGTAGCCGGCGCGGTCCGTGTCGCCTTCCGTGGACAGGAAGAACAGCACGGATTCGCCATCGATGCCCAGAGTGTCCTTGATGTGCGCCAGCGCCGGGTCGGTCAGGACTTCGTGCGCGAAACCGAAGGGCGCGGCGCCGGACTCGCCCGAAATGATGCGGCGATCGGAAGGCGCCGCGGCATCCGTCGCCGACGCGGTGGCGCGGACGGGGCTGGAAAGCGCCCGCATGCCCTGGGCCGCGACGTAGTCGGGCAGGCTGGCGACGAAATCCACGTGATTGGCCAGGACGTCGATGCCCACCGTGACAGGCTCGCCGCAGGCCAGCCCCGCCATGATGGTGTCGAGATCGCCGCCCACCGCGTGGATGCGGCCGTCCGTGGCGCGCAGCGTGTCGAAGATGCAGGCGGCGTTTTCCGGTTCGACCACGATGATCGTGGGGCCGCCTGCGTCCGATGCGCCGTAGGTATTGACGATGTAGCCGACGACGGCGGTGGCGAGCGCCCCGACGCCGGCCTGTACGAACACGTGCGTCGGGCGCTGGCCATCCGGCTCGGCGGCCAGTTGTTCCACGGCTTCGGCGAGCAGGGTCGTATAGCCCTGGATGATGGTGCGCGGGATGTCTTCGTATCCGGGCCACGAGGTGTCCTGCACCATGACCCAGCCGTGCTCTTCGGCTTCCCGGCTCGACAGGCGCACGGCATCGTCGTAGTTCAGGCCGGTGATGTCGGCCCGTGCGCCCAGCGCCTGGATGTTGGCCAGCCGTTCCGGGGCCGTGCCTTTAGGCATGTGCACCACGCATTTCTGCCGCAGCTTGTCTGCGGTCCAGGCCACCCCGCGGCCGTGGTTGCCGTCGGTGGCCGTGATGAACGTCACTTCGCCTAGGCGCTCGCGGATCTCGTCGGAAATGAGCCGGTCGTAGGGCAGTTCGGACAGGTCCAGGCCCAGCCTGCCCGCCAGGTAGGTCGCGATCGCATAGCTGCCGCCGAGCGCCTTGAATGCGTTCAGCCCGAAACGAAAGCTTTCGTCCTTGACATACATGGCCTTGACGCCCAGGCGGGATGACAGGTGACGCAGCCGCACCAGCGGCGTGGGCGCGTAGCCTTCGATCGACCGGTGAAAGGCGATGACGCCGCCTACTTGCTCCGGCTTGAGCTGGGCCAGCATGGGCGCCGCCGCCACGGCGCGTTGCCCGCGATTGGGATTGGGCAGGACTTTGATGCTCATGGAACGCTCCTTGGTGATGGTGGAATTTTATTTTTTAATACCCAATTTTTTTATTGATCTTTATCCTTATAGGTGAATTTTTTATCATTTTGGCCTTGATTTCTTATCGGACATTCAGATGGCAAGCAAACTTGATGCCTATGACCGCGCGCTGCTGGCCGCGATCCAGGAAAATGCACGCACGCCCCAGAGCGAATTGGGCGAGCGCACCAGCCTGTCCACCGCGGCGGTCAATCGCAGGCTGCGCGCGTTGGCCAGCGATGGCGTCATCGAACGCTATACGGCCTGCATCAACCCCAAGGCCGTGGGGTATAGCCTGACCATCGTCGTGGAAGTCGAAGCGGAAAGCGAACGCGCGGATCTGCTGGACGAGATGCGCCTGGGCTTCCAGGCGTGTCCGCAGATCCAGCAGTGCTATTACGTGACGGGGGACTGCGATTTCGTGCTGATTTTCCTGGTGCGCGACATGGACCAGTATGTGGAATGGACGCGCCGCCTGTTTCACGGCAACAACAACGTGAAAGGCTTCAAGACCCTGGTCGTGATGGACCGGGTGAAGACCGGCAGCCAGGTCGCGATCGACTAGGACGCCGGTCGCGGCAGCGGCGCGGCCCGCCCCCGCCGGTCCGGCGGCATCAGCCGCGCTTCAGCGCCAGCGCCCGCCCGGCGCGGCTGGACGTGGGTCTGCCGATCTGTTCGGAAATCCATTGTCCGATGTCCACGACGGCATCCAGGTCCACGCCGGTGTGCAGGCCCTGGCCCTGCAGCAGGTACAACACGTCTTCGGTGGCCACGTTGCCGGTGGCGCCCTTGGCGTAGGGGCAGCCGCCCAGCCCGGCCACGGAGCTGTGGAAAATCCGCACCCCGCATTCCAGGGCCGACAGGATGTTGGCCAGAGCCTGGCCGTAGGTGTCGTGGAAATGCCCGGACACCCGCGTGCCCAGATCGGTGATCCCGCCCACGGCCCGCAGCACCCGGGCGACCTGGGCCGCGGTGCCCACTCCGATGGTGTCGGCCACGTCGATTTCATCGCAGCCCAGCTGCAGGAACCGTTCGGCCACGTTCACGACGGCGCTGACCGGGACCTCGCCCTGGTAGGGGCAGCCCAGCGAGCAGCTGATGCTGCCCCGCAGGCGCAGCCCGGCCTCTTTGGCCGCCGCGGCCACGGGTTCGAACCGGGCGATCGATTCCGCGATGGAACAGTTGATGTTGCGCTGGGAAAAGGCCTCGCTGGCCGCTCCGAAGATCACGACTTCGTCCATCCCGGCGGCCAGGGCGCCCTCCAGGCCGCGCGTATTGGGGACCAGCGCCGAGTAGATCGTGCCGGGCCGCCGGGCGATCCCGTCCATGACCTGCGCCCCGTCGGCCATTTGCGGAACCCACTTGGGCGAGACGAAGGACACCGCCTCGACGTTGGGAAATCCGGCGGCGGCCAAGCGGTTGATCAGTTCGATCTTCACGGTCGAATCGACGAATTGCTTTTCATTCTGCAGGCCATCGCGAGGGCCGACTTCAACGATCTTGACGTGTTCGCTCATGGAGATCCTTGCCGGTGCATGAAATCCGGCCCCCATGCGCAGAGGGCCGGTTTGTAGAGTCATGCCTCGATCATAGCGCGGCGCTTGCGGGGATGGGGGTGGTCGGGGCGGGAGCGCCCTTGGGCTGCGGGTTCATCCCCGATCCGGCAGCCGCCGATAGCGGCCGTCCTGCTGGCGTTCCAGCGCGCCGCCGATTTCCATCAGGGTCAGCTGGCTCATCAGCCGGTCGATGGGCCAGTTCGTGCGGGCCTGCAGGGTGTCGAGGTCCGCAGGTTCGTAGCCCAGTGCCTGCAACAAGGCTGCCGCATCGGGGTCTCGCGCGGGGGATGCCTCCGTCTGCGCCGGTGGCGACACGGGGGGCCGGCGCGGCATGGCTGCCGTCCGGGGAGTGGCAGACCGGGCAGCGATGCCCGGCAGGTCGCCCTGGCGCAGTTCCTCGATGATGTCCTGCCCGGACTCGACCAGTTTGGCGCCTTGGCGGATCAATGCATGGCAGCCGCGCGACAGCGGGGAATGAATGGATCCCGGGATGGCGAAGACCTCGCGTCCCAGTTCGCCGGCCAGGCGCGCAGTGATCAGCGATCCGCTGCGGGCGGCGGCTTCGACCACCAGCACGCCTTGGCTCAGTGCCGCCACGATGCGATTGCGCTGCGGGAAATGGAACGGCAGGCCCTGGGCGCCCAGCGGGAATTCAGACAGCATCAGGCCGTGTTCCGCAATGCGGTGGGCCAGGCCGCGGTGGGCGGGCGGATAGACCCGGTCGATGCCGGTGCCCAGCACGGCCAGTGTTCCACCGCCCGTGGTCCCCGCATCCAGGGCGCCTGCGTGGGCCGCCCCGTCGATGCCGCTGGCCAGCCCGCTGACTACGCACCAGCCCTGTTGCGCCAGGTGGCGTGCGAAATCGTGGGCATTGCGGGCGCCTTCAGGCGTGGCGCTGCGGGCGCCGACGATGGCCAGCATCGGCCGGCTCAGGACATCCAGCTGCCCGTGCGCATACAGGATGGGCGGCGGGTCGTTCAGTTCGAACAGCGCCGAAGGGTACAGGGGGTCGGCCAGTGTCAGCAGATGGTGGCCGGGTTCCGCCAGCCAGCTCAGGCTGGTATCGATCGCCTGCTGCAGCGGTTCATCGGGCGCCTGGCGCAGCCGCGCGGCCAGGCCGGGATCCAGATACCGGGCCAGATTGCCGGTGGATGCCGCGCAGATGTCCTGGGGCATGCCGAACGCCGACAACAGCAGGCGGATGCGCGCCGGCCCCAGTTCGGGCTCCAGGCTCAGGCGGATCCAGGCCCGCAGTTCGGTCTCATCGGCGGTTGGTAGCATGCGTGCAGTGTGCCACGGTTTGCCATCCCCGCGTATGCCGGTGTGGCTTAACCATCCTGGCGCGCCGCTGTTTCCCGGCCATGCCCGGATCACCGGCTCAATCGATGCGCTTGCCCTGACCTGCATCGCCCGGTTCGGGCGGCGGGAACCGCAGACGGAAGCAGATGCGCCCGTCGTCGGCCCCCTGCGCATCGGCGCTGCCGCCATGGATCGCCATGATGGCGACCACGATGGCCAGGCCAAGCCCGTTTGATTCGGTGTGCTGGCTGCGGGATTGGTCGCCCCGGTAGAAGCGCCTGAACATGCGGTCGATCTCGTCTGGCGAGAATGCCTGGCCGCGGTTGTCGACGGTCACTTGGGAACCTGAGGCGTCGGCCCGCCCGCCCAGCGATATGCGGGTGCCCGGCCGTCCGTACCGTATCGCATTGACGACCAGGTTGCTGACGGCGCGCTGCCACATGATGGCATTGGCGTGGCAGGTGCCGCTGGCGATGACCTCGAAATCCATGCCGCGCTCCTGGGCCGGACCCTCGAAGTAATCTGCGATCTTGCGCAGCTCCGGCAGGAGCGCCAGCGGCTCGCGCGTCACCTCCGCGGCGTCGTGGTCGGCGCGCGACAGGAACAGGATGTTTTCGATGATGTGCGCGAGCCGGGTGAGTTCCTCCAGGTTCGATTCCAGCACGTGCTCGTACTCGGCGCCGCTTCTGGGCTGCCCGAGGGCCACCTGGGTTTGCCCCATCAGGATGTTGACCGGTGTCCGCATCTCGTGCGCCAGATCGGCGGAGAACTGCGACAGGTGCTCATAGCCGGCTTGCAGGCGGTCCAGCATGGCGTTGCACGCTTTGGCGAATTGTCGCAGTTCCGCTGGCGCGTCCTGGTCGGGCAGGCGCGCTGCCAGATGGGCGGGCGTGATGCGCGCCGCCTGCCGGCTCATGGCATGCAGCGGTTTGAGACCGCGCCGCAAGAGCATGAAACTCATCAGGGTGCTCAACAGCACTGCCAGCGTGGCCGCGCCGAAGACGCGCGCCCGATAGTCGGCCAGCATCCGGGATTCCTGTGTCATCACGTAGGCTGCCGTGATCCGGACCCGATCGCCGTGGTCCCCGATTTCCGCCAGAGCGGATATCCAGCGCACCCGCACGCCATCGGCGCGCACGCCGGGGTGCAGCGCGCTGATGCCCAGCTCTCGGCCGATGGGAACCGGAGTCATGGCCGGGATGGGCATATGGTCGGGGTTGACCAGAATGAAAGGCTTCTCCCCCAGCCGCTGGAAGATGCGCACATCGCTTTCGTTGCCCAGCATGTTCTCGAACAGCGCAGGGCGTTCTTCCATTTGCCGGACGGTATAGAGATCGTGCAGCAGGTGGCGAAAACGCTCCACGCGCCCCACCAGCGTGTAGTCGGCGCGGGTCTCCAGCGCTTGCTTGGCCGAGGAATACAGATACAGGCCAAGCCCCGAGACGATCAGGCAGGATATCAGGGCAAAGACCAGCGTGATCCTGGCGGTCAGCGAATGCGGGGCGCGGGCTTTCACGGCTGCTCTGCCAGCATGTAGCCTATGCTGCGAACCGTGTGGATCAGTTTGTGTTCGAAGGGGGCGTCCACCTTCGCTCTCAATCGCTTGATGGCGACATCCACCACATTGGTGTCGCTGTCGAAATTCATGTCCCAGACTTCCGAAGCGATCATCGTGCGGGACAGCGCTTCACCTTGTCTTTTGAGCAGCAGATGCAGCAGCAGGAACTCCTTGTTGGTCAAGACGATCGTGAGCCCGCCGCGCATCACTTTGCGGCGCGTGGGATCGAGGCGCAGGTCGGCCAGTTCGAAGGTGTCGGGTTCGCGGGCGGCGCCCCGGCGCAACAGTGTGCGGATGCGCAGCACCAGTTCGGTGAATGAAAAGGGCTTGACCAGGTAGTCATCGGCCCCGAGCCGTAGGCCGCGTATCCGGTCGTCGACCTGGTCGCGCGCCGTCAGGAAGATGACCGGCACGTCGCAGACGCGGCGCACCTCCGCCAGAACCTGCCATCCATCCATTCCCGGCAGCATGACGTCGAGGATGAGCAGCTCGTAGTCGTGCTCAAGCGCCATGTGCAGGCCATCGGTGCCGTTGCGGGCCAGGTCCGCGTTGTATCCGGATTCAAGCAGGCCTTTCCTTAGATAATCGCCGGTCTTTACATCGTCTTCGATGACGAGAATAGTCATGCCCCGCTCCACCACGAGAGTAGCCAATCTTAGCAAGCCGGGGCCCGGGGTTCATGACAAATTTGTCATGTGACGGTCACCTGCCTGTCAGTGGGGCGCCGCTAAAGTGAACGTCCGTCAGCCCCCGTCAGGAGTCCAGATCATGTCGCGTTTCAGACTTCCCCCGATACCTTCCTCCGAGATCACGCCGGAACACATCTGGGAATCTCGCCGCGCGTGGATGAAACGGGCGGGGCAAAGCGCGCTTGCCGTGGGAGCCGGCAGTCTGTTGGCGGGACGCGTCTCGTGGGGGCAGCCGGCGGATGGCGTATTGGCGGGCACACCCAATCCCCGCTATCGCGTCGATGATGCGCTCACGGCGGAAAAAGACGTGAGCGGCTACAACAATTTTTACGAGTTCGGCACCGGCAAGTCGGATCCGATGGAGTATGCGGGCCGCATGCAGACCCGTCCCTGGGCCTTGCGGATCGATGGCGAGGTCGAGAAGCCCGTGACATTGGACATCGACGATCTGCAGAAGCTGGCGGCCCTGGAAGAACGCGTCTATCGGCTCCGGTGCGTAGAGGCATGGTCCATGGTGATTCCCTGGAGCGGCTATTCGCTCTCAGCCCTGCTGGGCCGGGTCAAGCCCACCAGCCGGGCGAAATATGTCCAGTTCATCTCGGCGGTCCAACCGGATCGGATGCCGGGGCTGAGCGCGCGCATCATCAATTGGCCCTATCGCGAAGGCCTGCGGATGGACGAGGCCATGCATCCGCTGACCATGCTGGTCTTCGGTGTGTACGGAAAGCGCTTGCCCAATCAGAACGGCGCGCCCGTACGGGTGGCCATTCCGTGGAAGTACGGCTTCAAGTCCGGCAAATCCATCGTCGGGATACGGTTGCTCGAGAAGCAGCCTCTGACCAGCTGGTCGGAGATTGCGCCGAACGAGTATGGGTTTTATGCCAACGTCAACCCGACCGTGCCGCATCCCCGGTGGAGCCAGGCAACGGAGCGGAGGATCGGGAGCGGCTTTTTCGCGCCCCGCGTGGCGACGCTGATGTACAACAGCTATGGAGATCAGGTGGCCGGGCTGTATGCCGGCATGGATCTGCGGGCGCACTATTAGAGGGTGGATGGCATGGGCGTGCAGGCACCCGGGCGGCGCAACTGGACGGCGCGCGAAGTCAACCGGATCAAACCGTTCGTATTCATCCTGGCGGCGTACCCCTTGGCCCGATGGATCTGGCTGGCCTTCGACGGCGGCTTGAGCGCCAATCCCCCGGAGTTCTTGATCCGGTCTACAGGGATCTGGGCGCTGGTCCTGCTGCTCGTCACGCTGGCGGTCACTCCGCTGCGCCGCATGCTCGGGCAGCCCGCGCTCGTGAGGTTGCGGCGCATGCTGGGGCTGTTCGCATTTTTCTATACCGCCTTGCACGTGGTCGGTTGGGCGCTTTGGGAAAGAGGCTTGTCGCCGGCGCTCATGTGGGACGATGTGGCGCAGAGAACCTTCGTGGCGGTGGGCATGGCGGCATTCCTGCCCATGTCCGCACTGGCCTTGACGTCAACGCAGGGGTGGATGCGCCGGCTCGGCCCCCTCTGGCAGACGTTGCATCGCAGCGTGTACGCCGTCGGGGGCTTGTCGGTGTGGCATTTCTGGCTGGTCCGGTCCGGAAAAAACGATTTCTTCGAGCCCTATGTCTACGGCCTTGCGCTCGCCCTTCTGCTGTCGTGGCGACTGGCCTTTTTCCTGCTTGGCCGCCGTTCGTCGCATCGCCCGTGTCCGCCGGGCGTTTCAGCCCGGCCGAAGCCGGCGCGATCCGGGGGGCAAGGCCTGTGCCGGAGCATATCCGAGCCCTAGGGGAGACTGCTGGATGCCTGGCCCTGGGTCTGTCTCTTGTTTTATGATGGAACTCTGGCTTTTATTGAATCAGGCAATCACCATGGCTTTGCTCCCCATCCTCAAATATCCGGACCCCCGGCTGCACAAGGTCGCCGCCCCGGTGCGGCAGGTGGACGATCGCATTCGTCAACTGGTGCGCGACATGGCGGAAACCATGTATGCCGCGCCGGGCGTGGGCCTGGCGGCCACCCAGGTCGATGTCCATGAGCGGGTGGTCGTCATCGACGTGTCCGAAGACGGCGACGACCTGCATGTGCTGATCAATCCCGAGATCACCTGGAAAAGCGACGAACTGCAGGTCTACGAAGAAGGCTGCCTGTCGGTGCCGGGGGTCTACGACGAGGTCGAACGCTCGGCCCGCATCCACGCGCGCGCGCTCAACGAGCAGGGCGAGCCCTACGAATTCGACGCGGAAGGCCTGCTGGCCGTCTGCGTGCAGCATGAACTGGATCATCTGCTGGGCAAGGTCTTCGTCGAATACCTGTCCGTGTTGAAGCAGAACCGCATCCGCACGCGCCTGCGCAAGCAGCAGCGCGAATCCCAGCGCGAAGCCGCCGGGGTCTAGGCGGATGCGGATCGTTTTTGCCGGAACCCCCGAATTCGCCCGCCAGGCCTTGACCGCAATCCTGCAGGCGGGCCATCAGGTCGTGGGCGTGCTGACACAGCCGGATCGTCCCTCCGGGCGAGGTATGAAATTGCAACCCAGCCCCGTCAAGCAGGCGGCGCTGGATGCCGGTATCGCCGTGTTGCAGCCGCGCAGCCTGCGCCTGGACGGCAAGTTCCCCGACGAGGCCCGGTCCGCGCAGGCGGCGCTGCAGGCCTGGGCGCCGGATGTGATGGTGGTGGCGGCCTACGGCCTGATTCTGCCCCAATGGGTGCTGGATCTTCCCCGCCTCGGGTGCCTGAACATCCATGCCAGCCTGTTGCCGCGCTGGCGGGGGGCTGCCCCCATCCAGCGGGCCATCCAGGCCGGGGATGCCGCCAGCGGCATCACGATCATGCAGATGGACGCGGGTCTGGATACCGGCGCCATGCTCTTGAGGGTGGAACAGCCCATTGGGCCGGATGACACCGGGGCCAGCCTGCACGATGCGCTGGCCTCCGCGGGCGCCCGGGCGATCGTGCAGGTGCTGGGCGATCTGGATGCGGGGCATCCGCCGGCGCCCGTGCCGCAGCCCCTGGATGGCATCACCTATGCCGACAAGCTGCAGAAGTCCGAGTCCTCCCTGGACTTTGCCTTGCCGGCCGCCGTGCTGGCCCGGCGCATTCGCGCCTTCGATCCTTTTCCCGGGACCACGATGGTCCTGCCGGGGATCGATCAGCCGGTGAAGATCTGGGCCGCGCATGCGCTGCCCCCGGATCAGCCGGGCGGGGAGCCGGCCGTGCCGGGCGCCATCGTGCGCACGGGCCGCGACGGCATCGACGTGGCGACGGCCGAGGGCCTGCTGCGGGTCACCGTGCTGCAGAAGCCCGGTAGCCGGCGTCAGCCGGCGGACGTCTTCCTGCAGTCGTACCGGGCGCCGTAAAGCGGGCGTCGGGGCGGGGCGGCCGGACGGCTTGAGCCGATCGTTCCGCCGCCAGACCCGCCCGCGCCCGGCCGGCGTTCAGCTGCCCGATGATTTCTTGCGCGACGTATCGATGCCCAGCTGTTTCAGCTTGCGGTACAGGTGGGTGCGTTCCAGCCCGGTGCGCTCCGATACCCGCGTCATGCTGTGATTTTCGTGCAGCAGGTGGTATTCGAAATAGATACGCTCGAATTCGTCGCGCGCCTCGCGCAGGGGCTGGTTCAGGGAAATCGCGCCCAGGTGGGAATCGTCGGCGGCGGGGGCCGGCGCCGGGGCGGGTGTGGCTGCGGTGCTGTTGAGGGTGGGCGGCTGCGTGAAGACCGGGTCGGGCATGACGGGCCGTTCGGTGCGGCTGCGCATGGACGCCGGAATGACCGGACGGGCCAAGCCGGCCGCCACGGTCTTCAGCAGCTTTTGCAGGGTGATCGGCTTTTCCAGGAAATCGACGGCGCCGATCCGGGTGGCTTCCACGGCGGTGTCCACCGTGGCGTGGCCGCTCATCATGATGACAGGCATGTTCAGCAAGCCCTGGCTGGACCATTCCTTCAGCAGGCTGACCCCGTCGATATCGGGCATCCAGATGTCCAGCAGGACCAGGTCCGGTCTTTGGCGCAGGCGGGAGTCGCGGGCCTGAGCGGCATTTTCCGCGAGTTCGACCGTGTGGCCTTCGTCGTAGAGAATTTCGGACAGCAGTTCGCGAATGCCAATTTCATCGTCGACCACCAGAATTCTGGCCATATCACCTCACCTGTATATTGTGCGTATTATCCTGTGCCTGACTCTCGGCGTCCAGCCGGCCGGTCCCCTCGGCCAGCCGTGAGAACAGGATCGATATGCGGGCGCCGCCCTCGGAGCGGTTGGAGATGTCCACCTGGGCGCCGTGTTCCTCGATGATCTTCTTGACGATGGCCAGACCCAGGCCGGTGCCGGTGGCCTTGGTGGTGACGTAGGGCTCGAATACCCGATGCAGGACTTCCGGCGCGAATCCGGGGCCGTTGTCCGAGACGGTCAGGCGGACGCGGGCGTGATCCGCGGCGCCTTCCGGGGCGATCAGGCGCGTCTGGATCCGGATTTCCGCCGTGCCGGGGGCCGCGTGGGTGCTGGCGGCGTCGCGGGCATTGGCCAGCAGGTTGTGGATCACCTGGCGCAGTTGCGCGGGGTCGCCCTGGATCGGGGGCAGCGGGTCGGCCAGGCGCGCATCGATGCGCACCCCGGACCGGGCGGGCGCCGTTCCGGGCTCGGCCGGATCCCAGCCGTACAAGGTCAGCACGTCGGTCAGCAGGGCGTTCAGATCGATGTCCTGCATTTGCGCCGGCGGCGTGCGGGCGTATTCGCGGAAATCGTCGACCATGCGCTTGAGCGATGCCACCTGATTGACGATGGTCTGGGTGGATCGCTGCAGCATGGCGGCATCGTCGGTATTCAGGCGATCGGCCAGCTTCATGGCCAGGCGTTCGGCGGACAGCTGGATGGGGGTCAGCGGGTTCTTGATTTCGTGCGCCAGACGGCGGGCGACTTCGCCCCAGGCGACGGTGCGGCTGGCGGAGATGACTTCGCTGATGTCGTCGAACACCACCAGATAGCCGTCTTCGTGACCGTCCATGATCAGGCGGGTGCCGCGGGCCAGCAGGGTGATGACGTGTTTCTTGCGTTCATTGTCCGGCGCTTGCTGCAATTCGATTTCGAACTGCTGCTGCCAGTAGGGGCGGGTGGATTCCACGGCGTCATGGGCCGAGAACGCCTGGCGGATCAGTTGCGAGAGGGCCAGCGCGCCATCCACGGTCTCCAGGGGACGGCCCTGGCAGGTGCGCAGATCCAGGTGCAGGATGGCCTGCGCCCCCTGGTTGAACAGGCTCAGGCGGAAGGCATGGTCGAAGACCAGCACCCCGGACGACAGATTGCTCAGCACCGACTCCAGGTACAGATTGCTTTGTTCCAGCTGGCGCCGGTGACGATCGACCATCCGCCGGGCTTCGTCCAGCTGGCGCGTCATGGCGTTGAACGACCGGGTCAGTTGGCCGACTTCATCGCGGGCCGGCGGCTCGGGCAGGGGACGGTAGTCGCCCACGCCCACCGCCTGGGTGCCCGAGGCCAGGGACAGCAAGGGCCGCACCAGCCGGCGCGATACCGCCAGGGCGACGACGACGGCGGCGAACACGGCCAGGATCAGCGCCAGGGTCAGGGTGATGCCGTACAGCTTGCGCAGCCCAAGCCGCGACAGGGCCAGTTCCTGGTAATCCCGGAATCCCTGCTGCACCTGGCTGGCATTGTGGGCGATGCGTTCGGGCACGGCCTGGATCACCTGCAGCCAGCGGGTGTCGCTGCCCAGGCCCATCTGAGCGCCCAGGCGGTCGGCGGTGGACCCCAGAGGGATGATGATGCGCAGATGCAGGCCGGTGCTGGTGGGGCCGCTGCCGGGGGCGACATCGGCTTCGGCGGCCGAATAGCCCTGCGACACCCGCAGTTGGTTCATGACGCTGTTGGGCGGCAGATCCGGCAGCAGTTGGCCGAACGCCGACGAAGAAAATGCCACCAGCCGGCCGTTGCCGGTGAACACCATGGTCTCGTCGATGCCATTGCTTTCCCGCAGCGACGTGATCAGCAGCGCGGTTTCAGCGTCGCTGGCGTTGTTCAACCGCAGCGCCATGCTGCGCGCTTTGCCGTTCAATTCGTTCAACTGGGCATCCAGCGCGGCGCGGCCCAGGTTCAGGCCGGCTTCCAGGGCGCTGTCCACGCGGACGTTGAACCAGGATTCGATCGAGCGCGACATGAACTGCACCGACAGCACGTAGATGATGACGCCGGGCAGGATGCCGATCAGGGTGAAGTACAGCGTGAAACGCGCGGTCAGCCGGGCGCCGAACTGGCGGCGCCGGATCTGGCGCACCAGCCGGATCGTCAGCATGGCCACCCAGGACATCAGTGCGACGGCCAGGATGCCGTTGAGCAGCAGCAGCAGATCGTATTGTTGCGCGTAGCGCGAGGCGTTGCCGGTGGACCAGACCAGCAGGCCCAGCAGGGCCAGGGCGCTGATGGCCGCGACCAGCAGAGCGATGCGCAGCGCCCAGCGTATCAGTTTCGGGGCGTGCCGGCGGAAAGAGAAAACGTGAATTTTTTCCATGGGGTCGTCAAGGACCAGGCATTGCTGTTGAGGGCGTCGACCTGGAAGGGCCGGGCCAGCCGCGAGGTATCCAGTCGCAGGCGCAGTTGTCCCTCGTAATCGACGTCGGGCGTGAACTGGCTGGCGGGCCCCATCTGCCAGCCGCGGATGTGGCGCACCAGGTCCAGGGCTTCGTCCAGCGTCGTGGCGGGCAGGGACAGATCGTCCAGGCTGATGCGCCATTGACGGGTCAGGGCATTGAACTGGATGCGCCAGGTTTGTTCCGTGGTGATGACGGTCTTGTCGAACCACCACCAGCGGGGACGCAGGATCTCCAGGTCGGCGGTGAAGTACAGGGGCACGCCCTTTTGCGCGACATCGCGCAGGTCGTCGCCCAGGGTGAAGTCGATGTCGGCGTCGATCAGCAGCTGGCCTTGTTGCACCAGGGGTTCGATGCGCACGACCTGGCCTTCACGGCCATAGGCGGCTGGCAGCAGGTTCAGCAGGCAGAAGGTCAGGGTGATCAGGAAACGGAGCATGCACGAAGCCGGGCGACTGGACGGACAATGGCGGTATTGTTGATGACCCAGCGCTTGAGCGCAAGCTGTAGGACTTTCGCCTCGCCGCCGCGATCCCGCGCGCGCTCGTCCCGGGAGGCCATGTCCGGCCCGAACCGCGCGCTAGGACGGCGCTTGTTCCTGTTTGCGGAGCAGGGCATAGAAAAACCCGTCGCCCTGGTCCGCGCCGCCCGGCAGGATCTGGCCGGGGGCCGGCAGGCGTCGGGCGTCAGGGTGGCGGCCCAGAAAGGCCTGGATCTGAGATTCGCCTTCCTGGGGGAAGATCGAACAGGTGGCGTACAGCAGATGGCCGCCGGGCGCCAGCAGCGGCCATAAGGCATCCGTGATGCGGGCTTGCAGCGCGGCGGTGCGGGTCACGTCTTCGGCGCGCCGCAGCCAGCGGATGTCGGGATGACGGCGTACCACGCCGGATGCCGTGCAGGGCACGTCGGCCAGGATGGCGTCGTAGGGCTGGCCGTCCCACCAGGCGGCGGGATCGGCGGCATCGGCGCAGCGCAGCTGCACGGCGCCGGCGTGCAGCCGCAGGCGCCGCAGCGTGTCCGCCACCCGCGCCAGCCGCTGTTCTTCGCTGTCCAGCGCCGTCAGGGTCAGGGCGTGGCGTTCCAGCAGATGGGCGGTCTTGCCGCCCGGCGCGGCGCAGGCGTCCAGCACGCGCATGCCGTCTTGCAGCGGCAGCAGCTCGCCCGCCCGCTGGGCGGAGGCGTCCTGCACCGACCACCAGCCTTCGATAAAACCGGGGATGTCGCGCACGGGCAAAGGACGGTCCAGGATCAGACCGGAGGAACCGGCCGGACTGGCGGCGATGCCCGCCTGCCGAAGGCGTTCCAGCAAGTTGTCGCGGGACACCTGGCGGACGTTCGCCCGCAATGTCATGGGCGGCGGCTGGTCGGCCGCCTTCAGGATCGCTTCCCAGTCCTGCGGCCAGGCCTGCCGCAGGGCGTTGATCCACCAGTCCTGATGGTTCCAGCGCGCCAGCGGATTTTCCAGGATCTGCGGCAGCAGCGCCGCCCGTTCCCGCCCGTAACGGCGCAGGACCGCGTTGATCAGGTTTTTCGCGGGGCGCGTGTGGCGGTCCGATTCCGCCGCCTGCACCAGTTGATGGACCAGCGTGTGTCCGGCGTAGACCGGCGTGCCGGGGGGCTGATCGGCGCCGTCCGCCTGGCGGCAGCTGGCTTCCAGCAGGCTCAGGCCCAACAGCAGCAGGGCCTCGGTCAGGCGGTCGGACGGGCGTCGCGGCGCCAGGAGCGTGCGTGTCGCCTGGGCGAACCCCAGCTGGCGCATGGCGTGAAAGGAGAGCGCCTGGGCGGCCGGGCGCAAGGCCGGTGGCGTCCGATCCAGGGATTCCGACAAGGACCGGCCGGTCAGCACGCCGCGTACGGCCTGGGCGGCGGCCAGCAACTGCCGGGATAGGGGGATGTCTGTCGCGTGGCCTGCGCCGCTTGCGGGGGCGGTCTTGGGGGAGTGTGGTGATTCTGGCACGATGAGGGAGGGAATTCCGCCGATGAGGAATGTTTTTTGGGGACTGTAGCACCAATTCATTAAAATCAAAGGTTTGCTTCGCACCTCGAGGATTTCATGAGCCCATCCCCCCGTGTCGGTTTCGTCAGCCTGGGCTGCCCCAAGGCCCTGGTCGATTCAGAACGCATTCTGACCCAGCTGCGCATGGATGGCTACACCATCAGCGCCGATTATGACGGCGCCGACGTCGTGGTGGTCAATACCTGCGGTTTCATCGACAGCGCCAAGGCCGAATCGCTGGACGCCATCGGCGAGGCCATCACTGAAAATGGCAAGGTCATCGTCACCGGCTGTCTGGGCGTCGAGGCCGACATGATCCGCGACGTGCACCCGGCGGTGCTGGCCGTGACCGGTCCGCAGCAGTACGAGCAAGTGGTGCGGGCCGTGCATCAGGCCGCCCCGCATGAACGCGCCCATGATCCCTACGTGGATCTGGTGCCGCCCCAGGGCATCCGGCTGACGCCGCGCCATTACGCCTACCTGAAGATTTCCGAAGGCTGCAACCACAATTGCAGCTTCTGCATCATTCCGTCCATGCGCGGGCGCCTGGTCAGCCGACCGATCGGCGATGTGCTGGGCGAGGCCCGCCGCCTGGTGGATGCCGGCGTGAAGGAACTGCTGGTGATCTCCCAGGACACCAGCGCCTATGGGGTGGACGTCAAATACCGCACGGGCTTCTGGGATGGCCGTCCCGTCAAGACCCGTCTGACCGAGCTGGCCCAGGCCCTGGGTGAATTCGGCGTCTGGGTGCGCATGCACTACGTCTACCCCTATCCCCACGTGGACGAACTGATCCCCCTGATGGCCGAGGGCCGCATCCTGCCATACCTGGATATTCCGTTTCAGCACGCCAGCCCGCGCGTCCTGAAGGCCATGAAGCGCCCCGCCTTCGAAGATCGCACCCTGGCCCGCATCCGCCAGTGGCGCGAAACCTGTCCGGATCTGACCCTGCGGTCCACCTTCATCGTCGGCTTCCCCGGCGAAACGGAGGACGACTTCCAGTATCTGCTGGACTGGATGAGCGAGGCCCAGTTGGATCGCGTCGGCTGTTTCCAGTATTCGCCGGTGGACGGCGCCCGGGCCAATGAGCTGGCCGATCCGGTGCCCGACGAGGTCAAGGCCGAACGCTGGGAGCGCTTCATGGCGCACCAGCAGGCCATTTCCACCCAGCGCCTGGCGGCCAAGGTCGGCCGCACGCTGACCGTGCTGGTGGATGAGGTCGATGATCAGGGCGGCGCCACCGCCCGGTCCATGGCCGATGCCCCCGAGATCGACGGCAGCGTGCTGTTGCGCGATGCCGCCGGCCGCGCCCCCGGCGACCTGATCCAGGTCCGCATCGAGGACGCCGACGAATACGATCTGTACGGGGCGCCGGTCTAGTGTCCTGTCCGGATTGACCGGGCAGGGCGCCAGGGGCCGGATCAGGCGTCCGGCTTGCGCGGCACCACCCGGGGCGGCGGCTTGCCGGCCTCCAGGGGCTGGGCCCGCTTGAAGACCGTGACCGGCAGCTCGCCGATCACGCCGCGCCGGGCGGCTGCTCGCCAGGCGTGGCCGTAGGCGACTTCCAGGCTGAGGTGGATGGTGCCATCCTGGTGCCGACGGCGTTCCAGCGCCTGGGTCAGGCGGCTGCGCCAGGCGCGGCCCGCCAGCCCGGGCCGGCGCTGGGCGTGGGGGTTGCCGCCCAGGGCGTGAACGTCTTCCAGCAGCTTGTCGGCGGTCTTGTAGGTCAGGGTGATGATTTCCTGGTCCATCACCGGGTCGGCGAAGCCGACCTGCAGCATCAGGTCGCCGAAATCGTGCATGTCCACGAATTCCATGGGCCGGGTATCCAGGCCCGCCTCGGCGACGGCCTCGCGCAGTTCGCGCAGCGATCCCGGCCCCAGGCTGGAATACAGGGCCAGGGCGTCGTTGCGCAGGACCCGGCGCCATTCCTGCAGCACCAGGTGCGGTTCGGGGTGCCAGTGCAGCGCCAGATTCGACCACACCAGATCCAGGCTTTCGTCGGGCAGGCCGGTGTCGGCCAGATCCGCCTGCAGGAACTCGGGCTGCGGCGTCGGTTTGTTGCGCAGGCGATGCCAGAAGCCGGGCTTGCTCAGGTAGCGCTCGCGGGCGGTATCCAGCAGCGCGGCGCAGTGATCCTGGCCGATGTAGCGCAGGTTCGGGTAGCGGGCCCGCAGCGGGTCCAGGGCGTGCGCCGCCCCGCAGCCCGCATCGAGAATGTCATGCGGATCGATCCGGATGTAGCTGAGCCGGCGCAGCATGCGCTGGGCGATTTCGCCAAACAGGAACTGCGGTGCGTCCAGGGGCGCGCGTCGGGCGAATTGCCGTGAAACGGCCGCGGGGTCGATGGGCAGGCGGGGAAGCTGTGACATAAAGGATCAAGGCCGGTGCCGCCGCGCCCGACACTGTGGTGTGATGGAGCGCACTGGCGGAAAGGAAGGTGACATTATGCGGCATCTGACACCCTGGCGCGACTGGCGCCGCTGGGTCCCGGCGGAATGCCCGGGGTGCGGCCGGCGGATGGCAGGGCAAGGCCTGTGCCGGGCGTGCTCCGGAGAACTGACGATGGATCCGGACAGGCCATGCTGCCCGGTCTGCGCACACCCCTTGGCGGCGGGCTTCTGCCCGGATTGCCCGCCCGTCGCTCCGGCATACGACCGGATCGTCGCCGCATTCGGCTACCAAGGCCTGGGCCGCGATTTGATCCAGGCCTACAAGATCGATTGCCGCCTGTCGCTGGCGGATGTGCTGGCCGACGTATTGGCCGGCGCAGTGCGCCGCGCAGGGTCGATCCGCGCGGATCTGCCGCATTGGGTTGTTCCCGTGCCGGCCAGGCGCCAGGCCCTGGGCCGGCGCGGCTTCAGTCCTCCCGCCGAGATCGCGCGCCTGCTGGCGCCCCGCCTGGGGTTGCCCTATCGTTTGACGGCGGTGCGCCGTCTGCGGGATGGCCGCAAACAAGCGGCGCTGGGGCGTGCGGACCGGCTGCAGGCCCAGATGGGCCTGTATGCCTGCGACCGTCCCGAGACGCGACAAGGCCCTGGCCTGTTCAAGGGATGGAGCCGTCCGGCGATGGATCTGGCGGGGGCGCGGATCGCCGTCGTCGACGACGTGCTGACGACCGGCGCGACGATGCATGCGGTGGCCGTGGCGCTGAAGGCCGCCGGGGCGGCGCGGGTGGAAGGCTGGGTGCTGGCCCGCGCCGTGCATCGTCTCGGAGGGCTTGGGCCGTGACGGCGCTTTACAATCGGGGCCTGTCCGTTGCTTTCTGTCCCGTCCGTCATCCATGTTTCACATCGTCCTGGTCGAACCCGAAATTCCGCCCAACACCGGCAACATCATCCGGCTGAGCGCCAATACCGGCGTCTGCCTGCACTTGGTGCGGCCGCTGGGATTTCCGCTGGATGACGCCCGTATGCGCCGGGCGGGCCTGGATTATCACGAATGGGCCGACATGCGGGTGCATGACGGCCTGGTTCAGGCGTTCGAATCCATCGGGGGCGATCCTGCCCGCCGCTTCGCGCTGACGACGCGCGGTTCGGTCCTGATCGGGGAACGCCCCCTGCAGCCTGGCGATGTATTCGTCTTCGGCCGGGAAACCGCCGGCCTGTCGGATGAACAGCTGCGGCTCTTCCCCGCCGCTCAACGCATCCGCCTGCCCATGCGGCCGCAGCAGCGCAGCCTGAATCTGTCCAATGCGGTAGCGGTGACGGTGTTCGAGGCCTGGCGTCAGGCGGGGTATGCCGGCGGCGTTTGAAGGGCGATGGGACGTCGGCCGCCGCGCGTGAGGCGCGCGGCCCCGGTTCCTGCGGTGGATGCCTATTCCGGCCGCGCTTCGCGCGCCAGCAGCGCTGCGACGGCCTGATGGGGGGGCAGGTCTTCGAACAGCACCTGGCACACGGCCTCTGTGATGGGCAGTTCGATTTCGTGGCGCTGCCCCAGGGCCAGCGCCGCGCGCGCGCAGCGCACGCCTTCGGCTGTCATGCCGCCGGCCAGGATGGCGGCCAGCGGCTGGCCCTGGCCGATCGCCACTCCGACCTGGCGATTGCGCGACAGATCGCCCGTGGCGGTCAACACCAGATCGCCCAGGCCCGTCAGGCCGGTGAAGGTTTCCGCCCGCCCGCCCAGGGCGACGCCCAAGCGCTGCATTTCCGCCAGGCCGCGAGTGATCAGGGCGGCTCTCGCATTGGTGCCCAGGCGCAGGCCGTCGCTGATGCCGCAGGCAATGGCCATGACATTTTTCAAGGCGCCGCCGACCTCTACGCCGATGATGTCCCGGGTGGTGTAGATGCGGGCCTGGGTGCCGTGAAAGGCTGTCTGCGCCGCCTGCCCGGTTTGCGCATGGGGACTGGCGACCGTCAGGGCGACGGGCAGGCCCTGGGCGACTTCCCGGGCAAATGAGGGGCCGGAAAGCACCCCGGTCTGCAGCCAGTCGTCATGGGGCAGGATGCTGCTGACGATCTGATGCGGCCATTGCTGGGTATCCGGGCTGATGCCCTTGCACGTCCAGAGCAGATGGATGGGCGTCCGAGGTTCGGCGTGGAGGTCCCGGGCCAGTTGCCGGCACATGTCGTCCAGGCCTGCCATGGGGACCCCCAGCACGATCAGCCGGATGGCGTCGTCCGGGCCTTGCCGCACATGCGCCAGGGCCGCCGCCCAGTCGTCGGTGGCCATCAGCGATGGCGGCAGATCGATGCCAGGCAGATAGCGCGGATTGCGCCGGGTCTGCCGGATGGTGCGGATCGTGTCGGCATTGCGGGCCCAGAGCAGGGTGTCGCTGCGCTGGCTGGCCAGGGCGGCCAGCGCCGTGCCCCAGCTGCCTGCGCCCAGCACCGTGAGCCGAACGGATGACATAGGGTGAGTCCTGATGGTGGCTGTGGTGTGCGGTCCGTCCGATGGGCGTTGAGCGGCCGGCCGGACGGACCTCGTCAGCTTATCAGTTGCGGGCGCCCGGTGGGAGGATCAGGCCGGAGTCTTCGCCCTGGGACTGTTCGCCGGCCTGCTGAGCAATCCGTTGCTCGTATAGCGCCTGGAAATTCATCTCGCTGAGATGCAGCGGCGGCAGCGAGGTGCGTGTGATGGCGTCGGCCACGTTGGCTCGCAGGTAGGGGTAGAGCATGGTCGGGCAGACGATGCCCAGCAGCGGGTCGAGCTGGTCGGCGGGGATGTTGGCGGCTTCGAAGATACCGGCCTGGCTGAGTTCGATCAGGTACAGGACCTTGTCGCCGATGCGTGTGGTGACGGTGGCGGTGACCACGGATTCGAAGACGGATTCGGCCAGTTGCTGGCCGCCGACCTGGATCGAGACTTCCACGGTCGGGCTTTCCTGTTCCAGGAAAATGGCCGGCGCATTGGGCATTTCCAGAGACAGGTCCTTCACATAGGTGCGTTGCAGCCCAAAGCTGGGGGCCTGGCCATTTTCGGTTTGGTTTTCTTCAGACATGGAGATTTCCGTGCAAGAGGGGGTGAGGGGGCGGGATCAGGCCTGCAGCAGCGGCAACAGGCCGTTGGCGCGGTCCAGGGCGGAAAGGTCGTCGAAGCCGCCGATATGGCGCTCGTCGATGTAGATCTGCGGAACCGTGCGCCGTCCGGTGCGTTCCATCATGATGACGCGCTGGTCCGGGTCGCGGTCCACGTAGATTTTGCGGATGTCCTGGACGCCGCGTTGCTTCAGCAGCATCTCGGCGCGCGTGCAGTAGGGGCACACGGTGGTGCAGTACATGGTGATTTGGGCCATCTGGACGACTCGATCAGGATTTTTTCAGCGGCATGCCGCCTTCGGTCCAGGCGTTCAGGCCGCCGTCCAGGCAGAATGCCCGGGCAAAGCCGTGCTTGCGCAGTTGCGCCACGGCGCGGGCGCCCTCGCGCCCCTGGGCATCGACGATGACCACGGGTTTGTCCTGGGACAGGGTGCCCAGGTGGGCGTCCAGCGTGTCCAGGGCGATGTTGCGCGCCTGGGGGATGTGGCCGGCCTTGAATTGTTCGGCCGGGCGGATGTCCACGAACACGCCTTGTTCGCGGTTGATCTGTTCGATGGCGTCGGCCAGGGCGATGCGTGCGTTCGAGCGCCCTTTGGCCAGGCCGGGCCACAGCAGCATGGCGCCGGAGGCCAGGGCGATGAGCAGGATCCAGAGGTTATTCTGGCTGAGTAAAAAGTCCACAGAAGTTCCTGTAACAACGGTCAAGGGAAATTGTATGCCGGGGATTATAAAATGGTCGGCAGTTTTGAACTTCGCAGGTTAACCGATCATGCACAAACTGGTCCTTATGCGCCATGGCGAGAGCCAATGGAATCTCGAAAACCGCTTTACCGGCTGGACCGATGTGGACCTGACCGATACCGGCCGGGCCCAGGCGCGGCAGGCGGGCGAACTGCTGCGCGCCCAGGGGTACGAATTCGACCTGGCTTTCGCTTCGGTGCTCAAGCGCGCCATCCGCACGCTGTGGATCGCCCTGGATGCGATGGATGCCATGCACACGCCGATCGGGCTGAACTGGCGCCTGAACGAACGCCACTACGGCGCCCTGCAGGGGCTGAACAAGGCCGAGACCGCCGCCAAATACGGCGAAGCCCAGGTGCTGCAGTGGCGCCGCGCCTATGCCATCGCGCCTGAACCCCTGGCCGAGGACGACCCCCGCCATCCGAGGTTCGACGCCCGGTATCGCCGCGTGCCGGCGGATCAACTGCCCGCCACCGAATGCCTGCGCGATACCGTCGATCGGGTGGTGCCGTTCTGGGACGATTCCATCGCGCCGGCGATCCGGTCGGGGCGGCGGGTGCTGGTGTCGGCCCACGGCAACAGTCTGCGGGCCTTGATCAAACACCTGGACGGCATTTCCGACGACGATATCGTGGGTGTGAACATCCCGACCGGCCAACCGCTGGTCTACGAGCTGGACGACGAGCTGCGGCCGCTGCGCCATTACTACCTGGGTGACGAAGACCAGATCCGCGCGGCCATGCAGGCGGTGGCGAATCAGGGCAAGGCAAGCCAGGCCTGATATGCGTCATGTCGGCCTGGGGCTGTTGCTGTGTCTGGTCACGGTGTGCGCCCAGGCGCAATCTTCTTTGCAGACGCGCCAGACGCAGGCCCGCGAAGACCGGCAGGCGCTGCGCGAGCAGATCGACGCCTTGCAAAAGCGCATCGGCGCGACCGAGTCCGCCCGCCAGGATGCCACCGTTGCGCTGAAGGATTCCGAACAGGCGATTTCCGACATCAGCCGCGCGCTGGCCGACCTGGATCGGCGCCATCAAACGCTGACCGAGACCTTGCGACGCCTGCAGGACGCCCATCGGCAGCAGACCGCCGAACTCGACCGCCAGCGCCAGGCCTTGGCCGACCAATTGCGGGCGCAGTATGCCAGCGGCCTGTCGCCCTGGACGGCCCTGCTGTCAGGCCGGGATCCCCAGGACATCGGCCGCGAGCTGGCGTATTTGGCTTACGTGTCCCGGGCCCGGACCCGGGACCTGAAAGCCTTGCAGGACACTGTGGCGCGGTTGGCGGAACTGCAGCGGCAGACCGACGCCAGCCAAAAGGAACTGGATGCCCTGGTGACGGACACCCAGGCGCAGAAGCAGGCCTTGCAGACCCAGCAGGCCCAGCGTCGCGATGTCCTGGCCCAGGTGCAATCCCGTTTGAAGGACGAACACCAGCAGGCCAAGAGCCTGCAGACCCGCGATGCGCGGCTGGGGACTCTGATCCAGTCCCTGGATGTCGAAATCGCCCGGGCGGAAGCCCGCCGCCAGGCGGCGCTCAAGGCGGCGGCCGAACGCCGCGCCAAGGAACAGGCGGAAAAGGCGCGGCGCGAACAGCAACGCCTGAAGGCGCAGCGCGAGCAAGCGGCCCGCCAGGCGCAGCAGGTGCGCGAGCAGGCCGAACGCCATGTCCAGGAGTCGGAGGGGCAGGGCCTGTCCGCCGAAGAGCAGGCCGCGACGCCGTCCACCGCCCGGCCCGCACCGCCGGCGGCCTCCGGCGCCGCTTCGGATGACGTCCGGGCAGTGCCTGAAAAAGGCTTTGCCGGCCTGCGTAAAAACCTGCCCTATCCCGTATCGGGCGAGGTCCAGGGGCGGTTCGGCATGCAGCGTCCGGAAGGCGGGGTGTGGCGCGGCATCGTGCTGCGCGCGGCCGTCGGCACCCCGGTGCATGCCGTGGCTCCGGGCCGGGTCGTGTACGCGCATTGGCTCAGCGGCTTCGGCAATCTGCTCATCATTGACCATGGCCAGCAGTATCTCAGCATCTATGGCTACAACCAGGCCTTGCTCAAACAGGTGGGCGACGTGGTCGCGGCCGGAGACGTCATCGCCCGGGTCGGCGCCACGGGGGGGCAGGTTGAATCGGGCCTGTATTTCGAATTGCGCCACCAGGGGGCCCCGATCAATCCCCAACTATGGCTGCGGCCTTAATTTCTGTACTATGTTGAGTTTGGCGCGGGCGTATTGCGTGGCGGGCCGAACTGGCGGCAGGATACTTGTTTAGGAAACGTGCATGGGCATGCGAAAGAATCGATCATTGGGTTGGATTGCGGCAGGTTTTCTGGGGGGCATCCTGGTCAGCCTGGGCATCACTGCCGCCGCCCAGAAAGGCGAACCGCTGCCGCTCAAAAGCTTGCAACAGTTCGCCAATGTCTACGGCGCCATCAAGTCCAGCTATGTCGAACCCGTGTCCGACCAGGTGCTGATGGATGATGCCATCAAGGGCCTGTTCGCCGACCTGGATCCGCATTCCGTCTACCTGGACGAAGAAGCCTACAAGCAGATGCAGGACATCACCCGCGGCGGTTTTGGCGGGTTGGGCATCGAGATCGGCACCCAGGACGGCATGCCCAAGGTCATCGCCCCCATCGAAGACACCCCGGCCGCGCGCGCCGGCATCCTGACCGGCGACTTGATCACGCAGATCAATGGCGAACCCACCAAGGGCATGTCCCTGAACGACGCCGTCAAGAAGATGCGCGGCGACCCCGGCACCCCCATCGATCTGACCATCGAGCGCGCGGGCAGCCCCAAGCCGCTGAAATTCCATATCGTCCGGGAAATGATCAAGACCCGCAGCGTGCGGGGCAAGATGCTGGCGCACGACATCGCCTATGTGCGCATCAGCCAGTTCCAGGACCGCACGACCAGCGATCTGGTCAAGATGCTGGCGGATCTGTCCAAGAAACAGGCGCCCAAGGGCTTGATCCTGGACTTGCGCAACGACCCGGGCGGCCTGCTGGATGGGGCCATCGGCGTGACCTCGGCCTTCATCGATCCCGGCAAGCTGGTGGTCTCCACCAAGGGCCGCATTCCCTCGTCCAACGAGGAATTCTATGCGCGTTCCCTGAACGGCAACCACGGGGTCGAGGCCGGGGCGACGCTGCCTTCCTGGACGCGCACGGTGCCCATGGTCGTGCTGGTCAACGTCGGCTCGGCCTCGGCCTCGGAAATCGTGGCGGGCGCCCTGCAGGATTACAAACGCGCCCAGATCATCGGCAACCGCACGTTCGGCAAGGGCTCGGTGCAGTCGGTGCTGCAGCTCAGCAAGGATACCGGCATCAAACTGACCACGGCCCGCTACTACACGCCCAACGGCCGCTCCATCCAGAATACCGGGGTCGCGCCTGACCATGTCGTCGACGACAGCGCCGCCGGCAATCTGTTCCACATCCAGCGCGAGGTCGATCTGCAGCATCACCTGGCCAATCAGGCCGCGCCTCAATCCGACAAGGAAGAGGAAAGCGACTTCGTGCCGGGTGAGATCAAGATGTTCGAATTCGGCGGCGCCGACGACTGGCAGCTCCAGCAGGCGCTCAACGCCCTGCAGGGGCGCGCGGTGCTGAAATCCGACCCGGTGCTGGTGCGCCAGGCGCACGCCGCCACCGACAAGGACGCAGCCGCCAAACCGGCGACGCCCGCTGCCGCCAAGCCGGCGCCCGCGGAAAAAAAAACCTTGAATGACGGCTCGGGCGCGGTGGAACACTATCGGATTACCCCGGAAGGGCTGATCAAGGTCCAATGATTTCCGATCCGGCCTCCCTGGGCGACGCGCAACTGATGCGCTACGCCCGGCACATCCTCCTGGATGAGCTGGGCATCGAGGGCCAGGAACGCCTGCTGGCCGCCCGGGTGCTGATCCTGGGGGCAGGCGGTCTGGGGTCGCCCGCCGCCTTGTATCTGGCCGCCGCGGGGGTCGGGCAGTTGCTGCTGGTCGATGACGATGCCGTCGAACTCAGTAATCTGCAGCGCCAGATCCTGCATACGATGGCGGGTCTGGGGCGGCCCAAGGCCGAATCGGGGCGCGATGCCCTGCTGGCCATCAATCCCGACATCCAGGTCCGGGCGCTGGTCGAGCGGCTGGACGAGGCGCGCTTGCGCGAGCTGACGGCCCAGGTCGATCTGGTGCTGGATTGCAGCGACAATTTCGCCACCCGGCATGCCATCAATCGGGCATGCGTGGCCAACCGGGTGCCGCTGGTGTCGGGGGCCGCCATCAAATTTTCCGGCCAGATCAGCGTTTACGATCTACGCGACGACGCGTCCCCCTGCTACCACTGCCTGTTTCCCGAAGCCGACGACATCGAGGAATTGCGGTGCGCCACTACAGGGGTGCTGGGGCCGTTGGTGGGCATGGTGGGCAGCGTGCAGGCCGCCGAGGCCATCAAGCTGATCACCGGCATGGGTGAGCCCCTGGTGGGGCGCCTGCTGTCGGTCGATGCCCTGCGCATGCAGTGGCATACGATCCGCTTCAAGCGCGATCCCGAATGCCCGGTATGCGCCCGGCGCGCGCCTGCAGCAGCAGGGTGCTCAGGCGATTGACGCGGACGTCCACGTACAGGTCGCGGCCGTGCTGCTGCCGGGCGAACGGCGTGCCCGGATGGTATAGGTAGGCGGTTCCCAGGCCCGCCTGGCGGGCGGATTTCAGGTTGCGCAGGGTGTCTTCCACCAGGATGATGCGGTGCGCCGGCACGCCCAGCCGGGCGACGATCTGGCGCATCAGCCCCAGCGATGGCTTGGGGCGCGGCAGGCCCATGGGCATCATGTGGTCGATGGCCCAGAGCCCGTCGAATTCCTGCAGCACGCCCAGCGCCTTCAGGACGCGGCGGGCATAGTGGGCGGGGGCATTGGTCAGCACGATGCGGGTGCCGGGCAGTTCGCGCAGCCGGGCCTTCAGGCCGGTTTCCGCTCGGACCAGCGGGGCGACGTCGAAATCGTGACAGGTGGCCAGGAATTGGCGCAGATTCACGCTGTGATGCCGCGCCAGGCCGATCGCCGTGGCGCCATAGCGTTTCCAGTAGCGCTGTCGCAGCACGTTGGCCTGATCGTCCGGCACGTTCAGGGCCTGGGCGACGGCGGAACTCATGCGCTGGTCGATCATGCCGAAGATCGCATGAGAAGCGTCGTGCAGGGTGTTGTCCAGGTCGAACAGCCAGACCGGGCCATCCGGCGGAGCGGACCGCCCCCGCCGCAAGGGGCTGGGGGCGCGTAGCGGTGACATGGGATTCAGTGCGAACTGATCATCGTGCCGACGCCGCGGTCGGTCAGGATTTCCAGCAGCAGGCAGTGGGGCACCCGGCCATCGATGATGTGGACCGAATTGACGCCGTAGCGCGCGGCATCCAGGGCCGACGAGATCTTCGGCAGCATGCCGCCCGACAAGGTGCCGTCCTGGAACAGCGTGTCGATGGTCTGGGCCGACAGACTGCGCAGCAGCTCGCCGTTCTTGTCCAGCACGCCCGGGGTGTTGGTCAGCATGACCAGTTTTTCGGCCCCCAGGACTTCGGCCATCTTGCCGGCGACCACGTCGGCATTGATGTTGTAGGCCTGGCCGTCCTCGCCGTAGCCGATGGACGAGATGATGGGGATGAACTGATCGTCCTGCAGCGCCTTGACCACGGCCGGCTCGATGCGTTCGATGTCGCCCACGAAGCCGATGTCCAGCATGTCGCCGGGATGGTCGGGGTCGGGCATCAGTTTTTTACGCGCCTGGATCAGGCAGCCGTCCTTGCCGGTCAGGCCCACGGCCTTGCCGCCGGCCTCGTTGACCATCATGACGATGTCCTGCTGGACCTGGCCGCCCAGCACCCATTCGACGACTTCCATGGTCTCGGCATCGGTGACGCGCATCCCCTGGATGAAGGTGCCTTCCTTGCCGATGCGTTTCAGGGCGCTGTTGATCTGCGGCCCGCCGCCGTGCACCACGACCGGGTTCAAGCCGACCAGCTTCAGCAGCACCACGTCATGGGCGAAGCTGCGCTGCAGGTGCTCGTCGGTCATGGCGTTGCCGCCGTACTTGATGACGACGGTCTTGCCGTGGAAGCGACGGATGTAGGGCAGGGCCTCGGAGAGCACTTCGGCCTTGATGGTGGCCGACAGTGCCGGGGCGGTGTCCGCAAGCGTATTCATGAAGCCAGAGCCTTTTCCACGGTGGCCAGGAAGGCCTGTTCATCGTAATTGCCCAGGTAGCGCTTGATGATGCGGCCCTGTTTGTCGATCAGGAAAGCGGTCGGGGTCAGGCGCACGTCGCCGAACGCCTGGGCGATCTTGCCCTGGGCGTCGATCACCACCGGGAACGGCAGCTGGCGGGTTTCCGTGTAGTTCTTGACGTAGTTGGGCGGGTCATACTGCATGGCCACGCCGATCGTGTCGAACCCCCGGGCTTTGAGATCCTGGTAATGGCGGATGGTGTCGGGCATCTGGGCGATGCAGGTGACGCAGCTGGTGGCCCAGAATTTCACCAGCACGACCTTGCCGCGCAGGTCTTGCGTGGTGACGGTCTTGCCCTGCAGATCGGTGAATGCGACATTGGGGGCCGCTTGAGCGGAACCCTGGAATTGCCAGAGGGCAGCGGCGCCGATTGCAATCACCGCTGCCAGGCCGAGAACGATTTTCTTCATTGCACAGGCATGGGTTGTGCGCCCCCGCCGTCAGCTGCCGGTGATGATGCCGGTGCGGCAGCAGGGCTGGAAGCGCTGGAATCCGTGACGGGCGCCGGCTTGCCGGGATCGGTGATCAGGCTTTCCCGCGACACGATCTGGAATAATTTTACGACTTTGTTGACCCCGGATACACCCGAGACGACCTTGGCCGCCAGATCGCCTTCGGTGGCGGTGACTTTGCCCATCAGGTAGACGATCCCGCGTTCGGTCGTGACCTTGATGGTGCGGAAAGGCACGTTCTCGGTCGTCGTCAACTGGCTTTTGACCTTCGAGGTGATCCAGGTGTCGTTGGTGCGCACGCTGAGCGGCGTCAGGTCGCCCACGCGGATGTAGTCGTCGACCTCTCGGACCTTGGTGATGCCGCGGGCGATCGTGACGGCCTGCTGACGGTCGGCGTCGGTGGGCACGTCGCCCACCAGCAGCAGCCGGCCGGCGTAGGCCGTGCCGACGACGCGGGCCTTGTCGCCGAAGGCCTTGTTCATTTCGCTGGAGACCCGCAATTCGATGGTCTGGTCGTCAACCTGCTCGCCGGCGGTGCGGCGGTCCGTGGCCACGAGAGTCGTGGTGGCGGCCGTGCCGCCGATCAGCAGCAGGCCGCAGCCGGACAGTGAGGACAGGCAGGCCAGGCTGAGCAGGCAGCGGGCCAGGGGGCGGGTGGCGGACAGGCGATCGGACAAGGGCATCAGAGGGGGTCTCCCAGGAGCAGGGCGTCGATGCCGTCACACAGCGCATGCAGCAGCAGGATGTGGACTTCCTGGATGCGCATGGTGCGGTCGTGCGGGACGCACAGATGGATGTCGGTCTCGTAGAGCAGGCTGTTGATCTGGCCACCGCCCTTTCCGGAGAGGGCGATGACCTGCATTTCGCGTTCGTGGGCGGCTTCGATGGCCTTCAGGACGTTGGGCGAGTTGCCGCTGGTCGAGATGGCCACCAGCACGTCGCCGGGCTGCCCCAAAGCATTGACCTGGCGTTCGAAGACGGAGGCGAAGCTGTAGTCGTTGCCCACCGCCGTCATGATCGAGGTGTCGGTATTCAGGGCGATGCCGGCCAGCGGCAGGCGATCGCGCTCGAAGCGGCCGACCAGTTCAGCCACGAAGTGCTGGGCGTCGGCCGCCGATCCGCCGTTGCCGCAGGCCAGGATGCGGGCATTGTTGGTCAGCGCGCCGAACAGCAGGTCCACCCCGGCCGCCAGGGCGGGAGCCAGTTCGCGGGCGCTGGCCTTGATCGTGTCGACGGCATCATCGAAGTGCGACGTCATGCGGGAAGTCATATCCATGCGCCTGATTATCGCATGACCGCGCCGGACGGGCATGGTGGAACGTAACCGTTTTCACATCCGGAAGGCGTCCTGGATCCAGTCGATACGGCCGCTTTCGATGCTGATCACGTCGAAGCGGCAGGGCGGCGGCCTGCCGGCGAAATATTTTCGGCTCAGAAAGGGCAGAAAATATCGTGCCGCCCGGACCAGGCGGGCCTGCTTGACCCGGTTTACACTGGCGGCGGCGCCGCCGTAGCGCTGGTTGCGGCGCTGGCGCACTTCGATGAAGATCAGGACGGAGCCACGGCGGGCGATCAGGTCGATCTCGCCGGCCTTGCAGCGCAGATTGCGGGCCAGCGTCGGTACGCCCCGGGCCTCCAGGTATCGAGCTGCCAGGGCTTCGGCGGCGCGCCCCTGGCGCTGTGTCGGCGATCCCGCCTTGGCGGACGGTTCATCCGGCGCGGTGGGCCGCGCCAGCCGGCGGGCCGAGGCGCGCAGTGTCCGTTGACGCCGCTGCCAGGCCAGGCGCTGGGCCTCTTGCGCCCGGGCATAGGGATCGGTGGGCATGGGGCGGAATCATTCCGGGAAGAGGAATTCAGTATGACGGAAACAGACGGTCTGGATGAAGGGGCAGTGACGTGGAAACGTCACGCCCAACAGGTGGCGGCGCAGACCTGGCCCGCCGCCTGCCTGTACGTGGTGGCCACCCCCATCGGCAATCTGGGCGACTTCAGCCTGCGGGCCTGGGAAGCCTTGCGCCGTTGCGATGCCATCGCGGCGGAAGACACCCGCACCAGCCGGACCTTGCTGGATGCCTGGGGCATCTCCACGCCCTTGCTGGCGGCTCACCGGCACAATGAGCAGCAGGCGGCCGACGCTATCGTGCAGCGCTTGGCCCAGGGCCAGCGCATCGCCCTGGTCTCCGACGCGGGCGCGCCGGCTGTCAGCGATCCCGGCGCCCGCATCGTGCGCCGGGTGCAGGCAGCGGGCTATCGGGTCATGCCCTTGCCGGGGCCCAGCGCCGTGATCGCCGCCCTGATGGCCAGCGGCGCCACACGCGATGAGGAGCCCGGGTTCGCCTTTGCCGGCTTTCTGCCGTCCAAGGCCCAGGCGCGCCGTAAATGGCTGGCGCGCTGGCTGGACTGGCCCGTGCCGGTGGTCATGTTTGAAACTCCGCATCGCTTGCAGGCGGCGCTGGCCGATCTGTGTGAACTGGCCGGGGGGGATCGCGTCCTGACGGTGGCGCGCGAACTGAGCAAACGGTTCGAGGAAATCAGCACTCAGCCCCTGGGGCAGGTCCTGGATTGGCTGGCGCAGGACCCGCATCGCGGTCAGGGGGAATTCGTGCTGGTGCTGCATGCGCCCGAACAGGTCGTCGCGACGGAGGATGAGCTGTCGGCGGATCAGGAACGGCTGATGCGGGTGTTGCTGGCGGAACTGTCCGTGCGCGATGCGGCCCGGATCGGCGCGGCGGCCACCGGGCTGCCGCGTGACCGCCTATATGCCTGGGCGCTGCGTCAAAGCCCCTGATCCATGGCAACGACAGGGTTCAGTCCGGCCGATGCCGACAGCGTGCTGGCGGTGTGGTGGGCCTGGTCCCTGGACGGGAACGGCCCCATGCGGACTTTATAGAGCGGCGGCTGATAGCTGACGGATGCCTGGCCCAGCGCCTGGTCCATTTGCGCGTTGACGCGTTGGGCCAGGGCCTGGGCATTGTCTTCGGAGGAGAAGGCGCCGAATTGCAGGTAGATGCCCCCCGCTGTCGGGGCCGTGGCGGTCATGGCTGCGGGCATGGGCGCGGGCGCGGCGGGCGGCGCGGACGGCGGCGCGCTGATCGGACGGGCTTGCGGTTGGGCGGATTCGGCCACCGGACTGGCCGAGGCCATCAGGGGGGCGCTGGGATAGCGTCCGGCGCGGATATCGGCGTTGGTGATGGCCTGGACCGTGACGCGCCCGCTGCCCGGGCCGATCAGGCCCAGCTTGGCGGCGGCCACGTAGGACAGGTCGATGATCCGCCCCGAATGGAAGGGACCGCGGTCGTTGATGCGCACGATGACCGATCGCCCGTTGGCGCGGCTGGTGACCCGGGCGTAGCTGGGGATCGGCAGGGTCGGGTGGGCGGCCGTCATGGCATACATGTCGTAGGTTTCGCCGTTGGCGGTCTTTTCCCCATGGAATTTGCGGCCGTACCAGGAAGCGATGCCTTCCTGGCGGTAGGGCTGGTCTTCGCCGATGGGGACGTACCGCACGCCGAAGACCTCGTAGGGCCGGAAGTTCGCCGGGGCATGGCGCTCGATGCGCGGCACGGCGTCCGGGATCGAGGCGATGTCGGCCGGGATGTCGCTGCCTGGGCCGTCGTCCTTGTAGTAGCCGCCGGATCGGGAGGCGCAGCCCGCCAGCACCGCCAGCAGCACGCACAGGCCGCCCACCAGCAGGGGCCGCATGGCGGCGGGCCAGCGGGCGGGGGCGGCGGGGCGGTTTGGCAGGGCGTGGGTCATGGGGTCGGAGTGTGCAGCATCGGGTTGCGGTGGCGGACCAGCAAGGGTGAATGATCGGCGAAGCGCCGGGCCAGTTGCTCGGTAACGTAGACCGAGCGATGCTGTCCGCCGGTGCAGCCGATGGCGACCGTCAGGTAATTGCGCGTGTCCTGCATGTACAGCGGCAGCCATTTGCGGATGAAGCTGGAAATGTCCTCGATCATGGCATCGACGCTGCCGAACTGAGCCAGCCAGGCGGCTACCGGCTCGTCGCGTCCGGTCAGGGGGCGTAACTGGGGGTCGTAGTGGGGGTTGGGCAGGCAGCGCACGTCGAAGACCAGGTCCGCATCGTGCGGCACGCCGCGCTTGTAGGCAAAGGATTCAAAAGTCAGAATGACCGAAGCCCGGTCCACCCGGACCAGATCGCGGACCCAGCTGCGCAGTTGCCCGGGCGTCAGGTCGGATGTGTCGATGACGTGTTCCTGGTGGCGCAAGGGCGCCAGCAGATCCCGTTCGCGGCTGATGCAGTCCTGCAGCGAGGCGTCCAGGCCTTCCTTTCGCAGGCGGTCGGTCAGGGGGTGGCGGCGCCGGGATTCCGAATACCGCTGCATCAGGGTGTGGTCGTCGGCGTCCAGGAAAATGACGTGCAGGGCCATGCCCATGGCCCGCAGGCTGGTCAGAATGCCGGGCAGTTCATCCAGGTCGCCCGGAGTGCGTACGTCGATGGAGACGGCGACCCGTTCCAGGCCGCTGTCCTGGGTGCTGGCGATGAATTCATGCAGAAAGCGGACGGGCAGGTTGTCGATGCAGGTGTAACCGGTGTCCTCCAGCATGCGCAGGGCCACGGATTTGCCCGATCCGGAAATGCCCGTGATGAGGACGATATTCAGCATCGGGCGCCTCGGAGGCCCGGTCGGATCGCGCCGTGGAAGGAAAAGAAAGAGGTCAAGGGCGTTTCTCCCGGGTGCTTTCCATGATGGCCAGGGCCTGGCGTTCGATGAATTCGCCCATGGTGTCGATGCCGCGCAGGCTGAGGATCGTATTGCGCACGGCCGCCTCGACCAGCACGGCCAGGTTGCGGCCCGCCGCCACCTGCAGCATGACGCGGCGGATGGGGATGCCCAGGATGTCCTGGTATTCGTCCTGCATGGGCAGTCGTTCGAAATTATCGGGCGTCATGCGCACCAGGTGCACGATGAGCTTGATCTTCATCTTGCGCCGCACGGAGGTTTCACCGAAGATCGTGCGGATGTCCAGCAGGCCCAGGCCGCGGACTTCCAGGAGATTCTGCAGCAGCGACGGGCATTGGCCTTCGACGAAATTGGGGGCGGTGCGCGACAGTTCGACGGCGTCGTCGGCCACCAGGCCATGGCCGCGTGAAATCAGTTCCAGGGCCAGTTCGCTTTTCCCCAGGCCGGATTCCCCGGTGATCAGCACCCCCAGGCCCAGCACGTCCATGAAGACGCCGTGCACCGTGGTTTTGGGCGCGATGCGCTTGCCCAGATAAATGCGCAGCAGGTCGATCAGGTGGGCCGCATCGGTCGGGGTGCCCACCAGGGGGATGGCCTGTTCCTCGCAGAAGGCCTGCAGGTCGTCGGGCGGCGCGGTGCCGCCCGCCAGCACGATGGCCGGGACGCCGCCTGCGACCAGGTCTTCCAGGTGATGCCGGCGGCGTTTGGAATCCAGGCGTTTGTAGTAGGAGATTTCCTCTGTGCCGAAGACCTGGATGCGACTGGGGTGGATCAGGTTCAAGTGGCCGACAAGATCGGCGGCGGCTTCCCGGGTGTCCGGGATGGCGCGGTCGGCGGCGGCTTCCTGCCCCGCTAGCCAGGTGAAGCTGATCTTGTCGGCGTTGTCACGAATCAGCTCTTGAATGGTCAGCATGGTCGGTGGGCGGGGGCTGGGTGCCGTTCAGGATGAGTTGGTGGATCTGCAGCGGGTCCGTGGACTGGGCCAGCGTCTGGCGCACCTGGGGATCGGACAGCAGGCGGGCGATGGCCGCCAACAGGTCCAGATGGGTCTGGGTGGCGGCTTCGGGCATCAGCAGGAAAAACAATAGCCGCGCAGTGCGCCCGTCGTTGGCATCGAAGCGGATGGGGTTGGCCAACCGGATGAAGGCCGCGTGCGGCTCGCGCAGGTCTTTCAGCCGTCCGTGGGGGATGGCGACATCGTGCCCCAGAGCGGTCGAGCCCAGGCGCTCGCGCGCCAGCAGGCTGTGAAACACCGACATGCGGGCCACGCCCTGATGGTTTTCAAACAGCAGGCCGGCGTGCTCGAAGGCGCGTTTCTTGCTGGTGGCCGCCAGATCCAGGACGATGTTGCCGGGCGGCAGGATGCGGGAACTGAGGTTCATGGGCCCCATTATAGGTGTCAGAAGACCCCTGGATACCAACATGGCCCCGGAGCAGCGCTGCGAGGCCATGGAGTCAGTGGCGGCCGAGTCGAGCCGGCCGTTCAGGATGCTTATTCAGCGTGGATTTCCTGACGTTTCGGGGGTTCGTGCGCGTAGGTTTGAGCCTTGGATTTGTATTTGATCACCTGGCGGTCGACTTTGTCGACCAGCAGGTCGATGGCCGCGTACAGATTGTCATCCGAGGCTTCGCAATGCAGGTCCTTGCCGCGCAGGCGCATGGTGATTTCAGCCGTGTGCTTGAGCGGTTCGATGGAGAGCATGACCTGGGTATCGATGACCTGATCGAAGTGCCGCAGAACGCGAGCGGTCTTTGTGTGGACGTATTCGCGGATGGCGGGGGTGATTTCCAGATGGCGACCGGTGATTGTCAGGCTCATAGTGCAGGCTCCTTGCGGAAAAATACAGGGGCGGTTCGGTGAAGAACCGGGGATGTGGGGGAAGAGGCCTCCTTTTCTGACAGGTTGATGACAACCCCAGTGTACCGATTGGCGGAAAGACAGCAAGAGGGGCAAAAAGAGGTAAGATGCTTGGATTGGCTGCTGACGATTTCCGGCGGCGCCCATGAAAATCGCCCCTGGATGCCGGGGCGATTTGTTTTTGGCACGGCGGCCTTTTGGCGCGCCGGGCCGCCCCAAGCGCCCCCTCGGGGGATGAACCCGGACACAGGGCAGTCCTGAGGACTGGCCTGTGCCTGGTGAATCCGAGCAGCATGCAAGCTGCGAGGTGGACAGCAAGCAGCCGAAGGCTGTGCGGCGTGGGGGCCCTTTTGGCGCGCTGGGCCGCCCCCAAGCGTCAAAGCGCCCCCTCGGGGGGCAGCAAGCAGCCGAAGGCTACGCGGCGTGGGGGCCCTTTCCCCCGGCCCGCCGGGCCTACATCCGGAAATTCTTGCCCAGATACACCTGGCGCACGGCTTCGTTGTCGACGATCTCGCTGGGGTGCCCGCTGGTCAGCACCCGGCCTTCGCTGATGATGTAGGCGCGGTCGCAGATGCCCAGGGTTTCACGCACGTTGTGGTCGGTGATCAGGACGCCGATATTGCGCCCGCGCAGGAACTGCACGATCCGCTGGATCTCGATGACGGCGATCGGGTCGACGCCTGCAAAGGGTTCGTCCAGCAGAATGAAGCGGGGATGCGTGGCCAGCGCCCGGGCGATTTCCACCCGGCGTCGTTCCCCGCCGGACAGCGACAGCGCCATGTTGCGGCGGATGTGCTCGATCTGCAGTTCGTCGATCAGGGACTCCAGGCGTTCCTCGATCGCGTGGCCGGACAGGGCGTGGCCTTGCGCGTCGCGTTGCAGTTCCAGCACGGCGCGGATGTTCTGTTCCACGGTGAGACGCCGGAAGACGGACGCATCCTGGGGCAGATACGACAGCCCCAGGCGGGCGCGCCGGTGCATGGGCACGCCCGTGACGTCGTGGTGATCGATGGCGATGCGGCCGGTGTCGGCGGGAATCAGGCCGACGATCATGTAGAAGCTGGTGGTCTTGCCGGCGCCGTTGGGGCCCAGCAGGCCGACGACTTCGCCGCTGTCGACGGAGAGGGAAACATCCTGGACCACCGCGCGCCGGCCAAAGGTCTTGCCCAGGCCGATGGCCTGGAGGCAGCCGCTGCTGCGCGGGGGTTCGGAGGTGGATTGTGATGCGGTGACGGGCATATGGTGATTCAGGCGGTTACGAGCGTCCTGCGGAGTGTCCCGCGCGGCATTTGGCGATGGCCTGGTCGATGCGGGATTGCGGCTGCGCCAGCGAACGGACGCGTCCGCCTGCGGCAGCGGAATTCTTTCCGCCGAAGGCTTCGTAGGTGCCGGTCTTGTCGTGATAGATGATTTTGGCGCCCCGGACGTTGTCGAACGTCTGGCCGCAGATCTGGCGTGTCACGGTAGCCTGGCCGGTCAGGGTGATATCGCCGGCCTGCCCCACGTAATCCGCCTGTTGCCCGGTGGCGATCAGGGTTTCGAATTTGGCCGGATTTTCCTGGCGGATGGTGACGGTGCCGCTCTTGTCCGCAGTGGCGGTGCCGAACTGGTTGCCCTGGGCGTCTTCGTGGGTGACGAGCTTGTCGGCCCGCAGGGTCATGGCGCCCCGGGTCAGGACCACGTTGCCGGTGAAGGTGCTGGTCTTGCTGACGTCGTCGTAGTGCAGGGTGTCCGACAGAATGACGGTGTCGGGTTCCGCGGTCTTGTCCTGGGCGGGGGCTGCCTGGGCGGACAGCGTCAGGCAACAGGCCGCCGATGCGGCGAGCAGAGCTAGAGGCAAGGTTTTCATGGTTGTGGGGCCTTTTTAGGTCCGGCATTGCGGGCCGCTTGATCTTCGCCGGAAATCTTGACGTCGCTGGCGGCCTTGACCGTCAGCTGGCGGGTGCGGTTATCGTAGCGCATCCCCTGGCCGCGCATCGTGGAATTGCCGTTGATGACCAGCGCCGGGTGATCGGTATAGACCAGGTCCTGGTCGGGCTCGATGGTCAGTTGGTCGCTGCGCACGTCCAGCAGCTGGTGATTGGCGTCGGGCAGCCGTTTCAGGTGGGCATTGCCGTTCAGGACGATGCGCTCGCCGTGCTGGTCCAGCGTGCCCATTTCGGCGGTGCCGACGGTGATGGGGGAATTCGGTTGATGGCCGACCGCGCGGGGGGCCGTGATGTCGTAGCTGTCGGTGTCGGGGTAGTGCGCCATCGCGCTGCCTTCCAGGCGGTTGATGGCATGCCCCTGGGGATTGGTGCGCACCATGACGAAGGCGCTGGCCCAGGAGTCTCGTTCGTGGGTCATGCGCCGGGGCGGATCGATCTGGATTGAACGCAGGGCGTAGTCGGACGCCCACCAGGTGCCGAGCACCAGCAGGCCCAGGAGCAGAATGGCGACCAGACTGGGCAGCCGTTCTTTCATTGGATGGCACCGCCCAGTGTGGACAGGGACGCGGTGAAGCAGGCGCCCAGGCGCCCCTGAGCCGCCAGGATCAGGTCGCAGCATTCGCGCACGGCGCCCCGGCCGCCGGACAGGCCGGTGACCCAGTGGGCCGCCTGGCTGACGTAAAGCGGCGCGTTGGGGACGCTGACGGCGAAGCCTACGCGTCGCAGCACGGGCAGATCGATGATGTCGTCGCCCATGTAGCCCACGGCGTCCAGTCGCAACCCCGCGTCGCGGGCCAGTTCTTCGACCGTGTTGATCTTGTCGTGGATGCCCTGCAGGGCGGGCGAAATGCCCAGTTCGGCGGCCCGGCGGGCGGTGATGGCGCTTTTCCGACCGCTGACCCAGGCGACGCGGATGCCCTGTTCGCGCAGCAGGCGCAGCCCATGGCCGTCCAGCGCGTTGAAGGGCTTGACGGCTTCGCCGTGTTCGCCATACCAGAGGCTGCCGTCGGTCAGGATGCCGTCCACGTCGAAAATCATCAGGCGCACGGCGCCGGCGCGGCTGCGGATGTCCGTCGACACGCGCGCCAGGATCTGGGCTTCGGCAGGGTGGGAGAAACCGGGCAGTTCATTCATCAGATCACCTTGGCGGCCAGAAGGTCGTGCATGTGCAAAGCACCCAATAATAGCCCGTCGGCATCCAGCACCAGCATCTGATTCAGCTTATGGGCATCCATGATGGTCGCCGCTTCGATGGCGGGGGCGTCGGCGGCGATGGTCCGGGGGTGGCGGCTCATGCCGGCAGACACCGGCAGCGCGCGGATGTCGCCGTGCTGGGCGATCATGCGGCGCAGGTCGCCATCCGTGAAAATGCCCACAGGGCGGTTCTGGTCGAGCACGATGGTCATGCCCATGCCCTTGGCGGACATTTCCGTCAGTGCATCGGGGATCAGCGTGTCCGGGCGCACCCGCGGCAGGGCGGCGCCGCTGCGCATGATGTCGGCCACGGAGGTCAGCAGGCGGCGGCCCAGCGCCCCGCCGGGATGGGATCGGGCGAAATCGTCGCGGTTGAAGCCCCGGGCTTCCAGGCAGGCGACGGCAATGGCATCGCCCAGCACCAGGGCCGCCGTGGTGCTGGCCGTCGGCGCCAGGTTCAGCGGGCAGGCTTCGTGATCGACCGCCGCATCCAGGGCCAGGTCGGCGCTGCGCGCCAGTTCGGAATCGTCGTGCCCCGTCATGGCGATGATGCGCGTGCCCATGCGCTTGGCCACGGAAATGATGGTGATCAGTTCCTGGGCAGATCCGGAATAGGACACCGCCAGCAGGATATCCTGGCCCGTCAGCATGCCCAGATCGCCGTGGATGGCTTCGGCGGCATGCATGAAGAATGCCGGCGTGCCCGTCGAGGCCAGCGTGGCGGCGATCTTGCGGGCGACATGGCCGGATTTCCCGATGCCCGTGACGACCACGCGCCCCGGACAGTCCAGAATCAGGCGCACGGCTTGTTCGAAACGGCCGTCGATGCGCCCCCGCAAGGCCTGCAGGGCCTGGATCTCGATGTCGAAGGTGCGAGCCGCGCTTTGGCGCAGGGCGTCCGGGGTGATCTGGGGTTGGGTATGCATCCGTCGATTTTACTGTGAAAGATATGGCGGCTTGTTAAACTGTCGCCGCCTTGCCTTCTATCAGGATGATGCCATGCAAACCGATCCGGCCCAGTACATCCGCGACACGATCCGCACCGTGCCCGACTGGCCGAAACCGGGTGTCCAGTTTCGCGACATCACGCCCGTGCTGCAGGACCCGCGTTCGTTCCGGGTGCTGATCGACCTGTTCGTCTACCGCTATATGCGCCAGCGCCTGGATCTGGTCGCGGGCATCGACGCGCGCGGCTTCATCGTCGGGTCCGTCCTGGCCTACGAATTGAACCTGGGCTTCGTGCCCGTGCGTAAACAGGGCAAACTGCCCTTTCGCACCGTCGCTGAAGAATACGCCCTGGAATACGGCAACGCCACCGTCGAAATGCACACGGATTCCGTGCGCCCCGGCCAGCGCGTCCTGCTGATCGACGATCTGATCGCCACCGGCGGCACCATGCTGGCGGCGTCCCGCCTGCTGCAGCGCCTGGGCGCCAACGTCGCCGAGGCCGCCGCCATCATCGATCTGCCCGACCTGGGCGGCTCCAAGGCCGTGCGCGATTCAGGACTGCCGGTCTACACCGTCTGCGAATTCGAGACGGGTCCGGAGGCCTGAAGCCGCCGTGATGTTCCAGGGGGCGCCGTTAAGCCCCACTGCGGACTCTTGGTTTTCCGGGAGCCTCGCCCGTGCCCCCCGCATGATGCTGCCGCCAGGTGTTGCGCAGTTCACCCCTCTGGGTCAACCGCGTGAGGCGCCGGCGGCTTCCGAAGGGAGAGCGGGCAGCAAGGCGGGCACTGTCTGAGGAGCGTAGCGACGAGTTTGCCTGCCGCCCGCTCGGACGAGGAAGGGCCGGGCAGTCCGACCGCAGGGAGGACCGCCGAACAGGGCGACCCAGAGGGGTGAACTGCGCAGCACCGGGTTTCAGATGCCAACGCCTCAAAGACGCCAATACCCTGAAACCCCGACACCCCTACACCAGCACCCTTTCAATCCCCCCCGAATTCGCCGCCTTCACATAATCCGGCATCCAGCTGTCCCCCAGCAGGTGCTTGGCCATTTCCACCACGATGTAGTCGGCCGATAGCCCCGTGTCCTGCTCGTAGCGCGCCAGCCCCTGCAGACAGGACGGACAGGACGTCACCATCTTGACCTCTCCCTGGAAGCCATCGGCGCGGATCGCGGCCGTGTTCTTCGCCAGTTCTTCCTGTTTGCGGAAACGGATCTGCGTCGAGATGTCGGGCCGCGACACCGCCAGCGTCCCCGATTCGCCGCAGCAGCGGTCGGTCTTGATCGCGTTCGATTCGCCCAGCAGCGACTTCACCGTCTTCATCGGGTCCTGCTGCTTCATCGGCGTGTGGCAGGGATCGTGATAGATGTAGCGAACCCCCTGCACCCCGGCGATGTCCACCCCCTTTTCCAGCAGGTATTCATGGATGTCGATCAGCCGGCAGCCCGGGAAGATCTTGTCGAATTCGTAGCTTTCCAACTGGTCGTAGCAGGTGCCGCAACTGACCACCACCGTCTTGATGTCCAGGTAGTTCAGCGTCGTCGCCATGCGGTGGAACAGTACGCGGTTGTCCGTCATCATCTGCTCGGCCTTGTCGGCCAGGCCGTTGCCGCGCTGCGGGTAGCCGCAGCACAGATAGCCCGGCGGCAGCACGGTCTGCACCCCTACGTGCCATAGCATCGCCTGGGTCGCCAGGCCCACCTGGGAAAACAGTCGCTCCGAGCCGCAGCCGGGAAAATAGAACACGGCCTCCGTGTCGGGCGCGGTGGTCGCCGGATTGCGGATGATGGGGACGATGTTCGGGTCTTCGATGTCCAGCAGCTTGCGGGCGGTCTGCTTGGGCAGGCCGCCGGGCATTTTCTTGTTGATGAAGTGGATCACCTGTTCGCGCACCGGCGCCTTGCCCACCGTGGCCGGCGGGTGCGCCATCTGCTTCTTGGCGACCGGCGCCAGCAGATCGTGGGCCAGGCGCTGGGCTTTGTAGCCCATGTCGATCATGGCCGTGCGGGTCGCCTTGATCACGCGCGGGTCCTTCGCGTTCAGGAAGAACATGGATGCCGCGGTGCCGGGGTTGAAGGATTTTTTTCCCATCCGCCGCAGCAAGGCCCGCATTTCCATGGACACGTCGCCGAAATCGATGTCCACCGGACAGGGGTTGTAGCACTTGTGGCAGAGCGTGCAGTGATCGCCCACGTCCTCGAATTCTTCCCAGTGGCGGATACTGACCCCGCGCCGGGTCTGCTCCTCGTACAGGAAGGCCTCGATCAGCAGGGACGTTGCCAGGATCTTGTTGCGCGGCGAATACAGCAGGTTGGCGCGCGGCACGTGCGTGGCGCACACGGGCTTGCACTTGCCGCAGCGCAGGCAGTCCTTGATGGCATTGGAAATGGCGCCGATTTCGCTGCGCTGCATGATCAGCGATTCGTAGCCCAGCAGGTTGAAGCTGGGCGTCCAGGCGCGCGACAGGTCGGCGCCGGGCATCAGCTTGCCCGCGTTGAAATGTCCGTGGGGATCGACGCGCCGCTTGTAGTCCTGGAAGGGGCCCAGCTCGGCCTCGGTCAGGAATTCGAGTTTCGTCAGCCCGATGCCGTGTTCGCCGGAAATCACGCCGTCCAGGCTGCGGGCGATGCCCATGATGCGGGCCACGGCCTGGTTGGCTTCGCGCAGCATCTCGTAGTCGTCCGAATTGACCGGGATGTTGGTGTGCACGTTGCCATCGCCCGCATGCATGTGCAGGGCGACGAAGACCCGGCTTTTCAGGATGCGGTCATGCGTGGCCTGCAAACCGGCCAGGACGGCGGCGCATTCCGCCCCGGCGAAGTGGCGTTCCATGGCGCCCCGGATATCGGCCTTCCAGGAAATGCGCAGGGTATGGTCCTGGATGATGTCCACGATGCGGCTGTCGGGCTGCGCGGCCAGGCGTTCCCGCAGGGCGGGCAGCAGGGGTTCCAGGCCCAGGGCCGCCAGGGTGTCCAGGTGATCGGCCAGGGATGCATCCAGGTGGTCCAGCAACCAGGCCCAGCGCCGGCGCACGGCGGCCAGGGTGTCCAGGGCGTCGTGGCGGCGGGTGGACAGGATGAATTCCCGGGTGTGTTCGGCATCGTCCGGGTCTTCGGCCTTGCCCACGGGCAGATCCCCCTGCAGGTAGCTTTCCAGGGCGTCGATCAGGCGCAGCTTGTTGCGCGTGGACAGTTCGATGTTGATGCGTTCGATGGCATCCGTGTATTCGCCCATGCGCGGCAGCGGGATCACCACGTCTTCGTTGATCTTGAAGGCGTTGGTGTGGCGGGAGATCGCGGCGGTGCGGGCGCGGTCCAGCCAGAATTTCTTGCGGGCTTCGGGGCTGACGGCGATGAAGCCTTCCCCGTGGCGCGAGTTGGCGATGCGCACGACCTCGCTGGCGGCCAGGGCCACGGCGTGTTCGTCGTCGCCCACGATGTCGCCGATCAGCACCATTTTGGGCAAGGTGCCGCGTTTGCTTTTGGTGGCGTAGCCCACGGCCCGCAGATAGCGCTCGTCCAGGTGTTCCAGACCGGCCAGGATGGCGCCGTTGGCACGGCCGTCGGTGTCCAGATAGTGCTTGACCTCGACGATGGACGGCACGGCATGGCGGGCCTGGCCGAAGAATTCCATGCAGACCGTGCGCGTGTGCGTGGGCATGCGATGCAGGATCCAGCGCGCGGCCGTGATCAGGCCGTCGCAGCCTTCTTTTTGCACGCCGGGCAGGCCGGCCAGGAATTTGTCGGTCACGTCCTTGCCCAGGCCGGCCTTGCGGAAACGACGGCCCTCGATGGCGAGAACCTCGGTTTTCAGGAGCGTCTGGCCGGGGGCCTGGCGGCCGTCGAACCATTTCAGTTCGAAACGGGCCTGCTCGACATCGTGGATCTTGCCCAGATTGTGGTCGAGGCGGGTGATTTCCAGCCAGTCGCCCTGGGGGTCGACCATGCGCCACCAGGCCAGGTTGTCCAGCGCCGTGCCCCACAATACGGCTTTCTTCCCGCCCGCGTTCATGGCGACGTTGCCGCCCACGCAGGAAGCGTCCGCCGATGTCGGGTCCACCGCGAAGACTCGCCCGGCCGCTTCCGCAGCCTCGGCTACGCGGCGCGTGACGACTCCGGCCCCGGTCAGGATGGTGTGCACCGGCTGTTCCACGCCAGGCAGGGCGATGGCTTCGACAACGCCGATGGCGTCCAGCTTTTCGGTGTTGATCACCGCCGAGCGCCATGTCAGCGGAATCGCGCCGCCCGTGTAGCCGGTGCCGCCGCCGCGAGGCACGATAGTCAGGCCCAGGTGGATGCAGGCCCGCACCAGGGCGGCGATTTCGTCTTCCGTGTCGGGCATCAGCACGACGAAGGGATATTCCACCCGCCAGTCGGTCGCATCGGTGACGTGGGACACCCGCGACAGGCCGTCGAAGCGGATATTGTCCCGCTTGGTCAGGCGTGACAGCTGCTTCAGGGCGTCATGGCGCAGTTTTTCGACCGAGACGAAGTCCGCCTCGAAGGTGGCGACCGCGCTGCGGGCCGCCGCCAGCAGCTGTTGCACCTGGGCATCTCGCACCCCGTGATCGTCGTCGCGGCGCTGGTCGATTTCGTTCAGGCGGTGGTTCAGCGCCTCGACCAGCTGATGCCGCCGTTTCGGATTGTCCAGCAGGTCGTCTTGCAGATAGGGGTTGCGCTGCACCACCCAGATGTCGCCCAGCACTTCGAACAGCATCCGTGCCGACCGGCCTGTGCGCCGCTGGCCGCGCAGTTCGGACAGCAGCTGCCAGGCGGATTCGCCCAGCAGCCGGCAGACGATTTCGCGGTCCGACCAGGACGTGTAGTTGTAGGGGATTTCACGCAGACGGGGCGCCTGGGCGGGTTCGAGCAATTCGGGGGCGACGGGGGCGTTCATGAGGGCATCGTGACGATAGTGCCCCTATGGAAGGCAGGGGCAATTGCTTAGTGTAATGGCAAAACCCCTGGCGCCCGGCGGTCTTGTTGTCAGTCCGTATTTGGCAGGTCGATGCTGAACCGGGATCCGCGTCCCGGTTCGCTGACGCAGCGGGCCTGTCCTCCGTGGCGCTGGGCGACCGTCTGGACGAATGCCAGCCCCAGTCCGTTGCCCGCCGGCTTCTTGCCGTCTCCGGCGGAGCGCCAGAACCGGGTGAACAGGTGGGGGATCTGTTCGGGCCCGATGCCGGGGCCGGCGTCCTGGATGTGAATGCTGCAGGCGGAGTCATCCCGGTCGATGCTGCATCGTATTTCCCCGCCTTCGAAGCTGTACTGGATGGCATTGTCCAGGAGGTTGCCGATCGCCCGGCGCATCAGTTCGATATCGATGTCGACAATGTTGTCGTGACCGGAGGGCTGGAAAGTCAGTGTGATGCGGCGTTGCGCCGCCTGCGACCAGCGCCGGTCGCAGCAGTCCTGGACCAGATCGTCCAGCAGGCAGGCGTGTTTTTGCAGAGGAGCGGATTCGGCGCGGGCCAGCTGAACGAAATTGTCCACCAGGTGCAAGGTCGCATGAGCCTGTGCTTCGATGTGGCTCAGCGTGCCGGATTCCGTCCATCGGTCGGGGGCCTCCCGGCGCAGCTCGATGGCGGCCAGGATGGCGTTCTGCGGTGACCGCATGTCGTGGGAAATGAACCCCAGGGTATCTTGCTGGTCCCGGGCGGCCGCTTTCAGACGGGAGACTGCCTGGTGCAGGCGGGCGGCGCGTTCGGGCAGTGTGTTGGGGCCGACCCATTGCGCTGCCTGCTGCGGGTTTTGCCTCGGGTGGATCTGCAGGCGCTCCAGTTCCTGGTCTATGTGCTGCAGGGATGCCTCCTGGAGACGCCAGGTCCATAGTGGGTAGGCAAGGGCGATCGCCAGCAGCAGGCCTGCGGGCGGGATCCAGAGCCCGCCCTGAGCCAGGAGCCAGGCATCCGCCGCCAGGAAGCCCAGCAGAGCGGCCAGCGCGCCCGCCAGGCCGTAGCGCGGGGATAGCTTGCGTAATCCCAGGCAGACCAGCAAAAGAACGCATAAGGACACCGGAATGGTGACCCATGGCGAGGCGATGCGGATCCACAGGGACTGCTTCAGGTTCTGGATACTGTCGGCCAGGATCTCCACTCCGGTGGTCAGGCCGCGGCCCATGGCGGTGGGCAGTTGGTCGCCCAGCCCGGAAGCCCATGCGCCGATCAGGACGATCCGGTTCTCGAAGGCCGACTCTGGAATCTCGCCGCGCAGGACGGCCGCATAGGGGTAGTGGACGAAGGTTCTGGCCGGGTCGATGAATTGCAGGTAGGACGATGTGTCGGCCGCCGGCTGCGTCGCGGCGTCCAGGCCGGCCACGCGCGCCAGCGCCACGCTGAGATGGGGCAAGCGCACGCCCTGGCCTGTCGTCCGCCATAGCTGGATGGCGCGCAGTCGCCCGTCGGGACCGGGTTGCGCATCGATGCGGCCGACGGCGGCGGCCGCGCTGGCGAGCGCCGGCAGGGGGTGGATGACATGCCGGCCCTCCGGGTCCAGCACTTCGGGCAGCACGACGCGCCCGTGGACAGCCATGGCGGCGGCCAGCAGCTGGTCGTCCTGAGGGTAGGCCGGGCGGGGGTCGGCCAGGATCAGATCCAGGACGACTGCCCGCGCCAGGCGCAGGCGCGGCAGCAGGGCGGCATGGGTGGCCCGCCGCCAGGGCCAGTAGCCCAGGGCCTCGATGCTGGCGTCGTCGATGGTGATCACCACAATGTCGCGATCGGCCGCCGGTCGCGGGGTGAGCTGCATGCTCAGGTCGTAGGCCTGCTGGTTGATGTCGCGCAGGACCGGGGATTGACTCCAGATCGAGATGGCGGCGACCAGCAGCGATAGCGCCAGCGTCAGGCCCAGCCATTCCGCGAGCAGACGCCGCTGCAGGCTGGGCGGGTAGGGGTCGGCCGACCGGGACATGCCTCAGCCGTTGCCCAGGCTGATCGGGGTGCCGTCGCCGCTGAGTACCGGGCGCCCATCCGGGCTGATGAGGCTATTGGTGATCCGGATGCGCAGCATGGCATCGCTGCCTTCGATGCCCAGGGCGTCGATCGCCCTGACGAAGAGGTAGCGGAAGCCGCTTCCCGACATGTCAAGCGGGATGCGGGCCTGTGTGACCTGCCGGCTGGATTCCAGCTGGGTGCCGGCGGGGTCCAGCGCGATCCGGACCCGGTAAGCCGTGGACCCTGGCACGGGGGTCCAGGCCAGCGATGATGCGCCCGGCTCAGGCGGCTGCAGCACGGGAGCGGGGAGCAGGGCCTGGGTGCCCAGCCAGGCTCCCGATGTGTCGTAGGCGGCCCCGTGATCCTGTGCGAGCCGTTGTTCGGCCTGGGCGGGATTCCGGATTGCGGCCTCTCCGTGCAGGACTTCGTGGCGGGATCCCGCTTTGCCCGCGTGGACGCGCAACTGTGTGCCGCGCACCCCGGTGACGGTGGCGGGGGTCCGGATTTCGAAGCGGCCCACCCCGGTGTCTTCAGGCGCGACGGAAGACTCCACGCTGCCGTGCGGCAGGTCCAGCACCGTATCCGTCAGCCCGGTGCCGTGGAACGTCTGGAGATTGCGGACCCGGACTTCGCTGTTGGGGGCGATGGTGAGAAGGCTGCGGTCTTCCAGCGACAGGGTGGCGGACCCCTGGCCGGTGCGCAGGATATCGCCGGTTCCAAGCGTATCGCCGACTTGCAAGGTTTTGCCGTCCCGGCTCACCTGCCCGTGGACGTGCGTCACCAGGGCCCGTGCGGCCTGCCGGGGGATCAGGGCCAGCGGTATGCGCAGGATCCGGTCTATGGACAGACGGTAGGGGTCCGCCACCTGATTCAGCGCTTGCAGCGCGCGCCAATTGCCGGGGTCGCGGGTGTAGCGCCGCGCCAGGGCTTCCAGCGTGTCGCCCGACTCGACCTGATAGAGGAAATTTTCGCCTTGGGCCCCCAGCGGGCGGGCCTGTGCCGCGGCGGCGGCAAGCAGCAGCGCCAAGCCGGCGCCCAGCCATGCCATGCACGGCGGGGTGCGGCGGAGCGCGGAAGAAAACGGGAGAAAGCTTGTCATGAGATTGCCTTGTGCTCGTCCAGCAGCTCGAGCCGGTAGCCCAGTGCGTAGGACGCGTTCAGCAAGGTGCCTGAGGCCGGACCGAGCTGGAGTTTTTTGCGGATGTTGGACAAATGTGTGTCCAGTGTGCGGGATGTGCTGGGGATCTCTCGATTCCAGATCAGCGCGCTCAGGTCGTCGCGGGAGAACAGGCGCCAGGGATGCCGCAGGAACAGGGCGGCCAGATCGAATTCCTTGGGGGTCATCTGGATGATTTCGCCGCGCAGTTCGATGTGTCTGGCGATCGTATCGACTGAAAAATCGCCCAGGCGGAAGCTGGTGTCCGGGCTGGCGTGGGATTGCTGGGGGCGCAGTTGGGCGCGGATGCGGGCGAGCAGTTCCGCGGGTCGGCAGGGTTTGCATACATAATCGTTGGCGCCCGCGTCCAGCCCTTCGACGAGGTCGCTTTCCAGCGTGCGACTGGTGACGAAAATGACCGGGGGATTGCTGGGCAGATTGGCCCTGACCCAGCGCAGGACCTCCATGCCGCTGATGCCGGGCAGCTCCCAATCCAGCAGCAGGAGCTGAAAGACATCGGAGGTCCGCAGGGTGGCCAGCAGGTCGTTGCCGTTGTCGAAGGCCCGGCAGCCGAACCCGGCCGGCAGCAGGATCTGCTGCAGCCACGCGGATTGCGTGGGGTCGTCTTCCAGCAGGGCAATCAGGGGCGTGCGATCGGCGTTGTCAGTCATGGAAACCTCGTTTGTAACCGGCATTATGCTAGTAGGCGTGCTGGCGGGCGGCAAGGCGGAGCTGTCCGGCATGCGTCCTTCAGGGGGCTTGACGGGGCGGGAGTCATCCCGGCAGACGGAAACTTGGTTGCGGCCGTTGCGTTTTGCCTGGTACAGCGCTTGGTCGGCGTAGGTCAGCAGCTCCTCGGGGCTGTCGTGGGGGCTTTGCGAGGTGTGCGCGACCCCGATGCTGACGGTGATGGACAGGCCTGTGCTGTCGGGCAGTCGGATGACGAGCGCCTCGATGCTGGCGCGCAAGCGTTCCGCAATGTCGATGGATGCCTGCAGCGGGGTGTCCGGCAAGGTGATTCCGAATTCTTCCCCGCCCACCCGGCCAAACAGGTCCTGTGGCCGGATGGCTGCGTGGATGCAGCTCGAGAATTCCCTCAGGGCCTGGTCCCCGGCCGCGTGGCCGTAGTGATCGTTCAGGTGCTTGAAGTGGTCGAGATCCAGCATCAGCATGCCGGCCTCGGGCGGGCGAGCCGCCCTGGTTCTCAGGCATGAGCGGGAATGCCTCAGGAAGGCGGCGCGCGATAGGGCCCGGGTCAGGGTGTCGTGGTTCAGCGCCTGGGTCAGCGTGAAAATCTGGTCGTCGCGTACCGAGACGGTGCCTGACAACAGCATCGGCGCGGTCACCAGCAGCAGGATTCCAAGATGCAGGGACGTGGCGGCCCAGGGAGAGGCGTGCGCATCGGACGGCGCGATGTAAGTGGGGATCCAGCCGTGGGCCATGCTCAGGACGAGCAGCGTGGCTGTGCCGGCGGTCAGCCAGGCGCTGACCCGTTGCGGATAAAGCCAGGCGCAGTACAACAGGGCGGGGATGGGAAAGGCGATGGCCCCCAGGCCGCCCAGCAGGAAACAAAGCCCCATGCTGATCGCCAGGGCGATGAACGGCAGCAACGAGGCCGGATGCCGCAGGCGTGTCAGCCATCCCTGTTGGAGGGCGGCCTGGTCCGTCGACCGTGAGCCGTACTTGGGCAGGAGCAGAACGGGGGGCAGGAATATGCAGTAGCCCAGCAGTTGGCTGAAAAACCAGTTGGCGGCCGTGGACGCCGGATCACCGGGCAATTGGGGGCCGGGCAGGAGGGCCAGGGCCAGGCTGGCAGTGACGGCGGCAGCCGCTGCGCCTGCAAGCAGGACGCGGCCGATCGCCTGGGGGCTGCGCAGGTTCTTGGGCGCCCACCGGGAAAGCAGGATGAATCGGATGGCCAGGATCCCCGACAGATCGATCAGGCTGTATAGATTGGCCAGATTCCAGGACAAGCCCAGAAACAGGCGAGCCAGGGTCGGGCCGGCATAAATGGCGAGCCAGAACGAAAAATGCCTGAGAACCCGGAATCTGAGCAGCAGCCCCGCCAAGATGGCATGGGTAGGCCACAGGATGGTGGGATCCTTTGCCGGCGCCATCGGCTGGCTGAGCAGGGTCAGGATGAATGCGATCAACAGTACCAAGGTCGCCCAGGCGATGGCTTTGCCCGCGGGTTCCGAAGGACTGTCAGCTTGAAACATGGAATGCCAGCGCTCAATACATGGACGTGCAGGCAACTCTATCAGAATGTATCCATGTTTTTACGTTTCTTGATGATTTTTGATGATTGCCCGGAATGCCTGCCGGTTCTACAGCCACTGACTGACCCAGGGCCAGGCATGCATCAGGGCGATGGTCATTGAGACGTAGCGCAGCAGTTTCCCGACCGCCATGTAGAACACGCTGGGCCAGAAGGGCAGCCGCAGCCAGCCGGCCACGGCGCATAGAGGATCGCCGATGCCAGGCAACCAGGACAGCAGCAGGGCGGGCGGCCCGAAGCGGCGAAACCAAGCGGTCGTCAGCACATGCCAGCGCCCGCCCGCGGGGCTGTCGGGCGATGCCTGCGCCGGGGCCGGCAGGATGGCGTGGGGATGGCGCCAGCGCTGCCAGAGGTTTTCAGCGCCGGCCCCCATGGCGTAAGTGATGATGCCGCCCAGAGTGTTGCCCAGGGTGGCGACGCCCACGGCCGGCCAGAACATGTGCGGCGCCATATGGACGTAGCCGAAGACTGCGGGCTCGGATCCCAGGGGTAATAGCGTGGCCGAGACCAGGCTGATCAGAAAAATGGCCGGCAGCCCGATGCTGGGCAGCGCCAGGGCGGCCAGTAGCGCGTGGATCGAGGATTGCAGCCAGATTTCCATGATGGAAGGCAGTGTAATCCACCGGGTCGGGGGCCGCCTGGCCGCACGGCGCCGCGGGTTTCAGCAGCGCGGCTGGAACGGCGCGGGATCGATGGCGGGCGCGGAGCCGTCCATCAGGCTGCCCAGCAGGTGGCTGCTGCCGCAGGCCAGCGTGAAGCCCAGCGCTCCGTGGCCGATATTCAGCCACAGATTGCCGGCCGCGCGGCTGCGCCCGATCAGGGGGCGACCGTGCGGGGTGGCGGGCCGGTAGCCGGCCCAGGCCTGCGCCTGTCCCATATCCATTCTCGGCAGCAGTTCGCGCGCCTGTTGTTTGACCAGGGCGATGCGGTCGGCCTCGATTCCGTGGTCCGCCACGCCGATGCCGACCATGGCTGCGATGCGCAGCGTGCCGCCCAGGTTGGCGTAGACCGTTTTGCGTTCGTAGTCCGTCACGCTGATGGCGGGCGCCTGATCCGATGTGCAGGGCAGGCTCAGGCTGTAGCCCTTCAGGGGGTATAAGGGGGCGCGGGAGCCCAGGGCCGCCAGCAGCGGGCGGCTGCCCATGCCGGCGGCCACCACGAATTGGTCCGCTTCGATGGATTCGCCGTTCGCGGTCAGGAGGCGGCGGATGCGATCGCCGCTGCGTTCCAGCTGCCGGATGGGGGTCCGCATGCGCACTGTGACCTGATCCATGGCGGCCAGTTGCCGGAACAGGCCCTGCGTGAAACGGGCGCAATCGCCGGATTCCTCGCTGGGCGTATAGACGGCGCCTGCCAGGCGGTCCCGGGCGGGTGCCAGGGCGGGTTCCCGTTCGATCAGCTCGTCGGCGGCCAGGATCTGCTGGTCCGCGCCCAGCGTCGCCTGCAGGGCGACCTGGGCGCGGGCTTTTTCCAGGAGCGCGGGCGTGCGGTAGACGATCAGTTTGCCGTTGCGGGCATGACCGAAATCGATGGGCGATTCCCGCTGGATCTCGTGCAGCGTCTGGCGGCTGAGGTAGGACAGCGACAGCAACTGGGCGGATGTGGCCGACGCCGCGCGGGTATTGCAGGCTCGCAGGAACTGCAGGCACCAGCGCCATTGCAGGGGATCGGCCCTCGGGCGGAATCTCAGCGGCGAGGCCGGATTGAGCAGCCAGGCCGGCAGGTGCGGCAGCATGCCGGGTTCGGCCAGGGGGGCGACGTAGCTGTAGCTGAGCTGCCCGCCATTGGCGTGGCTGGCGCCGCCGGCCGGCTCGGCGGCGGTGTCGACCAGCGTGACCTGCCAGCCCTGACGGGCCAGTTGCCAGGCGGTTGTCACGCCGATCACACCGGCGCCGATCACACATGCATGCATTTTCCAGATCCATCAACAGGGAAAAGGAAATTGTCGGCCTGGGGCATGATCGTGACAAATACCGATCATGCCATCATCCATAACTAAAGGGTATGGGTGTTCAGGGTGCGGGGGCGGGCGGAGCCGGCAGGAGCGCCGCGCAGACGTCGCGGGCGCAGTCGATGAAGTCGCGGTGCAGCAGGCTCAGGGGGTCGTTGGCGTGCACCATGATATTGATGGGAATCGGCACGGGTGGGTCCAGGCGGCTGAGGGTCATGCCGGGCTTCAGCATGGCCCGGCCGGTCAGAAGATCCACGATGGCGTCGCCGCAGCCGGCCTCGACCAGGCTGCAGGCGACGTAATGCGTCTGGACGATGATGCGGGTGTCCAGTTCGATGCCTGCTTGCTGCAGGGCCTGGTCCATGACGGTGCCCACCTGGTCCCGGGTGTCCAGCGCGATCACGGGCCGGTCCGCCAGTCGCCTGAGCTCGATGGGGTTGGGGGTCGGCGTCAGGCTCAGGTAGGCCAGTTCCGTGGTCCCGATGGGAAGGCGGCGCAGGCCAGGGTGGTCGTGATTGTCGAAGGTGATGACCAGGTCCAGTTCCTGGGCGTGCAGGCCTTCGACCAGGTCGGGGCTGTGCAGGGTGCTGATCTTGAACGAGGCGTCGGACGCCGGATGGAAGCGCTGAATGGCCATGGGCAGCAGGCCCAGGCCGATGGCCGGCGCGCAGCCGATGCGCAGGTGCCCCTGGCGGCCTTGGCGCAGATTGGCCGCCAGCCTGCGCACGTGGGCCAGTTCCTGGCCCAGCAGTTCGATCTGCGGGCTGAGGATTTCGGCTTCGCGGGTGGGGACCAGCCGGCCTTTGACACGATCAAACAGCTTGAATCCCAATTGGGATTCGGCATGCGCCAGGGTTTTGCTGGCGGCCGGCTGTGAGATGTTCAGCAGGGCGGCGGCCTGGGTCAGCGACCCGGCCTGGCGTATGGCTTCGAATATTTCGATGTGCCGCAGCTTCATGACTAGGGTTTACTCCAATATAACAATGCCTTATGGAGGACCCATAAAAAGGTACTCGCAGCCGGAGGGCATCGCGCTTAGTATTTTGGCATCCGGCGGTGTTCTTGTCTTAGGGCCCGGGCCGGGCTTACGGGAGGCGGCAATATGGAATTCGATCTGACCCTGCGTCAGGGCTTGGTCTGCACGGAAGCGGGCCTGGAACAATTGGATATCGGGGTGAAGGACGGCATCATCACCGCCCTGCAGCCCGGCCTGCCCGCGGGAACAAAAGACGTGGATGTCCGGGGCCGCTATGTGCTGCCCGGGGGCATCGACAGTCATTGCCATATCGAACAGCTTTCGGGCATGGGTGTCATGACGGCCGACGATTTCTATACGGCCTCGCGTTCGGCCGCCTTTGGCGGCACGACCACCATCATACCTTTCGCGGCGCAGCGCCAGGGCGACGATCTGCTGGACGTGGTGCGGGATTATTCACGACTGGCGCGTGAAAAATCGGTGATCGATTACGCCTTTCACCTGATCCTGTCCGATCCGTCCGAGCGCACGCTGGCCGACCATCTTCCGCAAGTGATCGCTGACGGCATCACGTCCTTCAAGGTCTACATGACCTACGAGTCCTGGAAGCTGGATGACTTCCAGCTGCTGGATGTGTTGCATGCCGCCGACCGCCATGGGGCCATGGTCATGGTCCATTGCGAAAACAATGACATCATCCGCTGGATCACGCGCCGCTTGCTCAGCGATGGCCATGTGCACCCCAAATACCACGCTGTGGCGCATGACCCGCTGGCGGAAAGCGAAGCCACGAACCGGGCGATCGCCTTGTCGCGCCTGATGAATGTGCCCATCCTGATCGTGCACGTGGCGGGCCTGGAAGCGGTCAGGGTCATCCATGCCGCGCAGACCATGGGCGCCCCCATCTATGCGGAAAGCTGTCCGCAGTACCTGTTTCTCACCGCCGAAGACATCGACAAGCCGGGCGTGGAAGGCGCGAAATTCTGCTGCAGTCCGCCACCGCGCGACCCGCAGTCGCAGCAGGCGGTCTGGGAAGGATTGCTGAACGACACGCTGCAAGTGTTTTCGTCCGATCATGCGCCGTATCGTTTCGATGAGACCGGCAAGCTGCCGCATGGCGACGCCACCACCTTCAAGCAGATGGCCAACGGCTTGCCCGGCATCGAGCTGCGCATGCCGCTGCTGTTTTCCGAAGGTGTGCGCACCGGCCGGATGAGCATCGAGCAGTTCGTGGCTCTGACAGCGACCAACCACGCCGTCATGTATGGTCTGTATCCCCGCAAGGGCGTCATTCGAGTGGGCAGCGATGCGGATTTCGCCGTCTGGGATCCCGAGCTGAGCAAGACCGTGCGCTGGGACATGTTGCACGATAACGTCGGCTACACCCCTTACGAGGGCCGCGACGTGACCGGGTGGCCTGTGGCCGTCTTCAGCCGCGGCCGGGCCGTCGTCGAAGACGGTACCCTCCATGCCCGGGCCGGTGACGGGCAGTACCTGCCGTGCGGCGAACCCGCCCCCATCACTCGTAACAAGAAAGCCATTCAGCAAGGCGTGGTCGTCAAGAAGATCTTTGCGGTCTGACCCTTTTCCTAGGAGACAAAACATGTTGGTATCGAACAAGACAGTTGCCTTTCTCGCCGCCGCCGGCTGCGCCCTGGCCTTGCAGGCCGGCTCGGCGGGAGCCGAGACGTTGACCACGGGGGTCGATCCCACCTTCGCTCCCATGGCCATGCAGAACCTCCAGGGCGGGCTCGAGGGTTTCAATGTCGATCTGGGCCATGCCCTGGCCAAGGAAATGGGCATCACCATCAAGATCGAACCCTCGCAGTTTTCCGCCATCATCCCCGCTTTGAACGCCGGCAAGTATGATTTCGTGCTGGCGCCCACTACGGCCACGGAACAGCGTGCCAAGACCCTGCTGTTTTCCGAAGGCTACTTCAATACGGATTACACCTTCGTGCAGAAAAAGAGCGCACAGCCGATCACGGACCTGGCGCAGCTCAAAGGCAAGACCGTCACCGTGAACAGCGGTTCGGCCTATGAGGCCTGGGCCAAGGAAAACGAACAGCGGTACGGTTTCAAGTATCAGGTCTTCAGCACCACCGCCGATGCCATCCAGGCGGTGCTTTCGGGCCTGGCCGATGCTGCACTGATCGATAACATCTCCGGTCCGTGGGCCGCGAAAAAGAACGCCATGCTGCAGACCAGCTATACCATCCGCTCCGGCAAGGTATTTGCGCTGGTCTTTCGCAAGGATGATGTGAAAGGGCGCGACCGTCTGTCCAATGCCCTGAAGTGCCTGAAGAAAAAGGGCGTGGTGGCCGGCCTGGTCAAGAAGTGGCTGGGCACGGAACCGGAATCGGACGCGGCCGCCGTCGTGGTCGAACCGGGGCAGGGCGTGCAGGGTCTGCCGGGCTACGACCCCACCCCCGCCCAGTACAACTGCCAACCCTGAGGATCGCATCATGAGCATGGCGACCGAGACGGCCGCGAGACCGGCCACCACCGCATCGCAAGCGGCGCCCATCCTGCAGATCAGGGGCCTGCACAAACAGTACGGCCACAACGAAGTGCTCAAGGGCGTGGATCTGGACGTACAGGCGGGCGAGATGGTGTTCATCATCGGGCCCTCCGGTTCCGGCAAGAGCAGCCTGCTGCGCTGCTGCAATCGCCTGGAAGAAAGCTCGTCCGGGTCGATCATCGTGGATGGCGAAGATATCTCCGCCCCGCGCGCCGACTTGAACCGCATCCGCCAGAAGATCGGCATGGTCTTTCAGCACTTCAATCTGTACCGGCACATGAGCGTGTTGTCCAACGTGACGCTGGCGCTGCGCAAGGTGCAGAAGCTGCCCAAGGCGGAAGCCGAGTCCCGGGCGCGGGAGGCCCTGGATCGGGTAGGGCTGGCGCATCGGGCCGATTTCTACCCCGACCAGCTCTCGGGCGGGCAGCAGCAGCGCGTGGGCATTGCCCGCGCGCTGGCCCTGCATCCGAAGATCGTGCTGTTCGACGAACCTACCAGCGCCCTCGATCCGGAATTGGTGGGCAGCGTGCTGAAAGTCATGAAGGACCTGAAGGCCGGGGGCATGACCATGGTCGTGGTGTCGCACGAGATGAGTTTCGCCATGGCCGCCGCCGATCGGGTGATCTTCATGGATGGGGGGCATGTCATCGAGCAGGGATCGCCGCAGGAGGTCTTCGGCAAGCCGCAGCACGAGCGCACCCGGGCGTTTCTGTCCAGCGTCTCGCACCACTACTGAGGAAACCTTCCCATGGATCTCGCCGCCCTGCGTTTTGCCTTTTTCAACCTGGATGTGGCGCACCAGGCCGTCTTGCCCGTATTGCACGGCATGTGGATCACCGTTCAGTTGGGCGTGCTCATCACGGTGACGGGCCTGGCCGCGGGTCTGTTGCTGGCTTTCGCGCGGGCCCTGCACATCCGGACGCTGAATGCCTTCATCATCGCCTTTGCCGATGTGATGCGGGCCATGCCTCCGCTGGTGGTGCTGATGGTCCTGTTTTTCGCCTTCCCCTACGTGGGGCTGTCGATGTCCGCCTTCTTCGCCACGTGGCTGGCGCTTTCGCTGGTGCTGACCGCATTCGCCGAGGAAATCTTCTGGGCGGGCATCCAGTCCATCCCCAAAGGGCAGGCGGAGGCCGCCCGCTCGACAGGCATGAGCTGGCGCCAGTCCATGTGCTACGTCGTCATTCCCCAGGCCTGCAAGCTGGCGGTGCCGCCCCTGACCAACCGGGTGATCGCCATCACCAAGGCCACTGCGCTGGGCGCCATCGTGGGCCTGAGCGAAGTGCTGAACAATGCCCAGACGGCCAGCAGCACACTGGGCAATGCCACGCCGCTGACCTTGGGGGCTCTGGGCTGTCTGGTGATCTTCGTGCCTATCGTGGTGGGCAGCCGCCTGCTGGAACATCGCTTCCGCTGGAAAAACTAGAAGGGGTCCGCCATGCAGGAAATCATTCACAATTTCTTCAACCTGGACATCTATCGGCAAGTCGGCCCCTATCTGCTCGAAGGCCTGTGGATGACCGTGCTGCTTTCGGCGCTGGTGATCCCCCTGGGGCTGTTCTTCGGCTTGCTGGCGGCCATCCTGCATCAGGAACTGCGCTGCCGCAGCTTGCGGTTGGTGTTGATGGTGTACATCGACATTTTCCGGTCTCTGCCGCCGTTGGTGCTGCTGATCTTCATCTATTTCGGTTTGCCCTTTCTGAACCTGGACATGCCCAAGCTCGTGGCCGTCGCCCTGTGCTTTACCTTGAATACCAGCGCCTACTTCGGCGAGGTCTTCCGGGCCGGCTTCGAAAGCGTGCCCAGGGGCCAGATGGAAGCCGCCCGTTCCACGGGGCTGTCGCGGATGCAGACTCTGATCCATGTGCAGATTCCCCAGGCCACCCGGGCCGTGATGCCCGATCTGATCAGCAATGCGCTGGAAGTGGTGAAACTCACGACGCTGGCCAGCGCCGTGTCTTTGCCCGAATTGCTGTATCTGGCTCGCAATGCCCAGTCGCTGATGTATAACCCTTCGCCGCTGGTGCTGGCCGCCATCCTGTACCTGATCATCCTGCTGCCGATCGTGCGCTATCTGGGTCGGCTGGAGCAGCGCAGGCTGGCCGCCACGAGCCACTGAACCGGATGCCGGCGCAGGGCTGCGCTGTACGTCGGTGTCCCGTTCAGAGCAGCCCGGCCTCTTGTTCGATGATCTGGCTGAAGGCGCGGGCCAGCAGCGACATCGGCTCGTAGCGCGAGCAGGCCAGGTAGAGCTCCAGGGTGTGACGCACCTGCAGCGGGCGCACCACCAGCCTGTCGCTGGTCTGAGCGGCCGCCACGGCCTGATCGACGATGCCGACGCCGATGCCTTGCGAGACGAGATCACAGACGTTTTGCTGGGCATCGACCTCGATCTGAATGCGTTCGGGTTCGCGGCCTTCGCCGAACAGGTCGTCCAGGACTTTGGACAGGGGCGATCCGCTGCGGTAGGCCACCATGGCCTGGTCCTGCAGATCGGACAGATCGATGGCGGGTTTATTGACTAAAGGGTGATCCGCCGGCAACACGCACACCAGGGGGACGGCCCCGACCTGAGTGGATTTCAGATTGGGATGCGCGATGGGCATGAATAACAGCCCGATTTCACTTTCCCCGTCGAGAATGCTGCGCACCAGCGCATCGTGGGTCAGTGTGCGCAGGCGGATGTGGACGCCCGGGTGCTGGCGGGTGAACTGCTCGATGCAGCGCGGCATCAGGCCATGGCCGAGGCTGGGGCTGCTGACGATGCCCAGCAGGCCCTGTTTCTTTTCGCCCAGCCGGGTGGCCAGCGTCGCAATGCGGGTGATGCCGCTGTATACCGATTGCACTTCATTGAAGAGGATGCGGGCTTCGGTGGTGGGATACAGGCGGCCCTTGATGCGTTCGAACAGCGGATATCCCAACTGTTGTTCGGTATGCGCCAGCAAGCGGCTGACGGCGGGTTGCGACACGAAGAGCAGTTTGGCCGCCGAACTGATGGACCCCGTGACCATGATGGCTCGGAAGGTGTTGATCTGCTTCAGATTCATGGCCTGCGGGACCCATAACAAAAGGTTAATGCCGGGGGACAAATCAGTATATCAAGGTGCCGCAGGTTCAACGATAGAATGAATTCAAGCGTTATGAGGCAGGTATGAACAACACAATTTACGTCATCAATCCGAACAGCCTGGCGCACGTGACTCGCGGTTTGCAGGAAAGCCTGGCGCCTCTTCAAAGGGACCATGGGCCGGTCATCGAATGCCTGACCTTGCATGACGGTCCGGCGGGCATTCAGAACGAACAGGATGTGGCCGAGTCGGCTGTGCTGGTGGGGCGCCTGGTCGGGGATCTGGCCCTGGAACGAGGGGACGGCGCCGCTGCCTTCGTGATTGCCTGCTTCAGTGATCCCGGTCTGCACCTGGCGCGTGAAAGAACCGTCCGGCCGGTGCTGGGCATCAATGAATGTGGTTTGCTGACTGCCCTGGCGCTGGGGCGGCGGGTTGGGGTGATCGCGATTTTGCCCACGCTGATGGGCCGCCATGCGCGCGGTTATGCCGCCGCCGGTATCGCTTCGCGCATTGCCGGTGAATACCCCCTGGATTTGACCGTGGCCCAATTGCAGGATGCCGACGTGACGCGGGAACGCATGCAGGCCGTCGGCCGCCGGCTGGTGCAGGACGATGGGGCGGATGTGCTGGTGCTGGGGTGCGCCGGCATGTCGCACTACCGGGCCTGGCTTGAAGCGTCCTTGGGCGTGCCCGTGGTGGATCCCACCTTGGCTGCCGTGGCCATGGCCTTGGGGCGGGTTGCCGGATAAGCAGTTTGACTATTTTGAATCGGGTTTTGGAACCGGAGCACACATGAACAAAGGCACATCTTCTCGCAAACTCGGCCTGGCCGTCGCCCAGGTGGGGGGTATCAGTTTGGCCGACAGCCGTGAAAGCGTCGTCAAGCGCCTGACGGACATGCTCTGCGAGGCCCACGGCCGGGGCGCGGAGTTCGTGGTGTTTCCCGAGTTGACCCTGACCACGTTCTTTCCGCGGTATTGGACGCCGCTCGAAGAGGTCGAGGCGCGGTATTTCGAGAAGACGATGCCCAACGCCGCCGTCCAGCCCTTATTCGACGCGGCGCAGCGCCTGGGCGTCGGCTTTTACCTGGGCTATGCCGAATTGACCCCCGAGGGGAAGCGTTACAACACCTCGATCCTGGTCGACAGGTCGGCCAGGATCGTGGGCAAGTATCGCAAGATCCATCTGCCCGGGCATGACGACCACAAGGTGGGGGCGCCCTTCCAGCATCTGGAAAAGAAATATTTCGACGTCGGCGAGGACACCTGGAAAGTCTGGAATATGGACGGCATCCGTACCGGCATGTGCCTGTGCAATGATCGCCGCTGGCCGGAAACATGGCGCGTCATGGGCTTGCAAAGCGCCGAACTGATCGTGCTGGGCTACAACACGCCCGCGCACAACATCCATTGGCCCGAGCCGGTGCATCTGCGCATGCAGTCGCACCTGCTGTCCATGCAGTCGGGCGCCTACCAGAACAGCGTCTGGGCGGCTGCCGCCGGCAAGACCGGCTTCGAGGACGGTTTTCACCTGATCGGCGGATCCGTGATTGTGTCGCCCGCAGGCGAAATCGTGGCCCAGGCCGCTACGGAAGAAGATGAAATCATCACCGCCACCATCGATCTGGCCATGGGCGAAAATTTCAGGAAGAATATTTTTGATTTCGCCCGCCATCGCCGGCCCGAGCACTATCGGCTGATCGTGGATCGCGTCGGGGCGGGCGAGCCTATGTAGACTGCGCACAGCCCGCAGGGCGTTGGATCATAGTGGTCAAGCAGTATAGAGCATAGCCTGCCGTTATGGGACCCCGTGAAATTGCTATTTGTTGGAACTCGGTGATCTACTGATAATGTGAGGATCACCGTGCCGTTTTGCGGCATGGTGTCGAGGATGACAAAATGGTTACACTAGCGGTCGCCTGTCGCACCCCTGGCAGGTGCCCGTTCCCGTCAAGAACGACGGAACATCAATTAAAACGGGCTTTTTAGGAGGAATCATGAAAATATTGCCTATCATTCTGGCGACGACTGTTGCAGTAGCAGGGATGACCACCGCCCAGGCTGAAACCAGCCGGATGGACAAGATCAAAGCCACGGGCGAGCTGACGCTCGGCTTCCGTGAGTCATCGATCCCGTTTTCCTATCTGGACGACAAGCAAAAACCCGTCGGCTATTCCATGGACATCTGCTACGGGATTGCCGATGCCCTGAAAAAAGACCTGAACCTGCCCAATCTGAAGATCAAGCTGGTGTCCGTGACCTCCTCCACGCGGATCCCGCTGGTGGCCAACGGCACGGTGGACATTTCCTGCGGGTCGGCCACCAACAACGCCCAGCGCCAGGAACAGGTCGCCTTCGCGCCCACCACCTTCGTGACGGCCACGCGCTTTACCGCCCTGAAGTCTTCCAACCTGAAGGATCTGGCCGATTTCAAGGGCAAGACCGTCGTCTCGACGTCTGGCACCAGCAACCTGAAATGGCTGACCCAGACCAACGCCGACCAGAACCTGGGCATGCGCATCATCCCGGCCAAGGACCACTCCGAAGCGTTCCTGACGGTGTCCAGCGGCCGCGCCACGGCATTCTTCATGGATGACATCCTGCTGGCCGGCCTGGTCGCCAATTCCCAGAATGCCAAAGATTGGATGATCAGCGAGAAGGCCTACACGATCGAACCCTACGGCATGATCGAACCCAAGGGCGATCCGCAGTTCAAGACGGCGGTGGACAATGCCGTCAAGGCCATGATGAAGGACGGCAAGATCGACGCGCTGTACAAGAAATGGTTCACGTCGCCGATCCCCCCGAAGAACATCAACCTGAACTGGCCGATGACTGCTGAACTGAAGAAAGTCATCGAGCATCCCACCGATTCGCCCAACCCCGCCGACTACAAGCAGTAATCCGTAGTCCTTAGGGAAACACTGCGAAAGTGGCGGCACCTCCCGGACTCAGCGCTGGGAGGTGCCGTTTGCATCACAGGTGTCACCGGGCGCGGCCCTCCGCACCCGGAGGGCGCTCCATAGGATATCCATATGAATTACCACTGGAACTGGCTGATTTTCTGGGCGGACGCCCCTGATGGCACCGGAACCTATCTGCACACCCTGATCCGGGGCGCTTACTGGACCCTCGGCGTATCGGTCCTGGCCTGGATCATCGCCCTGGCGCTCGGCGTCATCGTCGGGGTCCTGCGCACCACCCGCATCGGCTGGGTCGAACGCGTGTGCGCCGCCTACGTCGAACTCTTCCGCAACGTGCCACTGCTGGTGCAGATGTTCTTGTGGTATTTCGTCTTTCCGGAAATCGTGCCTCAGGCGCTGGGCGATGCGATCAAGCAGGCCGATCCCGTCTGGAGCACATTCTGGACGGCCACCGTCTGCCTGGGGCTGTTCACCTCGTCCCGGATCGCGGAACAGGTGCGGGCCGGCATCACGGCGCTGCCGCTTGGGCAGAACATGGCGGGCACCGCCCTGGGCCTGACCCGGCCGCAGGTCTATCGCTACATTCTGTTGCCCATGACAGCGCGCATCATCATGCCGCCGCTGACTTCCGAAGCCTTGAACTTGATCAAGAACTCGTCCATCGCCTTCACCATCGGCCTGCTGGAAATCACCGGGGCAGCCCGTTCCATGCAGGAATTTTCCTTCCAGATTTTCGAAAGCTTCACAGCCGCCACCATCCTGTACCTGATCATCAATCTGGTGGTCGTGGTGCTGATGCGCCTGATCGAAAAATGGATCAGCGTGCCGGGCTTCATCGGCACCAAGCGCTAAGGGGGCGACCATGCACGGATTCGATTTTGAAGTCATCTGGCGCACATTGCCCTACGTATTGGGCACGGGCCTGGTGTTCACAGTGAAACTCACGGTCGTGGCTACGATCGGGGCAGTGATCCTGGGGACCCTGATGGCCATGATGCGGCTGTCCTCCAACCGGGTGATATCCGGTGTGGCAGGGTTCTACGTCAATCTCATGCGGGCGTTGCCGCTGATTCTGATCATTTTCTGGTTCTATTTCCTGGTGCCCTACATCATCGGCTGGGTGACCGGCGCCGGACGGCCGATCGCCGTGGGCGGGTTTACGTCGGCGCTGATCACGTTCATCCTGTTCGAGGCCGCGTATTTCTGCGAAATCATGCGGGCCGGCATCCAGTCGATTCCTTTCGGCCAGGTCGGCGCGGGGTATGCGCTGGGCCTGAACTATTGGCAGGTCATGGGCCAGATCGTGCTGCCGCAGGCGTTTCGCAACATGACGCCGGTGCTGCTGACGCAGATGATCGTGTTGTTCCAGGATACGTCCCTGGTCTATGTGCTGTCGCTGACCGACTTCCTCGGCGCCGCCAACAACATCGCGCAGCGCGACGGCCGGATGGTCGAAATGTTCATCTTCGCCGCCGTCGTCTATTTCCTCATTTCGTATATTGCATCCCGCTCGGTCAAACGGCTGGAGCGCCGCATCGCCATCGTGCGCTAAGGGCAGGAGTTATTCATGATTGAATTCAAGAACGTCAGCAAATGGTATGGGTCCTTTCAAGTCCTGACGGATTGCACGACATCGGTGTCCAAGGGTGAGGTCGTGGTGATCTGCGGTCCGTCCGGGTCGGGGAAATCCACGTTGATCAAGACCGCCAATGCGCTGGAACCCTTCCAGAAGGGCGAGATCTTCATCGATGGGGTGTCCGTGGGCGCCGCGGGCACCAATCTGCCGAAACTGCGCTCAAGCATCGGCATGGTGTTCCAGCACTTCGAATTGTTCCCCCACCTGTCGGTCATGCGCAATCTGACTTTGGCGCAGATGAAAGTGCTGGGCCGGTCGGAATCGGATGCCAAGGAACGCGGCCGGGCCTTGCTGGACCGTGTCGGGCTGAGCGCCCACATCGACAAATACCCCGGCCAGCTGTCCGGCGGCCAGCAGCAGCGCGTCGCAATCGCCCGGGCCCTGGCCATGGACCCGATGGCCATGCTGTTTGATGAACCCACGTCGGCTCTGGACCCGGAAATGGTCAACGAGGTGCTGGACGTCATGGTGGATCTGGCCAAGGAAGGCATGACCATGATGGTCGTGACCCACGAAATGGGGTTCGCCCGCAGCGTGGCCGACCGGGTGATCTTCATGGATCAGGGCGCCATCATCGAGGACTGCGCGAAAGACGAATTCTTCGGCAATCCGGATGCCCGCTCCGAGCGCGCCAAGCATTTCCTGTCCAAGATCCTGCATCACTGATGGTTTGCCGGGCCGGCCGTCCTGGCCGGCCCTTTTTTTGTGGAAGGTGTGAGTCATGATTCCCGGTGTCGACAATGACAGCATTGTCTATCTGAATGGCGATTACGTCCGGCTGGGCGATGCCAAGATTTCGGTCCTGGACCGAGGCTTCATTTTTGGCGATGGCATCTACGAGGTCGTTCCTTGCTATGGGGGCAAGCCCTTCCTGATGCAGAACCACCTGGCGCGCTTGCAGCGCAGCCTGAAGGCCATTCGCCTGGACACCGGGCGTAGCATGTCCGATTGGGAAACCCTGGTGGGCGACATGCTGTCGCGCTCAGGCGCCCAGGGGGATTGCACGGTGTATCTGCAAGTCACGCGCGGCGTGGCGAAGCGGGATCATGGTTTCCCGGCCAGCAGCCAGGCCACGGTCTTTTGCATGGTATCGCCGCTGAAACGTCCCGACGCCCATAAGCGCGAGCAGGGCATGACGGCGGTCAGCATGCCCGACGAACGCTGGCTGCACTGTGAAATCAAATCCGTCTCCTTGCTGGGCAACGTGCTGGCCAAACAGTACGCCACGGACGCGGGCGTGGACGAAGTCGTGCAGTTTCGCGATGGCAAGCTGTCCGAGGGTTCATCCTGCAATATCTGGGTCGTCAAGGATGGCGTGCTGCGCGCCCCGGTGCGGGATCATCTCATCCTGGAAGGCATCCGCTACGGTTTTCTGGAACAGCTCGCGGCCGGCGCCGGCATTCCCTTCGAGTCCCGGGCCATCACCCAGGCCGAGGTCGCCGAAGCCGACGAGCTGATGCTCTCGTCGGCCACCAAGGAAGTCCTGCCGATCACGCAATATGACGGTCGCCCGGTGGGCGCCGGCCGGCCTGGCCCGGTATATGCCCGCTTGCGGGCAGGCTACGACCAGGCCATCGCCGCCCTGTGATCGATCGGCCTGGAGGCGGGGTTCAGTCCGGCTGCATCCCCGTCGACCACCAGACGAATTGGTTCTTGCCGGCGTTTTTCGCCGCGTACATGGCGGTGTCGGCCCGGCCGATCAAGGTATCCAGGTCCGCGCCGTGCAGAGGGTACAGCACGGCGCCGATGCTGGCGGAAATGTTCACTTCGATGCCGCTCAGGTCAAAGGGTTGCCGCAGGGCGTGCAGGACGTTGTAGATGATGCGTTCGCCGTCTTCCTGGGTTTGCAGATTGCCCAGCGCGATGGCGAACTCATCGCCGCCGAATCGCGCCACCGTGTCTTCCGACGTTGCCCGGACATGGCGCTTGAGCCGCCGGGCCACTTGCTGAAGCAGATCATCCCCCGTCAGGTGCCCGTAGCAGTCGTTCACCGCCTTGAAGCCGTCCAGGTCCAGGTACAGAATGGCTGCCTGGGTGTTGTGTCGGCGCGCGAACTCCAGCGCCCGCGTACAGCGTTCCTGGAACAGTATCCGGTTGGCCAGCCCCGTCAGGGGGTCGTGCCGGGCTGCGTGCGCCAGTCCGGCTTCGCTGGCCTGCAGGGCCAGCGTAACGGCGCGCTGGCGCGCCATGCCCAGGATCAGGGCGGTGGCAAAGCACAGGATCAGGACCGAGGAAGCGCTCGCGGCCAGCAGGTATCCGGTGCGCCGTTGCGCGGATGGAGCGATCGCTTCGTCGTAGGCGGTGCCGACCACTGCCATCAGGGGGTAGTCGCCCAGCGTGCGGTAGCTGATGATGCGCCGGACGCCGTCCAGTTCGCCTTCATCCACGAAATTGCCCGCCGGCTGGGTGGCGCGGCGGATGAACCAGGTTGACGCGCGGGAATCCTGGTCGAAGCTGATCTTGCCGCCGATATTGCGCCCGCGCGTGTAGCCGTCCAGCCCCGTGACCCCCAACATGCCGTGGACGCCCAGATCGGCCTGCCGATAGAAGCTGGTCAGATAGGCGGGGTCGATCGCCATGACGATCACACCGCCGAAGCGGCCATCCGGCAGAGTGATCCGCAGGGAGAGCGGAATGCGCCATTGCTCCGATACCCTGCCCAGGACGGGGCGGCTGATGAACAGGGTATCGTGAAGATTGTCGCGTTGAGCCAGGAAGAAATCCCGGTCCGCGTAATTCACCTCGGGCGGGGTATCCTGGGTGCTGGCGATGATCGCGCCTTGCGCATTCACCACGCTGATGATGGTGAACATGTCCTCCCGGATCACGTGGTCCCGGACCCAACCCCGCAGATCCGGGGGCGTGCCGTGCCGCAGATAGCCTTCGCGGGCAAAGGCGGCGACCTGTTCCGCGGCTTTCAGTGTGCGAAAGATGTCTTGTTCGAAGGCAATGGTCAGGTTGGAGTTGGCCCGCTGGGCGGCGCTGACCGCCTGATCGCGTTCGCTGCTGATCCGCTGCTGCACGGCCAGCCAGATGGCGCCGATGGCGGCCAGGCACAACACCGCGATGGCAAGGCACAGCGGCTTGTCGAATGCGTAGCGCTGCTCTGGGCCCATGGTGCGAATCATCAGTTTTCCGTAACCCCGCCACTGTACCGGTCCGCCGGATTTTCGTCGAGCGCCAGCCGAAGCGCTGTGGCCGCCGGGCGACGCGGCGGGCGTCGTGTCTGCTGCCGCGCAGGCATGGTTTTCCCTGTGATACTCTCTTCAGTTCCCTTCATCACCCTTTGCGTGCCATGTCCGTTGATTATCTGAAGCGCATTCTGACGTCCAAAGTCTATGACGTCGCTCACGAAACCCCCCTGGACCTGGCCCCTCGAATTAGCAAACGCATCGGCAATACCGTGCTGCTCAAGCGCGAAGACACCCAGCCGGTGTTCAGCTTCAAGCTGCGCGGCGCCTATAACAAAATGGCGCATCTCAGCGCCGATGAGCTCAAACGCGGGGTGATTGCGGCATCGGCCGGCAATCATGCCCAGGGGGTGGCGTTGTCCGCAAGCCGTCTGAAGTGCCGGGCTGTGATCGTCATGCCCGTGACCACGCCCCAGGTCAAGATCGATGCCGTGCGGGCCTTGGGCGGCGAGGTCGTGCTGTTTGGCGACAGCTTCACCGACGCGGCCGAGCATGCCGTCGAATTGCAGAAGCGCGATGGCCTGACCTTCGTGCATCCCTTTGATGACCCCGATGTGATCGCGGGGCAGGGTACCGTGGGCATGGAAATCCTGCGCCAGCACCCGGGGCCCATCGATGCCGTATTCGTGGCGATCGGCGGCGGCGGGCTGATTTCCGGCGTGGCCGCCTACATCAAGCAATTGCGACCGGAAATCCAGGTGATCGGTGTGCAGACCGAGGATTCCGATGCCATGGTCCGCAGCGTGCGGGCTGGGCGCCGGGTGCGCCTGAACGACGTGGGCTTGTTTTCCGACGGCACGGCGGTCAAGCAGGTCGGCCAGGAAACCTTCCGCCTGGTGCGCGAATACGTGGATGACTTCGTGACGGTCGATACGGATGCGATCTGCGCCGGCATCAAGGACGTCTTTCAGGACACGCGCAGCGTGCTGGAGCCGGCCGGCGCCTTGGCGCTGGCCGGGGCCAAGCGTTATGCGGCCCAGCAGAAATGGAAGGGCAAGACCCTGGTGGCCATCACCTGCGGCGCCAACATGAATTTCGACCGCTTGCGGTTCGTGGCGGAACGCGCCGACGTCGGCGAAGCCCGCGAGGCCCTGTTCGCCATCACCTTGCCTGAAAAGCGCGGCAGCTTCCTGCGCTTGTGCGAAGCGGTGGGCCAGCGGGCCGTGACGGAATTCAATTACCGGATTTCCGATGCCGAAAAGGCCCATGTGTATGTCGGGCTGCAGATCCGGTCCGAAGCGGAAATCGAAAAACTGGCCGCGCATTTCCGCAAGCAGGACTTTCCCACGCTGGATCTGACCGGCAATGAAATGGCCAAGACGCACCTGCGCTACATGGTGGGCGGCCATTCGGGCCTGGCCAAGCACGAGGTGCTCTACCGCTTTGAATTTCCGGAACGCCCGGGCGCCCTGATGAAATTCCTGGGCGCCATGAATCCGGATTGGAACATCAGTCTGTTCCATTACCGGAACCAGGGCGACGATTATGGCCGCATCCTGGTGGGTATCCAGGTGCCGCCGGACGACAAGAAGGCCTTCAAGGACTTCCTGTCCACCTTGGGCTACCCGTACTGGAACGAAACGGACAACCCCGCCTATCAATTGTTTCTGTAAGCCGGCGCGGTTTCAGGCGGCATGATCTTCCCGGGCGGCTGCCGCCCGGGCCGTCACGTTGACCCGCGCGGCGGGGAAGACGATTGAAAACGTGCTGCCGGCGCCCGGTATGCTGTCGATGTCCAGCGTGGCCTGGTGGCGCAAGACCACGTGTTTGGTGATGGCCAGGCCCAGGCCTGTGCCGCCCGTGGCGCGGGATCGTCCCCGGTCCACCCGGAAAAAGCGTTCAGTCAGGCGGGGAATGTCGTCCGAGGCGATGCCGATGCCGGTATCGTGAACCCGATAGCAGGCGCCGCCGTCGGCCTGCCGCTCCCAGTGTACGGTGATCGTGCCGCCCGCCGGGGTGTAGCGCACGGCGTTGGTCAGCAGGTTGGTGAGCGCCGACGACAGCTCGCTGCTCTGGCCGACCACCTGCAGCGTGTCGTCCACGCGCACGTCGAACTGGTGCTGGCCGTTCGACAGCGCCTGGCATTGGGTCAGGGCCGTGCGGATCAGCGCGGGCACAGGCACCGGGTTGCCGGGGCCGTTGGGGGTGGTTTCCAGGGACGACAGGGTGAGCAGATCGGCGACCAGCGCCTGCATGTTGTGGGCCTGCTGGGCCATGAGTTCCAGGTAATGACGCCGCTGGTCGGTGCTGATGGCCTCGTCGGGCAGGTCCAGCAGCGTTTCCACGAAACCGGACAGCACGGTCAACGGGGTGCGCATTTCGTGGGAGACGTTGGCGACGAAATCCTTGCGGGTGTTTTCCAGGCGTTCGATCTGGGTGATGTCGCGCGTGACCATCAGGAACTGGCCGACGCCGTAAGGCGCCAGGTGCAGCATCAGGGTGCGGGTCTGGCCGTCCCTGTTCAGGTGCAGGATCAGCGGCTTGTCCCAGCTGTCCTGGCGCGCATAGTGGGCGAACTCCGGCGCCCGGATGATGTTCAGGATGCTGTGCCCCCGGTCCTGGCCCAGGTCCAGGCCCAGATGGTCGGCCGCCGTCTGGTTGCACCACACCAGCGACTTGTCCGGCGCCAGGGTCAGGGCGCCGTCGGGCAGGGCCTCGGCGGCCAGCAGGGCGCGCTGGAAGTTGCGGCTGCGTTCCTGCAGGTCCAGGCGGTTCTGTTTCAGCTTGCGGTAGATGGGCGCCAGGACTTCGTCCCAGGGGCCGACCGAAGGTGGCGGCGGGTCGTCGATGTTGCGCACCCAGCGGGCGATGCGCGACAGCTGCAGGCCGCTGGCCAGGATCATGGCGAGCAGCCCCAGGGCGAAGACCGCCCAGCCGGTGGCGGCGCCCAGCCAGGCGCCCAGCAGCCAGCCGCCCAGCGCCCAGAGCGCGATGGAAACAAGCGTTTTGGTCATTCCGTATATGTCGTGCTGAAACGGTAGCCGGCCCCTCGGACGGTCTGGATGGTGTGTTCCTGGCGGGCAGGCGAGAGTGCTTTGCGCAGGCGGCGGATGTGGACGTCCACGGTGCGTTCTTCCACGAAGACGTGATCGCCCCAGACTTGGTCCAGCAGCTGACTGCGGCTGTACACGCGCTGCGCATGCGTCATCAGGAAGTGTAGCAGGCGGAATTCGGTCGGCCCCATGGGCAGCGCCTGCTGGTTCCCGAAAACCTGCCGTGTGTTCGGGTCCAGCCGAAGGTCCCCTGCCTGGATCGGGTCGGGCGTGAGCTGAGGGGCCCGGCGGCGCAGCAGCGATTTGATGCGGGCGAGCAATTCGCGAGGGGAAAATGGCTTGGTCAGATAGTCGTCGGCGCCCGCTTCCAGCCCGTCGACCTTGTCTTGTTCCGTGCCGCGCGCAGTCAGCATGATCAGGGGGATTTCGCGGGTGCGGGGGGCGGCGCGCAGTTGCTGGGCCAGGCGGATGCCAGGCTGGTCGGGCAGCATCCAGTCCAGCAGGATCAGATCCGGCAGCACGCTCTGGATCTGGGCCTGGGCCTGGCGGGTGTCCTGCGCCGTGTTGACCGTGTAGCCGGCATGTTGCAGATTGATGGACAGCAGTTCCAGGATGGCGGGTTCGTCTTCGATGATCAGAATCGTGGCGGACATGACAGATGTGTGAATCCTGTGGTCGTGTTGAGCAGGGTCATCATACGGTCACATTATTTCATTCATATGACGTTGTCGCAGCCGGGTCCGGGGGCGTTTGGGGGAAGGAATGCGGTACGATACGCGGATCATGAGTGAATCATCCCGACAGCCCGGCCAGGGGCCGGAAACCCATTTTGGATTCGAGACCGTCCGCGAGGCCGACAAGGCCCACCGCGTCGCGGAGGTCTTCCATTCGGTCGCCGGCCGCTACGACTTGATGAACGATCTGATGTCGGGCGGTCTGCATCGGGTCTGGAAGACTTTTACGGTCGGCCGGGCGCAGGTCCGCCCGGGCATGCGGGTGCTGGATATCGCCGGGGGCACCGGCGATCTGGCGCGGGCCTTCGCCAAGCGGGCCGGGCCGACCGGCCAGGTCTGGCTGACCGACATCAATGATTCCATGCTGCGGGTGGGCCGTGACCGCCTGCTGGATCGCGGGCTGGTGACGCCGGTGGCGGTGTGCGACGCCGAATGCCTGCCGTTTCCCGATCGCTATTTCGATCGGGTGTCGGTGGCGTTCGGTTTGCGCAACATGACGCATAAAGACCGTGCGCTGGCCGAAATGCATCGGGTGCTGAAACCCGGCGGCAAACTGCTGGTGCTGGAATTTTCCCGCGTGGCCCCGGCGCTGGCGCCCGTCTACGATTGGTACTCCTTCAACATCCTGCCCAAGATCGGCCAGATCGTGGCGTCCGACGAGGCCAGCTACCGCTATCTCGCGGAATCCATCCGCATGCACCCGGATCAGGAAACGCTGGCCGACATGCTGCGCACGGTGGGGTTTGGCCGGGTGCAGTATTTCAATATGACGGCCGGCGTGGTGGCGCTGCACGAAGGCGTGCGGCTGGACTGATCCCTTTCGCTTCGGGTTTCCAGGGGCCGCGAGACGCGGCCCCCTGTGTTTCCGGGCTTGCCGTGCCTGCGGGCGGTCCGCCCGGGGTGGCCGGCTCCTGCTCCAGCGGGTTTCTGCTGCGAGTCGGCGGAATCTATGGTAATTTACAGAAATTCAGCTTCCTGTCAGCTTGTAATTCATCTTGGCGGTCGCAAGCTGACGAACGATTTCCCAGGAGACCTCATGATTGTTCAAATGCCACGCTGGTTCGTTGCCACGCTGCTGTTGGTCGCGGCCTTGTTGATGCTGGCTGTCACCTCCGATGCCCAGGCGCGCCGCATGGGCGGTGGCGGCAGCTTTGGACGCCAGTCCTCCAATGTCATGAAACAGCGCCAGGCGGTCACGCCGCCGGCAGCCACCACGACGCAGCGGGCCGCAACGCCGGCCGCGGGGGCGGCGGCAGGCACGGCGGCAGCGGGCGTCGCCGCCAAGTCCGGCATGTCCCGCTGGCTGGGCCCCATCGCCGGTATTGCCGCCGGCCTGGGCATTGCCGCCCTGCTGTCCAGCATGGGGTTGTCGGGTGCATTCCTGGAATTCCTGTCCAGCGCCTTGCTGATCGGGCTGGTGATCTTTGCCGTCATGTTCCTGGTGCGGCGCCTGCGCGGCGCCCAGCGCCCCCTGGCTGCCGCCGGGGCTGGCGGGGCGGGCAACAGCTATCGTCAGGCGCAGCAGCCGTCCACCTGGGCGCCGTCATCCGGGGCGCCTGCCGCCGGGGCTGTGGCCGCATCGGCCGCGCCGGTGATCGAATCCGTGCCCTCCACGGCCACGCAGGACCCGTCCTGGTTCATTCCGGGCGACTTTGACGTTCCCGCCTTTCTGAACCAGGCCAAGCAGCAATTTACCCAGGTCCAGGCCTTGTGGGATGCGGGCGACCGGGCTGCCTTGCGCGAGCTGCTGACCGACGACCTGTTGGTGGAAATCACCCCGCGCCTGCCTCAGCCGGGCGAAGGCAATCACACGGAAATCGTCCTGTTGAATGCCGAACTGCTGGGGATCGAGACCGTGGCGGGCGGCCATCTGGCCAGTGTGCGTTATTCGGGCATGTTGCGTGAATCCGCCGGCGCCGAGGCCTTCCGCCTGGAAGAAGTCTGGAATCTGTACAAGGCCGATGGCGCCGGTTGGCTGCTGGCCGGCATCCAGCAGTTGAATCCGCAGGCTTGATCCTGTTCCGGGGCGGGGCATAGGCTGCGCGCCGCCGCCCAAGGCCCCGCGTGGGCCTTGCCTAAAACCAGTAAACTGAGGGTCCGGGACCTGCCATGACGGCGATCCCGGACCCTCAGTTTTTTGAATCCTGCCTTGGGTGTGGCGGCCGGCCGATCTGTCTTCTCGATGTCGATGCCGCCCTTCGCTTCAGCAGGTTCATCGGTTCCCTGCGCATGAACATACCGTTTCCTCCTTTCCTGCCCCGGCCTGCGGACTTGCTGCTGCGCGGGTTCAACGCGCTGTTGCGTCGCGAAACCTGGGCGGCTGCACGCCTGGCCGGTCATGCGGGCAAGTCATTGCGGGTCGCAGCGGGGACATGGTCGCTGCAGGTCGATATCGGTTCGGATGGAATGCTGCGGGTCTGCGATGCCGCCGTGGCGCCCGACGTCACCCTGTCCATCCCCGCCGATCGCTTGAGCGATCTGCCGGCCGCTTGGCGGCGCCAGGGCCTGGCGGGGGTCACGGCATTGGCTCACATCCAGGGGGATGCGGGCCTGGCCCACCTGGTGTCCGACCTGGCGCGCGATCTGCGCTGGGACGTTGAAGACGACCTGTCCCGCATCGTCGGTGATGCGATGGCGGTGCGCCTGGTCCAGGGCGGGCGGCGCTTGGCGACCGGCGTGCGGCACGGCGCCGCGCGGGCACAGGACAATCTGACCGAATATCTGGCCGAAGAATCCGGTATCGGGGTGCGGGGCGTGGATTTTCGCCGCTGGCGCGGCGATCTGCGGGCGCTTGAATCCCGGCTGGACCGCCTGGATGCCCGTGTCCGGCAGTTGCCGGGGGCCGCATGCTGACGTTCTGGCGTCTGACCTATATTCTGTGGATCAGCCTGCGGTATCGGCTGGACGAACTGGTGCTGTCCAGCCTGCAGCATCCCTGGGCGCATGCGCTGCTGCGTCTGGTGTGTCTGGGGCGTCGCCCGCGCCGCCCCCGGGGAGAACGGTTGCGCCTGGCCCTGGAGACCCTGGGGCCGATCTATGTGAAGTTCGGTCAGGTGCTGTCCACGCGCCGGGATCTGGTGCCTGCCGATATTGCCGATGAACTGGCGCGTCTGCAAGACCGCGTGCCGCCTTTTCCATCGGATCAGGCTGCGGCCATTATCCAGGGGGCCCTGGGGGCATCGCCCCAGACTCTGTTCGCGCAGTTCGACCGCGATCCGGTGGCGTCCGCTTCGATCGCCCAGGTGCATTTCGCCGTTCTGCACGATGGGCGCGAGGTCGCCGTCAAGGTCCTGCGTCCGGGCATGCGCGAAGCCATCGAACGGGATCTGACGCTGTTGCGGGCCTTGGCCGGCCTGGTCGAGCGTCTGGCCCCGGATGGCCGCCGCTTGAAGCCGCGCGAGGTCGTCGCCGAATTCGACAAATACCTGCACGATGAACTGGACCTGATCCGCGAGGCGGCCAATTGCAGCCAGCTGCGGCGCAATTTCGGTCCGGATACCGACCGGGCCGACCTGCTGCTGGTGCCCGAAGTCGTCTGGGAATTCTGCGCCAGCCAGGTCTTCACCATGCAGCGCATGCGCGGGGTGCCGGTCAGCCGGGTGGCCCAGCTGCGCGAACTCGGGGTGGACATCCCCCTGCTGGCCCGCCAGGGCGTGGAAATCTTTTTCATGCAGGTGTTCATCGATGGCTTTTTCCATGCCGACATGCACCCGGGCAATATCTATGTTTCCGACGACCCGGATTCCCTGGGGCGCTATATCGCCCTGGACTTCGGCATCGTCGGATCGCTGTCGGAATTCGACAAGAATTATCTGGCGCAGAATTTCCTGGCCTTCTTCCGCCGCGATTACCGCCGGGTGGCGCAGTTGCACATCGAATCGGGCTGGGTGCCGCCCACTACCCGCGAGGAAGAACTCGAAGGCGCGGTGCGCGCCGTGTGCGAACCCTATTTCGACCGGCCGTTGGCGGAAATTTCCCTGGGGCAGGTGCTGCTGCGCCTGTTCCAGACCTCGCGCCGCTTCAATGTCGAAATCCAGCCCCAGTTGGTGCTGCTGCAAAAGACTTTGCTGAATGTCGAGGGCATGGGGCGCGAACTGGACCCCAACCTGGACCTCTGGCAAACCGCCAAGCCCTTTCTGGAACGTTGGATGCATCAGCGGGTGGGCCTGAGGGGCCTGCGCCAGCGGCTGGACCAGGAAGCCAGCCAGTGGGCGCAGATCCTGCCGCAGATCCCCCGGCTGGTCTATACCCGGTTGAACCACCCCGATCCGGGGCCCGCCATGCGGTCCGAACTGGAACGGCTGCGCCGCGCCCAGGAAGGCGCCAATCGGCTGCTGGTCGTTCTGTGCGGCATCCTGGCCGTGGGGCTGGGGGTTGCCGTGTGGGCGCTGACGCGAGGGGGCGGGGTATGACCTCGGAATCGACCGATGCCGCCCGCGGTTCCACGGCGCCCGGCCGCATAGCGGATGCGGCCAAGGCGCCGGGAGGGCCGACCCCCCGTTTCGAGTCGAAGATCCTGTCGCCTGAAGATTGCCGGGAGGCGATCGTCCAGAGATGCCTGCCGCACCCCTGGGTGTTCACCAACGGGGTATTCGACATCCTGCACCGCGGCCACGTCACGTACCTGGATCAGGCGGCGCAATTGGGCGGTTCTCTGATCGTGGCGGTCAATACCGATGCGTCCGTGCGCCGGCTGGGGAAAGGCGCGGATCGACCCCTGAACGCGTGCGCCGATCGGGCCGCCTTGCTGGCGGCATTGGCTTGCGTGGATCTGGTCACCTGGTTCGAGGAAGACACCCCCCTGGAACTGATCCAGGCGTTGCGTCCGGATATCATCGTCAAGGGCGGTGACTACGATATGGACCTATTGCCCGAAACCGCCGCGGTGCGTGGCTGGGGCGGCAGCGCGGTGGCCATCCCATTTGAACACCAACGGTCCACCACGGCCTTGCTGCGGAAGATCCGCCAATGAACCTGTAGCTCCGCCGCCAAGCAAAAAGGCCTCTTTCAGACGAAAGAGGCCTTTTTGCTACTGGGCCGCAGGATCTGCGATCTGCGTGCCGTCAGAACTTGAAGCGGGATCGTGCCGTGCCGCGCAGGGGCTTGGTCCAGGTGTCGAAGACCTGCACGGTTTCGAAGTTCGCGGCGCTGGTGCGCGTGATGCGGCAGGCGGTCATGATGGGGTTGTGTCCCACGATGGCTACCAGGCGCCCGCCCACGGCCAGTTGGTACTTCAGCGCGTCGGGGACGGTCGGGACCGAGCCGGTGATCAGGATGGCGTCGTATTCCGCCGTGCCCCAGCCAGCGTGGGCGTCGCCGGTTTCCTGCACGACGTTGCCGATCTGGCTGCGGGCCAGGTTGCCCTGGGCAAAAGCCGCCAGGCGGCTGTCGATTTCGATGGACGTGACCTGTTGGCACAGGCGCGACAGCAGGGCGGCCTGGTAGCCGGACCCGGTGCCGATTTCCAGCACGCAGTCGCTGGGGACCAGTTGCAGTTCTTCGATCAGCTTGGTCTCGACCTTGGGCGAGAGCATGTGTTCGCGCGTATCGACGCCATCGATCACCAGCGGCAGTTCCGTGTCCGTGAACGCCAGGGCCTGCAGCTGAGGCGGCACGAAGCGTTCGCGCGGCAGGTCGAAGGCCGCTTGCAGCAGGCGTTCGTCCTGGACGTTCCAGGGGCGGATCTGCTGTTCGACCATGTTGAAACGGGCACGTTCAGCGTCGCTGATGTCGTTGACGTTCATGTTTCGTGAGCCTTAGGGTTAACGTGAGTCGATTATAGGCCAGACCCCCGTGCCTGCGGGGGCGGCCGGCGCCGGGATTGAGGGCCGGCGGTGGATTCAGGCGGGCCTGCCCCACCAGGCGTGGAAGTGCTGGACGGGCCCGTGGCCGGATCCCACCTGCAATTGGCCGGATGCCGCGATGGCCCGTTCCAGGTAGTCCTTGGCCCGGCGGGCGGCTTCCGGCACGTCTCCGGTGCGCGGCAGCAGGGCGGCCAGGGCGGCCGAGAGCGTGCACCCGGTGCCGTGAGTGTTGGGGGTGTCGATGCGCCGGCCCGGCAGTTCGATCATGCGGTCGCCGTCGTGCAGCAGGTCGATGGTGTCGTCGCCGGGCAGGTGGCCGCCCTTCAGGAAGACCCAGCGGCGGGTGTCGTCCGGCAACAGGCGGCGCAGGCGTTCGGCTGCCCGGCGCATGTCTTTCAGGTTGTCGACCGGCCCCTGGTCCAGCAGCACGCCGGCCTCGGGCAGGTTCGGTGTGATGATGGTCGCCAGAGGAATCAGGCCTTCGCGCAGGGCCTCGACGGCCTGGCGTTCCAGCAGATGGTCGCCGCTTTTGGCGACCATGACCGGGTCCAGCACCAGGTGGGCGGGCTGCCAGTGTGCCAGCCGTTCGGCCACGATGCGTGTGACGCCCGCCTGGCCCAGCATGCCGATTTTCACCGCGTCGACGCGCACGTCGGCAAACAGGGTGTCGATCTGCGCGGCGACGAAGTCCGGCGGCACCGGGGCGATGTGCGTGACGGCCTGGGTGTTCTGGGCGGTCAGGGCCGCGATCACCGCCATGCCGTAGGCGCCCAGGGCGCTCATGGTCTTGACGTCGGCCAGGACGCCGGCGCCGCCGGAAGGGTCCACGCCGGCGATGGATAAGGTGTTCGGAATCATCGGAGGTTTCTGCGTCGGTCGGAAGGGCCTGGCGTCCTGTCCGGTCAAGACTCGTTCAAGCGGGTCGATCGACCGGGACGCCGGGGGTTGCGGATTCTGGGGCGGGGAAAAATCAGGCCGCCCGCGTCGACGGCAACAGGCCTTCGGCGGGCGAACTGGGGTCCGCGTCGTAGTATTTGCGTTTTACGCGACCGGCCAGATAGGCCTCGCGGCCGGCTTCCACGCCCAGGCGCATGGCCCGCGCCATGCGGATCGGGTCGCGGGCGCCGGCGATCGCGGTGTTCATCAGGATGGCGTCGCAGCCCAGTTCCATGGCGATGGCGGCATCGGACGCCGTGCCGACCCCGGCATCCACCAGCACCGGGACGCGGGCCTGGTCGATGATCAGGCGCAGATTCCAGGGGTTGACGATGCCCATGCCCGAGCCGATCAGGGATGCCAGCGGCATCACGGCCGACACGCCGATGTCCTCCAGCATGCGGCACTGGATGGGGTCGTCGCTGCAGTAGACCATCACGTCGAAGCCGTCGGCCACCAGCGTGCGGGCCGCCGCCAGGGTTTCCGGCATATTGGGGAACAGGTTGCCGGCATCGCCCAGGACTTCCAGTTTGCACAGGTTGTGGCCGTCCAGCAGTTCGCGGCCCAGCCTCAGGGTGCGCACGGCGTCGTCAGCCGTGTAGCAGCCCGCCGTGTTGGGCAGGATGGTGTAGCGGTCCGGGGACAGGAAGTCCAGCAGATTGGGCTCGCCCGGGTTCTGGCCGATGTTGGTGCGGCGGATGGCGACGGTGACGATTTCCGTGCCGCTGGTCTCGATAGCGTCGCGGGTCTGGTCGAAATCGCGGTATTTTCCGGTGCCGACCAGGAGCCGGGAATGGAAAGTGCGATCAGCAATGGTGAGGGTATCTGCGGTGTTCATGGCGTGTATCGTGGGCGGGCCTGTAATGGATGCGGCCGCGCGCAGCGGCTCTTGCGTAAGGATAGTCCATAAATGTGAGGCGCATGGGCGGACCGATACGGCGCGGGTGGGGCGGCAGGCATGGCGGTGAGGCACCGTGACGCGGTTTTCAATCGCGAGAATACATCTTGTAATTTGTGTTTATACAAAGATAATAAATTTCTCGGACTGATACACTTTTTCTTTTACCCATCGTATCCCGGACATGGTGACCTGTCGTTCGAAGTTGTCCAAGCATCTCCGGTTCCTGGCGCAACTGTTGATGCTTTGGGCTTTGGGCATGTGGGTGATCTGGGCGGATCCTTTCGGTTTGTCTTCCGCCAGCGAACGGGCATTGGCGGAAGATATCAGTCGTTCGCGCGCCTATGTGCAACCTGTGCCGCCAGCCCCCATCACGGTTGTGAATATAGATTACGACAGCATTAGGGCACTGCATGAGAGCGGGCGGCTCGAAGCAAACGACTGGCCGCTGACCTATCGTGATCATGCGCGCATTTTGAGCCGGCTGGTCTCGCGCCAGAATGCGGATGATGTTCCCGCAGCAGTGTTCTACGACATCTTCTTCGAGCGCCCCCGGACTGCCAGCGGAGATATGCGGCGGCTTGGCAGTGTTCTGGGCCGTATCGCGCAGGGAACCGATCAATCCAGCCGGCCGTATCCCCCAGTCTATCTGGCTGGCGGCGGTGGAAAAATTCCGATTTCGGATGAGACCTACGCCTTGCTGAACCAGCCCAAGCTGGTGGCTTCCGTGTGGGACGGGCTGGGCGACAACTACCCGCTGAGCCGAGGTCTGCGAGATGCAGATCGTGAAACGGCGGTACCACAGTCGGCGCCCAGTGCCGCGTGGGCTCTTTACCAGGAACTGTGTCGAGCTCGTGGTCACGGTTGCGGCGGTATCCAGGCGCAGGATGTCCTGTCCACGCAATGGGTGTTGCGTGAAGACAGAGAGTGCGGCAATTGGACTACCCGGGTTCCAAGGTATGTGCTGCTGACGATCTTCCGCTACCTGGGGTTCGGTGGCGCGCCGGCAAGCGCCTCGACTGATTGCCTGCCGGTCCATCAAGTCAGGCTGTCCGAGTTGTTCCTGCCTGATGGTGGCCGCCTCAGACCGCCTTATCTTGGATCCGGGGAACCTTTTGTCGTGCTTGCCGGGGTGATCATGCCCAGCCTGAACGACTACCACGCAACTCCCCTCTACGAGCGGCTGGCGGGCGTTTATATCCATGCCATGGCTCTAGAGAATCTTGATCGCCTGGGTGGTGATTATTTGCGGACTCGGGAGATTCGGCACGTCTCTTCGCTCGTGTGGCTATTGCTGACCACGCTGGTTTGCATCTGGCGCCAGTATTTCAGACAAAAGGCCGGGCGGCTCATCCGTGCGCGATGCGGCTGTAGCGTCCAGCCGCAACCGTCAAACCAAGGCTTGGCGGGCGCGGCGGCTCGCCAAGCGCTTGGTCGTCTGGCTCGACGCGCGGCATGGCTGTCTCTGTGGGTTCTGATGGTTTTTGCAATTTATGTGCTGTGCTATTCAATCTTGGATATTGCACTGCAAGGATGGCTGTTCATGATCGGCTTGGTGTCGTTGCTGTTGTTTTGGGATGGGGCTTCGACGGCAGCGCGAAACCCATGAATTAACGAGGAGACCTTATGTGGAAAGCCGGCTTGAATGTGCTGTGGGCGGGATTGATCGCCTTGTCGTGTTTTGGTGTCCGCGCGGAGACTCTGAAGGTAGTGGCAGTGGCCAGTCCGGATCTGGTCGAGGTGATCAGGCTTTCAGATGGCGCGGGTTTGTGGTGGTCGGATCTTGCCGGCCTGCAGTTGCCGATCCGCGCAGTGCGTGCGCCCGAAGGCCGGCTGAGTTTCCGGTTTCGGGGTGTGGAGTATGAGATCGAGCGGGCGGACGTCACGCTGGCGGACGAAAGGAGACTTGTCGTGGATGCCTGCAACACAGTGCCGGTTTCTCTCCCGTCCGATCATAAGCAAGCCAGCGTTAAAGGGGCCGGCGAAGGGTGCAGAAAATGATGCGTGTGTTTTCGCTGCTTCTTCCTCTTCTGCTGTTGGCCGGGTGTGCAGGTATTCCGGGAACAGGGAAGGGTAAGGATGTCGTTGGCTATGACCGCCAGGTCAATGTCATTGACACTCAGTATCTGCATCAGATGGACCGCACCATGGTTGGAGACCCTGAATTGATCGCCTATGTTCAGGGGATTCGCGGCAAGCTGGAGGCTGCGCATGGCGAGCCTTGCGACTGCGTTGTTCTTGTGGATTCGTTCAGTGGTTACGAGGCCTACTCGATTTCGACGAAGACGGTGGTTGTGTCAGCTGGCGTTGTGGCTCAGGCTGGCTCGGAAGACGAGCTGGCGGCCATCATCGCGCATGAATTGGGTCATGCCTATTCTTGGGATGCTGTGAAGGGCATGGTCCAGGATGCCTCCGTATTCGCCGTCAGCGCGGCGGGGTGGATTGCAGGGGCTGGCGGTTATTCGGTCATGTTGGAGGATTACATCAAGGATGTGTCCCGGGGATTGATTTACAAGCGCTGGAATATCAAGCAGGAAACGGATGCGGACCTTTTTGCGGTAGATCTTCTGGTCAAGGCTGGCTATTCGGTCCGAGGTCTGAAAATGGCGATCAGAAAGTTGGCGCAGTATGGCTCGCATGCCGTGCCCCCTTCATCCGCAGAGGCAGTCTGCGCTGCCGGAGGTCAGCAGTTCGACGACAAGAGGCTTAAGGCATGCAGCAAGGTCTGGACTGGGGCGAACGACAGCGTTTATCAAGAACGCGACAGTCGATTGAAGGCGGTTCTTGTGGCATCCGGAAGCCTGACCAAAGACGAGCGTCGTCGGGCGCTGGGCAAGGCGCCGCCCCGCTTTGCCTCGGTGGATTATCTGTTCGGAATGAATCAGTTGGTGGCGACGAGTGCCGCTACGCTTCGACGCGGTCTGGCACGTGTTGAGCGGACTCCGATGCCGTTCAGCCTGGAGGGCAATGTTTCGGTCACCAATCGCCTTGCCATGGCGCATTTCTTGTTGGGGAATAAAGAAAAATCGGATGCTTACCTGGTCCGCAGTTTTCTCAGTCCTAATCGGACAGTCTGGACGTTCACGCAATATTATCGGTACCTGAGCAGCAGCCAGGATCCCGATCTGATTCTGGAGACCATCAACCAGTCGCGCCGCGAGGTTGGGCCGAATCAGGCGCTGCTGCCCATTGAAGCTTATCTTGCCAAACGCTATAAGCTGCCGGGTATCCTCTTGGAAACCACAGGGCGGTGTTGGTTGTCCCTGGTGGGAGATGTCAAAACCTTGAATCTATGCAGTGAATTCGAGAAGCGCGCCGATGCCGGCGGGCGGGCCCCTTGGTGACGGTGAACTTCAGCGGCTGCTGCGCAGATCCGCGCAGATCGCCTCCGCCGCATCCACCAGGCGCGGCCCCGGCCGATGCAGCCAGTCGGGATCGACGGCGTAGATGCGGCCCTGCCGGGCGGCGGGCAGGCCGTGATCGGCCCACCAACGTGTGCGGGCGGCCAGCGTCTCGCCGCCGTAGGGCGACATGATCAGGACCCGTGGGTTCAGGTGCAGCACGGATTCCACGCTGACCTGAGGCGCGGCCACGCGGCTGTCCGCGTAGGGGTTGATGCCGCCGCAGCGGGCCAGCAGGTCGTTGACCAGCGGGTCGCGGCCCAGGGTGAACAGGGGGTCGGCGCTGACCTCGATGAAGACGGTTTGCGCGGGCGCAGGCGCGGGACGCAGGCGGTCGATGCGCTGCTGCAAGGCTGCGGCGGCGCTGTTGGCCTGGCGCTGTGTGCCCAGTCGTCCGCCCAGCTGCCGGATCAGGGCGGGGATGTCGTCCAGGCTTTTCGGGTCGACGTAGACCAGGGGGGTGTTCAGCGTCCGCAGCCGGCGGGCCAGCGCTCGGCTGGCATCGGTCGGATACCAGGCGACCACCAGCGTGGGGCGCAGGGCCAGTACGGATTCCTCGCTGTATTGCACGCCATCGCCGATGCGCGGGATATCGCGTGCCGCAGGAGGGTAGTCGCTGCGCAGCACGGTGCCGACGATGTCGGCGCCGGCCCCGGCTGCGTAGACCAGTTCGGTCGCGCTGGGGGCCAGGGTGATGATGCGAGGCGTGGTGTCGGCCGCCCTGGCTGCGCCGGCGCACAGGCAGGCTGCGGCCGCCAGGCCCAGGATGCGTCGTCGCATCCCGCGCAAGCCCATCGGCCGTTCCATGCCTACATCCGCCAGGACAGATTGACGAACACGTTGGAGCCCGGCGTGTTGTAGCCGTCCACCAGCACGTAGTCCTTGTCCAGCACGTTGTTCCAGCGCACCTGCACGCCCAGGGACTTGCTGAAGTCGTAGGCGGCGGTCAGGTTGACCAGGGAATAGCCGCCCAGGCGGGTCCTGTTGGCCAGGTCTTCGTAGCGGTTGCCGGTGTATTGATATTCCGCGCCCAGCTTCAGCGCCTGGATGCGGTGTTCGACGCCCAGGTGAAAGACCTGACGAGCGCGTCGTGGCAGGGTGGAGCCCTCGGCAGGGGTGAAGCCTTGCGCGGGCCGTGGATCGTCATTGCGCGGATCCAGGAAGTCCGCGCTCGCCAGCAGGGTGGTATTGCCGAAGTTGTGCTGGCCGGTCAGGGTCAGGCCGTGGATGGTGGCCTGGCTGACGTTCTTCGTCGTGCAGGGGCCGCTGGGGTCGCTGCAGTTGTAAGGATCGATGAGGTTCTCGATCCGGTTCCGGTACAAGACCAGGGACAGTTGCGTTGCCGCGGTCTGGTAGCGGACGTGCGCTTCGACGTTCTTCGATTTCTCCGGCTTGAGGTTCGGGTTGCCCTTGAAGCCGAAGGCCAGGGGCCAGTACAGATCATTGAACGTCGGTGCATGAAAGCCCGTGTTGCCGGCGACGCCGATCTGCCAGGCGTCCGTCAGGTCGAAATCCAGCCCCAGGCTGCCCGTGGCCTGGTTGCCGTAGCCCGAGATATTGTCGTTGCGCACGCTGGCCTGGGTATGCAGGCGGTCGATTCTGCCCTTGTAGATCAGCGCCGCCGCGTTCGTGTCGCGCGCCTCCTGGCTGTATCGCGTGCTAGAGCTCTGAGCCCGTTCTTCCTGGCGTTCCAGCAGGACGGAAATCCGGTGATCGGCAAGCGGCCTGAAGGTGTTGGTCCAGCTGTATTGGCGTTTGAGCGAACTGAATACGCTGGACGAATCGCTGCGATTGTCGTTGCTGTCCTTGGTGAAGCCGAACCGCAGGTCGCTGTCCCACCAGTCCGTGATCCTGTCCGCGCTGTTCAGACTGTAGGCTTGCTGGCGAAAGATCGTGTAGGTGTCTGGGTAGGGCGTGAACTCGTTGTCATAGTCGCCGTCGGTGTAGCCGTTGTAGGCGGTCACGCCGATCCGGTGGCCTTCGGCCCAGCGATAGCCCAGCGTGCCGGAAACGGCATGGCTGCGGTAGCCGTCCTTGTCCGGGTCGTGGCCGGTGATGGGCGTGTTGTTCGCTTTGCGCGGACGCAGGGCGTCGAAGCCCTTGCTGCTCGCCGCGCTGGTCGACAGGCTGTAGTCCCAGCCTTGGGCGGCGCCCGACAGGCCCAGGCTGGACTTGGCGGTTTCGTAGGTGCCGTAACCGATGTTCGCCCAGGCGGACAGCGGGCGGTCCTGCTCGCCTTGCTTCGTGATGATGTTGATCACACCGCCGATCGCGTCGGACCCATACAGACTGCTGGCGGCGCCGCGCAGGATCTCGATGCGCTCGACCGTCGCCGGATCGATGGCGGGAAAATTGACGCCGCCCCAGGTCGAGCCGTTGACCCGCATCCCGTCGATCAGCACCAGCGTGTGATTGGAGTTCGCTCCTCGCAAGAACAGGCTGGTCACGGTCTGCGGCCCGCCGTTCGAAGTGAACTGCACCCCCGGTGCCCGCCCAATGATCTCGGCAAGACTATCGCCGCGCGCCTCGGCCAATTGCTTTGGCCCGATCACCGTTACATCGCCAACCACTTCGGACAACGGTTCGGCGGTGCGGCTGGGCGTGACGACAATGTCTTGCAGCGCGGGAATGGCTGCGGTGTCGGGTTGGGCCGTAGCGGCCAGAGGAATGAGACAGACGGCGGCGGCGAGCGTGCGCCGCGAAAATGGGATGGTCATGACAGGCCCTGTGTGGCGCGCGTCCCCGCACGCCGGAATAATCAACGCCTGCAGGCCGTGATGGATCTGCCCGGATGGATCGGCAGTCGGGCGCGGCAGGCAATCAGGAGATCGAAGCAGGCCGGTATCGGGCTGGCGCGGGCCGGGCCAAGGGCCCGGAGGTCGCGCGCACCGTTGCGGGGGCAGCACAGCTGGGTCCGGTGACGGACCGTCTGTTTCCCGTTTGGATGCCAAGGCGCGGATGGGCGCCCAGGCATACCTGTTTCGAGGGGCATTATAAGGGCGCTTCGGCAAACGCCGTTACTCGTGGCGAGGACGTCGATCGTGGCGTGGCAGCGTGCAGTCAGGCGGACACGAAAAAGCCCCGCTCAAGCGGGGCCGGCACGGTGACGGCGGCGAGAGCCGCCTGCTGTTCGCAATCAGGCGTGGGCGGGGCGTCCGGCGCCGAACAGGATGCCCAGGATGCGGGCCATCAGGCTTTCTTGCGGCCGGTTCGCGCGCTCGGCGCGTTCTTCCGCCATCATGCGTTCAAAGGCTGCGTTCACGGGGTAGTTCGAAAAGGGTGCCAACATGCTGCTCTCCTTGATTATGTTTGCTTGTCGTCGAGCGACTGGTGAAAACACCTATAGGGTTAACCCTAGTATAGCGAAGCAGCTATGGAAAAGCCAGTTTTTACAGGCTGACCGGTACAAATACGCAGTATGGCAAATGGCGATAGTGCGCGACCGCAGGTCGACTCCCGCCAGGGGCCTTCGTCTGCTGCGAATTCGCCGCACGATGCCCAGCATGCCCCTCTTTGCGTCAATCGTGGCATCAGGGGGCCGAGGGGCGCTGTTGGAGCTTACTCGTCCACATCCGGCGAAGCCGCCAAGACGCGACCGGCGCCCTCGGCCCCCTGATGCCGCGATGAGATCCTGCTGAATGGCCCTTTCATGAGATCCAAACCGCCAGCGATACAATGAAAGTTTGTCCATCGTCATCGGATCCTGCCGTGTCCTATCCCGTCCTGCCCTATCCCATAGAGTCCTACACACGGGGCGCCGATTTCGTGCGCCTCCTGGGCAAGCGCATCGTGGTGCTGGATGGGGCCATGGGCACCATGATCCAGCGATACAAACTCACCGAAGCCGATTTCCGGGGGGAACGCTTCGCGGATCATGACCGCGACGTCAAAGGCAATAACGACCTGCTGTCCCTGACCCGACCCGACGTCATCCGCGAAATCCACCAGGCCTACCTGGAAGCCGGCGCCGACGTCGTCGAAACCAACACCTTCGGCGCCACCCGGGTGGCGCAGGGCGACTACGGCCTGCTGGACATCGCCTACGACCTGAACCTGGCGGCCGCCCGGCTGGCCCGCGAGGCCTGTGACGCCGTGTCCACGCCGGACCATCCGCGCTTCGTGGCGGGATCTCTGGGGCCGCAACCCAAGACCGCATCCCTGTCGCCGGACGTCAACGACCCGGGCGCGCGCAACGTCACGTTTGAAGAACTGCGTGTGGCCTACACCGAACAGATCAACGGCCTGATCGATGGCGGGGCGGACATCCTGCTGGTCGAAACCATCTTCGACACTCTGAACGCCAAGGCTGCCATCTTCGCCATCGAATCCGTGTTCGAGGAGCGCGACATCCGGCTGCCCGTCATGGTGTCGGGCACCGTTACCGATGCGTCCGGGCGCATCCTGTCGGGCCAGACAGTCGAGGCCTTCTGGAATTCCGTGCGTCATGCGCGGCCCGTCACCATCGGTCTGAACTGCGCCCTGGGCGCCGCCCTGATGCGACCCTACGTGGCGGAACTGTCCAAGATCTGCGACACCTACGTCTGCGTCTATCCCAATGCCGGCCTGCCCAACCCCATGGCGGAAACCGGTTTTGACGAGACCCCCTCGGACACCTCCGGCCTGCTGGAGGAATTCGCCCAGGCCGGGCTGGTGAACGTGGTCGGCGGCTGCTGCGGCACCACGCCGGACCATATCCGCGAAATCGCCCGCAAGGTCCGCGATCTGCCGATGCGCCAGCCGCCGGTCATTCCGGTCAAGACCCGCCTGTCGGGCCTGGAGCCCTTGAATTTCGACCGCGACACGCTGTTCATCAACGTTGGCGAACGCACCAACGTGACGGGCAGCAAGATGTTCCTGCGCCTGATCCGCGAGGAAAAGTTCGACGAAGCCCTGTCCGTCGCCCGTCAGCAGGTCGAGAACGGCGCCCAGATCATCGACATCAATATGGACGAGGGCATGCTCGACGCCCTGGCCATCATGCCGCGCTTTTTGAACCTGCTGGCTTCCGAACCGGATATTTCCCGCGTGCCGGTGATGATCGACAGTTCCAAATGGCCGGTCATCGAAGCCGGCTTGCGCTGCGTGCAGGGCAAGTGCGTGGTCAATTCCATTTCGATGAAGGAAGGCGAGGGCCCCTTCATCGAGCATGCGAAGCTGTGCCGCAAGTATGGCGCGGCCGTGGTCGTCATGGCGTTTGATACCGAGGGCCAGGCCGACAGCCTGCAACGCCGGATCGACATCTGCGCCCGGGCCTATGACATCCTGGTCAATCAGGTGGGCTTCCCGCCCGAAGACATCATCTTCGATCCCAATGTGTTCGCCATCGCCACCGGGCTCGACGAGCACAACCACTACGCGATGGACTTCATCGACGGCACCCGCTGGATCACGGAAAACCTGCCGCATGCCCGGGTGTCGGGCGGAATTTCCAACGTCAGCTTTTCCTTCCGCGGCAACGAGGCCATGCGCGAGGCCATCCACGCCGTGTTTCTGTATTACGCCGTGCAGTGCGGCCTGACCATGGGCATCGTCAATGCCGGCCAGCTGGGCGTGTATTCGGAACTGGACAAGCAGGTGCGCGATCTGGTCGAGGATGTGGTGCTGGATCGCCCCGACCCGGTCGGCAAGACCGATCAGGCCGACGAGCGCACCTCGACCGAGCGGCTGGTGGAGCTGGCTGAGACCATCCGGGGTGCGGGCACCAAGAAAGAAGAAGATCTGGCCTGGCGCCAGGGCACGGTGCGCGAACGCCTGACCCATTCGCTGGTGCATGGCATCACGACCTTCATCGTCGAAGACACCGAAGAAGTCCGCCTGGAAATCGACGCGGCCGGCGGGCGCACCATCGAAGTCATCGAAGGGCCGCTGATGGATGGCATGAACGTCGTGGGCGATCTGTTCGGCGCGGGCAAGATGTTCCTGCCGCAGGTGGTCAAATCCGCGCGCGTGATGAAGCAGGCCGTCGCCCATCTGCTGCCCTTCATCGAGGAAGAAAAGCGCCTTCTGGAAGAGGCCGGCGGCGACGTGCGCTCCAAGGGCAAGATGGTCATCGCCACCGTCAAGGGCGACGTGCATGACATCGGCAAGAACATCGTCACGGTGGTCCTGCAGTGCAATAACTTCGAAGTCATCAATATGGGCGTCATGGTGCCGTGCGCCAAGATCCTGGACATGGCCAAGGAAGTCGGCGCCGACATGGTCGGGCTGTCCGGCCTGATCACGCCCAGCCTGGAGGAAATGGCCTATGTCGCGTCTGAAATGCAGCGCGACCCGTACTTCCGCGAACGCAACATCCCGCTGCTGGTGGGCGGGGCCACCACCAGCCGGGTGCACACGGCCGTGAAGATCGCCCCCAACTACGAGGGTCCGGTGATCTACGTGCCCGACGCCAGCCGTTCGGTTGGGGTGGCCACCAGCCTGATGTCCGACCAGGTCAAGACCTACTTGAAGGAAGTCGCCGACGAATACGAACTGGTGCGCGAACGCCACGCCAACCGCAAGGCCACGCCCATGGTCTCCATCGAGGAAGCTCGTGCGGCCAAGCCCGCCATCGACTGGGCCCGCTACTCGCCGCCCCGGCCGAAATTCATTGGCCGGCGCACCTTCCAGCACTACGATCTGCACGAAATCCTGAAATTCCTGGACTGGACGCCGTTCTTCCAATCCTGGGGCTTGATGGCGCAGTTTCCCGCCATCCTGACCGACAAGGTCGTCGGCGAGGAGGCCAGCAAGCTCTACGCGGAAGGCCGGGCCATGATGAAGCGCATCGTCGAGGGACGCTGGCTGACGGCCAACGGCATCGTGGCGTTCTACCCGGCCAACAGCATCAACGACGACGACATCGAGATCTACCGCGACGAGACTCGCAGCGAGGTCCTGCTGACCTGGCGCGGCGTGCGTCAGCAGACGCAAAAGCGCGACGGCGTGGACAACAAATGCCTGGCCGACTTCATCGCGCCCAAGGATTCCGGCGTGACCGATTACATCGGCATGTTTGCGGTGACCGGCGGCATCGGCATCGAAAAATATGAAAAGCAGTTCCAGGAAGCCGGTGACGACTATTCCGTGATCATGTTGAAAGCCCTGGCGGACCGCCTGGCCGAAGGTTTCGCCGAAACCCTGCATGCCCGGGTGCGCCGCGACCTGTGGGGCTATGTGCCGAACGAGGACATGCCCAACGAGGACATCATCGGTGAAAAATACCAGGGTATCCGCCCGGCGCCCGGCTACCCGGCCTGCCCGGAACACATTGTCAAGCGCGCCATGTTCGACCTGCTGGATTGCGGGGAGATCGGCATGCAGTTGACTGAAGGCTTCGCGATGATGCCGGCGTCCAGCGTCTGCGGTTTTTATTTCAGCCATCCGCAGTCTCAATATTTCAATGTCGGCAATATCGGCGCCGACCAGGTGGCCGATTATGTGCGCCGCACGGGACGGGACGAAGACGATGTGCGCCGCACGCTGGCCAGCACCTTGCGCTGACGGCGCCCGGCGGCGCCCGGCGGGCCGGACGGCTCCGCCGTCGCCCGCTGTGGCCGGTATCGGGCGGATGGGACTTCGCCATGCCGCGTGACGAGGCAGCCCGCCGCCAGGCCCTGGGGGCGTTCCTGCGCAGCGCCCGCGCCCGGGTCAGTCCCGGCGATCACGGCTTGCCGCCCGGTTTGAGGCGGCGCACCCCCGGCTTGCGCCGCGAGGAGGTCGCCCAGCTGTGCGGCATCAGCACGACCTGGTATACCTGGATCGAACAGGGCCGCGAGGTGTCGGTATCGGTCGATGTCTGGCGACGCTTGGCCGACGCCCTGCGCCTGGCGCGCGCCGAACGGCATTATCTGTTCAGCCTGGCCGAATGCGCCGACCCGCTGGCGGGGCAACTGGACGCTGTGGCCTTGCCCGATGGCCTGAGCGATTGCGTGGACAGCATCCAGGGGCCGGCCTACATCCTGGACCAGGCCTGGAACGTGCTGGCCTGGAACCCCGCCCTGCAGCGGCTGTTCGACGGCTGGCCGGGGCAGGGGCGGGCGAACCTGCTGCACTACATCTTCATGGACCCGGCCGCCCGCACGCTGGTGGTGGACTGGGAAGAGCGCGCCAGTCGCGTGGTAGCGGAATTCCGCGCCGACGTAGCGGCGCTGGCCGGAGACCCTGCCATTGGCGCCCTGGTGGCGGAGTTGCAGGCGGGCAGCCCCTTGTTTGCGGGCTGCTGGACGCGCCAGACCGTGGTGGACCGGGAAGGCGGCGTGCGCGAATTCCAGCACCCGACGCGGGGGCGGCTGCGGCTGCGGCAGTTCACCTTCCGGCTGGCGATCCGCCCGGACTGCAAACTGGTCATGCTGCTGGATGAGTCCGGACATTGAATAGCCCCTGCGGGCTATTCAATGCCGGACGAATCCGAACCGCTTGCAAGCGGTGAGGTGGAGAGATGCCCCGGCTTGAGAATAGCCCCTGCGGGCTATTCAATGCCGGACGAATCCGAACCGCTTGCAAGCGGTGAGGTGGAGAGATGCCCCGGCCTGAGAATAGCCCCTGCGGGCTATTCAATGCCGGACGAATCCGAACCGCTTGCAAGCGGGGGTCAGGCGTCGCGGCGGTGGCGCAGCTGATTGCCCGACCTGTTCGACAGCCTGCGGAAGGACAGGGCCGAGGCCGCCACGCACAGCGCCGTCACTGCAAAGCCCCACATCACGTCGATGCGGTCGGCCTCGATGCCGCCGCGCAGGCTGATGCTGAGATTCAGCGTCACGGCCGCGCAGGCCACGCCCAGGCTGATGCCCAGTTGCTGCGCCATGGCCGAAAAGCTGCTGGCGCGGCTCATCTGCGCGGAATCCAGATCGGCGTAGGTCAGGGCGTTGACGGCCGTGAACTGCAGCGAACGGAAAAAGCCCCCGATCAGCAGCACCGCGACCATCAGCCAGACGGGCGTGCTGGCCTGGAACAGGGCGCAGGCGGCCGTGAAGCAGGCGGCGATCAGCGCATTCCACATCAGCACGCGGCGAAAACCGAAGCGGTGCACGATGGGCGTGGCGACCAGCTTCATCAACAGGGCGCCGGCCGCCGAGGTGAAGGTGATCATGCCGGCGGAGAAGGCCGACAGGCCGAAGCCCACCTGCAGCAAAATGGCCAGCAGGAAGGGCGATGCGCCGCTGCCGAAGCGGCACAGATTGCCGCCCAGCACCGAAACGGCGAAGGTCTGAGTGCGCAGCAGGCTGAGATCGATGATCGGATAGGTGGCATGACGGGCGTGGCGGATGTACAGCACCCCGCAGACCAGGCCCAGGAGGATCAGGCTGATGATGACGGGGACGCCGAGGTCGCCGTGGCCGATGGCCTCCAGGCAGATCATCAGCGCCGCCATGGAGACGCCGCTCAGCAGGAATCCGAGGGTATCCAGCTGGGGCTTGTTGTCCGGGATATCGCGGGCGATGTAATGCCGCACCAGCGCCATGCCCAGGATGCCGACCGGGATGTTGATCAGGAAGATCCAGTGCCAGGATGCGTAGGTCACCAGGAAACCGCCGACGGGCGGGCCGATGACGGGCCCCAGCAAGGCGGGCAGGGTCAGGAACGCCATGGCCTGGACCAGTTCGGACTTCGGGATGCGCCGCAGTAGGACGATGCGCCCGACAGGCACCATCATGGCGCCCGCCGCGCCCTGGACCACGCGGGAGAGCACCAGCTGTGTGAGAGTCTGCGAGGCGGCGCAAGCGGCCGAGCTGAGGCTGAACAGCAGGATGGCCGCCAGGAAGACCCGCTGCGCGCCGAAGCGGTCGGCCGCCCAGCCGCTGATGGGCACGAAGACGGCCGTGGCCAGCAGATAGCCGGTGATGGTGATGTTCATGTGCACGGCGGTGGTGCTGAAATCCCGAGCCATGGCGGGCAGGGCCGTGGCCACGACGGTGGAGTCCAGCATCTGCATGAACAGGGCGCAGCCGACGATGAAGGGAATCATCCGCTGTTCCTGCGTGCGGGCGGCGGGCGGGGTGGAAGAAGGACTACGGAGGTCGGACATAGGCACGCGCGGGCGCCCGAGTGCAGTACACTTGGTGCGCATCGGTCATGAAGATCGGCAACGGCACTATTATGGCAAACAACTTCACCTCCGAACTGACTCAATTCATCACTCAATACAAGACGGACCATCCCGACACCGAGGCGCGTCAGCGGGCCGGGCGTTTTCGTCTCTGGGACAAGGACCTGGATGCCGAACAGCAGGACGGCTTTCGCGCCGCCCGGGTCTCCCAGGACCCCTACGTCTACTATCAAAAGGCCTGATCGGCCGCCATGCCGCCAGAGCCCGCCACCGGACTGGATGCCTTGATGGCGCCGGCTGTGGACAGCACGCCCGACGTGGTCGATCACGTGGCGCTTGCGCGGCTGTATGGCGAACCTTTGTTCGCCATACCCCAGGATCTGTACATCCCGCCCGATGCCCTGGAAGTCTTCCTGGAAGCCTTCGAGGGCCCGCTGGACTTGCTGCTGTACCTGATCCGCAAACAGAATTTCAATGTGCTCGACATCCCGATGGCGGAGGTCACGGCACAGTATCTCAGCTACGTCGAACAGGTCCGGCGCACCAATCTGGAATTGGCCGGCGAATATCTGCTGATGGCGGCGCTGCTGATCGAAATCAAATCGCGCATGCTGCTGCCCGTGCGCCAGTCGGATACCGGGGAAGAAGTCGAAGACCCCCGCGCCGAACTGGTGCGCCGCCTGCTGGAATACGAACGCATGAAGCTGGCCGCGCAGCGCCTGGATGCCTTGCCGCGCGTCGGCCGCGATTTTCATGTCGCCCATGCGCAGGCCGATCTGGACGCCGAGACCGTGCTGCCGGCCGTCTGTCCGGCCGACCTGCGGGAAGCATGGGCCGGTATTTTGCAGCGGGCGCGCCTGAATGCCAGTCACCGCATCACCCGCGAACAGCTGTCGGTGCGTGACCACATGAGCCATATCCTGCGCCGCCTGTCCGATGTGCGTTTCATGGAATTCACCGATCTGTTCATGGAACGCATCCGCATGGGCGATCCGGCCGCCGTGATCGTCGTGCATTTCCTGGCTTTGCTGGAACTCACACGAGAATCCTTGCTGGAAATCACCCAGGCGGCGCCGTATGCGCCGCTGTATGTCAGACTGTCCTATACGCGCTCGGCCTGAGAGCCCGCGCCGGAGCTTGCCTTGAAAGTCGTTCATTCCATCGAAGATCTGCGTGACCAGTTGCGGGGCCAGTTGCGCGTTGCGTTCGTGCCCACCATGGGTAATCTGCATGCCGCTCACCTGTCTCTGATGCGGCTGGCCCGCCAGCATGGCGATCCGGTGGTGGCCAGCATTTTCGTCAATCGCCTGCAGTTCGGCCCCAACGAGGATTTCGATCGCTACCCGCGCACGCTGGCCGAGGACATCGAAAAACTGGAAGGCGAACGCGACGTCTACGTGTTGTTCGCTCCGGATGAGCGCGAACTGTATCCGGAGCCGCAAAATTTCCGCATCCAGCCCGGCGATGCCCTGGGCAAGATCCTGGAGGGCGAATTCCGCCCGGATTTCTTCATGGGCGTCAGCACCGTGGTGCTGAAATTGTTTTCCTGCGTGCAGCCGCGCGTGGCGGTGTTCGGCAAAAAGGATTATCAACAGCTGATGGTCGTGCGGGCCATGTGCCGGCAGTTCCAGCTGCCGGTGGAAATCCTGGCCCACGAAACCGTGCGTGATGCCGATGGCCTGGCGCTTTCCTCGCGCAACCGCTTTCTGTCGGCCACGGAACGCGCCGAAGCGCCCCAGTTGTATGGCTTGCTGCAGCAGGTGCGCGACTTGATCGGGAGCGGTCAGGATGACAGCGCCGCAGTCGAATCCCGGGCCATGCAGACGCTGCGGGACCGGGGCTGGGACCCGGACTACGTGGCGGTGCGCCGGCAGCGCGACCTCCTGCCCCCGACCATTGCGGAAATCCGTCAGGGTGAGCCGCTGGTCGTGCTGGCGGCTGCGCGTCTGGGCAACACCCGCCTGATCGATAATCTCGAGTTCCAGTCTGGGCGCTGACGGGCCTGGGCCGAGCTTCGGGCATCCCCGGCCCCCGCCGTCTGGCAGGCCTGACAGCTGCCGGGCGCCGGGCGGCGTGACAGAATCCCCTCACCAAAAACAACAAACGGGGGATTGCCATGGCGATCATGGGCATGAATCTGGGGGGTGCGCAGGCGCAGGGCCTGATCATCCAGCGCCTGACGATGCGCGAACGTGAAGTCGCGGATTACATCACCCGGGGGCGCTCCAACAAATACATTGCCGCCGAACTCGGGATATCCCAGCGCACCATCGAGGCGCACCGGGCCCGGATTTTCATGAAGGTCGGCGTGCGCAACGCCGTGGAACTGACCCAGCACTATGTGCGCTGGAAATTGCCCCTGTCCGATGATCAGGGGCCGGGGCCGGCCACGGCATGGCGCCGTGCGATGTGGCGCCTGGCGCTTCAGGCCGGGTCAGCGTGCGGGGCAGTGCTGGGCCGGCTGGGAAGATAGTTCCGTGATCGGGTCCAGGTCGGCCTGGCGGGTCAGGCGGGACTCCAGCAGCGGCGCCTGGCCGTTCAGGGTTGCGATCCGCAGCACGTTGGACGTGATGAATTCCAGACTGGCATGGGCCTGATCGCCGGTTTGCAGCACGATGCGCACCGGGTCCGTGCCTGTCAGGAACCAGCAACCCAGGGATGTGCGGGCGGGCCCGCTGCCATCCACCGGCGTGTTGCGGGCGCGCCATTGGCCGTCCGGGGCCAGGGTCAGGGTCATGCGGCTGGGCGAGCATTGGTTGCCGTCCATGCAGGCGATGGTGCCCAGGTAGGTTCGGGTTTCGGCCAGTTCCTGGGGCAGCGCCTGCGAGCTGGCGCCGGCCGCGGCTGCCGTGTCGGCGCCGGATCCGGCAGCCGCTGCCGGCTTGGATTTTTGTTCCTGGCTGCCAAAGCCCAGTTGCAACTGGGATGGCGCCTGGCTGGTTGAATCCCCCTGGGCGCGGTGCAGTGCGTCGGACACGGTGCTTTCGCGCGGGGTGTCGTAATAACCCGGCGTGCTCTGCTGAGCGCAGGCGCCCAGCAACATCAGCAGGCTAAGGCCCAGCAGGCGGGTCAGGGAAGTGGCAATGGGGCGCAGCATGACGGTATCGGTCGGATGGGCGGAAAACGCCATTCTACGCATTTGCGGCCCGCTTGGGCAGGGATGGCCGCCATGATGGCTGCCGGCGCCGAGGTCTGGCTGGCGATGGCCGGGGTGGCGGGCCTGTGCGCGGGGGTGGGGCTGAGGCTTGCCCCGTGGGCGCGGGAATACGACCTCCGCCTGCGGGGCGGGGCGCCCGCCACGGCCCGCACGCTGTGGCGGGCTGCGTGCCATGCCTGTCATCAGCCCGTGTATTGGGGACGGGATGCCTGGGGGGCCTCGGTGACTGGGGGCTTGGCGGCCGGCGTACTGGCCCAGCAGGGCTGGACCGGCCTCGCGCTCCTGCTGCTGGTGCTGGGACTGGCGGCGTTGGCCTGGCTGGATGGGCGCAGCGGCCTGCTGCCCGATGCCCTGACGCTGCCCCTGATGGTGGCAGGCTGGTGGCTGGGGCCGCTGGGTCCGATGGGCGCGTTCGGCGCATCCGTCGCGATGTGGGGGGCGCTGGCGCTGGCCGCCGGTCTGTACCGCTGCGTGCGCGGCCTGGACGGTTTTGGGGGCGGCGATGTGAAATGCCTGGCCATGCTGGCGGGCTGGCTGGGCTGGCCCGCCGCGCTGACGATCCTGTGGGGGGCCAGCGTCCTGGGGCTGCTGGGCTGGGCCTGCCGCCCGGGATGCCGGCGGCGGGCCTATCCCTTTGGCCCGTATCTGGCGCTGGCCACCGGTCCGTGGATTCTATGGCCCGAGACGGTCGGATCCTGGTTGGCCCTTCTGGGCGGGGCATGACGCGTGCGCCGGGGCTCCCTGGTCCGCAGGCTCGTCGCCTGAGGTACAGTCATGTTTTCACCTGGGGCGGGATGCGCGCATGTTTTCGATCGGCCTGACGGGCGGGATCGGGTCCGGCAAGACCCAGGTCGCCGATTGGCTGGCCCAATGGGGGGCGGCCGTGATCGATACCGATCAGATTGCCCATGCCCTGACGGCCGCCGGGGGGGGCGCGATCGAGCCCTTGCGCCAGGCCTTCGGCCCGCAGGCCATCACGGCGGATGGCTGCCTGGACCGTGACTGGATGCGCGAACGGGCCTTTGGCGACCCAACGATCCGGCAGCGGCTGGAAGCCGTCCTGCATCCGCTGATCGATCAGACCGTGCAGACCCGGGCGGCCGGCGCGCAGGGGCTGTACCGGGTCTACGTGGTGCCGCTGCTGGTGGAATCCGGGCGCTGGCGCGACCGGGTGGACCGCATCTGCGTCGTCGATTGCGACCCGGCCACGCAAGTTCGCCGGGTGCAGGGCCGCAGCGGGCTGACGCCAGAGACCATTGGGCGTATCATGTCCGCTCAGGCGTCCCGGGAAGACCGCTTGGCGGTCGCCGACGACATCATCGTCAACGATGGCGCCACCGATCTGGATGCGCTGCGCCGGCGATCCTGGTCCTGCCATCAGTCCTGGTGCGACCTGGCTTCCCGGTCGCTTCGTGGATCGGCCATTCATGATTAGGGTCTTTTGCGTGTGATTCTGTACGAGTACCCCTGTAATGAACGTGTACGCACTCTGCTCCGGGTAGAGTACCTGTTCGACCGCCTGTTCTATTTTGCGCGCGGCGAAGACGCGCATCATCACCAGATCGCCATGATCACGCTCTTCGATCTGCTCGACGTGTGTGAAAGGGCCGATGTCCGCACGGCGGTCCTGCAGGACCTCGACCGGCATCGCACGGCCTTGTCGGCGCTGCGTGAACACCCGGGCGTCGATCGCCCCACGCTGGACAGCCTGTTGGATGAAATCCAGTCCGTGTCGGGCTCATTGGCAGGCCAGGGCCGCATCGGCCAATGCCTGCGCGACAACGAATGGCTGGCCAGTCTGCGCGGGCGGATCACCGTGCCGGGCGGTTCCTCGCCCATCGACCTGCCGTCCTACTACGCCTGGCAGATCAAGGCCCCCGATGCGCGGGTGCTCGACTTGCAGGGTTGGATCGAACCCATCATGCCGCTGCATCGCGCCATGGCGCTGATCCTGCAATTGTTGCGCGATGCGGGCGATGCCCGCGATCAGTTGGCCAGCCAGGGGGCCTACCAGGAAATGCTGGGCGGAAAGACCTTCCAGTTGCTGCGGGTCTGGGTAGATCCCCAACAACAGGTGTTTCCCGAAATCAGCGCCAATAAATACGTCATCTGGGTGCGGTTTTCCTTGCAGGACAATGTCACGAAGCCGCAGCCGGCCAGCCGTGACATCGCCTTCCGCCTCGCCCGCTGCAACATCTAGGACTTCCTGTCATGATCGAATCCTCGACGCGGCCTGCGGGCGGGCGCCGCCGATTGTGGGTCTGGGCCGCGCTGTGCGTGGCCGCCGCCCTGGCGCTGTGGCTATTCTGGCCGCGTGGTGCGGATCAACAACCGGTCGGGCGGGGTTTTCGGGGCGGGGCGGGGCAATCCACCCCGGTGTCCGTCGTGGCCGTGGCGTCCGGCCAGATCGATCGCACCCTGAGGGCCCTGGGCACCGTCACCGCGCCGGCCACGGTCGTCATCCGCTCCCGGGTCGACGGGCCCCTGCAGTCCCTGCATTTCACCGATGGCCAATCGGTTCGGGCCGGCGATCTGCTGGCCGTGATCGATCCGCAGCCTTTCCAGATCCAGTTGCAGCAGGCCCAGGGGCAGCAAATCCAGCATGCCGCCCAACTGGAAAACGCCCGCCGCGATCTGGCCCGTTATGAACAGCTGTTCAAGCAGGATTCGGTTGCCCGCCAGCAACTGGATGCCGCCCGCGCCCAGGTGCGGGAATTGCAGGGCCAGGCCAAGATCGATCAGGCGGCGGTGGACAATGCCCAGCTGCAACTGGGCTATACGCGGATCACCGCTCCGCTGGCCGGGCGTCTGGGCCTGCGCAAGGTGGATGTCGGCAACATGGTGCATGCCTCCGATGCCGATGGCCTGGTCGTGTTGACCCAGAACCGGCCCATCGACGTGGTGTTCGCCATCGCGCAGACCCGTCTGCCGGCCCTGTTGGCGGCCCGCCGCGCGGATCCGGCCCTGCAGGCTCAATTGCTGGGGCAGGTGGGCGGCCCTGTGCTGGCAACCGGGCAGCTCATCGCAGTGGACAATCAGATCGATGTGGCCACGGGCACGGTGCAGCTCAAGGCGCGTTTCGACAATGCCGATGAATCCCTGTTCCCCAATCAGTTCGTGCAGGTGCGCCTGCGCCTGGGGCTGGAAGCGGGCCTGGTCCTGCCCTTGCGGGCCGTGCAGCGCAGTTCGGCCGGCGAATATGTCTATCGCGTGGATGCCCAGCACAAGGCTCACGTCGTGACGGTCGTGACGGGCGTGGATGACGGCAACCAGGTGGTCATCGAATCCGGCGTGCAGGCCGGCGACAGCATCGTGGTCGAAGGCACGGACCGCCTGCGCGAAGGCAGTCTGGTCGAAGTCGTGGCGCCGCAGGCCGATGCCGCAGGCCCGGACGCGGTTAAACCGGCTGCGGACGCGCCGGACGCTCGCTCGCCGGGCGGCCCGGCCGTCGGCGCCGCCCGGCCGGCGGGGGGCGCCCGGAAGGGTCCCGCTTCGTGAACCTCTCTCGCCCGTTCATCCTGAGGCCCATCGCCACCCTGCTGGCGATGGTGGCCCTGGCGCTGGCTGGCTTCATGGGATATCGGGAGTTGCCGGTGTCGGCCCTGCCGCAGGTGGATTTCCCCACCATCCAGGTGACGACGCTCTACCCGGGAGCGGGGCCGGACGTGATGACGGCGCTCGTGACCTCGCCCCTGGAACGCCAGTTCGGCCAGATGCCGGGACTGTCGCAGATGCTCTCGACCAGTTCGGGCGGGTCTTCGCGCATCACATTGCGCTTCGACCTGGGACTGCCGCTGGACGTGGCCGAACAGGAAGTGCAGGCAGCCATCAACGCCGCGTCGAATCTGCTGCCGTCGGACATGCCGTCGCCGCCCATCTACCGCAAGGTCAATCCGGCCGACGCGCCGGTGATGACCCTGGCGGTGACCTCGCCCACCTTGCCGCTGGATCAGGTGCGCGACCTGATCGAGGTGCGGGTGGCGCAGAAGCTGTCGCAGATCGGCGGAGTCGGCCTGGTCAGTGTGACTGGCGGGCAACGACCGGCCGTGCGCATCCAGGTCGATCCCCAGGCGCTCGCGGCGCACCAGCTGACCCTGGCCGACGTGCGCAAGGCGGTCACCCAGGCCAACGTCAATCAGCCCAAGGGCAATCTGGATGGACCGCAACGCTCGATGACCATCAGCGTGAACGACCAGTTGAAGGATCCGGCCGACTACGAGCGCCTGATCCTGGCCTATGAGAACGGCGCCCCTCTGCGCCTGGGCGACGTCGCCCAAGTGCGGCGGGATGCCGAAAACCTGTACCAGGCGGCCTGGTTCGACCGCACGCCGGCCGTGCTGCTTAATATCCAGCGTCAGCCCGGCGCCAACGTCATCCAGGTGGTCGATCGGATCGAGGAACTGCTGCCGGGCCTGCGGCAGACCTTGCCCACAGGCGTGGACCTGCAGGTGGCGTCTGACCGCACGCACACGATCCGCGATTCGGTGGAGCACGTGCAGATCGAGATGCTGCTGGCCATCGCCCTGGTGGTGGCCGTCACCTTCGTGTTCCTGCGCACGTGGCGGGCCACCCTGATCCCAGGGGTGGTGGTGCCGCTGTCGCTGGTCGGCACCTTCGGCCTGATGTATCTGCTCGGGTTCAGCATCAACAACCTGACCCTGATGGCGCTGACCATCGCCACCGGCTTCGTGGTGGACGATGCCATCGTCATGATCGAGAACATCGCCCGCCACATCGAGGAGGGCGAAAACGCCCTGACGGCCGCCCTGCGCGGGGCGCGGCAGATCGGCTTCACCCTGGTGTCGCTGACTGTCTCGCTGATCGCCGTGCTGATTCCGCTGCTCTTCATGGCGGACGTGGTCGGGCGGCTGTTCCGCGAATTCGCCGTGACGCTGGCGGTGGCGATCCTGCTGTCCCTGCTGATTTCCCTGACCCTGACGCCCATGATGTGCGCCCGCATGCTGCGTCCGGAGTCGGAAGAGCGGCATGGCCGCTTCCTGCAGCAGGCGGGCCGCATGATGGACGGCCTGGTCGCCTGGTACGATCGCGGCTTGCAGTGGGTGCTGGCCCACCAGCGGACCACCCTGTGGTTCGCCGTGGGCACGCTGGCCGTCACGGCCGCGCTGTACGCCGGCATTCCCAAGGGCTTTTTTCCGCAGCAGGATACCGGGGCGATCCAGGCCATCACGCAGGGACCGCAGACGGCCTCGTTCGCCGTCATGTCGCGCCTGCAGCAGGATGCCGTCGCCAAGGTGCTGCAGGACCCGGCGGTGGCGTCGGTCACGTCCTTCATCGGTATCGACGGCGACAACACCACCCTGAACACCGGACGGCTGCAGATCACGCTGAAGCCCCTGACGGATCGAGGCGATCGCGCCAATGCCGTGATCGACCGGCTGAACCGGTCCCTGCACCGGACGGTCGGCCTGCAGGTCTGGCTGCAGCCCGTGCAGGAACTCTCGGTCGAGGACCAGGTCAGCCGGGCGCAATTCCAGATGACGCTGTCCAGCCCCGACGATGCGGCGCTGGGGCAGTGGGCGCCGCGCCTGATTCAGGCCATGCAGGACCTGCCCCAGCTGCGCGACGTGGCGGGGGACCTTCAGGACCGGGGGCTGGCCCTGACGGTGCAGGTGGATCGGGATGCCGCCGCGCGGCTGGGGGTCACGCAGGCGTCCATCGACGATGCTTTGTACGACGCCTTCGGCCAGCGCCTGATCTCGACGATCTATACGCAGTCGGCCCAGTACCGTGTGGTGCTGGAAGCCGATGCCGCCTTCATCGATGGCGGGCCGCAAGCCCTGGCGCGGATCCATGTGCCGACCGCCGGGGGGGGAGTGACGCCGCTGGCGACCGTGGCCCGTTTCGTGCCGGGGGTCGCGCATCTGGCCGTGCAGCGCCTGGGGCAGTTCCCGGCGACCACGGTGTCCTTCAACCTGGCGCCGCAGGCGGCGCTGTCGGATGCCGTGCAGGCCATCGAGTCGGTCCGCGAGTCGCTGGGGGTGCCCGAGTCCGTGGACATCCAGTTCCAGGGAGCGGCGCAGGCCTTCCAGGCGTCCCTGTCCAGCACCCTGTGGCTGCTGCTGGCCGCCGTCGTCACCATGTACATCGTGCTGGGCGTGCTGTATGAAAGCCTGATCCATCCGGTCACCATCCTGTCCACGCTGCCGTCGGCCGCCATCGGCGCCTTGCTGGCCCTGTGGATCGGCGGGATCGAACTGGACATGATCGGCGTGATCGGCATCATCCTGCTGATCGGCATTGTGAAGAAAAACGCCATCCTGATGATCGACTTCGCCCTGGACGCCCAGCGCGAGCGCGGGTTGGGGCCGCAGGCCGCCATCCACGAGGCTGCGCTGCTGCGATTTCGTCCGATCCTGATGACGACGCTGGCGGCGTTCTTCAGCGCCATCCCCCTGATGCTGGCCACGGGATCGGGGGCGGAATTGCGCCAGCCGCTGGGTCTGGCCATGGTGGGCGGCCTGTTGTGCAGCCAGTTGCTGACTCTGTTCACCACGCCGGTCATCTACCTGATGTTTGAACGGCTGGCCCGCCGGCGGACGGCTCCGGAACGGCCATGAGGTTCTTCGCCCTGTTCCTGCGCCGGCCGGTGGGCACGTCCCTGCTGTGCCTGGCCATGGTGCTGGCCGGGGCGCTGGCCTTGCGCTTCCTGCCGGTGGCGCCTTTGCCGCAGGTGGACTTTCCCATGATTTCGGTGTCGGCCTCCCTGCCGGGAGCCAGTCCCGAAACCATGGCCACCAGCGTGGCCATGCCGCTGGAACAGTCGCTGGGGGCCATCGCCGGAGTGAACAGCATGAGCTCTCGCAGCAGCGAGGGCCAGACCACCATTTCCCTGATGTTCGAGCTGGACCGCGACATCAACAATGCGGCGCGCGACGTGCAGGCCGCCATCAATGCGGCGCGGCCTTTGCTGCCGTCGGGTATGCGCGGCAACCCTGTCTACCGCAAGGTCGATTCCTCGTCCTCGCCCATCATGACGCTGGCGCTGACTTCGGACACGGCGACGCAGGGGGAACTGTACGATCTGGCGTCCACCGTGCTGGCGCAGAAGCTGTCGCAGGTCGGCGGCGTGGGGCAGGTGACGGTGGGCGGCAGTTCGCTGCCGGCCGTGCGGGTGCTGCTGGACCCGCGCGCCCTGGAATCCATGGGCGTGCCGCTGGACCGGGTGCGCCAGGTGCTGCAGGACGTCAATTCCCTGCGCCCGGGCGGGCTGGTGCAATTGGACGACCGGCAGTGGCAGATCCGCGCCAATGCCCAGTTGCGCAAGGCAGCCGATTACGCTCCCCTGATCGTGGCCTGGAAGGACGGCCGTCCGGTGCGCCTGGCCGACGTGGCGCAGGTGCGGGACTCGGTCGAGGACACCAACCAGGTCGGCTATTTCAATGATCGGCCGGCCGTGCTGCTGATCATCCGCCGCCAGACCGATGCCAACATCATCGATACCGTCGATGCGGTGCGCGGGCTGTTGCCCGCATTCCAGGCCCTGCTGCCCGAGCAGGTCCGGCTGACCATCGCCCAGGACCGCACGCCCAGCATCCGGGCGTCCCTGCACGAGGCCGAGCTGACCCTGGTGTTGTCGGTGATCCTGGTGGTTGCGGTGGTATTCGCCTTCCTGGGCAACTGGCGGGCGGCCCTGATCCCGGCGATCGCCGTGCCGGCGTCGCTCATCAGCACGTTCAGCCTGATGTGGTGGTTCGGCTTCAGCCTGAACAGCATTTCCCTGATGGCGCTGATCGTCGCCACCGGCTTCGTGGTGGACGATGCCATCGTGGTGCTGGAAAATATCATGCGCCACGTCGAACGCGGCATGCGACCGGCCCGCGCGGCCCTGCGCGGCGTCACCGAAGTCGGTTTCACCGTCCTGGCCATGAGCGTGTCGCTGATCGCCGTCTTCATCCCCTTGTGGCTGGTGGGCGGGCTGGTGGGGCGGCTGTTCGAGGAGTTCGCCGTCACTCTGTCGGCGGCCATCGGCGTGTCCCTGCTGATTTCCGTCACGCTGACGCCGGTGATGGCATCGCGCCTGTTGCGGGTGGCGCCGGCGGATCGACCTGCGCGCCGCAACGTCCTGGCGCGGCTGTCGCAGCGGGTGGGCGCCTCCTGCCTGGGGGCCTATCAGACATCCTTGCGCTGGGCGCTGGATCATTCCCGCATCGTGCTGTTGCTCCTGCTGGCCACGATAGGGCTGAATGTCTACCTGTACATCAGCGTGCCAAAAGGCTTTTTCCCGCAGCAGGACACCGGGCAGCTGATGGGGTTCTTCCGCGTGGATACGGGCACTTCCTTTGATGAAACCCAGCAGCGCCTGGACGCCTTTCGCAAGATCCTGTTGTCGGACCCCGCCGTGGACACGGTCACGGCGTATGCCGGCGGGCGCGGCGGCAGCAATTCCAGCTTCATCCAGATCCAGTTGAAGCCCCTGGACCAGCGCCAGGTCAGCGCAACCCAGGTCGTCAACCGGCTGCGCGCGCGCTTCGAGCATACCCCGGGGGCGCGGATGTTCCTGGTGCCGCAACAGGATATCTTCGTGGGGCATTCCTCGCGTTCCGGGTCCTATTCCTATCAACTGATGGGTAGCGATCTGACGCTGCTGAATCAGTGGCTGCGGCAGGTGCGCGCAGTGCTGGCTGGGCTGCCGGAACTGGTCGACGTCGATGACGACGTCGAGGACAAGGGCCGGCGCCTGGAGCTGGTCGTGGACCGCGATGCCGCCCGGCGCCTGGGCGTGCAGATGGCGGATCTGGCCGGGGTGCTGAACAATGCCTTCAGCCAACGCCAGGTGGCCGTGCTGTATGGCGCGTTGAACCAGTACCACGTGGTCATGGGGGTGCAGCCGCAGTATGCGCAGGACGCCCATTCCCTGCAGGCCCTGCAGGTGGTCAATGCGCAGGGCCAGCGCGTCCCTGTGATGGCCTTCACCCGGATCGTGGAAGGCACGGCTCCGCGATCCGTCAATCACGATGGGCTGTTGGCCGCCGATTCCATTTCCTTCGGGCTGGCGCCGGGGGTGTCGCTGGACCAGGCCCTGACGGCCATCGACCAGGCCGTGGCCCGGATCGGCCTGCCGACCCAGGAACTGCAGGCCGGACTGGATCAGAGCTCCGGGCTGATGCGCGATGCCGTTGCCCAGCAGCCCTGGATGCTGGTGGCCGCCCTGGTGGCGATGTATCTGGTGCTGGGCATGCTGTACGAAAGCACGGTGCATCCGATCACGATCCTCTCCACGCTGCCCTCGGCCGGGATCGGCGCCCTGCTGGCCTTGCGCCTGGTGAATATGGAATTCACCCTGATCGCCCTGATCGGCGTGTTCCTGCTGATCGGCATCGTCAAGAAAAATGCCATCATGATGGTGGATTTCGCCTTGCAGGCGCAGCGCCGCGAAGGCCTGGACCCGCGCGAGGCCATCTACCGGGCGTGTCTGGCTCGCCTGCGTCCCATCCTGATGACCACGCTGTCGGCCATGCTGGGCGCCTTGCCGCTGTTGCTGGCGACCGGGGCGGGCGTGGAAATGCGCCAGCCCCTGGGCCTGACGATCCTGGGCGGCCTGCTGGTCAGCCAGATATTGACCTTGTATACGACGCCGGTGGTGTATCTGAGCCTGGATCGCCTGCGAGGCGCGCGTCGTTCGACCGATCACCTTCGGAATGTGGTGCCGCATGTCTGATTTTTTTGTGAATGCCCCGCCTGTCGGCGCGGCGGATCGCCGGCCCGGGTCCGGTAAGCGGACGCATCGCCGCGGCGGCTGCGCCGGGCGCCGCGTCCGCCTGGGCCTGGTGCTGATGCTGGGCCTGTCGCTGGGCGCCTGCGCCGTCGGACCCGACTACCGGCGTCCGGCGCAGGATCTCGGCGCCGCTTATGCGCACGCCCCGGCGGGCCAGTGGCGCTTGGCACAGCCCGGCGATGCCGCGCTGCCCCTGGATTGGTGGCGGATGTTCGGCGATGCGGGGCTGGACGCACTGATGGCCCGCATGCCGGCCGGCAACCTGGACATCGCGCAGGCCGAAGCCCAGTACCGACAGGCGCAGGCCGCCCTGGGGTCCGCGCGGGCGGGGCTGTTTCCGTCCCTGGACGTGTCGTCCTCGGCCACCCGGTCGGGACAGGGCCTGTCCAGCGCCAATAATCCGTCCAACAATTTCTCGCTGTCGGGCAGCGTCAGCTGGGAAGTCGATCTATGGGGCCGGGTGCGCCGCGACGTCGAGGCCGCTCAGGCGGGAGCCCAGGCCGGCGCGGCCGATCTGGCCGCCATGCGCCTCAGTCTGCAGTCGACCTTGGCGCAGACATATATCGGCGTGCGAGCCAGCCAGCGCCAGGATGCGCTGCTGGCCCGCACGCTGGACGAATACGAACGGGCGCTGCAGATGACGCGCAACCGCTACGCGGCCGGCGTGGCATCGTCGGCCGACGTGGCGGCGGCCTCGGCCCAGTTGGATCAGGCCCAGGTGCAGCGCATCCGTCTGGGTTGGCAGCGGGAACAGCAGGTGCACGCCCTGGCCATCCTGTTGGGCCAGGTCCCTGCAGGCTTCCGGATGCCGGCGGGCGACCGTCTGCCAGCAGTGCCCGCCGTGCCGGTGGGGGTGCCGTCGGCGCTGCTGCAGCAGCGTCCCGATGTGGCGGCGGCCGAGCGCCGCGCGGCGCAGGCCAATGCCAGGATCGGCGTAGCACAGGCCGCCTGGTTCCCCGATCTGACGCTCAATGCCCAGGGCGGCTTCCGGGCCGGGGAGTTCGCCTCCTGGATCATGGCCCCGGCCCGGTTCTGGACGCTGGGTCCCAGCCTGGCGCTCAGCCTGTTCGATGGCGGCGCTCGCAGCGCGGCTGTCGAGTCCGCCCGCGCTGCCTACGACGCCCAGGCGGCGCAATATCGCAAGACTGTGCTGGACGCCCTGCGCGAAGTCGAGGACGCCCTGGTGCAGTCGCAAGCCCTGGTGCGAGAACAGGAAGCCCAGGACCGCGCCCTGGCGGCATCCCGCGAAACGCTGCGGCAGGTGACGAATCAGTACCAGGCCGGTCTGGTGGATTATCTGAGCGTGGTGCAGGCGCAGACCAGCGCCCTGAGCGCGGAGCAGAATGTGCTGAGCCTGCAGTCGCAGCGTCTGGCCGCCGCCGTGCAACTGGTGGCGGCCCTGGGGGGTGGCTACGTCGAGCCCGTAGCGCAGGCAGCGCCCGCGGGGGATGGCGCGCCTGCCTCGGGCCAACGCAGCCCCTGAGGCCTGCGGTTCAGCAGGTTTCGATCAGTTGCCCGCGCAGGGCGGCGATCCCGTGGGCGCCGTTGCGCCGCGCGGCTTCCTGGGTATCCAGCGACTGCCCGCCGATGGCGAAGACCGGGCGGCCGGCCGCCGCGGCCAGCGCGCCGAACCGGTCCCAGCCCAGGGGCGCGGCGCCCGGATGGCTGTCGGTCTCATGCACATGGCCCAGCACGACAAAATCGGCCTGCAACTGCCGGGCGGTGGCGATGCCTTCCTCGTCGTGCGCCGAAACCCCCAGCCAGCCGGGCGGGCGGATATCCTGCTGCAGGACGCGGGCGGCATCGGCAGCCCGCAACTGGATGCCGTCGGCCTGCGACCACCAGGCGTGCGGGTGGCAGCTATTGATCAGGCATCGGGCGCCCTGTTGGCGGCACAGCGCCAGCGTGGCCTGGAAGGCTGCCTGCAGGCTGTCGGCATCCCCGGCCCAGCCGGGCTCGCGGAACTGCACCAGTTGCAGGCCGCCCAGCAGTTCCTGGCGCAGCCGGGCCAGCCAGCCCGCGAGGTGGTCGGGATGGCCGATGCTGCTGATCCGGTAGCGGGTAGGCAGGCGCAGCCAGCGTAGCGGCGGGGCGGCGGCCGGCAGCAGGGAACCGCCGCCGGGGCCGATCGGGTGTTCTGATTCGTCCAGGCGGATGTCCCAGGGGTCCACCCAGTCCAGCGCCTGGTTTTCGCGGCCGTGCGGTTCCCCTTCCCAGGCCGTGACCTGGCAGAACGCCAGTTCGACGATGGATTTGGGGTATTCGTGCACGTGCACGACCCAGGGATAGACGCGGGTGGCGCGGATGCCCAGTTCCTCGTCCAGTTCGCGGACCAGAGCCTGTTCGACGGTTTCTCCGGCTTCGATCTTGCCCCCCGGGAATTCCCACCAGCCCGGCCAGGCCTTGCCTTCGGGACGTTGGCCCAGCAGCAGCCGGCCTCGGGAGTCAAGGATCAGGCCGGCGGCCACGCGAACATAAGGTTTGGGATCAGTCATGGCGGATCAGGAGCAGAGTTTTCGGTGGGCGGTCGGGGCGGCGTCAGACATGGCGGGCGGCCCAGTCACGGGCGAATTGCCGGGCGACCCGGCCTGAGCGCGAGCCGCGTTCCAGCGCCCATTGCAGGGCCTCGGGGCGGGATGCGTCGATCTGGTCCGCCGAGCACCCGTGGAAGGCCAGCCAATGGTTGACGATGTCCAGGTAGTCGTTTTGCGCGAAGGGATAGAACGACAGCCACAGGCCGAAGCGTTCCGACAGTGAGATTTTTTCTTCCACGGTTTCGCCCGGGTGGATTTCGCCATCGGGCTGGTGCTGGGCTTCCAGGTTTTCGTGCATGTATTCCGGCATCAGGTGGCGCCGGTTGGACGTGGCGTAGATCAGCAGATTGTCCCCTGGCGAGGCCACCGAGCCGTCCAGGGCGGATTTCAGGGCCTTGTAGCCGGCCTCGCCTTCCTCGAAGGACAGATCGTCGCAAAAGACGATGTAGCGTTCCGGCCGATTGGAAATCAGTTCGATGATCTGGCCCAGGTCGCCCAGGTCGGACTTGTCGATCTCGATCAGGCGCAGACCCTGACCGGCATAGGCATCCAGCAGGGCGCGGACCAGGGAGCTTTTGCCCGTGCCGCGCGCGCCGGTCATCAGCACGTTGTTGGCGGGCCTGCCCTGCAGAAAGGCCAGGGTGTTGCGTTCCAGCGTGGCCTTTTGCCGTTCGACGTGCTGCAGGTCGCCCAGGTGGATGGGCGCGATGCGGTGGACAGCGTCCAGCCAGCCGCGCGCGCCACGCCGCTGCCAGCGGTAGGCATGAGCGGTCCAGTCGATGGCCGGCGGGGCGGGCGGCAGCCAGGCCTCGATCTGGGCGAGCACGCCCAGGGCGCGTTCCATGAGGGCCTGCATTTGTGGGTCAGCCACTGGGTTCTCCTGATTGTGATCCGGAAAGTATAATCTGGGTCTTTGCGGCCGGCGCCGCGCCCACCAGTATCCGGGTCCGCCTTGAATTTCTCCGAACTCTTCGCCCCCATTGTGTCCGACATGCAGGCGGTCGATGCCGTCATCCGCGCCCGTCTGGATTCCGAAGTCGTCCTGATCCGCACAATCGGCGATTACATCGTCGGCGCGGGCGGCAAGCGCATGCGCCCGGCCATGGTGCTGCTGGTGGCGGGCGCCATGGGCTACCAGGGGAACAATCATCATCGCCTGGCCGCCGTGGTCGAATTCATCCATACCGCCACGCTGCTGCACGACGACGTGGTCGACGAATCCGACATGCGCCGGGGCCGCGACACCGCCAACGCCGTGTTCGGCAATGCCGCCAGCGTGCTGGTGGGCGATTACCTGTATTCGCGGTCGTTTGAAATGATGGTGGAATCCGATTCGATGGCCGCCATGGCCGTGCTGTCGGCCGCCACCACCATCATTGCGGAAGGCGAGGTCCTGCAGTTGCTGAACGTCCACGATCCGGACGTCTCTCTGGACCGCTATCTGCAGGTCGTGCGCTACAAGACCGCCAAACTGTTCGAGGCCGCCGCCCAGGTGGGGGCCATCATATCCGGCGCCACGCCGGAACAGGAATCCGCCGCCGCCGCCTACGGCCGGCATATGGGCACGGCCTTCCAGCTGATCGACGACGTACTGGACTACAGCGGCGACGTGCAGGCGCTGGGGAAGAACGTCGGCGACGACCTGCGCGAGGGTAAACCCACGCTGCCGCTGATCCGCGTCCTGGAAACCGGCACGGCTGAACAGCGCGGCCTGATCCGTCGGGCCATCGAAACCGGCGACGCCGATTTCGAGGCCGTGGCCCGCGCCATCCACGCCACCGATGCGCTGGACTACACCCGCCAAGCCGCCCAGGCCGAGGCCGATCTGGCCCGCCAGGCCCTGTCCGCCTTCCCGAATTCCGTTTACCGTGAAACTCTGCTAAAATTCTGTGCTTTCGCGGTCGAGCGTGATCGTTGAAATTTCCCGTGTTGGGCGCAGGTGCTGGGTTTCCCCGATTTGACGTCCTTCAAGCATCCCCGTCGGGGTGTAGCTCAGCCTGGTAGAGTACTACGTTCGGGACGTAGGAGTCGCATGTTCGAATCATGTCACCCCGACCATCATTCAAGAAGCCGGATCAGCGTTTAGCTGATCCGGCTTTTTTCATGGGTTCGAAGCCCGGGTAGGGCTCGTGGCCGTCCAATACCGGTTGGTCATCGGGCGATCAGCCGCAGCAGCGCCGCATGGGCGCCATCCTGGATGATCCAGACCGCCCCGTCGGGCGACACGGCGACGTCGCGGATGCGCGCGCCCTGGGGCCAGCGATCGGCCTGCCGGGCGGCGCCGTCGGGGCCGAACGCGATCCGCACCAGGCTCTCGGCCCGCAGGCCGCCGATCAGCGCCGATCCTTGCCATGTGGGGAATTGCGATCCCTGGTAAAACGCCAGTCCGGCAGGGGCGATCACGGGGGTCCAGTAGACGCGGGGGGCCTCGAATTCCGGATGTGTGTCATGCCGGGGGATCGGGATGCCGCTGTACTGGTCGCCATTGGAAACGACCGGCCAGCCGTAGTTCTTGCCGGGCAGGATCAGGTTCAGCTCGTCGCCGCCCCTGGGGCCCATCTCGTGTTCCCATAATCGCCCGTCGGGCGCGAAGGCCAGCCCGTAGGGGTTGCGGTGGCCGGTCGTCCAGGTCAGCGCGCGGGTGCCATGTTGCCCGGCCATGGGGTTGTCGGCCGGGGCGGACCCATCCCGGTTCAGGCGCAGGATCTTGCCTCGGGCTGCGTCGGGATCCTGGGCCGTGTCGGGTTCCATGCGGTCGCCGACCGTCAGGAACACATGCCTGCCGTCGGGCGAAAAGGCGACGATGCCACCGGGTTGGCCGCCGCGGCTGCCCGGCTGTTGCCGCCACAGGATTTCCGGTGCGTCCAGGCGCGCGCCGCCGGCGGATTCCTGCAGCCGGGCGCGGGCCAGGACCAGCGCGCCGCCCGCACTGTCGGGCGCCACGAAGGTGAAATACAGGGTGTGGTCCCGGCTGAAATCCGGTGAGGGCGCCACATCCAGCAGGCCGTTCTGGCCCCGGTCATAGACTGCGGGGATGCCTTCGATAGCGGTTTTGGCGCCGGCCTGGGTGGCCAGGAACATGCGGCCGGCCTTTTCGGTGACCACGAGGCGGCCATCGGGCAGGAAGGCGATGGCCCAGGGGGCATTGAATGCGGCGACGCGCTGAAGGGCGAAGGGTGTCTCGGCATCCGGCGCGAGGGCGCCTGCGTTGACGGACGCGGCCTGGGCGCGGGGCAGCGGCAAGGCAAGCAACGTGGTCAGCATCAGCCGGGCGAGGAGGGAGGATCGGGTCATCATGCGTGCGCCTGTCATGGTTCGCCGGGTCCGGCATCGACCCTTGATTTATAGTAGGTGCGCGCGCTTTCATCAAGGCGCGCATCCTGCGCATCCCTTCCCGCGTACTCTATACTCAGTCGATCTCATCCGATGCGGACGGCTGTACGTCCGATCCCGATTCAAAGGTACCCAACGATGACAAGCCATGCATATCCCGATACACAGCTCCTGATCGACAATCAATGGGTGGCCGCGGCCGATGGCCGCACGCAAGACGTGCTCAACCCGGCGACCGGCCAGATCATCGGCAAAGTAGCCCACGCCGGTATTGCCGATCTGGATCGCGCCCTGGCGGCTGCGCAGCGAGGGTTCGAGACGTGGCGGGACACGCCGGCGCACGAACGCGCCGCCGTCATGCGCCGCGCGGCGGCCTTGCTGCGCGAACGCGCGGAAGACATCGCCCGCCTGTTGACGCAGGAACAGGGCAAGCCGCTGGCCGAGGCCCGGGGCGAGACCCTGGCTGGCGCCACGCTGCTGGAATGGTTCGCCGACGAAGGACTGCGGGTGTACGGCCGCATCGTGCCGTCGCGCAATTCGCAGGCCCTGCAGATGGTCGTGAAAGAGCCCGTAGGCCCGGTGGCTGCATTCACGCCCTGGAATTTCCCCATCAATCAGGTCGTGCGCAAACTGGGCGCGGCATTGGCGACGGGCTGCTCCTTCCTGTGCAAAGCGCCCGAAGAAACGCCGGCTTCTCCGGCCGCATTGCTGCAGACCTTCGTCGATGCGGGTTTGCCGCCGGGCGTGGTCGGGCTGGTCTACGGCAATCCGGCGGAAATCTCCGCTTATCTGATCCCGCACCCCGTCATCCGCAAGGTCACGTTCACCGGATCCACCCCGGTCGGCAAGCAGTTGGCCGCCCTGGCGGGCGCCCATATGAAACGGGTGTCGATGGAACTGGGCGGCCACGCCCCGGTCATCATCGCCGAAGATGCAGACCTGGAACTGGCGGTCAAGGTCTCCGGCGCCAGCAAGTTCCGCAACGCAGGCCAGGTCTGCATTTCGCCCACGCGCTTCCTGGTGCACAGCAGCCTGGCGCGCGAGTTCACACAGGCCTTCGTGCGCCATGCCGAATCCCTGACCCTGGGCGATGGCCTGGCGGAAAACACCACCCTGGGGCCTCTGGCCAACGCCCGCCGCGTCTCGGCCATCGCCCAAGTGGTCGAGGACGCCCGTCAGCGCGGCGCCGAGGTTCTCACCGGGGGTAGCCGTGTCGGCGATACAGGCAACTTCTTCGCGCCAACCATCATCGCCGGGCTGACCACGGACGCCGATCTGTTCAACAATGAGCCCTTCGGCCCGGTGGCGGGCATCCGCACCTTCGATCGCCTGGAAGAAGCCATCACCGAGGCCAACCGCCTGTCTTACGGTCTGTCGGCCTACGCCTTCACCCGTTCGCTGCGCAATGTGCAGCAACTGATCAGCCGTGTGGAAACCGGCATGCTGTGGATCAACCAGCCCGCCACGCCGTCGGCCGAATTGCCGTTTGGCGGGGTCAAGGATTCCGGCTATGGTTCCGAGGGCGGCCCCGAGGCGCTGGAAGCCTATCTGAATACCAAGGCGGTCTCGGCCGTCGGGGTGTGATGCTTACGTCAGCCCCGCCAGCCGGTAGCCCACTTGCAATTCGGTGATCAGGTACTTGGGTTGCGTGGCGTCGTCTTCCAGTTTCTGGCGTAATTGCATCATGTAGATGCGCAGGTAGTGGGCCCGGTCCGCATAGCCCGGGCCCCAGGTTTCCAGCAACAGCTGACGGTGGGTCAGCACTTTGCCCTGGCCTCTGATCAGCGCCGCCAGCAGGCGGAATTGAATAGGTGTCAGGTGGACGGCCTCGCCATTGCGGGTGACAGCGTGGCTGGCCAGGTCCACTGCCACCGGCCCGAAGACGACCTGTGAAGATGCCGCGTTGACGCCGGGTATCGCATGCGCTCGCCGCAGCAGGGCGCGGATGCGCGCGATCAGTTCGGGCACACCGAAGGGCTTCACCAGGTAGTCGTCGGCCCCCGCATCGAGGGCCGCGACCTTTTCCGCCTCTTGCTCGCGCGCGGACAGCACCAGGATCGGCGCTTGCGTCCAGGTCCTGACATCCTGGATCAGGTCCTTGCCGTCGCAGTCGGGCAGGCCGAGATCCACGATGATCAGGTCGGGCCGGCGCGTTGCCGCGTCCGTTCGGGCCTTCTGGCCGGATGGCGCTTCGAAGACGGTCATGCCCTCCTGCTCCAGGGCGATGCGCACGAAGCGGCGGATGTTGGCCTCGTCTTCGACGATCAGGATGGTTTGCGTAGTCATGCCTGGCTTTCATTGTCGATGCCGGGCGCGGGGCGCAGGGGCAGGTGGATGTCGAAGATGGCGCCTCGGGGGAGACGGGATCTGGCGGTGATGGTGCCGCCGTGCGCGCCGATGATCTGGCGGCAGAGCGCCAGGCCCAGTCCGACGCCGGCGATGGAGGATTCCTTGCGCCCTCGGGCGAAGGATTCGAACAGGGTTTCCGGGTCGTCGCATGGGAATCCGGGGCCGTCGTCCTCGATCAGCAGGACGATGGTGGTGTCCGTGTGTCGGCTGCGAATGGCGATGGTGCTGGTTGCCGGTGTGTATTTGGCGGCATTGTCGAACAGATTGCCCAGCACGCGCTCGATCAGCGCCGCGTCGACTTCGACGAGCGGCAGGTCGTGGGGCAGGTGGGTAGTGACGACCCTGGGGTGGAGCACGGAGGAGGACCGCGCCAGCGCGCTGCCCACGATGTCGCATAGGGAATGCCATTCTTTGTGCAGGGTGACGCCCTCGCTTTGCATGCGGGCCAGATCGAGCAGATTGGACACCAGGCGTCGCAGTTCGTCCGATTCGACCCGGATGGATCGGGCGATGTCCCGGCGTTCCGCGTCTCCCAGATCCGCCGGGTGTTCCAGCGTTTCGGCCAGGCCGCGGATGGCGGTCAGCGGCGTCCTGAGATCGTGGGACACGGAGGACAGCAAAGTGTTGCGCATTTTCTCGCCTTCCATGCGCATGATCGTGTCCTGGGCGACGTCGACGTAGTGAATGCGTTCCAGGGCTTGCGCGATGGCCGCGCAGCAAGCCTCCAGCAGGCGGCGGTCGTCGGGCGCGGTCGGGACGGATGGACTGGCCGGCAGCATCGCCAGCACGCCACGGGGCGCCATCGGACCCTTGAGGGGCAGATACAGCGCGGGAGCCGCGTTCAGTGTCTGGGTGCCGTGACCGGCCGCCTCGGTGTGATCGAAGCACCATTGCGCAACCGAGAGATCGACCCCGCCGGGGAGGGGAGCGGCCAGCAATTGCCCGTTGCCCCCGGGCAGGAGCAGAAGCGCCTGCATGTTGAAGAGCGGGCCGATCATATCCCGGCAGATGGCGATGATCTGGTCGACCATGATGGCGCCCGCCAGCCCGCGCGTCACGCGCACCAGCGTGGACGCGCGCCGTTCGCCGTCCTGGGCGGCCTTGGCCTCGGCGCGCAGCTTGGCTGCGAGCTGTCCGATGATGAGGGCGACGGCCAGCATCACGCCGAATGTGAAGATGTATTGTGTGTCGCTGACGGAAAAGGAGAACTGTGGCGGGACGAAAAAGAAGTCGAAGAAAGCGACGCAGAGTATCGAAGCCCAGGCCCCCGCCAGGCGCCCCAGTTTCAGGGCGATGAATACCACGGTGATCAGAAACAGCATGACCACGTTGGACAGGTCGAAGACTCGCAGCAGGCCGTTGGCCAGTCCCGCGGCCAGACAGCAGATGATGGTCGCCAGCGCCAACGCGGCGGCGGGGCGCGGCAGGCCGTTGCGCGCCGCGGGCCGCCGGGGCCGGCGCTCTGGTTCGGTGCGCAGCAATATCAGTCCGATTTCCGGGTCCGCGCGCGCGATTCTTTCCGTCAGCCGGGGCCGCAGCGGCAGGGAGGGGCGTGTCGCCGCATTACCGAGGATCAGCAGGGTTGCGTTGTACTGCCGGGCGTAGTCCAGGATCGATGGCGCGAGTTCTTGTCCGGGCGCGCTGACGAGTTCGATGCCCGCTTGTCGGGCGCAGGATGCCAGGTGCAGCAGTGCTTCCTGGGCCTGGGTGTCGGTGCTCTCCCAGGGTTGGCTGATATGGACGGCAATCCAGTGCGTCTGCAGGCGCTGGGCCAGGCGGGCGCCCTCGCGGATGAGGGATTCCTGCGACCGGCGCGCGCCGACGCAGACCATCAGGAGATCGCGGGTCGGCCAGACCGTGTGGATCGCATGTGAAATCCGGTAGCTGCGCACATCCGCATTGACCAGGTCCGCCACGCGGCGCAGGGCCAGTTCGCGTAACGCAGTCAGATTGCCGCGCCGGAAGAAATGCTGCCGCGCCGCCGCGATGGAGGAAGGCAGATACACTTTCCCGGCATCCAGGCGCGCCAGCAGATCGTCGGTCGGCAGATCGACCAGCACGACGTCGGTCGCCTGGTCGAAGAAATGATCGGGCACCGTTTCGCGGATCCGGATGCCCGCGATGCCGCTGACGATGTCGTTGAGGCTGTCCAGATGCTGGACGTTGAGCGCCGTGTAGACGTCGAAGCCGGCATCCAGGAGTTCCTCGACGTCCTGCCAGCGTTTGGCGTGGCGGCTTCCGGGCAGGTTGGAGTGCGCCAGTTCGTCGACGACCAGCAACTGGTATTCGGATGCCAGGGCGGCGTCCAGATCGAATTCCGACGCGAGCCGTCCGGCGGCGCGGACCTCTCTGGGCGGCAAGCAGGCGAGTCCTTCGGTCAGCGCCTGAGTATCCTGGCGGCCGTGAGTCTCGACGATGCCGATGGCGACCAGGCCGCCTTCGGCGTGTCGTTGGTGGGCGGCCTGCAGCATGGCATAGGTCTTGCCCACGCCCGCGCAGGCCCCGAAGAAAATCTTCAATTGGCCGCGATGCCGCTGCGGGTTGCTGCCTACGACCTGGAGGAGCTCGTCGGGATTGGGGCGGTCTTCCATGGTGTGCTGTCCTGTGGCAACAGGCTGGGAAAGATAAAGATCATGTTACGCCGGTCTCAGAAAAAGGGGGTCAGCAGCAGATCGATCAGCTTGATGCCGATGAACGGGGCGATCAGTCCTCCCAATCCGTAGATCAGCAGGTTGCGCGTCAGCAACCTGCTGGCGGGCTCGGCCCGGTACTTGACGCCGCGCAAGGCCAGCGGGATGAGGGCGACGATGATCAATGCATTGAAGACCACGGCCGACAGGATGGCGGAAGCCGGACTGTGCAGGCGCATGATGTTCAACGCCTCCAGGGCTGGATACGTGGCGACGAAGGCGGCCGGGACGATGGCGAAATATTTCGCCAGATCGTTGGCGACGCTGAACGTCGTCAGCGCGCCGCGCGTCATGATCATCTGCTTGCCGACTTCAACGACTCGCAACAGCTTCGTGGGGTTGCTGTCCAGATCGACCATGTTGCCGGCTTCCTTGGCCGCTTGGGTGCCGGTGTTCATGGCGACGGCCACGTCCGCCTGGGCCAGGGCCGGGGCGTCGTTGGTGCCGTCTCCCGTCATGGCGACCAGCCGGCCTTCGGCCTGGTACTGGCGGATGAGCCGAAGCTTGTCTTCCGGCGTTGCTTCGGCCAGGTAGTCGTCCACGCCCGCTTCGGCGGCGATGGCCGCCGCGGTGAGTTTGTTGTCACCCGTGATCATGACGGTCCTGATGCCCATGCCGCGCAATTCGGCGAAGCGTTCCCTGATGCCGCCTTTGATGATGTCCTTCAATTCCACGACGCCCAGGACGCGGGCGCCTTCGGCGACGGCCAGCGGCGTGCCGCCATTGCGGGCGATGTCGGCGACCGTCCGGGCGACTTCGTCGGGGAATTCCCCGCCCAGTTGCTCGACGTGGGACTGGATCGCGGACGCGGCGCCTTTGCGCAGCTGGCGCCCGTCGATGTCCAGGCCGCTCATGCGGGTCCGTGCGCTGAAGGCGATGACTTGGGCGTCCCGCAGCGCCCGTTCGCGCATGCCGAACATTTTCTTGGCCAGGATGACGATGGACCGGCCTTCGGGGGTTTTGTCCGCCAGGGACGCTTGTTGCGCGGCGTCGGCCAGTGCGCGCTCGGACACGCCGGCGGCCGGATGGAAATGGGTCGCCTCGCGGTTGCCCAGGGTGATCGTGCCGGTCTTGTCCAGCAGCAGAACATCGACGTCTCCCGCAGCCTCGATCGCGCGTCCGGACGTGGCCAGGACGTTGGCCCGCATCATGCGGCCCATGCCCGCGATGCCGATGGCCGACAGCAGCGCTCCGATGGTGGTCGGGATCAGGCAGACCAGCAACGCGATCAAGACCGTCAGGCTGGCGCTGCGGCCCGTGCCGTTCAGCAGCGCGCTGAAGCCGGAAAATGGCAGCAGTGTGGCGCACACCAGCAGAAAGATCAGGGTCAGGGCCACCAGCAGGATCGTCAGGGCGATCTCATTGGGCGTCTTGCCGCGTTTCGCGCCCTCGACCATGGCGATCATCCGGTCCAGGAAGGCTTCCCCCGGCCTGGCGGTGACGCGCACGATGATCCAGTCCGACAGCACGCGTGTGCCGCCTGTCACGGTACTGAAATCTCCGCCCGATTCGCGGATCACCGGCGCCGACTCGCCCGTGATGGCCGATTCGTCCACAGAGGCCGCACCCGCGGTCACTTCTCCGTCGGCCGGGATGATCTCGCCCGCGTTGATCCGCACGTATGCCCCGATAGGCAGTTCGTTGCTGGGGGCGTACCAGACGGCGCTGTCGGTCGAGGGTTCCCGCAGCACGCGGGCCTTGACGGTCTGGCGGGTGGCGCGCAGGGCCTCCGCATGTGCCTTGCCGCGCCCCTCTGCCAGCGCCTCGGCGCCGTTGGCGAACAGGACAGTGAACCAGAGCCAGGCGGCAATGGCCAGGATGAAGCCCGCAGGCGCATCGCCCCCGCCCGACAAGGCCTGGATCCAGAGCAGTGTCGTGATGATGCTGCCGAGGTACACGACGAACATCACCGGATTCTTCATCTGCGTCCGGGGGGCCAGCTTGCGCAGCGCCTCGGCGGCGATCGATGTCCAGGGAATCGGCCCGGAGGCGTCGTTCGGACGTTGTGCTTGCTGTGTAATGATTTCTGCGCGCGACATGGCGATACCTGCGATCAGTGTGGCGCCCGGGTGGATGGCCAGGCCTCATCCAGGGCGATGTTCAGTTCAAGGACGTTGATGCGCGGTTCGCCCAGCACCCCTATCTGGCGCGCGGCGACGTGCCGTTGCATGAGGGCAAGGACTTCCCGCTCGGGGAGCGCGCGGGCCTTGGCGACGCGTGCGACCTGCAGCCGCGCATTGGCGGGCGAAATGTCCGGGTCCAGTCCGGATGCCGAGGCCGTGACGGCATCCACCGGCACGATCGCCGTCGCGGGCAGGCCGTTCTCCCGACGATAGGCCGCGGCTCTGGCGGCCACGTCGGTGAGCAGCGTGTTGTTCAGTGCTCCCAGATTGCTGGCGTTGCTGGCTGCGGCGTTGTAGGGTTGGCCGGTCATCCGCGCCGGCTTGGCCGGGTCTGCGCCCAGGGTGACGCTGGGTCGGCCGTGGAAGTATTCCGGGCGGATGAAAGACTGTCCGACCAGGCGGGATCCCAGCGGCCTGCCGTCCTGTTTGATCAGGCTGCCTTGGGCCTGTCCGGGGAATAGGGCCTGAGCGACCTCCGTCGTCACCAGGGGATAGGCGATGCCCGTGACCACCATGAAGAACACGGCGGATGACAGAGCGGGGCGGAGGATGCCCCGATATGCGGAGGATGTCGCGCCGGCTGCTTTCGTTGTCGTGTGGTTCATGTGTCGGCCTTTTCAGAAGGTCTTGCCCGTCAGCATCAGCAACTGTTCGGCGATGGGGCCTAGCGCCAGGGAGGGCAGGAAGGTCAGTCCGCCGACGGTTAACGACACGAAGACCAGCAGCCCGGTGAACAGCGGGGTCGCGGTCGGCAGGGTGCCGGGACCTTCCGGGATGTTCTTCTTGGCGGCCAGCGCCCCGGCGACCGCCAGCATGGGCAATAAAGTCAGGTAGCGGCCCGCCAGCATGGCAAGCCCGATCGTGGTGTTGAAGAATGGCGTATCGGCATTCAGGCCGGCGAAGGCCGATCCGTTATTGGCTGTGCCCGAGGCGTAGGCATACAGCACTTCGCTGAAGCCGTGCGGTCCCAGGTTGGACAGGCTGGCGAGGGTGGAGGGCATGAGGCAGGCGATGGCCGTGAATCCCAGAATGCAGAATGCGTGGACCAGCATGGCGAGCATGACGCACTTCATCTCCCTGGCTTCGATCTTCCGACCCAGGAATTCCGGAGTCCGGCCGATCATCATGCCCGCGAGGAATACGGTCAGGATCGCGTAGGCGATCAGGTTGATGAGCCCGACGCCGTCGCCGCCGAAGCCGCTGTTGAGCATCATCTGGGACAGCGGCGCCAGCCCGCCCAGGGGGGTCAGGGAGTCATGCATGGCATCCACGGAGCCCGTGGTGGTGGCGGTCGTGGCCGTCACGAACAGACTGGTCTGCGCGATGCCGAAGCGCAGCTCCTTGCCTTCCATATTGCCGCCGGCCTGCAGGGCGGTCTGGGTTTGACCGATGCCTGTGGCCGCCAGCAGCGGGTTGCCGGCCTGTTCCGCGCTGTAGACCACCGCGAGGAATCCCGCGAACATGATCAGGCATGCAGCGAAGAATGCCCAGCCCTGGCGGCGGCGCAGCGTCACGAGGCCGAAAGTACAGGTCAGCGCCGATGGGATCAGCAGCATGGCGAGAATATGCAGTGTGTTGGTCAGCGGGGTCGGGTTCTCGAAGGGGTGCGCCGCGTTCATCGAAAAGAACCCGCCCCCGTTGGTGCCGATGTGCTTGATGGCTTCCAGACTGGCGACCGGGCCCGTGATGATCTGCTGCCGGGCGCCTTCGAGCGTGGTTGCGATGACATCGGCGCCCAGTGTCTGCGGGACGCCTTGCCAGACGTAGATCAGCGCCAGGGCGAAGCACAGGGGCAGCAGCAGGCGGTAGATCACCCGGGTGAAATCGACCCAGTAGTTGCCGATGTCCGCCGTCTCCCGGCGGCTCAGTCCCCGGATGAAGCCGCCCGCGGCGGCGATGCCGGTGGCCGCGCCGGCGGTCATCAGGAAGGTGATGACCGCCATCTGGGAAAAATTGGACAGGCTCGATTCGCCCGCGTAGGCCTGCCAGTTCGTATTGGTGATGAATGAGACCGCCGTGTTGAATGCCAGATCGGGTGGTTGGGACGCGCGGGCCAGGGGGTCTCCGGGTAGGTACTGCTGCAGGCGCAGGAACAGATAGCCCAGCAGCATCATGGCGGCGTTGCTGAGCAGCAGCGCCATGCCGTAGCGCCGCCACGTCATTTTCTCGGCGGGGTCCACGCCGAGCGCGCGATAGGTCCCGCGCTCGATGAGCCAGTGCGTCGGGGCGGTGAAGAGGCGTGCCATCCATGTGCCCAGGACTATGGCCAGGACGGCCATGATTGCCAGGACGATGGCGAACTGCATGATGGCGTCGATCATGTCGGTCCCTGTCAGATGTGCTCGAGGCCGATGATGAAGCCCGCGATCAGCCCGAACGAGATGAGCGTCACAGCGACGAATAAAAGATCGCCCATGGGGCTTCCTCAACGATGTGGTGGCCGCGGTCCGGCGGTCAGAATTTTTCGGGCCGGATCAGGGCGAAGAACAGGTAGACGCACAATCCGAGGGATACGGCGCCGATCAGGATGTTCAGTGTGTTGACGCTCATGGTGGGCTCCTGGTTGACGCTTCAAAGTCTAGGGAGCGGTGCGTAAAATCGGTGTTGTATTTCTATGCGCGGGTATAAAAGCGGCATATAAATCGCGGCTGCGATTCCATGCCCGCGCGCCCTGTCCGGCTCTTTTCACAAGCCTGTCACATTCGATCCCTAGAATCCTTCCCGCAACCTGCTCGAACCGGCCCGACCGGCCGGTGGCGGCGCCGGTCCCGAGCGCCCGATGCAGGCCTTTATGCGAGATGACTATTGAGATCTGGATCGAATGCCATGCGTGAACCGATTGTGCTGACCCCCGGGCCGCTGGGCACCAGCCTGGCCACCAAGACCGCCATGCTGAGCGACTGGGGCTCGCGGGATGGCGCTTTCAATGCCCTGACGGCCAAGGTCTGCCGCCAGTTGGTGGCGATTGCCGGAGCGCAGGCCACTCACGTCTGTGTGCCCTTGCAGGGCTCGGGGACGTTCGCCGTCGAGGCGGCTGTGGGCAATCTGGTGCCGCGCGGCGGCAAGCTGCTGGTGCTGGTCAATGGCGCTTACGGCAAGCGTATGGCGCGTATTGCCGGGGCCATCGGCCGCCGGGTGGCGGTCTACGAGGTGGCGGAGGCTGTGCGTCACGATCCGGCGGAGGTCGCTGCGCGGCTGGCCGCCGACCCGACCATTACCCACGTCGGGATCGTCCAGTGCGAAACCAGTACGGGCATCCTGAATCCGGTGGCGGCCGTCGCGCGCGTGGTGGCGCAAGCCGGCCGGCGCCTGATCGTCGATGCCATGAGCGCCTTTGGCGCCCTGCCGCTGGATGCCCGCGACGTGCCCTACGATGCCTTGATCGCGTCCAGCAACCAATGCCTGGAAGGCGTGCCCGGCGTGGGTTTCGTGATCGTGCGCCATGAATCCCTGATGGCGGCGGAGGGCAACAGCCATTCCCTGGCCCTGGATCTGGTGGATCAGTACCGGTATCTGCGACGGACCGGGCAGTGGCGCTTCACGCCGCCCACCCATGTGGTGGCGGCGTTTGCCAGCGCGCTGGATCAGTATCGTGACGAGGGCGGGCAGCCCGCCCGGTTGGCCCGCTATGCCGCCAACTGCGCCACCCTGTGCGCGGGTCTGGAAGACCTGGGGCTGCGGCGGTTCCTGGCGGCCGATTTCCAGGCGCCGGTCATCGTCACCTGGCATGCTCCCGACCACCCGGAATATGATTTCAAGCGGTTCTATGAAGCCGTGCGGGCGCGGGGATTTCTTGTGCATCCCGGCAAGCTGGCGCGGGCCGAAACTTTCCGCGTCGGCTGCATCGGCGCCATCGATCGGACCGAGGTCCGTCAGGCTGTGGCCGCCATCCGGGCCGCGTTGCTGGAGCTGGGATGGTTGTCCGAACTGGAGATTGCCCGCCCCCCGGCAATCCGCCACGCGGCGGCCTGATGCCTGCGCATGCGATTCTTGTGGTCGGCGGGTTCGGGAACGTCAGCTGCCCCTGGCGGGCGCGTGTTCGGCAAAGTAAGCCTGCAAGTGTTCGATGCAGACCTTGATTTTCGCTGAGTTGCCCAACCGCTGGGGATAGACGGCCCAGATCCCGGCATCCTGGCGGTAGCCTGGCAGCAGGTGGACTAGCTGGCCCGTCTGGAGATGCTTGCGGGCGTCCCAGACGGAACGCAGGATGATGCCGTGTCCTTCCAGTGCCCAGGCCAGCGCGATTTCGCCGTTGTTGGTGATCAAGGAACCGCTGACTTTCACATTGGTCGTCACGTCTCTGCGTGACAGCGCCCAGATGCCCACCGGGTGGTCGCGCTCGCGCACGATCAGGCAGTTGTGGTCGGGCAGATCCCGCAGTTTCCGAGGGGCGCCGTGCCGTTCCAGGTAGGCGGGCGCGGCGCACAGGATGCGGTGGTTGGCCGCCAGGGGGCGGGCAATGTAGTTGGGGTCGATCAGGTCCCCGATGCGGATGTCCAGGTCGTATTGTTCCTTGGTCATGTTGACCAGCTGGTCCAGGACGTCCAGCTTGATCTGAATGGCGGGGTAGCGCAGGGAAAAGCTGGCCAGCGCCGGCGTGACGACCTGGCGCCCGAACCCCATGCTGGTTGAAATGCGCAGCAGGCCCTTTGGGGCCTCCTTGAATTGGGCCATGCGGTCGTGCAGATGTTCAACGTCCTGAAGAATCCGCAGCGCCATGTCGTAAGCCTGTTCGCCTTGTTCGGTCAGCGTGACCTGACGCGTGGTGCGGTGGAACAGCAGCGTATCCAGTTCCGATTCCAGCAGCTTGATGTGCTTGGTCACGTAGGCGGGCGAGATGCCGATCATCCGGGCGGCTTGCGAGAAGTTTTCGTATTGGGCTGCTTCGCAAAAAACTCTCAGGCTGTCGATCGTCAGGTTTTCTTTCATGATTGGTAAAAACTGTTTTCACTGAAAGGGAATTGTAGGCCGAACTCCTTCCCAATAGACTTCCCCATTCAAAACGATCTGTCGCCTGGAATCACGCGGAAATGCGTGGCCCGCGGCGCAGGAATACCGGGACGGGCTGTTCGTCCGGATAGGGGGGATACATGGAGCTGAGGCGGCTCTCTCTGAGGCAATTGCACGATGGGCTGCGTGGCGGCGAATACTCGGCCGCGGAGCTGGCGCAGGCCTGCCAGGAAAACTACCGACGGCACGAACCGGCGCTGAATGCCTACAAGACCTGGAACGGCGACGAGGCGCTGGAGACGGCCGGCCTGGCGGATCGGATGCTGGAACGCGGCGCCGACCTGGGGGCGCTGATGGGCGTGCCCGTGTCGGTCAAGGATCTGTTCGCCGTCCGGGGGCTGCCCACCTTTGCGGGCTCGGTCGAGCCCCTGGGGCCGTCCTGGGAGCAGCCCGGGCCGTTGGCTGGAATCCTCGAACGTCAGTTGGCCCCGGTCATGGGCAAGACGCATACCGTCGAATTCGCCTTTGGCGGCATTGGGGTGAATGCGCATTGGGGCACTCCCCGCAATCCCTGGGATGTCCGGGAACATCGCATTCCGGGCGGCTCCAGCTCCGGGGCCGGCGTTTCGCTGGCCCAGGGGTCGGCGTTGCTGGCCTTGGGGACGGATACGGCGGGGTCCGTGCGGATCCCGGCTTCCGTGACGGGGCAGGCTGGCCTGAAACTGACGCATGGCCGCTGGCCCGGCGACGGGATCGTGCCCTTGTCTCCCAGCCTGGACACGCCGGGCCTCCTGGCCCGCTCGGTCGAGGATCTGGCGTTCGCGTTCCAGGCGATCGAAAAGGCCCGGTGCGGGGTGTCGCCGTCCGTCCGCGCGGCGGACTCGGTGGCTGGCCTGCGCCTGGGCCGGGTGGACCGGTTTTTCCTGGATGGGGCCGATACGTCGATCGTGGAGGTCTTTGACCAAGCCTTGCAACGCCTGTCGACGGCCGGCGCGCGCGTGGGCGGTACGGGGCTTCCCGGCTGTCACGAGGCCTATGCCATCTTTCAGCAGGGCGGGCTGGCCGCGCCCGAATTCTGCGCGTTCCTGAAGGCGGAACTGCCCGGGCGGATGGAGCGTCTGGATCCCGTGGTGCGGCTGCGCGTCGAGGGCGCCGAAACGCTGTCTTCCGTCGATTATCTGTTGCGCGCCCATGCCCTGCGGCAGTCGGCCCGGCAGGCACTGGGCGCGTTTGACGCGGTCGACGTCCTGGTGACGCCCACTGTCGCGATCGCACCGCCTCGCCTGGCGGATATTCAGGCCCAGGACGCCTATCGCCACGCCAACATGATGGTGCTGCGCAATACCAGCATCGCCAATCTTCTGGGTCTGTGCGCCGTGACGCTGCCGGTGGGACTGGATGCGCTGGGCCTGCCGGTGGGCCTGCAGCTGATGGCGCCGCCGCATGCCGAAGCGCAATTGCTGGCCGCCGCGCTGAGCATCGAATCCTGTCTGGGCAAGCCTGTCGATGTATTGGGATGTCCCGATTTTTTGCTGTGATCATGCGCCTCGTGCAGGCCGCGCCATGGGTGGCGGGGTCAAGCGGGGCATCAAAGGAGTGAGACTATGAATATTTCCCCCATTGGAAAGCTTTCCCTCGGTATCGCGGGAGCCCTGCTGAGCGCTTCGTTTGCTCACGCGGCGGACTACAGCTTCACGTTCGCCCACGTGTTGACCGACCAGACGCCCAATGCCCGGGCGGCGGTCAAGTTCAAGGAAGAAGTCGAGAAAAATTCGCAGGGCCGCATCGAAATCAACATCCGTCCGGCGGCTCAGCTGGGCGGCGACGTCGAGATCATCGAGCAGACCCAGATGGGGCTGGTGCAGATCGCCATTCCGCCGACCGGCAACCTGGCCAACTTCGAACCGAAGATGTTCCTGTTCGACCTGCCCTACCTGATGAAGGGCGATCAATCGATGAAGCAGCTGCTGGACGGCGACGTGGGCCGCGAACTGCTGGCCACCCTGGAAAAGAGCAACCTGCATGGCGTGAACTACTGGGGCGCGGGTTTTCGGAACATCACCAACAACGTCCGTGAAGTCAAGCAGCCCGACGATCTGAAGAACATCAAGATGCGGACTTTGCAGGCGCCGACCATCCTGTCCACATATCGGACCTGGGGCGCGAATCCGACCGCGATGGCTTATACCGAGGTCTACAACGGCTTGCAGCAGGGCGTGGTCGAGGGGCAGGAGAATCCGCTGGCCAACATCGACTCGATGAAGTTCTACGAGGTCCAGAAATACATGACCCTGACCGGCCATGCCTATCACACCTATGCGGCCGTGATGAACAAGGGGGCCTGGGAGTCCTTGCCCGACGACTTGAAGAAAGTCGTGTCCGACGCGTTCGACGTGGCTCGGGATCATGGCCGGGAACTGACGATTCAGGACGAGGCCCGCATCATCGAGAAGATCAAGGGCCAGATCAAGATCACCGAACTGAGCGACGAGGATCGCCAGAAATTCATCGAGCGTTCCGAGCCGATCTACAAGCAGTTCGAAGCCAACATCACGCCTGATCTGTTGCAGCGCGCGATCAAGGCTGCGGCCGTGAGCTGATTCCGTTCATCACAGGAGACCTCCATGCTTGCAGGAATCAATCGGTGCCTGGACAGGATCGAGTCATTCGCCATGATCGTCTTCATGCTGGTGGCGACTTTTGTCGCCATCATCCAGGTCATCGCGCGCTATGTGTTCAACAACTCGCTGTACTGGTCCGAGGAAACCGTGCTGTACGCGCTCATCATGATGAGCTTTCTGACCTGCAGCATGGGGGTCCGCTATGCCGCGCACATCTGCGTCGAGGTCCTGCCGCTGATGGTTGGCCCCCGGATGGCCCGGGTGCTGCAGTACCTGGCGAATGTGCTGGGCCTGATGTTCGCCGGCGTCCTGGTGTACTACGGCGCGCGGCTGGCCATCAATACTCTGAACATGAACCAGCTGTCGCCCGCCATGCGCATTCCGGTCGGGTACGTCTACATGGTGATCCCGGTGTCCGGCGCCTGCATGGGGCTGCGGTACCTGTGGATTCTGTGGTGCATGGCCAGCGGCAAGGAGTACCGGCCGCTGGTCATGGATATCAGCGCGGCCGCCTGACGGCGCGCTTCGCGCGCTGATCATCGACCCTAGATCCCATTCGATAGAGAATCCCCATGATTGCTGCTCTCGTTCCTATCTTCTTTGTCCTGTTGCTGTTCGGACTGCCGATTTTCGCGTCTTTGGCGTTCGCGGTTTCCCTGGCCCTGAAGGGCTTCGGCACGATCGATCCGCTGGTCGTGCCCCTGCGCATGTTCTCGGGGATGAACAATTTCTCCCTGATGTCGATTCCGTTCTTCATCCTGGCGGCCGAGCTGATGCGGATTGGCGGCCTGTCGGATCGACTGATCGGCCTGGCGCGCGCCTTGATCGGCTGGATGCCGGGGGGCATGGCGGCGGCCACCGTGCTGTCCTGCCTGTTCTTCGGCTCGATTTCCGGGTCAAGCCCGGCCACTGTGATCGCCATCGGCAGCATCATGTATCCCGCGCTGGTCGCGGCGGGCTACAACAAGTACTTTTCCATCGGCCTGATCACGACTGCCGGCACGCTGGGCCCGATCGTGCCGCCCAGCATCGCCCTGATCATCTATGGTTCGGTGACCGGGTCTTCCGTCGGCAAGCTGTTTGCCGCCGGGATCCTGCCCGCGATCCTGATCGCCACCCTGCTGATCGTGTATTGCTGCTGGTATGCCACGGTCAAGCGCTATCCGCGTGAATCCTTCCCGACCCTGCAGGAGATCTGGGAGGCGCTACGCCGGTCGCTGTGGGGGCTGGGGCTGCCCGTGGTGCTGCTGGGCGGGATCTACACCGGCCTGTTCACACCGACGGAGTCGGCCGCCGCGGCGTGCCTGTACGGCTGGTTCGTGGGGGCCATCATCTATCGCACCATTTCGATTCCCCAGTCGCTGACGATCCTGCGCAATACCGGCGTCCTGTCGGGCACCTTGCTGCTGATCACGGCGGGCGCATCGGCGTTTTCCTGGATCCTGGCCAGCACCGGGGCGCCCACGAAACTGGCGACGGAAGTCCTGTCGGGCACGAATTCCCCCATCGTCATCCTGATGCTGTTCAACGCCATCATGCTGGTGGCCGGAGCATTCCTGGACAGCGCGTCGGCCATCATCGTGCTTGCGCCGCTGATGCAGCCCATTGCCGCCCAGGTGGGGGTCGATGCCATTCATTTCGGCATCATCACGCTGGTGAACCTGTCGATCGGCATGCTGACCCCGCCCGTGGGCCTGAACCTGTTCGTTGCCATGGGGATCGCCAAAATGAGCCTGTTCGAGGTATTCCGGGCTGCGTTGCCGACCATCGCATTGATGTTCCTGGCGCTGATCGTGATTACGTACGTTCCGTGGTTCAGCACCGCCATTCCCAGCCTGTTGTATTGATGCGTAGCGCCGGGGGCCTCCTGGCCTTCCGGCATCCCTGATCTTGAGTGGAGAAGTCATGATGAAGGATCAAGCCGTTGTGTTCGCCCCGGGCAATTACCGCTATGTGCCCAGCGGCGTCATGCAGTATTCCGGCGGGGCCGCCGCCGAGCCGGGCTATACGATCCGGCGTGTTGTCTTTTCCCGTCCGGTGCCGCTGCTGGATGGCTTTGCCCGCATCCGGCAGGTCCTGGAATCCGAGGGGCGGCCGTTGACCGCCTTGTGCGGCTGCGAATTGCGCTCTCCGGGGCAGTTCAGCGAAGAAGGCTTTGCCAAGTTCAATGCCGAATATGTCGGCACCCTGCAGGCGTGGGGCATTGCGGACGACACGGTCAATCCCGTGCCGCGCAGCAATGTCTGCCCGGAAATCGATCCGCCCGCGCAGCCTTCTTTTTATGCCTTCAGCTACACAGCGCCGTCCTCCGAAGACGAACGGGCCTTTGTGATTGCCGGCAGCAGCGAAGTCCCTGAAGGGCACGCCAATTACAAGGATCACCTGATCGCCTATCAGGACATTTCGCCCGCAGGCATGCGCAAGAAAGCCCGCTGGGTGCTGGACGAGATGCAGCGCCGCATGGCGGTGCTGGGATACGAGTGGCAGGACTGCACCGGCACGCAGCTCTACATCATCCATGATCCCCATCCGTTCCTGGCGGATGAATTCGTGCGCCGAGGCGCGATGCGCTTGGGACTAAACTGGCACTTCGTGCGCCCGCCCGTCGTCGACATGGAATTTGAAATGGATTGCCGCCGGGTCCTGATCGAGCGCGTCTTGCCGGTGAGCTCTTGATGAAAAATGTGGTTGTGGTATCCACGGGCGGGACCATCGCCAGCCTGCCCGGCCCCGAAGGCCGCAATGTCGCCGGCGCCCTGTCCGGCCAGGCCTTGCTGGGCGGCGTGCCCGAGGCCGCCGACATCCGGGTCGAGGTCCGGTCACTGTTCCAGAAGCCCAGCAATGCGCTGACGCTGGATGATCTGCAGGTGTTGCGCGCGCAATGCCAGGCGCTGATCGACAGCGGGCGTGTGGATGGCATCGTGGTGACGCATGGCACCGACACGCTGGAAGACACGGCCTATTTCCTGGAAAGCAGCCTGCGCACGCGCCATGTCGTGGTCGTCGTGACGGGTTCGCAACGTGTGCCTCATGCGCCCGGCACGGATGCCTATCTGAATCTGCGTCATGCTTTGCGGGTGGCGGCTTCTGCGGATTGCAGCGGTCTGGGGGTGCTGGTGGTGTTCAACGAAACCATCCATGCCGCCGCCTTTGCGCGCAAGACCAGCAGTTTTCAGTTGAACGGCTTTGATTCGCCCGGCTTCGGCTGTCTCGGGTTCATCGACGATGATGCGGCGCTGGTCTACCAGCAGCCCCGGCGTCAGCCTTTGCTGCAGCCGCCGCCAGGGACATTGCCCGCTGTGGAGCTGCTGAGCGCGTGCCTGGGAGCCGGCCCGCTGGCGCTGCGGGCCTTGGTGGATGCGGGCGTGTCCGGCATCGTCCTGGAGGGCATCGGCCGGGGGCAGGTCCCGCCGGACTGGATGCCCGAAGTCCGCCGGGCCGTGGCTGCGGGCTGCGCGGTGCTGGTCTGCAGTTCCGCCCTGACCGGGCCCGTCCTGCCTTGTTATGAATATGCAGGTTCCTTGCATGACCTGCAGGCGGCCGGCGCCTTGGGGGTCAGCGGACTGTCGGGCCGCAAGGTTCGCCTGCGCCTGATGCTGGCCCTGGCTTGCCTGGGAGAAGAGCGCGATCGGGACGCTATTCGCCGCCTGTTTTCCTGGGGGGCGGATCGCTCCGCCTGACTCCTCGTTTTCACATTCAATGGATCGATCTCGCTATGCACACGTTCAAAATCGCAGTGATTCCGGGGGACGGAATCGGCAAGGAAGTCATGCCCGAAGCCCTGCGGGCGTTGGAAGTGCTGCAGCGCCGGCATGGCCTGTCGCTGCAGTATGAACACCTGGACTGGGCCTGCGCGGAGTATTGGCAGCGTCATGGCGATATGTTGCCGCCGGACTGGTTCGAACATCTGCAAGGCTTCGATGCCATTCTGTTCGGGGCGGTGGGCTGGCCCGACGTGCTCCCCGATCATGTGTCTTTATGGGGGTCGCTGCTGAAGTTCCGCCGGGGCTTCGATCAGTACATCAACCTGCGGCCCGTGCGCCAGATGCCGGGCGTGCCCGCCCCGCTGGCCGGGCGGCAGCCGGGGGACATCGATTTTCTGGTCGTGCGTGAAAACACCGAGGGCGAATACACCGATCTGGGCGGACGGATGTACGCGGGGACGGATCGTGAGATCGTCATCCAGGAAGCCGTTTTTTCCCGCCATGGCATTGATCGGGTGCTGAAGTATGCCTTCGATCTCGCCCAGCGGCGGCCGCGCCGCGCCCTGACCTCGGCGACGAAGTCCAATGGCATCGCCATCAGCATGCCGTATTGGGATGAACGCCTGGAAGCCATGGCCGCGCAGTATCCGGACGTGGCCTGGGACAAGCATCACATCGATATTCTGTGCGCGCGCTTCGTGCTGCAGCCGGAACGATTCGATGTGGTGGTGGCATCCAACCTGTTCGGGGATATTCTGTCCGACCTGGGGCCTGCCTGCACCGGCACCATCGGCATCGCGCCTTCGGCCAATCTGAATCCGGAACGCCGTTTCCCTTCGCTGTTCGAACCCGTGCACGGGTCGGCGCCCGACATCTACGGCCGGAACATCGCCAACCCGGTGGGCATGATCTGGTCCGCCGTCATGATGCTGGAATTCCTGGGGCAGCAGGACCCTGCATGCCAGACGGCCGCCGCCGAACTGATGGCGGCCATCGAACATATCCTGGAGCAGGGCCCGCGCACGCGCGATCTGGGCGGCTCCGCCAGCACTACCGAGATGGGCGCCGCCGTCGCCGAGCGCATCGGCGCGGCGTAAACCCGCCCCGGTGCGGCCGGCGGCATGAGCCCGCCTCTTGCGGCGGGCCTCATGGCGCCGGGCTTTGTCAGGGCAGGGCGATGCGGGCGATGCTGCCGGCGCCGCTGGCGGAATAATCCTTGTTGGGCGGTGTCTTGATGGTCACGTAGACCGCCTTGCGGTCCGGACCGATCAGGACGCTGTTGGGCATGGCCGGCAAGGCAAAGGTCCGGACGGTTTCCAGAGTGTTCGCATCGACGATGCTGAACGTGCCCGCTTGCCGGTGCGAGACATAGAGCCGATCCCGCTGCGCGTCGAACTGGATATCCAGGGAGTCGCCGAGTTTGTCGAGCCGGTTCGTCATCTTGCCCGTGCGCGTATCGAAGACCGCCACCGCCTTGCGCTTGGAGTTGTCCGTGACGTACAGGCGGTGGCGGGCCTTGTCCAGAGCCAGATTCAGCAGCAGCCATTCCTTGCCGTCGCCGGGCGTCCAGCGCTCGAGGATGCGACTCTCACGCGTGTCGATCACCAGGACTTCGCCGCCGCCGTTGGCGGCGTACAGGCGGTGCGTTTCGGGGTCCAGGAGCAGGCCGGTCACCCATTTGCCCGCGTTCTGTATCACGGACTTGACTTGCAGGGTGTCGGCGTCGATGTGCCAGATCACCCCGGGGTCGCCGACCCCGCCGACGTACAGCGCCTTTTGGGCCGCGTCGTAGATGACCTTGCGAGGACCATAGGCCGAGCCGTCCTTGCTGCGTTCGGTGAATTTCGTCCTCATCTTGATCCGACCGCTGGCCGTGTCCATGGCGCTGACGCTGGCGTCGAGGCTGTTGGTGATGAAGAGCGTCGTGCCCGACGGATTCATCGCCAGGCCGAAGTTCTTGTCGTCGGTATGCGTCATGCCCAGGGTCTGCAATGTTTCCGGGTCGAGCTTGTAGATGACGCCCCCCTGCGTGCCGGTTGTGGCTTCGGCGGAGGCGACGTAGAGCGCCCGGGTGGCGGGGCTGTAGGCGGCTTCGTAGATCCCCGGGGCGACAGGACGGCGCAGCGCGCCGTCGGCGGTGATCGTCACGGCCTGGACGGCGGACGAAGCGGGGGCCGCCTGGGCGGCGCCGCCCAGGGAGAAGGCCAGCGCCAGCGCGCCCAGAATGTATCGGGACGGCGGGATGATGTGAGAGGGCATGCGTGTTCTCGGTCAAAAGTTGGTTGCAATACTATACATGATTGAGTTCTAATAATTATGAGAATCATTATCAATATCTTCAATTCATCCTGAGGCGCTCCTGATCGATCGGACCGCCGCGGGTGGCTCTTCTCCGACGATTGGAATCCCGATGAATGTCTTGAAAGTCAGTGCGATGGCAGCCGCCATTTCATGCATGAGCGTGGGTGCGCATGCGCAACAAGCAGGGGAGGCGCCCGCAGCGGTGGATACCCTGGGTACGATTCGCGTCGAATCAAGCGCGGATGCGTCCGCGGGGGGCCTGTCGCCGGTGTACGCGGGCGGGCAGGTGGCGCGGGGCGGCCGCGCCGGCATCCTGGGCACTCGCGACTACATGGATACCCCGTTCAGCATCACCAGCTATACCAGCGAATTCATCCAGGACGTGCAGGCCCGCAGCGTGGGCGACGTGCTGCAGGCCGATCCGGGCGTGCGCGTGGCGCGCGGTTTCGGCAATTTCCAGGAAGCCTATTTCATTCGCGGCTTTCCGCTGGGTTCGGATGATACGGCCTACAACGGGCTGTACGGCGTTCTGCCGCGCCAGTACATTGCGACCGAATTGTTCGAACGGGTGGAAGTGCTGCGCGGGGCCTCGGCGTTTCTCAGCGGGGCCACGCCGGCCGGCGGCGGCGCGGGCGGCATGTTGAATCTGCTGCCCAAGCGGGCGGGCAATGAGCCCCTGACGCGGGTGTCGAGCGGTTGGAGCAGTGGCGGGCAGGGCAGCGCGGCGGTGGATATCAGCCGACGCTTCGGCGAGGGAGACCGCCTGGGCGTGCGGCTGAATGCGGCCCAGCATGGCGGCGGTTCGTCCGTGCATGACGAGCGCTCCAGCCTGAGCGTGGCATCGCTGGGCCTGGATTGGCGGGGAGACCGCCTGCGCCTGTCGGGCGACATCGGCTGGCAGGACAATCGGTTGAAGCGGACGCGGCCCAGCGTGACGTTGGCCGCCGGGGCCGAGGTGCCGGATGCGCCCGATGCCCGTACGAATTTCGCCCAGCCCTGGACGTATTCCAATGAACGGGACCTGTTCGGCACACTGCGCGGGGAATACGATATCACCGATTCAGTGACGGCCTGGGCGGCCTGGGGCATGCGACGCACGCACGAGGCAAATTCCCTGGCAGGATTGAAACTGACGGATAACGGGACGGGGGATGGCACATATTCCCGCTTCGATAATCGGCGGGATGATGTGATCCGCACAGGGGAAGTCGGCTTGCGCGGCAAACTGCGGACCGGCCCGGTGGGACACGAGTGGGTGGCGTCGGCTGCCTATTACCGAAAGGATGAGCACGGCGCTTATGCGCTGGGTGGTGGGGGGGCGTCGAATCTGTATCACCCCGTTGATGGGAGGCTGCCCTCCTTGACTTTCTTCGGCGGGGAGTTGACCGAGCCGGGGCTGGTCGGGCGCACGCGCCTTGCCAGCCTGGCCCTGGGCGACACACTGTCTTTCCTGGACGACCGTATCCAGATGACACTGGGCGCGCGTCAGCAGAAGCTGAGTTCCGAAAGCTACGACTACATCACCGGCGCCGCCAAGCCGGATGATTACTATGACGAAAGCCGCTTGTCGCCGGCCGTCGGCTTGAACGTGAGACTTGCGCCGGCATGGTCGATCTATGCCAATTACATCGAATCATTGGCGAAAGGCGATACGGTCGCGGACAAGGATGCCGCCAATTACGGGCAGACGTTCAAACCCTACGTGTCCAAGCAGAAGGAAATCGGCGTCAAGTACGACGGCGGCAGTCTGGGCGCCGGCTTGGCCTTCTTCACCACCGACCAGCCGCATACCGTCAAGAAGAATACGAGCAATGTCTACGTCCAGTCCGGCAAGGACCGCCACCGTGGGGTCGAGCTGACCGTCTTCGGCCAGGCGACGCGGGACGTGCGGGTGCTGGGCGGCGCGACTTGGCTGGACGCCAAGCAGATCGACACCGGGGATGCGGCCACGGACGGCAAGCGCACCATCGGCGTGCCGCGCCTGCAGGCCAATCTGGGCGCGGAATGGGATCTGCCCTGGGTGGACGGGCTGACGCTGGACGGCCGGGTGGTCTACACCGGCGCCACGTATGCCGACGCCGAGAACACGCAGGAAGTGCCCGGCTGGACACGCCTGGACGTGGGCCTGCGCTACCTGTGGGATGTCCAGGGCCGGCTGGTGACGCTGCGCGCCCGCGTGGACAATCTGATGGACCGCAATTATTGGGCTTCCGTAGGCGGGTATCCCGGCAGCGGGTATCTGGCCCTGGGCACCGGTCGCACGGTGTCGCTGAACGCCAGCATGGAGTTCTGATCGCGCTCGCGCCGCAGGCCCGCATAGGGTGGTCCTGCGGCCGCCCGTCGAACGCCGGGCGCGAGCCGCGTCGCGCGCCTCGCCTTAGCCCAGGTGTTCCATGAACACCCGGCAGATCGCCTCCATCCCGGCGCGGTCGTCTTCGTCGAAGCGGCCGGTCACGGGACTGTCCACGTCCCAGACGCCCAGCAGCGATCCATCGGCGCGCGTCAGCGGCACGACGATTTCGGATTGCGATGCCGAGTCGCAGGGAATGTGACCGTCGAATTGGTTCACGTCCTGCACGACCTGAGTCCGGCGGGTCCGGGCGGCAGTGCCGCAAACGCCCGACCCGATGGGAATGCGGATGCAGGCCGGCTTGCCCTGGAAGGGGCCGACGACCAGTTCCGTGCCGTCGAACAGGTAGAAACCCGCCCAGTTCAGTTGCGGCAGGCTGTGGAATACCAGCGCGCTGAAATTGGCCGCGTTGGCGATCAGATCGGGTTCGCCGGCGATCAGGTGCCGGGCCTGGTCCGCCAGACTGGCATAGTGGGCAGTCTTGCTGGCGAAGGTTTCGGGAGAGAGGTGGAACATGGATGCCTTCCGGGCGCGGTCGTTGATGGCGCCATTTTAGACCGCCGCCCGGGAACGGATCGGAGCAAGACTGTCCGTCGGGCGCGCGGGGCGGATGCCGCGGCCCGCAGGACTCTTCAGGCCCTATGGGTTTCCGTGTATATTGATCCATCTGTAGGCTTGGTCTGTTGCCGGGCCGGACTTGCACAAGGAAACCGCGTTGGCTGGTGCGTTGAGGCGTTTTTTCTCCGCAAGCCGTACCGACCCCCGCCTGGGCCTGCTGGGCAACCTGCGCCTGCGCCTGTTCATGGCGGTCCTGGCGACCGCCATCCCCATCATCGGCGGTCTGGGCTATTACGTCTGGCACCAGTACCAGGGCCTGATGCTCAGCAGCGAGCGCTCAGCCGAAAGCCTGGTGCAGGTGACGGCCGCCTACGACCGCACCTTGCTGAATGATGCCCGCGATGTGTTGCTGACCCTGTCGAATTCGCCCGTGCTGCGCGATGCCCGCTGGGACGAATGTCGTGGGTATTTCACATCCCTGGTGGCGCGTTTGCCACGCTATCTGAATCTGGGGGTCATCAGCGCGGATGGCCAACTCGTCTGTTCCGGCTTGCCGGACCCCGACCAAAAGGGTTCTTTCCTGGGCGATCGGCCTTATTTCCACGCAGCCATGGAACAGCCTGATGTGGTTCTGGGCGGTTTCATCATCGGGCGGATATCCGGGGTTCCCACGATGGTGCTGGCTGTCCGCGTATCGGGGCAGTCCGGAATCAGCGCGGGGGTCGTCTACACGGCGATGAATCTGGGCCATCTGCGGGCCGGGGCGGCTATTCCGGATTTGCTCCCGCAGGCCCGTCTGTGGGTCCTGGACCGCCAGGGCTACATACTGCAGCGCGTGCCGGGGGATTCCAGCCACCTGGGCGAGCGCCTGGACCCGTATCCCGCGCAGCGGACCGGTCTGCTGCGCAGCGCATATACCGATGCGGATAACGTGCGGTGGGTCGTGTATTCCGTGCCGGCCGGCCCCGTGGGAGACGCCCTGGGCCTGTCCGTGCGCTATGAAATTCCCGAGACGGCCCTGTATGCCGAAGCCCGGCGGGCGCTATGGACCGGTCTGGTGATCATGGGCCTGCTGCTGTGCGTCGCGCTGCTGGTGGCGGGGAATCTGATGCAGCGCGCCCTGGCGCATCAGGCTTCGCACGATTCCCTGACCAGTCTGCTGAACCGGGGCGACATGCTGCACCGCCTGCTGGTGAGAACGCAGCAAGGGCCGGACGCGCCCTGGACGCTGGTCATTTCCAACATCGACGGATTCAAGGAAGTCAACGGCGCGTTGGGGCATGACGTGGGCGATCGGCTGTTGCAGGCCGTGGCCCGCAGGTTCCGGGACTGTCTGGGCGATGCCTGTGTGCTGGCGCGGCTGGGCAGCGACGAATTCGCCTTTCTGCTGGATACGGCCGATCCGGCGCGGGCGGATGCCCAGGTTCGCGATCTGCTGGCGGCTATCCGTGAGCCCTTCATCGTGAATGCGCTGCAGGTGCGCATCAATTGCAGTTTCGGCCTGGCAGTCTACCCGGAGCATGCCCAGGCGCCCGATGAACTGATCCGCTGCGCGGATACCGCCATGCGCCGGGCCAAGCGCGAAGGCCTGGGGAGCGCGGTGTTCGATGTCCGGGATCGGGCCCAGGTGCAGGATCGCCAACTATTGAGGGCCGATTTGCGCGCCGCCCTGGCGCAGGGGCAATTCCTGCTGCACCTGCAGCCGAAAATCGCGCTGGGCAGCGATGCGCTGGTCCCTGGCACGCCGGTCGGGTTCGAGGCATTGGCGCGCTGGCAGCATCCGGAACGCGGCCTGGTGTCTCCTGCGCAATTCATCCCCGTCATCGAGGTCAGCGATCTGATACACCCGTTTACCCGCTGGGTCGTCGATCAGGCCGTGGCGGCGTGCGTGCGCTTGCAGGCGATTCACCCCGGGATCATCATGGCCGTCAATATTTCGGCCCGCAATCTGCTGGATGGAGACTTTCCGCAGCAGGTCGAAGACGCCCTGGCCCATCACAGCCTGGCCCCGTCCCTGCTGGAACTGGAAGTCACCGAAAGCGTCATCATGGCGGATCCCGCCCGATCCCTGCGCACGCTGTATGCCTTGCATGCCTTGGGTGTGCGGCTGTCCATCGACGACTTCGGGACGGGGTATTCTTCGTTTGCCTATCTGAACCGCCTGCCGGTCGATGCGCTCAAGATCGACCAGTCTTTCGTCGCAGGCATGGTGGGTGATGCGGATCTACGGGCCATCGTGCGCTCCATCATCGAAATGAGCCACACCCTGGGCCTGCAGGTGATCGCCGAAGGCATCGAGACCCGTGCCGTCCAGGACATGTTGCGCGACCTGGGCTGCGACGTGGGCCAGGGCTACGGAATCGGCCGTCCCATGCCGGAAGACCAGGCCGCGGCCTGGCTGCGGGACGCCATTGCCACTTGAAGGAAAAGCCTGTGCTGGATGATCCAGATGACCGCCACCTGCTGGAAACCCGTGTCGCCAGCGAAACCCTGTGCGAGGGCAGCTTTCTGAAAGGCCGTCGCGATACCGTGCGCATGCCCGATGGCAGCACGTCCACCCGCGAATACATCATTCATCCGGGGGCGGTCGTCATCATCCCCCTGCTGGATGATGGGCGCGTATTGCTGGAACGCCAGTTTCGCTATCCAGTGGGGCGGGTCATGACGGAATTTCCCGCAGGCAAACTGGAACCTGGCGAAGACCCCTTGCACTGCGCGCAACGGGAATTGCTGGAAGAAACCGGCTATACCGCCGGGCAGTGGGCGCATGCGGGCGCCTTGCACCTGGCGATCGCGTATTCAACCGAAATCATCCACATTTTCTTCGCGCGCGACCTGCGGGCCGGCCGGCGTCATCTGGATGCGGATGAGTTCCTGGATGTCTGCATCCTGTCGGATGAGGATTTTTCCGCTGCCTGTCGGCAGGGGCGTGTGACCGATGCCAAGACCTTGAGCTGCGCGCTGTGGCTGCAGAATGTGCGCAGCGGCGCCTGGGGCCTGGACTGGCGGCCAGCCTAGGCCGGATCAGGGCATCGGCGCGGCGGGCGCCGCTCCCGGATCGTGCGGCGGGCTATTCCTGGTACGGTTCGAATGCGCCGGTTTTCGAATTGCGGATGAACAGCACCCCGGTGGCCACGCCGAAATAGGCGCCGTGGATGGTCAGCTTGCCGGCCTCGACGCGTTCGCGCACGGCGGGGAAGGTGAGCAGATTGTTCATGCTGTATTCGACCACGCCCCATTCCATGTTGCGGATCCATTCGGCGCGGTCGCCCGTTTGCGGGCCGACTTTGTCCGCGACGGGCTTGATCTGCGACATCCAGGTGCCGATGAAGTCGCGCTTGGACAGGGGTTCGGCCTTGTTGGCATAGGCGGCGACGCCGCCGCAGCTGGCATGCCCCATGATGACGATATGGGCGACTTCCAAAGCATTGACGCCGAATTCCACGCACGCGCTGGTGCCGTGAAAAGCCGTTTCGGGGTCTTCGTCGCAGGGGGGAACGATGCCGGCGATGTTGCGCACGACGAACATCTCGCCGGGGCCGGCATCGAAGATGGTTTCGGGTGCGACGCGGGAATCCCCGCAGCTGATCAGCATGATGTCCGGGTGCTGGCCGTGTTCCGCGAGTTCCAGGTAGCGCGCGCGTTCGGTTTCAAGCCGTCCGTGCAGAAAGGAGGCATATCCTTGCGTCAGTCGTTGTGGAAACATGATGAGGTCCTTGTGGGTTGAGTGGGGGCGGAGACGTCGGGTGAGGAGGGGCCCAGAATGTCCCCGGACGCCGCGCGCGACAGCAGTTGATTGAGCGGGCCCGCCAGGTGTCCATGCTGGACCGTGATGGCGTAGAAATGTTCGGTCAGCTGCGGGGACTGGCCGACGTGCACGAGTTCGCCCGAGTGCAGTTCGTCTTGCACGACTACTTCCGGCAGCACCGTGATCCAGCCGCTGTCGCGTGCGATCAGGCGCAGCATGGTCATGTCGTCGATCTCGGCGCGCAGCCTGGGCTGCACGCCCGCTGAAAAACAGAGGGCGTCGAACTGCAGGCGCACGCTATGGCGCGTGCCGGGCATGGCCATCTCGACGTCTTCGAGATCTTCCGGAACCTGCAGCGTGGTGCCTGCCCAGCGATCGGCCCGGCCGACCAGGGAAATGACCTGACTGCCGAGAAATCGCGAAGAGACGGGGCGGGTCGGGTCGGATGCGACGGGCTCGTTGGCCAGCACCACATCCAGTTGATGGCGCAGCAGGCGTTCGATCAAGGTCTGCAGGGAGCCGGAGTCCACGGACAGAAGGATGGATGGATCGCGGAACAGGGGGCGCAGCCAGTTGACCTGGAAGTTGCGCGACATGGTCGACACGCTGCCCACGCGCACATGGGTGGCGCCCGCGTCGCGGCCCTCGAGCCAGCCCAGCATCTGCTCGCCCAGCCCGAAGATGTTTTCCGCGTAGGCGAATACCTGCTGGCCCGTGGCGGTGAGCTCCAGATGACGTCCCTGGCGATCGAACAGGGGCGTGCCCAGCCGGTTCTCCAGGTGTTTGATCTGCGTGGAGAGGGCGGACTGGGAAGTATGAATCTGTTCAGCCGCGTGGGTGAGAGAGCCTTTCTTGGCCACGCGCCAGAAGTAGAACAAGTGCTTGAAATTCAGCTGATTGATGTTCATCGTTCTGTTTTATAGAACCTTCCAATATTATAAATGTAATTTACAGAATATATAAAAACTCCAAGAATACGCGTGTCGTTTTTTGGAGGCTGCGTGTTGAATCTGTTCCATGAGTTGAATTTCACGTTCGCGCTGGCGCCGGTCGTGTTGATGGCGGGCGCGGCGGTGTGGGCGTGGTGCGACCGCGTTTCCGTGCAGCGCAGGTGGCGGCGGTTCAACGTGCTGGCGCTGGCGGCATTGGTCTTCTCGCTGGCGGGGTTGGGCGCGCACCTGGCGCTGCCGCCGGGCCGGACATGACGGGCTGGCTGGCAGTGAACCTGTTCGGCGCTTGGGCCAGCCTGCTGGTGCAGCTGCTGGGCGCGGCCATCGGCATCTATTCCTCCAACCATCTGAAGGGGGAACCGCGTCAGCCGGTGTACATCGCCGCGCTGGGCGCGGTGCTGGCCGCCGTGCATCTGCTGTTGCTGGCCAATCATTGGGTTGTGCTGATCGCCGCCTGGGCGGCCATCGGGCACGCCATGCACTATCTGTTGTGCTTTTACGAGGACCGTCCGTTCGCCCTGCTGGCGGCGCACAAGAAAATGGTGACGGACCGCGCGGCCGATGCGCTGTTGATCGCCGCGGCGCTACTGGCCTGGTCGCAGGTGGGCAGCGGCTCCCTGTCCGCTCTGTGGGCGCATATCGAGGCGGGTCATGCGTCCGTCGCCCTGGCCTGGAGCGGCGTTTGCCTGGTGTTGGCCGTCATCGCCCGCACGGCGCTGATGCCGGTGCATGGCTGGCTGGTCCAGGTCATGGAAGCGCCGACGCCGGTGTCGGCGCTGTTGCATGCCGGGGTGGTCAACCTGGGCGGGTATGTGCTGGTGCTGTTCGCGCCCTTGCTGGGCGTATCGCTCGCGGCGCGCTGGCTGCTGGTGCTGTCCGGGCTGGTGTCGGCGGTGGTGGCGGGCTTGGTGCTGCTGACCCGCGTCAGCCAGAAAGTGCATCTGGCGTGGTCCACGATCGCCCAGATGGGCTTCATGCTGCTGGAGTGCGGCCTGGGCCTGTATCTCTTTGCGGCGCTGCATCTGCTGGGGCATTCGCTCTACAAGGCCCACAACTTCCTGAATGCCTCCAGCGCCGTCAGGGAATGCGACCGTAAGCTCATGACGGGGGAAGTCCGCAATTCCGGCCTCAGCATGATCGTGGCGGCGCCGGTTTCGCTGATCATCGTCTTCGCGCTGCAGGCTGTGGCGGGTGGTCAGGCATGGCCGTGGTGGTGGAGCGCGGTGCTGGCGCTGGCGTGGGCGCCGCTCCTGTGGGTGCCGAAGACGACAGCCGACCGTTCGGCGGCATTCGCGCGGATGCTGGCGGCGGGGCTGATGGCGGCCTGCCTGACGCTTGCGGCGGGTTTCGTGGATCACGCGCCGTTGGGTGTCCGCAATGATCCGCTGGCGGATGCCGGCGTGGTCGCGCTGGTCGGCATGGGCCTCATGTACCTGGGGATGGCGATGTTCCAGCAATGGCCCCGGTCGGTCGTGGTCGCGCGCCGCTGGGTGTATGCCGGCTTTTACATGGATGAAGGCTATACCCACTGGGTGTTGAGGCTGTGGCCGGTTTCATGGGCCGGCGCCGGCCGCGAGGCGACGCCCGGTTCCTGGAGCCCGCGCGAACCCGCTTGCGAGCGGTCCGGATCATGAGCGCCGTTATGCAGGCCGCGCAGGCCGTGGGAGAGTCGGGTGCGGTTTCTTCGAGCGCCGAGGGCGCCCGGGCTCTGCGAAGCGCCATCGCCCAGGCGTGTTCCGGCATCATGCCGGCCTGGCCGCTGGATCAGGCGGTGGCGGTCAATCCTCATTGGCGGCGCATCGGGCAGCCGATCCGCCGTGTGGCGGCGCGGCTGGCCGTGCTGGGGGACTTCCACGTGTTTCCCGCGCGGGATTACATCAGGCGGGAATGGGACGCGGGGCGCATCGCGCGCGCAGACCTGGATATCGCGCTGGAGCGCCTGCCCCTGTATGAAACCTGCGCGGTGACGGCCGATCAGTGCGTGGCCGAACTCGCGAGGTCGCCCGGGATCCGTCGCGAGCCGCTGCTGGTCGATGTGCTGGACGATGCGGTGCAGAAGAACAAGCGCTGGCCGTGGCGGGCCGCCATCGTGTTCCAGATGAGCCAGATGTGCGCGACCTACTTCGATCGTCATCAGGCGGATTGGCGTGCCGCGGGCAGCCCCGGCCTGTATGGGTTCTGGCGCGAGAGCATGGTCGGTGACCATGGCCTCAGCGCCAGGCTGGGCCTGCCCGGGTTCATGCGGCATCTGCATCAGCTGCCGCCGCGGGCGGAGGATGCGATGCGTTGGGCGTTGGCCGAACTGTCGCTGGATGAATCCGTCTGGAAGGACTATTTCGAGGCGCTGCTGCTGTCCATCAATGGCTGGGCATCGTGGTGCGCCTATATCGGTTGGCAGAAGATCCCCGCAGGGCAGGAGGATGCGCGCCTGAGCGACCTGCTGGCGTGCCGGATTGCCTGGGAGGCCTTGCTGGCGCGCGCCGCGCCGCCCGCCGCCCGGAGCGCCGCGCTTGCCGCGCTGGGCGCGCATTGGCAGGATTTCCCCCAGCGCGTCGCGCAGGCCGATGCTGCGCTGGCGGTGGACGAGCGGTGGCAGCAGGCGCTGGAAGTCAGTTTCCAGCGCGGCTTCGCGCAGACGTTGCGCGCCTCGGTGCCAACGCCTGCGGCTCAGGCGCCCGAGGTCCAGGCTGTTTTTTGCATCGATACGCGCAGCGAACGCATGCGGCGCGCGTTGGAAGCCGTGTGGTCGGGCGTCCAGACGCGCGCGTTTGCGGGCTTCTTCGGGATTCCCATCCATTACACGCCGCTGGGCACCGACATCCGCCGGCCGCAGCTGCCGGGCCTGGCCTACCCCAGTATCGCGGTCCAGGACGTGGTGACGGCGCCGGGTCGGACGGACGTCGACGAGAAAGGCTCCGCGCGTGCCCGGACGGCCCGCCGGATGCGGCTGGCGCGGCTGGATCAGTGGCTGGGCGCCGTGCGGTGGTCGAATGCGACGTTCTCCTTCGTCGAAGTGCTGGGGGTCGGTTATCTGGGCAAGATCGCTCGATGGATCAGGCCGCCCGCCAGCCCCCGCGCCAGCGCCGATCGCCTGGGCCTGCCGGCTGCGATCCAGGATCGGTGCCGGCCGATGGTGACGGGGCTGGACGTTGATGGGCGGGTTGAGCTGGCTGCCGGCGTCCTGCGCACGATGGGGCTTGACGACCGACTGGCGCCCCTGGTGATCCTGTGCGGCCATGCGGGGCACAGCACCAACAATGCGCACGCCTCGACCCTGGACTGCGGGGCCTGCTACGGCCGGCCCGGCGAAGCCAATGCGCGCGCGCTGGCGCTCCTGTTGAACGACCCAGAGGTCCGCGATGGCTTGCGCCTGCGCGGGCTCCGGATTCCGACGGACACCGTTTTCATGGGGGCTTTGCACAATACGACGACCGACGAAGTGACCGGCTTCGACCTGGACCTGTTGCCGCCGCCGGCGCGGGCGCGCTGGAAGAACATGGAGCAAGCCTTCGCACGTGCGGGCGACCGCATGCGCCATGAACGCGCGCCGACGCTCTGGATGGCCGCGAACCTGGCTCCGGACGCGCTGCTGGCGTCTTTTCGGCGCCGGGCCAACGATGGTTCACAGACTCGGCCGGAATGGGGACTGACCCGGAATGCCGCGTTCATCATCGGCCCGCGCGACCGCAGCCGCGGCCGGGTGCTCAGCCGCACCTATCTGCACGACTATGACGCGCAGTTCGATGCGGATGGCGCGGTGCTTGAAAAGCTCATGATGGGACCGATGCTGGTCACCAACTGGCTGTCCTGGCAGTATCACGCCTCCACCTGCGATCCCCTGCATTACGGTTCGGGCAACAAGGTGCTGCATAACGTCGTGGATGGCCATGTCGGCGTGTTCGAGGGGAATGGCGGCGACCTTCGCATCGGATTGCCCAAGCAGTCCTTGCACGATGGCGATGGCTGGTATCACCAGCCCGTCCGCCTGACGGTCGTGATCGATGCGCCTGCCCGATCGATTGACGGCATCATCGCGCGCAACCCGGTCCTGGCCCAGTTGCGCGACAACGGCTGGATGCTGTTGTGGCGCTACGAGGGGGATGCGCTGCAGCGCTATGCGCATGGCGGCTGGCTGCCGCTGGCGATCTGATCGTCTGGACGCCAGCCGTCCGATGCGCCTTGAAACCCTTGTGTGAGATCAAGTCAGCGGTTGTGTGATGAGGTAATTCTGTTCAGGGATATCCCTGAATTCAATAGCGCTCGTTTTCTTCCTGTTGGTCGTATGATGACATATAAGCATCGGGGCTTGGCTGAGATCCGGGCTCATGACGCGATCAAACCTCGACAATGGACGGAGACTTGTCATGAAATTATTTTCTCGTATTGGCCTGGGCGTGGCCGTGTGCGCGGCCATGACGGCTTTCGGCGGCGCGGCGGCGGCCCAGGAAGCGCATGAGATCACGATCACCAAGCAACCCAGCATCCTCTATCTGCCGGCGCTGGTGATGGAAAAGCAGGGCCTGATCGAAAAGGCGGCGGCCAAGGATGGCGTCAAGGATCTGAAAATCAATTGGCGCTCCTTCAGCGGCGGCGGCGCGGCTACCGATGCGCTCTTGTCGGGTAATGTCCAGATCGTCAATAGCGGCCTGGGGAATATGCTGCTGCTGTGGGATCGCACCAAAGGCAAGGTCAAGGGCATCGCCACGAACTCGGCCTTGCCGGAAGACCTGGTGACCCGCAATCCGAAGATCAAGACGCTGAAGGACTATGGTCCGAAGGACAAGATCGCGGTGCCGACCGTCCGGGTGTCCACCCAGGCGCTGCTGTTGCAGATGGCCGCGGAAAAACTCTTCGGTCCGGATCAGTGGTCCAGGCTGGATGCCAATACGGTCCAGATGGGGCACCCCGACGCCGCCGCCATGCTGGCCAATCCCGAAGGGGAAGTGGGTTCGCACTTCGGCGCGCCTCCCTACTCGTATCGGGAATTGAAGTCGGTGCCCAACGCGCACATCGTGATCCGCTCGACGGATATCGTCGAAGGCGGGTTGTCGCAGTCCACCTTGTTCACCACGACCCAATTCGCGGATGCCAACCCGAAGATCATCCAGGCGGTGTTGACCGCATCTCAGCAGGCCATCGACTATATCAAGGCCCATACGCGGGAATCGGTCGATATCTACCGTGAACTCAGCGGCGACAAGTCCAGTCCCGAGGAATTGATGGATCTGCTGGCCCAGCCCGGCATGATGGACTACACCACTCAGCCGCTGGGGTCCATGAAGTTTGCCGAACACATGCACAAGGTCGGCATCCTGAAGACCATGCCGGCGAAGTGGACGGATTATTTCCTGCCGGAATCCGCCTCGCTGAACGGTCATTAAGGATCACGGAGCTGCGCCATGTCACACCTGCTTGAGGTCGATTTCGTCACGCTGCGCTACAAGACGTCCGACAGTATCGTCACCGCGACGTCCAAGGTCAGTTTTGATGTCGATAGCGGAGATCGCTTCGTGCTGCTCGGCCCATCCGGCTGTGGCAAATCCACGATCCTGAAGGCCGTCGGGGGATATCTGTCCCCCGACGAAGGCGAAATCCGGATCAAGGGAAAGCCGGTCAAGCGCCCTGGCGCCGACCGGATGATGGTCTTCCAGGAATTCGATCAGTTGCTGCCCTGGAAGACCGTCCTTGAAAATGTGATGTTTCCCCTGATCGTGGCGCGCAAGATGCGCCCGGACGAGGCGCGCGACAAGGCCATGGCCTTCGTCAGAAAGGTCCAGCTGGAAAAATTCGCCCATAGCTACACGCATACCTTGTCGGGCGGAATGAAGCAGCGTGTGGCCATCGCGCGCGGCATGTGCATGGAGCCGGACATCCTGTTGATGGACGAGCCTTTCGCGGCCCTGGATGCGCTGACCCGGCAGCAGATGCAGGACGAGTTGCTGCAGCTCTGGGAAGGCACGCGCTTCACCGTCATGTTCGTCACCCATTCGATTGCCGAGGCCATCCGCATCGGCAACCGCATCCTGCTGCTGTCGCCGCACCCCGGCGAGGTCAAGGCCGAAGTCAGCGACGTGGAGAGAACCTCATGGGAAGACGGCTCGGCTGCCGCGCTGGAACGTGAAATACACGACATGCTGTTTGCTGAAACGATGACGGAGCATTCATGATGGGTCAGGCAACCATTACCTTGAAACACAGGGAACCGGCTGGTCAGGGGAAGCCGATCGTGCTGGAACGTCAGTTTTCCGTCTGGCGCCGGCTCTGGAACGTCACGTTCCTTCGCAAGCTGATGATCATCGTCTTGCTGGCGATCGCCTGGCAGGTCTATGGCAGTCTGGTGGACAACAGCCTGCTGTTTCCCACTCTGTCGGATACGGTCGACTCCTTCATCAGCAGTATTCAAAGCGGCGTGCTGCTGGACCGGGCATGGACTTCGCTGCGCATCCTGGTGATCGGCTACGTCACCGGTATTGCGATTGCGGGGGCGCTGACGATCCTGGCGATCAGCACGCGCATCGGGACGGATTTCCTGGAAGTCATGACGGCGATGTTCAATCCCTTGCCCGCCATCGCCCTGCTGCCGCTGGCGCTGCTGTGGTTCGGCCTGGGCACGACCAGCATCGTCTTCGTGCTGCTGCATTCGGTCGTCTGGGTGGTCGCCCTGAATACGCAAGGCGGTTTCCTGTCCGTGTCCCAGACCTTGCGGATGGTGGGCCGCAACTACGAGTTGACCGGCCTGCGGTATGTGGCCCTGATCCTGGTTCCTGCGGCTTTTCCCGCGATTCTGACGGGTCTGAAAATCGCCTGGGCTTTTGCCTGGCGCACTCTGATTGCCGCGGAACTGGTGTTTGGCGTGGCTTCGGGCAAAGGCGGGTTGGGCTGGTATATCTTCGAGAACCGCAACCTGCTGGATATTCCGGCGGTGTTCGCCGGGCTGTTGACCGTGATTGTGATCGGGCTGCTGGTGGAAAACTTCGTCTTCCGCCTGATCGAGAAAAGAACGGTCCGCCGCTGGGGCATGCAGAGCTGACGGCCGACGGAAAGTCAGTGTCGTCCCAGGCGCAGGATGGCGGCCCCCATCTGCCGGACCTGGGGCACTGACAGCACCAGCCCGCCCAGGGCGATGACCAGGATGCCCACCCAGGCCATGGCGTCGGGCAGGGCGCCGAAGGCCAGCCCGCCCAGCAGCGTGGCCCACAGGATCTGCGAATAGCTGTAGGCCCCCAACGATGCCGCCGAGGCATGCAGCAGGGAGTAGGTGATGGTCAGGTGTCCGATCGACGCGATGCCGCCGATGCCCAGCAGCAGCAGGAAATCCGGCGTGCTCATCGGCGCCCAGACGCTGGCGCCCCAGGGGGTCAGCGCCAGCGCGCCGATCAGTCCGGTGTAGAAGTTGCTGGTGGCCGCGTGTTCGGAACTGCGGGTGGAACGGGTGACCAACTGGTAAAAGGCGTTGCACAGGGCCGAGCCCATGGGAAACAGGATGGCCCAGGTCAGCAGGCCGCCGCCCGGCCGGGCGATGATCAGGACCCCGGCAAAGCCGCAGGCCACGGCCACCCAGTCCATGGTCCGGGCTTTTTCCTTCAGCAGGAGCCCGGACAGGATGGTGATCAGGACGGGGCCCAGAAAGACAATGGCGGTGGCTTCGGCCAGCGGTAGCCGGGCCAGGCCGTTGATGACGAAGACGCTGCCGCAGCACAGGCACAGGCCCCGGAACAGCTGAATGCCGTAGTTGTGGGCTTGCAGCAGATGCAGGCGCATGCGGGGGCCGAAGATCAGCACGACGCCGATGGTCTGCGCGATGTAGCGCACCCAGACGACCTGCAGCAGGGGGTAGTGGGCCGCCAGATATTTGGTGCCCGTGTCCAGCATGGCGAAGCACAGGCTGGCGCCGCACATCAGGGCGGGGCCCAGCCAGGCCGGGGAGCGTTTGTCGGTCGTCATGGAATGGGAAAAAAACTGCCAGGCGCCGAGAATCGGCCGCCTGGCAAGGGCATCATAGTGCTTTTCCGTGCGTTTGCGGGATCATCGCACCAGGCAGGGCCGCTTGTTGTCGAAGCGCCAGTCGGGGATCAGATATTGCATGCCGATGGAATCGTCCCGGCTGCCCAGGCCTTTTTCCTGATACAGGGCGTGCGCCCTGGCCAGGCGGTCGGAGTCGATGCGCACGCCCAGGCCGGGCGCCTGCGGCACGGCGATCCTGCCGTCGACGATGCGCAGGGGGTCGGTGGTCAGATGCTGGCCGTCCTGCCAGATCCAGTGCGTGTCGATGGCGGTGATGTCGCCGGGGGCGGCTGCGGCGACGTGCGTGAACATGGCCAGCGAAATATCGAAGTGGTTGTTGGAATGCGAGCCCCAGGTCAGGCCCCATTCGTGGCACATCTGCGCCACGCGCACCGAGCCGCGCATCGTCCAGAAGTGCGGATCGGCCAGCGGGATGTCCACGGACTGCAGCTGGATGGCATGCAGCATTTCGCGCCAGTCGGTGGCGATCATGTTGGTGGCGGTGCGCAGGCCCGTGGCGCGGCGGAATTCCGCCATGACTTCGCGCCCCGAGTAGCCGGCCTCGGCCCCGCAGGGGTCTTCCGCGTAGGCCAGGACATGGTGCTGGTCGCGGCACAGTCGGATGGCCTCTTTCAGGGACCAGGCGCCGTTCGGGTCCAGGGTGATGTGGGCGCCCGGAAAGTGTTCCGCCAGAGCGGTGACAGCCTCGATTTCCGCATCGCCCGCCAGCACGCCGCCTTTCAGCTTGAAGTGCCGGAAGCCGTAGCGGTCATGAGCAGCCTGGGCCAGGCGCACGATGGCGTCCGGGGTCAGGGCTTCCTGGTTGCGCGCCTGGAACCAGGCATCGTCGGCATTGTCTTCCCGGCGGTAGCCCAGGGCGGTCTTGCCGGCGTCGCCGATGTAGAACAGATAACCCAGGGCTTCGACGGCGTCGCGCTGGCGGCCGTCGGCCAGCAGGGCCGCGACGGGCACACCCAGGTGCTGGCCCAGCAGGTCCAGCAGCGCGGATTCCAGCGCGGTGACGACGTGGACCCCGGTGCGCAGGTCGAAAGTCTGGTTGCCGCGCCGGTCGTCCGCGCCGCCTTGCATGGCCCGGCGGCACTGTTCCAGCAGCTCGTTCATCCGGCCGATGGGCTGGCCGACCAGTTGCCGGCCCAGCCTGTCGGCCTCGGCCCGGATGGACTCGCCGCCCGGGACTTCGCCCAGGCCCTGGTGGCCGGCATCGTCGTCGATCAGGATGATGTTGCGGGTGAAGTAGGGGCCGTGGGCGCCGCTGAGGTTCAGCAGCATGCTGTCCTGTCCGGCCACGGGTACGACCCGGACCTGGGTGATTCGCGGCGTCTTGACGTCTGGGGATGCGCTGGGGTTCATGTCTATCGCTCGGTACGGGTGATGTGCCAGGGGTTGGCGGCCTGCAGGGCGGCGGGCAGCAGGGTGTCGGGGATGTCCTGATAGCAGACCGGGCGCAGGAAACGGCGGATGGCCAGTGTCCCGACCGAGGTGGTGCGGCTGTCGGACGTCGCCGGGAAGGGGCCGCCGTGCACCATGGCATCGCAGACTTCCACGCCGGTGGGAAAGCCGTTGGCCAGGATGCGGCCGGCCTTCAGTTCCAGAATCGGAATCAGGCGGGCGGCCAGCGCATCGTCCACGCCGGGTTCCAGATGCAGCGTGGCCGTCAGCTGGCCTTCCAGGGCCAGGGAGATGGCCTGGAATTCGTCGGCGTCGGCGCAGCGGATGACCAGCGAGCTGGCGCCGAAGATCTCCGCGCCCAGGGCGTCCGGGTCGGCCAGGAAGCCTTGCGCCGAGGCGACGGCCAGATTGGCCTGGCAGTAGGCCGGGGCATCATCATCGGACAGGCCGCGCGCCAGCGCCTGGACGGCGGGGTGCTCCAACTGGCGCTGGACCCCTTGCCGGTAGGCCTGGGCGATGCCGGTGGTCAACATGGTGGTGGCCGGAGCCTCCTGGATGTTCTGTGTGGCGCGGGCGATGAAGCGGTCCAGTTCCGGGCTGTCCAGGGCGATGATCAAGCCGGGGTTGGTGCACAGCTGGCCGGCGCTGCCCAGCAGCGAGACGGAAAACTGATCGGCCAGCGCATCGGCGCGCGCTGCCAGCGCGCCAGGCAGCAGGTAGACGGGATTGGTGCTGCTCATTTCCGCGTAGACGGGGATCGGCACCGGCCGTTGGGCGGCGGCCTGCATCAGGGCGATGCCGCCCTGGCGCGAGCCGGTGAAGCCCACCGCCTGGATGCCGGGGTGGCGGACCAGCGCCAGTCCCAGATCGATGCCGGGGCCGGCCAGCAGGGAAAACACGCCTTCGTGCAGTTGGCATTGCTGGACGGCCGAGCGGATGGCTTGGCCGACCAGTTCGGAGGTGCCGGGATGGGCGGGGTGCGCCTTGACCACGACCGGCGCGCCGGCGGCCAGGGCCGACGCCGTATCGCCGCCGGCTACGGAAAAGGCCAGCGGGAAGTTGCTGGACCCGAAAATAGCCACCGGCCCCAGCGGAATCTGGCGCATGCGCAGGTCGCTTCGGGGGGCGGGCTTGCGCTCCGGCAAGGCATGATCGATACGGGCGTCCAGCCAGTCGCCATCGCGCACGACGCGGGCGAACAAGCGCAACTGGTTCACGGTGCGGCCCCGTTCGCCTTCGAGGCGCGGGCGGGGCAGGCCGGTTTCCAGCATGGCGCGTTCGATCAGTTCATCGCCCAGGTCCAGGATGGCCTGGGCGATGGCTTCCAGAAAAACGGCCCGCTGTTCCAGCGCGGTTTCCCGATAGGACGCGAAGGCAGCGTTGGCCAGGTCGACGGCCTGGGCGACCTGCCGGGCATCCGCGCCCTGCCAGGCCGGGGAGATCGCCTGGCCGTTGGCCGGGTTGACGGCCTGAAAGGAAGGGCCGGCGCCAGCGATGTTCTGACGGCCGATGAGCTGCATGCCGGTGATGGGCATAGGGGAACCTCCGGGGGTGGCAAATTTTCACAAGTAAGTTATCATACAACTCATCATGACGGAAAGGAAATTCTGGGAAATAAGCACGGTTTCATTATGGAATCGATAATTTCTCTGTGGTCTTTCCTTAATGGAAAGAGATCGTATCTGTTGTGATCTGTTCCGGTCTGTCCGGGTTGTCCCGGGGCGGGCTGTGTGCCTACTTTGACATTTTGTTTTCAAAAGGATTGCCCCCATGTCTCGCCCCGAATCCGCTGCATTTGCCGAACCGGCGCATGCGGCTGCCGCCTCCGATGGCGGCAGCGATCGCATCGCCTGGATCAAGCTGTCTTTGGCGTTCCTGCCGCTGCCCACCCCCATCAGCGATGCCAAGGTCTTTACCGGCCGTCAGAAGCCCCTGACCGAGGTCGCCATGATCTTTTGCGAGATCCGCACCCGTGACGGCCACGAGGGCCTGGGTTTCGCCTATTCCAAGCGGGCGGGCGGGCCGGGCATGTATGCCCATGCCAAGGAAATCGCCCCCACGTTGTTGGGCGAGGACCCCAGCGATATCCAGCGGCTCTGGGACCGGTTGTGCTGGGCGGGCGCGTCCGTCGGCCGCAGCGGCCTGACGGTGCAGGCGATCGCACCGTTCGACGTTGCCTTGTGGGACATGAAGGCCAAGCGGGCGGGCCTGTCGCTGGCCAAGCTGCTGGGGGCGCATCGGGATTCGGTCCGCCTGTACAACACCTCGGGCGGTTTCCTGTCCACCCCGCTGGACCAGGTGCTGGATAACGTGGATGCCTCGCGGGCGCGCGGGATCGGCGGCATCAAGATCAAGGTCGGTCACCCCGACCATGCTGTGGACCTGCAGCGGGTCGACGCCGTGCGCAAGAAACTCGGCGACAGTTTCCCCTTGATGGTGGACGCCAATCAGCAGTGGGACCGCATGGCGGCGGCCCGCATGTGCCGGGTGATGGAACAATACGGCCTGACCTGGATCGAGGAACCGCTGGACGCCTACGACGTCCAGGGCCATGCGGCGCTGGCCGCCACCTTCGACACTCCGATCGCTACCGGCGAAATGCTGACCAGCTTCCGGGAACACGCGGAATTGATCGAGGCTCATGCGTCCGACTTTTTCCAGCCCGACGCGCCTCGCGTGGGCGGCATCACGCAGTTCCTGAAGATCATGCAGTTGGCCGACTATCATGGCCTGAGCATGGCGCCGCACTTCGCCATGGAAATCCACCTGCACCTGGCGGCGGCGTATCCCCGCGAGCCCTGGCTGGAACACTTCGAGTGGCTGGAACCCTTGTTCAATGAGCGCCTGGTCATGAAGGACGGGCGCATGGAAGTGCCCGATCGCCCGGGCCTGGGCTTCACGCTGAGCGAGCAGGCGCGGGCCTGGACCACGGAAACCGCCGAATGCGGCCAGCAGCCTTGACATACTGATGGCGGAAGCAAGAGGGGCGGCTCATGGGCCGCCCGTTTTGTTTTTGCGTTGCCGGGAGGTGGCCGCTTCTGTGCGCGGATTGGCAAGACGCCCTGCGGCACCTGAGTGGCCCGGAGGCCGTTGCCGTCCCCGCGCAAGGGCGGGCAGGATCGCGTGGTATGTCGCGGACCCTGGATCAGGCCTGGATGCTGAGCGTCATGCCGACGGTCAGCGTCTGCCCCGGCGCCAGCGTCCGCAGGCCGGTGCCCTGGATGCCGGCGGCGGCCAGGTTCACGGCGTCGCAGACGTGGGTGGCGGGCTCCACGCACAGGTAGCGGCCCGCATTGCAATGCAGCACCAGGTGATCCAGCGGGCCACGGGCCTGCAGGATCAGGCCCGGGCCGGTGGGCCAGGCGATGTCGGCGCGGCCTGTCCAGCCGGATAGGAAGTTCGTCCAGGTGCTGTCGGTGCGCTGCCAGCGGGCCTGCCGGTTCGGCCGGGGGAACAAGGCCAGTTCCTGGTCATGCGCCCAGTCTTTGCTGGCGCCGGCGCGGACGCTGTCAGCGGTGAAATAGGGGTGCAGGCCCAAGCCGGCCGGCATGGGTTGCGTGTCTTCGTTGGTCAGCGCCAGCTCGATGTCCAGTTGGCCCTCGGCCGATAGCTGAAAAATCTGCTGCAACGACCAGGCCCACGGCCAGCCGTCTTCACCGGCCGGGTGATGCAGGCTCAATATGGCCCGGTTCTCGGTCGCATCCAGCACATCCCAGGCCATGCGTTGCGCCTGGCCGTGCAGGGCGTGGGCCTGGCCGGGCAACGGGTCGATCCGGATCATTTGGCCCGCCCAGTTCATGCGGGCGTTGCGGATGCGATTGGAAAACGGCGCCAGGGGGAATATGCCGCCTTTGGGCCATTCGTGCGCCGGCCATTCCTGGACCTGGATCGGCGCCAGCCAATCCCGAGGGCCATTGGCCAGCTCACTGGTCCAGCCGAGAATCCGGCCGCCGGCCGCCGGCCCCACCCGCAGGCGATGCGCTCCCTGCGTCAGGGTCAGGCATCGCTGCGGGGTGGCATCCATGCGCGCGGGCATCATGCTGGCGCGTCCTGATCAGGCCTCACGCGGGGCTTCCTTGACCCGGCTGACCAATTGGGTGGGGCTGACGAAGCGCAGGGCGATCAACACCCAGACCATGGTGATGGCCATGTAGATCATGGCCATGGCATCGATGGCCTGCGGCGCCCGCACGCCGGTCGAGAATACCGCGTAGTACAGGGCGACCACCAGCGTCTGGGAATCCGGCCCGGCTGTGAAGAACGTCAGTTCGAACAGGCTGATGGTGCGCACCAGCACCAGCAGCCCGGCGGCCAGCATGCCCGGCACCAGCAGCGGGGCCAGCACGTGGCGGAAATACTGGAAGGTATTGGCGCCGAAGATGCGGGCGGCGGATTCCAGACCCGGGTCGATCTGCTCGATGAAGGGCGTCATGACCAGGATCACGAAGGGCAGGGCCGGCACCAGGTTGGACAGAATGACCCCCGCCAGGGTGCCGCCCACGCCGATCTGGTACATGGCCGTGGCCATGGGAATCCCATAGGTGACGGGCGGCACCAGCATGGGGATCAGGATCAGCAGCATCACCAGCCTTTTGCCGGGGAAGCGGGCGCGAGCCAGCGCGTAGGCGGCCGGCACGCCCAGCACGATGGCCAGGATGACGACCGAGGCGACGACTTCCAGGGTGACCACCAGGATGTGGGACAACTGGAATTCGTCCCAGGCGCGGCCGTACCAGCTGAAAGTGAGGCCTTGGGGCAGCAGGGTGCCGAACCACCGGGTGGCCACGGAATTGACCATCACGGTGAGGATCATGAAGACGACGTTCAGCAGGAAAAATCCCATGACCGTCCAGACTGCGGCATGCCAGAGCTTGCCCCAGCGCCGACGGTTTCCGGCCGTCGTAAGTGTTGTGGATTGCATGTGTGTCACCCCTTGCCGCTGGTGGCCGGGCCGGTATAGAAGGCCCGCCGGAATGCAAAGATTGCGCAGACGATCAGCAGTTGCGCGAATCCCATGACGATGGCGATGGCGGAGGCCATGCCGTAGTCGTATTGTTCAAAAGCCGCCTCGTAGGCCGCGATGGAAATCACTCGGGTCGGGCCCGCGGGCGCCCCCAGCAGAATGGCGGATGGGAACACGGCGAAGGTCTGCACGAAGGACAGCGCCGCCGCCATGCTCAGCCCCGGCACCAGCAGGGGCAGATAGATCAGGCGAAACTGTTGCCACGTGTTGGCGCCCAGCGTGCCGGCCGCCTTGGCCAGTGTCGGGTCGATGCCGGAAATGTAAGACAGGGTCAGCAGGAAGACGAAGGGGAAGTCGGAAATCACCAGGGAAATCAGCACCCCCCAGTAATTGTGCGTCAGGCGGACCTCTTCGGAATACAGGTGCAGGCTGTGGACGAATTGCGAAAACCAGCCGACCGGGCTGTAGAACGTCAGCATCCCGTCGGCGATCAGCACTGTGCCCAGCGTGATGGGGATGACCAGGATGGTGGTGATGATGCGTTGCTTGCGGCTATTGCGGCGCAGGGAAAAGGCCACCGGCACAGCCATGCCGACGTTGATCAGCGTGGCGGGCGCAGCCAGCTTGAAGGTGGCCCACAAGGTGCCGACCTCTGTCGATGTCGTGAAGAAATGGATGTAATTGGCCCAGATGCTGCCGCCGTCCATGGGCTGGAAGGAAATCACCACCCCGTAGATGAAGGGGTAGACGAACAGCGCCAGCAGCACCACCACGGCGGGCGCGACCAGCCAGCCCCGGCGGTCTCCCCTGGGGGCCACGGCCAGTTCGGCGGCGCTCATAGGGCCTCCGCGTAAGTCAGCACCCGGTCGGCGGGGATGTGCAGGCGCACCCGGTCGCCCGGTTGGAAATCACCGCTGATCCGCACGAAGAGTTCGCCGATGGGGCTGCTGACGACCAGCAGGGAGCTGCGCCCGCCGAATTCGATCTGCTGGATCGTGGCTTCCAGGGTGTTGGTCGAGTTTTCGGCGGCCAGTTCGAAATCGTCGGGCCGCATGGCGACGGCGACCGTCTGGGTGCCTGCGGGAACCGACAGCGCGGCGCCCTGCAACTGGACCTGGCCCTGTTGCACGGTGATCTGTTCGCCTTCGTGACGGATCACCTGGAAGGCCAGCACGTTGCGATAGCCCATGAACCGGGCGACGTGCAGATTGCGGGGTTGGCCGTAGACTTCGCGGGGCGTCCCGACCTGCTGGACGCTGCCTGATCGCATGACCACGATGCGGTCGGCCATGGACAGGGCCTCGTCCTGATCGTGGGTGACGTAGATCGTGGCGCGTTCCAGCTGGCGGTGGATGCGGCGGATTTCCGCCCGCATCTCGACGCGCAGTTTGGCATCCAGGTTGGACAGGGGTTCGTCCATCAGGATGACCGGGGGTTCGATGACGATGGCGCGGGCGATGGCCACGCGCTGCTGCTGGCCGCCGGACAGCTGGCCGGGCAGTTTGGATTCGTGGCCTTCGAGCTGCACCAGGGATAGCGCGGCTTTGACCCGCTGGGCTGTTTCCTGTTTCGACACGCCGCGCATGCGCAGGCCAAAGCCGACATTGTCACGGATCGACATGTGCGGAAACAGCGCATAGTTCTGAAACACCATCCCGAAGCCGCGCCGTTCGGGCGGAAGCACGTCGATGCGCGTGTCGTCCAGCCAGATGCTGCCGGAACTGAGATCGGCCAGACCCGCCAGACAGTTCAGCGCGGTCGATTTGCCGCAGCCCGACGGCCCCAGCAGGGCGATGAATTCGCCGCGCTGGATATCCAGGCTGAGATCCTTCAGGGCGGCAACGGTTGAACCGGATGCGGTGGGATACTGCCGCCCGACGCCATCCAGACGCAGCTGTTGGAAAGATTCATTCATATTGCAAAATCCAGGGAGATACAGGCCGCCCGCGCCCGGGAGGGCAGGCGGGCGGGTCATCGTCAGGCAGAGATCACTTCTTCAGGGCGCCGATATCGGTATCCCATTTGTGGAAGGCTTCCACCATGGCCTTGGCATCCAGCGGCACGGCGCTGGGGCGGCGGGCCGTCAGTTCCTCGTATTCAGGACGACCATATTTTTCGATGACTTCCTGGCTTTCCTTCGGCGCGGCCGACAGCGGCACGTCGCGGATCGCCGGGCCGGGGTAGAAGTAGCCGGTGTCGTAGGTCATGGCCTGCTGTTTGGGCTGCATCATGAAATCCATCAGCTTGAACAGGACGTCCTGCTTTTCCTTGGACACGCCCTTGGGGATGACCATGTAGTGAGCGTCGTTGACCCAGGTGAAGTTGTCGAAGGCCTGGATCTTGAAGTCGGCCGGCACGATGCCCAGGGCGCGCGGGTTGATGTCCCAGCCCGTCACCGTCACGGTCATGGTGCGGCTGCCTTGGCCCAGTTCCTTCATGATGGCCGATGTGCCGCCCGGATAGTAGGGCACGCACTCGTTGAGTTCCTTCAGGAATTTCCAGGTGTTGTCCCAGCCCTTGATCGGGTCATAGGGATCTTTGTCGCCCAGCAGATAGGGCAGGCCCATCAGGAAGGTGCGGCCCGGGCCGGAATTGGCGGGGCGGGCATACAGGAACTGGCCCGGATTGGCCTTGCACCAGGCCAGCAGTTCGGCCGGGGTCTTGGGCGGGGTCTTGACCTTGGCCGGGTTGTATTCCAGCAGCGGGCCGGATTGCATGAAGCTGACTTCTAGGCCGTAGCCCTTGGCCAGTTCCTGCATGCGGGCGGCGTTGCGGGTGTATTTGGTCAGGATATCCTTGAACTTGTCCTGGTGGTCGGGCAGCAGCTTGACCCACAGGTCCTGTTCGATGCCGGCGGCCAGGGCGTCGGTGCCGGTCAGCACCAGGTCGATGTCCGCGCGGTTGGCCTTTTGCATGGCCTTGATCTTGCCCGGGATCTGCGGCGCCGGCGCATTGGTGAAGGTCATGCTGGAAACCAGGTCCGGATTCTGATCGCGGAAGGCTTCCAGCGCTTTCTGGGTGACGGCCAGGTTGCCCGCCACGTCGACGATATTCAGCGCGACGGGGGCGGCATGCGCCGAAACGGCGACGCACGCCAGGGCCAGGGCGCCCGCCAGTGCGTGGAATCGCAAAGGTCGCACGGTTTGTTTATTGCCTTTCATGGTGTCTCCTTGAGTGTTCACCTGTGCAGGGTAAAGGTCGGTTCCATCGGTCCTTCCTTATAAGTCATCATATAACCTAGATTGAAATCCGGATAGTGAATTTTCAACGGAAGGCGCTCTCCGGGAAGCTGTGAATTTTTGAAATCAAATTTAATCATTTGATTTGCAAAGAATTTTTTTAATTTTTAGAAGATATCGGTGTATTCCCTAATAGGGCTGGAGATCGGGAAGTTCACGCCCTTCTCGTTGTATGACATCGTCGGCAGTGTGGTGTCCGGATGGAGCTTCGGCGGGATCGTCTGGGCGACGCCAGGCGGCTTCAGGCGAAGAGCGGCAGGCCGGTCAAGGAACGGACGGTGGATTTCCATGCTTTTCGCCATGTCATCGTATGACATGTTTCGGGCGTGGGAGGTGTCGATGCAGTCGAAGAGAGTCCAATTGCCTGGTTTTTCTATTTGTGGAACGAATAATCCATTGATTCATAATAAATAAATTTTTCATGAGGAGGGTTTTAGGGAATTCCCTGATAAGCAGTGCCGATTTAGTGATATACAGTTCACATGTCGTACATCTAACTAGATGACGTTTCACCTTCCACTCCTTCATCATGTCACCCGGACCGATCATGCATTTGCTGTCAGCCAAGATCACACCCATCGCCTTCAAGGATCCGCCGCTGCTGAACGCAGCCGGCATTCATGAACCTTATGCCTTGCGTTCCATTATCGAACTGGAAAGCGATACCGGGCATATCGGGTTGGGGGAATCCTATGGCGACGCTTCGGTGCTGGAACTGCTGCAGGCGCTGGCGCCCATGCTGGCGGGGATGGATCCCTTCGACCTGAACGGTTTGCGCCAGCGTGTGCAACGAGTGGTTCAGCAGACGCGCGTCAGCACCGGCGCGGCCTTTACCCTGGCGCCTGGCACGGACCCGGCCAAGAACGTCCAGAAGCTGTATTCCGCCTTCGAGGTCGCGTTCCTGGATCTCCAGGCCCGTTTTCTGGGCATGCCGCTGGTGGACCTGCTGGGCGGCCGGGTGCGCGATACGGTGCCGTTCAGCGCCTATCTGTTTTTCAAATATGCGCGGCACGTGGATGCGGACTACCCGGACGACGCCTGGGGCGAGACCCTGACGCCGGCGCAACTGGTCGCCCAGGCGGACACCATGATCGCCCGCTATGGCTTCAAAAGCATCAAGCTGAAGGCCGGGGTGTTGCCGCCTCAGGAAGAAGTGGCCTGCATCCGGGCGCTGGCGGCCCGCTTCCCGGGCATGCCGCTGCGCATCGACCCCAATGGCAATTGGGCATTGGATACCGCCATCGAGATGGGCAAGCAGCTGGATGGCCTGCTGGAATACTACGAGGATCCGTGCCCCACGCTGGCCGACATGGCCGCCTTGCACCAGGCCACGGGCATGCCGCTGGCTACCAATATGGTGGTCACGGACCTGGCCCAGTTTCGCGCCAACACGACGGCGCATGGCTGCCAGATCATTCTGTCCGATCACCATTACTGGGGCGGCCTGCGCGACACCCAGCTCTTGGCGCGCATGTGCGAGACCTTCGGCCTGGGCCTGTCCATGCATTCCAATTCCCATCTGGGGATCAGCCTGATGGCCATGACGCACGTGGCGGCCAGCGTGCCTTTGCTCAGTTATGCCTGCGATACGCATTACCCCTGGCTGGATCCCGCTGAAGAAGTCGTGGTCGGCGGACATCTGCGTTTTCAGGACGGCGCCATAGCGCTGGGAGACGCCCCCGGCCTGGGGCTGGAGATCGATCAGGACGCGCTGGCGCGGCTGCATCAGCAATACCTTGACTGCGGGATCCGTTCACGCAATGATGCCGCCCAGATGCGCAAATATCAGCCGGACTGGACAGGCAAGGCCCCGCGCTTTTAGGCGGCCTGTTTCCAGGGCGGTTGACAGGCTTGAAGTATGATGACAGTTCTCTAACATCAATGTGATCCCATCATGGCACCTGCTACTGTTCGGCGTTCTCGCAGCTTGACCCAGACTGTGGTGACGGCTCTGTCCGAACGCATCCGCAATGGTGAGTTTCATGTGGGTGAAAAGCTGCCGACCGAATCGGAATTGATGGAATCCTTCGGTGTCAGCCGGACAGTCATCCGCGAAGCCATTTCCAGGCTGCAGGCGGGCGGCCTGGTGGAAACCCGGCATGGCATCGGCACGTTTCTGCTGGAGCCGCAAAACGAGCAGCAACTGCGCATCCGCACGGAAAGCATCCTGACCATGCTGGATGTCATGGCGATCCTGGAATTGCGCATCAGCCTGGAAACCGAGGCTGCGGGCCTGGCGGCTCTGCGCCGCACCGACGCCCATATGCAGCAGTTGCGCGCGACCCTGGATGAATTCGCGGAACACATCCGCAAGAAGACCGGCAACGCCGTGGTGTCCGACGTCGCCTTTCACCTGCTGGTGGCCACGGCCACCGGCAATCGTTATTTCCACGACATCCTGAAGCAGTTGGGCAAGGCCATCATTCCACGCACCCGTGTGGATTCCGCCGCGCTGGCGGATGATGACCGCGTCCGCTACCTGGAACGCGTCCATCTGGAACACGAAGACATCTACAACGCCATTGCCCGCAAAGATCCGGATGCCGCGCGGGCGGCCATGCGCACGCACCTGGCCAACAGCCGCGAGCGGCTGCGCAAGGCACAGGAAACCGTCGCCCAGAAGGGTTGACCCTCTACGCTCAGGCGCCACCGGGCAGGGTGGCGCCTTATGTTGTCACACCTGTGATCAGCCTATGTTCCGGGCCTGGCATCGGCGCGCGGAATCTTTGAAGAGCTAGATCAGTACAAATACTAAGTCTTTATCTCGGGATTTCATTGCCCCTGAAATTTGTCTCTTGTATGATGACGTATATCTAAATAAGGAAAGAACGGATTGATGCGTTCTTTCACTACCAGAGGACGTTTTCATGATTGCGCACCAGGAACTGAAGGAAATAATGAACGACGGGCTGCTGTCGTTTC